>NZ_CP020104.1:6695833-7900000 GCF_002056795.1 Spirosoma aerolatum | reverse complement strand
CCGCAAACCGACACAGGTAGCCGGGAAGAATATTCTAAGGTGCGCGAATGAATCATGGTTAAGGAACTCGGCAAGATGACCCTGTAACTTCGGGATAAGGGGGGCCTACCCAGCGATGGGAGGCTGCAGAGAAGAGGCCCAGGCGACTGTTTACCAAAAACACAGGACTCTGCCAAAATGAAAGTTGACGCATAGGGTCTGACACCTGCCCGGTGCTGGAAGGTTAAGAGGGGATGTTAGTCGCAAGGCGAAGCATTGAATTGAAGCCCCAGTAAACGGCGGCCGTAACTATAACGGTCCTAAGGTAGCGAAATTCCTTGTCGGGTAAGTTCCGACCTGCACGAATGGTGTAACGATCTGGGCACTGTCTCAACCATGAGTTCGGTGAAATTGTAGTAGCGGTGAAGATGCCGCTTACCCGCCACGGGACGGAAAGACCCCGTGCACCTTTACTACAGCTTAACAGTGAATGCCGGTCAGGCATGTGTAGGATAGGCGGGAGGAGTTGAAGGGGCGTCGCCAGGCGTCGTGGATCCAACCTTGAAATACCGCCCTTGGCTGACTGGCGTTCTAACTCCGGGAAGGAGGACCCTGTTTGGTGGGTAGTTTGACTGGGGTGGTCACCTCCGAAAGGGTAACGGAGGTTTCCCAAGGTTGGCTCATGCCGGACGGTAATCGGCAGGGGAGTGCAATAGCAGAAGCCAGCTTGACAGTGAGGCCAACAAGCCGATCTGGGACGAAAGTCGGGTATAGTGATCCGGTGGTTCCGCATGGAAGGGCCATCGCTCAAAGGATAAAAGGTACGCCGGGGATAACAGGCTGATCTCCCCCAAGAGCTCACATCGACGGGGAGGTTTGGCACCTCGATGTCGGCTCGTCACATCCTGGGGCTGGAGAAGGTTCCAAGGGTTCGGCTGTTCGCCGATTAAAGTGGCACGCGAGCTGGGTTCAGAACGTCGTGAGACAGTTCGGTCCCTATCTGTGGTGGGCGTTGGAATACTGCCGGGATCTGTCCTTAGTACGAGAGGACCGGGATGGACGTACCGCTGGCGAGTCGGTTGTTTGGCCGCAGGCACGGCCGAGTAGCTACGTACGGATCAGATAAGCGCTGAAAGCATCTAAGTGCGAAACTGGCCTGAAGATGAGTGTTCCTTAGTAGGGGTGTTGTAGACGACGACGTTGATAGGCGGCAGGTGTAGGCGTAGAGATGCGTTAAGCTGAGCCGTACTAATGGCCCCAACAGCGTGTGCATGTTGCTTTTTTATAAACTATATAAGCTATAGTATTTTGATGGCCTTAATAGGTGAGCATCAAACTCTCTTTGTGGGGAAAAAGACTAATAAATATTGACTCCTAGAGTCAAACGAGTCACTCAGGTTGGTGCTGTTAAGGCGGGTGAACACCTCTTTCCATCCCGAACAGAGCCGTTAAGCCCCGTACTGCCGATGGTACTGCTGTCACAAGTGGGAGAGTAGGTAGGTGCCACCTGAATGAAATTGATTGCTAAATATAGCAAGCAAAAGCCATCGAAAGATGGCTTTTTTTTTAGTACTCTGTTGTTAGGATTTTAAGCATTAGCCCAATAGGTGTTGATCAGTTTCAAAGCCTCATCTACTGAATTAGCTATAATCGGTAAAGAACGATTCTCGGCTTTTAAAAAGCCATCGACTACCATCCGATCTAACTGTTGCAACAAAAGGTCGTAAAAGCCATTTATGTTGATCACAGCCACAGGTCCATCATATAGTTTAAGTTGCTTCCAGGTTAAAATTTCAAATAACTCGTCTAGGGTTCCATAGCCACCAGGTAAAGCTATTACGCCTTTAGCTAATTGAACCATTTTAAACTTACGTTCATGCATAGTTTCTACAAAATGCAGTTCTGTAAGTGTAGTATGGGCTACCTCTAAATCAGCAAGAAAATTTGGGATTATACCAGTTACGGTACCACCATTTTGTAAAACAGCGTTGGCTACGTCACCCATCAGCCCAAATCCTCCTCCTCCATATATCAGCCGAATGTTCTGATCCGCCATTTTTTTACCGAGTTCAGAGGCTACTTCGTTATAGATTGGCTTGCTACCTGGACTCGAAGCACAATAGACAACAAGGCTTTGCATATCAATTACGTAGGTTCAGAAAGTAAGAAGACGAATGATTAGATCAGTTTTGGAGCAAGATTAGATAGGTCCAGACCACCAAAAGTTTCTGAGCTCATAAATAGAAAGATGTGGCTGGCATCTCGTTCCTGAAGAAGATAATTTTGTAAAGCAGCCGAATCTGTAAAAACATGAAGCGAAGGCTTTTGAAAAGCCTTCTGTATGTCAGATGTCGTAATTTGTTCGCCTGAATCTGCTGAGCCAGGATGTATGAATATGGCTACCTGGTCAGCAGCATCTGTTGTTTCTTTGTATTTATCCAGAAAGGACTTATTCGTGTTGTCAATAGACTGAAGCTCAACTACGGCCAGTAATTTCTTGTCGGGATATTGTTGTTTTACGGCTTCTGTGGTAGCTTCTACTTTGGCTGGTGAATGAGCAAAGTCTCTAAAGACGGTTCTATCAGTAGATTCCGCAATTTTCTCTAATCGTTTGCTGACACCAGTAAACGTTGGGATGGCTTCATAAAACATGTCCTCAGTGATGCCAATACGGTCGCAGACAGTTATGGCTCCAGCGATGTTTTTCATATTATGCTGTCCGAACAGTTTAGTGGATACGCGCTTCCCCTGTTTTGTAATGAGGAACGTCTCTCCTTTGACAATTTCACTAGGGTGTGCCAGATAGGGTATTTTTGTAATATCGTCGCGTTCTTTTTGGCCAATAACGTCGAGCATATCGTCTGATTCATCAAAAATCAAAATGCCCGCTTTAGGCATAGCTTCGGCTAATGACTCAAACTGATCGACATACTCGTCCCAGGTAGGGTAAAGATTAATGTGGTCCCAGGCAATTCCACTGATTAGTGCTATGTGGGGTTGAAAAGCCAGAAACTTTGGTCGTGAATCGATGGGAGACGAAGCGTATTCATCCCCTTCAATGATAATCAATGGGGCTGTTGATGAAAGCCGGACCGTGGTATCGAATTCTTCAATTGGATCACCAACCCAGAAGTCAAATTCCCGATTATAGTGCTTCAGAACGTGCAGAATCATGGCAACTATAGTAGTTTTCCCATGACTACCAGCTATAACGACCCGTTGCTTTTGCCGACTTAATTGATAAATAAATTCGGGATAAGAATAAATAGGTAAACCTAATTCAAGTGCTTTGATGAGTTCTGGATTGTCTTTCCGCGCATGCATGCCGGCTATGACTGCATCTAGGCCAGTGTGAATTTTCTCAGGAAACCATCCGGTTTGTGCTGGTAATAGGTTTTGTTTCTCTAATCGAGTCCGTGAAGGCTCATAAATGGTTTCATCAGATCCGGTAACAGTATAACCTTGTTGATGTAGGGCTAAAGCCAAATTATGCATGGCACTGCCACCAATAGAAATGAAATGAATAGACTGCGGCATTTGGAAAATCAGTCAGTGTAGAGAAACAAAAGTACAGTTTCTTTTTGGTTTGCCTGATGAACTTAGTAAGTGGATAAACAAGGGATATCTACATCCTGTTAAATTTCTATGATTATCGAATCAAAGCGGTTTGTTTTTCGTTGACTACCTTGCGGATATACCTTACTTGGAAAGCCCGATTTTAAGAGCCAAATTCGCGCCTGTTTTTTTATAACCACAACCGCCACAGCGGAAAGCCGGAGTAACGGACCACTTATTTTATGCGCCGAACGTAGGGATGAAGACTTACTATGATCTGATTGACCAGACGTTTGAGTTTCCGACACGGGAATTCAACGTCGAGAACAACGAGTTGATGTTCAATAATGTCCCACTGATGGACATTGTCAAACAATATGGTACACCCTTAAAATTGACATACTTACCGAAAATCACTGAACATATTGAACATGCCAAGTTGCTGTTCAAAAATGCAATGAAACGGTATAATTATAAGGGAAGCTATACCTACTGCTATTGTACGAAGTCCTCCCATTTTCGGTTTGTACTCGAAGAAGCCCTGAAAAATAACATCCATCTGGAAAGCTCGTCGGCTTACGACATTCCCATTATTCGGGAATTGTTTAAGATGGGAAAGATTTCCAAGAGTACGTATATCGTTTGTAATGGCTACAAACGGCCATTGTATACACAGTACATTAGTGAACTTATCAATGATGGGTTCGCCAATTGTATTCCGGTGCTGGATAACCTCAAGGAGATTGAAGCGTACGAAAATTCGGTAACTGCCGAAAGTGTAAATCTAGGCATTCGAATTGCAACGGACGAAGAACCTAATTTTGCCTTTTATACCTCGCGTTTAGGTATTCGCTATAGCGATGTAAACGAATTATACCGGACTAAAATCCAGCCGAATGAGAAGTTCAAGCTGAAAATGCTACACTTTTTCATTAACACGGGGATAAAAGACAGTGCCTATTATTGGAGTGAACTGAGCCGGTTCATGTATAAATACTGTGAACTGCGGAAAATGTGCCCAGATCTGGATTCGATCGACATTGGCGGTGGCATGCCAATTCAGACTTCATTCCAGTTTACGTACGATTACCAGGCCATGATCGACCAGATTGTGGAAAGTATTCAGTGGATCTGTAACAAGAATAATGTTCCGGTTCCGCATATTTTTACGGAATTCGGCTCATATACGGTTGGCGAAAGTGGAGCAGTTATCTACAAAGTCATCGATCAGAAGTTACAGAACGATAAGGAGTTGTGGTATATGATTGATGGATCGTTCATTACCCAACTACCCGATTCATGGGGTCTCGGCCAGAAATACATCATGCTCTCTGTAAATAACTGGGATAATCCATACCAGAAAGTGAACCTGGGTGGCCTCACCTGCGACTCGCATGATTTTTATAATACCGAAGCCCATAGTGCCGATTTGTATCTGCCAATTTTCGATCAGGATACCGAGGATCAGTACATAGGCTTGTTTCATACTGGGGCTTATCAGGAGTCGCTGGGGGGATATGGTGGTATTCAACACTGTCTGATTCCAGCTCCTCAACACGTTATTGTCGATAAAGATGAGCAAGGTAACTTACGCTCTCGGCTATTTGCTCCTGAGCAAAATAGTGAGACGATGCTGAAGATTCTGGGCTTTGGCGGTGCTGAACCCGGTATGACGGAATTAGAAGCTACGGAAGCGGCTGAAATACGTCAGGAAGAGGCAGAACTGATGAAAGAAGAAAATTAAGTGCGCATAAGCAGGAATGTAAAAGTTTTTGGCATTATTTTCGTTCTACTATCTACAGAGATACCAACATTCTGGACGAGCATTTTCATGAAAAAACTACTAATCTTGGGTTCTGTTCTGGCAGTATTGTCATTAGGGTCGTGTGCACGGAAGGCAAATTGCCCAGCGTATGGTAGTGTGCAGAAACCTGCTTCTTCGCAGGTGCGGGCGTAACTAGAAGATTTTTATAGAAAAAGCGGGCAATCTCCATTCCAGGAAATTGCCCGCTTTTTCTATAGGGCCTAATTAAGCAGCGAATTCCAGAACAAATCTTGAGGCTTCCAGCAAATTGGTCGCATAGCCGTCAGCATCTGGAGAGGGTTGTGCTTCGGTAGCGATACGGATGGTACGCACCCCTACTCGTTTACCTGCCTGCATATCCCGGGGAGCATCGCCAATCATCCAAGAAGCGTCTGGCCGGATATTATATTTCGCAATGGCTTTTTCTAGAAGTAGGGAGCCCGGCTTACGGGTAAGCGATTCGGTATCGTATTTGGGATGGTGCGGGCAATAATAAATATCGTCGATGAGCTTGCCGCATTGATCCTGCAAATAATTGTAACAGGTCATCACATCGTCGCGCGTGTAAAGTCCTTTCGCGATACCGGCCTGATTGGTAATGACAATGAGCAGGTAGCCTGCTTCCTTCAACAAACGCAACGCTTCAGGTACACCATCGGGAATAATAAAATCTTCGACCCGATAGACGTAGTCTGTTCTGTCCTCATTCAAAACTCCATCCCGGTCCAAAAAGATGCACTTATTCATTGAAGAAAGGTTGTCGTATTTGAGGGCAATAATACAATTATTCGGTCAAATAATTGTATTATTGCTTTAGCTATTCATGTTAAATTTTATTATACGCTAATTCTAGCGGCAAACAATAGAGAAATAATTGCCAGATTTAGGTCTCGGTTAGCTAGTTTAACGACTGCAAACGTTGTTCTAAAGCCTGGATTTTGGCCTCAGCATCAGCGAGTTTCTGACGTTCGCGGTCAACAACTTCGGGCTTGGCATTGGCAACAAACTTTTCGTTCGATAATTTCTTCAAAATCGAATCGCGGAAACCGATGTTATAATTCAATTCCTTGCTTGTATTGGCGATTTCCTGATCCAGGTCAATTTCACCGGCAACATTTACAAAGAATTCGTCGCTCTTGATCAGGAATGCGATACCCTGCGTTTTTTCATCCACATAACTAATCTCGGCTACATTAGCCATTTTACGAATCAGAGGCTCCATTGGCTTAAAGCGATCGGCTGAAGCCGTTTTAATCGCTAATGGAAGGGCCACTTTGGGTGAAATTTGCTTCGCATTTCGGATGTTTCGAACGTTTGAAATGACGTCAAACAGGGTATCGAAATCGGTCAGAACTTGATGGTCAACTGTTGCCGTCTTTGGAAAAGAAGCTACACAAATACTGGCCCCAGTTTCTCGTTCGCGAATATCCTGCCAGATTTCTTCGGTGATAAACGGCATGAACGGGTGAGCCAGACACATAAGCCGTTCGAAGAAATTGATGGTAGCCTCGTAGGTTACTCGATCAATGGGTTGCTCAAAACCCGGTTTGATAAGTTCGAGGTACTGTGAACAGAAATCATCCCAAATCAGCTTATAAACGGCCTGTAGTGCATCCGAAATCCGGAATTTACTGAAGTCGTCTTCAATCTGAAGCAACGTTGCGTTCAGTTTCGATTCGAACCATTGGATGGGTAGGGCATTTGGATGCGTTTGAGACAATGCAAGCGTTGTATCTACGTTTCCGTTATCTATTGTCCAGCCTTTTACCAGCCGGAACGCATTCCAGATTTTGTTGCTGAAATTACGGCCTTGTTCAACCAGTTTTTCGTCGAACATCAGGTCGTTACCAGCGGCCGAACTGAACAGCATCCCCGTACGAACGCCGTCGGCACCGTATTTATCAATCAGATCGAGCGGATCAGGTGAGTTGCCAAGCTGTTTCGACATTTTCCGGCCCAGCTTATCCCGAACAATACCTGTCAGGTACACATTCTTGAAGGGCTCCTGGCCACGATATTCATACCCGGCAATAATCATCCGGGCTACCCAGAAGAACAGAATTTCGGGCGCTGTAACCAGATCGTTTGTCGGATAATAGTAATTGATGTCGGCGTTGTTTGGGTCTTTCAGGCCATCAAATACGGTAATGGGCCAGAGCCACGACGAGAACCAGGTATCCAATACGTCTTCATCCTGGGTTAAGTCGGCTTCGGTCATGGCGAAAAGTAGCTTTTCATGCTGTACTTTTTCCAGTGCTTCATGCTTGTTTTTAGCTACGATGACCGTTCCATCCTGCATGTAAAACGCCGGAATTCGCTGCCCCCACCAAAGTTGTCGACTAATGCACCAGTCATGAACGTTTTCCATCCAGGCGCGGTACATGTTCTTGAATTTGGGAGGAACGAGTTGAATAGTATCGTCCATCACGTTTTTAAACGCCGGTTTCGACAACTCATCCATTTTCAGGAACCACTGCATCGACAAACGCGGCTCAATAACCGCATTGGTTCGCTCCGATGTACCGACGTTCGATTTGTAATCTTCCGTTTTGACCAGATTGCCTGATTCTTCCAGCAGCTTGATGATGGCTTTGCGAGCGGCAAATCGATCCACACCGACCAGTATCTGGGCTTTTTCGTTCAGTGTACCATCATCATTTAGAATATCGATTACCGGCAAATTATGTTTAACCCCAAGCGCATAGTCGTTCGGGTCATGGGCAGGGGTCACTTTCAAACCACCCGTTCCAAAATCTGTCGTTACGTATTCATCGGCAATGATCGGGATTTCGCGGTTAATCAGTGGGATGATCGCCTTTTTGCCGTGCAGATGCTTATACCGCTCATCGTCTGGATTAACGGCAATAGCTACGTCGGCCATTATTGTTTCCGGTCGAACAGTGGCAATGGTGATAGAATCCTGACTTTCGCTCCCAGCTATATCGTAACGGATATACACCAGCTTTTGCTGAATTTCCCTGGTGATTACTTCTTCGTCCGATACGGCAGTACGGCCTTGCGGGTCCCAGTTTACCATGCGGATGCCCCGGTAAATCTGGCCTTTGTTGTAGAGATCGACGAAGACATCGATAACCGAATCGTACAGAGCGGGCTCCATCGTAAAGCGAGTACGATCCCAATCGCAGGAAGCCCCCAGTTTACGAAGCTGCTTGAGAATAATGCCGCCGTATTTATGGGTCCACTCCCAGGCATATTCTAAAAATTCGTCACGTGTCAGATCCGTTTTGTTGATGCCCCGTTCCTTGAGCATAGCCACTACTTTGGCTTCAGTAGCAATACTAGCATGGTCGGTACCGGGCACCCAGCAGGCATTTTTCCCCTCCATACGCGCCTTGCGGATCAATACATCCTGAATTGTATTGTTGAGCATATGGCCCATATGCAGCACACCCGTTACGTTTGGTGGCGGAATCACAATCGTATACGGCTCGCGTTCGTCGGGTGTAGACTTGAAAAACTGGTTATCAAGCCAATACTGATACCACTTTTCTTCAATTTCCTGGGGGGCGTATGTCTTCGAAATCATAAAATCAATGAAACTCAGGCTAGCTTTTCGGATATAGATACAACTATACGGTAAAAACCAGCACTGGGATTATGGATAAAATACAAAATTAGCTAAATTGGATAGGGGGAAAAAACGAAAGCCTGTCTTTGACAGTTTTACTGCAATATGTCAGCCAGAAGCCTATGGAATTTGGAAAAATACATAACCTCGACGCTATCAATCTTACGTTGCCGCCGGGTGCGGCTTTTAATGCGAAGATTTGGGCAAGCGTTGAACCGTCACAACATCCGAACGTATTCATAGGTGGGCCTGTCTGGGCTAACAAAGATTATGTCGGAAAAGTGTATCCGTCCACGGCTAAAGAGCGTGATTTTCTGCATTACTACGTCCGGCAATTCAATACCATCGAATTAAACCTGACCCATTACCAGATTCCAACGGCGGGTATGATTCAGAAATGGAAAGCCGAAGCGGCTGGTTCCCCCGATCGTGCTGGATTTACGTATTGCCCAAAATTCCCGCAGGTCATCAGCCATGAACGGCAGTTGGTAGCGACCGAAGCCCTGACCGAAGAGTTTGTCAACGCTGTTCTGAGCCTGGAAGAATTTCTGGGAATGACCTTTCTGCAACTACCTCCTCAATTTGGTCCCGAAAAATGGCCAGTTCTGGAAGCGTATTTGAAAAGCCTTCCCGATGAGCTGGACGTAGCGGTTGAATTTCGCCATCCCGATTGGTTCAGTAAAGCCGCTGTATGGCAGCAAACGCTCGAACGACTCTATTTACTTCGACGTCATGCTGTCATTACGGATGTGGCTGGCCGACGCGATGTATTGCACATGGGTTTAAGCAGCCCCGTATTAACGCTCCGATTCATTGCCAACGAAGGCCATCCTACAGATTATCTACGTTCTGATGCCTGGATTCAACGGCTAAAAACCTGGTTTGAAAAAGGGTTGCAGACCGCTTACCTCTTCATTCATGGTGGTGGAGATAATGATACCGCTCCCGAACTGATCCTATACTGGATTCGCGAACTGAACAAACACTGCGGGCTAAACTTGCGCGAACCCGTACTCCAGCCCAAAGTTGTACAGGGCAGCTTGTTTTGAATTAATGAAACAAGCCTTTACCTTTGTTCTATGATTTCACAGGCAACACATCATCGGCATCATCACTCTGAGCGGTAACGCGGCAGAACAAGATGCGTTTGTTTGTGAGTTCGGAACGTCAATTCGGATAACCACATATACAAAGCCCGGTTCTGCTAACGAGCCGGGCTTTTTTAATGAATAATGTACAATGTATAACGCAAAATGCCGAGTTGGTAAACGGTTATTCAGTATACATTTTCCATGATGCATTACCCTTATGAAAACGGTCATTATTAAATACAACGCTGGTAATGTTCAGTCGGTTATGTATGCCCTGGAACGATTGGGGGCTTCTTATCTGCTGACGGACGATGAAGCCGAAATTCGCTCGGCCGATAAGGTGATTTTTCCTGGGGTTGGCGAAGCTAGTACCGCTATGGCTTATCTGCGGGAACGAGGGCTGGATAAACTAATTCCATCCTTGAAACAGCCTGTACTTGGCACGTGTGTTGGTATGCAGTTGATGTGTCGGTATTCAGAAGAGAATGATACGACCTGCATGGGCATTTTCGACATTGATGTTCGGCGTTTTCCGGCCCATCGTGGAAACGGAAAACCACGTCTTAAAGTACCGCACACAGGTTGGAACAGTATTAACAACCTGCAAGGTCCACTAACCGAAGGGCTGTCGGAAAATGCATATGTATATTTCGTGCATAGTTATGCGGCTGATGTTTGCCCTAATACAACGGCCATCTGTGATTACGTTCGGCCATTTAGTGCCATGCTCCAGCGTGATAATTTCTATGCGGCCCAATTTCACGCGGAAATCAGTGGTAATGTCGGCCAGCGAATACTGGAAAACTTTTTGAAACTATAACACGGAAGCTTCGCCGTCGCGGTGTAAATCCGCTACAATGAAAGCCAACAGGCGGGTTTCCACCCGCGTTACACATGTACATCATACCCGCAATTGACCTTATTGAAGGAAAAGCTGTTCGCCTGACGCAGGGCGATTATAGCCAGAAAAAAGAATACAATGCCCGCCCATTGGAAGTAGCACAGCAATTTGAAGATGCTGGTCTGACCCGACTCCATTTAGTTGACCTTGATGGAGCAAAAGAAAAACGGGTTATTAACTGGAAAGTGCTTGAATTGATCGCTTCCAAAACCAAACTCCATATTGATTTCGGGGGTGGTGTACAATCGGATGAGGATCTGCGGGTCGTTTTTGAATGTGGAGCTAAACAGGTGACGGGTGGAAGTATTGCCGTCAAACAACCTGAGGTGATGGAGCGATGGCTCTCGCAACTGGGCTCCGAAGCGATTATCCTGGGGGCTGATGCGAAAAATGAAAAAATAGCTGTCAGTGGCTGGGAGGAATCGACTGAGGTTTGGGTATATGATTTTGTGGAGAAATGGGTAGAGAAAGGCATTAGCTATGTCATTAGCACCGATGTAGCGAAAGATGGCTTGCTACAGGGCCCATCTTTTGAATTATATCGAAACCTACAGGATCAGTTTCCGAAACTAAACGTCATTGCCAGTGGCGGGGTCAGTAACATGGCTGATATTGAAACCTTGGCCGATATGAATGTATTCGGAGTTATCGTGGGTAAAGCCATTTATGAAGGGCGCGTAACACTAAAAGAATTGAGTCGGTTTATGGGCATCTAAAGAACATATTATGCGAAATTCTGACGTAAGCCTACTTCTACTACTAGTTCTTGTGGTTTCTGGCTGGGCGGTTGGTAAACCAAAACCTACGTTGGGATTATATTTTCCTGATTTGACTTACAAAATGGGCTTAAAAGATCCTGAATTAAAGGAAGGGGAGTATGAAGTTCGGATTTGGCAAAAATGCGAATTGTGTTTTGGAGAAGCTCACGAACTTTATCTCCTGAAAAAGACCCGGAAAATGTTGAAACTGTCAGTCTATACTATCCATTATACGGGTCCAAAATTTAAGCGGGCCAAACGGGTGAATACATGCAAGCTTTCTTCAGCGGAGTTATGGAATCAGTTGATTCAGAAAGGCATATTGACGTTGCCTGACCAATCCATGATTGATAATGAATTACACCCCAAACATCAAAAAGACTCAACATGGACTATGGTTGAAGCTGATGGTACTATAAGTGTACATGCCCGAAAAACAAAGTCTTCATTTATCGTTTCAGACGGTGAAAGCTACTATTTCGAAACGATCTCTTCAACCGCGAATCGAATGTATATGTATAGCAATCCATATGTCTATTTCAGAAACAGACCTGATATTGTTGAGCTGAAGAATGTAGTTGCTATTCTGGATAAGTTGAAACAAGTGATCAATCGATAGTATGAATGAAGAATACACCATCAACGCTGACAAGGCCAGGCTGGACATTGATGTGATTCATCGATTTCTGAGCGAAGAGGCTTACTGGTGCCTGAATATTCCCCGTGAACTCGTTCAGCGATCCATCGACAACTCTGTATGTTTCGGCGTATATCAAGATGATAACCAAGTTGGATTTGCCCGCGTAGTAACAGACTTAGCAACATTCGGGTATCTGGCCGATGTGTTTATTCTGCCCGAACATCGGGGTAAAGGGTTATCCAAACAGTTGATAGCATTCATTATGGCCTATCCGCCGTTGCAGGGCTTGCGACGCATTATGCTGGTGACCCGCGATGCCCACGGCCTTTACAAACAATTTGGATTTCAGGTTAGCGACAATCCAGAAAATACCATGTATATCAAAGCATTTACGTCTTACTGATGCTCACCAAACGAATTATTCCCTGTCTTGATATAAAAGATGGTCGTACCGTTAAAGGAACAAACTTTGTGAACCTGCGCGACGCAGGCGACCCGGTTGCCCTGGCAGCTATTTATGCCGACCAGGGTGCCGACGAACTGGTTTTCCTGGATATTACGGCCACTGTCGACGAGCGCAAAACCCTGATCGAACTCGTTCGAAACGTGGCACATACCATCAACATTCCCTTTACGGTAGGTGGCGGTATTTCGTCGGTAGCGGATGTTTCGGCGCTACTGAACGCTGGAGCTGATAAAATTTCAATCAATTCATCGGCCGTTCGCAATCCGGATTTAGTGAACCAGCTTGCGCTTGAGTTTGGTAGTCAATGCGTGGTAGTGGCCATTGATACACGCTGGATTCCAGCAGAGCAAGCAGAAAAGGGCTCCCAATTCGAGCACATTGTGCATACACACGGCGGGCGCAAACCGACTGCCCTGCGAACCATTGCCTGGGCTAAAGAAGTCGAAGACCGGGGAGCGGGTGAAATCCTGTTAACGTCAATGGATACCGATGGCACTAAGGCCGGTTTTGCCCTTGATCTAACAGCGCAGATCTCAGGAGCGGCCAATATCCCAGTCATTGCGTCGGGTGGGGCCGGTTCGATGGATCATTTTGTCGATGTATTCACCACAGGAAAAGCTGATGCCGGATTAGCCGCCAGTATCTTTCACTTTAAAGAAATCGAGATTCCAGCCCTGAAAGGGTATTTACGAGAAAAGGGAATCGAAATGCGATTGTAGAGATGTATTGTGGACGGCTAGTCCGCGTAGCCGCCATAACTTAGTCTGGCGGCTACGCGGACTAGCCGTCCACAATACCTATTAAAATTTAAAGCCCAACTCCAGACTCACAACCCGGCTTTTAGATAGCAAGTCACTCCCTCGGGCAATATCGATAAGCCCACGTTGATAACTCATGCCCAGATTAAACGCGTTGTTCTGATTAATTTTATACTGGACACCCGCACCGAGCAGGAGTTCAACATCACCAAAGCCGTATTGACGGCGGTCGCCACCAGTCTCGGCCATATAGAGTCCGTTTCGAGCCTGTTCCAGTGCTCGTTCTGCTAATTTTATACTCAACAAACCTCCCGTTTGTACATACAAGCGCAGATCGGGCGCAATGTTATTGGCAAACATTTTTACCGTCATCGGTATTTGCAGATACTGGAGGTTGTAAACCGACTCTTTCTCCGGTGCACTTGGGTTCCAGCGGAGTTCACCAAACGAACCCGGCATTTGAAAGCCCGACCGTTTGATGGTATACCAAAGCCCGGAACTAAATGCATAACGATCTTTAAAGAAAAAGTAATCGAGCGATGGTCCGACACTCATCCGAACCCCGGCTCCATTGGCACGAAAACCAGCATAGTTCCCCGTACCCTCCGCCGTATTCAGATCGAGTGATGGAGCAAAACGGATACTCATTTCAATAAGATGCGTTGTCCATTGATAATCGGGTCCGGCACCATAACCATTATTTTCGGAAGACTGACGTTGCTGCCGACGACGGCGTTTTCGATCATCATCATAGTCGCGTCGATTCTGGTCCTGACCGTCATAATTATCGCCCAGAATTTTACGAAATCGCTTTTCAGTTACGTTTGATTCTTTAGTGCGTATACGGTAAAGGGCTGGTGAGGAAGATTGAGCCCAACTACTACCAACTACCAGCAATCCCAAAATCAGCCCAAACCCTGCAACTTTTTTCATAATTTTGCACGTTTTCTATATTGAAAACCTATGATTTTCATGCGAATACAAACGGCCATTGTCGGCCTTTTTTGTGTATTTCTTTTGGCTTCGTGTACAAAAAACGAAGACGTTACGATTATTCGGCTCGATCAGCAGCTCTTTTCCGGCCAATCTCCCGATAGTATCCAAGCTGTATTGAATCGGAATCCGGCTATAGCTCAATTGTACTTTAACGCGAACGGAGCCGGAAATGATACATCGGTTGTTCATGAATTGACCAATCGGATTACAAACCCAGCCCTTAATGAATTCAATCGGCAGATTCAGGCCGAATTTGGCGACTTGACCGATTTGCGGAAGCAATTAGGCGAAGCCTTCGCTAACATAAAAAAAGACTTTCCCGACTTCCAATCCCCCAAAATTGCAACGGTTGTTACAGGATTTATGGGCCCCGATCTGGTCGTCACCGACAGTTTAATTGTCATCGGTCTTGATTACTTCGTTGGCCCCAACGCTAAATTTCTACCGCCAGCAAACGAGTTTCCACAGTACATCCTACGTCGATACGATAAGGACCATCTGGTACCTGCTATTGTTTTTGCAATCTCAGACAAATACAATGCCACGAACCGCACTGACCAAACGATGCTGGCCGACATGGTATACTATGGTAAAGGGTATGTGTTTACTAAAACCATGTTACCCAATACAGCCGACAGCCTGGTTATCGGCTATACAGACAAACAATTGACACAAACGTTTAATGCGCAGGATATCGTTTGGGCACATTTTATTGATAATCAGTTGTTATACCAAACAAATCCGGCAATAAAGCAGCGGTATTTGAACGAACGGCCATTTACGGCCGAAATAGGTAAAGATTGTCCTGGCGCTATCGGTCGTTGGGTGGGCTGGCGCATTGTAAGTCTGTTTTATGATGAGCACAGCAGTGTTAGCATTGCAGACCTGATGCACAATGCCGACGCCCGACAAATTTTTGAACAGTCAGGATATAAAGGACAAAAAGAGTAAAAAAGCAGTGCATTGCGTCTACTACATAGTAGTCAGCGAATAGCTGAACAAAATAGGTAATGAATTGCTGTAAGAAAAAATAAAATGGCAAAACGGGGACGGAATTTTGGCGAGGAAGCCAGCGAAATTGATAAAAAGAAATATAGTCGGGACGACTACAAAAAAGCCCTGCGGGTGTTTAGATATGTACGACCGTATCGGATGCAGTTTGTGGTTGGCTTTATTTTCCTAATCCTGTCGACTACCACTACACTGAGTTTTCCGGCGTTGATTGGGCAGGTAACCAGCGTTATTCAGGGCAAATCACCCTTTACCCTAAATCAGGTTATTCTGATGTTTGGCGGTATCCTGGTATTGCAGGCTATCTTCTCCTTCTTCCGAATCTATTTCTTCGCGCAGGTCAGTGAGCGGTCAATGGCCGATGTCCGGCGCGAAGTATACAGTAAAATCATTACCTTATCGATTCCATTTTTCGAAAAACGACGGGTCGGTGAATTAACGAGCCGCCTATCGGCCGATGTGTCGCAGTTGCAGGATATTTTATCCATCACCCTGGCCGAACTGTTCAGGCAGGTGGCTACGCTGGTTGGGGGTACACTTTTTATCCTCTACGTTTCCTGGAAGTTGACCCTATTTATGCTGGCGACGTTTCCAGTGATTATTGTAGCGGCTATGTTCTTCGGGCGGTTCATCCGACGACTGTCGAAGCAGGCACAGGATCAGCTAGCAGCCGCCAGTGTGATTGTGGAAGAAACCCTCCAATCCGTTAATGTGGTAAAAGCGTTCACCAATGAACGGCTGGAAATTGGTCGGTACAGTAATGCACTCCAAAAGATGGTTAACATTGCCCTCAAAGCGGCTCGTTTCCGGGGGGTATTTGTCTCGTTCATCATCTTTGCGATGTTTGGCGGTATTATGGGCATCGTTTGGTACGGCGGTAGCCTGGTTCAGTCGGGCGAAATTCCATTTGCTGATTTACTCACCTTTATCTTCTACACGGCTTTTATCGGAGGATCGGTAGCGGGTATGGGCGATTTATACGCGCAGGTTCAGAAAACAGTTGGCGCTTCGGAACGGATTCTGGAGATTCTGGAAGAACCTTCGGAAGTTAACGCGGCCGACGAGCTGCCTTTGTTTGTACCCCTGCAAGGAAAAGTGCAGTTCAGTGATGTTCGTTTTTCGTACCCTTCCCGACCCGAAGTGCCTGTTTTAAAAGGTATTTCGCTGACGGTAGAAGCCGGACGGAAAATTGCGCTGGTTGGGCAAAGCGGAGCCGGAAAGTCAACGATTGTCCAGTTGCTGATGCGATACTACCCAATCAGTGGTGGGCAAATCACCGTCGACGGTCGTGATTTGATGACTTTCAATGTGACTGAACTACGGAAAAATATTGCCGTAGTTCCGCAGGAGGTGATTTTGTTTGGGGGTACTATTCTCGAAAATATTCAGTATGGTAAGCCTGGCGCTACTGAAGCCGAAGTACGCGAAGCTGCCCGAAAAGCCAATGCATTGCAGTTTATAGATTCCTTCCCAGAGGGCCTTCAGACCGTTGTGGGTGAGCGGGGTATTAAGCTATCAGGAGGGCAACGTCAGCGAATCGCCATTGCACGAGCTATTCTGAAAGATCCGGCTATTCTGATTCTGGACGAAGCAACCAGTTCGTTGGATGCCGAATCGGAAAAACTGGTGCAGGAAGCCCTGGACGAACTGATGCAGAATCGGACCACGATTATTATCGCCCACCGATTGGCAACCATCCGCAAAGTGGATCGAATTTATGTTTTACGCGAAGGGCAGATTGCTGAAGCGGGTACCCATGATGAACTGGCGCTACAGGAAAACGGCATCTACGCAAATCTGGTTAAATTGCAGTTCGAACCAATCGAGTAATGGATAATAGGTAATGTGTCACTTGAAAAAACATTATCTATTATCCATTGTACATTATTCATTCATAAAAATGACACTGGCTTCTAAAACCCTGAAAGACTTTAATCTTCGGCATACCAATGGCCGGGAGGAAGTGCTTGACTTGTTCCTGAACGCTGGTCATGCACTGGCGCATAACGATGTTGAGAATGGCCTTGGCCCCGATCATGACCGAGTGACGATCTACCGAACGCTTCGTACCTTTCTGGACAAAGGACTACTTCATAAAGTCCTTGACGACGAAGGAGGAACGAAATATGCTCTCTGCCGGGAAACCTGCTCCGACGGTCACCATCACCACGACCACGTTCATTTTAAATGTGAAGCCTGCGGACAAACGACCTGTTTGGATAAGGTCAGAATTCCCACAATCGCATTACCCGAAGGGTACAATCGTAAAGAAATGAATCTTCTGATTCAGGGCGTATGTCAGGATTGTAATAAGTAATGTAGCGAAATTGCCCTCAAGCGGGATTTCCTGTCACTAGTAACCCGTGCCTCTAACAAAATCGCGGGTTATGGCCTGCGTTACCTAATGAACCCCGAAACGTTATTTACAGAACGCCAGCAACAATTTACGAGTGCCGCACAAGCCGCCCAACGCCAGTTCAACCAATTGGCCTTTTGGCGGCTTGTGTGGTTTATAGGTAGCCTCGTTGCTACTTGGGCATTTATACAGACAAATCAGCAACTGGCTGCCTTCGTAACGCTGGTAGCTGGCGTTATTGGCTTCCTGATTCTCTTAAAAAAACACCAGGAAGTTCGACTTAAACGCGATCTGAACCAGAAACTAGCGTTTATCAATCAAGACGAGTCAACGCGGCTTAAACGCCAATATCTCCGGCCTGAAACGGGAGAACAGTTTGGCAGCCCGACGCATTACTATACTGGTGATTTAGATGTGTTTGGCAAACATTCGCTGTTTCGCCTGCTTAACCGGACCCATACCTACGAAGGCCAGAATCGATTAGGCTCCTGGCTCAAAGCCCCTTCGTCGCCCGATTCGATTCGACTACGACATCAGGTCGTGGATGAACTGAAACCACAAATTGACTGGCGGCAGCAATTTGAAGGAGTAGCTTACATCGAAGAAAACGTAGGTCAATCACCAGCTGACTTAATCAAATGGGCTACAGCAGAAACTACCCCTCTACCAGGCTATTTGACGGTCGTTCGTTTCCTATTTCCTGCTATGACCTTGAGCTTGGCTATTGCCTGGTTAGCAGGTTATTTACCTGGAATGACTGTTTTACTGGCTTTAGCCATACACGGCTTTATTCTTAGTCAGACGGCAGCACGAGCAAAGGAAGTTAGTGAGCAAACGTTCGAAATATCGGCTGCATTACGGGCTTTCCGGAGCTTATTTCAGCAAGCCGAGCAACTAAAAGGTGAAGCCATTCGGCTCCGGGCCATCCGGCAGGCGCTGACTTCCGACAAACAATCGGCATCGGAGGCTATTGGGTCTCTGGCGAAGCTAACCGAAGGACTAAACTACCGTCGTAACCCCTACTTTTTTCTGCTATTTGGCATTGCAACACTCTGGGACATTCAGTACCTATATCGGCTCGAACGTTGGCGGCAAACACATGGTCCAGAGCTGAGCCGCTGGTTTGAAGCGCTTGGTGAGCTGGAAGCGCTGAATAGTCTGGCTGGTTTTGCCTATGCTCATCCTGGTTATACGACGCCAGATATTGTTGACGACGAATTTATGCTGGATTTTACATTAGCCGCTCACCCGTTACTTCCTCCTGATCGAAGTATTGCCAATTCGTTAAAAATGACTGGTTCGGGACAAACAATATTGATTACGGGTTCCAACATGTCGGGAAAGAGTACATTTTTGCGAACGATTGGGGCCAATGTGGTACTGTCTCTGGCTGGGGCTGTTGTTAGTGCCGAACGCTTCTGGTGTTCGCCTGTGCGTGTGTTTACCAGCATGCGGACACAGGATTCCCTGGAAGAAAGTACATCCTCCTTTTATGCCGAACTGAAGCGATTACAAACGCTTATTCAACTAACAAAGCAACCATCTAAAATCCCGGTGCTTTATTTCCTGGACGAGATTCTGAAAGGCACCAATTCGGCTGATCGACATCGGGGTGCTGAGGCTCTGATTCGCCAATTACATCGCACCACCGCTTCAGGCTTTGTATCGACCCATGATCTGGAATTAGGCCAGCTTACCAATACCGACGATTTCGTCCGCAATTACCATTTCCAGTCAGATCTCGAAAATGGCGAGCTTGTATTCGATTATAAGCTACGCGAGGGTATCTGTCAAAGTTTCAACGCTAGTCAACTTATGCAGGCTATTGGGATTGAAATGGATTCGCTACAGAAGAAATAATTAGATCGACGGGACTATCTTCTCTGTTAGTAGTTCACTAAACAAGCAGGCTTTTGCTAATACCACAAATAGGCTTGCCTGCTATGGTGAAAGCACTATCTTTGCGTGTATGAAATAGTATGCTTGCATACTATTTCATACACGCAAAGATAGAAAGTTGATAATGGATCAGTTAATCGTAATCGGAACCAATAAAAAAGCCTTCTCAATTGAGAAGGCTTGGGTTGAGGTGGTGATGGACGGAATCGAACCGCCGACACAAGGATTTTCAGTCCTTTGCTCTACCAACTGAGCTACATCACCGCAACGGTGGACCGTTTAAATGTGGGTGCAAAAGTACGCCTTGTTATTCGTTTTGCAATACCTTATCTATAATTTTTTTGATTAAAGAAGCTATCGTATTGGTACCCTTCTGATAATCAGAGAGAATAAGTTGCATAAATACATGGAAATTGTTCAGCAAATAGTATTTGTAGTAGCATTAGCGGCTACTGGTTGGTATATAACCAAACGAATTCAGCTTATCAGCCGAGCTATCCGGCTGGGTCGTTCCGAAAATCGTACTGACCATGCTGATGAACGGCTTAGGACCATGCTGCTGGTAGCCTTTGGGCAAAAAAAGATGTTTACCAATCCGCTGGTGGGGGTGATGCACTTCGTGATTTATGCTGGTTTTCTGATTGTGAACATCGAAGTGCTGGAGATTATGCTGGATGGTATACTGGGCACTCACCGCCTGTTTGCGCCAGTTATTGCACCCGTTTATCCCTTTCTGATCGATGTTTTTGAAATCTTGGCGGTTGGCGTTCTGACGGTCTGCGTTGTATTTCTCTGCCGTCGGTTTATCGTTAAGGTAAATCGTTTCCAGCCGGAACGGCACCGCGAAATGACCCGTTGGCCTCGTACCGATGCCGCTATTATTTTGATAGCTGAAATTCTGCTGATGATTGCGTTTCTGACCTGGAATACCTCCGATAGTGTTTTACGGGATCGGGGTGTTGGCCATTATGCGGCCTTACAGGGGGTTATTCCTGATTTTCTGATTAGTCAATATTTAAAACCGCTTTTTATCAATTTCAGCGATACAGCTTTGATCGCTTATGAGCGCATAGCTTGGTGGTTCCATATTCTTGGGATTATGGCCTTCGCGGTTTATGTTACGTATTCCAAGCATCTGCACATTGCGTTGGGATTCCCGAACGTGTATTTCTCCGATCTGAAGCCCAAAGGGGAGATTCAGAATATGCCTGAAATCACAAAAGAGGTGCAATTGTCGCTTGGCTTGCCGGTAACCACCGGAACCGACGATTCACAGACTGATGACAATGGCCAGCAACCAGCAGAAATAGGCCGATTCGGCGCTAAAGATGTACAGGACCTGAAATGGATTAACCTCATGAATGCCTATAGCTGTACTGAGTGTGGGCGTTGTACGGCAGCGTGTCCAGCCAATATTACAGGTAAAAAGTTATCTCCCCGTAAAATTATGATGGATACCCGCGACCGGCTCGAAGAAATTCAGCAAGGTTGGAAAGCCAACGGGTACGATTACAAAGATGATAAGTCACTACTGAATGATTATATAACGGCCGAAGAGCTGAATGCCTGTACAACCTGCCAGGCCTGTGTAAACGCTTGTCCGATAAATATTAATCCGCTGGATATCATTCTTCAGTTGCGTCGGTATCGGGTTATGGAGGAGTCGCAGGCACCTGCCTCCTGGAATGCCATGTTCAGTAACATCGAAAATAATATGGCCCCCTGGAAGTTTTCACCCACTGACCGCTTCAACTGGGCCAATCAGGTTAATGAAGTTAAATAGGGTTTCGGTATTTGGTTTATGGATGCCTTATGTATAAGCTACCCTAAACAGTAAACCGAATACTGTAAACAGTTATTATAGAAAAAATGCCAACTGAAACAAACTATAAAGTGCCCACAATGGCGGATATGGCCGCAGCTGGCGAAGAGCCGGAGATTTTATTCTGGGTGGGTTGTGCGGGTTCATTCGATGACCGTTACAAACGGGTTACTATCGCGTTTGTGCGTATTCTGAATCATGTAGGCATCAAGTTCGCTGTACTGGGTACCGAAGAATCCTGCACGGGAGACCCAGCGCGCCGGGCCGGAAATGAGTTTTTATTTCAAATGCAGGCTGTGTCCAATATCCAAATCCTGAATGGCTATAATGTCAAGAAAATTGTGACAGCCTGCCCCCATTGCTTCAATACGCTTAAAAACGAGTATCCTGAACTAGGCGGTACCTATGAAGTCATTCACCATTCTCAGTTCCTGCAAAACCTCATCAATGAAGGGCGGATTAAAGTAAAAGATGGACAGTCGTTTAAGGGGCGCAAAATAACTTTTCATGATTCCTGCTATCTGGGCCGGGCCAATAAAGTCTATGAAGCGCCACGTGACGTCTTAGAAGCGCTGGATGCTGATCTGGTTGAAATGAAACGTGTGAAAGCGAACGGGTTGTGCTGTGGCGCTGGTGGAGGACAGTACTTCAAAGAACCTGAACCTGGTAAGAAAGATGTAAACGTAGAGCGAACAGAAGAAGCACTCAGTACGGGTGCTGATACGATTGCTGTAGCTTGTCCATTTTGCATGACGATGATGTCGGACGGCGTGAAAAATAAGAACCGTGAAGATTCCGTTCGTGTCTATGACATTGCGGAACTCATCGCCCAGAAAGAAGGGTTGTAAAATCAATGAACAATGTAAAAAGAATAATGATTAGCGATACATCTGCTGCTGCGTTATTCATTTTACATTGTTCATTATTCATTATCATTTTTGTTATGTGTATCGATTTCGACAAGCTGCCCGATCATGCCCGTGTATGGGTATACCAGGCCAATCGTTCGCTGGCGAGCGAAGAAGTGAAAACGATTGACGCAATGTTGCAAACGGCCTTAAACCAGTGGGCGGCCCACGGCGAACCATTGTTGTCATCAGCAAAGGTGATCGAAAACCGGTTTATTGTTGTGGCTGTAGATGAAGGGTATACGTTGCCTAGTGGCTGTTCTATAGACTCCTCAGTAAGAACCATACAGGAAATTGGACGTCAGGTTGGCGTTGATTTTTTCGACCGATCAGCCGCCGTTCTGTCGACCGATGGCTCGGTGCAGACAGTTGCTTTGCCAACGATTAAACTAGCCATTGCCGATGGTTTGCTGACACCTGACACCATTGTATTTAACACATTGGTGAAAACAAAGGCAGAATTTTTGGCAGATTGGCAGATTACAGCCATTAACTCTTGGCTTAAACGTTATTTTAAGCCAACGACTGTTTAAATTGTAAGATAAATTGTATCAAAGCCGGTCTATCGATATGTATTCTGTATCGATGGACCGGCTTTAACGTTGTCAGATTCTGAATCGTTCCTGCCAAATCGTCATAAATACTCATTTTTAGTCCCTGTTTTTGAACAAAGGATTAATTTTTGCAGTCATTTTTAGAAAACTCAGCGATTTGGATCGGGTAATTATCGAATTCGTTGGGTGTTGCCGATTGGAAACGGCAATTAACTCTTACTTTTATGGCGACTATTCCCGAAGTTATGTCAGATACGCCAACCAGCGACCGGAACGCCGGACCGGATCAATTTTTACCCGACAGCGATTCTGCCGAACAGCCACTGGCTAACGCGCCTTCTCGTGGCTATTCTGAGGAGCAGAAGTACCAGATTTTTAACAAGGAGTTTATGCCACACATCGACTCCATGTACAACTTCGCGTTTCGTCTGACAATGGATGAGGACGATGCGAATGATCTGGTGCAAGATACTTATCTGAAAGCGTTTCGGTTCATTTCCTCGTTTGAGCAAGGAACTAACGCTAAAGCATGGCTGTTTCGGATTTTGAAGAACAGTTTCATCAACGATTATCGGAAAAAAAGCAAGGAACCGGCTAAAGTAGATTATCAGGACGTTGAGACGACTTATAACTCTGAAGATGCCGAATCTGAACATACGGTCGACCTGCGGGCCGAGTCGGTTTCCGATTTAATTGGCGATGAAGTTGCAACAGCTCTGAACTCGTTGCCGGTTGACTTCCGGACAGTCATCATTCTTTGTGATATTGAAGGATTCACATATGAAGAAATGGCAAAGATTCTGGATATTCCAATTGGCACCGTCCGGTCTCGGTTGCACCGCGCTCGTAATCTGTTGAAGGAAAAATTGCGTGATTATGCTTCTTCAATGGGATATAAAGAAGAAAATGACGAATAAACCGAACTTTTTCTAAGCCAATTTTGGTTCTGCTGATAACTCTTAGTTATTATTATTCTTGGAATTAATAAAATTTTTCCAATGCAAACGCCGTTACCATCCTCGTCAGGCACCAAGCCAGAGATGAAAGAACATTGCAGTCACCGGGCTGACTGCCTGAAGTTAATTCAGTTGATTTTGGATGGAGAAGCCACCGAACAACAGCTTGCCAGAGCAAAAGCGAATCTCGAGTCGTGCAAGCCCTGTATTCAGATGTATCAACTCGAAAAAGAAGTGAAAGAGCTGTTGACTAAGCGCATAGAAAAAAGATGTTGCCCCGAGCAATTGGTTGCAACGATCAAATCCCGGATTCTAAGTTTTAGTTAGTAGTGACTGTACCGATTAGGGTAATTAGGGCAAACTTACAGGCAGCCTTAATTACCCTAATTAATTTTATACCGTAAACCTATCAGCACTTGGAAGGTAAACTGATTATTTTTTCGGCGCCATCGGGCTCCGGAAAAACAACCATCGTTAAGCATTTACTGGCCGAGAATACCAATCTCGGCTTTTCCATTTCGGCATGCACACGCGACCGACGGGGGCGGAGTGAGGAAAATGGCAAAGACTATTATTTTCTGACGCCAGAAGAATTTAAGCAGCGAATCGATAACGATGAATTCGTTGAATGGGAAGAAGTGTACACTGGGGCTTTTTACGGTACGCTAAAATCCGAAATTGAACGCGTTTGGGCTAGCGGCAAACATGTACTGTTCGATGTTGACGTTCAGGGAGGATTAAAGCTAAAAAACTACTATGGCGATAAAGCGTTGGCTGTGTTCGTAAAAGTTCCCGATGAAGCCACGCTACGCCAGCGGTTGATTGGCCGAGGTTCTGAAACCGAAGAAAGTTTATCCCGCCGTCTTTTTAAAGTGCATTTTGAAATGAGTTTTCAGAATCGTTTCGATGTGGTTCTGATGAACGATGAGTTGGAAACATCCCTTCAGAAAGCTCAGAAACTCGTCGATGATTTTGTGCAGAGAAACCAAGTACCTGCTAAAGGAACAGTGATTTAATTAGTTTAGGAGCGAGGAGTTGGGAGCGAGAATAGCTGACGCAGGATTTTTGTTGTTGTCGCGTCAGCCATTCTCGCTCCCAACTCCTCGCTCCTCGCTCCTGAGAAGTAATGAAAATTGGCTTGTTCTTTGGCTCATTCAACCCAATTCATATTGGCCACCTGATTATTGCCAATACAATGGCTACGACTACTGATCTGGATCAGGTCTGGTTTGTGGTATCGCCCCAGAATCCGTTTAAGAAGACGAAGAGCCTATTGCATGAATTTGATCGGCTCGATATGGTAGAACGAGCCATTGCCGACAATAGTCGCCTGAAAGCAACAGATATTGAATTTTCGATGCCCCGGCCCAGCTATACCATTGATACATTGGTTCGGTTAAGCGAAAAGTATCCGCAACATACCTTCCGGCTCATTATGGGTGAAGATAATCTTGAACAATTCGCCAACTGGAAGAATTACGACAAGATTCTGGAATATTATGGGTTGTACGTGTATCGGCGCCCGCGTGCTGTGGAAAGCCCGTTCAAGACCCATACAAATGTGCGAGTGATTGACGCGCCCTTGCTGGACATTTCGGCCACATTTATTCGGGACTGTGTACGGGACAACCGCTCTATCCGGTATATGGTGCCGGATGTTGTGGAAGAGATGATTGAGCGAAAGAAGTTTTATCTGTAAGGTGGCTGGAAAGCCGAGACTTGGTCACTTACTGAAAAAATCGCGGCTTTCCAGCCGCCTTACGGTATTCCATTCTGAAAGGTAACTTCCGTTGCCAGGCCGATGGCACTCATACGTATCGCTACTGAGCGGCTGTTGGATTTAGCTCCGGCTTGGTCACATTGGGGGCCTTTTTCCAGGAAATAAATATAGAATTTTTGGTTACGGTCGGCAATCTGGTTTATATCTGGCCGACCAAGCAGGTCACCAATCTCGTTGGCCGACTTGCCCTTTAAGTGCTGAATTTCGGCTTTAAAATCGGGAAGCAGCTTATCCCGAACGCCATTACATCCCCCTCGATCTCCCCGCCATTTTTTTATATCCAGCTTGCCAAATTGATCGGGTGCTGAATTACAGCCTAGCATTCCTACTAAGGTAAACACACAGCATAGGCTTAGATTTAGACTCCAATAGCCACTCTTTCGCTGGTACGTTAGCCCGGTCTTCACTCTTCCGCTCATTTCTTATTCTTCGTTGTAAAGTACTTGCAGGAGGGTTTGCCCAACAGCTTTTAGCGTGCCTTTGTCAATGTTACTCATGTCGTCTTCGGCGGTATGCCAGCTTGGAAAGAAACCACCCGTACCGATGTTCGTGTGAATAATGTCGATCATAGGAATTTTGGCGATTGTATTCGGCGCTACATGATCGTCGGTAATTTGCCCACCGGGTGTATCGACAAAATACTGACTATATCCGGCGTTACTAGCCGTTTGCCACACATTGTTCACAACGGTTGGCGCAAACTGCATCGATAGGCCTTCTTTAGCGAATGTAGCACCTTTAGCACCGACCATGTCCAGCAGAATACCGTAATAAGCTGAATAACCAGGTTTGTGCAGGTTTTTCGCCCAATAGCGGGAGCCTAGGCAGAAACCGATATAGTCGAATTGGTTACCACTCGCCTGTTCAAAATCATTGGTGGCTTTTTCGCCATTGCCCCAGTCTTCGGCATCAAAGAAAATAATGTCGATACCCACGGTTGGTTTCTGATTACTTTGCTGAATGGTACGTGCCAATTCGAGCAAAACCCCAACACCACTAGCTCCGTCATTTGCAGCTGTAACAGGCTTGTTCTGATCGGCTTTATCGGGGTCATTGTCGGCATGTGGGCGCGAATCCCAGTGCGAAGCCAGAACAATCCGCTTGGTTGCTTTGGGGTTAATACTACCAATGATATTGAGCGCATTCAGTTTTTTACCATCCCAGGTAGTAGCAACGAACGATTGCTGGGTAACCTCACAACCAAACTGCTTCAACTTCGTAACTAGATAATTACCGGTTTGGGTATGAGCGGGTGTGTTGGGAACACGGGGGCCAAAGGCCACTTGTTTCTCAATATACGTATAAGCCGAGTCGGCGTTGAAAGCGGGAGCCGATACAGTTTTTTGTTCAGTCGTCTGT
Organism: Spirosoma aerolatum; assembly: GCF_002056795.1. NCBI lineage: Bacteria > Pseudomonadati > Bacteroidota > Cytophagia > Cytophagales > Cytophagaceae > Spirosoma > Spirosoma aerolatum. The sequence continues at coordinate 7,872,818 of NZ_CP020104.1, read as the reverse complement.
GTCGAATCGCTCTGCGACTGTTTGGTTTTACAGGCGCTTGTTGCTACCAGCACAAGGGCTACCGAATAAACAAGGATGGATTTGGTCATTGTAGTATCGTGAATGGCGTAAAAGGACTTTTACTCTTCATAGGCCCAGTCGATCTGGTGTTTCATGTCTTTGATGGCTAACCCCTGCGCCTTAAAATACGAGCGAATCTGGTCGACTTTATCGTACTGACGCTGTTCTTTGTATTCGCGGTATAGCGTCAGTAATCCTTCCAGAATGGATTGATTGTAAGAGCCTTCTTCGGTTAGGCCGAGTACATCCTGCATAAACGAGACAAACGATTCTTTTAGCAGATTAAAGACGTCTTCGCCCAATACGGCTGGCTGGAGCTGATTCAGATACAGCATATTGATGTACTTGAGCAACGTAAATAGTTGGGCAATACCCACGGCTGTATTAAGGTCGTCGTTCAGGGCTTCGTAAAACTGCTGAACGGCCTGCCGAATATCCTGCTGTTTGTCTTCACTGATGGTTATAGATTCATCACCTGCGGGTCGATAGGTCAAGGTTTTCGCGATTCGTAAGCCATTGGCCAGTCGACGGTATCCTTTCTGAGCCGCTTTGAGGGCGTCGTTCGAGAAATCGAGGGTGCTTCGATAATGCGACTGAAGCATAAAGAACCGGACTGTCATCGGGCTGTAGGGCTGGTCGAGCAAGGGATGACTTCCGGCAAATAATTCGGCTGGGAGAAACGAGTTTCCTAATGACTTCGACATTTTTTGCCCGTTTACGGTCAGCATATTCGAGTGCATCCAGTATCGAACGGGGTCAATACCCGTGAGACCGTCGCCCTGAGCAATTTCACATTCGTGGTGCGGGAATTTCAGATCCATACCCCCGCCGTGAATATCGAACTGCTTGCCCAGGTATTTCATGCTCATGCACGAGCACTCGAGATGCCAGCCCGGAAAGCCTTCGCCCCAAGGGGAGTTCCAGCGCATGATGTGTTCGGGAGCCGCATTTTTCCAGATGGCAAAATCCAGTGGACTCCGCTTTTCTGACTGCCCGTCCAGTTCGCGGGTTTCATTGAGCAGATCGTCCAGAATACGGCCCGAAAGCTTGCCATAGTTGCCGCCCCGTTGATTGTACGCGTCGATATCGAAGTAGACCGAACCATTCGATTCGTACGCCAGTCCTTTCGCCAGTAGTGATTGAACAGCCTCGATCTGTTCAACCATATGTCCCGTCGCGGTTGGCTCAATGCTGGGCGAAATAGTATTGAACTGCGCCATCACGTTATGAAAATCGTTGGTGAAGCGTTGCACAATTTCCATTGGTTCTACCTTTTCGAGCTTTGCCATCCGACCAATCTTATCTTCGCCCTCATCGCCATCACCGACCAGATGTCCAACGTCGGTCAGGTTACGAACATAGCGAACTTTATAGCCGATAAACGTCAGATAGCGGTAGAGTGTATCGAACGTCAGAAAGGTACGCACGTTGCCCAGGTGAACGTAGTTGTACACCGTTGGACCGCAGACGTACATGCCCACATAAGGCGGATTGAGAGGTTCAAACAGTTCTTTTTTACGCGAAAGTGTATTGTACAGGTGAAGCGGTTGCATTGCTAGATCGACTATTTCAGAAATACAGAATAAAGGAATTTGGGCCAGATGGCTTACTATGAGCAGCTGATGTGCTCAACAACAACAGTGGGCCGGTAAAAAGAAGTTTCCTTTACGCTGCATGGCAGGAATGCATATGATTTGTGCTGGCGAAGTTACGGATTGTTCGTCGGAAAACGGCAACCCTCCTCGGCTACCCAAAGCTTTTGGTTATATTCGCGTTTTTAATGGGCGATTTGACCCCTTTCAGTCAGGAATGCAGGTAGTTGAGGTGGGCGCCAATGCCCAATACCAGAAAGAGTTTATTCAGTTTCCCGTACGGCTTTATCGGAATGATCCCTGCTGGATTCGGCCGCTGGATGCCGATGTTGAAGAGGTATTTGACCCGGCCCGAAACAAACGGTTTGAACGGGGCGAGTGCATCCGGTATTTGCTTCGTTCTGATAAAGGCGAAACTATCGGACGTATAGCTGCTTTCGTGGATTTCGAACTAGCAAATCTGGATAATGAGCAACCGACAGGCGGTATCGGCTTTTTCGAATGCATCGATGACCAGTCGGCAGCCTTTAGGCTATTCGATGCTGGTAAAGTGTGGCTGCAAGGCAAGGGTATGGAAGCGATGGATGGGCCGATCAATTTTGGCGACCGTGACCGCTGGTGGGGGTTGCTAGTCGATGGATTTGATCGGGAGCCTAACTATTGCATGCCGTACACGAAGCCGTATTATATTCCATTCTTCGAAAAGTATGGTTTTCAGGATTATTTCAAGCAATATACGTTTGGAATCCCAACCACCTGGTCGAAGCTAGTCGATATGTCGCAGGCGGTGAAAGATCGGGCACAGCGGATCTACCAAAATCCAGATTATACCTTCCGAACAATCGATAAGAAAGACCTTCCGGCAGCGGCCGAGCAGTTTCGGCATATTTACAACGCGGCCTGGGGAGGGCATAGTGGCGTTAAAGAGATGTCGGCCGAGCAGGCTCAGTTGCTGATGACGAAGCTGAAGCCGGTTATCGACGAAAAAATCATCTATTTTGCTTACTACCTGGGCGAGCCGGTGGCTTTCTTCGTTTGCCTGCCCGAACTCAATCAGGTCTTTAAACACGTAAATGGAAAACTTGACCTGATCGGGAAGCTGAAGTTTTTGTGGCACATGATTATGAAAACGAATCACAAAGCGTTCGGCGTTGTGTTTGGCGTAGCGCCAGAGCATCAGGGCAAAGGCGTTGAAGCGGCTATCGCTCTGCGGATGCCGCACGAAGCCGATCATAACCCCAACTTTCAGTATACCGAGTTGGAAATGAACTGGGTAGGCGATTTTAACCCAATTATGGTTCGTTTTGTGAGCCAGCTCGGTTCGAAGATCGTCAAAACCCACATTACCTACCGGAAATTATTCGACGAAACCAAACCATTTAAACGATGCCCGGTAATTGGGCGTAAAAAATAATTTTTCAGTTTTCAGTTTACGGTTTTCGGTTAGCTGACGCAGCAGTTGACGGTTGAGCCCGACTGAAAACAGAAAATCGTAAACTGAAAACATATAAACAATGAGCTTACTGACCGTTGGTTCCGTGGCGTTTGATGCCCTGGAAACCCCCTTTGGCAAAACCGATAAGATTATTGGCGGTGCTGCCACATACATTACCCTTTCGGCTTCCTACTTCGTGAAAGCCAATAATCTGGTAGCTGTTGTCGGTGACGATTTTCCACAGGCCATGATTGATGACCTGCATCAGCATGGGATTAACACCGAAGGACTCGAAATGCGGGAAGGGGAGAAGACATTCTTCTGGTCGGGTAAGTACCACAACGACATGAACTCCCGCGATACGGTGGAAGTACAGTTGAATGTAATGGGCGACTTTAACCCCATCATTCCCGACTCGTATCAGGACTGCGACTATTTAATGCTGGGCAATACGTCGCCAGCTGTTCAGGGACTGGTTATCGATAGGCTGCACAACCGGCCCAAGCTGATTGTGCTGGATACCATGAATCTCTGGATTGAAATTGCCAATGCCGATTTACTAAACCTGCTTAAGCGTGTTGATGTGTTGGTGTTGAACGATGAAGAAGCCCGTATGCTGACGCACGAGTATTCGCTGGTAAAAGCGGCCGCTAAAATTCAGGGCATGGGCCCTAAAACCGTGATTATCAAGAAAGGTGAACATGGCGCTTTACTCTTTGGGGAGGGTAAAATTTTCTTTGCACCAGCACTGCCACTGGAAGAGGTGTTCGATCCGACCGGGGCTGGTGATACCTTCGCTGGTGGGTTTATCGGATACATTGCTAAAACTGACGATGCGTCGTTCGATAACATGAAGCGGGCTATCATTTATGGATCGGCAATGGCGTCGTTCTGTGTAGAGAAATTTGGTACCGAGCGTATAATGAATCTGACACAGGAAGAAATTCAGGCACGGGTAAGCCAGTTTGTAGCGTTGTCAGCGTTTGGATTAGAGTAACTCTAACGGTAACGCGGGTGGAAATCCGCGATTTTACACTAAATAGCGCGGGTTTCCACCCGCGTTACCACAAAACTGATTACTAGCTAAAAACAAAACGACCCACCTGGCTAGGGCGGGTCGTTTTGTTTAGGCTACTTGTTATCTCTACGCGAAGAAAGGCGTTACAATACCAACCACCGTATTTTTGTCAAGAGGCTCATCGAAGGCCTCCATGATCATGGCAGGCGTTATACGGTTGTCACCTGCTAGCGCTGTAACCAGGTTAACCCCTGCCTGCGTAACATTATCTTCACCTGCATAGCTGCCGTTAACAACCGATGGCAAGCCTTGCATAGCAGCTGTACCGCCCGTAATCCAGCCTTTCTGGCCTCGGATGTAGCGTACGTTAGCTGCGTGAGCCGCTTCCGTTGCGTGGATTTGCAATGCTACCTGAAGAATAGCAGGTGCATTCTGCAGGTTAGCGGCCTGGCCTTTGTAAGCCCGAACGCCGGTATCTTCAAACGTTTGCGCGATAGCTGCAAAGGTCTGGAAATTGCTGAACGTATCCGTGAAAGTTCCTTTGGCTGAGAAGTCGAACTTAGGCTCTGGAATTGCGTCAGCTCCCAGCACGTTTTTCAACAGACGGACGTGTACCTGCTCGTGACGACGGATGACTTCGAAGGCCATTTTGTAGTCGTTCGGAATCATCGACAGGTTGTTGGCGGTATCGTAAAAACGATACTCCAGATATTCTAAAGTCAGCGCATAGTTAAGAACGTCTTTTACGTTCTGTGGCAATCCGCTCGACTGGCCATAAGCTTTGGTTAAGGCTGACGCCATAATGGCTGGTGCAGCTGCTGCAATCGTTTTTTTGGTCAGCGAACTAAAAAGTCCCCGACGTGAGACGTGGGCAAGGCGGTCAAAGATTTCGCCATCCACTTTCTCAATATCACTGAGTAAGTTCTGTAAGTTCATGGAGTAAAGTGGTTTATGCGAGGCTGCTTACTAAGGCGCTTGCGTCGATGGTTTCGAGAATAAATTTCTGAGCAATAGGTAACACATAGGTTGGCTCATAAGCCAGGTGTAAGCCTGTATCGCTGGTAACAATCGTTGGCCCAGCAAACGCATCCGATTTAGGATACTGTAGCTCGCGAAGAATGGAATGGTGACGGGTTTCGACCGAAACGATTTTGCCCGCCAATGTCAGATAACCACCATCTTTTATGTACTTACCTGCACCGTTATAGGCACCGACTCCTGTTTTTTCGAGAGTTTCGGCGGCAATCAGTACGGCAGCACGATCATTGAAGTCGATACCACTGAAGTTGAAAGTCAGCGTTGGAACGGCTCCACCCAGCGCTGCTTTAAACAGCTCGCGGTGAACAATCTCGTGACCACGAATATCGGTCCAAAGCTGCCGATCAGCCGACGACATATTGGGGTATGGTTTTGCCAGTACCATTTCGTAGAAAGCGGCTTCCAGTTGTTCAAGCACGTAAGCAAAGGCAAGAATACCAACATCCCCAGTGGGTAATTTAACGGTATCGCCAGCAGCACGGGCGCTACCAGAAGGAATCAGATAATTGTCATCTGCATGGGAGCACGCTGTAAGTAGACCGCCTGTTACGGCTGCTGCCCCCGCTACTCGCAGAAACGACCGACGGCTGGATGCCGACTCCGAAGTTGTCGTTTCGGGCCGATTCGTAATGTTTTCCATTGAGTAAATAATGTTAGGTGATAGAATCCGGTCATGTGTCAACCAGGATGCCTATACCTACGGAGCCTTGTTGAGAAGAGATTTATAAATTTTTAAGAAAAATTATAAATCCTAAACCGGCTTGGTGTCAACCTTCTAGTAATGAGTACTATTGTTGTGCATAGTTTGGGGAAGTTGTTAGAAAAGTGCAAAATAATTTATAGCCATAAGCATGTTAAAGCAGCACCATTGACGGTGGGCGTTAGTTTGGCTGTCGCGTTATCTTGCAGAATAATTGTGGTGCCGTCGGTTCCTAAATCCCAGAGTTTACCCCGCAGGAACACATTGATCCCTTTCGTAATGCCTGCTTCTGGCCTGGCTCTACCGGCCATTGCATACGTCAGCCAGGCTTGCCCTTCGGTTAGTTTACCTACGGCTGGCTGTGCATCGGCGGGTGTAGATGTACCACTATAGCCGCGCCAGGTTGTTTTCCAGATCCCATCACCTGCCGAATACGAAGGAACGGCCAGTAAGGTAGCCCCTTTCTGTCTGAGCGTTTTGTAAGCTGCTGAATGCCACGAATCGGCGCAAACCAGTACGCCTAAACGACCGATAGGTAAATCAAAAACGGGTATGTCGGCAGGTTTAGATGGGCAGACGAAGGGCAGTTCATCGGCAATCGGAAACACTTTTCGGATAAGCTGTGGGTCGATTTGCCCATCGGGATGAAACACGGCCGATATATTATAAAGCGGCCCACTTCCAACCTGTAATTTTCCATGTTCCACAGTGGGTTGAGGAAGCAGAATAGAGCCCGCTACAATCGTTATGTTGAACTGAGCAGCCAGCATATCGAACGTAAGCTGGTAGTCATGAGCCATTTGCTGGGCTTTCATGGCAAATAGGGCGTAGTTCGTCTTATTCCCAACTGTATCAGGAATGTTACGGTATACCTGCCAGAAACGAAGTGGATGGGTCAATGTCATAGCCGTTAACCCTTCCTGAATGGTTGTCGCTTTGTAAACACGATCTGCCTCGTTGGCAGCTACTAGCCAGGTACCGATATATTCGGGAAAAATAGCAACCGTTTTGCCGGGAATTAGCAGGCCACTGTCCCGTGCTGTGGTTAAATAGCCTTGCAATTTTTGCCGAAATGTCAGACCATTTTGATAATCGGCAGGCTCCATCCAGGGCTGAACACCCAGCAGATTTCCATGATCGGAGCGGTGGCCAACCTGCTCAATATGGACAATGCGTTTGCCACCTAACGATGATTTTACCGCGATGGCGGGATCGCCCATCAGCCAGCTTTGCCATTCCATAATGGCTACCCACCCGATAAATAAAACGGCAAATAGAGCAATGCTGATTTTTTTAGCGGCAGATAGCATGGATTAAAAAATAAAGCACAAAATAGCACTATTTTGCTAACCCGATACGAGATACGTCAAGAAGTATGGCATCCTTTACCGATCAGATTGCATTCATTACCGGAGCGGGTTCTGGCATAGGCCGGGCTACGGCTTTAGCCTTTTCAAAAGCCGGAGCGCAGGTGGTTGTGGCCGAAATAAACCACGCCAGTGGCGAGGAAACGGTTGATCAAATTAAGCAACTGGGTGGCAATGCCCTATTTGTACCCTGTAATGTTGCCGATCGGCAACAACTGGAGACTGCTGTACAGCAAACGGTTGTGCATTATGGCCGATTGGATATTGGGATAAACAATGCAGGTATTGGTGGGAAATATGGCCGATTACTGGACCACACGCAGGAAGATTTTGACCAGATGATGGCCGTTAATGTAGGCGGGGTCTTTTATGGTATGCAGGCTCAGATTCGACAGATGCTGAAGCAACGGGAGGTCGGTCGGCCAGCGGGGGGCAAAATCGTGAATGTATCGAGTATTGCTGGTGTACGTGGTATGCCAATGGGGGCGCCATACAGTGCCTCCAAACATGCCGTAATCGGGCTGACCAAAACGGCTGCGCTGGAATACGCCCGGCAACATATCCGCATCAATGCTGTTTGCCCGGTTTATACCCATTCAGCTATGGTCGATGAGCTTTTTCGGGCCGCTCCCGATATGGAAGAAAAAATGCGCAGGCGAATTCCGATTGGTCGGCTTGGCGAGCCTGAAGAAATCGCCCAGGCTATCCTGTGGCTTTGTTCAGACGAAAATGAGTTTTTTACCGGGCAGGCTATTCAGTTGGATGGTGGACTAACAGCCGGGTAGCGTAGTATATCATTTCCGATTAGCCAGCTCGTCGATAGTTGCCGGAACTTCCGGCTCTCCCTTGAAAAACTCGCCTTTTTTGCCTTGCGTAAGCGCCCAACGATGCAGCCAGGAAATTCCTCCTTTGCCCGTGTAGGTATCTGTAGATAGATAGGCGTTGTCTTTCAGGGCTTCATCGAGCGTGATAAAAGAATACCCCCGATTTTTGAGTTCACTAAGTAGCCTGCCCAGAAAATCAGCATTGATGGAATTGGCATGAATGAGCAGTATCTGGGGGATTGGCCGATTGAATAAAGCCTGGCTTTGCGCTTCATAATAGGTAATACAATCGAGCATATAGGAAACGTAGCTCTGGCCTACCTGAGCTATCAGGGCTGCATCGTTCATCCCTAGCGCATTGTCATAAGCTCGCGCGTACAGCCAGTCGGAGTTGTCGATTGTGACGGGTGCTTCGCGGTAGCCGCGTTGCCGGAGAAAGTTCTCCAGGGAGTCTTTTTTGGCTGGCGTATCCCCTTTTCGGAGGTATGGATGACGAAAATAGCGAAACGGCTTTCTCTGCTTTTCAACAAAGCTTTTTACAATCGACTCTCCCTGAATCACATCGGCTTTTGATTCGCTGAACGGAATCAGGTTGTAATCCTTATGGGCAAACGTATGATTGCCTAGCTCCAGACCGGCCTCCAGCCATCGTTGAAGAAGCGCAAGCTGAGCCGTATCGAGCTTACTGGTAGATTGTAATAAACCGCTAATAACAAACCCAATAGCGGGTACATGGGCATATGTAACGTGCGCAAGCAGTTTTTGAGTTAGTTGCTGTTTTGCCTGCTGTGTCTTATAGAAGGCCGATACTGTCGGCAGATCATCGATGGTAATGACCATGCGTTTCTGCGCCTTCACCGTTAGCGTTAGCAATAGCAGTAGGCAGGTAAGTAGCCGCATAGGTCAGGCGTTGTTGTACTGTCGGAGCCATTCTTCCTCTTTCTGCCGCATTTGAGCCTCTGCCTCTACCCCTTTGTCGAGATACCCGCAGAGATGCAGCAATCCATGAGCCAGCACACGCAGCATCTCCTGCTCAGCCGGAACGCCCAACTGAGCAGCATTATCTACTACCCGCTCGACGCTGATGTAAATATCGCCCGCCAGTTTGCCTTCTTCCTCACTCTGATCGAAGGTGATGATGTCGGTATAGTAGTCGTGTTGAAGGTAGTCTCGATTTACCTGGAGTACGTACTCGTCCGAACAGAAAATATAATTCAGCTCGCCAACGGTATAGCCTTCCCGTTCGGTCTGCTGTTTCAGCCATTGTCGAACGGCCTGTTTGTGAGGAAGTTTGTAGGGCACATCCTCATTGAAAAATCGAATCATACTAAAATCATACTAAGTTGCTTAGATCAGTCCAAACATACCGAAAGCAATCTGCGTAGTTGCCGTCTGGATTAAGAAGGGAAACTTTTTCATAATTGACTCCACCCATGCGGTCGTAAAATTTTTGCGCGTTGGTGTTATTGGCCAATACCCATAAATAAAGGCCGGACCTGGGGGCGTACTGCTGTACCCAGCGTGCCGCTTTTTGCATAAGCCCAGCCCCTATACCTTTACCCTGCCAATTGCGATGAACATGCAGGTTGTCGAGCAGGGTTCCCAAAACAGGGTTGTCGTTGGCGTAGGCACAGGCAAGGCCGCAAATTTTTGCGTTATCTTCGGCAACAATAATGTACTGGTCAGGTGTTGGTTGGTTTAAACGCGACTGCCAAACGGACCGTCTGTTATCTAGAACGGGGCCGTCCAGAAAGCTGTCCGACAGAATACCTCTGTAGTTTTGCTGCCAACTGAGGCTATGTAGTTGAGCAATGGGCTCGGCATCGTCGGCCGTTGCTACGCGATAGGTTAGCATCGTACAGAAAATTGTCTTTGGTAGTTACTGCATCATTTATTGACATTGATAGCCATTAAGTTTAACAATGAATGGCTATCTAATGGCCATGAATGACTAGATCTATCAGGCAAAAGTAAACGCTCAATGAGTACATCACAACTTCAAATCGAATAAGCCTATGAAAGCCATTCTCCTTGCCGAAACGCACCAGCCCGTTCAGTTAATTGATACGCCTACGCCGGTTGCAGGCCAAGGGCAGGTGTTGATTAAGCTCAAAGCCGCTGCTTTAAATCACCGCGATGTATTTATTCAACAGGCCTTATATCCAGGCATAAAGTTACCGGTGATTCTGGGTTCTGATGGCGCTGGTGTGGTGGAAGACGTTGGCGAAGAGGTCGACAAGGTTTGGCGGGGGCAGTCGGTTGTTATCAATCCCGCTATGCATTGGGGTGACAATCCTCTGTTTTATGGCGATGACTTTCGGATTCTGGGTATGCCGGAAAATGGAACCTTTGCTGAGTATATTGTCGTCGATGCCCGATACATTCACCATAAGCCTGACCATCTGTCGTTTGAACAGGCGGCTGCGCTTCCACTGACCGGCCTGACCGCCTGGAGGGCACTTATGACGCGGGCGGGCTTGCATACTCATCCGGCTAGTATACCGGAAAAAGTACTGGTGACGGGTATTGGGGGAGGAGCCGCGTTGGCCGCCATGCAGTTTGCCGTCGCGCTTGGTGCTGAGGTTTGGGTAACATCTGGTTCCGATGAAAAGCTGGCCAGCGTACAAACTATGGGTATAGCTGGTGGTATCAACTACCGACAACCTGATTGGCACAAAGCCCTTATGGCACAAACCGGTGGAGGACGACGTGGATTTTTCGATGTCATTATCGACAGTGCTGGCGGCTCCGCCTTTGCCAAACTGATCGATGTAGCGGCTCCCGGCGGGCGGATTGCCTTTTTCGGTGGAACGACGGGTAACATAACTGATATTATTCCGCCAAAAGTATTCTTTAAACAGTTGTCAATTTTCGGAACAACGATGGGAACAGAACGCGAATTTGCCGATATGATAGCCCTGGTGAATGAGAAGAAACTCGTGCCGATTGTGGATGAGATTGTACCACTGGCCGACGCGCAACAGGCAATGGATAAGATGGATAGTGGTAAACAGTTTGGCAAATTAGTCTTATCGATTGAAGGATAAGCTTGCTGGCTTATAAACGGTTGTGGATAAGTTTTGCTGCCAGTTTGGTCAATTCGTCATTTTTTGAAATTACTCATAAAGTTATCCACAGTCAATATGTGGATAACTTTTATGTTACTCACTTTTTTACAGGTAAAGGCTAGGCAGTGACTAACCTTTCCGAAGGGCGTTTTACCTTTGTGGCTATGCTCACGTTGACATCCTCGATTGTCCAGATACTAGCCAGCCGATTAACTACGTATCAGCAAAGTGGCTTACTGCGGCAACTTAAAATAGCTGGTAGTCTTGTTGACTTTTGCTCGAATGATTACCTGGGATTTGCCCGGTCGTTTGCGCTTAAAAAGGCTATCCAGCAGGCATACACGAACCACTCATCTGCGTTAACTGGGGCCACGGGTTCCCGGTTGCTGGCTGGTCAAACGGCCTTGGCCGATGAACTGGAGCATAACCTGGCTACATTTTATCGGACAGAATCCGCGCTGATTTTTAACTCCGGCTACGATGCAAACCTCGGTTTGTTAGCTTGTTTACCCAAAGTGGGTGATACTTTGCTGACTGATGAACTGATCCATGCCAGTATGATCGACGGAGCGCGGCTTAGCTATGCTACGCGCCATCGCTTCCGGCATAATGATCTGGTCGATCTGGAAGAAAAGCTAAAACAGGCTACCCAGAACAGGCAGGACGGACAAATTTTCGTTGGTGTGGAGTCGGTTTATTCAATGGATGGTGATATGGCTCCGCTGGAAAAGCTGGTGGATTTATGTGACGAATACGGTGCTGGCTTGCTGGTCGATGAAGCGCATGCTACCGGCGTGTATGGCCCCAACGGCGAAGGGCTGGTAGTCGCTTTAGGCTTGCAGGAGCGAGTTCTGGCTCGTGTTCATACTTTCGGCAAAGCGTTGGGCGTACATGGGGCTGCTATTGTTGGCCCGACCATCCTGCGTGACTATCTGATCAACTTTGCCCGTTCGTTTGTCTACACAACTGCTTTGCCGCCCCATAGCCTGCTGGCTATTCATTGTGCTCATGAGCAGCTACAGACGGATAGTCAGGCTAGGGCTCATCTCTATGAGCGCCTTGATTATTTCCGTCAGCAAGTTAGTGAACGCTTGTCGGGTAGTAGCTGGACAGATAGCCCGTCACCTATTCAGTGTTTGCTGGTTCCAGGTAACGATCAGGCTCGGAAGGTAGCCAGCGAAGCACAACAAGTAGGGTTGGATGTACGTGCGATTCTTAGTCCGACGGTTCCGGTAGGACAGGAGCGATTGCGATTATGTCTGCATGCGTTTAACACGACGGATGAAATAGACCTGCTTATTACCATTTTACAGAGCGCATTATCGCTTAAAAATTCAAATTAGTCTATGCCTTTTCAATGCATTGTGGCCGGTATTGGCACCGAAATTGGTAAAACGGTCGCTTCGGCCGTACTGGTCGAGGCTTTACAGGCCGATTATTGGAAACCTGTACAATCAGGTGCTCTGGAAGATTCAGATACGAATACGGTACGTCGATTGATATCGAACAGCCAATCGGTATTCCATCCAGAAGCATACCGACTTACCCAGCCGTTATCCCCACACGCAGCCGCCGAACTAGATGGCGTAACCATTGACCTGGATCATATTCAATTACCTCAAACGGCAAACAATCTGGTTGTGGAACTGGCTGGTGGTTTGATGGTGCCACTCAATGACCGGACGCTGAATATCGACCTGGTCGAAGAATTGGGCTTGCCTGTGATACTCGTATCCCGAAACTATCTGGGCAGCATCAATCATACACTTTTATCAGTTGAAGCCTGCCAGCGCCGAGGCCTTCACCTGTTGGGTATTCTGTTCAATGGCCCTACGGTTCCAGCCACCGAAACATTTATTTTAAACTACACCGGTTTATCGTGCCTGGGTCGGATTGGAGAAGAGGCAGCGATCACTAAGGGAATTATCAGCCAGTACGCAAACTCACTCTTACCAACTCTTAATCAGATCGTTGAATCGATCTAGCAGGAATTTCGACTTCGGGCCGACGTGGCCATCGCCAATGGTCAGATCACCGATTTGCACAATAGGCAGCACTTTTTTGGTCGAACTGGTGGTAAAGGCTTCGTCGGCATCATAGAGTTCAGAGAGGAGCAAAGGCCGCTCTTCGACCCGAAAATCGGTTTGAGCAAGCTGGATAATGGTTCGCCGGGTAATGCCGTGCAGAATATGCTGATTGGGTGTAATCAGGCGGTCGCCTTTAACCAGAAAGAAATTACTTCGGCTGAGTTCGCTAATCTGGCCGCCTTTCTGGTAAAGCAGATCCGATGCGCCAGCCGATTTAATGGCCTGCGCCATCAAGATAACCCGTTTATAGTCGGTGCTTTTTACTTCAGCCATTTCCCGGACATATTCATCCAGAATGACTTTTATACCCTGTTCATACTGAATGGGCGGTACGGGATGAATGGGTTCGGTCAGGATGAGCAAATTGGGCCTATCGATGGTAATGCTGTCGGTCGAATAGCCTCCAGTCATCACAAATCGGAATGCTACATCCTGTCCACCACTTCGCTCGACCAGCTTCATCAGAATGCTGTAGGTTTCTTCTTTGCCCAACGGCAACGGCAGATGCATCCGGGTGGCTGAGTTCTGAAAGCGTTCCCAATACCAATCCCATTGAAACGGACGTCCATTGTACGTCAGGAAATAATCGAACAGGCCGTAGCCACGTAACAAACTTAGATCAGTAACACCGACGGCAAGCTGGTCGGTAGGGGCAATAGTGCCGTTGAAATAGCCGAAATACATAAGCAGACGTGGTTTCCCTGATGTCAAAGATAGTAAACAGGAAGGATTCTTTGCGGTCTGAACGCGCTCAATATCAAAGCTGGTAATCAATTTCAAGGAAGTGATCGACCTCAGAATCTACAACGGGGTAGTTTATCCCAAATCCCGAACAACTAACTGAGCAGTGTAACGGCTTTTCTGCTCCAGAAGTAATTTTTTATTGAGCAATACCCGATCAATCGTGCGCTGGTCGTAGTATCGGATGGTGATCAGTTCGAGGCCATCGTTGTAATTGACCCGAAAATCCTGTTTTAACTGTTCCAGTAACGCCGGAACGCGATCGGGGTTGTTATCGATCACGACTGAAAAGCTAATGGCTGTATTCTGCATTAGGTTGATTTTGACACCTGCCTGGGCAAATCGCCCAAAGATCCGGCTTAGGTTATCTTCGGCAATAAATGAGAAATCGTTCGGGTGAAGCGAAATCAGAACCTGATTGACTTTAAAGATGAAGGACGGAGTTGAGAGGGATTGTTTAAAATTACCAATCACCGTTCCTGGCGCCGAAGGTTCCAGAAACGAGCGTACGTACAGCGGAATCCCTTTGTTTTGTAGCGGCTTGATCGTTTTTGGATGGATAACCGTAGCACCATAATACGCCAGCTCAATAGCATCCTGATACGTCAACTTTTCCAGCAGAACGGTTTCATCGAACCACCTGGGGTCGGCATTCAATACGCCAGGTACATCTTTCCAGATAGTTACGCTTTCAGCATTCAGACAATAGGCAAAAATGGCGGCTGAGTAGTCAGATCCGTCACGGCCAAGTGTCGTAGTACGCCCATCAGCCGATTGGCCAACAAACCCCTGCGTGATGTTGACCCCTGTATGACCGATCGCCTGTTCGATCAACTGCCCGGTTTTCGCCCAGTCGACCTGGCCTTCGCGGTATGTATTATCGGTACGCACTAGTTGACGAGCATCGAACCAGCGGGCCGTATGAATACGCTGCTGCACATACGCAGCCACGATTTGGGTCGATATAATTTCACCCAGCGAAACGATTTGGTCGTAAATCTCGTCGTAGATACCAGCAGGTGGCTGGGTTACCATCGACTTTAGGTCGGCTAGTGTCTGATTAGCGGCCGGAAAACTGCCGCCAAGTTCATCCATAATGTGCTGATGATACTCAGAAACTGTTTCCAGTGCCACTTGGAGGGTTTGGTTATTGTGATTAACATAAGACCGAACGATGGTTTCGAGTGCATTTGTTGTTTTACCCATCGCCGATACCACAACAACTACATCGGCTGCCTGTGTCTTTACGATTTCGGCTAGATTGCGAACCCCGGCTGCATCTTTAACCGACGCTCCGCCAAATTTGAAAATTTTCATATTGGACCTATAAAGAGCGAAATCGGATCGCCGAAGTGGAGTGAATGAGTGAAAGAGTGAATCACCTACCGGACGATTAGTGCTGCCGGAGAGGTTTCGCTCTGTCACTCATTCACTCCACTTCGGCGGTCCGATTTCGCTCTTTTAAAACTAGACCGCTACTATACGGCCTGTAAAAAGTAATTCGCGAACCGCTTTAGCAATACCTTCCGGATCGAAACCGCATTCGCGATGAAGCTCAATTTGCTCGCCGTGTTCGATAACCTCATCGGGAATTCCGAGCCGTTTGACACGGGCCGAATAATCGTTGTTGGCCATGAATTCGAGCACAGCACTGCCGAAACCACCCATCAAGCACCCATCTTCAACCGTCAGGACGCGGTCGAAACGGCTAAAAATTTGGTGAAGCAACTCCTCGTCAAGCGGTTTTACGTAGCGCATGTCGAAGTGAGCAGGCCGGATACCTTCTTTTGCCAACAGTTGTGAGGCCTGAACCGCATAATTACCAATATGACCAAGGGTGAGAATAGCTACCTCTTCACCATCAGAAATCATGCGGCCTTTGCCGATTACCTGTTTTTCAAGGGGCGTTCGCCAGTTAGGCATAACGCCTTCGCCCCGAGGGTAGCGAATCGTAAAGGCGCGTTTACCCTGCTGGACTTCATCCGATTGGGCTGTATACATCATGTTGCGCAACTCCTGTTCATTCATTGGAGCTGCAATGATCATGTTCGGTACGCAACGCATATACGCTAAGTCGTAAGCACCATGATGGGTAGGGCCATCGGCACCGGCAAAGCCAGCCCGGTCCAGACAGAAAACAACGGGTAATTCCTGAATACAAACATCATGGATCACCTGATCGTAAGCCCGCTGCATGAAGGTTGAGTAGATGTTGCAGAACACTACTTCGCCCTGGGTTGCCATACCGGCCGAGAAGGTTACGGCATGCTGTTCGGCAATCCCTACATCGAAGGCACGCTTAGGCATTGCCTTCATCATAATGTTCATCGACGAACCCGACGGCATAGCCGGAGTTACGCCTACAATGCGCGGGTTTTGCTCGGCGAGTTCAACCAATGTATGGCCGAAAACATCCTGGTATTTTGGCGGCTGGGGTGTATCGTAAACTTTCTTCTGAATAACTCCCGTTACCTTATCGAACAAGCCGGGCGCATGCCATTTCGTCTGATCTTTTTCGGCCGGGCCATAACCTTTGCCTTTTACGGTCAGGATATGTAGCAGTTTAGGCCCTGGAATTTGTTTTAAATCGCTTAAAACGCTGACCAGATGATCAATATCATGCCCGTCGATAGGCCCGAAATAGCGCAGGTGTAACGACTCGAAGAGGTTACTCTGTTCCAGTAATGAACTTTTGATTCCCGACTGAACCTGCGAAACCAATTCCTGAGCCGTTTTGCCGAGCTTATCCATCTTGCCCAGCAGATTCCAGATCTCATCTTTAACCTTGTTATAGGTTTGTGAGGTGGTAATATCGGTCAGGTATTCGCGCAGAGCACCCACGTTGGGGTCTATACTCATGCAGTTATCGTTCAGCACAATGAGTAGGTTACTATCGGTAGCCCCAGCATGATTCATGCCTTCGAAGGCTTCTCCCGCTGTCATGGCCCCATCCCCAATAACTGCAATATGATTCCGTTGCGTATTGCCCTGAAGCTGTGAAGCCACAGCCATACCTAAAGCAGCGGAGATAGACGTTGAGGAGTGGCCTACGCCAAATGAGTCGTAAGGGCTTTCTTTCCGTTTAGGAAACCCGGAAATGCCTTTGTAAAACCGGTTGGTATGGAATACATCCCGTCGACCAGTCAGAATTTTATGTCCATACGCCTGATGACCTACATCCCACACCAATTGATCATCGGGTGTATTGAATACGTAATGAAGCGCTACTGTAAGTTCTACTACCCCCAGGCTAGCGCCAAAGTGGCCTCCATAAACAGAAACATCATCGATAATAAACTGGCGGAGTTCGTCGGCAACCTGAGGTAAGCGAGATTTATCGAGTTTACGAAGATCGTCGGGAGTATTGATAGTGGCCAGAAGACTGCCAGGGGTAATCAACATGATAGTAGCAGATAAACGTCTGTCTTACACAACACTTATACAGAATAGAATGTTCTTTAGAGAATTGCTAACTGTATTCTGACAACGAAACTAACACATTTTTTTGATAACTATAAAAAATCTAAGCCTCTGTATCTCTGGATATATACGGAGACAGCAGAGGCTTAGATTTTAGGAAGAAAGGATTGGGTATAAACAGGGTGCCGAAACAGCGTTGATAAATACTAATTCCGTTGGCTGGCGCGGAAGAGTTTTTGCTTTTCTTCCCGAGTTAAACTTTCATAGCCAGATCGTGAAATTTTATCCAGAATCATATCGACTTCATCCTGATCCGGTACCGACATGCTTGAGGATGAACTTCCCGACGACATGTATGAACTCGTCTGGGCGCTGGCGCTGCTACGTTGCCGATAGGATACCTTAACGGCTGGTTTGGGCTTGAACAGATTACTCCAGCCATCGGCAACCCAATAAATAGGACGGCCCAGGTCAGTACCATTTTGCAGCAGTTTAACGTACACAAAGCCCATCATCGCTCCGCCTAAATGAGCCAGGTTACCTCCTGCATTTTCACCAGCTGACTGAGCTAT
This sequence comes from Spirosoma aerolatum, assembly GCF_002056795.1. NCBI lineage: Bacteria > Pseudomonadati > Bacteroidota > Cytophagia > Cytophagales > Cytophagaceae > Spirosoma > Spirosoma aerolatum. Next base: position 7,854,896 of record NZ_CP020104.1, on the reverse strand, counting down.
CGATAGAACAATGAAGAAGAAAACAATGTATTTAATGCGGACCGGGCCAAAAAACAATAGATGAAACGTATAATTTGGTAATAATGTAGCAGCGCCAACCGCTACCGAAAAAGCAGCAGCTGATGCGCCAAGAAGTGGGAGACCTGCCCGGTCCTGGAAGTAAGGCACCAGGTTGAACATCGCCAGAAATAGTAGTCCGCCTGCCAGCCCCCCCATAATGTATAAACCGATTAGCCGCCGATTGCCAAGGTATTCGTCAATCAACCGACCAAACCAGTATAAGAACAGCATGTTGTAAAGAACATGGAAAATATCCTCATGGGTAAAAAAGTAGGTAAATAGAGTCCAGGGTTTATGCAGAAAGGCGTTGACCTGGCCTGGCATCGTAAGTTGATCCCGGATTAAGCCATAAACGTCAAAATGGCCAGCAATCTGTAGGCCCACTCTGGCCAGCAGAAGTACCAGAAACACCACCGTGTTAATCAAGATCAATTGCACCAACGTATTGTTGGGCTTATTGAATTCGGTTCGAAAGTCGTCGAATAACCCGCTCATCACTAATAAAATGTTTTGCGCTGGGAGGCCCAGTATTTTACCAGAATAAATGCAAACAGCATACCGCCAATGTGAGCGAAGTGAGCAACGTTGTCGGCCTGCGACTGATAGATACCTGAATATAATTCCATCGCCCCGGAAAATATAACGATGTACTTTACTTTGACCGGTATAGGTGGAAACAATAAAAAAAGCTGAGTGTTTGGAAATAATAGACCGACACCCATCAATACGCCGAAAACTGCACCAGAAGCGCCCACCATGGGCTCGTCAACCTGACTCGTAAAAATCTGATTCACGTATGATACGCTCATCTGAAGAAGTTTACTATCGTTAGGAAAACTTTTAAATTTCTCAATAAATGGCTCTAGCTGATCGTAATAGGAAATCGCATGCTGATCAACAAAAGCCGAAAAACTCTCAAAACCAGGAGCTGCCCGATATGCCTCTACTGACATATATACGTCGTGCATCTCAAAATAGTTTACACCGGAAAAAAGCAATGCCGAGCCCAGACCGCAAAAAAAGTAAAAGAACGTAAAACGGCGTGGTCCCCAGAAATGCTCCAGCATCGGCCCGAAAAAAAATAACCAAAGCATGTTGCTGAAAATATGCCCAAAGCCACTATGCAAAAACATATGTGTCAGCAACTGAATTGGATTGAATTGGTCTGAAAGAAACGAATGGAGGCCAAACTGTTCAATAATGGCATCATTCGTCACTAGAAAGACCAATACGTTTAATATTAACAGAGCACGAACTACGGGAGTAAGATTAAACATTTTATATCAACTAATTTATACTGATTAACTTAATAATCAGCGCAAGAGGCCAGCAATTTTATCCAACGTAAGCACAACCGTTATTGGTTCGCCCGTAGGAGTGTAACTTGGGTTTGTTGAGGCAAATAATTGGTTTACTAAAGCGCGACATTCGGTTGCACTCAGGCGCGTTGCACGGTGTATCGCCGACCGTCGGGCCAGCGACCTTGCCATGGATTCCACCTTGTCTAACTTTAAACGACCTGTGTCGGCCCGAAGTTGTGCCAGCAAATTAGCAAACAGCTCTTCTTCATTCTCGCCCATGGTTAAGGCTGGTATGCCCCGAATCACGAACGTATTGGCGCCTAGCTCGTCAAATTCAAAACCCAGGTTTGTCAGGTCTTGTTTCAGGTCGATTGCCAATTGAAAATCAACGGGAGTTAGCGTAATCGTCTTTGGAAATAATAACTGTTGAGATGACCCGTTTTGTTTGGTCAGAGCCGTATGAAACTGGTCGTACAGAATTCGTTCATAGGCTCTGCGTTGATCAATTAGCATTAATCCTGACTTGATAGGGGCTAAAAGGTAACGATTTTGCAGTTGAACAATATTTTCATCTTCGATCAATACAGGGCTATCTTTTTCCTTAGACGTTAGGCTTACCTGTAGTTGATTGGCTCGACTGCCGAGCGTGATGGGTTCAGATTCGGTGGGTGGCTGATCGACTGCCGAGCCTGTAGTGCGTGCCGGGCCTAACCAGTCTCCCGATGTGTTGGCTGGACGGGTTGTTTGTTCTGAGTCGGCGACTCCCTCATATAACGTCTGCCAGTTGTTGACCGACGGGCGGATAGGAGGCTTTGGCGACAGATTGAAACTACTGCCAGCGGCTGAATCCAGCGAATCATCGCGTCGCAAACTTCGTTCTTTGACGGGCTGGCTGTTTCCCGCTGCCCAGGATGGACTGATAGGCCGAGGGGCCATAGGCTCAGATGAACTGGCTTTTGAGACAGGAGCAGGCGCTTCAAGGTCCGATTTACCAGACTGCTTCGCTGGATTTGTGGTAACACCAGCCAGGAAGTTGACATCAGAATCAAAATCGAGCGACGGAGCCAGATTGTACAGGCCTACGGCTTTTCGGACTGCAGCCATCATAATTGCATAGACCGATCGTTCATCATCGAATTTAATTTCTGTTTTGGTCGGATGGATATTGATGTCGATATGGGATGGGTCGATCTCGATAAACAAGACATAGAAAGGGTGACTCCCTTCGGGCAGCGTACCTTCGTAAGCACCCATAACGGCATGGTGGAGATAGTTGTGCTTTATATATCGATTGTTGACAAAGAAAAACTGCTCATTGCGCGCTTTTTTAGCGGATTCAGGCTTGCCGATGTAGCCATGAACGGTTACGTAAGGCGTTTTTTCCTCACAGGAGTTCAATTGCTCCCGGTAGCTCTTGCCAAACATATCCACAATTCGGCGGCTCAGCTTTCCGGCAGGCAGGTTATAAATTTCCTGATCGTTATGAAAAAGAGAAAAAGCTACTTCGGGATTGGCCAGCGCCACATGCTGAAACTCGTCGATAATATGACGCATTTCCACAGAGTTCGACTTAAGGAAATTACGCCGGGCGGGTACGTTAAAGAATAAATTTTTTATGAGCAGGTTAGTGCCGGGTAGGCAAGTGATCGGCTCTTGTGCCTTAATGTCCGATCCTTCAATCCGAATGAGGGTTCCTAATTCATCTTCCGCCCGGCGCGTCCGCATTTCTATCTGCGCAACAGCTGCAATGGAAGCCAGCGCTTCGCCCCGGAAGCCCATTGTCCGAATGCGGAACAGATCGTCCGACGAGCGGATTTTAGATGTGGCATGGCGTTCAAAACTCATTCGGGCGTCCGTTTCAGTCATACCAACCCCATCGTCTACAATCTGAATCAGGTTTCGGCCTGCCTCCCGGATAATTACCTGTACAGATTTCGCTTTGGCATCGACTGAGTTTTCGAGCAGCTCTTTAACCACCGAAGCGGGTCGCTGCACAACTTCGCCAGCCGCAATCTGGTTGGCGATCGAGTCGGGCAGTAGCTGTATGACGTTTACCATAACGAGTAAAATCTTCCTGTTCTGTTGTTCACTGTATTCTTACAAGATACAAAAATAACAGGCAGATTGGTGTTATAATTCGGATAAATAGTGAGCAGCGATTAAGTTTCTTGATTATGTTTTTATTGATGAGCCCTCGTCGCTCAACGAGTGGCTGGGGATACGTTAACAAATAAAAAATGCCGCTCATACGAAACCTAATCAGTTCGTACGAGCGGCAGTAAGCCTTTTTCTGAAATTCGTTAGACTTTGATTTCTACGTCAACACCGCTAGGGAGTTCGAGTTTCATCAGGGCATCAACTGTTTTAGCGCTGCTGCTGTAGATGTCAACTAACCGTTTGTAGGTGCAAAGCTGGAATTGCTCACGGGCCTTTTTGTTAACGTGGGGCGACCGAAGCACCGTATAGATTTCTTTGTTGGTTGGCAGAGGGATGGGGCCGCTAACAACAGCACCCGTCGATTTAACCGCTTTCACGATCTTTTCTGCCGACTTGTCAACCAGCATGTGGTCGAACGACTTCAGCTTAATGCGAATTTTTTGGCTCATTGTGTTGTGGTTCGTTAAGTGAAACGTGTACGCCGAAAGAACCATTTACTCCGACGACACAAAAAATGGGCAACAAGTTAAGCAACCTGTTGCCCAGTATCTAGTAAGGCTTATGCCTTCACAGTACCTTTTTCTTTAGCGACTACAGCATCCGAAATGTTCTGCGGTACTACTTCGTAGTGCGAGAAGGTCAGGTTAGCCGTAGCACGACCCGACGACATCGTACGCAGATCCGTCACGTATCCAAACAGTTCCGATAGGGGAACGTCAGCCTTGATCACCTGCGATCCGGCTTTTGAATCCATACCTTTCATCACACCGCGACGACGGTTGAGGTCGCCCGTGATTGGACCGGTGTATTCTTCTGGTGTCAGAACTTCAACGGCCATGATCGGTTCGAGCAGTTTCGGACCAGCCTGACGAGCTGCTTCACGGAAGCCCAGACGAGCCGCCATTTCGAACGACAGCGAGTCGGAGTCAACATCGTGGTATGAACCGTGGAACAACCGAACTTTCATACTTTCAAGCGGGAAGCCAGCTAGCGGACCGTTTTTCAACGATTCTTCAAAGCCTTTGGCAACTGGCTGAATGAATTCGCGGGGAATTACACCACCAACGATACCATTCTCGAATTGCAGACCGGGTTTAACCGAGCCATCCTCTTCAGGATCGCGGGGCCCCAGTTCAAATACGATATCGGCAAACTTACCGCGACCACCCGTCTGTTTCTTATACACTTCACGGTGTTCAACGTTTTTGGTCAGCTTTTCTTTGTAGGCTACCTGTGGAGCACCCTGATTTACCTCTACCTTGAACTCACGACGCATACGGTCGATGATGATTTCGAGGTGAAGCTCACCCATACCCCGGATAATGGTCTGGCCGGTTTCTTCGTTCGACTCAACTTTCAGGGTTGGGTCTTCTTCGATCAACTTACCAATTGCTTTCGAGAAGTTGTCCTGATCGGCGGTTTTCTTCGGCTCGATTGCGTAACCAATAACTGGATCGGGGAATACCATCGATTCCAGAACGATTGGGTTCTTTTCATCCGATAGCGTATCACCCGTTTTGATGTCCTTAAATCCAACTACAGCACCAATATCACCAGCTTCCAGACGTTCAATCTGATTTTGCTTGTTGGCGTGCATCTGGAAAATCCGCGAAATCCGCTCTTTGTTGCCCGAACGGTTATTCAGGATGTATGAACCAGACTCCAGAACACCCGAGTATGAGCGAACAAAGCACAAGCGACCTACGTAAGGGTCAGTAGCAATTTTAAACGCCAGCGCAGAGAATGGCTCCGAAGTAGATGGCTTCCGGGAGATTTCTTCGCCTGTGTTCGGATTGGTACCTTTGATGCTCTCCTTGTCCAACGGTGAAGGCAGCAGGGCCATCACATAGTCAAGCATGGTTTGCACTCCTTTGTTTTTAAACGAAGAACCGCAAAGCATCGGAACGATTTTCATGGCGATGGTCGCTTTGCGAAGCGCAGCAAGAATTTCATCTTCCGAGATCGACTCAGGATCCTCGAAGTATTTCTCCATGAGGTGATCGTCGAATTCGGCAACGGCTTCGAGCAGTTTCTCCCGCCATTCGGTGGCTTCGTCCAGCATATCATCTGGAATGGGGACAACCTCGAAGGTCATGCCTTTGTCGGATTCGTTCCAAACGATACCCCGGAAGTTAACCAGGTCAACAACCCCTTTGAAATTGTCTTCTTCGCCGATCGGTAATTGAAGCGGAACAGCATAGCTGCCCAGCATTTCTTTTACCTGCTTGCAGACATTCAAGAAGTCGGCACCCGAACGGTCCATTTTGTTCACGAAGCCCAAACGAGCCACGTGATAATTGTTGGCCAGACGCCAGTTGGTTTCTGACTGTGGCTCTACACCATCAACGGCGCTGAAGAGGAACACCAGCCCATCGAGTACACGCAGCGAGCGGTTTACTTCAACGGTGAAGTCAACGTGCCCTGGAGTATCGATGATGTTGATATGATACTTTTGATTGCGATAGGTCCAATCGACAGTGGTAGCAGCCGAGGTGATCGTGATCCCCCGTTCTTGTTCCTGCTCCATCCAGTCCATGGTAGCAGCGCCATCGTGTACCTCACCAATCTTGTGGCTTACCCCGGCGTAATACAGAATCCGCTCGGTGGTGGTTGTCTTACCCGCATCAATGTGGGCAGCGATACCGATGTTTCTCGTGAAATTTAAATCGCGAGCCATTAGCTTGTTATACTGAAAGTTATGTTTTTCTAAAATCGAAGGAAGGGCATTCACCAACAAAGTGGGTACCCCTTTTACAAATCAGGACGCAAAATTACTGAATTTCAATTAGAAAACCAACCCCTAGGCAAAGAATATAATCGAAACTATTCTAGGTTTTTGTCCATTGTGCTCCTAGAATCTGTCTTAGGAAATAAGGCATTACCTTGGAATCATGCAAAATCCGTATATCGCCTTACTGCGCACGGCCTGGACGTATGCCCGACACGAAAAGCGACAGTATGTGCTGGTCTATTTTCTGTTCGTCATGGCCAATGCAGTAGCCGCTTTACGACCATTATTATTTGGCTGGTTTATCGGTGAACTTCAGCAACAAGGTACGTCAATTTTAAAATTGGGGTGGCTTTATGCAGGTGGATACATGGGACTGGAAGTACTGGAATGGGTGTTTCATGGCCCCGCTCGGGTTATGGAACGAAAGCTGGCGTTTAACCTGAGTCGGAATTTTCTGGACGAGTTGTTTCACAAAACACTGCATTTGCCGGTCGGCTGGCATAAGGATCACCACAGTGGAGCGACCATCAATCGAATTCGTAAGGCGTACGATGCCCTGAAGACGTTTTTTCAGGATGGATTTATGTATTTGCAGGCCCTGGCTAAATTTGTCTTTTCCTTTGGGGCTATGCTCTATTTCTCTCCCGCCTTCGGACTGATTGGTGTGGGCCTGGGTATACTGACTATCTGGATTATTCTCCGGTTTGATCGCCCATTTATCGTCGCCCTGGACGAGACGAATGAACGGGAACATGTGGTTTCATCAACGCTTTTCGATAGCCTGTCCAATATCATTACCGTTATTACACTTCGGTTGGAACAACGAATTCAGGATAGTTTGATACATAAAATAGCGGCTGTTTTTCCTCCCTTTATCCGGCAGGTAAAAATCAATGAATGGAAGTGGTTTGTGGCGTCGATGCTGGTTGGCCTTATTTATGTTGTGCTGGCTACGGGCTATGTTTATCAGCATTATGAGCCGGGTCAGGTGTTTCTGGTGGGGGGATTGGTAACCCTATTAGGCTATGTGAACCAGTTTACCAGCGTGTTCAACGACATTGCCTGGCAGTACACGCAAATCGTGCAGTATAATACCGATGTGCAGACAGTACGATCCATTAATGAAGCGTATGTCCGTTATGAACGCCCTGAAGATGCGAGTTTGCCGGAGGGCTGGCAGACTATCGACATTACCGGGTTGAACTTCTCGCACAGTCGTCCGGCAGGGAGGACACAAAAAGCGGTTCATCTGAACGGACTGGCAATTCGCCTGAGCCGGGGAAAACGGATCGCCTTTATTGGGGAAAGTGGTTCTGGTAAAAGTACGTTGCTAACCCTGCTGCGTGGCCTGTACATTCCTGAACCAGGGTTGTCGGTTCGGGTTGATGGAGCTACTTATCTGGATTTGAATGCCGTTGCGAATACTGTAACCCTATTTCCGCAGGAACCAGAGATTTTTGAGAGCACAATTGCCTACAATATCACCCTTGGATTGCCCTTTGAGGAAAAAGATATACAGGAAGTTTGTCGAGTCGCCCGTTTTGATGAAGTCGTACGTCGATTACCTAACGGACTGGAAACGAATATTCAGGAAAAAGGGGTGAACTTATCGGGTGGGCAACGTCAGCGACTGGCATTGGCACGCGGTATATTAGCCGCTCGTGCCAGTGGTGTTGTGTTGCTGGATGAACCGACGAGTAGCGTAGATCCCAAAACGGAACTTCAGATCTATCGGGAACTTCTGCGGGAGTTTGCCGATAAAGCGGTTGTATCGACCTTACATCGGCTTCATCTACTGCCGTTGTTCGATTATATCTATATCATGCAGGATGGCCGGATCGTTGATGAGGGTACTTTTCCGGAACTTCAACAAAACAGCGCTAATTTCCAGGATATGTGGGCGCACCAGAAGGATGTTGAGAAAGTGGTCAGGTAATGGGTCAAATAAGTCAGGGGTAGTCAGTAACTGAACTAATTGCCTGACCACCCCTGACCGGGTAGGAGTTTTTTATTCAACTGGCGCTTCTACGATTGAGACGATTTTCCAGATACCCCGAATATCCTGTAAGGGAACTGTCACGTTACCGCCGTTGGGGTTGTCGGAATGGAGTGTAAGGTATTTACGGGTCAAGAGCTCGTTATCCCGAATGCGTTTAACGACGAAATAATCCCGATACATCACTGCATAAACCCCACCTGACTGGTATTCCCAGTTACTGTCACTGACCGGAACCGCCAGAACTTTAGCACCGTGGATCAGTTGAGGACTCATGCTATTGCCCGAAATTTCGAGTACTACAGCCTGTTTTTGGTTTTTCATGACTGCTTTCCGAACCCGGAAAGTCTCCATATCCGCCCCATTGATTCCATCGGCATAGCTTTCCACGAAGCTGGCGTAAAACTTGACCGGGATGAAGGGTACCTCAAGAGTATCATCGTCGGACGTCATTAGCCGCACATTTGTTTCCGGTGTATTTAAGACTGGTAATTTTCCCCGAATCAGAAAGTCGGAACTGATTTGTGGGTAGCAGGTCAGCAAACTCATAATCGTATCGTACGACGGTTTGGCCCGACCGTTCAGAATATTATAAAATTTAGAAGGGTTTTCGCCTAACTCCTTAGAAATCTGGTAGATCGTTATGCCCAGGGCATCGAAAACCTGCTTTAGTCGGTCCTGAATCGTCACAATACAGCTAATTTTTTGAACAATTTATTGGATATGATAGTCTGGATAGTTGGAAATTATAATACAAGTAAAATATATTGCAGTTGTATTATAAAGAACATACTACAAATATAGACGTATGCTAGTACTGTAAGACACTTTTCTATCCAAAAATTAATGAAACGGAACCGATTGGGCACACACACGCTGCCAACAGTACTTTTTGTCGATATGAACAGCTTTTTTGCCTCGTGTGAGCAGCAGGTAAATTACTGGTTACGTGGTCGGCCAGTGGGGGTGTGCGTATATACAGGGCGGCACGGTTGCGTGATTGCTCCATCTATTGAAGCCAAATTGCGCGGGGTGAAAACCGGAATGCGACTGGACGAGGCAATCGTACTCTGCCCGGATTTAGTACCCATTGAAACGCATCCCAATCGATACCGTGAATTCCATGTCAAAATCATCGACGTACTTCGGCAATTTTCAGACGATGTGGTGCCCAAGAGTATTGACGAGGCCGTGGTGGATTTAACAAACTACCAACTGGTTTATAAAGATGTACGACAAACGGCTTTAGCAATTAAACAGGCTATACGCGAAAAAGTGGGCGATTGGCTTCGGTGCTCGATCGGTATGGCTCCAAATGTGTTTCTGGCCAAACTGGCATCGGATATTCAAAAGCCCGACGGCATGACCCTTATTACGCCTGAAACCATTGACGATGTACTCCGTTCATTAACCCTAACCGATTTGCCGGGGATTGGCCAGCGTATGGCAGCTCGTTTGCAGGCAGGTGGTGTACTTACGCCGATCGACCTGCGCTACGCCAAACCAGAGCACCTTCGGGCTGTTTGTCAGAGTATTGTGGGATGGCACTGGCATCTACGGTTAAATTTTGGCGGAGAAGTTGACTTTGATACAGTCGAAGAGAATAAAAGTATGTCAGCCATGCGAACTATCTCGGCCGATCAGCGGTACTCTCCCGAGCGACTGGATGAGTTGTTACAATCGCTTTGCCTGACGCTCGAACGACGGATGGTTCGTAAAGAGCTATTCTGTCAGGATTTATCGTTCTCCTGCCGCTATCATTCGGGCAAGACCTACAACTATGAAGTCCATTTTTCAGAGCCAAAGCAGGATGGCCCCGAACTCTATCGAATTATTCGGGAGCGGTTGGATAAATTTCAGGCTGCTCATCGGTGCGAACCTGTTCTGAACGAACAGTTACGAAGTATGTGTGTGGCTGTTTTTCGGTTCATTCCTGCTGAAGTCGTTCCGCTTAGTTTATTTGAAAATGATAGCCGTAAAGCCACACTTCGTAAAACGCTGTATGAACTGAAAACAAAATTTGGTGCTGATAAGCTGATGCGAGCTACCGAACTGCGCGACAATCCCGTATATCGGGATGTAATTGGCTTCGGGAATATCAAAGACTTATAACATATTGTCGGATGCGGTCAAGAACAATCATAAGTTGTCATGTATTGTCAAGAGGAGTCGGGAATGGTTGCTCTGTTGCTTTCAATTCCTGACTCCTCTTGATTACACCCGATTATTGCCTAGTGCAAAACGCCCATACGTCCGGCCTGAAAGTCCTCGAACGCTTCCAGAATTTCTTCTCGCGTGTTCATCACAAACGGTCCATATACTGCCATTGGCTCCTGGATGGGTTCTCCGGCCAGAATAAGCAACTTTGTATTGTCAGTAGCCGAAAGAGAAATGCTGTCGCCATCCTGATTCAGGAGGGCAATCTGTCCCCGATCAATTGGCGTTGAATTGAGCGTTGCCGAACCCCTTAATACGTAAACCATCAGGGCGTACGATTGAGGAATTCTTAAGGTTTCGATCTGCCCCTGATTCAGCGACAGATCAGCTACAACGACTGGGCTAAATGTGTTGGCTGGACCTTGTAAACCCGCCAGTTCGCCCGCAATGACCCGCAACTGACCACCGCCCGCTAATGTAGACGTGGTGATGGTTGAGGCTGCAATATCCTGATATCTGGGTGGATTCATTTTGTATTGCGCCGGTAAGTTGACCCATAGCTGTACAAAATCCAGTCGGCCACCCTGACGGGAAAAGGCACGCTCGTGTTTTTCTTCATGAATAATACCTGCCGCAGCCGTCATCCATTGGACATCACCGGCAAAGAGTTTTCCATGATTTCCGGCCGAATCGCGATGTTCTAAAGCGCCTTCGTAAACAATCGTAACCGTTTCAAATCCCCGGTGTGGGTGTTGATCCACTCCCTTGGGGTATTCAGAAGGCTTTACCTGCATTGGGCCATGATGGTCCAGAAGCAGAAACGGACTAAAAGGGCGCGAGCCTTGTGGATGAAATGCATTCAGACCAATGAAGCCATCCCCAACGCTATTGGGGGTAGCCGTGCGAATATCAGAGATTGTTCGTTGTATCACCACTTTAAATGTCTATACATTTAATACATCAACATGATTTTTGTGGCATAAGTTCAATGGAGGAACTGCTCGCGGGGGCAGAAGAAGGTAGTGCGTCCACCAACTACCGAGCGCTCAATTCGGGTATGACAACGAGGACAGAATTTGTGCGCTTCGACATCATCGTAGGGTGAATTGTCCCACTCGCGAACGTGAATCAGAAAATCAATAGGGAAATCACGATAGGTAGCTTCATACTGAATAGCGGTATTGAGAACAAGGCGGATAGCGTTGTGTAACTGGCTTATCTGAATCTCACTGAGCGTATCGGCGCGTTGCTCAGGATGAATCCGTGCCTGAAACAATACTTCATCGACAATCCAGTTGCCCAGCCCTGCTACCACACGTTGATCGAGCAAAACAGGCTTGATCAACGCTTTTTTACGCCGGACCTGTTCGGTTAATTCGTCTACAGATATGGCAAGTCCATCCGAACCAATTTTCTTTCGGTTCAGGAATTCGTCTATGTTTTCGATCAGACCTATCCGCTCGAATTTCCGAGGGCATAAGAAACCCAGATTGAAGCCATTTGTAAATTCGAATACGATTCGGGCAAAGCGCGGTCGGTCGATAGACGAGTGATAGTATTCCAGATCACCCGTCATGCCAAAGTGCATGTGAACGATAATACCCGGCTGGTCGGTGCGTATAAACAGGTTTTTTCCCACCCGCTCCGTTCCGACGAATTGTCGGCCTGTAAGCCTTTCCTGAAGCGTATGGTAATCTGTAGTGAGCAATTTTTTATCTTCCACCTCAATGTGGCTGATAGGCTGGTAAAGCGATGAAGTTTCGAGGTATTGGCGTCGGATCTCGACCTCTGGAAGTTCTGGCATTCGGATTTGGCTTTAGACGTAAACCTTCTGTGCGTCAGGCTTGTTTTGGGTTACAGGATTTAGCCTACTAAGGGTATATGCTTACTATAGAGCAAATAAGATATTTATCGAACGGTCTATCTGTCTGATAATCATTATATAAATTTGCGGTGTTTTATAGGTACTATTTAAACCTTTTTTTAACTCCGCGAGTTGTTCATTACAATAGGTTGCCGTAAGCTGGCGTTCCGGTAGTGTCGCTCTTAAGTCGAACCTAAGATTTTTCATTCAAACAAAAGCTTGAATGTAACAACCTCTACACAACCGCGAAAGCGGCTTTTTTAAGTTTGTGCATGTTTAATCGTTAAACTGAAAATTTGCAATGGAAAATAATGCGCCCAAGTCAAAAACAAATGGTGCTCTTCTGGCAGCTCTGATCATTATGACGGGTTTAGCCGGTGTATCGAGTTATCTGTATTTTGATCAAAAGAAGGTTTCTGAAAACCAGGAAGTAACCATATCAGAACGCGTTGAAGAACTATCGACCACTCGCGTTAAGCTGGATTCGATCTCAACAGCGTTAGATGCTAAAATCGCTGAAGTACAGAAATTAGGCGGTGATGTGTCAGAGTTGGAGAAGATGAAAGTGCAACTAGAGCAGGATAAAGCGGCTTTAAAACGTGGTAACCGGGTTTCGATTGCTAAGTATGAAGCTAAAATCAAGCAGTATGAAGCCTTCCTGGCGGAGAAAGATACGTTAATTGCTGGTCTGCAACGTGAAAATGTTACGCTGGCCACGAACGTAAAAACGCTGGATGAAGAGAACACGGGGTTGAAAACAAATCGTCAGCAATTACGGGATTCTGTGAACACATTCGTTGCGCAGAATAACGAATTGTCCACCAAAGTAACTCGAGCTGCTGCTTTGAAAGCGCAGAATGTAAAAGTATTCGCGGTTAATTCGAAAGGCAAAGTGAAAGAAGACGATGCCTACAAAGCCAAGAAGCTGGACAAAATCAAAGTAGTGTACACGCTGCTGGACAATCCGCTGACGAAAGAAGAAGCGAAAGATGTTTATGTTCGGGTGCTTGATCCTGACGGCGCCGTCGTCTCCGATATGGCTAATGGCTCTGGTACATTTACCGTTGACGGTAATGAAACCATCTATACTACGAAACAAACGGTGAATTACACCAACAACAATCAGAATGTTGAGTTGCTGTATAGCCGTGGTATTCCTTATAAGCCTGGTAAATACACTGTAGAACTGTACTCGGAAGGTTTCCGTATTGGTTCGGGTGAATTTGCTATCCGCTAATTGGTTAAGCAGATAACCGAAAAAATCGCGTTGCCCGACGGTAGCGCGATTTTTTTGTGAAGTAACTTGATACATCACTTTCTGGGCAACTCCCATATCAGGTTTGTGTAATAGAATCCTCCTACGGCTGGCCCTCCAATAAAGGTGTAGTAAGGTTGATTGAATAGGTTGGTACCACCTATTTTGACTAAAACGCATGCTTTGCGGAGTTGATAACTGAGTTGTGCATCTACGGTGTTGATGGCTGGCACCGTCCCTGTAGCTAGTTCTGATTGCCACAGGAAGCTGCGTTGATATTTATAATTGATAGAAAAGCCAATACCATTCCAAAGGTTTCCGTTCGTAACGGTTAGGTTGGTAATCCACTGGGGTGTGTTAAAGGCGCTTTCCAGCCCGTCCCCATTTTCGGCCCGGTCGAGTTTTGCAAAGGATGCATTACCGCCCAGTGCCCAGTTGGTTGTCAGGCTATAACGCAGGGCAGCGCTCGCGCCATAGTTGTACACGCGGGTTTGTGAATTGGTCCAGAGCCGATACCGATCCTGCATCGTTGAAGTCGAAAAATAATAGGCCAGCGAGTCGGAGTTGCTTCCTTTAGGAAGATTGGCATTAACCTGTGCGATAAAATTTCGATAGGCGCTGTAATAAAAATCAACATCCACATACAGGCGTTGTGCGAACCAGAGCCCTTTATAGCCGATCTCAAAACTATTGATTTGCTCGGGTTTAAGGTATGTATAGGGGCTTGCCTTCAGGAGCCCTTTGTTTTTCTGAATAGCCTGACTGGTGGATAGGCCGTTGGTATTCACATCGGTTGTAATGGCTGCCTGAAAAGTATTGATGGACGTGACTAGATAGGTATTTTCGTAAATACCTTTCGACATGATCGGAAGTCCGCCGACGCGCTTGACACCGCCCGAATTGACATTTGAAAAAGCCTCAAAAAGCGATGGGAACCGATACCCATTCTGATAAGATAATCGGAGGTTATGGGACTCGGTAGGGGAGTAAACCAGTGCCAGTCGAGGGTTCAGCCGAGGGTCAAAATAGGTATTTTTATCGAGCCGTAGTGAGCCAGTCACTTTTAGTCGGTCGTCCAGAAAGTTGCGGCTGGCCTGTACAAAACCACCTTCCTTTCCATAAACCAGATTATGCCCAGGGTTGGTTGGATTGATGAAATAGTTGCCATCGGGGAAGACGACATAACGCCGGAAATCGAAGCCCATCAGCAGATCAATACCTGTCTGTTGTCGAAAATTCTTCCAGAGCACTTTGGTTGGCTCCCACTGCCCTTCAGTATGGTATAGCCAGGATTTAACTTGTAAAGCAGCCCCAATATCCCAGTTGTTGATTGCTCGAAGGGTACTAATCAATGTATTAAATGCTGCTGTGCCCGGAACGGGTCGGCCCCGATCGGCAAATGATCGGGCGTCGCGGAGCGCATCAGGAACTGTCATATCGGCTTTGGTGTCGGTGTTGAACTGACTGGTAAAATCAGCAAACCATTGATTATCCGATTTGAATGATTTATCGATGTTCTCCGCCATCGACCGGATGTTATAAGAATCACCTGTATCTTCCCGAGAGCGATATGCGCGGATTTGTACGGAAGGCGATGTAAACGTCAGACTGTGTTGATCCAGCGCATAATTTTCCAGTCGAAAGCGGTTAGTGCGCTGATACACATTGTTAAGCGTAGCTCCCTGATATGTGTACGCAATTTCGGTGGTAGGGTTGAAGCGATAGTGGAGCGAAAGGTCGCCCCGCAGATTCAGCAGCCGATAGTCGGTAACCTGAGATTCATAATACCCCGTGCGGGCTATGCTGTACCGTTTGCCGCCTAGTGTTAAGGTTCGTCGGTTAGCCGATTCGTTCCCATAGCTATTCACCGGGTCTAGTGCCGGGTTGTCCGCGCCCAGCAGCCCTAAGGAGCTGTTTCCCGTTGGATTCAGATCCATCGAATTAGCGGCAATCCAGTCATACCCGCGCTGATAGACCAAATTGACTTTGAAGGCAAACCGATTGCCTATGCGCTGGGCGTAGCGTAGGCTGGTATGGGAATATAGCTGCGCTGAAACGGACACATCGGCTACATGGTTGAGGCCGGTTTTTTGCCCAATACTCAGACCGGGTGAATCGAATGGGTTCCGCGTGATAATATTGACCAGCCCATTGAGGGCATTCATACCGTACAGCGCCGACGCAACACCGGGCACCACTTCCACACGTTGAATGTCCAAATCAGAGGGAGCTAAAGCACTGGCAATGGGAGCGCCGATATGGGGAGCCTGATTGTCGCGACCGTCGACGAGCTGCACAAACCGAACGTTGGTTGTATTGGCAAAGCCCCGTGTGTTGTACACCTTAAAACCCAGGCTGGAGGTCAATACCTGAACACCTTTCAGATTCTCAATGGCATCGAAGTAAGAGGGTTGAGCCGATAGTCGAATGCGTCGGGCATCCAGCACTTCAATACTTACCGGAGATCGTAGAATCGATTCGGGTACCCGTGAAGCCGAAACAACAACTTCAGCCAATTCGCGTGAACGTAAGGTATCTGGACTAGGTATTGTATCACCCGCGACATGCGTAGAAGCAAAACCTAGCCAGAGAAGTGTAGAGTTGAGCATATAGGTTGTACAATCGAGCTACCAGTCGTTATGTTTTTACAAATATAACGACTGGTGTGATACGTTGACTGATCAACCTGGTTTGTTTATCCCGTGCATGTTATCTATCGGAAAAAGTAGCATAGAGTTACGGAAAACGTGATCACAAACTGATCGGCATTGGGGTGAATTGTTGTTCGCTGGTAGCCGGCTTAGGAAATAAGTTAGGCTGCTGGGGGGCAACGAGTTGGGGTTGCAAGATAAAGTTGGACCGAACATTCTGCCTCTTTACTGCATAGAGAAACCGTTTCTGAGCGATATGTACGATGACCCGGCAGATAGTGTCGGGAATAGGCGCTAAATCGAGTCGTCGGCTGTACGAATATAGGTTACTGAATTCTTCGTAGAGCGGCCGGTTATACTGATCGACGATCTCAATTTTATAGCGTAACCGTTCGGGATTACTGATCAGCAGGTGTAATTTACCCGCTTGACTTATATACGCGTGAACATAATATGAAGCAGGAATGGGTGCATTAGTCGTATCAATATCAGGTCGGGGGGCCGAGCTAGGTGGACGCAGGTTGGCTTGTTCAGAAGGTAAGAGTTCTGTTTTGATGCGGGTAGTTAAGAGCTGATTGGCTACTAACTGAGCCAGCAATTGATCGAACTGTTTCCGGTTTTTGCGGCTGAGCCGTACCCATTGTCCCGGCAGGTTTTCTTCATAAAGTAGCCGACGATCAGCGCCAAAAAATTGAATCTGAGTGCTTCGTGAAGCAGCCTGGGTTTTCAGCCGCCAATAGCCCCGGCTGGAGTCTGGTTCATTTATGGGGTATAATGCATATGGGTCAGGTTGAGCTTTTATCGAGTATGAGCTTGTCAAAAGAAAAACTACGCCGATCAGCAGTAAATCAAAACGAAGATTCGTGCGGATGGGACATTTGACTAGAAAAGATAGATAGCGTTGAGTTGCAAACCGAGCTGAGATGTTGCTTTGTCTGTACAGGGCGATGGAATGATTGTGCATACTCGTTGATGGATTTAAATTCGACGTTGTATTCCCGTCGACAAATCAATCGGTTAGCCTGATACAAAACGTGCATTTTAGCCTAACGACAGGTCTGCTTGTCCACATGACTCCGTAAGCGCCAGAAGTGCAGTTGGTCGAGTAAATCGTGTCATTGGTCGAGTAAGGCTTCCGTTGAGGAGCTTGTCAACGCTATTGGGCAAATTAATTCTAAACGAATCCTCCGACGCTGTAATTTCGAAGCCTGAATGCAAGCATTGTGAAGATGGTTCAATTGCGGACGCTTAACCAGGACGGACGACCTCAGCAAGAAGCCTTGACGCAGGGGCTTTTCTGGATGGGCTATTTTCTGTTCGAATGGCTCAACACAGGAGCGTACATGGACAATTTCCAGCAAAGCTTTCGCCAGATAGCGCTGAATATTCCATTGCTGCTGATTGCCGGATACTGGCATCTGCTTATTACCGTACGGCGGTTTTTGCTGGCCGGTCGTATGACCAGTTTCTGGTTAAGCCTGATTGGCGGAATCATCGTGTTCGGGCTTTTGCGCCGGATGACGAACTATACATTTCTGTATCCGGTCTACTACCCGGATGGTCTGCAAAAGCCACTTTTTTACTGGCCAAAAGTGCTGGCTGAATCCATGCAGCTTCATTTAGTGGTTGGCCTTTTTGTGGCTGTCGAGTTGGTTAGGCACGCGTTGCGCCAGCAGCAGCTGAGCGAAACGTATCGACGGGAAAAGCTATCGGCCGAATACCGATTGCTACAATCGCAGGTACAGCCCCACTTTTTGTTCAATACACTCAATAACCTGATTTCGGTTTCGATACACCAGCCTGCACAGATGCCGCATCTACTGCAACGGCTGGCCGGACTGCTCAGTTACCAACTGCATGAAAGTCACCGCTCTGAAGTGCCAATCACCAAAGAAGTCGGTTATCTGTCAGATTATATTGCATTGGAGAAGATCCGGTATGGCGATCGACTGGACGTACAGACAAACTTTGATGAACTGAATAGTCTGAATCAGGTGATGATTCCACCTATGCTTTTATTGCCGTTTGTCGAAAACGCGTTCAAACATGGGGCGGCTCAAACGGAGACGGCTTGCTGGATTCAACTACATTTGTCGCAGCGTAGCAACCGACTGGTTTTTTCTGTCGAAAACTCGGTGCCTGATGATGTTGTCTATCCCGAAACGTCGGGGCTAGGATTAACGAATCTTAAACGACGGTTGGACATCTTATTTCCAGGGCAATATGAGCTGGTGACGTTGCCCGAAGACAGTCAGTTTTTGGCCGTCCTGAAATTCAGCTTAACTTAACGCGCTAATCAACTAAATATTAATTACCCTAAAGTATTTAACGTTAATTAATCATGATAAAACGAATGATAGTGCCAGTCGGCAGTGTAGGCTTACTTCTGATTGGTCTTACGATGGACGCCTGTGGTCAGCAAACGGCTGGCAGTGGTACCGCATCCGTCGAAACAAAAGCGCCTAATTCAACGTATAAATCGGCTTTTGCAGGTCAAACACGAATCGCAGGCACAAAGACGACAACGCCCTACGAAGGCAAAGTACTAACCGAAGCCCTTACAAGTCCCTGGGGTATAACCAGTCTGCCTGATGGTCGATTGCTTATCACACAGCGGGAAGGTTCCATGCGCATCGTTACAACGGCCGGAAAAGTGAGTGACCCTATTACGGGTTTACCAGCCGTAAACTCATCTGGTCAAGGCGGTCTTCTGGGCGTTCGGGTCGACCCCGATTTTGCCACGAATCGCATGGTGTACTGGGTATTTTCAGAGCCCCTGTCTGATGGAAATCTGACAGCCGTTGCAAAGGGTAAACTGTCGGCAGATGAGAAGAAAATAGAAAACGCTACGGTCATCTACCGGGCTACCCCAGCCTATAAAGGGAATTTGCACTATGGTGGCCGGATCCTGATCGATAAGCAGGGCAATCTGGTGATTAGTACCGGCGAACGGTCGGACCTCGTAACGCGTCCACAGGCCCAATCCCTTAATTCCGGTTTAGGCAAAGTGATTCGCATTACTAAAGATGGTAAACCCGCTTCGGGCAATCCATTCGTGGGTCGGGCCGACGCGCGTCCTGAATTATACTCCTACGGGCATCGGAATGTACAGAGCCTGGCATTTCATCCGGTTACGGGCGATCTGTGGGAAGGTGAGTTTGGGCCACGGGGTGGCGATGAAATCAACCGGATTCAGCCGGGTAAAAACTATGGCTGGCCCACTATTACGTATGGGATCGAATACAGTGGCCAGAAAGTAGGAGAAGGTATTCAACAGAAAGAGGGGCTCGAACAGCCCGTTTACTACTGGGACCCCAGCGTTTCGCCCAGCGGTATGACGTTCTACAGCGGCAACAATGTACCGGAGTGGAACAACAACCTGTTTATTGGTACGCTGAGTGGCATGCACGTGTTACGACTGGTTATCGAGAACAACAAAGTAGTTGGTGAAGAACGACTATTGTCGGACCAGCTTCAGCGTTTCCGGGATATTACTCAGGGGAAAGATGGGGCTCTGTATGCCGTTACCGATCAGGGGCGGTTATACCGAATCGATAAAAAATAAGGCGTTGTTATACGGTTATCAACGGATGGTCCATTCGGGTCAGTTCGTTTCAAACTACTGTCCGATCTGATGGCTGTTCGTTGTTTTGTACTGGATGATGAGCCGCTGGCAACCGACCTGTTAAAAGAATACATAGGTCGGTTGCCAGATTTTCAACTGATGGGCGTATCGAATAGCCCAACGCGTGCTCTTCCATTTCTTCAGCAAACGACCGTCGATGTCTTATTTCTCGACATCCAAATGCCCCGCCTGACCGGTTTCGATCTGTTACGACCGTTAGGCTATCGGCCTAAAGTGATTTTCACTACAGCTTTTCGGGAATACGCATTGGATAGTTACGAGTTCGATGTGGTAGACTTTCTGGTAAAGCCTATTGCCTTTGAACGATTTCTGCAATCGGTTGGTAAGATCTATCGGTTTATGCCCACTAAACCCGCGCAGACTGAAGCGCCTGAATTTGTTCGCCCTGCTAAGAACTACCAGTATTTTAAGGTCGATAAGGAAATGGTAAAGATCGATCTGGACGATATTCTATGGATTGAGAGTCTGAAAGACTACGTCAGGATTCATACCGTATCTGGTCCATTAGTCTCCTATTTACGTATCAGTTACCTGGAAGAAAAACTCCCTCCCGATCGCTTCGCCAGAATCCACAAATCGTTTATTGTATCGCTGGACCACATTCAGGCTATCAGTGCCAGTTATATCCGGGTCAATAATGAAGAATTGCCCATTGGCCGGATCTACAAAGCCAAACTCGACGAAGTGCTCCAACGTCGATGAAAGCGTGAGCCGTTGCTAAAGCCCGCTTATTGCTTAACACCGACAAACTCACTGATTGAGCCATCCTGAGCAGACAGCCGCAGAAGTTGCCCTTGTTTTTCCATACCACTATTGGTGAATACGCGATCGGTTTGTAGGGTACCTATGCTGGTATTGGCTACTTTTAGCTCGACTCCATCTGATTTGCGCTGTAGCCGCACATGCGAAATGGCCTTTGTCTGGGAAGAAGGATACGGTTTGGTGAGCAGCAGGGTTACATTGCTATCTGACTCCTGTTTTAACTCAACGTATGGCATTTGATTGGGCGAAAGGGCCACATACGATGGGTCGAGGTAAAAATTAGTGTGATAGGTTCCAACTGCTTCGCTGGCAAGGGAAGTGGTACTCGGCTGAATATCAGACTCGTGCTGACAAGCCGTCAGTATACCGATCAGAGCACAGAAAAGCAATTGTTGTTTCATGGTGTATTGGTCGTTGGTTGGTTAGACCCAACAGATGCCGAAAAGGTTGGAGCATCGTCAACTTTTTTTTCTGTTTCGTGGATTTCTGGCTGAGCCATATCAACCCATACCTTCATATCGTTGAGTTTCATTGGACCAAACTGCGTCGTGAAGGCTACATCGGCTGCATCGCGCCCATAGGCTACCGTTATTCGATTACCACGTGGTTCGTTCTGAGTAGCATCAAACGTAAACCAACGCCCGTCGACGTAGGCTTCAAACCAGGCGTGTAAGTCCATAGGATCAAGCTGGTATAAATAGCCAACGACCATACGGGCCGGAATATTTAGCGATCGGCAAAGAGAAATACCCAAATGGGTGAAATCCCGACAAACACCGATTCGGTTATTGGCGGTATCTACAGCCGATGTGCTGGCATCGCTGGTGCCATACTCGTATTTGATATGTTCATGAATCCACTTTCGGATAGCTTCGGCCTGGTCGTAGCCTGGTTCGGCATTGGCGGTAATTTCAGCGGCCAGATTGCCCAATTGGTCTGACTGGCAATAACGACTGGGTAGGGTATAATGGAGCACGTCGTCGGGTAAATCTTCGACAGGCGTGTACGGTGCGCCTGGTGCTACATCGATCAGATCGGCGGTTTGAACGGTAGCTGAAAAATGAATAGAGAATGGCCCTGCCGGCGCGACAACCCGCTGACAAAGGTTGCCATACATATCGGTAAACTCCGTGACATTGACCGTTGGGGTAATCTGATACTCTTCCCGGATAATCCATTGCCCTGCTCCCGAGCGTGGGCGCAGCATTAATATTAAAGGGGTTGGCGTTTCGGCGTCAAAATAAAGTTCACAGCCTGCATTCAGTTGCATAATGATTAGAAAACCTAGTTGCGTGTAGTTATACAATGTTAACTCAAACAGGCTTTTATGGTTGCATTTTTCAGATTTTTATCTGCTCATAGCCAACGTATATCACCGCTTTATTTCTTGATAATGACAAACTCCACCCTTCGGTTTTGCTGACGACCTGCTTCGGTATCGTTTGTGGCAACCGGTTTGCTTTCGCCAAAGCCTTTACTACCTACCCGATCGGGTTCAATACCTTTGCTGATGAAATACTCCCGAACGGCATCAGCCCGGTCTTGAGAGAGTTTGTTATTGATTTCATTCGAGCCCGTGTTATCGGTATGGCCGCGAACCTCAATCGTCATTTTAGGATTCTCATTCAGCGTAGTCACTAATCGATCAAGCTCAGGGCCCGATTCAGGACGAAGTTCCGATTTGCCTGTATCGAAGAAGATGTTGTTCAGGCGAATAACTGAGCCTTCTTTGATAGGGGCCATTTTAACAGGATCGCTTTTAATTTCCTGAAAGCCTTTAGCTTGCGTCAGATCAATATTTATACTTTCGGAAATGAAATCTTTTGCAATGGCCCGAACAGAAAATTTCTGGCCGTAAGGAAGCACAATTTTATATTCGCCCGTTAGCGGATCAGAAGTAGCCTCACCAACTTCGGCACCATCAGGTAGTGTCTGGTAAACGATGCGGGCTTCAATGGGCTTGCCGGTAATCTGGTCAACTACTTTGCCGCTGATCAACGCAACTGGATCGGGCCGGGTGGCGTCCGTTTGGCCCGCTACTTCTGATCCACTACCCAAACGGCTGGGTTGATTCGTCGGTCGGTCATCAGTAAGCTTAACCCGGACAATATCCCCTTTGCCAACCGTATTTTTAAAGGTGGTCAGATACGCATAATCACCTGAAGCTGAAAGCGTATAATACGCGTCATAGCCATCGGTATTCACCTTTGGTCCCAGGTTGACCGGCTTGGTCCAGTGTTTCCAGGTTTTATCGACGCGCTTGGTCACATAAATATCGTTGCTACCCAGGCCGCCATCCCGGTTGCTGGAAAAATACAGCGTAGCACCGTCAGGAGCCAGAAAGGGCGTGGTTTCGGTAAATTTAGTATTCACCTCAGAGCCCAAATCCATTGGTTTAGTCCAAGAGCCATCTTTTTGGCGGAAGGAAACATAAATATCATCTTCCTTGCTGTTTTTTTTCTCGCTGAAAGCCATGATCAGCGTTTTGCCATCGGCCGACATAAACCCGCAGTCGAATTGCCCTTTGCTCATTCCGACATAGCCCGGAATATCAATCTTTTGCGGGGGCGACCAACCAGTAGCTGTTTTCTTACTGATCGAAAAGCCGCGTGTTTCGTAGTTACCGTTGTTGTATTGCCCCTTTATGAGCATAGTATTGCCATCGGGCGTGATGCTATAAGCGCAGTTATACTCGTCTTTGTTTAAGGGAAATCCCATGCGTCGGGCTGGTCCCCATTTGCCACTGACTGCATCCAGATCGGAAAACCAGATATCCTGGCTGCCTTTAGTGCCATGGGTGTTGTTGGGGTGGCTTATACGGGCGAAATATAATGTTTTCCCATCCGGCGAAATAACTGGATTGATCTCATTATATTCAGAATTGACCTGATTGCCGAGGTTTTCAACAGCGGGATTAGTCAATACTGTCGAGTCTTTCTTCGCCTGTCCATACGAGTGACCGGTAAGGGAGAGAAAAGCTGCGACAATAATACCGTGGGCATTCATGAGAATTGTAGGCAATGGGAGTAGAATACTTTGAAAAGAACGATAAGAGAGGACGGTTTTGTATGAAATATGCTCGTGAACGATCATTCTAAGGTTTGATTGCTCACGAGCAAGGCAGATACTACATATTATCCTACGTGACTACTCGTAGCTTGGCGAAACTCAGCAATAACGTCTTTTCGCCGACAACATCGAACAGAATTGTAGCCTTACGTTCGGTGCCATTTACATCGACCTGTTTTACGGTTCCAAATCCAAACTTAGCGTGTTCAACGCGTTGGCCCGAAGCCAGATCAGCGGTGTTGCTTGGTGCAAAATCAGGCGAGGGTGTATGCGTAGCGGCTGTTTGTGGCGTCTGTGTACGGGCGGTTTTCTGCGCCAGCGACCGTACAAACGCCATCGAACCCGTCGAGGTGCTTTCGCTACGATCGCGTTCGGGCCGATCGAAATCCATCCGACTGGGAGCTGAGCGTAGTTTCGACATTTTCAGATACCGCTGGTCGATTTCCATCAGGAATCGGCTGGGTTCACACATTTTCAGTCGTCCGTAATGATAACGCGTTTCGGCATACGACATCGTCAGCCGCTTTTCGGCACGAGTAATCGCTACGTAAAAGAGCCGCCGTTCTTCTTCCAGATCGTTTCGGCTTTCAAGCATCATCTGGCTGGGAAACAGGTCTTCTTCCATACCGACGATGTGTACGTTTTTAAACTCCAGTCCTTTGGCTGCGTGAATGGTCATCAGCGTTACTTTGTCATTATCACCGTCATCCTCTTTTTCGTCAGCAGAGGTTAGCAACGAGACTGATTGCAAAAACGCGGCCAGACTTTTCTCTTCGTTATCCGGGTTATCGACAAACTCCTTGATGGCGTTCAGCAATTCCTGTACGTTTTCATAGCGGGCCAGCCCTTCCACGGTTTTGTCTTCATACAATTCTTTCAACAGCCCCGATGCCTTGGCAATGTGCGATGCCACTTCGTAGGCGTCTTTCTGGTCGAGGAGTAGCTTGAAACTCTTGATCAGATCGGCAAAGCCCTCAATAGCAATAGCAGAACGGCCAGCAACGTGTTTGGTGATTTCGGAGACTATTTCCCAGATCGAGTCTTGCTTTTCGGCGGCTATCACACTGATTTTCGCCACGGTAGTATCGCCAATACCGCGTTTCGGCAGATTAATGATCCGTTTAAACGCTTCTTCATCCTGCTGGTTGACGGTAAAGCGCAGATAAGCGATCAGGTCTTTAATTTCCTTACGCTGATAGAACGACAGGCCACCGATAATGCGGTACTTGATGCTCATCTTGCGCAAGGCTTCTTCAAAGGCCCGTGACTGTGCGTTGGTGCGGTACAAAATGGCGAAGTCGTTGTTGGTCAGCGATTCGTTCATTTTGGTTTCGAAAATGGCCGATGCCACCAGACGGCCTTCCTCGTTATCCGAAGAGGCTTTGATTACATCGATCAGTGGCCCTTCTTCATTGTCAGTGAAAACGTGTTTTTCCAGTTGCTGCTTATTGCGGGCAATGATCGAATTGGCCGCTTCAACAATCGTTTTGGTTGAGCGGTAGTTCTGCTCCAGCTTCACGATCTTGACATTCTCTTTGCCATAATCGCGCTGGAAATTCAGGATGTTTTCGATGTTGGCTCCCCGGAAGGCATAGATACTCTGAGCATCGTCGCCCACTACACAGATGTTCTGATGAACAGCCGCCAGTTTGCGGGTAATCAGGTACTGCGAAATGTTCGTATCCTGAAACTCATCGACCATCACCTGCTGGAACTTATGCTGGTACTTATTCAGAATATCCAGGTGATCGCGGAAGAGTACGTTGGTGTTGAACAGCAGATCGTCGAAATCCATGGCATTGGCAGCAAAACAGCGAACACTGTACTGCTTGTAAATTCGGCCGATATGTGGCATCCGAGCCGACTCGTCATCTGCCTGAATCACAGCGTTATTAAGATAATCGTCTGGCCCTATCAGTCGGTTTTTAGCGCCTGAAATCCGGGAAAACACACTATTGACACGGTACACTTTATCGTCGAGCCCCATTTCTTTAATGATGCTGCGCAACAAGGATTTTGAGTCGTCGGTATCGTAAATGGAGAAGTTGCTGGTATAGCCAATGGCGCGGGCTTCGATCCGAAGAATCTTGGCAAAAACGGAGTGGAAGGTCCCCATCCAGATGTTGCGGGCTTCCGTCCCAACCACTTTTTCGATCCGGTGACGCATCTCACCAGCCGCTTTGTTGGTAAACGTAAGGGCCAGAATCCGAAAGGGGTCAATGCCGTTTTCAATCAGGTAAGCAATCCGATAGGTTAGTACGCGGGTTTTTCCCGAACCAGCACCGGCAATAATCATAAGCGGTCCATCGCCGTGCATAACGGCCTGCCGCTGTGGGTCATTCAATCCAGAAATATAATCAACCATTCAGCTCGTCTCTATCCTTCTATAACAATCAAAACTACGAAATAATTTGGTAGGGGACAGCCCGAGACAGGACTGGACGGAATAAACTTTTGGTTCACAGAAACCTGTTCGTTTTCTTGAATAAAATCAGAGGAAAGGCCCCATATCGATGCCCATTACTTCCGATACGGATGAATTTGTAGCAACTCCACCATCGCCTTTTCGGTACCGTAACCACTCGTGCGTTTTGTAATTGTAGACAAAGCCTTCCAGGATGCCGTAGTCGTTATCTTCGATAAGATAAATGATTTTTCGTAGGTCATTACGTTGCCCATTGTTCTGGCATATTTCTATGATAATCTTCGTTTCTTCAGCGGTTTTATCGTACAAAATTACGTCGGGTACGGCATGACCAGGCCCTTCATCCAATGGCGTTTCAGGGAGAGGTTCCAGAATAATTCTCTTTTGTTGGTAATATAATAGCCCTAATTCAAACGTTAGTTTACTGATGACGCGCTGATGCTTAAAAGGAGAATCTGGGCCATCTTCATGGGCTATAAACTATAAACGGCTGACCTTCCTGAGTTTTGTACATAGTGATAAATGCTTTCATAGGGCCAAGCTACATAAAAACAGCCTTTAAACGATGTGAGTGCAGAAACGATGACTTTTTCTGAATTATTGTGCAACATTCTCAATTTACCTGCATCTTTCTATCGATAATAACTTAAACGTTGGGAAATACTGAAGCTGTTGGAACCTAAACCGTACCCCGACCGCCATGCTGATCTGGTCAAACGCTGCCAACAGGGCGAGCGACGGGCGCAGTATGAACTTTATCAGCATTACGTAAAGGCAATGTATAACGTTTGCCTGCGGATTCTGAATCATGAAGCCGAAGCTGAAGATGTATTGCAGGAAGCCTTTATGGATGCATTTAGTCATATAAGCTCGTTTCGGGGCCAGAGTACATTCGGGGCCTGGTTGAAGCAGATTGTAGTGAATAGGGCTATCAACCATCTTCGAAGCCGTCGGCTGGAGTTGGTCGATATGGAGTCGAATCGATTTGGCGAAGATGATGGGCCTGACTTTGCCGACCCCGAACCGTATGACGAAGATGGGGTTCAATTAGAAGTAGATCGGGTCCGAAGGGCCATGCAACTGCTTCCAGAGGGCTACCGGGTGGTGCTATCGCTTTATTTATTTGAAGGGTACGACCACGAAGAAATAGGCAACGTGTTAAATATCAGTGAAACAACATCCAGAACGCAGTACTTACGAGGAAAAAAACGTTTACTTGAATTGTTAAACTAGTTGTGAATGAGTTAGTAAGAGTTGACTAGGGCAAACCCTGTGGAGGGTATTCGCTCTTTCACGCTTTCGCTCTTTCGCTTATTGAACTATGAAAAAGGATAACCTTGAACGTTTTGTGCGCGATAACCGCGAGGACTTTGACGACAAAGAGCCGTCGGTTGATCTGTGGAAAAAGATTGAGGCTGGCCTTGATAAAGCTGGTATGGATGGTCCGCCGATTGTCCAGAACAATGGTTCACCGTTTGTGGCGGTCCACAAAAACCGCCCAGCTTCAGGTGGACGGCAAATAGGCTGGCCTACGCTCGATTGGCGAGTGGCTGCGTCCGTTGCGGTATTACTATTGGCTGGCTGTTTTCTGTACATGAATAAGCAGTATGGGGTAACCCGCCAGCCTGAACTCGTAGCGGCCAATCCGACGTATGCGAAAGAAGTAGTACAATACACGCGATTAATTGACGATAAACGCGCCGAACTAAAACAACTGACCGAGGATAATCCCGCCCTGTATCAGGAATTTGCGATTGACCTGGATCGGCTCGAAAACTCCTATCGGGCACTCAAGGCTGATCTGCCTAAAAACCCGAATCAGGAAGTGTTGATCCAGGCCATGATACAGAATTTACAGCTTCAGATCAACTTACTTAACGAACAATTGCGTGTCATTGATCGCATTAAAGACCAGTCCCATGAAACGAGTCCTGTATAGTGTTTTACTATGCCTTAGTCCATTAGTTACACGGGCTGAGGGGCCGGTTCTGCCCGGTACGGTTGAAACCACCGTTGAAAAGAAGAAAACCATCATTAAACTATTCGACGTTGATAGTAAAGACAATCTGGTCGTTGACAATCAGTTTGGGCAGGTTACAATAGGGTTGTGGGATAGACCGGAAATAAAAATTCAGATCACCATTGTTGCTAATTCAGATTCGGACGAGCGTACCCAAAAATACCTGGATGCGGTATCGATTGAAGAAAAACGCAGTGGCAACCAGATTACCGTTCGCACCAATTTCAGCCAGAGTGCCATATCGAACTGGAGCTTCGGGAAGTGGAAAGATGATGGCGAACGGAATTTTGTACGCATCAACTATGATGTGATGATGCCCAAGCAGAATGCGCTGACACTGAAAAATAAATTTGGCAATACCTCCATCCATTCGTTTCAGGCTCCGCTGACGGTATATACCCGATATGGCAATTTTATAGCCGAAGAGCTGGCTAGTCGGCAAAACGACATTGATGTGGCCTATGGTAAAGCCAATATCCGGTATATCGACGCTGGTAAACTGGATATGGCATACGGAAGTCTGGAACTGCTAAAAGCTAATGACCTGACGCTTACTAATAAAGGCGGTAAAATGACCATTGGCGATGTGGGCAAATTAAACGCCGACATTAATTATTCTGGAGCTAAAATTGGTAACCTGCGCGAATCGGGTAAAATTAAACTTAGCTTCTCAGGAGGCTTTCGAATCGATCAGTTATCTAAAAGTGCTGAAAATGTTGATATTCAGGCGTCTTATTCATCCGTAGCGTTACCTGTCGACCGAAATAACGACTGCGATTTCGACGTAACGGTTAGCTATGGCAGCTTCAACTACCCATCCAATTCAACCTGGCATTTTAGCACCCAACCCGACGATGATAACCGGAGGGGGGCAAAGCTGACCAAGCAGTATGTCGGTAAAGTCGGTAGCGGTTCGGGCACCAAAGTCCGTGTTGTGGCCAAGTTCGGGAATGTAAATTTCCAGTAATCAGAACCGCTCCTGCGGCCCGGCGGGATTTAGTTTCTCAATGATTTCTCGGTGCTGGGGGAATTCCTGTAGTAACTGGTTTCGGTCGGCAAGTTCGAAATCGGCGAAATCGAAACCGGGCGCTACCGTACAACCTACCAGCGAGAATTCAGTTCCGTCGGCTGGTTTTGAGCCAAACCAACATCCTGCGGGCACTACGTCCTGAAACACCTCTCCCTGATCAGGATTATTACCCAATCGAATTATCCTAAGCGTACCGTCGGGATGTATAATAAACACCTCTAGTGGGCCTCCTGCGTAGAAATGCCAAATCTCGTCGGATTGGATACGGTGAAATGCAGAAAAGTCCTTTTGTTCCAGTAGGAAATAAATGGCGGTGCAAAACGATCGCTCACCACTGAATCGGCTCGGTAGGGCTGTGCGCCCAATTCGTTCGGGTGATCGATACGTTTCAGCGTAATACCCGCCCTCGGGATGTGGAGCCATGTTGAAGGCCCGAACGTAGTAGGCGGCTGTCATAATTTAATTTTGAATGATAGAGTGATTGAATGATTGAATAAATAAACCAAGAATCTATTCAATCATTCAATCACTCTATCATTCACTCATTAAGTTTATTGTGCTGCTTTTATAACTGTAATAAAGTCGGGAGCTTTTAGAGACGCACCACCGATTAAACCACCGTCTACATCGGTCTGGGCGAACAGTTCGGCGGCATTTTGGGCATTGGCACTACCACCGTATAAAATGCTGATGTCCTGGGCAATAGAATCGCCGTATTGACTGGCAATATGCTGACGAAGTTCAAAGTGCATATCCTGTGCTTGGGCTGCCGACGCTGTCAGGCCAGTACCGATAGCCCAGATCGGTTCGTAGGCGATAACGACCTTTGCAAACGACTCGGCCGACAGATGGAACAGACTTTCGGTAATCTGATTCTTTACGAAGCCAATGTAATCACCGTTTTCGCGAAGATCGCGGGATTCGCCACAGCAAAAAATAGGCGTCAGGCCGTTTTCCAGCGCAATGTTTACTTTGGCGGCCAATTGAGCGTTGGTCTCCCCGAAGTATTCCCGGCGTTCACTGTGGCCAAGAATGACGTAGTCAACGCCAATCGATTGCAACATGGGGGCCGAAATCTCACCCGTGTAAGCCCCTGAGGCTTTCTCATGGCAGTTCTGAGCACCAAGCGCGATGGAGCCGCCCGATGGTATTGCTTGCCGGGCTGTAGCTAAATAAACAGCGGGTGGGCACAGTACAACCGTAACATCACCCGTTACTTCAGCATTCACCTTGTCGACTACTTCCGATACAAGGGCCATAGCCTCATCGGTCGTCTTATTCATCTTCCAGTTGCCAGCAACTATTTTTTTACGCATAACCGATTAATAATGAGAGTCGAAAACAATGTTTCGGGTTAGTAAATAGCCCTTATATTGCCTGAAATTTTTAGCGAAATTAGGATTTTGAACGGAATGCACCACGTTAAAGGCGGCTAAAGTTGCCCGGACAGTAAATAAGTGAAAATAACTAACCGGTAGTCAATAAACTTAGTATTCAATTTTTGTGTTATTCGGATAAAAAATGCGTAATTTCAATGTAGCAAATCTAAAGAAATGAAAACGCTGTTGCTGGCCTTAGGGTTGTTACTGTCCGGTTGGGTTGCGCGGGGGGATGATAACCGACGTGAGCCCGACAAAGATCGGTACGGCTTTTTTATTGCTGGAAATCGGACCTGGACTCGTATTCCGTTTCAGCTTCATTCAAATCTGATTGTTGTGCCAGTACGGATCAATGATTCGGATACCCTGAACTTTATTCTGGATACTGGGGTCGCCAACACAATTATTACTGACCCAGCAGCTTTTGCAAAGCAGAAACTTCAACTAACACGTAAGGTTAAGATTAGTGGCGCTGGAGAGGGTGGGAGTCTGACGGCTTCTATTGCTATTGATAATAGCCTGACGATGGGTGGCTTACGGGCATCGCATCATAATCTGGTTATTCTGGACGAAGATATTCTCAAACTGTCGGAATATGTGGGTGCGCCTGTGCATGGTATTTTTGGGTATGAAATCTTTGCCAATTTTGTGGTTAATGTTGATTTTCAGCGCCATGAGCTAATGATCATGAAGCCAGGGCGCTATAAATACAGCAAGCATAAAGGCGATCGTTACCCCATCACCATTCAGGATACCAAGGCCTATACCGATGCGCTGTCGGTATTTGATGGCGAGAAAACCTTGCCGCTGCGTGTCGTTCTGGATACAGGGGCTGGCCACGCACTCCTGCTCGATCGGTCACGTAGTACGGCCGCTATGCCAATTCCAGAGAAAAGCATTCGGGCGCAACTGGGTCGCGGGTTAAACGGGGTCATCAATGGGAGCGTAGGGCGGATTCAGAAAATTCGGTTTGGGCGTTACGAAATGGATAATATTCTGGCGTCGTTTCCCGACAGTATGGCTTTTGGGATGAAGCTCGTCAATATGCCCGAGCGACAGGGTAACGTAGGCTGCGAGTTGTTACGTCGGTTTAACGTCACCTTCAATTATCCCGATCAGTACATCGTGATGAAGCCCGTTAAGCGACTGATGCGCGAGAGCTTCGAGCACGATATGAGCGGTCTGGAGCTTCGTGCCAAAGGAGAGAGCTTCCGTACCTATTATGTCGATAAAATTCTGGATGGGTCACCAGCCGCAGCGGCTGGGCTGGTAGAAGGAGATGAGCTATTGTTTATCAATAATACATCGGCCAGAGATATGACCATCAGTGAAATCTACAAAATACTACAGAAAGGCGAGGGCAGAGAAATATCACTGGTTGCCCGTAGAAATGGGCAGCTTATTATTGCCCATTTTGCCCTCAAGCGGTTGATTTAGAAAATTACACGTCCATTTTGTCGAGCTTGAATCGAAAGGTAGTGCCTTTTTCGACCTTACTCATTACGGTAATTTTCGATTTATGTGCATTCAGAATGTGCTTTACAATAGCCAGGCCCAGACCAGTTCCTCCACGTTCTTTCGAGCGGCTTTTTTCAACCCGGTAAAATCGCTCAAATATCCGGCTTAAGTGTTCGGGGGGGATACCAGGGCCATTGTCGCGGACCGATACGATAATGTGCTTTTTGTCTTCTTCAAGATGCACGATCACTTTGCCGTTGTCATTTCCATACTTCACTGCATTTTCGATCAAATTGGTCATAACCTGCATAATGCGCTGAACATCAGCTTTTACCCAGACAGGGCCCGGCTGTGAGGTCTTGAGAGAAAGCGATGTATTTTTGGCTTTAGCAATGGTTTCGAGCTGGTCAAAGATTTCCTGAATTACCTGCGTGAAGTTGACGCGTTCGAAGCTCATTTTTACTTCGCCCGTTTCCAGTTGCGACAGCGCCACCAGATCTTTTACCAGCGCATCCAGCCCATCGAGACTTTTGGCGGCTTTCGACAGAAATTTATCTCGAACCTGCTCGTCATCGACGGCCCCATCAATCAAGGTGTGAATAAAGCCCTGCGCGGCAAAAATGGGGGTTTTCAACTCATGCGACACATCGGCCAGAAACTCCCGGCGAAATTGTTCCAGCCGTTTTAGCTCATCGATCTCTTTCTGCTTCTTGGCGACGTAAACGAAGATTTCGTCGTTGAGCTTCTTAAACGGATTGCTGTTCTTGATAATCGATTTTCGGGAAATACTAAAGTCGCGAATTTTGAGCTGGTGGATGGTTTTATACATCTTGTTGACTTCCCGAAAAACCAATAACTCAATGGCGTAGAGTACCAGGAAGAACGAAATGGCAAACGACGAAAGCCCGACTACAAACAACATACTGCTCGTAACGCCTTCGACAAATGTGAGGAAAGCGAGTGTCAATGCCGAAATCAGGCAAGCCAGTAAAAGAGCAATAATGCGGGGACTGAGGGACATTGTGTAAAGATAAAAAGAGCGAAAGAGTGAAAGAGCGAAAGAGTGAAAATTCAGCAGAGGCCATTTTCACTCTTTCGCTCTTTCACTCTTTCGCTCTTTATTCAGGCTGGTCGGTAAACATGTAGCCTACACCTTTCAGCGTTCGGATGTGGGTATCACCGATTTTTTCGCGGAGCTTGCGAATATGAACATCTACAGTGCGCTCAAGCACATAAATATCGGCTCCCCAGATTTTCTGAAGTAACTCTTCCCGGCTGCATACCTTATTGGGATGTTGCGCTAAAAAGAACAAAAGTTCAAATTCTTTCTTAGGCAGTATAACCGATTTGTCGTTCTGCGTAACCGAGTAGTTTTTGCGGTTGATCAGCAGATCGGCAATGGTAATTTGCTCACCCGGATCGGCCTTCTGGGCTTCGCGCCGAAATAGGGCATTGATTCGACTCATCAGCGCTCGGGGCTTGATGGGTTTAGTAATGTAATCGTCGGCACCTACATCGAAAGCCGCTACTTCGGAATACTCTTCCGAGCGGGCCGTCAGATAGAGGATGTAGGTCTGGCGTAACTCAGCGATCTCCCGGAGCTGGCGACCCGTTTCGATGCCATCTAGCTGAGGCATCATAATATCCAGTAAAACCAATTCGGGGAGATAGCTTTTAGCGACGTCAATAGCTTTCCGGCCATCGAACGCTGTACGAACTTCGTAGCCTTCTTTAAGAAGGTTGTATTCGAGCATCTCTACGATGTCGGCGTCGTCGTCTACGACTAAAACGCGATGAAGGGGTTGAGCAGCTTTTGCAGCACTCATGCGAAGTTAAATTGTTGAGAATGATCTACTTCACTTGTGGCGTTTAGTAGTTGCCTCCTATTTGGCAGCCCGAAGTTACATGACTTATCCACAACGTTACCAACTCTAAATGCATCCTTAACAAAAACTTAACAGCCTTAACCGCAATTAATAGCTGCTGTTCCTGTCTGATACTAAGATAATTAGATAAGCCCTAAAGTGTATAAGTACTCAAACTAAAGTGGGTAATTGGTGGTTGGGGGAATAGTTGATCCTGTAACCAATAAACCGATTGCGGGATTAGTTTGATTTACATTCACTACTATGGACACACGTTCTCCTGAAATTCAATTGCCTTTCTACGCTAAAGTTACATGTATATTATTATCCTTAGTGGTAATTGTATATGGTTTGCATGTACTGGAAAACCTGTTGATTCCATTAGTTTTTGCCATCCTGTTTGCGGTACTGCTTTTTCCGCTCGTAAAACGGCTCGAAAATTGGAAAGTGCCTCGAATAATCGCTATAGTCCTTTGTTTATTATTGGCGCTGACCATCCTGACCGGTTTGTTCTATGGCATTTCAATTCAGCTCAGCAATTTTAGCGAAGTGGTGCCTAAGTTTGTTCAGCGCGGCAATGAATACATCAATAGCATACAAAAGTTCGCTGATGAACACTTAAACATCGACAAACAACGTCAGGTCGATGAAATACGGAAGTACCTCAATCAGGCCCTTTCCGAAGCCGGTGTGATTGTGACAACCACCCTGCTCACTACAACAAATATTATAAGCACGCTTTTCCTGATTCTGCTGTTCGCCTTTTTCTTCCTGCTTTACCGCGATTTTTTCCGAACCTTCTTCTATAAAATTTTCAGCGATGCCCGTCGCTCTAAGGTCGATGGCGTGATGAGTGGCATTTATGAGGTCGTAAAAGATTACATGGCTGGATTGTTTTTGGTCATTATCATAATCGGTACGCTGATGACGGTCGGTCTGTTGATACTTGGAGTCGATTATGCGGTGTTCTTTGGCTTCTTTGGGGCCTGTCTGGTCTTGATTCCCTACTTTGGCCTTTCGCTGGGTTCGCTGATTCCAGCAGCGTACACGCTGGTTACGCAGGACAATCCGTTTAAGGCGCTGGGTGTTGTTGGCGTTTTCCTGTTTGTGCAGGCCTTGGAGGGGAATTTTATTACACCTTATATCGTCGGATCAAAGGTGAGTATCAACCCATTAGCCGCTATTATTGCACTCATTCTCTGGGAAAATGTGTGGGGGCTGCCAGGGCTGGTATTGGCCCTGCCTATGACGGCCATTATAAAAGTGATTTTTGATGCCATCGATTCGCTAAAGCCCTATGGATTCCTGATTGGTGAAGCCGAAAAGCCACGCCCACCTATAAAAAATCTTCAGGAACTAGCCGAACAATTACCAAAACGAACCAAGAAAATTGGCAAAGTGGAGGAGAAAAAATGAGCGATTAGCGAATTACTACTATGAGCTTTTTATTCACTCAATCGCTCATTAAAAATTGAGCGGATCGAGGTTTTTGAAATGACCGTTCATACGAATACGTTGCTTCGTGCGTTCCATGTCGGACACTACAGGCAATACGGTATTCAGATGCTGGATCAGGAAAAGCTGCCGTTCGGCCTCACTTTCCAGGGTTAGCAGTTCATATTCCTGCTCGATTGATAAACCTACTTTGTGCGCTACTTTATACGATAAGTTTTCGGCCCTGGGGTTATAATCTGTCTCGATCTGGAGCAACTTGTACAACCGCTCCAAACGTTCGGCCAGGGCGGATGCATGTGCACTAAAATTATCTCCCGACTCGATCAGTTCTACTTCGCCACCCGCATACAGTTTACCGGCAACGGGGTTTTCAAAATTGACCAGTCGGAAAATCCGTAACCCTTTCGTTTTTATATCCATCCGACCGTCTGGGTAGCGTTTATGCAGGGTCGTAACGTGCATTTCTGTACCAAAGCCCGGAAGTTTGTTATTGATGAAGGCTGGAATGCCAAATGTGCGCTCTTCTTCAAGGCATTCGTCGATAAGCTGCCGGTAACGGGGTTCGAAAATATGCAGATTCAAATCCTCGCCAGGATACACAACCAGATTGAGCGGAAACAGTGAGAGCACTTTTTGCATAGGTCCGAAAAGTACAGCTTTTTACTTAAAAACCGTATTCGATTCCATAAAACGGACAGAACGGGTTCGCGCTTCAGTATAAATTGGATCGGCGAGGTGGCCCAGGCCTGTTACATCCGACATGCAATCCGTTAAAACGACTAGCTTCGGAACCAGTTCGGGGGCGAAATCCAGGATTTGTTTCAAACTATTGGCTACACAGTGCGACTTGGCTTCGCCCATCAGGTAAATGGTATCAAACCGGGCTAAGTCAGCAATTAGAGACGTATTCAGTTGGGTTTCGGAAATGGCCGGATCTGGAACCTGTGCCCGAAAAATACCAAAATGCTCGGAGAGCGAGTAGAGGCCTTTTTGTACGGCTACATAATCGCGATTCCGTTGATGCGACCAGTCTTTCAGCGCATCCAGCAATGTATCGTGGAGGGCGGCACCGTGTGATCCAATCAAACAGTGTTCGGGCCAGATGAAGTGATCGAATTGTCCATCCGCTTCAAGATCGTGTACGTATTTTTTTGCTTTCTCGGCCGAAAATCGGGGAATCCAGCGACCCGTGTCAACAGCATCGCCCGTAATACGTGTGAAGGGTGCCGGATGAGTCCCGTTCGCATCCTGCCAGAATCCGGGATGGGCAATGTCCAGAATGTGGTGGGTGTCGAGTGTTACAACAATATGGTCAATTTGCTGGGCATGGGCTCGAATTAGAGTCGCTATTCGGGTGATATCCTGCTCGGCTCCTGGCACAAACAAAGCACCCTCTGGATGGCAGAAATCAAACTGGGCATCGATAATCAGAAACGCATTTTTCATTGGGGAGTACCGTCATCAGAATCATGTTTAACGATACTCAAAGGTAAGGTATAACACACGAAAACTTATAGACCCAGGCCGAACGAAAAGCGTACCATCGCCTGTACTGGATACCGGATTCCCTCATCGCGCCCATATAGATAAGCCGCGCCTGCAACCAGATTATAGAAGTAAAAGCGAGTTCGTATACTATGGATACCTATTCCCAGTAAGGTAGCCTGCCGAAACGGATTAACGGTTATTTTCTGGCTCGGCCCCGTACCTTCTATGGATAGCTTGTCATGAAAAGGCAGAAGGGCTCGTGTCGTGATATAAAATTGGCGATAGAAATTGTTGGCAGATTGGCCTTTTTGGATCGCTTTGTTAATAAGTGGATAATAATTGATTCCGGCCTGGCTGAGCCAACTACTTCCTGATATAGGGTTCTGCGGTGTTCCGGGAGAAAACTGCCAGCCTACTCCACCCATGAGCGCCCAGGCAGGTGTCAGCTTATGCTCAATACCAGCCCATAAGCTAAACAGACTTGTTTGTTCGGTAACCGGGCGAGGATCTTTAAAAAGAACAATACCTGCCCTGTATGGGTATTCCACGCCGATTTCAATCAACGTGACTTCCTGACGACTGCGTCGAAAAAGTTCTTTCATTAACTTCTTCTCTTTGCCGGTACGTTCAGGATCAAGCTGTAATGTCGAATCAGACGATAATTTTTCCTGTGAGATTTCGACTCGCGTGGAGTCGGCCTGTCCGTAGCTGTTTAGGGTTAAACAGACAATAGTCCAGCAAGCAATACAACAAGCATACCACGTTTTCATGGTTTATAAATTGGTGAGAAGGGTATAACAATTACAAACCGAAGCCTATCAGAATAGACGCCTGAATGCCAACAGGCATGGGATTGAGACTACGGATGGTATAGCCAGGACCGATGTTAGCATCCAGATACCCAAAGCGGCTTAACCGACGCTGAGTGCCCAGTCCAACACCCAACCAGGCATGGGTTAAGCCGCTAGCCGGAGGGTCGAGAGAATTCGATGCCCAAAGCGGTTTAATCAGATGCAGGGTTAGGTATTGCCCCGAAAAATTGTTCGCGCTCTTGCCCTGCCGTATTCGGCGATTCATGACAAAGTACCACCGTCCAGCTACTTCTCCCGATACACTGGCTTCTGTAAGGGTTTTTGCCAGCCGCCGATAGTAGGAACGAACCGAAATAAGGATAGAAAAAGCAGGTGTCAGCTTTTGTTCAACAGCAACCTCGTTTCGAATTGACCATATAGGATCTGGGGTTGCTCCAAAACTCGTCGGCATACCACCCAGCTTGATCAGTGTTTTTTCTTCAATCTGGGACCGGATGAACCGATTATAAAGGGCCTTGATCCGTTTCGTGTTCGATGATGTCGGTTGGCTTGCAATTTCCTCGCTGTACACAACGCGTATGGAATCGGCTGACTGCGCCAAACTTCCGCACGCCATCAAGCTGATCAGGAGTATTAAAAAGGGTAGGGATGGGTTCATGGGGTTTGTGGCTTAACGTCGGTCGACGAGTGTTTTTTCGCCCTGGATAACAATCGGGCTGTAACGGTTCTGAATGACGATCTCGGGTTTTTTAGCCGAAGTTTGATACCGGAAAGTCTGCTTGTTTTTAGCCTTGACAAGCTGATCGGCGAAGTTTTCAGGGACACGAATGTCGGCTCCTAAGCTGGTGACATCGAACCAGAAATCGGTCAGGCGTTTCGTGGCGACCAGGATATCGGTGCGTGTTGCATCAACGTTCAGGGCATCGAGCGTAGGGCTTGGCAGAAGCGTCAACTTTCCAAAGCTGGTCTGGAGCGTTACATTTCCGCTTACATCCTGTAGGGATATCTCTGCTTTTTCGGCCTTTACGTTTAGCATCGCATCAAGCCCCCGGCCATCAATATCCCCATAGTCTGATTTTATGGTGAGTTTGCCTCGGATGTCATCCAGCGTGAGTTTGCCAAAATCAAAAGTCAGACTGGTGTTACCATCCAGATTCGTCAGATTAATATCACCAAACGAGTTGGTTACGGTTAAAAAGGCTTTGGCCGGAAGACTGATTTCATAAACGGCTTTCAACTGACTTTTTAGTTTTCCAACCGATTGAGGAATGACGAAGCGATTCGACAAGTCAACCTGCCCATTGACAGACTGCAGAGCATATTGGTGATAGGCTAATTCTCGTTCGGCTGTAGCGCGGTCGGGGTGTTTGGCAATAAGCCGTAACCGTACCGAAATTGTTGGCCGGGCCCAGCCCTTAATCATGACATCGGCTTTTTGGGCGGTCAGTAAAACAGGCTGATTTTCTATATAAGGAAGCTCCTTGTCGATGATTTTTGTAATAACCTGCACCGACTGCGCATAGCCATTTACGCCCAAATTGATGCAGCCAATCAGCCAGATAAACCACCGGGTTGACCAAACAGCTAAAGCGGGTAGTCGTGCCAGCCTAAAAACGCCCGTATTCATGACTCCAGTAGGGTTAGCAGTTCTTTAGTCACTTCGGCTCGCTGTGTTTCCAGTTTGGTTTGGGCGCGTAGTAAGGTTGGATCGTCACCAAAAATTTCCCGTTCCTGTTCAATACGTTGCTGTTTAAGTGTCAGTGCTGTAAGTTGTTTCCGCAACTCATGAACTTCGGGCCGCTGGCAGACGGATTTTTGTTGGGCGCACCGCTTCGCAATAAGGGCTTCGGTTCGGCTGGTTGTAGCTGGCCAGTTGGTGTTTGTCGATTTTTGGGTTGAAACAGGCTTGATCGATTCCGTGGCATATTCGATATGGACTTTTTCGGGCATTTCGGCGGGCCATACGGACCATATTCCTACCATAAGCAATGCAACTGTAGCGGCCAGACTAGCCCATTGAACGCGTACATCCTGCCAAAGTGGGCGAATTTTGACAGTATCGCTGACAGATAGATTCGCTTCAATGGAATTCCACAGATCAGGGTTAGGCTCATGCAAGGGTAGTTCATGGCTCAACCGAGTAAAAAGCTCATCGGCCTGCAAATTGGCTTCGATGCGATCCCACAAGTTATCGGCTGGGTCGTATTCGGGGAGTTGAGGCAGTGAGTCGTTCATGATAGTCGTTGTCTTAATAGCTTCTTCGCATAACTCGTCTGCGATTTCGAGGTGCCCTCCGTTATGCTGAGCAGGTCAGCCACTTCTTTATGGGTATATCCTTCTACTTCAGTGAGTAAGAACACCGTGCGAGCCCCATCGGGTAGCGTACGAATTGCCGCGTCTAATTCATCGCCCGTAAGTGTATCGCGAAATGGTGCTGGGTAGTCATGTACGTGTTCGTCTAATGGTAAAAATCGACCTTCAAGCTGTTGTTTTCGGAGCGTCTGACGAACCACAATGGTTTTGATCCAGGCCCCTAATGTTGACCGGAAGGCGAATTGATCCAGGTTTCGAAATACCTCAACGAAAGCGTCCTGCAAGGCATCGCTGGCGTGGTCGTAGTCGTTAATAATTCGGTAGGCCGTCGAAAACATAGCCCGCTTATACCGTTCAAACAGAAGCCGCTGGGCAATCCGGTCGTTGGCCCGACAGCGGTCGACAAGCTCGTGTTCAGATAGATCGGTCGGTATGGCCAAGCGGAACATGGTTTTAGAGGTGCTTCAGACTAAAGTGATGCTGGAGGTTGAAATGGTTGGAAAGTAAGTCAAAAAATAAAGAGAAGCAGGCAGATACGGGTCTTGTAACGCGAACAAGTTAGCCTTTTTCGTTACTTTGAGGTATGAATTATATTGAACTACAACTGCATCTGTCGCCCGATTATTTCGACATTCTTACAGCCGAATTAGCTGAGCTAGGTTTTGAATCGTTTGTGGAAACCGACGAAGGGTTAAACGCCTATATCGTTGAATCTGATTTTGAGGAATTAGCCATCCAGGAATTGATTGAGAAATACGCAGCCCAGACTGCAATAGCCTATGAAGTTAGTTCGTTAGAGAAACGAAACTGGAACGCCGAGTGGGAGCGCGATTACGAGCCGATCGAAGTGGCGGGCCAGGTCCGGGTCCGGGCGTCCTTCCATTCGTTGGACGCCCGATTTCGTTACGACATTGTCATTAACCCGAAAATGTCGTTCGGAACGGGCCACCACGAAACCACGGCTATGATGCTGGAGCAACAGCTTAGCCTCGATTTTGCCGGAAAAACGGTACTCGACGTGGGTAGTGGAACGGGGATTCTGGCGATTCTGGCGGTTAAGATGGGGGCTAGCGCTGCACTGGCCTTCGATATTGAAGAATGGGCGGTTGAAAATGCCCGCGAAAACGCCGAACTTAACGACTGCTCGCAGGTTACCGTATTTCAGGGGACGATTGCTGATGTAAAGGCCGTCGAGCCCTTCGATATCATTCTGGCGAATATCAATCGGAATGTATTGCTAGCCGAAATTCCTACCTACACAACACGGTTAATGCAAAATGGATACCTGATTGTCAGTGGTTTCTATGACAACGATGCGCCGGATATCGAGCAGAAAGCCATAGAGTCGGGATTGACGCTGATTAAGCAGCTAACCAAAAACCAATGGACTTCTTTAGCATTTATTAAACGCTGATGGGGATGTATCCCGGTCGGCCTTCGGATATGAATCGTATTTATTACAGCCTGATTTTAACACTACTAATGCTGACAGCTTCGTTCGGCCAGGCGGTTCGAATTTCGGATAAACCCGATCAGTTTGTGGCCGATGTTCAGAAACTAATGGCTACGGGCGGTCCTGCAGGAGTCCGGGCGGGCACCAACTTACAGGCCATCTGGTCCGAAAACCGCCTGTCGGCCCAGCAGCAGGAGCGTGTTATGGCCTTGAGCCGTAAAATGAACCAGAAGCGTTTACCAGCGGCTACTATTTTTACACCATTTTACGAATCACTGTATCTGGCCACTCAGCAACAACCTGCTACCAACGTCGATGGCCTGCTAACGATCTCGGAAAAGCTGTTCGAAACTACCGATGCCAAGGTGTTTGCCCGGAGTCTGGAAACGGTTCGGCGGTTTATGGATCGTCGAGAGCTATATGCCAGTAATTACAACAAGTTGTATGCGCAGGGTGGTACATTTGAGTTTCGGTTTGTCGAAGGGCTAAAATCGCTGAAACCAACCGACATCAAAACGGCAGAGGACTCCATTGCAGCGGCAAAAGCGGCTGCCGAACGCTCTCGCTTCGATGGGTGGGATACGCCAGCTCCCTCCGATTCAAGCCAGCCGCGTTCGGCCGGGCCCCAGTATATCCCGCAGCGTCGGCCATTGCCCTCAGTATCGGGCGTGCTGATTACACTCAAAGATGTATCGCTGGCTATTGTGGCCAATGGCGACTCGGCTATTCTGGCTAATACCAATGGCGATATGATGCTGAAAGATGGCGTGCTGGTTGGGCAGGGCGGCAAATTTACCTGGGCTACCGCCGGACGACCGGATATTTTTGTGACGTTGAGCGACTACGCCCTGACGACCATGAGTCCGCGTCTGCAAGCCGACGATGTGACGCTGACCTATGAGAAAACACCCCCAATCAAAGGGGTATTCGAGTATGTCAGCAGGAAAAAAGGCGGGCCCGTTACTTATCCCCGGTTTATGTCGTGGCAAAACGATGTCAAACTGCCCGATTTAGGGCCCGATGTTGAGTACAAAGGCGGGTTAGCGCTGTCGGGTACGCAAATGGTTGGGGCGTCGGCCAGTGGATTTCCGGCTCAGCTAACCGTCAAATACAACGGTAAACCCGCCCTCAAAGCGACCAGCCGTCGGTTCGATTTTGCCGTCAACGATATGCCTCCTGCCGATTCTACTCAGGCTGGTCTGGCTGCATCGGGCTTTAATACAACCGAACCTGTTAAAACAACGGGTACTCGTTCTACTCAGGCAAGGCCCATGATTTCGGCTAATTCGGCTGCCTTTGTCGGGTACATCGATACCGATTCAATTACCCATCAGTCTGTAAAATTCCGGTACGATAAAGCTCAGCGCATTGCCTGGCTCGACCGTGAGCAGCACACCGATTACGCCCGAGTTCCCTATGCCGACTGGTATCACAAATTTTACATCATGCCCGAAGTGGTGCGTTGGGATTTACCCCGTCGGAAAGTGGATTTCTATCAGGTAGGGGCCAAACGGGAGGTGCCTGTACGCTTTGAATCGTTCGATTATTTCCATCCCCAACGTTACTCTGATCTGACCGTCGATTATGGCTTCCACCCCTTACAGATTGTTGCTAACTTCGTTTCTACCAAAAAACAGCAGACCTTCCTGGATGACGATATCACCCAGTTTGCCAAAAATGTAAATGCGGGTGCGTTGCGGGGTGCGCTAAATCGAATGGTGCTGGAAGGCTACATCGACCGTGACCCTAAAACCAGTATGATGCGCCTGAGCCGCAAAGGAGTGTTATACGTGCTGGCCTATGCCCACAAGCAGGACTACGACAATTTCCAGGTACAGTCGCTCTTTGTGTCGAACGACAGCGTAAAAAACGCAACCATCGACCTCAACGACAAAATTCTGACCATTCGGGGAGTTCGTCAGTTCACGATGTCTGACTCGTTGAAAATTTTCGGTTATCCTTCTGACAAAATACTCCGGGTAGGTAAAGGTCGTGATTTTACCCTCAACGGACAGCTTAAAGCCGGTACGCTACGGTATGCGGGTCGCGACCTGAAATTCAACTACGATAAGTTCTCGATGAGTCTTAATAAGATTGACTCCATTACCTTCCAGTCGCAGAAGTTGGCCGCTCAGGGGAAAGAGGGTGAAATCGGGGGGGATATTAAGTATGAAAACCCAGGAACGGTTTTTCTGGCGGGCTCAGATAACAAGTCGGGTCAGATGAAGGGCAAGAAAACCACCCAGCGTCTGGTCATGCCCGAAGGGATGACGGTCTATTTTAATCAGCCAAACCGGGGAAATATCACGTACAACCAGAAAGTTTACTTCAAAATCCCGGCCATCGACAACGATAGTCTGGGCAAGGGCGATATTGCGTTTATGGGGACGTTCTACTCAGATGGTATCTTCCCGCCCTTTAAAGCGCAGCTCGTCACTATGCCCGACAATACGTTAGGTTTTGTTCATAAGGCTCCTGCAACAGGCTATCCGGTCTATGCCGGAAAGAAAGGAACAGCACCATCGACCGTCAAGTTTACGGGCGATCTGGTCATGGACAAAAGCGGGCTCCGGGCCGAGGGCGTACTCAATCACCTGACTACTACGCTTACTACCAAAGGAATTCTGTTTATGAC
This sequence comes from Spirosoma aerolatum, assembly GCF_002056795.1. Lineage (NCBI taxonomy): Bacteria > Pseudomonadati > Bacteroidota > Cytophagia > Cytophagales > Cytophagaceae > Spirosoma > Spirosoma aerolatum. The sequence goes on along the minus strand of NZ_CP020104.1, from coordinate 7,810,914 downwards.
GGACTCCCTGCTGGCATCGGGCGATAAAGGGGAGATCAAAGAAGGGCTGGTTGGGAAAGGCTATTTCCCGCAGGTTCAGCTCAATAATTTCAGCATGAAATGGTGGCCGAAAACCGATAGCATGGTCATCAACACGCAGAAAAATAACTTCAATTTCTACAGCGCTACGACCAATCTGGAAGGCGGATTACTGGTGCGTTCGTCTGGCTTATTCGGGCACGGAACCCTGCGTCGGAAAGACTCCGAGACAATCTCCAATAGCATCAAATTTAATAAAGACGGTTTCCTGGCCAGTGGAGCCCAATTCAAAATCGTTTCGGATAAAGAAGCGCCCGGAACGCCCGCCGGCAAACCGATTCTGTTAGGAAATGACGTCGATGTCGATTTCAACCAGACCAAAGGCCTTGTCGGACTGGCGATCAATAAAAAGGAAAGCGTCAGCGATACTGTATCGCCAAGTATAGAGTTCCCGTTTGCTGCCTACAAAACCAATATTAGCCGGGCGCAATGGAATGTAAATGCTAAAACCATTGCCATGAAGGGCGATGTGAAAACCTCACTCTTTACGGCCACCGCCGAAGAACAGGAAGGGTTGACGTTCAATGGGTCGGCGGCTTTGTACGATGTGGAAAAGCGGACCCTAAACATTAGTGGAGTACCTTATATTACGGCGGCCGATGCCCGGATTTACCCCGATAAAGGATTGGTGGCTATCCGGCGTAATGGTGAAATGATGGCGCTGAAAAATGCCCGGCTCGAACTGGATACCATCAACCTGTTTCACCGGCTCAAAAATGGTAATATTCAGGTGCTGTCGCGGACGCGGTTTGCGGGTGATGCTACCTACCAGTTTGCAACGGCTAAAGGCGACACCGCCAGCATCAAAATGGGCAGTTTCGAGTTAAAAGAAGCCCCGGTTGTGGCGGCTACGAATTCCGAAACAGCGTCCTTAACAGCCGATGCCAAGAAAACGAATCGGAGTGCTCCCCGTAATAAGCGCAGTGGGCCATCTAAACCCATGACAACCTATTTTACCGTAGCTCGTGCTGAAGTTGATGAGGCCGATAACCTGCAACTGGCTCCCAAAATGCTCTTCCGGGGGGGCATTGTGATGGAAGCGCCTAAGCAGGATTTGTCGATGGATGGCTTTATCAAACCTGCACTCAAAAAACGCAAAGACCTGATTAGTGACTGGATTCCGTTCAAAGAAAAGGTAGCCGAGCGGCTGGAAATCAAGGTCGATAAGAATCTTAAAAACGACGGCGGACAACAACTGGTAGCGGGTATTCACTTCCGGGCTGGTGGGGCTGGCGTATATCCAACCTTCCTGTCGCCGAAAGAAGATTCCCGCGACGATGATCTGTTTAGTGCTACGGGCATCATGCGTTACGACGAAAAGGACAAAGTGTATCGGATTGCCTCGAAAGGTAGCGATGCGGTGGCTACGGTCGATTCGGTAGCCAAAGCGGATAGTTCGGAAGACGCCGATGTCGAAAATGCCTATACCTTCAACGATGCGCGTGGGCTGATGACCTATAAAGGTAAGATGAACTTCATGAATACGGCTCCGCAAGAGTATCTGCTATCGTCAGGGTCGGCACGGATCAATATCGACAGCAGCCTCTATCGGTTCAATACGCTCATGGTTTTTGCGTTGCCCGTACCCGATCTGGTCACTGCGAGCATTGCCGATAAGATCGTCAAAACAAACCTGGAAGAGAAGAACGACGAAGCTGCGGACGACGATCTGAACCGTCTTTCTGATAAGTTAGTACCCCTGATTGGTCAGCAAGCGGTGGATGCCTATCGGGTTAAGGCCCAGAATCAGCACGTGCCGCTCAATCAGGCATCGCCCAAACTGAACGCCATGCTGGTTCTGGCCAACGCCAATTTGCGCTGGTCTCCCAAATACAACGCCTTTTACAGTACAGGTCAGTTGGGAGTTTCCAACATCATGGCCACGGATATTAACGCGCAGATGGATGGGTTCGTCGAAATTCGCAAAACAGGCAATGGCGATGAGTTCAGCATCTATCTCGAATCATCGCCAGATGTTTGGGTGTACTACGATTACAAAGGCGGTAATGGACCGGGCGCTATTGGTCAATTAGCCATCATCACCTCAGAGCAGGAAATCAACGACCGACTTTTGGCAGGTTCAAAAAACTCCAGTAAAGTCGCTTTGGAAGTTGTTCCGGCAACGGTCGATGAAAAAACGCTTTTTGTTGATCGCTATCTCGATCAGTATAAAACAAAAGCTAAACCTGCCCCAAAACCCAAACTCCAGCCAGGGCAAAAGGTGGTGAAGGAAGAGAAAAAGAAAGACGAGAAGAAAAAAGACAAAGAAGCTGAAAAAGAAGGCTTTTAGCGCCTGTTCGTTTTCGACAGGATTTACAGGGTGAAGAGGATTAGTGTTGAAAATGTCCCGTTCCGATAATCCTGTAAATCCTGTCGAAAAAACGCCTGTTTCGTACTTTAAAAGTATGTTTGCTCTTTAATCATACGTATCGACTTCGTACCGGAAATGAGCAAACGCATTGTGCTGGTAATCATCGTTATTGTCTGGGCTTTTGGCCTACTACATGCCCAGACGACGATTTACATTTCTCCAACGGGAAACGATGCACAACCAGGTACATTGGCCGCCCCCTTGGCTACGCTCGAAAAAGCACTCGAAAAAGTAAAAAAGGCTCCCAAGAAGCAGGTTCAGATCCGTTTGCGGCAGGGTGTCTATTATTTGCCCCGAACCCTACGCATCGATGCCCGAACGCTTGGCAACAGACAGTTGCTAATCAGCGCCTATCAGAACGAACGGGTGGAGTTGAATGGTGGGCGACAGTTGACCCTACAGTGGCAGAAAAAAGACGATAAGGTTTGGGTGGCTCAGGTGCCGGGCGAGCCGTTTGAACAGCTATTTATCAACGGGCAAAAGCAAATTCTGGCCCGCTATCCCAACTACGACTCTACGGCTCATGTGTTCAACGGAACCGATTCCAGTGCAACGATTCCAGAGCGGGTTCGTCGGTGGAGCAATCCGGTTGGTGGATACATGCACGCGCTTCATCGGTACGAATGGGGTGGTTTCCACTATCGAATCACTGGTAAATACAGGGATACACTGACCTACGAAGGGGGCTGGCAGAATAACCGCCCAATGGGAATGCACCCCAAAGAGCGGTTTGTTGAGAATATTGCTGAAGAGCTGGATGCTCCCGGCGAATGGTTTTACGACAGAACCGCCCAACAGCTTTCCTTTATACCACCCGTCGGCCTCGATCTGACGAAAGCGACGGTAGAGGTATCCCATCTGAAGGCACTTATCGAACTGGTTGGCCTGCCTGATTCACCGGTGCGTAGTGTACGTATCCGAGGGCTTCGCCTGGTCAACACCGAGCGCACGTTTATGGAAAGCTACGAACCATTAGTACGCAGCGACTGGATGATCTACCGGGGAGCGGCCGTCTATCTGGAAAATACCGATAATTGTCACCTGGAGGATTGTGAATTGACCAACCTCGGTGGCAATGCCGTGCTGGTGAGCGGGTTTAACCGACGTGCCCTGATCGAAGGTTGCCACATTCATCATATAGGTGCCACGGCTATTGGTTTTGTGGGCGATACATCAGCCGTTCGGTCGCCCGCATTCCGGTATGAATGGTTTGTGCCTTACACGGCTATGGATTTGCGGCCTGGCCCTAAAACGAATCGCTACCCGGCCCAATGTACAGCCGACAATAACCTCATTCACCATATTGGCGAAATCGAAAAACAGGCAACAGGTGTCGAAATTTCGATGGCTTCCGACATTACCGTGCGCTATAATACGATTTACCAGTTGCCCAGAGCCGGTATCAACATTGGTGATGGCACTTGGGGAGGGCATGTAATCGAGTACAACGACGTGTTTGACACGGTCCTCGAAACGGGCGATCATGGTTCGTTCAACTCCTGGGGACGGGATCGGTTTTGGCATCCCAACCGAAAAACGATGGATAGCCTGGTTGCGGCTCACCCCGAACTGGTTCGGCTCGATGCCCTAAAGCCAGTCATTATTCGAAACAATCGGTTCCGCTGCGATCATGGCTGGGACATCGACCTGGACGATGGGAGTAGTAATTACCTCATTTATAACAACGTACTACTCAATGGCGGGCTGAAGTTCCGGGAGGGATTTTACCGCATTGCCGAAAACAATGTGATTGTCAATAACTCGTTTCACCCACACGTGTGGTTCAGAAACAGTGGTGATGTTTTTCGGCATAATATTGTCATGCGCCCCTACTTTCCGATTCAGGTCAATGATTGGGGGAAAGAATTGGACTACAATCTGTTCCCCGATCAGGCAGCGCTTCAGAATGCCCGGCAAAACGGTACCGACGCGCACAGTCAGTTTGGGGAGCCTGAGTTTCTTCAGCCCAGCCAGGGCGATTACCGGGTTCGCACAGCGAGTCGGGCCATTGCTCTGGGTTTCAAAAACTTTCCCATGAACCAGTTTGGCGTTCAAAATCAAGCGTTGCGTTCGCTGGCGCGTTCGCCCAGACTTCCCAACATAACGACTACTGTTCAGGAGGAAAAAAACGCTGAAACAAGCTGGCTGGGTATAGTAGTCCGCAGTATACATGGCCTGGGCGATCGGTCGGCTTTTGGGCTTCCCGACGAGTCGGGCGTTGTCGTGCTGGATGTGCCGAAAACTAGTAAATTGGCTAGTTCGGGATTGCAAAAGGGCGATGTTATCCGAACTGCCAACGGCATGACTGTAACGACAGTTGCGGAATTGATGTCTGTTCAGCAACAACTCCATTACATGCATACCTTACCCGTTCGCGTTATGCGAAATCAGCAGCTTCTGAATCTAAGTCTCCCGCTTCGATGAAGGGGCAGATGTCTTTAGAAATGAATAGGAGGTTGGATCATATCAATCTTTCCAGTTACTTGCGCTAGTCCCTAAAATTAACCCCGTGAAAGCCCTTTGGCAAGACCTTCGCACCCATTTTCGCATCAACTTTCGGCCTGGTCTGTACGCAGTTACTGCCCTTTGGCTGGCTATACTCCTCACCGTCAATTTCTCGCTCGATCTCGAAGATTCATACATCGATTCGTTTCAGGGTAAACCCATCTGGCCAGTACTCTATTTGGGCTTATATGCAACGGCTTATTACGGGAGTGTCTGGCTCTGGACGTATTTTAACCGCCGACCTGATATCTGGCGTAATCGTGCGTTCTGGCTTCGTAGCGGAGTGGCGTTGGTTTTCTATTCCATATATGCCGGATTCTATGCCCATAGTCAATGGAGCCAGCAGCTTTTTGGCGGACAGATATACGTCTTTGCCTATTATTGCCTGCATAACCTGCAATCGCTGCTAACGATTGTGTTGCCGCTAGCGCTGTTCTACAAATTCCTTGACCCTTATCCAAGTAGTTTTTATGGTATGGCCCCCAAACGGAAAGGGTTAGCGCTGTATGCCCTCATGCTGGCGCTGATGATTCCACTGATTACCTTGGCATCTTTTCAGCCTGACTTCCTGGAGTCGTACCCAACCTATCGGGATACCAATGCCAATGAATTTTTCGGGGTGCCTGAGTGGGTTACGGCTCTTGTTTATGAACTCTGCTACGGCTGGGATTTTGTGCCTACCGAACTCCTTTTCCGGGGTTTTCTGGTCATTGGCATGAGCCGGGTGCTGGGGCATGGTGCCGTGTTACCGATGGTAGTCTGGTATTGCACTATCCACTTCGGGCGACCGTTGGGAGAGGCCGTTTCCTCCATATTCGGCGGCTATTTACTGGGTGTGCTGGCCCTTAGCACGCGTAGCATCTGGGGGGGATTGCTGATTCACATAGGCATTGCCTGGGGTATGGAGATTGCCGCCTTTTTGCAAGGGGCAAACCACTAATTCACTTGTAAAAAATGTTTGCAAACCTTGGTTTAGTCAACAGTCAGATAAAGTGCTGACTAAGCACATCCTTCTCATATCGCAACGTCGGTTTAGGCCGGAATTTGTTCTACCAGTACTTGGTTACCGAATTTGTCGAAATAGGTGCAGGTCATGGTCTCCAGATTGACAAACCATTTTTCGATGCCCGTGTCGGCGCAAGCCCTACAAAACGAATAGTAGTCAGTCTGGCCTTGCTGATGGATACGCAGGGCATAGGCAAACGTTTCTTTATTGACGGTATCTGTAATGGATAGTTCAGCATACATAGGATACGATGATGTCTGGTAGTGGTCGTCGCCAACGTAATCGGTATGGCTGTCAACGACCCAGGTTTCAAAAGCCTTCACACCTAATTGTTTGATTTCCTGAATGTAGTTAGGGAAGTCGGCCCCTGATTGAACCTTAGCATGAGCTGCTTTAATTTGCGCTACTGTAAACATGATTCGTTGCTGTTAAACGATTGCCTGAATGATTAGTCTGGCACAAAGGTCTAACAAACAGGAGGGCTGGAATTGTAAAAAATCGTTTATCTAATCGGCTCGTTTAATCCGTTCGGGGGTTTCGCCTGTGTATTGCTTAAAGTCTTTGATAAAGTGCGCCTGATCGAAAAAATTATGCTCGTAGCAAATTTCGCTCAGCGATTTTATGCTGGTTGTCAGGTCATTGAGGACGGTATTGAAGCGAACGAGGGAGGCAAATTTTTTAGGTGTTGTACCTACCAGTTTCCTAAACCGTTTTTCCAAAGGACTTTGGCTAGTCGCTAATTTTTGGTTGAGTTCCGAAATCCTGATCGTGCCTTTTGATTGATAAATAAGCCTCACTGCTTCAATAACCAGCTTATCGCCTTGAATCATCTTGAGTTGAGAAAGCAGGAAGCGTTCAACAACCTGTATGCGTTCGCTATCCGCTTGGGCCTGTGCTAATTTCTCTTCCGTTTCGCTAATCGTCTGTCTGCTGAAAAGGGTATCGAGCGAAATACTTTGGTTAAATAGCTCATTGGCCGGGCAGGATGTAAAAAAAGCCAGACCAACTTCTGTGAAAAAGACGAGAATCGTTCCTATATCGGCCGAGTTTTTGAACACCTGAACATGGTCGGAAAGCCCCGTTATACCTGCTGTCGATAGGATTTTTGACTGGCTCTCGGTAATAGTGGTTAATTGCCCCTGATACTGAAATCCAATGACCAGACTGGTCGATGGAAAGATTTTATAGGTACTCTCCAGTGTACTTTCTGAAATGACAAAGTGTTTTATATAAGGCTTCAGGGGATCAACTGGTATAACCTTGTCAAATCTCATTCTGGCGGTGGGCATTAGCCTATAATTTCTCCCCGTAAAGATACCAATAGTTTGCTGCCTTATCTATTTACTTTTATAATTATTATAGTAATAACGTCTTGATAAACAGGTGTTTATTTGGCTTTTTCTGCTTGCCCATTTCAGGCTGGAAAAACACTGGCATGAATAACCCAGACTCGAACGTTATATACAGTAGAAGTTGCTGGTTTATCTGGCTCGAATGCGATCTTTGTACTGTTTTTGTAACGTATCTAATTTCTAATAAGTACTCAAACGAAAATAGTTTAGCGTATGCTGCAAGGACGTTTCTGTCATCCCGAGGAACGAGGGATCTTCGGAGATTCTCTTTTAGCTAGTCTCCGAAGATCCCTCGTTCCTCGGGATGACAGAAAATAACCTAATGTATTTTCATTAATCTACTTAGCATTATTTATGAGTTCCTTTCATCAACAGCCGCCCATTCCATCGGGTAAAAAATTCGATGCAATCGTCGTAGGGTCAGGTATTAGCGGAGGATGGTCGGCCAAGGAACTTGCTGAGAAAGGTTTGACTGTGCTGCTCCTCGAACGGGGCCGCATGATCGAGCATGTCACGGATTATCATACCGCTACCAAAGCGCCCTGGGAGTTTCCGCATCATAACCTGTCGGTACCCCTGGAGACGCTTAAACAATACCCCATTCAGAATCGAACGGGTTTTACCATAACCGAAGCGACGCACCAGCATTTTGTCAATGATCTGGACAATCCCTATGTCGAAGAAAAACCGTTCGACTGGATTCGCGGGTATCATGTCGGCGGGCGTTCGCTCATGTGGGGGCGCTACTCATTCCGATTCTCGGATCTCGATTTTGAAGCGAATGCCAAAGAAGGTATCGGAACCGATTGGCCAATTCGCTATAAAGATATCGCTCCCTGGTACGATTATGTCGAGAAGTTTGCCGGTATTGCCGGAAACCGCGATGGCCTGCCGCATTTGCCCGATGGTCAGTTTCAGCCAGCTATGCCCGATAATTGTGTCGAGCAGCATTTCCGGAAATCAGTCAATGGCCAGTTTGCGGATCGGAAAGTGATCTCAGCACGGGCAGCTCACCTGACGGCCCCTACACCAGAGCAAATGGCTTTAGGCCGGGCCAAATGCCAATACCGGAACCTGTGTATGCGGGGCTGTCCGTATGGGGCCTATTTTAGTACTCAGTCGGCAACCTTACCCGCTGCCCGACGTACAAAACGGCTCACCGTTCGGCCACATTCGATTGTCAACTCCATTATCTATGATGATAAAACCGGCCGGGCAACGGGCGTTCGGGTGATCGATGAGCAAACCCACCAATGGCATGAATTCAGGGCGAGTATTATTTTTCTGAATGCATCGGCATTAGGCTCAACCTACATCCTGATGAACTCGAAGTCGAAGCGGTTTCCGAACGGGATGGACGATAGCGGTCAGTTGGGCCGAAACCTGATGGACCATCATTTCCACGTAGGAGCCACCGCCGATTACGACCACGATCTGGATAAGTACTACTACGGGCGGCATCCGGCCGGGCTCTATATTCCGCGCTTTCGCAACTTACCTGGTCAGGCAGGCCAGTCGTTCAAACGTGGGTATGGCTTTGAAGTATATACGGGCCGCGAAAATTGGGATCACGCGTTTCAGCTCGACGGTTTCGGGGCTGACTTTAAAGAGAAGGCCACGCAGTTTGGCCAGTGGAAAATCACGCTGGATGCTTTTGGCGAGTGTATGCCCTACGAAGACAACCGGGTTTCTTTGACCGATGAAGTTAAGGACAAATGGGGCCAGCCGGTTCTGAAAATGGATGTTCATTACCGCGAGAACGAAACCCTTATGCGAAAAGATGCACACGATCAGGCTGTACTGATGCTCGAAAAAGCGGGTTTCTCCAACATTAGTGGTTTCGACAGTCAGGCGCATCCGGGGCTGAGTATTCACGAAATGGGAACGGCACGCATGGGTACATCACCTAAAAACTCGGTCTTCAACAAATTCAATCAGCACCATGCCATAAAGAATGTATTCTGTACCGACGGAGCCAGTATGACCTCGTCGCCCTGTCAGAATCCGTCATTGACCTACATGGCTCTTTCGGCACGGGCTGCCGATTATGCTGTGAAAGCGCTAAAACGGGGTGATATTCCGCGCTAAATCGGGTTTTTTAGCGTCTTCGGGCAGGCGAAGGAGTAAGAGTTTACAAAAGCCTTCTTTGGGTTTTGCTACCCTATTCAATCCGTTCGCTGTCAAGAAGAACCATGCGTATCCAAAATTTATTGATCTGTTACCTGACAGGGCTGGTGGGTGTGATGGCACAACCCAACCCTGCCCGACCCGATTTGTGCCAGGGAGCCTATTTTACGGAGGAGGAAGGGGCCAAAGCGTTACAGACCTTCGCCGGTACCTATCATGATCGCGCCAGTTGGGAAGCTCGTGCAGCGTTGATCCGAAAAGGCATTCGGGAAGGGATGAAACTACCCGACAAGCCGAAGTTTGCTCCGCTTCAACCCATCCGGCATAGTCTCCGGCAAATGAATGGGTACACCGTTGAAAACGTCGCATTTGAAAGCTTGCCCGGACTTTTCGTAACGGGGAATCTATACCGTCCATTGAACGTCAAAGGCCGAGTGCCGGGTATTCTTTGCCCCCATGGGCACGGAGGCAGTCAGAACAACCGCCTGATGGAATACACCCAGCAGCGTTGCGCAACACTGGCGCGGATGGGGGCTGTTGTGTTTGCGTATGATATGCTGGGCTATGGCGATTCGAAGCAGACCGACCATAAGATTGCCGAAGCGTTGACCTTACAGACATTGAATGGAATGCGGTCGCTGGATTTTCTGACCAGCCTGCCTAATGTCGATACGGACCGGATTGCTATGTCGGGCGAATCAGGAGGAGGAACGCAAACGTTTGTACTGACGGCACTTGATCCGCGTATTAAAGTCTCAGTGCCCGTGGTGATGGTATCGGCCCATTTCTTCGGCGGCTGCGTTTGTGAGAGTGGTATGCCAATTCATAAACGACCTACTCACCAGACTAGCAATGTCGAGATAGCAGCCCTGGCGGCTCCCCGGCCCATGTTGCTGGTTTCGGACGGAAAAGACTGGACTAAAAACACGCCATCGGTCGAGTATCCGTACATCCAGAACATTTACGGTTATTACGGAGTAAAAGACCGGGTCGAAAATGTCCATTTGCCTACCGAAGGTCACGATTATGGTCCTAACAAACGATTAGCCGCCTATCAATTCCTGGCGAAGCATCTGAAACTCGATCTGGCGCGTGTGCAGAAAAATGGCCAGATCGACGAAGCTCCCAATACAATACTGGACCCAACCGATTTACAAGTCTTTACGGCCGAACACCCACGACCTACCCGCGCTGTTGTGGGCGACGATGCCGTGATGGCGCTTCTCAAATAAACTCTCATACAAACCCAGCTCTAGCAGCCTAAATCCTCAACTTGCATGGATAATTTTAATATCAATCGCCGTCAATTTATACAAGGCTCTACCGCTTCGCTGGCACTATCGACCTTTGGTGCCCGAGGACTGGATTTAATTAACCCACCCAAAGCGTATCGAGTAGCGTTAATTGGTACCGGGTGGTACGGTAAAAGTGATTTGTTTCGGCTGATTCAGGTAGCCCCCGTTGAAGTAGTGGCCCTGTGTGACGTTGACAAACATATGCTTGATTACGCAGCTAAAATGGTCAGTCAGCGGCAGAAATCGGGTAAAACCCCCAAACTGTACGGCGATTATCAGAAAATGCTGGCTGAAAACCAGTTGGATATTGTTCTGATCGGTACACCCGACCACTGGCATGCACTCCAAATGATCGACTGTGTGAAAGCGGGCGCTCACGTGTATGTGCAAAAGCCGATTAGTGTCGACGTAATGGAGGGCGAAGCGATGGTAGCAGCTGCCCGTAAATACAACAAAGTCGTACAGGTCGGTACACAACGCAAAAGTACCCCGCACCTGATCGAAGCCAAGAAACGAATCGTTGATGCCGGCTTGCTCGGAAAAATATCGCACGTAGAGATGTCCTGCGATCTGCATATGCGCAACAACGGCAACCCACCCGTACAGGCCGTTCCTGACTTCCTCGACTACAATATGTGGACTGGCCCGGCGCCCCTTCGCCCCTACGATGGCCTGCCTCACGTGCGTTGGTGGCGGACGTTTATGGAGTATGGTAATGGCATCACGGGCGATATGTGCGTACACATGCTCGATACCGTTCGCTGGATGCTGAAACTCGGCTGGCCAAAACGAATTACCTCACATGGCGGTATCTACGTACAAAAAGAAGGTAAGTCGAACATTTCCGATACACAGTCGGCTCTGTTCGAATACGATGAACTGAATTGTGTTTGGCACCATAAAACCTGGGGTACCGCCAACAACCCCGATTATCCCTGGTCGTTCACGCTGTATGGTGAAAAAGGTACGCTGTGGGGTAGCACCATGCAGGCCGATTTTATTCCGGATGGAAAAGGGGAAAAGATTCACTTCGACGTCGTGTACGAAAAAGAGAAATATCCAGAAGACGTTACGGAAGATACCAACCCTAAAATTGAGTTGAACGCGGCTCCAGCTACGCGCTTGCACATGCTCAACTTCCTGGACGCCATCGAGAAAAATTCACGGCCAGTTGCCGATATTGAAGAAGGCCACATTTCGACCGCAAGTTGCATACTAGCCAATATGTCGATGAAAACGGGTCGCCCGATGGTATACGACCCCGTTAAACGTGAAGTAGTGGGCGATAAAGAGGCAACCAAAATGCTTGCCCGCGAATATCGTTCACCATACGTTCACCCCGATCCGAAAAAAGTATAAGGCTATCGGATAGCCAGAAACCTATAAATTCCGGGGTTGTATTCAACGAATTAACGTTAATTCGTTGAATACAACCCCGGAATTTACAAGTTTTTTTAGCCTAGGGTCACTAATTCTTTCAGTTCTGCGTCGCTCAAGTCTCCCAGCCAAGTTTCGCCGGTTTTGACGCTGAGATCGGCCAGTTCTTTTTTGTTGCGGATCATAGCATCGATTTTCTCTTCCATGGTTCCCTGATTGATGAGCCGATATACCAGCACGTTTTTCGTCTGGCCTATTCGGAACGCCCGGTCGGTGGCCTGCGCTTCTACGGCTGGATTCCACCATAAATCGTAATGGATAACGTGGTTGGCCTGCGTGAGGTTAAGTCCGGTCCCGCCCGCTTTAAGCGACAGGATAAAGGTGTGATCGCTCCGGTTTTTCTGGAATTGCTCAACCATCCGGTCGCGCTCGTCACGGGATGTTCCGCCATGCAGAAACAGGGGAGGAGTTCCAAAGGCTTGCTGGATAAACTGCACCAGTAACTGGCCCATTTCCTGGTATTGGGTAAAAATGAGCACTTTTTCGTGGCTGGCATAGATGTTCTCCAGCAGATTCAGCAGCAGCGTAGTTTTGCCAGATAAAGCTGGGGCATCGGCTCCTTGTTTCAGATACTGGCGCGGGTGGTTCCCAATTTGCTTGAGAGCGGTCATTAATTTCAGCACCAGACCCCGGCGGGCAATACCCTCTTTTTGCTGAATGGCCCGCAAGCTTTCCTGCACCACACTTTCATACAACGCAGCCTGTTCAGTGGTGAGCGTACAGAACTGGTTATTCTCAATCTTATCAGGTAGGTCGCTGATGATACTCCGGTCGGTTTTGACCCGACGAAGCAGGAAGGGGCTCGTTATGCGCCGGAACTTGTCAAGCTTCTGGTGGTCGCGTTCCTGCTGAATGGGCTTGCCAAACTCTTCGTTAAACTTGCCCACTCCACCCAAATACCCTTTGTTCACAAAGTCCATGATACTCCAGAACTCCGATAGCCGGTTTTCGACGGGCGTACCGCTGAGAGCAATGCGAATCGGTGCTTTTAAGGCTTTTACCGCTTTGGTTTGCTCGGTATCGGAGTTTTTAATGTTTTGCGCTTCATCGATGATCACAACTGCCCAGTTAGTTTTTTTTAACTTATCGAGATCGGAACGTACTACTCCATAGGTGGTTAGCAATAGGTCATAATCTTTGGTCTTATCATCGGGAAGCTTGCGACTCGAACCGTGATAAATCGTGGGGCGAAGATCGGGCGCAAAGCGGGCAATTTCTTTTTGCCAGTTGGTCAGTAGGGTGGTTGGCAATACTACCAGCCCTTTTTGCTTTTTAAATCGACCATCCTGCTTGAACTTGAGCAGCAACGCAATAATCTGAAGTGTTTTGCCCAAACCCATGTCGTCGGCCAGCAGGCTTCCCATTCCGAGGGATGTATTTTTCATCAGCCAGTCGTAACCGCGTTGCTGGTAGGGCCGTAATGTAGCGTTCAGGGCATCGGGGAGCGGTTGCGACGCACTTTCAGTAAACTGTTTGACGAGCGTTCTGACTTCGGCCGATATACCCAGTCGGCCACCTTTGTACTCTTCGGACAGCGCTGCTTTGAGTAAATCTGAGCCTGTCAGTTCGGGCGGATTTTCGAGTTGCTTGTAGAGTTTTGTCAGTTCGTTCGGGTCGATCAACACGTACTGGTCTTTGATCTTGACTAGGCCCGTTGTTCGACCTACCAACTTCTGAAATTCGTTTACACTAATCATCTCTTCGCCAAGTGCCACCTGCCAGTCGAACGTCAGCATATCATCCAGCCGCATAAAGGCATTGTCGGCGGTTACTTTGGCCTTCAATCGACCACCTGCCTGCGGACGGACCCAGTGTTGTAAGGATTTGGGCAGCCAGAGCGAAATGCCCAGCAACTGCATACGGGGTAAGGTTTCAAGCAGCACATCGACAAACAGGCTGGGCGAGTAGGTCAGATACGCCGGGCCACCCATTTTGGTCAATCGGGCTAAATCCGGAAAATGCCGCGACAGAACCAGCAAATCCTGCAAAACAGCCATCCGTATGCCCTGGTGTTTCTTTTTGATCAGGAGGTCAGGCAGTGGAATAGGGGGATCGAGTGCGCCTTTCGCGGTTTTCGATTCGCGGTCGCGGATGAGCAGGCTTAGGCGAAACTCATCACCGAATTCATTGTCTTCAACGGCAACAATGGGCACAAATCGTTTGTGGGTCAGGAAGAAGTCGTTGAGCCAAAGCTGGATGGCAAGGGGCATCTCCTTCCGTCCGAATCCTTCAAATCGCAGCGTTTCGATGCCGAAAAACAGGCGGTCGGCATCTTCCAGTGGCCAGCGTTCCCAAAGTTCGATGGTCGTTGGCTTGATAACCCGCCGTAAAAAGAGCGAACAAAGGGTTAAGACCAACTGCTGGCCGGGCAGAGCCAGCCATTCTTTTTGCCAGCGGACCGTCAGCAAGGTAGGTGGAATTTGCGAAGCCAGGAGTTCGGTTTGCTGTTTTACGAATTCGTTGAGCATGGCCGGAATCCAGCGTACCCGGTATTGATCTTCACCGGGCGTTACCCGTAACAATTGTGGCACTACAGCTCCCCGGCGCAACAGCGCAGCCGAAAATTGATGGGTAAGGTACAACGCTCGGACCGAATCGCTCATTTCGGGCCAGTCGGCTTCAGTAAGCGTACTAATCCAGCCCACCAGATCGCTCATTTTGAACCCGCTAAGCGGACGAGGTTCGCCATGCTCGCTAAAAATGTTGATCTTTTTGACCGACATTACTTCATCGAGCTGGAGTTCGATGCTATCGCTGAAGTCGGGCCGTTCGTCAGGCGGTAACGGTTTCTCGTCGGATAAGAGTTTGCTGAATAATTTATAGGCGCGGGTTAATGATTTATGGAAATCCCCTTTGGTGAACGTAACATCCGGTGACAGCAAGCCTAACAGTTGTTCCGACAAGGCTGGGATTGTGGCATAATCCAGGTGGGTACGGGCAGTTTCGGAAGGTTGCCAATCTTCATCGTCGGGCAGTTCGTCGGTGCAAATGTCTTTGAACGACAATACCTGACTCATACTACCCCCGCCAACATCGATCTGATCTTTTTGTAACTCCTCCAGAATGTCCAGCCCTTTTAGCTGAAAAACCAGAAACGGATTTCGGTCGATCTCGTTGGCAATAATGTAAATAACGGCGGCAACGTGCTTGCACGGAACGGCAAAATCAGGGCAGGAGCACCCCATCGACAAATCCCGGAATGATGCCGGAAATAGTTGGATACCTCGTCGATTGACAAATTCGATCAGTTCAGGAGGTAATTGCCGGTTCAGAAGTTGAGCCAGTGTTGCCGGATTTTCGCGAATTTCGGTTAACAGCCAGGTTCGTTCCTGCTCCGTAAAAAGCGGTACCGACAGCTTAATTTTATAGGGCCGGGGCGCCGTACCTTTTACGGAGGCACTAATCTGATTGCCCGAAATAAGCAGGCCCATGACGGCCCCCTTGTTGGCATAGCTTTTTCCGCGTGGCAGGCGGTTTGCCATATCAATGCTTGCCAAAGCATTAAGCCATTTCTGACCCCACCACGTTTTGCCGTAAGCGATCCGTTCTGCCATTTATGCCGAAAAACAATTAATTCGGGTACAAAAGTAGGTTATTCAGGACTTCACAAAGAGCCATGCTGTATTGTCTTCGACCTCGCACGGCTCTTTGTGTAACGATTGAACAACCAAAATCGCGTAATTGTGTATCAATAAGCAAGATTTCTTTTATTAATGCGATGGTATTCTGTCAGATGGATTCGTAAAGTTGGACTGGTCATCGACAAAAGCGAAAATTGATGCACAGCAAGTTAGTGTAAAAGTTTATAACTAGCAGATAGTCAGTTAGAAGGCAGGTTTGCAGGTCATTTTTTGGACAGTATTCGGATTTGGCATAAACGAGACAAGAATTAGATGGCAGTTCGCTCACTTTCCTGAGACTTTCTCATCGGTTCGTAGTACTTTTTGTTTACTTTTACCTAGGTACGTTCGTCAGTCAAACCCGTATTTTGTATGGTTCTGAACACTCCAGCTACTGATACGCCATTGGGCCGAGGGATTAAACACATTGGAATTGGAAAATACGGCAGCAAACCCCTTCCCCCCGATTTACTGGCCGAATGTCGTACAGCATTGGCCGACCCGATGAGCCATCCCTTGCAGCGTGGGGCTTTCTGGGGGGCATTGCTGGCAAAAGGACCTACACCAGAAGAACGAACCCTGGAAGAGCTTATCGGCAAGGGCGCTTTTTCGCACCCAACATTTTTTATCAATAAAATTTGCCCCGGTTTGCCCGATCGCTTGTTGCCCATAGCCACCAAACTAGTACGTGGTGGACACCTACAGGTGACTGAGGCTGAGCAACTGGGCGATTATTTATTCGGCCAGAGCGATTGCGAAGTATTTCGGGCATTGGCGGCTAGTATACTGCGCGTCCGGCACGAAACCAACGACGAGTATTTGGGGCTCATGCGGGCTGCCGAACGGACATTTTCGCCTGGATTTGGGTCGATGAGTTGTGCCGACCGGCCATTGGTGCAGTTAGCCGAACCGTTCGATGGGGTGGAGCATAGTTACCTGATTACGCCGTTGCTGGCTCAGTTTTTTCAGAAGCGGGGCTATGGAGCCGTCTCGTTGGTTGGGCGGTCGGGCGGACCCAAGTTTACCCTCAATGCGCTGGATCTGTACATGAACCTGGGTTGCCAGTTTCTACAAAGCAACCATGAACTGGATACGCCGTTGGCCAACTATGGCTGGGTACTGGATCAGAAAGCCCTGTCGCCTGCCCTGAATCGGTGGGTCGAGCGTCGACAGATTATTATTAAACGTCCGTTTCTGGCTACGCTCGAAAAAGTGCTCAATCCATGCCATGCCCAAATTTTAGTCACATCGGTTTTTCACATCACCTATCAGATGAAAATGGCCGAGCTGGCTCTACTGGCAGGCTTCGATGGGGTTATAGTACTCAAGCGTGGGCTGGAAGGAAGTCTGGCCCCGTCTACCAGCCGGGCTAGTGGGGTATTGTGCGCTGTCAGAACCCCACGCGGCCATTTGTTTTTTCAGCACTTTGAAGGCGATTCTCCTGCCTTTGCCTCGTTCCGTACCCAGACCGAAACGGAGTATGATCAACCCCAGGCGCTTGACAACGCTCGGCTGGTTCGTCAGTTTATGCAGGAAGGGCATACTACAGATGCCGATTTCGATAATCGCGTCCACTTTGCCCATGCACTCTACCGACGTGGTCTCGACTGGATTGAAGGCCAACTTCGGTAAATTCAGCCGCTTGTCGTTTAAAATCATCCATTCATCCAGAATAGCCCCGGAAACGCTCCAAAAGCACATCTTTGGATAAAATACAACCTGGTTATTCCCGTTTAAGGAGTAAGATATTGGAACAGTAAACGACAGCTAAAGGATGATGGGCGCAACGAAAATCTCGTTGCGCCCTTTTTTTTGTTGTTCCACCGTACCTTTGCGTATTATGACAGACGTAGTAATCATTGGCGGTGGAATTGTTGGATTGGCTACCGCTTTGCAGTTGAAACAGCAACGCCCCGGACTGACGGTCGTTCTACTGGAAAAGGAGCCGTTTGTGGCGCGTCATCAAACCGGGCACAACAGTGGAGTTATCCATTCGGGACTGTATTACAAACCGGGTAGTCTGAAAGCAACCAATTGTATTCGGGGCTATCAGATGCTGATTGATTTCTGTGATGCCGAAGGGATTTCCTATGAATTGTGTGGCAAAATAGTGGTAGCCACGAAGCAGGAAGAGATTTCTCAGTTGGAAACCTTGTATCAGCGTGGACAGCAAAATGGATTAGGTGGACTAAAAAAGCTATCGCTGGCCGAAATGCGGGAAATAGAACCGCATATCAATGGGGTAGCGGGTATGTTCGTACCGCAAACGGGTATTATCGATTACAAGCAGGTAGCCGAGAAATATGCCTATAAATTTCAGCAGTTAGGCGGTGAAATCCGGTTTAATGAGCGCGTGGAGCAGGTTACGCCCGGTACTAGTCTGAGCATTGTTGTAACGGACAAAGGTCGCTACGAAACCAGACTCGTTGTAAACTGTGCCGGGCTTTATTCTGACAAGATTGCCCAACTTACCCAACGTGAGCCCGTCGATGTGCGGATTGTGCCGTTTCGGGGAGAGTATTATCAGATCAAGCCACAAAAGGAGCATCTTGTCAAAAACCTGATTTATCCCGTTCCAGATCCTAACTTCCCCTTCCTGGGGGTTCACTTTACCCGTATGATTCACGGTGGGGTAGAAGCTGGCCCAAATGCTGTGTTGGCGTTTCAGCGCGAAGGCTACAAAAAGTCCGACATTAATCTGAAAGAGTTGTTTGAAACGCTCTCCTGGCCGGGTTTTCAGAAAGTTGCCGCCAAATACTGGGAAACGGGTCTGGGTGAAATGTACCGTTCATTCTCCAAAGCTGCCTTCACCAAAGCCTTACAGGCACTGATTCCCGAAATTCAGGAAGCTGATCTGGAACCCGGTGGGGCAGGGGTTCGTGCTCAAGCCTGTGACCGTACGGGTGGATTGCTCGACGATTTCGCTATTCTGGAAGCCGACAAGGCCATAAATGTATTGAATGCCCCTTCGCCAGCGGCAACCTCGTCGTTGTCAATTGGGAAAACGGTTTCGGAGAAAGTATTGGCTCGTTTCTAAACCGCATTCCGCGATTGATTATGCGTTTAGTGGCTGACTGTTTGCTTGAAACCACGCCTGTACCGTTTCAAGCGAATGGTTGCCTGATGCGACATCGAGCGTGAATTGGGTTAACAGATCATCGGCTATGACCAAATCGTAACCATTAAGTTGTAGGAAGAGTAGAGCAGCTTCTAGCCTTGTTCGCTTATTGCCATCCTGAAAAATGTGGTTGCAGATGATATTGTACATATACAAACCTGCTTTCTGATAAATTTCTGGGTAAAGAGGCTGACCAAACATCTCCGCCTGTACCGCTTCCAACAAGTAGTCTAAATTTTCTTCGTGTAGAAAATTGCAGGGTGGGACGAAATTGCCACCCACATGCTGAATAGTTAAGAAGTTAATGTACAATATATCTTCCTTCTCCAGATACTCCATTAAGCCAGGGCTTTAAATACGTTTTCGTAGCGTTTAAAATCCCGTTTGATAATCGCGTCAATTTTTGCTTTTCGGTCGGATCGGCCAGTATCTTCTTCAATAATTTCGCGGATAATGTCTTTGAAAAAATCTTTGTTTTCCTGCATCATTTCGCGGATAATCCCCTTAACCTCCTCTTTCTCCGTTGTTGTCATAGCCATCGCATTTTTACAAATATAGTAACAGTGGATTAGGTTGGGAGGTTCTGCTCATTTAAGCAAACAATGGGGAGTGGATTGAGGTTGTCCAGAAAACAGATGTTTGTCCAAAACCGCATATCATTCATGAAAGCTATCAATCAAATTGAAGAACTGGATACCCCTTCCGATTTAAAGGAGAAAGGGCGGGAAAAAGTGGCTGAAGCGTTGAATCGGCTAGTTGCTGATGCCTTTGCCCTTTATATCAAGACCAAAAATTATCACTGGCACGTATCGGGCCGTCACTTCCGCGACTACCATCTGCTCCTCGATGAACAGGCTGATCAGATTTTTGCGACCATCGATCCATTAGCCGAACGGGTACGGAAAATTGGGGCCAATACCATTCGTTCGGTGGCGCATATCGCGCAGTTGCAGCGGGTGAAAGACAACGATGAAGACTTTGTGAAGCCAATCGATATGCTGAAAGACCTCGAAGAAGAAAATCGGAAAATGGCCAAGAACATGCGCGATGCGCACCAGATTGCTGATGATGCGGAAGACGTAGCCACAGCCAGCTTACTCGAAAATTTCATCGACGAAACCGAACGACGCACCTGGTTCCTGTTCGAAACTAGCCGGGATTTGAGTTAAATGTTAAGGGTCAAGGATTGTCAGATAATTGTCAAGAGTGGTCAAGAATTTCACTAAGCGACTCTTGACAGTACCTGACCACACTTGACTAAATTTTTTACGGTCGTCTTTTCCGGAGATAAATTGGGAAAGACGACCGCTTTGTTTAAGTTGGCGGCATGAAAGTTCGCCCATCCGCACTAATCTGGCGGCAGAATGCCAATCAGACCGAGGTATTGTTCATGCGTTACTCCTATGGAGGACATGATGTATTTGCTTTGCCCGGCGGTAGCCCCGACCGCAATGAAACGTTACCAGAAACGATTATCCGGGAAATTCAGGAAGAACTAGGCGTTTCGGTCGACATCGGAGAAATGGTTCTGGCGGGTGAAATGCTCCTCACGCAGCGAAACGACGATGTATTGCATGTCGTTTTTGCTGGTCGAAATCTTCAGGGTATCCCTGCCTTAAACCCTGTTGAAACCACTGCACTTGAACTGGTCTGGAGACCTATTGCTGAGCTACATATGCTTAATTTATATCCAAACGTCGGAAAGCAGCTTCAGCAATGGTTTGAGCGCGCTGTAGATTTGGGCTATGTAGGAAGGATTGAACAACAGTATTTTGGTTGATTCTCTAAAGACTATAAATCAGTACACTATGCTTCTGGAGGTTTTAAACACCCTATTTCAGCGTGATCTGGCTAAACTTAGGCAGGAAATCAGCGCATATAAAGACGAGCGAAATCTTTGGATAGTTGACAAAAATATTGCCAATTCGGCGGGTAATCTGTGCCTGCATCTGATTGGTAATCTGAATACATACATCGGCGCTGAGTTAGGCAAAACGGGCTACATCCGCCATCGTGATCTTGAATTTTCCCTCAAAGACATACCCCGCACCGAACTGCTGGCAAAAATTGACGAAACTAGGGTTGTCGTTGAGGAAGGACTTACGAAGGTAACGGAAGAAAAACTTGCCGAGGAGTATCCTATGCTGGTTTTCGACAAACCTACATCTACAGAATACTTTCTGGTTCACTTAACCACCCACCTTACCTATCATCTCGGCCAGATCAATTATCATCGGCGGTTGCTTGATGTATAACAGCAGATGGCGTACTCAATAAGCTTCCGGCGACCATACCAAGTGTGCTGGCTAGTAACCCCCAAAGTAGGGGCGGATGTTCACTTTGTTGCCAGAGGCAGAATAGCCAAACTAAAAAGCCAATGGTCATTGAGCAAAGGCAGCCAATCAGCGTAGCGCGTTTCCAGTAAATACCAGCCGCTAAGGGTACAAATAGCGATACCAGACTGAAAGCGGATGATTCACCAACGAGATCAAAAATATTGGTATCGCGGGTTGTGCTCATCAGTACGCAGATCACTGTGATCACTACTACTGCCCAACGAATGGTTTTCAATAGATTAGCATCGCTGATACCAGGCCGGAAAAATTTCACGACGTTCTCGCCAAAAACGGTTGATGGGGCCAGTATGGCTCCGCTCGATACACTCAAAATGGCCGAGGTAACAGCGCCAAAAAACAGAATTTGTAAAGGTAAACTCCCATGCCGCATTACCATATTGGGAATAATGAGCTGATTATCTTTGGGTAAATCGGGGTGGAGTATCTTGGCACTTAAGGCGATAAAGAGCGGAAGCATGGCAATGGTCAGATACATACCCGAAGCCAGATAGGAAGCACGGACTGAAATCGTCTCTGATTTCGCTGACATCACCCGTTGAAAAACGTCCTGCTGCGGGATAGATCCCAGACCGATAGTTATCCAGGCAGCTATATACGCCAGCCAATCCTTGCCGGTATTATCGGGTAATAAGCGAAAGAATCCGACCGACGTACGCTGCTGAATGGTTGCCAAACCACCTACTTCGTTCCAGAGTAAAACCGCCAGAACAGCCAGCGCCAGAATGATGATCAAGTTGTGAAAAAAGTCCGTTACAGAAATTGACCACATACCACCCAATAGCGTATAAATCATAACAATGGCGGCACTGGCTATGATGCAGTATTCACGCGGTACATCGGTCACGACGCTCAATACTATACCAATCGCCACCAGTTGAGCCGCAATCCAGCTAAAATAGGATGGAATCACCATAACGGCTGAGAGCAGCTCGGCAGCGCGTCCGTAGCGAATACGGAAATAATCGCAGAAAGTTGTGATGTTGAGCCGGTACAACGGTCGGGCAAAAAAAGCACCGACCAGAAACAGACATAGGGCCGAACCAAAAGGCTCTTCAATAACAGCCAGAAAACCACCTTCTACAAACATAGCCGGTGCGCCCATGATGGTTTCCGAACCGAACCAGGTAGCGAAGGTTACGGAAGCGGCTAAAAACAAGGGGAGCCCCCGACCGGCCAGAATGAAATCCTGTGAAGTTGTTACGCGTCGGGCCGCCCAGGCACCAACCGCCACATTGGAAAGAAGATAGAGTGCAATGAAAAAGAGGAGCATAGCTGTTCATTAAAACAGAAATGCACAAAGTACATAAAGAATTTTTACATACGTTGTGCATTTCTGTTTTACAACTCCTCGCTGTGCTAAATCTGCTTCGATCAAGGCAATTTCTCATGGAGGTAAGCCAAAACTAGTTGTAGGGTTTGCTTAATTGTGCCCATATCCTGTTTTAGTTCAGCTACCTCCTGCTTTAATTCGACAATATCGCTTTCGACTTTATCAAGTCGTTGTTCTACTTTGTCTAACCGGGTGTTAACCTGTTTAAAACCTTCGGTCAAGTCACGACGAATGGTTCGTACATCGACAGTAAGCTCTGCTACTGCTCGGGCGGTCGTCGCGTTTTGGCGTTCAACTTGCTCAATACGTTCTTCTAAGTACATAATCAAAACTTAAGGAACGATGGGTACTATTTCTTAGAGCAAGTTTACTTATCTGTTTTTATAACTTCAACGTAGCTGGCAAATACTTCGCAATTAGGTCTTCGTAGTAAGGCTTCAATTCGCTTACAACGGGTGGCTTGGGGCTTTTGGAGTACAGATCATAGGGATTGAACTTCCGAACCCATTTGAACATCTCATGGTCATGCTCGTCCATCAGGTGGTTGTACGATTCTTCGCGGTGCTGCGAATAGAACGAGTGATACCGCATCATATATAGCGCCGGTTCGGGCATGTAGTTTTTCATCATCTGATACAGATACTCGTCATGCCCCCACGACATATGCACGTTGCGAAGGCCACAATTGGGCTCATAAACGCCATACTTCGTATTATACCGCTCGTCCTGACTATCGGGATTGTTAGCGAAGAACTCTGGATAAACAATTTTATCCGAATGCTTACAACCAACCGGGAACGTATCGCCTACAACCGCCCATTGGGGTTCGCCAAAGAGGCACAGTACCTTACCCATATCGTGCAGGAAGCCCGTCAGAACGAACCAATCGGGATGCCCATCGGCACGTATGGCTTCGGAGGTTTGTAGCAGGTGCTGAAGCTGGTCCAGGTCGGTATCGGGGTCCGAATCATCGACCAGTGTATTCAAAAACTCCGCAACGCCCCAAACAGGTAATTCTTTCTTATCGAATTTCAGAAACTCCCGCTCTTTTTCCAGCACAAAATCATACGTCTGGTAGGTATGATTCAGTCGATAGAACTCCCGAACTGTATCACGCTCGGGCGTGTCGTAGTTGCGATAATCATCTTTCGATTTGTGCTCGGGTTGGGGGTAACGACTCAGTACGTCGTCTTCCCATACATCAAGGCTGGCAAGTGGGGCTGTTTCGCTAATCATGATCGATAAAAAATTTAACTAACAAATCTCGAAAATTTATTCCTGTAAACCAATACGATAGAGCAAAGGTTGAGCCAGAACCTATTATTGGGTTAGCTCGTCCAGCGTCAGTATATCGGCTAATTCGTTGGGGTATGTACTGTCCAGAATCTTTAGTAAGGCAGCCGCGTTGGTTTTATTATCCGCCTTGTTGGAAAAGTAGGCCATTAAAACCTTTTTCTCCGGAATTGCCACGACAAAATTGTTGAAGCCGCACGTGCTGCCCGAATGGAAAAGAACGGGATTGGAAGGCTGTCGGAAGAACCAGCCTGCACCATAATAGCTACCCGGATTAGCCCGAATGGCCTGCCCGGTTCGGGCCAGCGCAGCCTTAAGATCAATGAGCGTATGGTTATGTAAGCCATCAATCCATTTCTTGTAATCGGTTAATGATGTATATATTCCGCCATCCCCTTTCGTGGCGCTGGTTACGCTCTGGTCCGAAAAAACATAAGCCCCTCCTTGTTTACGGTAGCCCATAGCCCGGTTGACAATCAATTTTCTGGCTTCATAAACAACCGACTGCGTCATGTGAAGGGGTTTAAAAATCCGTTCCCGGATGAAAGCAGAAAATGGTTGCCCGGATACCCGTTCGATAATCAGCGCGAGCAGGCAATAACCCGAGTTGCTGTAACGAAACGTACTGCCCGGCTCGAAATACAGTGAATCGCGATCTTTCAGAAGCGTAAGCACATCTGTATCCAGAAGCTGCTCCCGCTGATTGGGGTTCATGACAGATTCGTAATCCAGTAAACCCGATGAGTGAGTCAGTAGATTTCGGATCTGTACTTTCCGGCCAACCTGTCCATTGAACTCCGGGAAAAAACGAATGATTGGGTCATCCAGGGAGAGTTTACCATCTTTCTCCAGCAATAGAATACCCATAGCGGTAAACTGCTTGGAGACTGATGCCATTCGAAAGTTCGTTTCGGACGTAATCGACGTTTTAGTGGCTACATTGGCGAGGCCTTTTCCTGACTGATAAATGGCTTTCCCGTTGATTTCGACTAATAGGGCTGCGCCCGGCTGACCTGATTGTGTTGTTGCCTGCATAAGTGAATCGAGCCGCTCACGCAACTGTGCCTTGGCCACTGTCGATGCCAGCAGAAACCCCATCATCAAAAATTTTAGCATGTATCTCTACCAGAAGACCGTATACAATACAGCCAAAATACCAAAAATTCCGACGGAGCCAATCACAAATGAAGGCGTTACTCGGAACATACTCCGATCAACAATGATTTCATCACCCGTTCGGTGGCTGGCCGGATCGGTAAGCGATACGAGAACCATCAGAGCAACATCGATGCAAAAAACCCAGGTAGTGCGGTGCAAAAATGGAATGGATTCGGCCTGAACACCGAACAGATTCATGATATCGGGCCAGAATTTAAGCAGTGTTGAGAAGGGCAATGTCAGGATTGCGACCGTCAGAGCCGCCCGGTTGGTAGCGCGTTTCCAGAAAAAACCCAGCAGGAAAATGGCGAAGATGCCCGGTGTAATGAAATTGGTGTATTCCTGAATGTACTGATACACCTGATCGAGTGAACGAAGCATGGGGGCCAATGCAATGGCAATAACAAATGACACAACAACCGCCCAGCGCCCTACATTGACCAGCTTTTGTTCCGACGCGTTTTTATCGACGTATTTTTTGTAAAGATCGAGTGTAAAAATGGTTGAAATGGAATTGCATTTACCCGCCAGTGAGGCCACAATAGCGGCTGTCAGAGCGGCAAACGCTAGCCCTTTCATTCCGATTGGCAATAAATTCATGAGCACAGGGTACGCATGATCGGGTTTTACAACGCCCGATGCATCAGTCATGGCTTCGCGGAAAGAGCCTGTCTGAAAAAGAACGAAAGCGGCAATGCCTGGTATGACCACAATGAGCGGAATCATCAGCTTCAGTAAAGCGGCAAACAGAATACCACTACGGGCCGTTTTCAAATCGGCACCCAGGGCACGCTGAACAATGTATTGATTACATCCCCAGTAATATAGATTGTTCAGCCACATACCGCCCGTCACTAAGGCCATACCGGGTAGTGCATCGTAGTAGGGATGGCCTTTGGGAAGAAACATATGGAAATGGGTGTCGGCCTGTTTCCGAAGTGAGACTAAACTTCCCCAGATTGTACTCGTTCCGGTCTCTTTCCCTACTAATTCCAGGGCTAGATATGTGATGACTAAACCGCCGAAAATCAGGACGATCACCTGAATAACATCGGTATAGCCAATTACCTTCATGCCGCCCAGGGTGATAAAGATGGCGAAAATGGCTAACCCGATGGTACAGGTCGTGAAGGAAATGCCCACCAACGATTCAATGGCGATGGCACCCAGATACAGTATTGAGGTGAGGTTAACCAACACGTAGACCACTAGCCAGAATATAGCCAGAATAGTACTTACGGTGTCGCTATACCGTTGCGCCAGAAACTGAGGCATGGTGTAGATATGATTACGCAGATAGATGGGAATGAAAAAGACGGCGACAATGATCAATACGGCTGCGGCAAACCACTCATAAGAAGAAATGGCTAAGCCCATAGCGAAACCCGAACCAGCCATGCCGATGAAGTGCTCAGCCGAAATATTTGAGGCAATCAGCGATGCACCGATAGCCCACCAAGTTAACGACCCCTCGGCCAGAAAAAAATCAGTGGTATTCATTTGGGCCGACCGCTTTCGCTGGTATACCCAGTAGCCATATCCGACAACAACAATGAAATAAACTAGAAAAACAATGTAATCGGCCGTAGCGAGGTGATTCATGTAGTACAGTGGGTAATAAAAAACCGAGGTGTCTTGCTTTAAAGCAAGACACCTCGGTTTTTTAATGTAACACAGGTGACAACCCATGCATCAGCTACTTGTACTTACGGGCTAACCCCGGCGTTACACTACAGCTTGCTGAAATCAAACGTTTCGAGGAAAGCGGTCGTGAATTTCCCAGATCGGAAACCTGGATCGTCCATCAGCTTGATATGGAATGGAATCGTGGTTTTGATCCCTTCGATGACAAATTCCTGCAATGCCCGTTTCATACGGGTAATCACTTCCTCCCGCGACTGGCCCGAAACAATTAGTTTGGCAATCATCGAGTCGTAGTTTGGTGGAATGGTATAGCCGCTGTATACGTGGCTGTCGATCCGAACACCGTGACCGCCAGGAAAATGCAGATTGGTAATTTTACCGGGCGAAGGGCGGAAACCGTTGGCAGGGTCTTCTGCGTTAATGCGGCATTCCATAGCATACAGCTTCGGTGTGTAGTTCCGGCCCGAAATTTCGGTTCCGGCAGCTACTTTAATCTGCTCTTTGATCAGGTCGAAGTCGGTTACCTCTTCCGTAATCGGGTGCTCTACCTGAATTCGGGTGTTCATTTCCATGAAATAAAACTTCCCGTGTTTATCGACCAGAAACTCAAT
The DNA here is from genome assembly GCF_002056795.1 of Spirosoma aerolatum. Taxonomy (NCBI): domain Bacteria; kingdom Pseudomonadati; phylum Bacteroidota; class Cytophagia; order Cytophagales; family Cytophagaceae; genus Spirosoma; species Spirosoma aerolatum. The sequence continues at coordinate 7,783,612 of NZ_CP020104.1, read as the reverse complement.
TGTTCCAGCTCCTTCGTACCCAATGGCCTGAGCGCCCTTAATGGCCGCTTCGCCCATTTGTTGCCGAAGTTCATCCGAAACGATAGGAGAGGGGGTTTCTTCGACCAACTTCTGGTGACGACGCTGAATGGAGCAGTCTCGTTCGGATAAGTGGCAAACTTTACCGTACTGATCACCCACAATCTGAATTTCGATGTGGCGAGGTTCCTCAACGTATTTTTCCAGATACAGTCCGTCGTTGCCGAACGCAGCACCCGCTTCAGTACGGGCATCGTTCCAGGCTTTTTCAAACTCACTTTCGGCCCGGATAATCCGCATACCACGACCTCCACCACCAGCCGTTGCCTTGATAATGACCGGATAGCCCATTTCGGCCGAAAGCTTTTTACCCTGCTCAATGGATTCGAGCAGACCCTCGGAGCCTGGAATGACTGGAACTCCAGCCAGTTTCATGGTCGCTTTAGCAGTTGCTTTGTCGCCCATGCTGTTGATTTGATCGGCGGTAGCCCCGATAAATTTAATACCGTAATCAGCGCAGATTTGCGAGAATTCGGCGTTTTCCGACAAAAAGCCGTAGCCCGGATGGATAGCATCGGCCCCGGTTACTTCGGCCGCCGAAATAATATTAGGGATACTAAGATACGATTGTTTGCTCACCGGCGGACCAATGCAAACAGCCTCATCGGCAAAACGTACATGCAAACTATCGCGGTCGGCCGTTGAAAAGACGGCCACCGTTTTAATGCCCATTTCGCGGCAGGTACGGATAATTCGCAGAGCGATTTCCCCCCGGTTGGCGATAAGAATTTTCTTGAACATAAAGAGTGAAAGAGTGAAAGAGCGAAAGAGTGAGAAAAAGCGGGCGTCTGCTTTTCGCTCTTTCACTCTTTCACTCTTTCACTCTTTGGTTTAGATGGGTTCTACCAGGAACAGCGGCTGGTCATACTCAACAGGCGTCGCATTTTCAACGAGCACTTTCACAATGCGGCCCGATACTTCGGATTCAATTTCGTTGAAGAGCTTCATGGCTTCAATGATGCAAACCACTTTGCCTTCGGTCACACTGTCGCCTACTTCGACAAACGAAGGGGTTTCAGGGTTTGATGACCGATAGAACGTACCGATCATGGGCGACTTAATGGTAACGTAGTTTGAAGTGTCTGCCTTAGGCGTTGCTACTGGCGTTGGGGCCGATGTCGCTGTTGGGGCAACCGCCTGAGGTTGTGCTACAGGAGCAGCTGGTGCAACAGGGGCAATGGCTGGTACTGCTGCACCAGCTGCCGGAGCACCCGAACCATATCGCTTGACGCTGATTTTGAGGTCATTTGTTTCGATATTGACTTCGTCCAGACCAGACTGAGAAATGAAGTCAATAAGTTGCTGTATGTCTTGGGTTGTCATAGTTTGGTAGTCACACAGTTGAATGAGTGATTGGTAGTTTAGGAAAGAAATTTACTCTCTAACTGTATTGGGGACTAACTGTTTGATGATAGCTATTTCACTCGTTCAACGTATTCACGGGTACGGGTATCGACCCGAATTTTCTCGCCAGAATCAATAAAAAGCGGGACCATAATTTTAGCACCCGATTCGACTTCAACCCGTTTTTTGGGACTGTTGGCTGTGTCGCCTTTAATACCTGGCTCAGCATATGTTACTTCCAGTTCAACAAACGGAGGAAGTTCGCACGAAAGAGGAGTTTCGTTTTCAGCATTGATCAGCATTTCAACTTCCTGTCCTTCTTTCATCAGATCGGCGCTGTCAACTATTTTCTCGTCAAGGTTGATCTGGTCGAACGTTTCCTGATCCATGAAGTTATAACCCGCTTCATCCTTGTACAAATATTGAAATTTCCGACGCTCGACGCGTACAGGGTAAATGGTTACTCCTGAGTTAAAGGTGTTGTCAATAACACGGCCTGTAGTCAGGCTTTTTAGCTTAGTACGGACAAATGCAGCGCCTTTTCCTGGCTTTACATGCTGAAATTCAGTGATTTGAAAAAGGTCGTTGTTGAAGTTTAAGACTAGTCCGTTGCGGATGTCTGCGGTCGTTGCCATATTTAAACTATATGATGTTAGGTGTATGATGTATGACGTAGATAATCGGCAAAATATATCCTATATCATACCTCATATATGAAATTAATAGGCCCACTTTACATAGGCGGCTCCCCAGGTAAAACCACCCCCAAAAGCGGCCAGTACCAGGTTATCTCCCTTTTTTAACTGTGCTTCATAATCGAATAAGCAAAGCGGGATCGTTGCGGCTGTGGTATTGCCGTACCGGTAAATATTCATCATGACCTTATCCGACTCAATGCCCATCCGATGGGCTGTCGCGTCGATGATGCGTTTGTTGGCCTGGTGTGGAACCAGCCAGGCCACATCAGCGCCTTTCAGGTGGTTCCGTTCCATAATTTCGGCAGACACATCGGCCATATTTTTCACTGCAAACTTAAATACCGAAGGGCCGTCCTGATACACGTAATGCCAGCGTTTTTCGACGGTTTCGTGGGTAGGCGGATAGCGGCTTCCGCCTGCTTTCTGAAACAGGTGATTTTGTCCGACGCCATCCGATTTGATAATCGAATCCAGCACGCCATTCCCTTCGTCATTCGGTTCAAGAAGGACTGCGCCAGCTCCATCACCGAACAGTACACAAGTAGTGCGATCAGTATAATCAACAATCGCCGACATCTTGTCTGCCCCGACAATAACTACTTTTTTGTATTTGCCGGTCTCAATAAATTGAGAACCTACTGTGAGCGCATACACAAAGCCAGAGCAAGCAGCCTGAATATCAAAGCTTCCTACATTACGGATGCCGACCATGTCGCAGATAAGGTTAGCTGTGCATGGAAACACATAGTCGGGGGTTGTTGTCGCGCAAATCAGTAAATCGACTTCTTCGGGTTTGGTGTTCGTTTTTTCCAGCAGACCGGTTACGGCTTTTGCCCCCATGTGCGACGAGCCCATACCTTCACCCTTGAGAATGTGCCGTTCCTTAATGCCTGTACGGCTTGTAATCCATTCATCATTTGTATCCACCATACGCTCCAATTCAGCATTGGTCAGCACATAGTCGGGAACGTAGCCGTGGACTCCTGTTATGGCAGCTTTACTCATAAGTGGTATTTACAAAGTTTTCTGTTTACAGTATCCAGTTCACACATCAGCTACTGATAAACCGAATACTGTAAACAGAAAACTAACTCAATGCTTGTGCAATTTTTATATATGCGTTGGACTCAACCTGTCGAATGGCCAGGCCAATCATGTTTTTAATCGCTAAAGGTGATGAGATCCCGTGAGCAATAATTACATTGCCATTGACGCCCAATATTGGGCTACCCCCTACCGATTCGTAGTTGGTTTTGTCCAGAAACTCATCACGAATACCTCGTCGGCTGGCAATATCATAAAAGGACTCGCCCAATTTAAACATGGCGTTTCCAGTGAAGCCATCCGTAATGATGACGTCTGCTTTTCCATCGAAGAAGTCACCCCCTTCAATATTGCCTACAAAGTTAATCCGACGATTGTCTTTAAGAAGTTGATGGGCAGCCTGAGCAACCAATGATCCTTTCTGTTCTTCAGAACCAATGTTCATTAGAGCCACGCGGGGCTGATCTATACCAAATGTATATTGGGCGTAAATAGAGCCTATTTCGCCAAACTGCGCCAACATTTCGGGTTTGCAATCCGCATTGGCGCCAATGTCGAGCATTACGGCATGACCACCTGTAATTTGTGGAACAAAGCCAGCAATACAGGGCCGCATAATGCCTTCAATCGCTTTGATGCTAAACAGAGCTCCGACGTGCATGGCACCCGTATTGCCTGCACTACAAAACGCATCAACCTGTTTGTCTTTCAAAAGCTTAAACCCAATTCCAATGCTGGAATTGGGTTTTTGGGAGAGCGCCTTGGTAGGGTGCTCACTCATGTCAATAATATCATCGGCATTTACCAACTCAATGCTGGTCAATGCACTGGCATTATGTTTGTCAAGCAGGGCTTGTATAATGGCCTGCTTACCGATCAACACAATAGCCACATCCTCCGGCAATTCAGCAGCGGCCTGAATTACTCCTTCCACAATTGCTTCGGGGGCAAAATCGCCACCCATTGCGTCCACTGCAATTTTCATTGACTCGGTTTGTTCAATACTTCCCTGTTCGTCGGGGTTGTAAATTAAGGGCCTGTCAGTAGGCAATTATGCCTATAAGTAATTGATAGTAAACGACTAGCGCTTCCTGGCAATGCCTGACACAAATTGCCTGCCTACTTATCTATGCGTAAAAATAGGCAGGTGACAGGCAATAAAAAAGTATTTCGCGTTCATCTTCGGAAAGACGTCGGCGAAATACTCTTCATAAATGGTCAAGTTTTATGCCGTTTTGGCGTAATTCTCAACAATCATTTGTCCTTTATAGAACAGATTGCCTTCAAAAACGTGAGCATGGTGGCGCTGGTGTACTTCGCCAGTTTGCGCGTCGGTCGAGAGCGCTACAGGTGTAGCAACGTAGTGTGTTCTGCGCTTATCGCGTCGGGTGCTTGAGTGGCGTCGTTTGGGGTGTGCCATTGTCTTAAGGTATAAAGTTGTCTGGTTATTTAGCTATAGAGGTAATGGAGGCAACAGTTAAAAATGAAACCGGATAACCACACAGCACCATCTCTCTACAACGTCATTTAATTGTTATTTAATTTTCGTAGAGCTGCCCAGCGAGGATCAATCTCAGGTTGTTGCTCGTCTACGTCGTCAGCTTCAGCATCCGTACGGTAAATTACTTTACCATTCTGATCATCGTCGTCCGAATCCTCCTCTGCCCGGAAACGCGGATGCAAACGTTTCATAGGAAGAGATAGGCTGATAAACTCAAAGATGTAACGGGCTACATTAATTGTGGCCGTGTTTCGTTCAATAAGTTCAATCTCGTCGGTCAGTTCTTCGTTATGATCGCCAAATTTTAGCAGCATGGTATGCCGTGTATCAACTGGTTCATCATACTCCTCAAGGCTACGATCACAGACTTGTTCGACGGTGCCTTTGATCTGAAAATCGAGCCGAATCATGGTTTCCGATTTGTCAAGCAGCAAATGTGTATGTACATTTCCTTTCTCAATCAAATCCTGATCCAGCGCAGCAAAAAACGCATCGTCCGGCGTAAAGTCGTATTCGTGCCGTTTATTGTCCAGACCGACAATGTGAATGTCGTATGCGCGTAATGCGTTCACCTTTCGTTCCTCCTCTCCAAAAATAGGAGCGCAAAGGTACGAAACATTTGTGAATCAGGAAAGTGAATGTTGAAAAAAAAGCTGTGAAGTTGAGGGTTTGATGCTGCATTAGGCATAAAAATAACTTAACAGATATAAAGCTTGATGAAGAGTCCTACAATGGCTTTGCTTATACAGCGCCAATGAACTATGCTACTGACCATTATAACCCTGACTTCCCTGGCCGTTCTGGTTCGGATTTTTGCCAATCCACTTTCAAACGTGTTTCAAAAGCAGTTGACACAACGTGCGACCGATCCTTTGTTCGTGATTTCAGCCACGTATGGCTTTCTGGCATTGGTTTGTCTGGTTTTCTGGCCTCAGCTACGGGTTCTGGGGTTGTGTGATGAATTCTGGTTGAGTATGTTGGTTGCTAGTGTATTAGCTATGTTTGGTAATGTATTTCTGGTAAAGGCGCTACACGTTGGCGATTTGTCGGTGCTGGGGCCTATCAATGCGTATAAATCGGTGGTTGGTCTGATCATGGGTGTATTCGTATTACATGAAATTCCAGGCTTGTGGGGATTGTTGGGCGTATTGCTTATCATTTCAGGCAGTTATATTGTGTTGGCCGACAGGCAGCAGCGCAAAGGGTTTTCATGGCAGATTTTTGAGCGGCCTGAAGTGAGGCTACGACTGGCTGCACTGGTTTTTTCGGCTATTGATGGCGTATTTTTAAAGAAGGCTATTTTACTATCAACACCCGTCATCGCGTTTTTTTTATTGGTGTCTGCTGGGCTTTGGCTGTACGCTAATTTGGATTATGCTAACCATGCGAAAGCAGTGGCGGCAGCAGATGGGACTTCTGGTAGATCAACGGATCATTTTTATAGCGCTATGTATGTCCGTTGGGCTTACCCAGGTGGCGAGTAATGTTGCACTGGCTGGTATGCCTGTGGGTTATGCGTTGGCTCTGTTTCAAACGTCGGCCTTATTTAGTGTGTTGTTTGGCTATCAGTTTTTTCGAGAGCAGGGAATTGTCCGTAAACTTATCGGCGCGAGCGTAATGGTCACAGGGGCCATATTGATTACAGTTTTGGGTTAATCATTAGTAGCTTATGGTATTGGGTTGCTTCAGGACAATTGGTATGATAAGCTGTAAACATCCTTTAATAAACCAGGTTAACGTTACTAAACAGAATGGACTAATTATGGCACAATACCAACTTGTTGAAAAACACGCTATCGAGCATCACAATGAATACTATGAGGTACGCCCTACTCAAACCGATGGCGAGCCTAAAAGCCTTTTTTTTACTACGAACGAGGAAAATCTGGAAGAAGTAGCCGACGCTATTGCTGGGGAGCATATGCCCGGTGTAAAACACTGGACGGTTATCCCTCACCGAAAGGATAGTTAATAAATTAGTAACTAAATCGATTAGTTATGCTGTTTAAGGGGGCATAAGCGAAATTTTAAGGAAGTTTTAAACAAATTTCATTGGTTATAGTTACGCCTGATCGTATCTTCACTTAACGAATGATACGGTCGGAGGGAGGCCGTCGTCTACCGTAACTTGTATCGATGAAGATTGGCCGAATTCTGCTTATCATAAGCATCTTACTCCACCTTAGTAATCGCATAGCTACAGCCCAGGAGTTAACCCCTGCTCAGGCACGGGCTGATATTTCGTTTCTAAAACATAAACTCGACGGTTTGCACCCGGGTATGGGGTATTATACACCGCAGGCTCGTATGGAGCACCTTTACGATTCGCTGTATAACCGGCTAACAGCCCCCATAAGCTATCTGGCGTTTTACCGTCATGTTAGCCCGTTGGTAACAGCTTTGAAAGACGGCCATACCAATTTGAATCACCGCCGAAATTATATTGGGAAGCAAACGCGGTATTTGCCCTTTTACATCCGGCCCGTCGATAATCGGTATTATATCAGCCATAATGTGTCGTCGGATACGTCGCTTCAACGTGGCACCGAATTGCTGATGATCAATGGTCGGGCAGTGGCTGATCTGCATCGCGAACTGATGGATGCCGATCGGTCTGGCTCTGACGGCGATAACCTGACGGGGCGCCGGTTCTGGAGTATGGTGCAGTTTGCTGATTATTACGCAGCCTGGTTTGGTTCAGCCGATTCCGTTCGAATTACCTATCGGCTGACTACAGATACGCTAACCCGTGAAGAGCGAATTGCCTGTCTGTCGCTTCAGGATTTTCGGCGGACGATCCAGCGTCGATATGGGGTAGATATTGATCGGCGTCCAAATCTGTCTGTCAAAGTAGTTGATACGCTCACTCACACGGCTGTTTTGAGGGTTTCTTCGTTTATGGGGTTAAAGAAGAAAGATCCGTTTCAACTGGCATTTAACCGACGGCTGAAACGGGCTTTTAAGCAGATCAAGGAGGAGAATATAAAAAATCTGGTTGTCGATATGCAGGGCAATGGGGGCGGTATTGTGCTTAACTCGGCTCGGCTGCTGCGCTACTGGATGCCTAAGTCGTTCCGAATGATGGAGCATGAGGATATGAAACGGGAGGCCCGGGCCGAACTGGTTACCCCCTGGAATCCATTTTCGGCGCTTAATTTCAGCTTACAATATAAATCAGAAAAAGGGGGAGGCTTTACGAGTCGCTCGTTACGGCATAAATACCGTCCACGACGTAAAGATGCGTTTACGGGAAATCTGTATTTTCTGCTGAATGGCGCTTCCTTCTCGGCAACTACTACTGTACTGGCCAAAACGCTCGATGCGGGCATGGGTACGTTTGTCGGCGAATCCAGCGGGAGTGCGTATTGGGGCGATTTTGCTGGGCATTTTAAAACAGTCATTTTGCCCAATTCACGAATTCAGGTTCGTATCCCGCTCAAAAAATTGACTCATTCTGTAAGTGCTGACCGATCAAATGGGTTCACCGTAGAACCCGATTTCACCGTTTCGCGTAGTTACAACGATCTGATGACTAACCGGGATTATATTCTGGATTATACCCTCCAACTGATTCGGCAGGGTGTAGTGGCCCGAAGACCCGGTCAAGCGCAGCCGGTACAGGTATCGGCGTTGCAGGAATAATAGATTTCAATCCGTCGGTGGCGAACTCATTATTAACCGTTCGCTGTTTATGGGGTAACTGATAACGAATTTTTTGTGTATTGCATCGTCGACGTTGAAACAACTGGAGGCATAAATGGCCCTACGCGTCTTACTGAAATAGCCATCTTTCGTCACGACGGCCAGCAGGTTGTTGATTCGTTTCATTCGCTTCTTAATCCGGGTTGCCCTATTCCGCCGTTTATTCAGTATCTGACAGGAATTTCGGATGAGATGGTTCAGGATGCTCCAACGTTTGCCGATGTTGCTGAATCGGTCCTGCGAATTACCGAAGATGCTATTTTTGTGGCGCACAACGTCAGTTTCGACTTTAACTTCGTCAAAAAAGAGTTGAATTGGCTGGGATACGATTTTTGTCGGCGTACACTCTGTACGGTTCGCACAAGTCGGAAAGTAATTCCTGGCTATCCCTCTTATAGTCTCGGAAAGCTCTGTAAATCGTTAGGAATTCCATTGCATGGGCGCCATCGGGCGCAGGGCGATGCCGCAGCTACTGTTCTTTTATTCGAGATGTTGCTCCAGCACGATTCGCGCGGACTAATTCCCCGCGTGGTTCCCCGTATTGAGTTTCCGAACTAATTGGCATGGGGTTGCTTAATTAGCACCTTGTAGATTGGCTGGTGGCTAAGTGGGTCAGTCGGTATTTCGATTGTAACTTTTACACCAAAGCCCGGCTTGCTTTCCCAGGTGATGCGTCCTCCGAGTAAAGCTACCCGCGATTCAATATTGCCCATGCCCAGCCCAGGCGCCTTGCTGCGTATCTGGTCGTAATTAAAGCCCGATCCGTCGTCCTGATAAACCAGAACAAGTTGATCTTGCTGAGGTTTTAAGTGTAAACCGATCCGTCGGGGACTGGCGTGCTTGAGTGAGTTGCTAACCAGTTCCTGGGTAATTCGGTAAAGCATCACTTCGGTTTCAGAAGGGAGTCGGTCGGTATTTTCCAACGTTTCTCCACCATCAAATTGGGCAACAATCCCCCCGCTGGCTCCTATTCGGGAGAATAGCTCGTCGACAGCCGCTACATACCCATGACGTTCCAGAGTTTGAGGATTCAGCTTTCGAAGCAGGTTACGCACATCGCTGATGGTATCATTAATTAACTGGTTTACCGTCGATTTGAGGGAGAGGATTTTTGGTGTTTCACCTGCCTGTTTGGTCAGTTGGTTCGTATATAGTTTGATGGTGGCCAGGCGAGTGCCAATTTCATCGTGTAAATCGCGGGCGATGTCTTTTTTGACCTGCTCCTGAATGTCGTAGGCCAACCGAAGTCGGTCGATCTGCTGCTGGCGGATGCTGTCTTCCCGGCGACGTACCCAAATCCAGACACCTAGCACAATCAGTACGATCAGACTTAACATAAATGGAATCGTTTTCCAGAATGGGGGCTCAATGTGAATAACCAGTTTCCGAATCCGATGGCTCCAGTGCCCATCCTGATTAGCGGCTTTAATCTGAAACGTATAATGGCCGGGTGGCAAATTGGCATAACGCACATAGTTACGCTCTCCAGCCATAACCCATTGGTCGTCGTAACCCGCAAGCTGATACTGGTAGGAATTATGGCCGTTGCTGAAGAAATCAAGGGCTGCAAATTCAAGGGCTAATGTATTTTGGGAGTGGTTCAGACGGATTTCTTTCGTTTCACCCACATAGGTCTCGGAACGATAGGGCTGCTCGTTGATACTGAGGGAGTAGATATAAACGTATGGATTGAAAGTGCTGCTCCGAAATGCATCGGGCCGAAACCGATTGAAACCATTAACACCCCCAAAATAAAGCTCACCGTTGGCTGCCCGCATAAAAGCATTCCCATTGAACTCGTACCCCTGAAGGCCATCTTTCGGGGTAAAATTTTTGATAACCTGTGTTTCGGGATCTAGTCTTGAAATTCCGCGGTTTGTACTCATCCAGATTTTCCGCTGAACGTCGCTAATCGTGCCGTAGACGAAGGAGTTTGCCAGGCCCTGTTGTTCGGTATAAAGCCGGAATTGGCCCGTCTGTGCATTTAACGCTACTAATCCCCGATCGCACGAAAGCCAGATTGTTTGTTGGCTGGCATCGGGCCGAATGTGTAAGATCATAAACCCTTTCAGGCCAGAGCGAAGAAAGTGCCAGTTGAGGGGTTTACCGGCTTCTGGCTGGGAAAGTTGATAACAGTAATACCCGTTCAGATAAGTGCCTACCCAGAGTTGATGCGCTGTGGTGTCGTACCAGATACTGAAAATATTCTGTCCGTCGAGTATAGGTAATTTAGACCAGTTGCGTTTGACAGTATTCAGTACATAGAGGCCATCTTCAGTGCCAGCCAGTAAAAAGCTATCACTGATACTGACCAGGTTGCGTATATAATTACTGCTAACGAGGTTGGTTGAGGTAGAAAAAGGAATGGATGTAAACGTTCGTGTTTTTGAATCAAACGCCAGAACCCCACCAATATGACCCACCCAGATACGGCGTTGCGGATCACGGTATAAACACTTAGGGATGATCTGAGGGCGGCCATTACCAGTTGGTGGTGATGTGAAAAAGCGCTCGGTTATTAGGTTGGTACGTGGGTTGAGCACATTGATGCCTCCCTGAGTGAGCACCCATAGCCGATCGAATCGTTCCTCCAGAAAGCCCCGAATCGTATAGTTGGTCAGTTTCTGATTGGTAGGCAGCCCATCATTTGCCTGACTTTTCACCGAACCACCGAATAAAAAGGCATCGGGAACAATACGGGCCATACCGTCGGGGTCTGTATTTGCCCAAACAATTCCCGTGTTATCTACGTATACTTTACTGATCCTAAATTCATTGAGCTGCCGGGTGGCTTTCAGGAAATCGGTCACCTGCCCAAACAGACGAGACCGTTTATCAAAATACAACACACCATCCTGTTGTGTACCAAGCCACAGGCGGCCACGATCGTCGGAAGCCAGGCTATAGATTGAACTAATCGTATGGTTGCCAACCAGATCATACGTCTGGAAGGTGCCGTTCTTATAATTGAATCGAATCAGGCCTTTATGGGTACCCAGCCAGGCGATACTGTCTTCAATAAAAAAGGAGGAAACCGCCTGGGCTGAACCCGCCAGATTGTGGGGATGATTGCTAAAATAACGGGATAGTGTATGGGTATCGGGCTCGTAGCGCTGGATGCCTGTGGTTCCATGGAGCCAGATGTCGCCTGACGGGCTTTTAACGGCGGAACTTTGCAGATCATATTCGCGAGTGGGATGCAGATTGGCCGCTAATATGGTTTTGCGCAAATTTCGATAATTGAACTGCACCAGCCCTTCGGCATCGCTCAGGTAAGTCAGATTGGTGGAGTCAATAGAGAAAGGCATGGTACGGCTCGTGAGCCGGGAACGGCCTGGCTTTGAGCCATTGACAAAAAAACAATCGAACCGGTCATGCCGACGATCATAGCGATTCAGGCCTACCTCTGTGCCTATCCAAAGGTTGCCATCAGTATCTTCGACAATACCAAAGATATTAATGCCCCGAATGGTGCCTTGCTGTACGGTTCCGTCTTTTGTTAAGGCGGGTCGGTACGTATGAAAATGGTGGCCATCGTAGCGATTCAATCCATCCTGTGTTCCAAACCACAGAAAGCCGCGACTGTCTTTGTGTATGTAGTAGACCGAGCCTTGCGTAAGGCCGTCACTAACGCCAATATGATCGACCCGAAAAATAGGCGTTGTCACTGATTGCGCCCATACAAACTGAGTCCATACACTCCAGAAAAGCACAACTAGGTACAGATAGCCAGAGCGTATCATCGGGGCAAAGAGTGGTAGTTGAGGAAGCCTTTGTAAATGAGCTATTTATTTGGTAAATATCCAAGTTTGTAAGCTAATAAATACAGTTAGGTTGCGCTAATGTTGACATATGACGTAAATGATGAACCCGATGTGAATCATAGTAAATCACAAACAGCTAGTGTTTCTCCGATTTCAAGTCGAAATTCGTAGCCTGTAACGATTCTTACCATCAATCGTCAAGCAAACTATGCGTTATTTGGGGGTTATTCAAGTATGTCTTATGCTAAGTTCACTGGGTGCACAGGGGCAGGCAACGCAGCCGCTCACCTATCCGCACGCTCGTAAAACCGATCAGGTCGATACCTATCATGGTACGCAGGTAGCTGATCCGTATCGTTGGCTCGAAGATGACCGTTCTGCCGAAACGGCCGACTGGGTTAAAGCCGAAAACAAAGTAACGTTCGACTACCTGGCACAGATTCCATACCGTAAACAGTTACAAAATCGGCTGGAACAGATCTATAATTATCCAAAATATTCGGCACCTAGCCGGAAGGGCGACTGGTTCTATTTCTCGAAAAATGACGGCCTGCAAAATCAGGCGGTTCTTTACCGACAAAAAGGCCTTGACGGAAAACCCGAGCTAGTCCTTGATCCGAATAAGCTATCGGCCGATGGAACTACCCGACTTGGGGCTTTTTCACTATCGAAAGATGGAAAATATGCTGTCGTTGGGTTGTCGAAGGGCGGTTCCGACTGGCAGGAATACCAGATTATGGATCTGGCTACGAAGCAGTATCTGTCAGAAAAAATTGAATGGGTAAAAGTGTCAGGCGCAGCCTGGCAGGGCGACGGGTTTTATTACAGCCGGTATCCTAAACCCGAAGGTAGTGCATTGGCTGCCAAAAACGAAAATCACCAGGTATTCTTTCATAAACTCAACACCCCGCAGTCGGCCGATAAGCTGGTGTATGAAGACACCAAAAATCCCCAGCGGTTTCATACACTACGAACCACCGATGATGAGCGATTTGCGTTGCTATCGGTGAGCGACCGAGGCAAAGGGAAAGATGGCAATGCGCTGTTTTTCCTGGATGCGAAATCAGGAAATAAAACCTTCGCACCTGTTGTTGCCGACATTACCGACTTTAGTTATGACGTGGTGGATAATGACGGAGACCGACTGCTGATTTTGACGAACGAAAAAGCGCCGAATAGCAAAGTCATTGCTTTCGATACAAAAAAGAAAACCTTTGCCGACCTTATTCCTGAGAAGCCAGAACCAATTGCCGAAGGTAGTGTACAGGCGGCTGGTGGTAAATTGTTTGTAGAGTACAGTAAAGACGTTACCTCAAAAATTGATGTATACGATTATAGCGGCAAATGGGAGAGTGAAGTAAAATTACCTGCTTTGGGTTCGGCTGGGGGATTTGGTGGCGAGAAGGACGACAAGTTCGTATTCTACACATTTACGTCGTTTACATTTCCGCCAACCATTTACCGCTACGACATTGCTACGCGAAAAAGCACGGTTTTTCGCGCTCCCGAAGTTGATTTCAAACCCGATGCGTATGAGACGAAGCAAGTCTTTTATACTAGTAAAGATGGTACTAAAGTGCCCATGTTCCTGACTTACCGGAAAGGCCTGAAACTGGATGGCACAAACCCGACTTTGCTGTACGGGTATGGTGGTTTCAATATAAGTTTGCCCCCTTCATTCAGTCCATTTCGGATTCCTTTTCTCGAGCAGGGAGGTGTTTATGCTCAGGCGAACTTACGCGGGGGGAGTGAATACGGCGAAAAATGGCATGAACAGGGTATGAAGCTGAAGAAGCAGAATGTATTCGACGATTTTATTGCCGCAGCCGAATACCTGATTGCTCAGAAATATACAAGCCCCGCTAAACTGGCTATTCAGGGTGGGTCGAATGGTGGATTACTGGTAGGGGCTGTTATGAATCAGCGGCCCGAACTATTTCGGGTAGCCATCCCACAGGTAGGCGTGATGGACATGCTCCGGTTCCATAAATTTACCATCGGCTGGAACTGGATCGCTGATTATGGCAGCAGCGACAATCCCGAAGAGTTTAAGGCGTTGTATGCCTATTCGCCCATCCAGAACATCAAGCCCGGCCTGAATTATCCGGCCACACTGATCACAACGGCCGACCACGACGATCGGGTAGTACCTGCGCACTCATTTAAGTATGCGGCAACTCTTCAGGAGGTTTATAAAGGGAACAATCCTATCCTGATTCGGATTGATACCAACTCAGGTCACGGAGCAAGTAATACGAAGAAGAATATTGAGCAGACGGCCGATATTTATTCGTTTATCTTCTGGAATATGGGAATAGCCAACCTGAAAGAAGTGGCGGATAAGTAATATTTTCGAATCGAAAAGCCATAAAAAAAGGCAACCCATGCGGTTGCCTTTTTTTATGCAAAAACAGGCTTACAAGCCAAAGGTAATCCCCAGCATCAGTGGCGCAATACCCGTTCCTAATTCAGCAAACGCACCTACTTTTTCGCTAAAGAAGTAACGGCCTCCCAGGTGAATAGGCAGATAGATACCGCTACCAAATGATGTACCACTATAAATGCTATTACTGTACGTAACGCTTTCATAACCCAAACCAATACCTGCATACAGATCCGCTTTATCGGTAGTGAGGTTCAGAAGTTCATTGAAGTGGTATGATCCCCGAACGGCGAAATACAGATAATTAATTTTGTCATTATAACCAAGATAACCATAATTCCAGCTACGATAGGCTACCTGACCTCCAACGGTGATACTCGGTGCAACGCCAAAATCGGCAGAGCCACCGAAAGCGATACCGCCAGCGCTAGCATAGCCACCTACACCAATGCCAAGGTTGATTAATTTGGTTCCTTTGTCAATTTTATATTGAGCAAATGATTGGGTGCCGACTAACAGACCAAGAACCAATAAGATAGAAAAGTGGATTTTTTTCATTTGACGAAACTGATTTGTGTTAAAATTTGAGACAAAGTAAAAGCGAATCTGTGGGCCTCACAAACGCCTAAACAGACCTCTTATTATTCGGTCAATACTGACTTTGTGACAAACATAGCAAACGGGGATTTATAACCTATAGTCGGCTCTGAAATAAATTGTTTAAATATCTAGTCTTCAACAAGTTGCTTTTGGTTGAATTTAAGTTTAGTACGTTGGATAAATAAAAAGCTCCTCAATTTGAGGAGCTTATCTACTATAATTTTAATAGAACTTAATAAGAATGATTTAAATCAGGTTTTAGTTTTTCTTTAAAAACTTTCCTGAATTTATCTACTTTCGACGCTACGACAAAAGCGCAGTAACCCTGATTTGGATTGTTGGCAAAATAGCTTTGGTGGTATTCTTCAGCTTCGTAAAATGTACTGGCCGGCGAAATTTCTGTAACAATGGGGCTGTCATAAGCGCCCGATTTATCCAGTTCTGCTTTAGCTGTTTCAGCGAGTTGTTTCTGCTCGTCGTTGTGATAAAAGATGACCGATCGGTATTGCGTGCCAATATCATTTCCCTGTCGATTGAGAGAAGTTGGATCATGACTACGAAAGAACGCTTCAAGCAGTTCCTGATAGGTAATTTGCGTAGAGTCATACGTCACTTCTACACATTCGGCATGGCCGGTTGTACCCGTACAAACCTCCTTATAGGTCGGATTTTCTTTGTGGCCACCTTCATAACCCGATACGGCCGAAACAACGCCCCTTAGTGATTCGTAAACGGCTTCGGTACACCAGAAACAGCCCGTGCCAAAGGTCGCTTTTGCCAAAGCGCCTGATTGATTTGTTGCCATATAATTTGTTTCGACAAACCTGTTGAGTTCCTGAAACCTTATAGGTTTTATTCGGTTAATTTGCCTAACTGGTTAACAGAACTTCCCAACGTAAAGTTTACCCTTCAATTACCGTGACTGATTTCAACACTGAACGCTTCCGTTATGACGGAGAGAAACCGCTGAAAATTAAAAAAGCGCCTACCAAAGTTGATGACCTTTACGAAGATGATGCGCATTATGAAGCCATTCTTCGGCAGCAGGCTTCCGAAATCGATAAGTGGCAGGAGCGTATGTTTGCGCACAACCGATATGGTCTTCTGACTGTATTTCAAGCCCTTGATGCCGCTGGGAAAGATGGTACAATTCAACATGTATTTACCGGAACTAATCCCGCCGGGGTACGGGTGTATTCTTTCAAACGCCCAACCGATCAGGAACTGGACCATGATTTTTTGTGGCGAAGCTGGCGCGAATTGCCCGAACGGGGCATGATCGGCATATTTAACCGATCGTACTATGAAGAGGTGCTGGTCGTAAAAGTTCATCCCGAAATCCTTACCCAAAGTCAGCGCCTGCCCGAAAAAATAACGGAAGACCTGGATAAGCTTTTTAAACATCGCTACGAAGCCATACGCGATATGGAAACGTTTCTGCACCGCAATGGCTTCCCAACCATCAAGTTTTACCTGCACGTATCTAAAAAGGAGCAGGCTGATCGACTGATTGCCCGAATTGAGGATATCGAAAAAAACTGGAAGTTTGAAGAGGGCGATGTGAAAGAGCGGGATTTCTGGGACGATTATCAGGATGCCTATGAAACCTGTATTAATGAAACGGCTACAGATAAAGCGCCCTGGTACGTGATTCCGGCCGACGATAAGAAAAACATGCGGTTGCTGGTTGGGCGAATTATCATCGACGAGTTGAAAAAACTGCCGATCGAAAATCCTGAACCCGATGAAAAGCGATTTAAAGAATTACAGAAACTCATTGCGGTTATTAAAGCTCAGTAACTGTGAAGGCCAATCTGGAAATTGGCCCTTAAATCTGCCCCTACTTTTCGTTCAGTATTGGTTTTGTCCTGTAGGTAAGGCCGTTCAGCCTTGTTTTTAGCAGCTTTATCTAATTTTAGCTAAGCTCTGGGTTAGTAGCCATAACTTTGCGTAAGCATTTGAACAACCTGACGTATCCAGCCCATCGGATACTCATTATCAATAACGCAATGAAACACGGCTTACCTGTTTGGCTATGCTGCCTTTTTATGGGCCTGCTGTCGCTACAGCCTGATGAAGCGCAGGCCCAACCAACAACCAATACACTTGCAACTACTCCGGAAAAACCAGCCCGAACAGCCGGGCTGACCATCAGTGGCTATGTAAAAGATGGCGCTAATGGCGAAGGGCTAATTGGTGTATCGGTTTATGTAAAAGAAACCGGAACAGGTGCGGTTACCAATAGTTATGGATTTTACGCTATTACCTTGCCTCCTGGCGGTTATAGTCTGGTTATCAGTTATATCGGATATGCTAAGCAAACGCGAACGGTAGAGCTTACAGATAAAAACGTGCGGCTCGACCTCGAACTAAAACAGGAAGGGAAAGACCTCCAGGAAGTGGTTGTTTCGGCCAATCGGGAAGACGATAACGTGAAGAACATCGAGATGAGCGTCAATCGGATTGATGTGAAAACGTTGCAGCGGATTCCAGCGTTGCTTGGGGAGGTCGATGTGATTCGGAGTATTCAATTGTTGCCGGGTGTAACAACGGTGGGTGAGGGAGCAACAGGCTTCAACGTTCGGGGAGGCAGCATCGACCAGAATCTGGTATTACTCGACGAAGCGCCCGTTTATAACTCATCTCACCTGTTTGGCTTCTTTTCAGTGTTCAACCCTGATGCGGTTAAGGACGTAAAACTCATTAAGGGCGGTATACCCTCCAACTATGGTGGTCGGATCGCGTCGATTCTGGACGTTCGGCTAAAAGAAGGAAATGCGAAAAAGCCCGAGTTGAATGGTGGGATTGGATTAATATTCAGCCGCCTATCGTATGAACGGCCTTTGTTTAAAGGGAAGGGATCATTTATTGTAGCGGCTCGTCGTTCGTATGCCGATATTCTGGCGCAACCATTTCTGAATAGCGACCTGAAAGGAGCGAAGTTCTATTTCTATGACCTGACCGCCAAAGGTAATTATCGGATCAACGACAAAAATACCGTTTTCCTGTCGGGCTATTTAGGGCGAGATGTATTTGGGTCGGATTTTGGATTTAACTGGGGAAATGCCACCGTATCGGCTCGCTGGAACCACATTTTTAGTGAGCGATTGTTTCTGAATACAACCGCTTATTACAGCAACTACGACTACTCACTGAACACCGACTTAAAACAAAAAACGCCGAACGATTTCTTCCGTACCGATTCCCGCATTGTGGATTATAGCCTTAAGCCCGATTTTTCGCTGGCGCTCGGCAAAAACCTGATTACGTTTGGCGGCCAGGTGATTGTTCATGACTTTCAGCCGGGCACGGCTACGGCTGCTAGTGCCGGAGTCGTACGTTCGTTCGGAATAGAAAATAAACACGCGCTCGAAACGGCATTGTATGTCGGGAATGAACAACAGCTAACCCCACAGCTTCAATTACAATATGGCCTGCGTTATTCGCTGTTTAATTACACCGGTCCGGGCGAAGCGTACACTTTCCAAACCGATGTGCCCGTAGGAACCCGACGGCAGGTTCTGACAACGGTAGCCTATAAAGGTGGAAGTACTATCCAAACCTATGGGAATTGGGAGCCACGGCTGGCAGCTAAGTATGAACTGTCGGGCAATAGCTCGTTAAAAGTCAGTTATAACCGACTGGCGCAGTACATCCACCTGGTTTCGAACACAACAGCCTCGACACCACTCGATATCTGGACACCATCGACTAACAACATTAAACCGCAGATTGCCGACCAGATTGCCGCCGGGTATTTCAAGAATTTTGGCCATACTGGTCGTGAGTTCGAAGCGTCGGTGGAGGTGTATTATAAATGGCTACAGAATCAGATTGACTACATCGACGGGGCTAGCCTGATTCTGAACAAGTATCTGGAGGGTGATTTACTCAGTGGAAAAGGCCGGGCCTACGGAGCCGAATTTTTTGTCAAACGGAATACAGGAGTTGTTAATGGCTGGATTAGCTATACACTGGCCAAAACCGAGCGGCAGGTAGCGGGTATCAACAACGGTGATTGGTATCCTACCCGTTTCGATAAACGGCATACGCTGACCTCGGTGTTGCTCTTCGACCCACCACAAGCCAAGCGCTGGAATTTCTCGGCAACGTTTACACTCGCCAGTGGCACGCCCGGTACATTCCCAACAAACCGTTTTGAGTACGAAGGGTTTGTGGCTCCAATCATTGATGGGCGTAACAACTACCGCATTCCGGCCTACCACCGGCTTGACCTGGCAGCGACACTTCAAGGACGTAAACGGCCTGGTAAGCGAAAGGAAGACAACTGGGTATTCTCGGTCTATAACGTCTATGCCCGGAAAAACCCGTTCTCGGTATACTTCCAGCCCAATGCCGACAACCCACGGGTGACCGAAGCCATTAAGTATTCGGTTTTTGCGACCATCATCCCATCGGTGACTTACAATTTCAAATTCTAGAACAACAAATCTGTAGCCAAACGCCCACCTTGCAAAGGCCATTACTACAATGACACGACTTTCAATACTATTCGCTTTACTAGGTACTGCTTTGTTGCTCGATAGCTGCACGACGGTCATTGATGCCAAGCTGGATACGGGTCCAACCCAGCTTTCGGTCGATGCTTTATTGACCGATCAGCCTGGTGTGCAAACGATTCGACTAACCCAAACAGCCGCTTATTTTGACAACGGTACACCGCCAGCCGCAACCAGTGCCACCGTTAGTGTTATTGACGATGCTGGAAAAACCTACAAGTTTTTAGACCCTGACAACGATGGCTATTACGTATGGCAACCAACGGGAAATGATACACTAGGACATATAGGCCGGACCTATCAGCTTACCATTGGTTTTCAGGGAGAGACGTATCGGGCTGTTTCAAAAATGAACCGGGTGCCACCCATTGATTCACTCATTTTTGTAAAGCGTAAACTGAACCCCCTGTCAAAAAATGAAGGGTACCGGGCCGAGTTTTACGCTATGGATATTCCCAACCAGGCCGACTATTACCGGATCCGTTTTTTCCGAAATGGTGAACTGCAGAATAAGCCAAACAACATTGTCACCTCGCAGGATGGGGGATTCCGTAGTGGTACTTCCGTTACGGATGGACTGATGTTTATTGTACCTATCCGGCGGTCAATTAATGTCGATAGTTTGTACGCTATGAATGATGTAGTGAAAGTTGAGTTGCAATCACTTACGTCGGAAGCTTTCGACTTCTGGCAGCAGTTCCGAACGCAGATTACCAATGGAGGGTTGTTTGCTACGCCACCTGCCAACATTCCAACCAATATCATCAATACGAATGCGTCGGGCCGAACGGCTGTCGGCTTTTTCATTACATCGGCGGTTCGCAGCCGGACCGCTACGGTAAACCAGGCCAATATCCGGGTTCGGGAAGATTGATCTGTTGTTACCCTTCTGTGCCAACGCGTCGGCCCGGCCCTCTCGCAAGAAGACAAGGCCGGGCCGACGCGTTAACTTATCTTTTCTACTTTTTCACGATCTGCTCACCCGGTAATAACCAGACCCCCCGTGCCGATTGCCCGTAAAAGGTATTGCCAAAAGGGATCTCCTGTCGACGGGTTTTGCCATTTTTCAGGCGAAGGGATACCACGGTCGTTTTAGCGTCGACGGGCGTAAACGTTTGTGCCTGTTGAACGGCGAACATACGTAATGGCCCTCGATTTTCAGTAGTAGCTATTCGGCAATGCCCCTGCGCATCGGGAATACTTACCATAGCCCTGGCATTGCCTGGGATGTAGAAACCACTTTGGGCGATGGTTACTGGCTGAAAACCGCCTTTGCCGTCGCCTTTCAGGACCAACCCATTGAAGGCGTCCATCCGACCAGCCACGAGGTCGCTGCCGTGTTCATTCCCAATCAGGACGGCATCCAGGTTCCCATCACCATCTATATCCTGGGCCAACATCCCAAAAACAGGGGCCGCCTGAGCCATAATCGGTAAAGGTTTAACCTCAAACTTTCCGTTACCCTTGTTCTCAATATAACTGGTCGATAGATAGGTGGCCGTAAGTTTTAGCGCCTGGTTGCGTTCGTCGTCGGTCAGAATCTGATTAATGGTTGCTTCACCAAAGGGAGCGTATTTGAGGTAGCGTTTTTTGATTCCGATCATCTGCTTCACCATATCGTCCCAGCCAAAATACGGGTACTCTTCATACTGGCCTTTGGCGTTTTTGAAGTACACCGTTGGGAATGCATCGTAAAAACCATTGTTATCAAAGTCGCCCGCATAGATCCGAACAGGTCGCTCGGGAGTAGCGCGAAGCAGGTTGTTCTGCCCCAGATTTCCGGCCAGATAATCAATATCGCCATCATTATCGAAATCGCCGGGCGTTAAAGAGTTCCAGAAGCCTGACTTCTCGCTTAACCCGCTGTTTTCGACGGGGGTAAGGCGGCCTTTGTCATTATGGAGCATTGTTAAAGGTGCCCACTCACCGGCCAACAGCAAATCAACATAACCGTCATTGTCGTAATCGGTCCAGAGCGCATCGCAGGTCAGGCTTTGCTTCGTAAGGGCCGGGGCCATCTGAGCGGTTGCATCCGTAAAATGCGGTTTATCCTTGCTGCCTCCTTCGTTCCGTAGCAGATAACTACGAACTCCCATTGGGTATTTGTACGGTTCGACGCGGCCACCGACAAACAGATCGAGGTCACCGTCCCGGTCAACATCAGCGGCTTTAACGCATGAGCTATTCAGCCGGAAGTTTGGTAAAGCCGTGGTAGATGCCGTAAAATTGCCTTTGCCGTCGTTTACATACAGCCGGTGGAGCAGGGCTTCGTCCAACTGATTTTGGCCAACTTCAGGGCTTCCACTGGCTGCGTATAAATCGAGGTCGCCATCGGCATCGGCATCGAACAAAAGGATGCCAGTATCCTCCGCTAGTTTGGTCGGAAACGATTTCCGGGTGAAATGCCCATTGGCTTGCTGTAGTAGCAAGTCGGTCGAGAATTTCGCGCTACCGCCCACCACCATATCCATAAGCCCATCGCCATTTACATCGCCAACAGCCAGAGCAGGCCCATATTCGGTGAGCTTATGCAACAACGTTTTCTGGAGATTGAAATCAATAATGTCGGTTTCCTCATGTCGATAGGTGATGCCGAGTGCAGATGTTACGTCGTTCATCAAGGGGCTTGCCACAGGCTTTGGCTCTGTAACTGAGGTACCGGGCTGGGCATTGGCTGCTTTCAGAACCAATAGCTGATCGGCATTTACCGTTGGTATAATCTGCACCCGGCCACCGGGCCAGGTCACTTTCAGATTTTTAATCGTTTTCTCCTTGCCTAACCCGAAGTGAGCAATTGGATCAACGCTCGACAGGAAGCCTCGGTATAAGGTATGTTCGTAAAATTCTTTGCGACCATCGGGCAGTTCGTATTCAACCAGAGCACCTAAACCCAGCCTATTGGACCCATCGCCCTCAAACTGAATGCGGAGGTAATGGGCGTTTTCGGGTTTACGGTCGTTGAGATTGTTCCGGTAAACAAACGCTTCGTCGTTGATATTGTTGATTACATAATCGAGATCGCCATCGCCATCGAAATCGGCATAAGCAGCGCCGTTCGAGAAACTGGGTTCGGCCATACCCCAGAGTTCGGTTACATTTTCGAAAGCTGGCGTTCCCGAACTCCCCCGATTGCGAAACGCATAATTGCTAACTTTCACCTGCGGTATTTTATCGGTCAGTTCTTTTCGCAGGGCATCGCTCAGGTACGTATTGACAGAGCTATAATAAGATGTAAAATCACGGTCGGTCACGTCGCGGGGAAAGCCATTCGTGACCAGTAAATCCCGGTAGCCGTCGTGGTCCAGATCGACCAGCAGGGGCGACCAGCTCCATTCGGTTTCGGCCACACCCGCCAGCATACTGATCTCACTGAAAACCGGCATGTTGGCATGGGTTTTCGAGGTGTCGGTGGGCCGAACGCCCTGATTGAGCTGGAGCGTATTTCGGGCGTACTGATGCTCATAGCCTAGGCGGTCCCACTCTTGATAAGCAAAATAACTGCTTGGCCCCATCAGGCTCTTTTTGCGAAGGTTATCTTCGGGGAGCATGTCCATACATACAATGTCGGCCAGCCCATCGCCATTGATGTCGGCCACATCGTTACCCATCGCCGACGAGCTGGTATGCTTAAACGAGTCGTGAGCACGGTTGGTAAACGTACCATCATGGTTATTGATGTAGAGTACGTCGTTGCTCGCAAAGTCGTTGGTGACGAATATGTCCTTCCAGCCATCGCGATTGATGTCGCAGATATTTACGCCCAGGCCAAACCCTTCTGCAATAACGCCCGCCTGTTTAGTAACATCGGT
The DNA here is from genome assembly GCF_002056795.1 of Spirosoma aerolatum. Taxonomy (NCBI): domain Bacteria; kingdom Pseudomonadati; phylum Bacteroidota; class Cytophagia; order Cytophagales; family Cytophagaceae; genus Spirosoma; species Spirosoma aerolatum. The sequence goes on along the minus strand of NZ_CP020104.1, from coordinate 7,760,169 downwards.
AAAGTAGGCATGGCCGCGTGTGGAGTCGAAATCGTTGCGGTAGAGCCGGTCCGTATTGGGCGATGTCCCATCGTCGATACGTCTTTTCAGGTAGCCGGGGTTTTTGGGATCGGCAATCTGGTCGACCAGCACAAAAAGGTCTAAATCGCCGTCGTTATCGTAATCGAAAAAGGCAGAATGTGTGGTGTAGGTGGTGTCGGCAATGCCGTAATCCGTGGCCATTTCCCGGAATTTGGGTTGCCCTTCGGTGTTATTCCCCTGATTAACGTATAGCAGGTTAGCCCGCTGATTGCCTTTTTTGTGGAGCGTATTGGATATATATACGTCGAGTTTGCCATCGGCATTGATATCGACCACCGATACGCCCGAACACCAGCGCCCGCCCCCGCCAACACCCGCCGACTCGGTTGCATCTTTGAAATGGAAACTGCCGCTGCCCGTTTCGGTGTCGTTGATATACAGTCGGTTGGGTACCTGGTTTCCGGCAAAGAAAACATCCGGTTTTTGGTCGCCATTGAAATCGCCTACGCCTACGCCCCCACCGTTGTAGATATATTGGTAGTTCAGGATGTTGAGCGTATCACTATCGGTAATGTTGTTGGCAAACGTGATGCCGGTATCGGACGAGTCGAGCCGTTCGAACAAGGGTTTTTCACGGCAGGAACTAAGGGCGAACAGACACAGTACGGGCAGAAACCAGGCCCCACGTGAGATGCTAAATTTCATGGATAAGTACACGCCGTTTTGGGTGGCAGAGGAATAAAATTATCTTCAAATTTACCTATAAAAGCACCGATTAGTACACAGTAGGGTTTTTTACTGAAAATTTAACGTCTGAGCAAATACCTAAAAACCAGTCCGACGAAATTTTTAAGGTTGTCCTTCTCCCGGAAATATTTGCTCAGACTCGCTGGGTATCTGGGCCGTTTGGGGCTTTGATTTTCGAATCCGGGCCAGTATAGGTCGAAACGTATCGCGCTCAATCACAGCAATCACGCCCAGAAAGACCCCGAACAAGCCAAGGTGGACAGGCACCGATACCCATAAATTGGCAATAGGGAACTGCCAGGATAGATAGATTAATGCGCCCGCTCCCACTATATAACCCAGCGCGGAACCGATGTGATAAGGCACCGGATAGTATTTTTCACCCAGCACATAGCAGATCGCCATCATGACGAAACTGGATACCAGAAAGGCTACCGCGCAACCCATATACCCAATCACCGGAATCAGGACCAGGTTCAACACAATGGTGATGACTGAGCCGATCACCGTGATAAACGTGCCGTACTGCGTTTTGTCTTTCAGCTTGAACCAGAACGAAATGTTGTAATAAACGCCCAGCAACAGGTTGCCCAGCAGTAGCAGAGGGACGACATTTAGGCCTACGCGATACGCTTTGGACCGCAGAAAAATTTCACCGATTATATCCAGATTCAGACTCACGCCCACCCAGATCAACACACAAACGATAATGAACCACTTGGTTACGTCGGCTAACAGTTTGGGCGCGTTTTTATCTTCACCTTTAGAGAAAAAGAAGGGTTCGGCTGCAAACTTAAACGACTGGATTGCCAGCGCCATGAAAACCGAAAGCTTCAGACAATTGCCATAAATACCCAACACCGTTTCGGACGATAAGCCTGGATAAAAACCTTCGGGCAGCGAATGGCGCAAGAACAATCGGTCGGTCAGTTGATTGAGCACGGCAGCCAGATTGGTGAGCATAATGGGAAACGCGTAGGCAATTAGTGCCTGGCTCTGTTGACCGCTGAGCTGAAACCGGAAGCCTGCAAACGCTTTCCGAATGATGATAAAGTACAGGGCGTTTGCAATCAGATTGTTCAGGAAAATATAGCCGGGGCCAATTTCTGGTTTATAGATCAGTGCAGCAATAGATTGCAACGACATGAGGTATTTGCCTTCAGAAATATCCTTGGCCAGAACCAGGAAGAACACATTCAGCGCCACCACAATAACAATATTCATGATTTTGGCACCTACAAACTCACGCGCCCGATTTTCGGCCCGAAGCCGGGCAAACGGAATGGCTACAATGGAATCAATGGCAACCAGTAGCGCCGACCAGCGAACAAATTGCTCCTGACCGGGATAGTTGAGCCAGTTGGTGATTTGCGGAGCCAGACTGTATAGCAGAATGGTTGACAGCACACTGATGCAGATAACAATGCTGAGCGATTGACTGAAAATCCGGGCTTTCTCGTCGGCGGGTGCATTTTTTGAGCGGGCAATGAACCGGAAAAATGCGGTTTCTAACCCCAGCGTATACACAACAAGCAGAACGCCTATCCAACTGTAGAACTCTACGTTGGACGCCATAGCGGCTGGTTTGGTAAAGGCATAGGTTTGAATCGGAACAAGGGCGTAATTGAGTAATCGCCCCAGAATGGTGCTGACCCCATACAGGGCGGTATCGCTCGCTAATTTTTTTACGGTGCTCATCTATCAGAAAGAACGTTGGATTAGGTCGGCTTAGTTGCTAACCTACTCCAGAGTTCACCTTGCTGACTGCAAAGTTAAGACCTTTGGTTATCTTTGTGGCTCAGGCCGAAACAGGCTCCCGGCTGTTTCGGATTACTTGCCATTTAGCTACTGAAACAGCCGGAGCCTGTTTCGGCCATATTCATGTCTCTGAAAATCTCCTCTGCTCTAATCTCCGTGTATTATAAAGACGGTTTAGAGCCTTTAGTTCGGTTATTGCACCAGCAAAACGTCAAACTCTATTCGACGGGTGGTACACAGGCATTCATTGAACAACTGGGAATTCCGGTCACGGCCGTTGAAGACCTGACGGGCTATCCGTCTATTTTCGGTGGTCGGGTAAAAACGCTGCACCCCGCCGTGATGGGCGGTATTCTGTACCGGCGTAACATGCCCGAAGATCTGGCTCAGGCCGAGCGGCACCGGATTCCGCCAATTGATTTGGTCATTGTAGACCTGTATCCGTTTGAAGAAACAGTCGCATCGGGCGCATCGGACGAGGACATCATCGAGAAAATAGATATTGGGGGGATTTCGCTGATTCGGGCAGCTGCCAAAAATTATAACGATGTACTGATCGTATCATCGCGGAGCCAGTATGCCGGTGTGGTCGACCTACTGACCGAAAAATCAGGTACGACCGAATTGGCCGACCGGCGTCGGTATGCGGGTGAGGCTTTTGCTGTTACGTCGCATTATGACACCGCCATTCAGGCTTATTTTGCGGGCGAACAGCCGCAGGGAACCGGCTACGAAGGGATTATTTATGACTTCAAATCGTTACCGGCCAATCACCTTCGTTATGGGGAGAACCCGCATCAGCAGGCTAGTTTTTACGGCGATCTGGATGCGATGTTCGATAAACTGCATGGCAAGGAATTATCGTATAACAACCTGGTTGATGTAGATGCCTGTGTTGGGCTGATTGATGAATTTCCGGCTACGAACGATTTAGCTGCATTTGCCATCATCAAGCATACCAATGCCTGTGGAATTGCTACGGCACCGACGGCTAAAGAAGCCTATCTGAACGCGCTGGCTTGTGACCCGGTATCGGCCTTTGGGGGCGTCGTGATTACAAACGTGCCCGTCGATCTGGGAACGGCTGAAGAGTTGAATAAGCTCTTTATGGAAATTCTGATTGCACCCGATTACGCGCCCGAAGCATTACAACTGCTAAAGTCGAAAAAGAACCGGATTCTGCTAAAACGCAACCCAGTTGATTTGCCGCCAGTCATGTTCAAAACGATTCTGAACGGGGTGCTGGAACAGGATAAAGACAATGTGGCCGAAACCGCTAGCCAGTTTAAGACCGTTACGGACAAAGCGCCTACCGATAGTGAAGTTCGTGCCCTGGAATTTGCGCTTAAAGTGTGTAAACATACCAAATCGAACACCATTGTTCTGGCAAAGGAAGGGCAACTATTGGCAAGTGGCGTTGGGCAGACCTCGCGGGTAGATGCGCTTCGGCAGGCTATCGAAAAAGCGCACTCGTTCGGCTTCGATCTGAAAGGGTCTGTAATGGCTTCAGATGCCTTTTTCCCATTCCCCGACTGCGTAGAAATTGCCGACAAAGCTGGTATTACCGCCGTTGTTCAACCCGGAGGCTCCATTCGCGATCAGGATTCAATCGATTATTGTAATCAGCACGGTCTGGCGATGGTCACGACGGGCGTGCGCCATTTTAAACACTAAATCAGAACCAGGATTTATTTGATTTAGCTGACTGACTTTGATTTGCTATTGCCAGCTTTCAAAGAAAGTCTAATCATAGTTGGTCAGTTAAATCACACAAATCCCGGTTCAGAAACTATGCGACTACTTTACACAATCTGGTGCGCTAGTTGGTTCGTGGCGTTGTACCTCGTACTGTTTCCGTTTCAGTTTGTGTTTCTGCAACGGGAAAACTGGAAACCGCTTGCCCATAAAGTTAATTACGTTTGGGGTATGCTGTTTTTCATTGGTGTGGGTATGCCCGTGCGTGTTGAGCGTCGGTTCCGGCCCGACCCTAAACAGGTTTACGTGTTTTGTGCGAACCATTTTTCGTACCTCGACATTGCGGCTATGGGCGTTATCGTCAAAAACTACTATGCCTTTGTGGGCAAAAGCGAAGTAAAACACATTCCGTTGCTGGGATATATGTTTGCTAAGTTGCATGTACAGGTAGATCGGAGTCAGCCGAATAGCCGGGCGTATTCGCTGGCTAAATCCATACGAACGCTGGCATCAGGACGAAGCATTATGATTTTTCCGGAAGGCGGTATTCGGGCCACTGAGCCACCGCAAATGGTGCCCTTTCGCGACGGAGCATTTACGATGGCGATCCAACAACAGGTGCCTATCGTACCAGTGACCTTGTTGAATAATGATCTGATTTTGCCCGACAGAAGCCCAATCCGCTTTCATTGGCATCCATTACGGGCCGTTATTCATCCGCCTATCGATACAAAAGGCATGACCCAGGAGGACCTGGAGCAGCTTAAAGAAGAGACCTATAAAATTATTGATAACGAATTGATGAAAGCACGAAAGAGCGAAAGCGTGAAAGAGTGAACGCCAGTTGGCTAAGACATTCCTTTCGCTCTTTCACGCTTTCACGCTTTCACGCTTTCACCATGAAAGTAGATCAGGAAACACTCTATAAAATAGCTCACCTGGCCCGCCTGGAAGTTCGGCCCGAAGAAGAAACCGACTTACTCAACAGCCTGAACGGGGTACTGACCTGGATGGAGCAACTAAATGAGGTCGACACAACAGGCGTTGAGCCCCTAACGCATATTTCAGACGAGACCAACGTGCTGCGTGACGATGTTGTGGGTAACCACCTCCCTCGCGAACAAGCCCTGGCCAACGCTCCCCAGCACGACGAACAATTCTTCGAAGTGCCGAAGGTGCTGTAGCCGGAACCAGCCTGGTTCAGGCTAATATTGGTTTGATTACTTTACCGGCTACATCGGTCAGGCGGAAGGGGCGACCCTGAAACTGATAGGTTAGTTTGGTATGATCGAATCCGAGCAGGTGAAGGATAGTCGCCTGTAGGTCGTGGATATGCGTTTTGTCTTTCACGCCATAATACCCAATGTCGTCGGTTTCGCCGTACGAGAAGCCCTGTTTTACACCACCCCCCGCCATCCAGACCGTAAACGCTTCGAGGTGATGATCGCGGCCCATGAACGGTAGTGTCTGTCCGTCACGGTTTTCCTGCATAGGTGTTCGGCCAAATTCTCCGCCCCAGACCACAAGCGTATCGTCTAATAAACCCCGTTGTTTGAGGTCTTTCAGCAGGGCGGCTACTGCCTGATCGGATTCCTTACATTTGTTCCGAAGACCTATTTCAATGGCTCCATCGGCACTAGTACCGTGTGTATCCCAGCCCCAGTCGAATAATTGAATAAACCGTACCCCTCGTTCGGCCAGACGGCGGGCTAACAGGCAATTGCGGGCAAACGACCCTTTGGCAGGATCGACACCGTAGCTATCCAGGATGTACTGCGGTTCGCTTTTGATGTCCATCGCATCGGGGACTGACATCTGCATCCGAAACGCGAGTTCGTACTGGGCAATACGGGTCAGGATTTCCGGATCTTTCACATCCTCATATTGTTGCTGATTGATCTGGCTAATGGCGTCGATCGTTTGTTTGCGAATGTTGCGATCCATACCATTTGGGTTCGAGGCATATAAAACAGGATCGCCATCGGTTCGGCATTGAACCCCTTGATAGACCGTTGGCAAGAATCCACTGCCCCAAACCGATTTGCCCGCATCGGGCTGCTTCCCACCGGACGCTAGGACAATGTAACCGGGCAGGTTATCATTCTCACTACCTAATCCGTAGGTCACCCACGAACCCAGGCTAGGGCGCCCCAATCGGGCGCTACCTGTATGCATGAGCAGTTGGGCAGGCGCATGGTTGAACTGGTCGGTGTACATCGCTTTCAGAAACGAAATCTCGTCAGCAACGCCCTGTAAATGGGGTAAATAATCCGATAACCACGCTCCCGACTGACCATATTGCGCAAATTTTCCCTGAGGCCCCAGCATTTTCGGAGTTCCCCGGATAAAAGCGAACTTTTTTCCTTCGAGCAGAGCTTGTGGGCAGTCTTTGCCGTTGTACTTGGCTAGTTCAGGCTTGTAGTCGAATAGCTCCAGTTGGCTTGGTGAACCGGCCATATGGATATAAATGACCCGTTGCGCTTTGGGCAGATACTGGGATGGGTGCGGGGCTGTTGGCTCCGAACTCAACGAGGGGGCACCAACGGCATTGTTTTTCGATGACTCGTTTCCGAAAAAGCCGCAACTGCCCAATATAGAACTCAGGGCCATGGCCCCCAGGCCTGTGGAGCAGGTATGCAAAAAGTGCCGCCGGGTTTCGCGTTCGGCTGCCGTCTGCTGGAGTTCGTTTAGTAATTTATTCATTGTAGTTGACCCCACCCCTAGCCCCTCCCCTGATTTCTGGGGAGGGGAATTGAGAAGGAGCTTTAGTTGTTAAAATGAGCTTTGATTTTAGTAAGGACAGATTCTAAATCTGTCTCAACTTCTTCGTTGCTAACCCGAAGGATTAAGATTCCTAATTGAGCTAATGTATGGTCGCGTTCCTGATCATGTATGATAGTCTCAGGATTTTGATGAATACTCCCATCGACTTCAATGGCTAATCGCTCGGCCGGACAATAGAAATCGAGTATGTACACACCTATGCTATGTTGACGACGAAATTTCCGCCCTTCCAATTGACTACTACGCAGTTTCTCCCAGAGTAATGTTTCGGATGATGTCGGATTTTTACGCAGTTCCCGACGCAGTTCCTCCATTACTTTCCAATTATGAATTAATTGACTCATCGTAAATAGCGGTGGTATTTAGCCCCTCCCCTGAAATCAAAGGAGGGGTTAGAGTGGGGTAAAAGCTATTCCTTTGTAACCACCTCATCCAGATTCATCATCGTATTGGCTGTAACCGTTAGGGCCGCTAGTTGTGGGGAAATGGCCGAACAGTCCATACCCGGGCGATCCAGTAAGTTTTCGGCCTGACCGGGCTGTTTCTGATAATACTGCTCAGTAGTCTGGTAGAGCCTGACCAGAACCGCCAGCTTTTTGGGAGATACCTCCCGCAGCATAAGCCGCTTGAAACCCGCCTGTATCTGCTGACTGGGCGATTGGCCGTGTTGATGCATATACTCAGCTAAATGCTGGGCTGCTTCTACATACACAGGGTCGTTCAAGGTTACTAATGCTTGCAGAGGAGTGTTCGTGCGAAGTCGACGGAGTTGACAGAATTCACGGCTGGGGCTATCGAAGGTGACCATCGATGGATATGGGGCGGTTCGTTTCCAGTAAGTGTACAAGGCTCGGCGGTGCAAATCTTCGCCCGTGCTTTGTTTCCAGGTTTCTCCGTCGTAAGGCGACTGCCAGATGCCATCGGGTTGAATGGGCATTACACTGGGACCATAAAGTTTGTGGCTAAGTAATCCACTGACAGCTAACGCCTGATCGTGAACTGCTTCGGACGAGAGCCGTACACGAGGGCCACGAGCCAGCAGTTTGTTGTACGGGTCTTTGGCCAGCAACTCAGGGGAGGCCGTTGACTGTTGCCGGTAAGTTGCCGACATGACCAATTTTTTGAGGAGCTTTTTAACGCTCCAGTGGTCTGTATCCATGAAATCAGCCGCCAGATAATCAAGCAGTTCGCGGTGTGTGGGCGGAATACCCTGCGTACCCATGTCTTCCACGGTTTCAACAATGCCCGTACCAAAGAGTTGCTCCCAGAATCGGTTCACGGCCACCCGAGCGGTAAGCGGCTGATCGCGACTGACCATCCAGCGGGCCAGACCTAGCCGGTTTTTAGGCAGCTCAGTAGTCATTTTGGGCAATGAATTCGGAACGTCGGGCTTTACAAGTTTACCTTTAACCAGCCAGTTTCCCCGCTCAAATACGTGCGTTTCGCGGAACAGATCGCCCGAGCCGTCGAGTAGGATGGGGGTTTGTTCGGCATCCGCATTCAGCAGATCAGAGAGAAGTTTGTCCTGTTCGCCAAGGGTATTCTGGGGCTGGCCGGGCAGGATCGGCGCAAAGGCCACCCACTTAATTTGCACCCACTCTTTCGGCTTCTTGGTGCTATTGAGCGACAGATACAGGTTATGGCGCCCCTGAACGGCAGGTAGCGGAATCATTTGAACCGTATCTTTTCCGGGCTTCGGGGTAGGAATCGTTGCCAGAACTGGGCCATCCAGGCGATCCTGGTGCAGGGTGACCGTGGCATTTTCGGCCTTCGTTCCCCAGCGAATCAGCATTCGAGGCCGACCTGTGAGCGTAACCTGTTTGATTCGGCACGACCCTTTGTCCTGAAAGCCAAAATACTTGGCATCCAGCAGGGAGGCATTGACGTATTGGTCGAAATCGTGTGAATTGATTTTGGGTTCAATGGTACGAACCAGATGGGTTACCTGATCGACGGTAGTCTGTGCCTGTTTTGGGTTAGCAACTGACTGGCGAATATACTGTTGCAGCGTAGCCAGCCTGGTGGAATCGGCAGGTTTGAGAAAGCGTAGGGTAGGTGTATCACTAGTTACGTCTTCGTCGCGGGTGTTATTGAAAAAGGCCAGGTATTTGTAATATTCCTCGTTGGTAAATGGATCGTAGGGGTGGCTGTGGCATTGTACACAGCCGAAGGTCGTGCCCTGGAATACATCCCAAGTGGTATTGACCCGATCAATAACAGCTGCGGTACGGAACTCTTCATCCTGCGTGCCCCCTTCGTCGTTGGTCATCGTATTCCGGTGAAAGCCAGTGGCCACTAGCTGATCGTCGGTAGGCTTGGGCAATAAATCACCCGCGAGTTGTTCTACAGTAAATTGGTCGAAAGGTTTATCCGCATTGAACGCTTTGATGAGCCAGTCCCGATACCGCCAGATTTTTCGACCGGGATCGCGCTCATAGCCTTTTGTATCGGCATAGCGGGCCAAATCGAGCCACATACCCGTCCAGCGCTCGCCATAAGCGGGCGATTGGAGCAATCGGTCGACTACTTTTTCGTAGGCGTTAGGATCGTTATCGTTTATAAAATCGGTTGCCTCTTTTTCTGTGGGTGGTAAACCTGTCAGGTCAAGCGAAACCCGCCGGATCAATGTCGCTCGGTCGGCTTCGGGGGAGGGCTTCAGCTCGTTTTGCTTTAGTTTGTCAAGAACGAAGTGGTCGATTTCGTTTTTAGCCCAATCCGTTTCCTCATCGTGCGTAATACCGAGTCGACTCAGGAACGTGCCAATTTTTGGGACATCGGGTTTCTGAACGGGTTGATACGCCCAATGGTCGCCCCATTCGGCACCTTGATCGATCCAGTTACGAAGCAGCTCTATTTCATCGGGTTTCAGGGCAGGATGATCGAGCGGCATTCGCTCATCAGGATCGGTTAAGGTCAGTCGCCGAATCATCTCACTGGCGTCGGCGTCACCTGGAATAATAGCTGGTTTGCCAGATTTTGCCGGAGCCAGGGCTTCCTGTTTGAACAGTAGCGAAAAGCCCGACGCTTTTTTCACACCACCGTGACAGGCAATGCAGTTCTTATTGAGCAACGGTTTAACCTGTGTGTTATAATCGACTCGTTTCTCAAAAATGCCCAAAAACGACGATAGCGTGAAGGCTAATCCAACACCCATTAAGCCAACAAGTATCCATTGAGTTTTCATAAACCAATACAATCAAACATCACATACTTCTAAAAGCACATGATTGGCTATTTGTACTATGAAAATCACTGATTGCTTTGATTTTAACGTAGAAGAGAGATAGAAAAGTTTTCGACAGGATTTACCGAACCCGTACATCGACCTGAGTGGTGTCGTCTTCGCCGTTAGTAGTACCGTTATTGGGCGTGGAATCTGGGTCGGCAACGCTGGAAGCTGTCAGTTGGGCTCTGCAAATACCAGTTCCTGAAGCCGTAGCCCGTGACCGGAAGATAAGCGTAACACTACTACCAGCCGCTAAACTACTGACTCCACTGACCAGATTACCACCCGATGTGCCAAAGTCGTCGCCTGAAACAAATGTCTGGCCAGCGGGCAGGGTAGCCGCCACACTTAGACCTGAAGCCGATAAACCTCCCTGATTGGTAATAATTAATGAATAGCTGATAATCTCGTTGATAACTGGCGTTCGGGTGTTGGTCACCAGCCGGATGCTAATATCGGCTTTGTTAGGGTCCGGAGTGGGCTGGCTGCTAATGACGGTTGGTAATGGAACCTGATTTGGATTGGGTGAGGCAAACAGACTAGCGCTTGGTTGAATCGTGCGGAAGTCTACCTGGGCGGCATCATCCTGGCCATCGCCCGTACCAGAGTTGGGTTGGCTATCGGGATCAGTACTCGTTGCCTGGGCGATCTCAGCGGCATTCTGGTAGTAGCCTGCGGCAGTTGGCTGAGCAACAAAACGGAAGGTCTGGGTAGCGCCCATCGCCAGATTAATGGCTGAACTAGTCAGGACTCCGCTACTAACCGAAAAATCGGCAGAGGATACAAACGCCAGATTGGTCGGTAGCCGATTCCTGATCACAACATTGGTGGCTTGTCCTGGCCCATCGTTACGAACGGCCAGACTGAAGGTGACAGGTGTACTCACCGAAGCACTTCGGGAGCTAATGGCCATGCTCAGGCTAACATCGGCCTGCGTTTGGGTTGTAATTTGAAAGATATTGGACGGAACGGCTGGGATAGCTGGTGAACTTGCCACGACCCGAATCCGGTAATAACCACTGGTTAATGAACTGGGTAAGGTTACCTGGATCGGGCTGGTAGCTCCGTTGCCCAACACACTTTTATACTGCCCCAACGAGTCAAGCAACTGGACCTGCCATTGATTCCCACCATTGAAGGTGCCTAATGTCGCAAACGATACACTTACGGTTGCGCCCGGCAGTACGGTGTTCGCCAGATTACCTGTTACGGCAAACTGAGTTGGCATGATCGGTTGCGCATTCTGGAAAAACGATGTATTCAGGCTATTGTTCCAGTTCCGGGCCAGGTGGGATAAGCCCATATTGGTCGGAATCGATCCGGTATTCAGGTAATACTGAGGATTGGGAGATGGGCGCTGAATATTTCGAAAATGCCCACCGTTTTCACCCGCATTTCGTAAAGGTATGGTATCCGTGAGGGGCCCTTGAAATACATTCAGGCCGGGGGTATTGATAACCTGCAATTGTTTATCGATAACCGGCTGACGAACTGGGTTTACGGGGTCGCCATCAAACGAAACACGGGCTACCATCCAGGATAGATTACGACCCCCAAAATCCTGCCGTGATTTCTGAATAAGATTGGTCAGATTGGTGGCATAGGCAGGAATACTGCCCGAGTTGGCATCTCCGTATTCGGCTTCGCCCTGATGCCAGAGTATGGCTCGTACACCTGCCATCGACAGGTAATAGTTCATGACATTCTTCAGGTTGGTGTACGGCTGTAGATTAGGCCAGTTTTCAACGCACCAGTATCGGTTACAGGCCGGAATTCCATTTGCACTGTTAATCCAGTTCTCAACTGTGGAACTATCCCAGCCTGTTATATAAAAAGCTACCGGCACGTTATATCGATTCACGATGTAGTCGCCTAGTTCGCCCCAGCACCACGAACTTTCGGCCATTGGAAAGATACGCCTTCCAGCCGTGAGGGGTTTATAGACAGGTACGGGGAGTGGGTCGCCCGACGAATATAGGGCTTGAGCGCCTGGAGGATAGTAATGGTTGATGGAATCGATGGTGCTGACCCGGTCGGTAAACGAGCCTAGGTCATTATCGCCGATACCTAAACCGCGAGAGTTCGACTGACCTGCCGAGACAAATATCTCACCGATACCTACCGGCTGTACTGAAGCCTGAGCTACTACGATATTATTGACAATGGTGCGGACAGTCAGGACATACCAGCCGCCCGCACCTGTGACGTAGCCTAGAAAAATATTATTGGTTGGGCTGGTTTGTACAGTTTGCCAGCTTGTTGCGGTTCCCTGCCCGGCCACAGCGGGTGTAAGTTGAGCCTCGACACGATCGACCGTACCCGTAAATCGGCCCGCTATATACAGTCGCCCATTACCATCCAGTCCGCGTTGTACCACAAATCGCGCCATGGGATGCGTAATCTGGAGCTGTGCAACGGCCAGCAGTGGACAAAAAATGAGCAAAAGAAACCATTTTATAAATGATGGCATGAACAGTCGATCCGATAATCTGGCAAAGATAACAGACAAGTCGGCTTATCGTTGGCTACTCATACCACTATTATTGATGTTGTTTAAACGTTTGCAAATTGAGCCAAAGCAGATGCATTTTTGTCATTTCGAACGGTCCGCCGGTGCGGAGAGGAAATGACAAAAATGCTACCCAAAAAAAACGTTTAAACAGATTCATCAGGAAGTCACCACTACCGAATAAGCCGTTATACTTTTCCCCGCAAATACTCTGCCGTATAATTACCGTCGGTTAGCTTTACCATCTCTTCGGGAGTTCCTGTAAACGTTACATAGCCACCCGTTTCGCCCCCTTCAGGCCCTAAATCAATGATATGGTCGGCATTTTTAATGACTTCCATGTTGTGTTCGATAATAATAACTGAATCTCCCTGATCGACCAAAGCATTAATAGCCGAAAGTAATTTTCGAATATCATGGAAATGAAGGCCGGTTGTAGGCTCGTCGAAGATGAAAAGCGTGCCGCCTTTGTTCGGATTTCCTTTGCCCAAAAACGATGCCAGTTTTACGCGTTGGGCTTCGCCACCCGAGAGTGTATTGGCCGATTGCCCAAGTCCAATATACCCCAGGCCAACGTCCTGCAAAGGCTGTAATTTGTCTGCCATTTTCGGATCGACTTCCCGGAAGAAGGTAATAGCCTCATCGACGGTCATATCCAGAATGTCCGATACATTTTTGTCGCGCAGCATCACCTCCAGTACTTCCTGCTTGAACCGCTTGCCTCCACAGCCTTCGCACTTGAGGTAAATGTCGGCCATGAACTGCATCTCGATTTTTACCTCGCCTTCGCCCTGACAAACTTCGCAGCGGCCACCGTCGACGTTGAACGAGAAATGGCTTGGTTTATAACCACGCGATTTCGACACGGGCTGATCGGCCATCACAGTTCGCAGGTAATCGTAGGCTTTGATATACGTAACGGGGTTGGAACGGCTCGACTTCCCAATCGGGTTCTGGTCGATCATTTCAATGGATGTGATCCGGTTGAGAGACCCTTCCAGCGATTCGTATTTGCCTGCTTCTTCGGCCGCTTCACCTTTTTCACGCATTAGCGCCGGATACAAGACTTTACGGATGAGGGTACTTTTGCCGGAGCCCGAAACGCCCGTCACTACCGTTAGTGTATTCAGAGGAAAGCGGACATCGACGTTTTTAAGGTTATTCTCGCGGGCCCCTTTCAACTCGATAAAATTGGTTGCCTTCCGGCGGAATGGCGGTACAGGTACAGTCTCCTGACCCGTCAGAAAGTCGATAGTGTGGGAGCGGGAAGCAATCGCATTCGCCACGCCCTGTTCCCCGCTCTGTGCGCCTTGCCCATTAATTTCGTCCCACGTTCCCTGAAACACCAGATGACCACCCAATGAGCCGGCATCGGGGCCGATGTCGATGAGTTGGTCAGCCGCCCGCATGACTTCTTCTTCGTGTTCGACCACAATAACCGTATTGCCCATATCCCGCAGCGATTCCAGTACACTAACCAGTCGCTTAGTATCGCGGGGGTGAAGCCCAATACTTGGTTCGTCCAGAATATACATCGAGCCAACCAGCGCCGAGCCGAGTGATGTGGCTAATTTAATGCGCTGATATTCACCGCCAGATAGGGTGTTCGTTAGCCGGTTTAGCGTCAGATAGCCAAGGCCAACCCGCTCCATATAATCCAGTCGGTTCCGAATCTCGATCAGAATCCGGTTGGCTATCTGCTGCTGTTGTGAAGGAAGTTCGAGATTGTGAAAAAATTCAGTAACCTGCGTAATGGGCATCAGAACGAGGTCGGTAATGGATTTGCCGCCTACTTTTACGTAGCTCGCATCTTTCCGTAGCCGCGATCCCCGACATTCGGGACAATTCGTTTTACCCCGGTAGCGCGACAACATCACCCGGTACTGAACCTTAAATGTCTGGCTTTCGACGTAATTGAAAAAAGCATTCAAGCCGTCGAAGTAGCTGTTCCCTGTCCAGAGTAATTCCTGTTCGGCTTGGGTCAGGTCCTTATATGGGCGATGAATCGGGAAATCGAAGCGGATACCATTTTTGAGGAGTGGGCGCAAAAACTCTTCGCTCATTTTCTCACTCCGCCAGGGCGCAATGGCTCCTTCGAAAACGGACAGGTTTTTATCTGGGATAACCAGGTCTGGGTCAATACCCAGCACTTTGCCGAATCCGTCGCACCGCCGACAAGCTCCGTACGGGTTATTGAACGTGAACAGGTTGACACTAGGCTCCTCGAAGGCAATACCGTCGAGTTCAAATTTATCGGAAAAGGTACGCGATTCCTGTCCGACAATATCGACCCGGCAGTTGCCATCGCCCTCATTGAAGGCTGTTTGTACCGAATCTGAAAAACGGTATAGGTTGTCTTCGTCGGGTTTGCCATCCGTATCGTACAGCACCGTTCCCCGGTCAACAAGAATTTCCAGCAAAGTGGAATCGTGCGACAGTAACTCCTCACGCGCAGTTCCCTGCTCCACACTATTCTCCAAAACGTCTTCAATCTGCAAAACCTGGCCGTCGGCAACGATCCGGGTATAGCCTTTCTGAAGCAAGATATTCAGTTCGTAAGCCAATGTGCGTCCTTCGCGTATGCGCAAAGGCGCCATGATCATAATTCGCTGCCCTTCTTCGAAGCCATAGATGTAGTTAACCACATCGGTCACGGTATCTTTCCGTACTTCATGGCCCGAAACTGGCGAATAGGTAATACCCGCCCTGGCAAAGAGTAGTTTGAGATAATCGTATATTTCGGTGGAGGTACCTACTGTAGAGCGCGGGTTACGGGTCGATACTTTTTGCTCGATAGCAATAGCCGGTGATACGCCCTTGATGTATTCCACTTCGGGCTTCTCCATGCGGCCCAGAAATTGCCGGGCGTAGCTGCTCAGGCTTTCGACATACATGCGCTGCCCTTCGGCAAACAGCGTATCGAATGCCAGCGACGATTTGCCTGAACCCGATAGACCCGTCAGCACCACTAGTTTGTTGCGCGGTATGGCAACGTCAATTCCTTTTAGATTATGTACTTTCGCCCCTTTAATGATAATGAACTGTTTAGGGTCGAGCTGGTCAACGGAGCGTAAGTGTCCGGTTTCCGGAGTTTGAGTCATCCTAAGCTTATGAGGTAGAACATGGGCAAGGTCCGATATACCCGAAAAAATCGGATCCAGGTCCTCACTAAATTCTGTGAAACGCTATCTAATTTTAACGGTTAATTTGACAATATGGTTTCTCAGATTTGCCTTTCCTGGCAGTTAAATCCGAGAGCTTTCCTAAACAATTTGATTGACGGATAAAACGGATGAACTTTGCGGAAGAAGATCTGATTCGACTGGGTGTAGCGCTGATTGTAGGTGGCCTGATCGGCATTGAGCGGGAGTATCATGGGAAGGCCGCCGGGCTGCGAACCATGATTATGATTTGCGTTGGGTCGACGTTGTTTACGATTATTTCTGGCCGAATCGGTAATACCGGCGACCGTATTGCGGCTAATATTGTGAATGGTATTGGTTTTTTGGGGGCCGGTATCATTTTCCGGGAAGAGAACCGGGTGAAAGGCCTCACAACGGCTGCAACGGTTTGGGCCGTTTCTGCGTTAGGGATGTCGATAGGGGCGGGTCATTATGATATTGCACTCGTCGGATTTGTGGTCATTTTGAGTTCGTTGCTGTTGCTGGTTGGTTTTGCTGAACGGGTGCAGCGCATGAATCAGTTCCGGGATTATAAAATTGTGACGGCTTTTCACAACAAAACCTTAAACCAATACGAACGCTTTTTCGAAGAATGTGGTCTATCTCCTAAACGGGGGCAACAACAACGGATTGGTTCTGAAATTATTGGCCATTGGCGGGTATATGGTTCCGAAAGTAACCATGAGAAATGTATAAATCGGTTGTTGAATGACCCGGAAGTAAAAGAATTTACCTTCTGATTTCGTTATTAGTATAATTTTCTTTCTTGTACAAAATACTATGAATCATATTAGAAAGCTACTGTTTATCACGGCTTTACTGAGTAGCAGCCTTGCCTTCGGACAACTTACTGAAGACCCGGAAGATCGTAGGGATCAGGGCCGTGATCCGTTGCGGACGCAAACACCCGAGGGACGCCCCTTGCCGTTTGGCCAACGTCTTCGATTTGGGGGAGGTATCAATGGCTTCCGTTTCGGAAATCCATTTAGTTTGGGTGTTTCGCCGGTTGTTGCTTATCAGGCTACCGAGCGTATGCTGATCGGGATCGGTGGAAGCTACACGTATACGCGCTATAAGGCGTACACCAATACGGGCCAAACGGTTCCGTATCTAACCTATAACCAATATGGGGGGCGTGGTTTTGTTATGTATGAGTTTATCCCGTCGATTTTACCAAATCTGTACCTACATGGTGAAATTGAAAGTACAACCATCCAGCAGCTCGAAAATCAGACAGGGGCAAAAACGAGTGCGGCATTGACGGCTCCGTTGCTAGGGGTTACGTATTCGCAGCCTATTTCCCGTCGGTTTGGGGTTAATCTAACGGCGTTGTACAACCTGAACTATAACGACAACTCCTTAGCCCGGACCATTTACGGCAGTCCCTTTGTGCTCCGGTTATCGTTCTTTTAACGGTTAACTCTGGACCAATACAGGCGAATAAAGCGCTGATGGATGATGATATAGACCTGTATTATCATTCATCAGCGCTTTAATTTTTGTCGTGCAGAATCATATCGGCCGCTTTTTCGGCAATCATAATGACTGGAGCGTTGGTGTTGCCCGACACAATCGTTGGCATAATAGACGCGTCCACTACGCGCAGCCCTTCCAGCCCGCGAACGCGTAACCGATCATCGACAACCGCTAATTCATCCGACCCCATTTTGCAGGTGCCAACCGGATGATAAACCGTTTCCATAAACGTCTGGATGTGTGTCCAGAGGGCATCGTCGGAGCTGAAATCCAGCGGAATATTGATACCCTTACTGTAGGAATTAAATGCGTCCGCCTGCATAACCTGAATTGCTTTGCGGATGCCACTGATCAAAACCAGCCGATCGGCTTCTTCGGCCATGTAATTGGGTTGAATAATCGGCGCATCGAGCGAATTTTTCGATGACAGGCTCACATAACCACGGCTTTTGGGCTTCAATAGCGTTGGCAGCACCGTATAGCCATCCGTTAATGGGTAGGTACTTAAATCATAAAAATCGGTACTGCCGTCATTCCCAAAGTGAACAGGGGCAAAATGCAATTGCATGTCTACAGCGTCGGAAGGAGCTTGATGAGACAGGTATTCGGTTTTCAGAAAAGCCACCGCTTCGAGTGGGCTGCTGGTCATGGGACCCGTATGTTTCAGAAAAAACTGAGCAAGCCCTTTTACTTGATTAAGGGGTTTCAGATGGAAATTGGCCGATGCGCCCCGTTGTGTGCATAAACTGCTGACGC
Organism: Spirosoma aerolatum; assembly: GCF_002056795.1. Classification (NCBI taxonomy): domain Bacteria; kingdom Pseudomonadati; phylum Bacteroidota; class Cytophagia; order Cytophagales; family Cytophagaceae; genus Spirosoma; species Spirosoma aerolatum. Next base: position 7,742,015 of record NZ_CP020104.1, on the reverse strand, counting down.
CTGTAAATAGATGATCCTGTAAATTCTGGCCAACACCAGGGAGTTCTTTCTTTACCGGAATCCCTGCCGAACGTAGTGTATCAACTGGTCCAATCCCTGATAGCATCAACAGTTGGGGCGACTGAAAGGCACCTGCCGACAGAATAACTTCCTTTCGGGTATTAACCTGTTGTATCTGATTCTTTCCTGTTTTGAACTCAACTCCGATAGCCCGATCATGTTGTATCAGAACCTGTTGGGTGTGCGCATGAGTAATTACCTTCAGATTAGGCCGATTCAAAATGGGCTTTAAAAAGGCTGAAGCCGTGCTATGTCGCTGCCCATTTTTAGTCGTAAACTGAAAGAAACCCGTTCCGGCCTGCCGAGCCCCATTATAGTCTGGATTGCGTTCGATACCCGCCTGTGTGCAGGCTTCAACGAAGCAATTTGCTAACGGTGTCTGGAAACGGGTAGCGTACGTAACATTCAATAGGCCGGTGTTCCCGTGATAATGTGGATCAAGTTGATCATACTGTTCATTATGCTCCGAGCGAATAAAATAAGGCAAAACATCCTCGTAGCTCCACCCCTTATTACCTAGTGCGGCCCATTCATCATAATCAAGCTGATTTCCACGCACATAGGCCATAGCGTTAGTCGATGAGCAGCCTCCCAGCGTTTTACCACGTGGCTGATACATCCGGCGATTATTCAAGGCTTTCTGAGGTTCGGTCCAGAATCCCCAATCGACGGATGAGCCGTGCAGTTTGGTATAGGCTGCCGGAATGCGTATCTCCAGTTTAGTATCTGGCCCGCCCGCTTCCAGCAGTAGCACGGATACAGAGGGATCGGCCGACAGGCGATTGGCCAGCACACAACCTGCCGATCCGGCACCAACAATTATGTAATCGTAGGTCATACAGGCATGAGATTAATAAGTAGAGAATGGTTAACTAATTCTAAAAATAATCAAAAAAGCCAGCGAGTTGGCGGCTACAATCGAGGCAATTTTCGAATCGCAGAATAAGCTTTATAAACAAAAACCAATCAATACTCATTCTATTGGGTGATCAGCATTCATACACAATGTTTAATGGCTCTTGTGGCCTATTTTTTATTAAAACTCAGTGACTCAACGACATGAAGTATGGATCAGATACGTGTATTAGCAGATGGTCTGCGCTTTCCCGAGGGACCTACCTTCGATGATGCAGGCAATTTGTGGTGTGTGGAGCAAAAAGGAGAGGGGTTGTTTTGTCGGTACACGAATGGTGAGACCAAACGTATTAAAACGGGAGGGCAACCGAATTCGCTGATTTGCAATCGGGGTAATCTTTGGTTCTGTGATTCAGGGCAAAATTCGATCAGACGCTTATATATAGCCACCGGAATGATCGAAACGGTGATCAAAGAAATAAGCGGTCAGCCGCTAAATATGCCCAATGACTTGATTTTTGATGATCAGAACAACCTAATTATTAGCTGCCCTGGGCCTTCGGAAGCAGGTCAGCAGGGCTATGTGGTGGTTTACTCGTCAACGGGTTCAATCGAAGTTATTGCAGAGGGTTTGCTTTATCCGAACGGCGTGGTTTTTTATCCGGACAGCCAGACGTTATTAATTGCAGAGACGCATCAGCAGCGCATCTGGGGTGGTTATTGGGACTCTTCAGACTTAAGCTGGGAGAGTATTACTGTTTGGGCTACGGTTATCGATGCTCCAGCAGGGGCGGCCATTCCGGGGCCGGATGGTATGACGGTTGGGCAAGATGGCAATTTGTATGTGGCTGTCTTTGGAGCCGGTATTATACGGGTATTCTCACCTGAAGGAACCTTTGTCCGTGATATTCAACTACCGGGTCAAAATCCGTCCAACTGCACTTACGACCCGTCGGGCGAATTAGGCCTGATTGTAACCGAAACGGAAAAAGGGCAGTTGCTAAGCATTACGTAACGAAAGTAGGGAGAGTTATGAATACAAAAAGAATTGGTGGAATAAGCGCATTGGTTATCTAAACCAATGCGCTTATTCCACCAATCCATGTTACAAACACGTTATCGATCTGCTTATTTCAATTCCGCCAGCACAGTGACACCCCCTCTGGTCACATCACCGATGGCTACTTTAATGTCAGCGTCCAGTGGCAGGAATACATCGACGCGAGAGCCAAATTTGATAAAGCCGAACTCTTCACCCTGTTTAACAGGTTGACCTTCTTTCACATACCAGATGATTCGTCGGGCCACTGCGCCGGCAATTTGTCGCAAAAGTACCTGAACGCCATTGGCTGTTTCGATTACAACGGTAGTGCGTTCGTTTTCGGTACTGGATTTAGGATGCCAGGCCACGAGGTATTTGCCTGGGAAATACTTAAAGTACCGAACAATGCCCGACACCGGGTTGCGGTTAACATGGACGTTCAGGGGCGACATAAAAATGGAAACCTGACGACGACGGTCGTTAAAATACTCACTCTCGGTTGTTTCTTCAATGACAACGATCTTGCCGTCGGCTGGGGCAATGACTTGTGTATCAGCTACTGTCAATAATCGATTCGGTACCCGGAAAAACTGTACTACCAGGATAAACAGAACCAAGCTAACCAGGGCTAACAGGAGGATAGCTGTTGAGTTATCGGAGAAAAGGTAAAAATAAGCGAGTAGGTTCAGGGCCAGTAGAACCAGCCCTGTAGTAATCATGATGGTCGTTCCTTCGCGGTGTAAACGCATGAATTATATATGATATAAGTGGTATGATGTATGATATACAAACACCTGAATGAACAAAATTAGCCATCATATATCATACATCATACATACTTTTAATATCCGCCCCGGTATTTGTAGGTGCTGGCTACTTTGTCGATGGCTACCATATAGGCAGCTAACCGCATGGGTACCTTGAATTTTTGCGAGGTTTCGAATACCCGATCGAAGGCGTCTTTCATAGCCCGGTCGGCCCGGCGATTGATGCGATCAAGCGTCCATTTATACCCGATGCGGTTTTGAACCCATTCAAAGTAGGATACGGTTACACCACCAGCATTGGCCAGAATATCAGGCACGACCAGGATACCTTTGCTGTTAATGATTTCGTCGGCGCTGGCTGAGGTTGGTCCGTTGGCACCTTCCACGATCATTTTGGCTTGAATCGAACCGGCATTGTCGTCTGTAATCACATCTTCTTTGGCGGCAGGAACCAGTACATCGACGGCTAAAGAGAGTAGCTCTTCATTCGTAATTTTTTCGGCCCCAGTAAACCCTTCGAGCGTACCTTTATTCGAGTTGCGGTAATTGACAGCGGCTGTAATATCGATACCGCTTTTATTATAGTAGCCTCCCGAAATATCGCTGACTGCTACAACGGTAACACCCCGCTCGTGCAGAAGTTCGGCGGCAAAAGACCCTACATTGCCAAAGCCCTGTACGGCAGCCGTAGCCCGGTAAGGATTCATCCGTAGTTTATCCATTGCCGCCAGGGCCGCTACGGTGACACCCCGTCCGGTGGCTTCGGTCCGGCCCAGTGAACCACCCAAAACAAGCGGTTTTCCCGTAACAACACCGTTGACGGTCATTCCTTTCGCTTTCGAGTATTCGTCGACGATCCAGGCCATTTCGCGAGGGCCGGTGCCCATATCGGGCGCTGGAATGTCGCGGTCGGGGCCAATTACATCGAGCATCGCAACGGTATATTGACGGATTAGGCGCTCAATTTCGCCAGCCGACATTTCGCGTGGGTTACAGGCAATACCGCCTTTGGCACCCCCATAAGGAATATCGACAACGGCGCATTTCCAGGTCATCCAGGCCGCCAGGGCACGAACCTCGTCAAGATTAACGGCAGGGTCGAGCCGAATACCCCCTTTGGCAGGGCCAAGAATGTTAGAATGAATAACCCGGTAGCCTTCGAAAACTTTTATAGCCCCGTTATCCATCGTAACGGGTAGCCCAACAATAACCTGACGAGCGGGTACTTTCAGGATGTCATACATTTCGTCGGAGATGCCCACCAGTTTGGCGGCAGCGTCAAAACGCGACATCATCGACTCAAGTGGATTCTCTTTATCTTTTATTGGAGCTGGTTCAATGTAGGCCATGACTATGTGTTTGCTTCCTTTTAAACAAATATGCTAATGAAGTGGTCCACAAACTTAATAAATCGTTGGTTATATTGTGAAAGGTCTATTTTTTCTAAAATTAATATAATATTAAAACGGCCGCATAATTTTCTACAATCGATGCCTTTATCAAAAGAGGCTATTAACAAAGGGGATATTAACCGAATATTCATTTGAGAAAATCAGAATTCTCAATTTGATAAAATTCCGATAAAATTAGATTATGTCAGAAGAATCGTTGAAATACCGGATACAAACCATTAATTTTGTGGCTGAAAAAATGAAGCACACCATCTAACGAAAGTTTAACATTGAATTAGCTATGGTTCAGGAAGAAAAAAAGCGTTACTCAGAAGAAGAACTTAAAGAGTTTGAAGAGCTGATTGGGCAAAAACTGGATGCTACTCGCAGCGAACTTAACTACATTAAGGAAACACTGAGCAAACGGAACGATAGCGGTACGGATAATACGTCGGGGAACTCAAAACTGCTCGAAGATGGTGCCGATACCAGCGAACGTGAAAATTTAAGCCAATTGGCAGCTCGTCTGCAAAAGTTTATCCAGCAGTTGGACGCGGCAATGGTCCGTATCAAAAATGGTACCTACGGTATTTGTAAAGATACAGGCAAGTTGATTCCAAAAGAGCGGCTACGGGCAGTACCTCATACGCAGCAAACAATTGAAGCCAAACTGCGTCAATCGAGGTAAGCGACAGCAACAAAACTTGTTGCTCTTGTATATGGACATTGGCATGATGCCTGATTTAATGTAGCCTATTGTCGGACCAGCGATCCTGCTGATAATAGTGCCTGCGCGCTTTTGGCTCTTCTAAATCAGGGAGTAGGCCAAGGGATAGCTCATCGGCAACGGTAAATTATTTGTGAACAGCTTCACACCCTGCGTGTTGAAGCTGTTTTTTTATTTCCTCACTTTTTTGAAACAAATTGAGCCCATATTTGTAAATACCGCAGAAGGAATCAATTATTCATAACCATGCTGGAACATCTGGAAGAAATCCGGGAAAACATATTCCGTTATCTGGAAGCCCGAATTGAGCTGTTTACGCTGGAAAGCCGAGGCAAACTCGAAGAAGGAGTTGTGGTTGGCATTCATGGCATTGTACTCGCTCTACTTAGTACCATGACCCTTCTTTTTCTCTTTATTCTACTTGCTGCTTATTTGAATAAAGTAACCGATAGCCAATACTTAGGTTTTTTGATCGTAGCCGGTTTTTTTCTAGTACTGACCTTGCTCTGGCTTTTTGCTAAAGATTTTTTTAAAGCAAAAATCCGGATAATGGCCTATAGCGCTATCAAAAAAAGTCAGGAGAAAAAAATCGAAGAGAAATCAGAAGCGGTTGAGGAACTGATGGCGCAAACCCGGTCGTCGATGAGCAATCCAGGCCCCCAATCTAATTAACGCATATCTATTTCAGGAAGTCTGGTAAACAGCTACTTACTAGTTTGATACGTTCGCATTCAAACGCTTTTTCTACTGCACAAATGGAAGATCCTAAAGTACCATTCGCGGATACAACGGCTCGGCGGGCCGAACTGATCGCTGCTACAGAACGACTAAAATCGTCGATCTCAAACGGTGTTGAAACCATAAAAGAAGACGCTACGGAGCTTGGCAAAACAACCTTGTTTGTCGCAGGTGCTGCTTTAGCCGTATATTTGGTTGTAAATGCCGTTCTGCCCAAATCAGATGAGTATCGCTATGCCGAAAAATATGGCGAACCCGACGACGAGGACTATGATACCGATGACGAATCAGACGATGTACCGTCAAAGCATCGAGTTGTCAGGAACCAGGCACCAGAAGTGCAAAAAACGGCAGCCGTGAGTGGCTTAATCAGTGGTATTGTAACCACTGTGTTAACAAATATCGCTCGCGAGCAGCTAACTGGATTTTTAGCCCGCATACGTTCAAATAATGCCATCAATCCAACTGCCGAACCAACAGACTATCACGAACAGGCATCAACCCAGCCTGTTGACTATACTCCGTAGTAATCGGCTGTCTGGTCGGAAAGCTATTGCCGTCCTGCTCGATCCCGATAAACTTGAGCAGGACGGTCTCATAAATTTACTCAAGCGCACCGTTGCGCATCCCATTGATTTTTTTCTGGTAGGGGGGAGTCTGGTGACCAACTATGTACACAAGGAGGTCATTGAAACGATCAGGCGTCATACATCTGTTCCAATTATTCTTTTTCCGGGCAATCCACTTCATATTGAGCCATCGGCCGACGCCATTTTATTCTTATCGCTGATCTCTGGTCGTAATCCTGAATTTTTAATAGGCCAACACGTTATTGCTGCTCCGCTTCTGAAAAAAAGCGGCCTGGAAATTTTGCCCACAGGCTACATGCTGGTCGATAGCGGTACGCAAACAACCGTTTCGTACGTTAGCAACACAATGCCGTTGCCGCATGATAAGCCAGGGGTAGCAGCCTGTACTGCTATGGCTGGTGAAATGCTTGGTTTGCAGCTGATGTATCTGGATGCAGGGAGCGGTGCACGTCGGCCTGTATCGCCCGATATGATCGCGGCTGTTCGGGCGGCCGTCGATCTGCCCGTCATTGTTGGTGGCGGAATTAATTCGGGAGAAAAAGCCTATGAAGCCTTAAAAGCGGGGGCTGATCTGATTGTGGTTGGAAATGGTATCGAGCAAGACCCTGACCTGCTGCCTCAGTTATCGACCGTTGTTCAGGAATTTAATCAATCTGTTGTCCGCGCTTAACTTATGAAACGGTTTTCTTTTTTTACCCGCTGCTTAACCGTAGCTATTGGCCTTGGATTAGCTGCTGGCGCAGGCGTACTGGCACAGCCTCAGACTAAAATTGACAAAGTTTACACAGTAGCTGAACAGCAACCTGAATTTCCGGGTGGTACTGTGGCGTTGAGCCGTTATCTGGCGGAGAACATAGTGGTGCCTAATGCTTTGGTTCGAAAACGATACGACACCGGGCCAGTAGCTGCAAAATTCATTATTGATGAACTAGGCTATATCCATGACGTGCGGATACAGGTGAAACCACTCGATAAAAAGGGCCGAAAGGGAATGGAAGCCTTTATGGCTAATATTATCGCAGCCGTCGAAAAAATGCCCCGCTGGACACCCGGCGAAGTAGGGGGGCGACCAGTTCCTGTTTATTACACGCTGCCTATCGAGATCACAATGCAATAGTCAAAGCGTAAAAAGAGATGTGGCGCCAGAGAAAAGGACTTCCCTTTCTCTGGCGCCACATCTCTTTTTACGCTGCATTTATACGTTCATCAGCGATTCCCGACGGCGCATTTTACCGGCAGGAATGCCAAACATCATCTTGAATCGACGGCAGAAGTAGGCAGTATCTTTATAACCCACCTCAGACCCAATGGCCCGAATGCTCTTTTTGCTGGTACGCAACAACCCTACAGCCGCTTCCATACGCTGGTATTCGATGTAGTCCTGCGGGTTAATACCGGTGAGCATCTTAAAGTACTGGCCTACATAGTCTTCCGAAACATTGGCCACGTTAGCCAATACCTTGTTCGACAGATCACCACCCAGATTTTCTTTGATGTAGGCAAAGATGTCGATCAAACGGGGGTCTTTGAAGTAGGTACTGTTGGTAACCAACTGCTCAACGAACAGGTGATTTTTCAGAATATATCGAACTACCTCAATAACGATTTCTTCGGTCTTTATCTTGATAATCCGGCCTTTACCAGCCAAATCGGTCATTTCTTCCGCCAGAATCTGATCGATGGTGTTGGCCAGGTGATCTTCGCGTTTGATAATGAAAGGCGGTACGTCCAGTGAGTTAAAGAAGTTGACTGAATCGAACACTTTTGCTTCGAACGACACATAACCGAATGAGTTAGGTAAATGACCGATCAGCTTCGGGTCATGGTTGCCTTCCCAGTACGATTCCCGATGGGTCATGAACTCTTCATTCGAGACAACTTTAGGGTTCGTGGGGTCGCCATAGGTAACCGTAACGTGTTTACCCCCTGGTATGAACAGCATATCGCCAACTTCCACCTTTATTTTTTCGTCGCCAATCGCTACTTCACCGTTATATAAAATCAATAACGTGTTCTCAACATCATAGAAGTTCCTGATGGTGATAGGCTGCAGAATCCGAATGTTGCGGGCCTTGATAAACTTCACGCCCAGTGATTCGATAATTTTATTATAGTCTTCCATAGATGAAAGGTGCGTGTTGCCGAAGTTGTATTGCGCTCAAAGTTGCACAAAACTAATAATTTGTACAAAACTAATACAAGTATAAAAGTTTCCAAAAAATAAAAAAAATAATGCGTATTCAGGCCGAACACGCATTATCGAATGATAAAAATTCAATTTTAGATGTAATTACTTCATCGGATTAGCTCTCTGGCTATCACTAATTTTTGTATTTCGGATGTACCTTCATATATCTGAGTAATTTTTGCATCCCGCATAAGGCGCTCCACGTGAAATTCTTTCACATAACCGTATCCGCCATGAATCTGTACGGCTTCGGTGGTGGCCCACATGGCTATTTCAGAGGCAAATAATTTGGCCATAGCGGCCGCCTGAACATAGTCTTTATGTTCGTCTTTCAATCGGGCAGCTTTATAAACCAGTAACCGAGCTGCTTCGATTTTTGTGGCCATTTCGGCCAGCTTAAACTGAATGGCCTGATGCTCAAAGATTTGCTTGCCAAACGATTTGCGTTCCTGACTATACTTTAAGGCTAGTTCATAAGCTCCGGCTGCAATACCCAGAGCCTGAGCCGCAATGCCGATACGGCCACCGTTTAGGGTTGACATGGCAAATTTAAACCCAAAACCATCGACGCCAATGCGATTTTCTTTAGGCACTTTTACGTCGGTAAACAGCAACGAATGCGTATCTGAGGCCCGAATACCCATCTTATCTTCCTTTTTACCGACCACAAAACCGGGTGTCCCCTTTTCGACGATCAGGCAATTGATGCCTCGGTGGCCCTTTTCGCGATCGGTTTGCGCAATTACTAAACACACGCCCGACGAGTTGCCGTTGGTAATCCAGTTTTTAGTCCCATTCACTAAATAATAATCACCTTTGTCTTCGGCTGTAGTGCTTTGAGAGGTCGCATCCGAACCTGCTTCGGGCTCCGATAGGCAGAATGCGCCAATTATTTCGCCGGATGCCAGTCGGGTAAGGTATTGCTGCTTCTGCTCTTCAGTGCCGAACGCTTCCAGCCCATAACAAACGAGCGAGTTATTGACCGACATTATCACCGAAGCCGAGGCATCGACCTTAGAAATCTCTTCCATTGCCAGCACGTAAGAAATCGTATCCATACCTCCCCCGCCATAGTCAGGCGATACCATCATGCCCAGGAAGCCTAGCTCGCCCATGCGTTTGACCTGCTCAGTAGGGAAACGCGCTTCATTATCACGTTCGATGATGCCGGGTAATAGTTCATTCTGAGCGAAATCACGGGCGGCTTCCTTCACGGCCAGGTGTTCTTCCGATAAATTAAAATTTAATCCCTGTAATTCCAGCGATTCTGTAGCCATCTGAATTGCGTGGTTTAGTTTGTGACAGTGTAATGAGAAGGGGTAAAGATACGTAATTGCCTACTAAATTAGTATGCTTGCATACTACTTATTCAAACAGTAATGTGATTAATTCGGCAACACAGGCAGGTTTGGGCTGATTCTCAATCTCAAAAGTACATTCTGTAACTACCCGGCTCCCAGACGCCTGTGGCTCGACACTCAACAATCGGGCATTTAATCGTAAACGACTGCCAACGGGTAAAGCATTGGTAAACCGAATTTTATTAGCGCCATAATTAATGCCCATCCGGACCGATTCGACCCGATAAATCTGGGCCATAAGTTGCGGTGCCAGTGAGAGGGTAAAAAAACCGTGGGCAATCGTTGTCTTATAAGGCGACTCAGTAGCGGCCCGTTCGGGATTGGTATGTATCCATTGATAGTCGCCAGTGGCTTCTGCAAATCGGTTGACCATTTCCTGGGTGATTGGCAGGTAGTCAGTACTGCCCAGCGATTGGCCAGCCAGGGCCGCTAGCTCAGTCAGGTTTTTGATGGTTAACATAGGTATTCAGGTTTTTCGCAACTTTGTTGATATGAGCGAAGCCAGGGTCCAAAAAATTGAGGTAGCGGGTAATCGGCTTGCGTACCAAACAATCGGGAACGGTCCGGCAGTTTTGCTGGCGTTTCATGGTTTTGGGCAAAGTAGCCAAGTTTTTAAAGGGCTGGAAGTTACACTGGGAAATCAATATACCATTTTCGCGGTGGATTTATTTTTTCATGGCGAAAGTCAGTATCGGAACAATCAACTCTTAACCAAAACCGTTTGGCAACAACTTATTGGTACTTTCTTACAGGAAAAAAATATTGATCGGTTCGCGTTGATGGGTTTCAGTTTAGGGGGACGTTTTGCGCTGGCTACGGTCGAAGCCTTTGCCGACCAACTTGATCAGTTGATCTTAATTGCTCCCGATGGTATTACCCGCAGTGTATGGTATCAACTGGCAACGGCTTCAGGACCAGGGCGATGGCTATTTCGGTATTTTTTGCAGCATCTGACCGCTTTAAACCGATTGGGCCATCTACTGACTCGGCTAAGACTGCTCAACCGGACCGCTATGCGCTTTGCTGAACTGTCGCTCGGTACACCCGAACAGCGCGAACGTGTTTACCAAAGCTGGACACAGTTTCGACTGATTTCGCCCGATCTGGCTCATATTGCCGCAATACTGAATAATAATGCGATTCGCATACACTTTTTTACAGGTGCTTTCGACCGGATTGTGCCTGGTTCGTACATTCTTCCACTCTCTAAACGGCTTCAGCATTATGAGCTAACCGTTTTACGTACCGGCCATAATCGGCTGACCGAATTAACGGCCGAGCAACTGAGGCAGTAAAAGAACCAAAGGTTAAGTTACTGTTTCAGAGATTTCTGAATCGTGCGCCAGAGCCCTGCCATCGAAACGATGACTAAGGCGACAACGATGATTTGCGTCCAGGAACCCTGGTTCGGGTTGTCGAGCAGGGTTTTTATGGCATGCGCTTCGTGTCCCGACCAGACAGCCAGAATGGTTCTAGGCGTCATACCCAGAAATCCACCCAACAAGATATTTTTCAATCGGGCCCCCGACAAGGCAAAGAGCAGGTTGGTCAGACCAAAGGGAAGAATGGGGGAGAGCTTGGCGTAAAAGATAACTTCCAGCTCGTTGTTCAGGATACGATCCAGTACCGACTGGGCCTTCGGATTGCGCCGGATAAAGGCCAACACCCGGTCGTGGTCGAGCCAGCGAACGATTAGATTAATGAACAGGATACCTCCGAAATTGATGACAAACATCGGCAGAATGGCATTCCAGCCCAGAAAATACCCGAAAATCAGCGCCAGCATCGTTGGAGGAGTAAGTCCAGCCGAGGTTACGGCGCAGGTTAGGGTGATGCCTATCCATTGCCAGGTTGAAAAGCCAGCGATTACTGGTTCATAGATAATAGCGTAGTAGGTCAGTACGGACGTAAAGACAATTGGGGTTACCGAGAGTATAAGTCCGGCAATGGCTGGGCCAGTTATGTTTTTAGGAATAGTGGTTTTCACTTAGTAGTAAACTGCAAGACGGGTGCTGGGGTTTTGGTAACCCTTATGGTTGTCCATTCGCGTTACAAACTTCGTTACTTTTGAGTATGAAATTCGGAACCAAAGCCATCCATGCCGGTATTGAGCCGGACCCAACGACGGGTGCCATCATGACGCCCATTTACCAAACTTCCACCTATGTGCAGGAGTCGCCTGGCAAACACAAAGGGTATGAATACGCCCGCACCCAGAATCCTACTCGAACGGTGCTCCAAAATAACCTGGCCGCGCTTGAAAATGGCAAACATGGCATTTGTTATTCGTCAGGATTAGGCGCTACCGATGCGATTCTGAAACTATTCAAACCCGGCGACGAAATTATTGCCAGCAATGATCTGTATGGTGGGACTTACCGAATTATGGTCAGGGTATTTCAGGAGTTTGGACTGACATTCAAATTCGTGGGGCTCGATAATCCGGCCAATCTGGAAGCGGCTATTACACCGGCTACCAAAATGGTCTGGATCGAAACCCCTACCAATCCGCTGCTTCGTTTAGTCGATATTGCTGCTATCTCGGCCATCACCAAACAGCATACGATCCAACTGGTTGTGGATAATACCTTTGCATCGCCCTATCTGCAAAATCCGCTCGATCTGGGAGCCGATATTGTGATGCATTCCGTGACCAAATACCTCGGTGGGCATTCCGATACGGTGATGGGAGCTATCGTTCTGAACGACGACGAAACGGCGCAGCGGCTGGCCTTTATTCAGAATGCCTGCGGAGCAGTGCCAGGACCGCAGGACTGCTTTCTGGTATTACGAGGCATCAAAACGTTGCACGTTCGGATGCAGCGACACTGCGAAAATGCCATGAAAGTGGCCCATTATCTGCAACAGCACCCGAAAGTGAGTCAGGTGCATTATCCTGGGCTGGAATCGCACGTTGGGCATGAGCTGGCTAAAAAGCAAATGCGGGATTTTGGTGGCATGTTGTCTTTTGAACTCAAAGGCGATTCGATGCCCGAAGCCGTGCGGGTCATGGAAAGTTTCGAGGTGTTTTCATTGGGCGAATCGCTAGGTGGGGTAGAGTCACTTTGCACACATCCAGCCAGTATGACACACGCCAGTATTCCGAAAGAAGAACGTGAGCGAAACGGTCTGAAAGATACGCTTATCCGGCTCAGTGTCGGAATTGAGGACGTAGACGATCTGATTCAGGATCTGCAACAAGCTATTGGATAACCATAGATGTGACCGTAAAATCGGAAGTTAGTCATATTAATGTAGTCTCATGAACGAAATATGAGAAAGCATTAACTTAACTAGCTAGCTGTATTGGTCTAATGCGCTTCATTTGTACGGTCTTACTGATTGGTTTGCTGAAATCGGCGTTTGCCCAACTGCCGAGTGGGTTTGTGGAGAAGCAGGTTGCCCGTAATCTGAACCCGACAGGTCTTGTCTTTTCGCCCGATGGGCGGCTTTTTGTGATAGAAAAAGACGGGAAAATCCGGGAAGTTGTCAACGATGTGCTCTCGCCCGACCCGTTTATGACGGTTACCAATATTGACGTAACCAACGAGCGGGGCCTGTCGGGAGTATGTTTTCATCCTGATTTTCCACGAACTCCCTATTTCTACGTCTACTATACCGTAAACGGCCAGAATCATAATCGCCTAAGTCGTTTTCGAGCACCTAATGGCGTGGCTGATCCGGCTAGCGAAACTGTATTGGTTGATTTTGACCCGTTGTTGGCAACTGTCCATAATGCGGGTGTGATGCGGTTTGGACCAGATCGAAAACTGTATATTGCTACCGGAGAAGGGACCAATGCATCAGCCGCTCAAAGCTTGACTAGTCTGCTTGGAAAGGTATTGCGTTTGAACGACGATGGCAGTATTCCAGCCAATAACCCGTTTGTCGGACAACTGCAAGGTAAATATCAGGCTATTTATGCGCTGGGTTTACGGAACCCGTTCAGTATGGATATCGACCCGATATCCGGTCGGATACTGGTTGGCGATGTAGGCGATGCCAGCTTTGAAGAAATTAATGAGATTCGGGCCGGGAAAAACTACGGTTGGCCGCTTATTGAAGGTCGTCGTACTAATCAGGATGCCCCCGAAAATTATGCCGATCCGCTTCAGGTGTATGACCATGATACCGGCTGTGCTATAACAGGTATGGCCATTTATAACCCGCCTACGCTTCGCTTCCCAACCGAATACAAAGGCAAAGCATTTTTTGCCGATTACTGCAATGGGACTATTTATACGCTCGATCCGGCAAATGGTCAGATTATTGGTTCGTTTGTGACGAATGTTGATCGACCTGTGGGGATAGCGACTAGCCCTGACGGATATTTATATTATCTGGCCCGGTCTGGGCTTGGTGGAGGCACGCAACAGGACAACACCTCAACCTGGAATGGCTCTCTGCATAAAGTGTCGTTTTTCGATTCGGGTTTGCCGTATATTAGTAGCCAGTCACCCAATGCGTTTGTGCCCGTTGGCGAATCCATTACGTTCAATGTTAATGCGGTCGGTCAGAAACCACTGACGTACAAATGGTATCAGAATGGAAAACTGATAGCCGGAGCCGATCAAAGCCAATACACCATCAGCAGCCCTACGCTCGCCAACAATGGCGCGACATTTTATTGTATTGTCTCTAACGCACTCGGGGCCGACAGTTCAGATGTAATGTCGCTACGCGTCGTGCAGGCGCAGCGGCCCGTAGCGCGTATTCAGCAGCCCATAACCAACAAAACATACCGGGCGGGTGATGTGCTCACATTCGCTGGTGATGCAGTCAGTTCTAGTCAACAACCTCTGTCAAACGCCAAGCTGACCTGGTGGATCGATTTTCATCACGAGGATCATGTTCACCCGGCGCTTGACCCCGTTTCGGGTATTACGACAGGTACATTCAAAATCCCTCGCGTGGGCGAAACGTCTACCGAAGTCTGGTATCGAATTCATCTGTTGGCAACCGATGTGTCGGGTTTGACGAGCGAATCCTTTGTGGATGTAAAGCCCGAAATCGCTACCGTTACCATTGCCAGTAGTGTTACGGGGGTACGGGTGTATCTGGATGGAGAACCCCGTCAACCGGATTTAACGTTTCAATCGGTAGTGGGTATGTTGCGTAGCCTGGAGACAAAGCCGTATGCTACTGCGTCGGAGGGCTTTTATAAGTTTATCGGCTGGGGCAATGGCCAGAATGCACCGTTGGTTACCTACGAAGTACAACCGGGAAACCCGACACTGACGATGCAGTATCAGGCCTTACCGGCTTCGTCCGGAAATGGCTTACTGGGCGAATACTACAGTAATACCGACCAGATTGGCGGTACACCAACTTTTACCCGAACGGATGAGACAGTAAATTTTGACTGGGGCGAAGGCGAACCCGCGCCCAATGTAGGGGCCGATCATTTTGTGGTGCGCTGGACGGGTAAAATCCAGGTACCCTTCAACGATACCTACACATTTTATACCCAAACCGATGATGGCGTTCGGCTTTGGGTGAATAATAAACAATTAATTGACAAATGGGAGGCCCAGCCGTCGATTGAGTGGTTGGGAAAGCTTGATTTGGTGGCTGGACAGTCATACACGATCCAGATGGATTTTCTTGAAAGTCAGGGATACGCTACGTCAAAGCTATTCTGGAGTTCGCCCCAATTTGAGAAATCCATCATCAGCAAACCGTATCTGTTTAGCGGCAGGGTGGTAACGGGTACAACCCCCGAAGTCGAGACCGGATTAACGGTATTCCCTTCGCCAGCGCATGAGCAGATCACGGTTCGGTATAATGCCCAGATGCCGGGCACTGCTCAATTGTATGCAACGGACCTGCTGGGTCGAACGGCCTACAATCGCTCTGTACGGTGTGTGATGGGAACGAATGAATATGGGGTTTCGGTAGCGGACTGGCCAGCCGGATTGTATCTGATTACTCTGCACCCAGCCGATCAGCCAGCCGTGCACCAGCGTCTACTGGTACGCTAATTCTAAGGCTATTTGCAGTCACTAATAGCCATGAATTGCGGCACTGGTAAAGGCTTCTTGTTGTGATGTCGGTTTTCTGAAAACCGACATCACAACAAGAAGCCTTTAACTTTTCTAAAACCGGAGCCGGATGCCAGCCAGAACGTTTCGCCCGGCCTGTGGGTAATAGGCATTATCGGCATACACCTTTCCTTCCGAGATGTAGGCATAGGTGTATCCGTTCGATTCGTACAATTCATTCAGAATGTTGTTGAAAAGTAGCGTGAACGCCAGTTCCTTAGCAAACTTCGGCTTTAGGGTATAAATCAACCGAATATCGTTGGTGAAGTAGGGATTCAACTTCCGGCTTTCATTCGAGGTATTGTCGAGATATTGCTTTCCGACATACTTTGATAAAAGCCCTACTTCCAATCCTTTGGCGGGAGTGAATAGGAGCTGTGAGCCTGCGATCACATTGGGCGAAAACGAAATGTCGGTTCGGCTGTATTGACGGGCCTCCTGAAGACCGTTGTCGTAGTTATCAAGATACTCGGTAAAATTCTTGACCTTATTCTGGCTAAAGGTTGCGTTCACGTTCCAGCGAAGCTGCTTAGCCAATCGGGCACCTGCTTCCAGCTCCAGACCAGCGCGGTAACTGTTGGGGATATTCACCCGGTTATAGGCCCCCACATCGTTCAACTGACCCGATAAGACCAACTGATTTTTATAATCCATGTAATACAGATTGGCGGTAAAGGCTAGCTGTTCAGTCTGGAGTTTGTAACCGGCTTCGTAATCGAGGAGTTGCTCGGGTTTGGGACGGCTTGCGGGTGTCGATTGCGTATAGTCGTCGCGGTTGGGTTCACGGTGCCCAACGCCAACCGATGCATATATTGTACTCTGATCGTCAAAGGAATAAGTCAGGCCTGCTTTAGGGTTGAAAAAAGTCAGATTGGCGTTCTGCTGCACATTCTGCAACTGGCTGTTGAACCCTAAGAACGAATAGCCGACCGTTCGTACCTGCAAATCCAGAAAACCATTGAGCCGATTGCTGAACTGGTAAAAGGCTTTCGCATACACATTGAAGTCGGTCTTAATGGCATCGTCATTGTAGTAGCGATCCCGTATGTTCGTATTGCCAGCCACTCGAGCCCAGATGATCTCACCATAATGACCACCCTGGTACTGGTTCCAGCCTCCACCGATGTTTGCCGTCAGTTTCCCGTAGCTATTGTAATCAAACGAGAACACCGTGCCGTAAAAATCATTGTCGAGCCATTTCCGGCGAATAATATCGGTCTTACTGATGGTCGAATCGCCTATGATTACGTTGGGTAAACCGTACTTGCTGAAGCTGTCATTGGGTTTGAACTCCTCATAATACCCTTTTCCCCTCGTGTAGAAAAAGGAAAGGTTAGCCCGCCAGTTTTTGCTAAGTTCATAGGAGCTAATAAGCTGGTAATTATCCTGTTGATAATTGTCAGTCTGGTTATCGTACGTAAAGGCGTTATAAGTCCGATTCGTTTTCAGAATGTCTTCCGGTATACCATTCCAGGCCTGATAGGTCTGCTCCTGACCCGAAAAGGCGTTGAGCCGGACAAATCCTTTTTTGCCATAATACCCACCTGACAGATAGAAGGATTTTAGATTTGAAAAAGCCCGGTCGATGAAGCCATCGGAGTGAATAGTAGATAAACGGGCGTCCACAGCAAAATGACCGTTGAGCAGCCCCGTTCCGGCTAGTACGTTCAGTTTACGAGTGCCAAAAGAACCTGCCGATGCATTGGTTTCGGCGTATGGATTCGCTTCCAGTTTATTCGTCTGAATATTCACGGATGCCCCAAATGCTCCGGCCCCATTGGTCGATGTGCCGACGCCCCGCTGAATCTGGATACTGCTGACCGAAGAAGCAAAGTCGGGCATATCGACAAAAAACGTTCCCTGCGATTCGGCATCGTTATAGGGTATACCATTCAAGGTCACATTAACCCGCGTCGCGTCGGAGCCTCGTATGCGAATGCCTGTGTAACCAACACCCGTTCCGGCATCGGAGGTGGTCACGATAGAAGGGGTAAAGTTGAGCAACTGTGGAATATCCTGACCCAGATTCAGTTTGTCCAGATCCCGACGAGTTACATCGCTATAGGCAATGGCCGATTTTTGATTCGCGCGCGTCGCACTGACCACGACTTCATCGACTGCAACTGCCGTTTTGGTCAGTCTAATGTCGATGGTCGTATTTTGACTTAGCGTTACAGTTTGCGTTTGGGATTCGTAGCCCAGCAGTGAAACTTTTACGGATACAGATCCCGGTTTCACATTGGCCAGTTGAAAATTTCCGGCTACGTCGGTGTAGGTGCCTTTGTAGGTGCCTTCCAGCATAACGGCTGCACCTGGTAGTGTACCGCCGTCGGCATCAGATACTTTACCTGAAATAAAAAATTGCGCCCAGGCAGGCAGATTGAGTAGCAGCAAGGCTACCAGGACACTAGAATTGGTAAGATAGGTCGTACCTTTTTTCATGACTGAAAATGGTTACGATAGGCAAGGGGCCAAACCTACCTTGTTATTGGTATGATATTTGTAAAAACACTCACAGACGTAGCCTATGAGCACATTTCCCTTCACAGCATTACCTGCGCAGGTTCAATGGGTATAATCTCAGCCCGTTGTTTGGGGCACCCCTGGAAGATTAGCACGGCAAAGTTATTTAATTATGAACAAAACAAGATGCAATGTCGAGCGTTTCTTTTTCTGAAGCAGTATATGAGTCTATGAGCGAGTATGATTTAGTCGTACTTCAGGAAGAGATTGCAGATGGACGCCTGAAGGTCGGGGATGTTGGAACCATTTTAACCGTTTACAATGGCGGTAAAGCCTACGAAGTTGAATTTGTGACACTTACGGGTGAATCCGTGGCAGTAGAGACCCTATTACCGCATCAAATTCGGGAAGTGCGTTCGTCGGAGGTTATGTCTGTACGTGATATTGAATTACAAAACGGACTGGATTCGTAAAGTTTTGATAATTACCCTTTTTCATAATGGTAAATATTCCTAATTTTGCAGTCCAAATTGCAAAAGCATGAGCAAAAAGAATAGCGGACTGGAGTTTTTGGAAGATCCAGACGCACTGGCTGGTCAGTTAGAACGGGCCGAAGACTTTTTTGAACAGAACCGAAACATCGTGTTTGGGGTACTGGGCGGTATTTTGTTGCTGGTGGTTGGTTACTTCGGCTATCGCTACTATATCAGCGAGCAGGATGATACGGCCCAGGTCGAAATGTTCCCATCGGTTTATCAACTCGAAGCCGATTCAACCAAGAAAGCACTGAATGGCGACGGTAAAAGCCCTGGCCTGTTGGCTGTGGCAAGCAATTACGGCTCTACACCAGCCGGTAATCTGGCTGAGTTTTATTCGGGTATTGCCTTGTTGAAACAGGGTAAGTACGATGATGCGATCGAACATCTGAAAGCATTCAGCTCATCTGATCTGCTGGTTCAGGCGCGGGCCTATGCACTCACGGGTGATGCGTACATGGAAAAGAAAAGCTTCGATGAGGCCGCTGACTATTACCGGAAAGCTGCTGATTATAAGTCGAATAAGTACTTTACGCCTGGCTATCTGATGAAATTGGCTGTTGCTTATGAACAGGCTAAACAGAATGATAAGGCTATCGATACATACAACGAAATTATTGAGAAGTATGCTCAGTCCGCCGAGGCAGGTAGTGCTAAAAAGTACAAATCCGTACTGGAAGCTACCGTCGGTGAGTCGTAAGCGTACTTGATCCAATCAATACAGCAAAGGACAAAGCCGAAGCCGGTTTTGTCCTTTTTTATTGGCAGAGCCGCTCCGGCCGCCCGGCGGGATTAAATCTGCACGCAGATTAAGGATGTACGCGATTTTGCTTCTGGTTGGTTTTAGAGGCAGGTTGGTATATCTTTTTGATCGATAAAAATCCGATTCAAACAAAATCCAGAAAATCCATTAATCAGTTAAATCCAGGTTCAGAATGGCCACTGCTGCAAAAAGTCTGAGTGTATTTTCGACCAACGACCTACCCGATGTCAGTGAACGCCGGTTTGCGATACTAGTTTCCGAATGGAACAGTGAAGTGACCGAAGCTTTGTTTGAAGGGGCTCATCAAACGTTGTTGCAATACGGAGCTAAAGCCGAAAACGTTGTCCGGGGAAACGTACCTGGTAGTTATGAGCTAACGCTGGGCGCCCAATGGTTTGCACAGCGCGATGATATTGACGCCGTTATCGCCCTGGGTTGCGTGATTCAGGGGGAAACCAAGCACAATGATTACATCAATCATGCTGTAGCTCAGGGATTAACCAACGTTGGCCTGAAAACTGGAAAGCCCGTTATTTTCGGTGTTCTGACACCCAACGACCAACAGCAGGCACTCGACCGGGCAGGTGGTAAACACGGTAACAAAGGCGATGAAGCCGCTATCACTGCCATCAAAATGATTGGATTACAAGAACAGGTTTATAGCAAGTTTTAAAGAGTGAAAGAGTGAATGAGTGAAAGAGCGATTTTATGCTCTCAACTTGTTCGCTCTTTCACTCATTCACTCTTTCACTAATTAAAAATGCACGTCTGGAAATTTGGCGGTACGTCGGTTGGGAAACCGGAACGTATGCAGTCCATCCGCCATTTGGTTACTGAAGATAGCACCCGAAAAATTGTCGTGCTATCAGCTTTGTCGGGTACAACGAATGCCCTCTTAGCTATTGGAGAATCGTTGAAAGTAAACAACGACGCCGATGCGAATGCCAAAATCGATACGCTCAAGGCGCACTACGATGGCTTTATTGCCGAACTGTATAGGACCGAGCAGGGCAAAGCAGCCGGACAGAAAATTATTGATAATGAATTTGCCTTTATCCGGTCGCTGACTCGCATCAAACCGTTCACGCTCAAACAGGAAAAAGAACTTGTAGCTGAAGGTGAACTGTTGAGTACCCAAATGTTCCAGGCCTATCTGGACGAGGAGAACGTAGCTTCCACGCTGCTGCCTGCACTGGAGTTTATGCGGATTGATGCGGATAATGAGCCTGAAATTGCGTTTACAGAGCAGACACTGGCCGAGATGCTGCCGCAGCATACCGATAAGCAGATCATTGTTACGCAGGGCTTTATCTGTCGAAACCCACGGGGTGAAGTCGATAACCTCAAGCGTGGTGGGTCAGATTATACCGCTTCACTGATTGGTGGTGCCATTCGGGCCGAAGAAATCCAGATATGGACCGACATCGACGGGATGCACAACAACGATCCGCGCATTGTCAAAAACACGTTCCCCGTTCGGGAACTGACGTTCGACGAAGCGGCTGAACTGGCGTATTTCGGTGCTAAAATTTTGCATCCGTCTACCATCACGCCCGCCCGTATGTTTGGCGTACCCGTGCGGTTGAAAAACACCATGGACCCCAGTGCCCCCGGTACGCTCATTGCCGACCGCACGAGCGATCAGGTGTTTAAAGCAATTGCCGCTAAAGACGGCATCACCGCGTTATACATTCACTCGACCCGGATGCTGAACGCCTATGGGTTCCTGCGCCGGATTTTTGAGATCTTCGAGAAGTATAAAACGCCTGTTGATATGATTACGACCTCCGAAGTTTCGGTGTCCGTCACAATCGACAATACGGAGCGAATCGATGAAATTAAAGCTGAACTTAGCACATTCTGTACGCTGGAAGAACCCGATTACGATCAGACGATTATCTGTATTGTAGGGAACTTCAGCGCTGATAATGAAGGGGTAGCTGTTCGGGTATTTAACGCAATGAAAAACATCCCGATTCGGATGATTTCGTATGGTGGTACGGAAAGTAATCTGTCGCTATTAGTTCATGGCAAATACAAAGCAGATGCCCTGAATGCACTAAACGATGGCCTGTTTTCGGCCTAATTTTCTCTTTCTAGTAGTTTGGCTATCTGGTATTATCTAATCTATACAATGACGATGACGGACAGACAATTTTTGCAGGCAGTTAAACGGTATGTCCATGACATAGACCCGAAGGCTGAGGTATGGTTGTTTGGCTCCCGAGCGCGAAAGGATGCCAGAAGCGACTCCGATTGGGATTTCTTAGTGCTTACAGATAACGTAGTTGATCAATCGTTCAAAAGGCGAATGCGTGATAATCTATTTTATCTTGAACTGGATAGCGAGCGCGTCATAGAAACAGTTATTCAAAATAAAGCAGCCTGGCAAAATCTGGAATTGACCTCGCGTTATCAGAATATCAAACAGGATGGACGCATACTATGAGCATCACAAAAGATGAAATCGTTACTTTTCGATTGCTCAAGGCCGATAAGGATTTTAAGGCTGATCAAACATTAGTTGCGGCACAAGATTGGGAAGTGGCTATAAATCGTTTGTATTATGCTGCTTTTCATGCAGTATCGGCCTTGTTGTTCAAGTGTGACATAAAAGTGAAAGCTCACTCCGGCGCTAAAGCGATGCTGGAGTTGCATTTTGTCAAAACAGGCTTATTAACAGTAGAATGGTGGAGGTTTTACGCTCAGTTATTTAATGAACGTAACTTTAGTGACTATGAGGATTTTGTCATATTCACAGCCGAAGATGTCCTGCCTTTAGTTCCACAAACAGAAGAGTTTATAGCTGTAATCAAACGTATTATCGACAAAAGCTAATGCTTCAATTACCCTTTATCCGTGAGAATAAGGAAACTGTACTAACAGGGCTTCATAAACGGCATTTCGCGAATGCCGAAGCTATTATTGATCAGGTACTAATGCTCGATCAGCAACGGCGAGATACACAACGTGAACTCGATGATGTATTGGCGCAGTCAAACGCCAAAGCAGGTCAGATTGGGGCCTTAATGAAAGCGGGGGATAAAGTTGCCGCTGATGCCGCTAAAGCGGAAACGGCCGAGTTGAAGGCCCGTTCGAAAGTGCTGGGAGAAACGCTCCGTCAGATCGAAATCGATTTGCAGGCTGTTCTGGTAACTATCCCGAATATTCCGCATAGCAGCGTTCCCGAAGGGCGCTCGGCTGATGATAACGAAGTTGTACTGGAAAATGGCGAGAAACCGTCGCTTTATGAAGGCGCACAACCGCACTGGGAGCTAATCAAAAAGTACGACATCATCGATTTCGAGCTGGGGGTTAAAATTTCGGGCGCTGGCTTTCCGGTTTACAAAGGCAAGGGGGCGCGTATTCAGCGGGCGTTGATCAATTTTTTCCTCGATGAAGCCCTGAAAGCCGGGTATCTGGAGGTGCAACCGCCTATTGTTGTCAATGAAGATTCGGGCTTTGGAACGGGACAGTTACCCGATAAAGAAGGCCAGATGTATTACATAACGGAAGATAAACTCTACCTGATTCCGACGGCTGAAGTCCCCATTACGAATCTTTACCGCGATGTCATTGTGCCTGAGGCCCAACTGCCCATTAAAAATGTGGGGTATACACCTTGTTTCCGACGTGAAGCGGGTTCTTGGGGAGCGCATGTACGGGGGCTGAACCGCCTGCACCAGTTCGACAAAGTTGAAATAGTGCGGATTGAGAAACCCGAAAATTCCTATGCTGCACTAGAAGACATGAGCCAGCATGTGCAGGGGTTACTGCAAAAGCTGGAATTACCCTACCGGGTTTTACGGCTTTGTGGGGGCGACATGGGCTTCACATCAGCATTGACGTATGATATGGAAGTGTGGTCGGCTGCTCAACAGCGCTGGCTGGAAGTTAGCTCGGTATCGAATTTTGAAACGTATCAGGCCAACCGGCTAAAACTGCGCTCGAAATTGGAGGGTAAGATGCAACTGATGCATACGCTCAATGGCTCTGCGTTAGCTTTGCCGCGTATTCTGGCGTCTATTCTGGAAAATAATCAGACGCCAGAAGGTATTCGGATTCCGAACGTTCTCGTACCGTATTGTGGCTTTGATAGGATTGACTAACGGTCAGCAATCACAGGAGTAATTGCCATAGCCGGGATAACGCGGAGATAAATTACCCGAAATGCTTACAACTCGGTCGAGCGGAATAATTTCGCCAGTGGCCAGTTCAAGCCATTCAGCGCCATTCTCGTACGATAGTTGTTTGATGAGTGCATCGGCTTTGATAAACTCATTTAAGCCGGTCAAATACTCCAGCCGGACAAATTTGCCGGGGACAATGGCTGCCCGGAAGTCAGTGTCGGACGTTAAAAAATCGGGGTTATTCAGGTTTGTTTCCATAGCCCAATAACAATTCGGTAAAACGAAACGTGCCACGGTTCTGAAACCGTGGCACGTTCATTATAGGGGATAACTCCTGCCTGTTAATCAGTATCCTACACTTTCCAATTGTTTCTGGAATTCGCGCAGAATGGTTTCTTTCATGGCAATTTTGCGTTTTTGAGTGCCAATTTTGTTCAGAATCATCTTATCTTCTGCATTATTCGGGTCAAGACCTTCCGCATCCTGTAGCGCAAACTGGAGGTCATTTTTCTCCCGTTTAATCAGGTACTCCATCTCCCGAATTTTGGTCCGTAGTTGCTCCGCCTTACTTTTCAATTCAAAAGCAGGATATTTTCGAGTTAACACACGGCCCAGGTAGCTCAACTCAAAAATCTTGTCACAGGCCGACCGGAACCGCTCATTCAGGACCTTATCCTGCAACTTGAAGGGAACCTTAATTTCTTTCCAACTATTCAACAGGACTTTCGCCCGGTCGGCAGCCGCAAAAATATCCGACTGTTTCGACAGACGTTCGGCTTCGTCGGCCATTTTCATTTGAGCCTCAATTCGCGGGTCAATCTTCGGCTGGATAACAATGCCCTTCGCGTCGTTGTACTTCGCGTAGAACATCGTCGTCGCTTTTTTGAACTGCTTGTACAGTTTGCCACTTTTCTTGATGGGTACTTCGCCCACCTGTTTCCAGGCGTTGTTGAGCCGACGTACTTCCTGAAAAGCAGCGTCCAGATCGCCCAGACGATTGGCCCGGAAAGCAAGCCGGATCAGTTCGTCGTATTTTTCTAGACGTTCCTGAATGACCTTGTTCTGTTCATTGAAGAACTCGCGTCGGCGTTGGAAGAAACCGTCCAATAGCTCCTGAAAACGACCTTCAACCTCAGCCTCAACCGACTTATCAACCGGACCTGTCTTGATCCATTTCGTCTTGATTTCCTGGAGGGCATCGGCAGTAGGTCGCCAGTCGTTACTGTCAACAATAGCTTCTGCTTCGGCAATCAAGGCTTTCTTGATGTCGTAGTTCTTACGCTGATTGACCGTTATTAGGTCGGCCAGCAGTTTCTCTTGTTCATCCAGCCGCTCAAGGAGGGGCGGGAAGTCACCTAGTGCATCAAACCCGAGGAGTTTCTTGCGAAGTTGAACCAGCTTGGTCAGATAAGAGCCTTTGTTCTGCGCTTCGGCAATATCGCTCTCCAACTGGCTGACTTTGTTCTCCGCAATAATGAAGCGGTTTTTAAAATAATCGAGCGCTTCCTGCTCGGTCCGTTTTACTTCGCCAATCTGGCGATCTTCATAATTCAGGTAGCCTTTCAAAAATACCTTTCCGTCTTTGACGTAACCGTATTCATCTACCAGTGAAGCGTTTTCCATTACTGTGCTTGGTTAAGGCTGCGCTGTGGGTTAAATTTGAGGATTAATGCCAACTACAAATCTATTAGAAATTAATGAGTCAGGAAACCATAATTTTCTCTATGGCTGGCGTGAGTAAAAATATTCCGCCTAACCGACAAATCCTAAAGAACATTTACCTTTCCTTTTTTTACGGTGCAAAAATTGGCGTTTTAGGCTTAAACGGCTCTGGTAAGTCGACCCTGCTACGCATTATTGCAGGTATAGACAAAAATTATACCGGAGAAGTTGTTTTCTCACCAGGTTATTCGGTAGGAATGCTCGAACAGGAGCCAAAATTCGAATCGGGCAAAACGGTTCGTGAAGTGGTAGAAGAAGGCGTACAGGAAGTAGTCAATCTCCTGAAAGAATTTGACGAAATCAATGAGGCCTTCGCCGACCCCGATGCCGATTTCGATAAATTGATTGCCCGGCAGGGTGAAGTTCAGGAAAAACTCGACCATTACAACGCCTGGGAACTGGATCAGAAACTCGAACGGGCTATGGACGCGCTTCGCTGCCCACCAGCCGACGCCTTGATCGATAATCTGTCGGGTGGTGAAAAACGCCGGGTTGCGTTGTGCCGTCTATTATTGCAGCAGCCCGATGTATTACTGCTCGATGAGCCTACCAACCACCTAGATGCGGAGTCGGTTCTGTGGCTCGAAGAACATCTGCGGCAATATGCGGGTACGGTTATCGCCGTTACGCACGACCGCTATTTTCTGGATAATGTAGCAGGCTGGATTCTCGAACTCGACCGGGGTGAAGGTATTCCCTGGAAAGGCAATTATTCGTCCTGGCTGGAGCAGAAACAAAATCGACTGGCTCGCGAAGAAAAATCTGAATCAAAACGGCAAAAGACGCTTCAGCGTGAGTTGGAGTGGGTGCGGATGGCTCCAAAAGCCCGTCAGGCTAAGTCGAAAGCGCGTTTGGGCGCTTACGAAAAACTGCTGAATGAAGATGCCAAACAACGCGACGAAAAGCTTGAAATATTCATTCCAGCAGGTCCACGACTAGGTGCTAAAGTGATTGAAGCCGAAGAGGTTTCGAAGGCATTTGGCGAGCGGCTTTTGTTCGAACATTTAGGTTTCCAGTTACCACAAGGGGGAATCGTAGGCGTCATTGGCCCAAACGGTGCTGGCAAAACGACACTATTTAAGCTCATCACCGGGCGCGATAAACCTGATACGGGTACTTTTGCCGTGGGCGAAACCGTAAAAGTCGCTTACGTAGATCAGGAGCATGATGGCCTTGACCCGAATAAAACGGTTTTTGAAACCATTTCGGGGGGGAATGAATGGATTATGCTGGGTGGTAAACAAACGAACGCTCGCGCTTACGTAGGTCGTTTTAACTTTACTGGATCAGATCAGGAGAAGAAGCTTGGGACACTGTCGGGTGGAGAGCGGAACCGCGTACATCTGGCGATGACCCTAAAAGAAGGTGCTAACCTACTTTTGTTGGACGAACCGACCAACGATCTGGACGTGAACACGTTACGGGCTTTGGAAGAAGGTCTGGAAAATTTTGCGGGTTGTGCCGTCGTGATCAGTCACGACCGCTGGTTCCTGGATCGGATTGCCACGCATATTCTGGCTTTTGAAGGTAATTCGCAAGTGTACTGGTTCGAGGGCAATTTCTCGGAATACGAAGAAAACCGTCGTAAACGCTTGGGTACCGAGGCCACGCCAACCCGCATAAAGTATAAGAAGCTGGGGTAATTTACTTGATCCTATACAATGGTTGCTTCATAGGGGAGTTTATCTTCCGGCAATCATTGTATAGGGTTACTATGTAGGCCTAGAATCCTAGAGACCTCACATACGCCTACTTTTTTAGGGCCCTCCATAAAATATCCACGTGTACCGGCTTTAAGGCGTTGCTGATGAAGAGTGCGGAGGTTACTGTTAAGTATCCACATGGTAGCTATACCATACTGCGGAATTGGAATGCCACAGGGAAATATCTCGTTTGTTTGTGGGTCTATTATCTCAGGATAGATCATAAAACCCTCACTAGGGAACTCTTCATAGAGAAAGTCCCATCGTATTCCTTGAAAAGGAGGTAGTTTTCGGCCTACTTCTTCTGGAGAAAACAGTCGGTAGGTTACTTCGAAATCGGCTGAGTGACCAAATAGCTGTTGGTATGGGGTGTGCATCACAAAATGACTCCTTTCGATCGAAGAAGTAGGTTCAACTCGAAATGACAACCTGATAGGACTTCGATCGAAGTATCCCAATCCGTTAGAAGCCAGGGTTGGTTAGGCTGGGCAATAAGAGTTCGACGAGTTTTCGTTAAAACCCAGATGACTTTCTGTACACCGAAGTCGAGCATTTTCTGGGTTTTATCATACACATACTCAGTTTCACTAACGTTGGTCGGGAGTTCTATTTTTACATCGACTTCGATCACAACTCTGGGGGTACCGAAAAGTACTTATCGTCAAGGGGGGTGGGCAAACTGCTTTGGTCAAATACGGCAATATCGTTCGATAGATTATTTCCTGTCGCTAAGTGAAGACCAGGCTCATTGGTGGCAATCAAATAATCATCGAAAGGTAGGTACTTATAAAGAATGTGAATGAGTAATGACACAATTGCCGACTGTAAGGCACTTGCCCCCATAATATCTTCCTTCGTTTTTTTTCGCGATAAAACAGATCGATAGCCCCGATAGAAATAGGGTATACCATCAATTTCTTCATAGATCAGTGAGGAAGGAATTCTTGAGGATGGCAGCGAATTTCGTGACCTCGCCCGGGACGTTACGCTCATCGGCTGTTTCTTTGGATTTGAGTAAAGATACGAGTTTTAGCGAAGCGTACTCATGGGTGCGATGCTCTTGTCAAAACTTCGGACAAGGTAGTTTCTTATCACGTCGTTTTACGCCGGCTCGGCGGCCCTCAGGCTTGTCGAAAATATAAGAGATCGATAGTTCGTGCGAACCACCGCTATTGCCAAGTGTCGAGATAGTTACGTCATAGCTGTAGCCAATCGAAAACTTGTCCATGCGCCAGCCAATCAGAGCGGCTACTGCATCATGGTTGTTGAGGGTCTGGTCGTATTTTTTGAAGGGAATTCCCCGGTAATAAGCACCGATCGTCAACGGCGAATAAGTCAGATAAGCCCCCAAATCCAATTGGTCGTATTTGCCCTGGTGTTTGTACATCACCACGGGTGAGATACTGATTTCACGATCCAGTTCGTCGGCTAGCCCCGTAAAGCCCATCAGCGGAATGCGAAGCCCTGCCTGGATGCTGGTTTTAACGGGCAGCCGTTCACGCCCCCCGATGAAAAACCCCTGATCGGGCCGATTGATGTGGTGCGCTGACAAACCCACCCAGAACCAATCTGAATAAAAAAGGCCACCCGTCGAAAAATCGACGTATTTTTGAGGTGGGAGTCCACTCGCCAGCAAGACTGGGTCGTTGGAAACGCTGCCCGTAATGAAGCCACGGTCAGTGAACTGATCGCCTGTAGTAAGGCCGAAGTAATTGATGCTTCGACTGACATACGAGCCTTGTAAGCCCAAGCGGACAAACGACGCTTCGCCTACCTGAAATTGGTATGCATATTGCAACCCTATATCGGTAGATTGAATCCTTCCCTGACCCTGATTATCATTTTGAATCAAAAGACCCACGCCACTATTGTATTTTTCGAAAAAATGGTCGACCGAAACCATCGTTGTTACGTAGTTTGTAATCGCTGGCCATTGATTTCGATAATTGGCGGTAATGCGCGGAGCCAGCGCTGAACCAGCAAACGCTGGGTTCAGGTAGAGCGGAGCGGCATAAAACTGGGTAAACTGGGGGTCTTGCGCAAAGGCCGCCCGGCTCAAAGCCAGTGTCAAAATGGTCAGTATGTATTTCTTAATCATATGAGCAGAATCAGGCAAAGACTGGGCCAACTTTTTGGTTGCAACGTTATGAACGCAAATGGAGTACTAAATGATGCACACCCTATAAAATTAGTCGGATTTTAAGGGTAGTTGTGACAATCAGACGATAAAATTTTAAGGAATCATTATCGTTTATACTAACGTAATGCCCCCGCTGTTGTTATGTTGTGGGACTGAAATTGGGAAGGCGGCTATATTCAGCGTTTGTTCATGTTAAGTTTTAGCAGTACTATTCGTGTTGTCGGACTCTGGGCCTTACTATTTCTAGTAGCAGGATTGACTACGTCCTGGGCTCAAGGGTTCAAAATTAGTGGAAAGGCCTGTATTCCTGACCAGGAGTGCGGGACCGATTCCCTTACGTTTACAGATACATCGGCTATTAAAGCCACTACGCATGTCTGGAATTTTGGCGATGGAACTACGCTTACGAAGCAACGGGACTCAGTAGCCAAGCACGTGTATACACAACCGGGTTTTTATACAGTCACACTGACCCGAACCGTTAATGGCGTAACCCAGACCAGCGAGCGGAATATAAACGTGAGTACGCCCCCGCCCTCCTTTACAAACTGGCGTACCGATACAACCATCTGTAAAGGGGAAACCATTACACTCGATCCATATGCTGGTACAACGCAGCAAGGGTTTCGCTATATCTGGTATCCTAAAGGCGATACAACGCAGTCTATTCAGGTTGATAGTTCTGGATGCTATTCGGTGGAAGCTATCAGCCCCAATGGCTGTTCCTACCAGAATCGTATCAATGTAGATGTATGCGGTGAAAAGAAGGAATCTCAGGGGGTAAAGTGGTATTTTGGGCAGAATGCAGGTCTGGATTTTAGCGGAGGTGGAACCCCAAAACCGATCACGGATGGTAGTTTAAGTACAATAGAGGGCTCATCATCAATTGCCAATACCAAAGGCATTTTGCTTTTCTATACCGATGGCATCACCATTTATGGGAAAGACGGTAAACCATTGAAGTCCCTCGTACCAGGCGATACAAATGCGGTTCAGATACCATTAGATGGTAGTCCTCGCTCAACGCAATCGGCTCTGATTGTTCCCAAACCAACCTGCCGGGGTTGCGAATACCTATACTATGTGTACACCACTTCTGAAATTCGTGGTAAAAAAACATTGACGTATAGTGTAGTCGATATGCGTCAGAATGGGGGTAAAGGGGCGATTGTCGAAAAAAATATCCTGCTCTCGGGCCAGGGAACTGAGCAGGCGGCATCGGTTGAGAACAAACGTGACTCCACCTATTGGGTAATCACTCGCATATATGGAACCAATAAATTCGAAGTTCGACACCTGACTCGTGGCGAAAGTGCTGACCCGGTAACCTATACGGGAGGGCAGGTACTGGATTCCTTGTCGAATGCCGAAGGGTATATTAAAATTGGTCCAGCCGATACAACTAGTGGTAATGAAGGCAATCGACCCATGGCAGTTGTGATTCCGGGTCCTCCCAAAAACTCCGTTGAAATTTATACATTTAACGATTCAACGGGCGTATTGAAATACGAACGAACGATCGATCTGGGCCCTACCCCTCCGAAAGCCTATGGGGCTGAGTTTTCGCCTGATGGAAAGAGCCTGTATGTAACGATGCTGGCCGATACCAATTCGAATGGTAGTCAGAAGGGTGCATCCTACATTCTGAAATATGATCTGACGCAAACGGACTCCCTGGTCTCAAAGTCAAAAACGGTTGTCGATAGTAGTACAACCAGGCAATATGGATCTATACAGATTGGACCCGACGGACGAATTTATGTGGCTGTAAAAGGAAGCAACTCACTAGCAACCATCGAGAATCCAAACGGGGGTTTGCTTGATAGCCTGATTTTTACCCCAAACGGACAGTCGCTTGGTGGAAAAACAAGCCAGTTGGGATTACCGAACCTGGTTGCAAATTTTAATGATCAGTCGAGTGGGCCGGGACTTACCTATGCCGATACCTGTGTTAATGCCCCCACGGTATTTACCATAGGGCCCAACTGCCCCAAACTAAAAGAAGCCTATACACTGGATTTTGGGGATGGTAGCCGTCCCTATTCAACAACGTCGGCTCAGCCTGTTACTCATGGATACGCGAAACCGGGGGTCTATTATCCTACGCTTAGGATTATTACCCGGACTAGCACAGGTGGTATCTGTAAAGACACTCTGATCAAAGATACCCTAACCATTTTGGAAACACCGCCCGATATAAATCTGGGTGCCGATACGGCGATATGTAATAAGAAAGGCATTACGCTAGATATAAAAGTGCAGGCAAAAGTGTATGTCTGGCTGGTGAATGGGGCTATCGCGAGCAGGCAAAAGACCATCACCCTCGATCGGCCCGGTTACTACATTGTGGTAGGGCTGGCTGCCAATGGCGAATGTTTTAAAAGTGATACCATAGAGGTCCAGATCAAACCTACGCCCTCACTCGATTTGGGCCCCGATACGGTATTTTGTTATCGATCCAGCGTCTCTATACGAGTCCCCCAGCAAACGTGGACTCAGTTTCAGTGGAGTAATGGAGAAACGACCCGCTCAATTAATGTAACAAAAGCAGGTACGTATACGGTTACAGCCCAGTCGACGGTAAATGGAACCACTTGCGAAAACTCGGATACTATTCGTGTGGCCGAATTGCCCAAACTGCGCATGGCTGCTAACCTGACTGGTCCCACTGCCTGTACATCGGCCGATGGAGCCATACAAGTGACAACGACTCCAGCCGGAACGTACGAATATAACTGGACACGGGCCGATGGCAGTATTCTTACGGGGGTAGGGAGTCAGCAATTAAGCCTTACTGAAGGGGGGTATGCGGTGACCGTATCCGATACATTGCACGACTGTAAGGCCGATACCGCTTTCACATTGAAGTCGCCCCAGAATCAACTCGCGATTAATCCGTTGATAAAAGATGCCCTGTGTAGTATCCCGAACAGTGGAACCATTAGTATAACGGTTACGGGAGGAACTGCTGCCAGTTACAGCTGGTATGGACCGAACAATACGGTCATTGCTACATCACCTGTGCTGGGTCAGGTATCGCCCGGCCTTTACAAGGTTCAGATCGTAGATGACAAGGGCTGTAAAGCCTTGAAAGATAGTATTAAGGTCGGGCTCGATAGTACTGGATTTGCTCGATTAGGCCCTGATACGCTCAAGTGTAATGGCCTTACGATTGTGTTGGCTCCGTTATCGGGTGATATCCCTGGTAATGTGTACCAGTGGAGTACCGGAGCAACAAGCCCAAGTATAACCATCGCCCAACCGGGTTCGTATAGCGTGACCGTTCGAAATACTCAGTCCGGTTGTGAAGGGCGAAGTAGTATTCGAGTCGGTGAGCGGCCACCGCCACCTTTCTCCCTTACTCAACAGGCTTCGCTTTGTGAAGGTGATCAGGGACGGGCCACACTTACAGCCGGTGGTGCCGCTGGATTAAAGTTCTTTTGGGTAAACCGAAATGATACTACCCGATCCATACTTGTAGACCGGGCAGGCGATTATCAGGTCAAAGTGACCGACCCATTGGGTTGCACGGCAATAGGTTCGACGCGAGTACTTAACCTATGTGAGCCTCGGGTAAATATTCCAGATGCCTTTACGCCCAACAATGATGGTGTAAACGATGTGCTGCAAATATTTACAGCGTATGTTACCGATTACGAATTCCGAATTTATAATCGCTGGGGCGAAGTAATTTTTGCCAGCGATAATCCTGAGCAGAAATGGGACGGAACCTACCATGGCTCTACATATCCATCCATGCTTTATCCCTACGTGGTGACCTACAAAAGTGAGTCATTTCCTGAACGTGGACGGGTCACAAAAAGGGGGTCGGTATTGCTCATCCGATAGCGGTTTTCTCCAGTTTTTTTCGTATATTTGACATAAACGACCCGGTCATAATTAGCTGTTCAGGCTATCAAAAATGGCCGGGTCTGTATGTATCAAAACCATGCGAAACGACTTTTTGAAAGGTTCGGCCGATGGCATGACCGCTACCGACAAAGAAATTGAACGCGCACTCAGACCACTCTCGTTCGAAGATTTCACGGGTCAGGAAAAAGTGCTTGAAAATCTTGAAGTGTTTGTTCGGGCTGCTATGCAACGGGGGGAGGCACTCGACCATGTATTGCTTCATGGGCCTCCAGGGCTGGGTAAAACAACGCTGTCGCACATTATTGCCAACGAGCTTAATGCCAACATAAAAATGACCTCTGGGCCTGTGTTGGACAAACCCAGCGATTTGGCAGGCCTTTTGACCAATCTTCAGCCAAACGACGTTTTATTCATTGACGAAATTCACCGACTCAACCCAATTGTGGAAGAGTATCTGTATTCGGCAATGGAGGATTACAAAATCGATATTATGCTTGATTCGGGCCCGAACGCCCGGAGCGTTCAGATCAAGCTAAATCCATTTACCTTAATTGGCGCAACAACCCGTGCTGGTATGCTTACTTCACCGCTACGGGCTCGGTTTGGCATTAGCTGCCGGTTAGAGTATTACGATGCAAAGCTTCTGACCAGTATCGTTCAACGGTCAGCGGCTATTCTGGGAACACCTATTGACGAGGCAGGAGCCTTTGAAATTGCCCGGCGGAGCCGGGGAACACCACGGATTGCCAATAACTTATTGCGTCGTACCCGCGACTTTGCTCAGGTAAAAGGAAATGGCTATATAAACGTCGCTATTGCCGAAATTGCTTTAAGTGCGTTGGATGTCGACCAGAATGGTCTGGATGATATGGACAATCGTATTCTGATGACGATCATCGATAAGTTTAAGGGGGGGCCGGTAGGTATCACAACTATTGCTACCGCTTGTGGTGAAGAGGCTGAAACGATAGAAGAGGTCTATGAGCCGTTTCTGATTCAGGAAGGTTTTCTGAAACGCACATCTCGCGGACGAGAGGCAACCGAGAAAGCATACCGTCATCTGGGTATCATGCCCAACTTCCGGACGGGTGAATTGTTCGGGTGAACCGTTAAAATAACACACCATAAAAGAGAATCTAATAACCCACTTATTAACGTTCTGCTTTACGGTGTGTTATTTTAACGGTAATGTGTTTAAACAAGCTTACTTTTGTAAATACAATCGATAATTTCAGCGACGGCAGTATCTACCAGAAAGTAGTAGATGTTCTTACCACTACGTCGGATTTCGAGTATCCCCTTATCACGCATATTGATCAGATGGTGGGAAATCAGCGATTGTTCAGCGTTTAGGTTTTTATAAATCGCTGATACGTTCAGCTCTTTATTTTCATTCAGCATTTGAATGATTTTAATTCGGAGAGGATGGGCCACCGCTTTTAGTACGTAGGCCGCTTTATCGATCCGCTTTTCTTCATCTAAAACTTTTTCAGTTGCCATAGGAGTGTTTTGTTAACAGTGGGTAATAGAGCGAAATATAGTCCGAAAATTGACATATGTAAAGAACTAACATCCTGAAAGTGAGTGTAACTTTATTTAATGGTTATTTTACCCAAACAAGTGTAACAAGAGTACACCGATAACACTTAGACTGGTAACCAATAAGTAAGTAACAAAGGAAGATTAGGCACAACTTTACTGCAAAAATTTGCGGTAATTACTTAGCGCTTATTGCAGTAATTACTTTATTTTTATTAAGCAGGTAATAAGCGAAACAGCATCAATATGGAGAAGCTGCTCATGGCATAATCAGGAAAAAGGACTACAAAAACGTAACTTCATTGATGGCCGCAAACCTGATTAATGCCAGGTGGTAAAGAACAAGGGGGAGGTCCGTTGTGTGATCAACTCCCTCCCCCTTTACCTATGGTTTCGTCCTATTTCTGCCTGAAAAATAAGGTGATCGGCACACCTGTAAAATCAAAATGATCGCGCAGCTTATTTTCCAGAAATCGCTGATAAGATTCCTGAACATATTGCGGCAGGTTACAGAAAAAAACAAACGTTGGAGAAGGCGTTGGTACCTGAAGCATATATTTGATTTTAATATGCTTTCCTTTGACCGCTGGGGGCGGATACCGTTCAATCTCAGGTTGCATAGCCTCATTCAGTTTCGAAGTGGCTATTTTCTTGCTTTTATTTTCGTACACCTCCATCGCTTTCTCCATTACCTGAAAAATGCGCTGCTTTTCGTGAACCGATGCGAAAATGATAGGCAAATAATCAATGGGCATCATCCGCTGGATCATCTCTTTTCGCCACACATCGGCGGTTCGGGAGTCTTTCTCAATGGCATCCCATTTGTTTACCATGATGACTACGCCTTTTCTGGCCCGAACGGCTTGCCCAATAATGGTTAAATCCTGCGCTTCCAGACCGCGTGTGGCATCAAGAAGGATGATGCATACATCCGATTCTTCCATCGCTTTAATCGAGCGCAGGGTAGAATAAAATTCGATGTTGTCCTGAATTCGCGCTTTGCGTCGGATGCCAGCCGTGTCGGTCAATATAAAATCTTTACCATAAGCGCGGTAACGTGTATCAATAGCATCGCGGGTGGTACCGGCAATATCAGTGACAATGCTCCGTTCCTGACCAGTCAATACATTCAGAAAAGATGATTTGCCCACATTAGGGCGCCCCAGAATAGCTACACGAGGAATGCCAGCATTCGGGTTTTCTACCCCATCGGTCTGGAAGTGCTTGACAACTTCATCTAGTAAATCACCTGTTCCTGAGCCAGTTGCGGACGAAATAGGGTAGGGGTCACCTAATCCCAAACCGTAAAAT
The DNA here is from genome assembly GCF_002056795.1 of Spirosoma aerolatum. Taxonomy (NCBI): domain Bacteria; kingdom Pseudomonadati; phylum Bacteroidota; class Cytophagia; order Cytophagales; family Cytophagaceae; genus Spirosoma; species Spirosoma aerolatum. The sequence continues at coordinate 7,706,075 of NZ_CP020104.1, read as the reverse complement.
TCCGCAGCGGCATGTGTTCGCTCGATGGTTTCAGCCTTATTAGCAACCAGATAAATTGGCTTTTTCGACCGGCGAAGCACATTGGCAAAATCTTCGTCGAGGCCAGTTATACCCGTTTGCGTGTCGACAACGAACAACAGAACCGTCGATTCTTGTATCGCTATTTCAACCTGTTCGCGGATAGACTCCTCAAAAACATCTTCGGATCCGACAACATAGCCTCCGGTATCGATAACCGTAAAATATTTGTTATTCCACTCGGCCGTGCCATAATGCCGGTCGCGGGTAACCCCACTTTGGTTATCCATAATGGCCTGGCGTTGCTCAGTCAGGCGGTTAAACAGCGTAGATTTACCCACATTGGGGCGACCCACAATTGCAACAATATTTGCCATTTTTATTAAGGAGTGAGGAGTGAGGAGCGGGGAGTGAGAATGGTTAACGCATTCTATTGCTTTCGTGCCAGCCTGCGCGACCCGGCCATTCTTACTCCTCGCTTCTCGCTCCTAATACTTATTCATCATACCCCAACCGTTTGAGCATCCGTTCTTTCTGGCGCCAGTCGGGTTCTACTTTGACGAATTGTTCGAGAAATACTTTTTTGCCGAAGAAGCGTTCGAGCTCTTCCCGGGCCATTATGCCCGTTTTTTTGATCATTTTACCACCTTCTCCAAGTAAAATAGCGCGTTGGGTAGCGCGTTCAACCAGTATTTCAGCCTGAACAACAATAATATCTGGTTTCTCTTTAAAGCTGGTAATAATAACCTCACTGCTATACGGCACCTCTTTTTTATAGTTCAGAAAGATCTTCTCCCGTATGATTTCTGAAGCGAAGAATCGCTCCGGCTTATCGGTTAATTCATCTTTCGGAAAATAAGGCGGATGCACAGGTAGCCGATTGAAAATAGCGTCAAATACCTTATCGATATTGAATCCGTTCAACGCCGAGATCGGTATGATTTCCTGAGCTTTGAAATGGGCCTCCCAATACGCTATCTTTTCGGTAACCTGATCGTGTGTTGCCTGGTCTATCTTATTAATAAGCAGGAGTATAGGTACTTCCGATTTTTGTAGTCGTTCAATGACATCATTTTCGTCATGCTGCTCAAAAATATCCGTCACAAACAAAACCACATCCGCATCTTCGATGGAGCCACGTACAAAGCTCATCATGGACTCATGAAGTTTGTATTGTGGCTTGATAATGCCCGGTGTATCGGAGTAAACAAGCTGGAATTCCTGGCCATCGTGGGTACCATTCAGGATTCCCATAATGCGATGGCGAGTGGTTTGTGCTTTAGAAGTGATGATTGACAGACGCTCGCCAACAAGCTGATTCATCAGTGTTGACTTACCTACATTGGGCTTGCCGACGATACTAACGAAGCCGGCCTTATGGTTGGCCGGAAAATTTTCGATGATTTCCGTGTTCATGCGAGGTGATCCCACCGGCTGATTACCAGTGGCTTTAGCAAATAACTCCCGATCCAACAAAAACGTTTCAGATCGACCGTAAACTTTTTTTTACAAAGATAGTTGTTTTATCAGAAAGTTACCGTACTTTTGCAGTCCAAACATCGCGGGATGGAGCAGTTGGTAGCTCGTTGGGCTCATAACCCAAAGGTCGCTGGTTCGAGTCCAGCTCCCGCTACTCTGAAAGTCAAGCCGCTACGAATTTTTGTCGTAGCGGCTTTTTATTTGGTCAATATAGGTACAACCTTCTTGAACGGGATCAATCTCAAAAGTGGGAAAAGCGGATCAACTAAAAAAGTTATGGAGTGTGTTGTATTTTTCTAGGTTTGTGATCTTACCCAAGTCTAGCTCGTTTTGGAAAGTTTCTTGCCCTTAGTCAAATATCTCTTACCAGATTTCATCCTGACTTATTACCATTAACACGCGTCGAATCCGCTTCAGAAATAAATCATCTGTATATGGAAGAGAAGAACGATGAGTAGACCGCTGGTGAAAAACGGAAGTTACTATTGGCCGTTTGTAGGAGGTTGATAGTAATCAGCTTGCCTGACAATACCGAACCGAACTGAGCGGATTTTCAACTTGGTTTCATCGATCTCAGGCTAAGCAGTGGATGTTATTTCTATCCACCTCTCTGGATGAAACCAGCTTATCCCATGGCGAATTTTCAACAGTAATACGCTCAAAAAACTACTGGCTCGCAGCCGGTATGTGCTTCATAAAAAATTGGTCACCTGGACGACCGGCCAGCAAGAGCGAGCCCATCTGCTATTTGACCGATATGCTGATTTGGTGCAGGCTTATGAATTGAGTAAGTTGTTGAGTCTCATTTTGAAAGCATCAGGGATAAACTCATTGGGTTGGTGCAGGGGCAAATCTAAAGGTCGAAGCAATGAGATGAAAAGGGTGTAAAGCCTTTAATACAGTGGCCGGTTCCATTCAGAATCACTGCGAGACGATTTTGAACTATTTTGATACTCCCAGCACCAATGCCTCGGCCGAATTGTTGAATGTCAAGATTAAGGTGTTTCGTAGCCACTTCCGTGTAGTTCGGAATGTGGAATTCTTTCTGTATCGACTCACTCATTTATATGCTTAATCCTAGTAGCTCCACAAGTATTATCTTTAATCCCTCATTACCTCATTCTACAATTCGGCTAGCGCATAACCAAATAATAAACTTTCCTTTTGTTTATGTTTTGAGTGTGAACGTTAAACAAAAATAATTTTTCTGGTGTTGTATTTTGCACACACATTTAACCCCAAACCAGTTTTGAGACTATCCAACTGAGCCCTTCAATCGTATGAGCACTTACTCGATTAAAGATTTAGAGCAACTTTCTGGTATTAAAGCGCATACGTTACGCATCTGGGAGCAACGATACGCTATCCTCGCCCCACAACGAACCGATACAAACATTCGTACTTACGACGATCAGGATCTTAAACTCGTATTGAACATTGCCTTATTAAAGGATCACGGTTATAAGATTTCAGAGATTTCGAAGCTATCTCCGCAGGAACTGTATCAGGAAGTGGTAAAGATTTCGGAAAAGCCGCTTAGCTTCCCGGATCAAATCCAAGCGCTCGCACTTGCCATGATTGATCTGGACGAAGAGCAGTTTGAAAAAGTCATGCTTGCCAATACGCGCCAGTTTGGTTTCGAAAATACCTATCTGAACGTCATTTATCCTTTTCTAAGTCGCGTTGGCATCTTATGGGTAACCGGATCAATAGGCCCTGCCCAGGAACACTTTATAACTAGTCTGATCCGGCAAAAGCTTATTGTTGCTATTGATGGGTTAATTTCTCAGCCAGCTAATGGTAAAAAATACATGCTGTTTTTACCCGAAGGGGAATACCATGAGATCAGTCTGTTATTTGCCCACTACATTATCCGGTCGAGGTCGAACAAAGTTATTTACTTCGGGCAGAGCTTACCATTTAGGGAGTTGGCTTTTGCCTATGACCGATATAAGCCCGATTACCTGTTTACTGTGTTGACCTCTTCACTGGCTAACCATGAAGTACAGCACTTTGTCAACCGCTTAGCCAGCACATTTCCTAAGGCCGAAGTTATGCTTACTGGCTATCAGGTTGTAGGGCAAGACATAGAGACACCTGGCAATGTTTCGATTATCACTCAGATCAACGAATTAATTCGTATTGCTTCCAGTTAAAAACAACCTAGCAGATAGTTTGAGCAAAAGCGAGAGCCGCTCGCTCAGCATAGGTATACTCATCCCGAACAACCTGAAAACCAACGTGCCCACCTTTTTGTGGCGTTTCCAGAAAAATCTGTTTGTGTGTTTCGGCTAACCAGACTGGCGAACATTCGGGCGAAAGGAGTGGGTCGTTCTGGGCATTCAGCAGTAAAGCAGGCACAGCAATACCCGGCATAAAATTGACAGCCGACGCTTGGGTATAAAAATCATTCGCATCCCGATAATTGTTGACTGGTGCCGAAAAAAACTCATCGAAGTCGCGCCATTGCTTCACCTGTTGTAGTTTGCTCATATCCAGCCTACCCGGAAATCGGGCATCCTTCTCACTGATTTTAACAATCAGTTTTTTCATGAACCGCTTTCGGTAGAACCAATTTGCCGCCTTATCGAGCAATACAGCACTAGCGCCCAAATCTGTAGGAGCCGAAATAGCAATCCCGCCTTTCACTGGCTGAGGAAGTTGCTTTCCATGCACGCCAAGGTATTTCAGCGTAATGTTACCTCCCATACTATAGCCCACTAACACGATTTTATGGTAGGCTTTTCGTTGAAGCACCCGCTGAATGACTTCGCCCAGATCACCAATTTCACCATGATTGTAAAGCCGAAACGCCTGGTTCATCTCGCCACTGCACGAGCGACAATTCCAGGCCAGCACATCGTATCCATGCTCGGAAAACAACTTGGCTGTACCACGCATATATTGCCGATTGCTGTCGCCTTCCAGCCCATGCGTTAGAATAAGCAGTTGCTTTTGTCCCTTATCGATCCAGTCTAGATCGATAAAGTCGCCATCACTGAGTGTTAGCCGTTCACGCTCATAGGTAACACCAGCGACCACGCGCGTCAGGCTCGGGATAATCGTTTGAAGGTGCCCATTATATTGATAAGCGGGTGGGCCCGGATAGGAAGAACGAATCAACGGCATATTAATTGAACAACGGATACTTTTGTATCGTTGTTCCCATGCGACGTTCTGTCTAGCCCATACATAACTACCATGCCGATTGCGAAGTATATTTCTGTCATCATTGCCAGTACCATTAAGTTTATTGGCGGGCCCTTAACCGGTGTTACCCTTGGGCTTAGCTGGCTCGAAACAGCCATTTTTACAACGCTTGGAATGATGTTGAGTGTAGTGGTAGTAACTTATGCAGGAGCGGCTTTGCAAGTCTTGTGGCAACGGTATCGGTCGGCTCCTCCCAAACGGTTTACCCGACGTACCCGCTTAGCCATTCGCATTTGGAAGCGGGCAGGTATGGCGGGAATCGCCCTGCTGACGCCACTCATTTTAACCCCCATCGGCGGAACCATACTGGCCGTATCGTTCGGTGTAAAACGAGGACAGTTACTGCTTTATATGTTAATAAGCGGTATTATCTGGGCAGTTGTCCAGACTATTGCCATTTATCAGATTCCAGGCCTTAAGGGAATTTTTGGGTAAAGTAACTACCGGCTGACAGTTTGCGGAGGAGCGTTAACGGTTTTCTTGCGGAAGTCGCCCCGTGAGAAGTATTTTTCAATCAGGCAGTAGAGCAGAATAAAGAAATAGCGGCTCCCCATTTCCTTAATCTTTAGTTTCGACTCGCCATACTTACGATTTGTCCAGCTATTCGGCACAACTGCATACGTATAGCCACGTACAATCGCCTTTAGGGGTAATTCGACGGTAAGGTTGAAATGGGGGGATAAAAAAGGTTTTACGCCTTCTATCGTTTCCCGTTTATAAAGCTTGAAGGCGTTGGTGGTATCATTGTATTTGATACCCATCATGATCCGAACAATGAAGTTGGCAATGCGATTGATAAACTTCTTCAGGCCCGGATAGTCGATAACCTTACCCCCTTTTTCCCAGCGTGAGCCGAATACGGCATCCACATTGGTTTCAAGCATTTTGTTATAAAACTTAACCAGATCTTCAGGGTCATCAGACAGATCGGCCATAAAAACAGCCACGCAATCACCCGTGAATCGTTCCAGTCCATACCGCACTGCATAACCAAACCCATTAGGGCCAGGGTTGGTATAATAGACTAATGTTGGTATTTCATTAGCTGCCAACTGCTCCAGTACCCGTAGTGTACCATCTTTCGAGTTGTCGTTGGTCACACAGATCTCATGTGGAATTCCGTGTTTCGCCAGGGTTTGGTAGAGAGTTCGTAGCGTAGGTGGCAACGACTCTTCTTCATTATAAGCCGGTATGACAACACTCAATTTCATTCGTATACAGTATTTTAAAGATGAGAAAGCCTGGTCGCTCTGGTTGATAAAACCGCATATGGATAACCTTAAAACTCTAAAAATCAGGCTAAGTCCCGGAAACAGTTACCTATAGGGCAAAAGACGGATGGTGCTATACAGTTTCGCTAAAGGCTTTGGCACAATATACTCTATAATTACCTTTTTTGCCTTCTGCCATTCAGGTTTAGCCATCGATAAGTATTTCAGGGCAATGCGTGCACGCCGGAAATAGCTCCCTTCGTACTGTTTGGCGTCCAGCATCATCCGATAATACCGGGCTATATTCCGGCGAAGAACCGTATTGTATCGGTAGTCCAGTTCCCGATTTATATTACTATACATCTGAATCCGGTTGCGCAAAAATACCTCGTCCCGCTCATTATCGTGAAAGCTGGCACCTGCCCGGTTTTTCCGATAGACCGACATAACATCAGGAATATAGCCAATTTTACCGAGTTTAGCTTTCAGAATCAAACGGGGGATATCGCCACTGGACGACTCCCGAAACCAGGCCGGATACTCTTTGATATTGTTCCGGTACATCGTACTTGACGTAGCCATAAACCAGATTTCATCTTCTCCGATCAGGTCATCCACAGTGTAGTAGGGTTTCATATCCGGTCCGTTGAGAATGTACGAAGGGCTGCCATCTTCGTAGGTAATCAACGCATTATGGAACGTCATCGAGTAATCGGGATGGGCATCCAGCAGATCGGCCTGCTTCTGAAGCTTAAGTGGGTCCGTCAGGTAATCATCACCGTCGATTAGTGCATAGTATTCACCTTTTGCCCGTTTGAGGGTTTCTAAAAAATTGATTCCCCCATTCTTACCCATATTATGTGGGTGGAGCACCCCAATTACCAGACCGGGATACTGGCGCTCGTATTCCTGAATGATTTCCCGCGTGCCATCGGTGGAGAAATCATCACCTACCAGTATTTCAATAGGAAAATTCGTCTTCTGCGCCAGTACGCTATCGATAGCCTGGCGGATAAATTTATGCTGGTTATAGGTAATAATCAGGACGCTAACCTTCGGCATGATATAATTAGTAGTTAGCATTGAGGAGCGAGGATTGAGCATGGCTGACGCAATATAGAAAATACGCGTCAGTCATGCTCAATCCTCGCTCCTCAATGCTAACTACTATTTAGTTTAAACAGTTATTGCTTTAGCAGTCTGGATGTGCTCCTTCCAGCCCTGCGGCTCATCTTTTTCGGCTGGCGTTCCCCATGGATCGTAGAATGGCAAAATGGCTACCCAACGACCAGCAGGATCATCCCAGCTAAACCGGTCGGCAAAGCTGGATGGACTTACCCAGTGTGGCAGATCGTACCGGAACAAAATAATATCCCCCATATCCTGATACCCTTCCGTTTCGATAATATGGTCGTTGATCACGTAGCCGGTTCCACCCGATGTATAATCTTTACCATACTGGTTCAGTGCCAGAATGGTACCGACTTTCTGCGGGTTGAGCGGATGCCAGTGACGACCGAAAAAACTACCTCCCAGTGGATAATGGGTTACCTGTGGGTGGAAATAAGGCTGCCCCTTACGAATGCCGTATTCTTCATTATTCCCGGTGAGGTTGTTCCAGAACTGACGGAGTGGGTTAAACACACTCAACAATTCTGTTTTGGTTGGCTCCTCCAGATCGAGAATAGCATCGAACGTATGGTCGTGGAATAGTTGGGGAGCCTGCTGTATTTTAGCGATATGCAACCGTTGCTTATGCTGGTTGTTGTCGAACGAATCAGGTGCTTCAGCCAGTGGCGTCTTTGCCGCCCAACTGCGGGTAGCGGCAATAGTTCCCCGGAGCATTTCTTCGGGAATACCTGATTTTACGATAACAATATTTGGTTCGTTGACCAATGCCATCACTTCCTCAAACGGTATTTCGGGTACGATTTGACCATCTTTGAATTCGGCATCAACTTTTATCAGGTATTTTGCTAATTCTTTCATAGTTTGTCCAGATACTGATTTAATACAAAATAGGCGGCTGTCTAGACAAAATCCAAATTGCCCCCTACTGATTTTGGTCAACAACGGCCTGTTTTTAATCAGTTTTTGATTGTGTGGCATACCCAAACCCGGAAGCCCCAAATCCATTGCCATTATAAAACATAACCCATTGATCCTGATGGGGAAAAATATGGCAGTAGTCCATCATGAGTGAATCCCAGCCTTCTGATGAACGCTCAATACCAGCCAGCTCGTCTTTCCGAACCCAGTCGATTCCGTCTTCAGATTCCGCATAACCGATTCGGTAACTCTGCTGAACATCGGTGCGGTAGTTAAGCGAATTGCGGTATGAAAAATACATTTTGTACAAATTCCCATCCTTGTAAACCGTTGGTCGGCCTATGGCATCGGTAAATTCATCGTAGCCCACACACACCTTTCCTGTTCGTTCCCAATGAATGCCGTCGGTCGACTCAGCATATTTCACATCGTAGAACGGCTCCGGGTGTCCATTGATGACCTCAATTTTAGTACACGACAGATACCACATACGCCAACGAATCGATCCATCGGCCTGTTCTTCACGCATCACACAAGGCTGTGCCACCCAAACCTGATCGAAAATATACCGATCGAGCAAAGGTCCGGTAAATTTCCGTTCAAACGTCAGGCCACCATCCCGACTAATGGCCAGGCCTATTCCAAGCCGATAACTGGCCGTTTCGCTTTTGTTCCAGCCGGTATAGTACAACCAGATTTCGTCACCAACGGGCAAAAACCACGAAGGCATCGTACCCGTTTCATCAAACATACCGACAGCCCCTTTGGTCAGGCATGCCTTGTCATGCACATAGGTAACTTCAGAAAGATTATCAGGGTTTAACTCAACAAACGAAACGGCTGAGTTTATGTTTTCATCGCGCGTGGAGAAATACACCCGGATTTTACCATCCATCGGGTAGCCAAACGGAACCTGTGCGTGTGTACGGCTGAATGGTTTAGAACCATCGGGTTTATAAATCAGTCCTTTTTTCGTCCACATATAGTTTACTAATTACAAGCATGAAGGGTTATAAAAACCTTCCAGTTAAACAATTAATCTGTTACCATTTGTACCGATCCTTCCGAACAAAAACACGGTTATGTTCTACTTCGGCAACCAGTCGATAATGCTGGTCTATGTACTGCTTTAATTCAGGGAACGTTTCATAGCCAAATCTGGCCCGATCATTCAACCAGATGGAATTCGGCCCAACTGCGTCAATGAATACAGGAGCATGCGACGCTTCCATATTCCGTATATACCGTGCTCGATGCACAGGCTGGTTCGATCCCATCACACAGCGAATCACATGGTTATCGCAAACGCCCTGCGGCATCTGGGTCTGCACGTTATACATAGGTGCCCATCCCCAAACGACCAGATCTTCACCCGGTTTCGCCAGTTTAAGGGCTTCCTGTGCCGTTGGAGACCGCCGAAAAAACCGAAAATCGAATGGTGTCTTTTTATAAATGGTTAGTGGGTCGCTAGCGGGTTTGTCTGCCTGTAAAAACGCACTTATCCCAATGGAGAGCACCACAAATGCAACCCATAAAATGGTCTGTAAAGACGTTCGGAGCTTATCAATAAACCACGCATTGACCAGGCAAACCGGAAATGTCAGATACAGCAGGTAATGTGTGAAGGCATTGCCCGGTTTGATGATTGCATAGCCGCTGGCAGCGACCAGACCAAGACCAAATAGCAGCAAGCTTGCATTATTTTCGCCGTGACGGGGCCTGATTACCAGCCATCCAAGTATCACGGCAAACGTGGGCAACAGAAATACCAGGAAATCGGTGGTATGGGCAATAAACGCTGGAAACAAGAGCAGGAAATCCCAGAACGACGCTTCGGCTCCGTAGGCAAAATTGCCCGCTATGTAAAACTGAAGGAAATCCGAAAAAACACCAAAGCTAAGCGTAAGCACTACGACTAACAGCGGAAAGACAAGTCCTCCGCCTACCAAACTAATTACGGCCCGCCAGAACTTTGAAGGGGGTAAGGTTGAATACTGGCTAAAAAGGCTAAGAAAAGCCGCCAGCACCACCGCAAGGGCTGTTGGTGTACCCTGCAATTTGGCAAAGGGAACCAAGCTACTCAGAAAGCCCAGCAAAAATAAACCTGTCGTAGAATCAAAAGCCTGCCGATGCCACAAACGGGAATATTGCCAGATTGACAGGCCAATAAGTGCCAGCGACAATTGTTCGTTGGTCGCATGCAGAAAATCCATATTGGTCGTAAAGGCCAGAAAAGCTACAAGAGGAAACAAGGCTAGCCGGGCAGCACGGGCACTAAAGAAATTTTCGATGGTCAAGTAGCCACTGGCTACACTCACCACCATACACGTAAACGCCAGCCAGCGTAAGACGATGTAGTTTAGTGGCACACCCACATAACCGGGCAGGGCTACATAATAGGAGCTGAGCGGCCCCATTGTAGCCCCATCAATGTATTTCCAGTAAACAGGATGGTGTTTAAGCGTGAGAGCCTGCGACAGTAGCTGACTTTCGTCGGGGTTCAGTTCCCAATTTATAAACAGAATAGGGAGCCGCTTAAAAAATAGGAGTCCCAGAAGGGCAACCAGCAAGCTGAGTTGCTGGTTACGAGACAGTTGAGAACGAAAATTACCTCTTATCAACAGAGCCGCAACAATCAGAAAAGCAAGCCAGCCTCCCGTTTCCCAGAGTAGAGGAGATTTTAAAAAACTCATTACCGATTAAAATCAATCGCTTTATAGATGCAAGCAGACAAGTGACATGCGTCGTCAATTAGTAGTCATTGGTTGTCATTGATTGTTAGCCAACACCTCAATAAATGACAGCCAATGACTATCAAATGACACTTTATTTATGGCTCATTAATCGGGCCGCCATGCTGTCGTGAATCTGAATCATCGTCTCTTTCAGATCGTATGTCCAGTTCCAGTCGGGATAGTGTTGCTTGAACTTACTCAGGTCCGAAATATACCAGATGTGGTCACCACTCCGGTTCGTTTCCGAATACTGGTAGTTCATCTTGTTGCCCGAAATCTCTTCGCATAAAGCAATGGCTTCCAGCATCGAGCAGTTGGCATAACGACCACCACCGGCATTATATACCTCACCCGGACGTGGGTTCTGATAGAAATGCCAGAACATGTTCACCAAATCCCAGCTATGAATGTTGTCCCGAACCTGTTTGCCTTTGTAACCGAAGATGGTGTACTGATTGCCCGTAATGGCACATTTCATCAGGTACGACAGGAAACCGTGCAACTGAGCGCCCGAATGGTTAGGCCCCGTCAGGCAACCTCCCCGAAATACGCCCGTGTTCATGCCGAAATAGCGACCATACTCTTGTACCATCACATCAGCAGCTACTTTCGAGGCTCCGAAAATAGAGTGTTTAGTGTGGTCTAGACTCATGTATTCGTCAATCCCATTTTCGAAGTAGGGATGATTCTGATCGATTTCCCAGCGGGTTTCGGTCTCGATCAACGGTAGGAAGTTGGGGTTGTCTCCATATACCTTATTAGTCGAGGTAAAAATGAAGACAGCTTCGGGGCAGTGAAGCCGGGTCATCTCCAGCATATTGAGCGTACCAACGGCATTGACGCCAAAATCGGTAAATGGCTCCCGAGCGGCCCAGTCGTGGCTGGGTTGGGCGGCTGTATGGAGAACTAATTTAATATCGGTCCCGAATTCTTGGAAGATTACTTCGAGTTGGGGAACTTCACGAATATCGGCTGTGCGATGCTGGTAGTTTGAATAGGTGTCGGCCAGCCGGTTTCGATTCCATTCGGTGGAGCCATCAGCACCAAAGAAGTACTGGCGCATGTTGTTATCGATCCCAACGACCAGATCAAATTTATCGGCAAAGAAGGCAACGGCTTCACTACCGATCAACCCTGCCGAACCTGTAACTAGTGCAATTTTCATAAGGTTATTTATGCGTAGAGCGGCTTATCTCACCAAATAATTCTTTTTTCTCAAGTTGTTTGACTCAACAAAGTAACACAAAAATTTACACTTACTGTGCGTTTGGTACGTCCGTTGAATAAAACGCGCAAGGTATAATAGTCTGTTACTAAGAACAAAAAAAGCGATGAACCGGCAAGTGATTGGCCAATTCATCGCTTTTCTATGTCTATTCAGCAGTCCTTATAAACTTTGAGTCGTATTGCCCGGCCCGTATAATTTTTTCCGAATCTCGTCAGCTTTTGCATCCAAAGCGGCATTCGGAGCATATTTGTATCGGGTCTGAACGGCCGGCGAATCTTTACCAAGGCCATACACTTCTGGATCGCCTGCCCGGTAGGTTGAGCTGACATCCCCAGCACGATAGTCTGTTTGGCGTACGGAGTTATATTTCTGATAATCGCATGAGGCCAGCGACAACACCAACACACCTAACAAACCTATATTGAGTACGCGTTTCATAGCTACTTGATTACGAATTGATTCGGCAAAAATAGGAAAAAGAGTCGTTTGTCAATAACCATCTGTTGTTAGTTTTTTCACAAATGGGCAACTCACCATCCTATTGACCGTTTCCAGAGGGTTGTTAACTTAACGTTTTGATCTCTTCCCACACAAAATTCATCAATTCCTGGATGTGCGCCTGAGAAAAATCGAACGGTACGTGGGCTGCCTCGTAAATTTCCCGAATGGGTCGCTTATACCCTAAACTTAGAGCCTGTTTATACCCATCCAACCCTAGTTTTGGATCGCGACGGTAATTCCGCCAGACGCCAATGGCTCCTAACTGCGCAATACCATATTCAATATAATAAAATGGCACTTCGTATAAATGAAGTTGCCGTTGCCAGATATATTCCTTATAATAGGCAAATCCGTCCCAGTTGGTTATTGAATCCGCAAACTGGTCATAGATGCGAAGCCAGTTTTCCCGACGGTCGGCATCTGTATGCGTTGGATGTTCATACACCCAGTGCTGGAATTTATCGATGGTGGCTACCCAGGGCAACGTTTCGATAATTGACTCAAGATGCTGAAGTTTAGCCCGGCGAAGCTCTTCCGGATTGTCAAAAAATACGTCCCAATGGTCCATCGACAGCAATTCCATGCTCATCGACGCCAGCTCGGCCACTTCCATCGGCGGATTTCGGAAGGCTTTTAGTGGTAAATCACGAGTCAGAAATGAGTGAACGGCGTGGCCACCTTCGTGTACCATTGTTACCAGATCGCGCAGACTGGAGGTGGCATTCATAAATATAAAGGGTACGCCAATTTCTTCGAGTGGGTAGTTATAGCCACCCGGCGCTTTCCCTTTCCGCGATTCCAGGTCCAGATGGCCCATCGCTCGCATAATCCGCAGGTCATCACCCAATTCCTTATCCAGACGATCGAAACAGGCAATGGCTTTTTCCAGTAGCTCATCGCCCGTTGCAAATGGTTTTAGCGGAGCGCGACCTTCCACATCGACTTTCGCGTCCCACGGACGGAGTGGGTCAACGCCAAGCTTCTGTTTGCGCTCTTTTGCCAGCTCATTAAGCAGGGGCACAACCGCTTCGGCTACCGACTCATGAAAATTAACGCAATCCTGCGGAGTATAGTCAAACCGACCCAGCGCAGCGAACGCATAATCGCGAAAGTTGGCAAAGCCTGCATTCACCGCCACCTGATGCCGCAGCGTCCGTAAACGGTCGAAGAGTTGATCGAGTGCTTCATGGTCCTGGTAACGACGCTCCCATATTTTCCGCCAGGCCTCTTCCCGCACCGCCCGGTCAGTGGATTGCAGCAGATCGCTGGCTTTGGGTAAAGTGACCTCCTGCCCGTCGATGGTAACGGTCATGGCACCGACGATAGCGCCATACCTCCGTTCTTCGGTCTGAAGTTCGGTTTGAAGCGGAATATTTTCTTCCCGGAAAATTTCGATGGCTTTTTTCATTCCCCGCACCATCACGTCGTAGCCTTCGTCGGTCAACTGGCTCAGGTAAGGGCTGTTCACGGCTTTCAGATCAAGCTCATTACCCACAGCGGTCATTGGCGGCTGAATCTCGGCAATGAAAAAGTTTAGGTTGTTGACCAGTTCTTCATTAGCCGTATCGCAGGTCATGCGGATATAGCGCCAGGCAAAATCTTCCGACAAATACGATTCCAGCTCGCTTCGATCGATCAGCCATTGACGCAGCTCATCAGCGTTCTGGATGGACCGCTCCATCAGGTTGTCATACAGTGGTTTTACATCGTCCCAGCTTTTCAACGTCAGGGCTTCGCCGATAAATGGGCGAGCAGGTCGGGCTGGAATGGTCAGGGTTTCGTTGGCAGTCATCAGTAACTCGGCTGGAAAAGCCTTTAGCTCGTGCATAGATCTATAAATGGCAATATAGCGGCTGGTAAGCCACCCTACAATTAAGTGATTCTAAAACTTTTTTGTTCACACATTTGCATCTACGAAAAACTTCGTATATAATTGCTACGAAATCTTTCGTAGATCAATTATGAAGCCAACCGATGCCGAACTTGAAATCCTGCACGTGCTTTGGGCCAATGGTCCCAGCACCGTTCGACAGGTACATGATAACTTAAGCCAGCACCGTGAAATTGGGTATACAACGGCCCTTAAGCTGATGCAAATAATGTATGAAAAAGGTCTGCTCTCGCGCGAAGAAGATGGACGCTCGCATACCTATGCGGCCGTTGTCACCGAAGAAGATACACAGCGTAACCTGGTCGACCGTTTTGTAGAAACGGCCTTTCGGGGTTCGGCTTCAAAACTGGTCATGCAGGTGCTGGGTCAGCACAAAGCCTCCCGTGAGGAACTGGACGAAATCAAAGCCCTGCTGAACAATCTGAACCGGGATTTACTGGATTGAGCTGATTGGACAGATTTTGTCGATTAAGGATGTGATAAATTGATTTTCCGCAAACAAAGAATTCCTATACTCATGAACGCTTTCCATTTCTTATCGAATCCGGTAGTCGATGCGTTGGGCTGGACACTGATTCACGCCATCTGGCAGGGTTTCGCGTTGGTACTGCCCATGGCTATTGTGCTGCATTTGCTGCGCAAGCGGTCCAGTGCCTTACGCTATCAGGTAGGTGTAGCTACCTTGTCTTTGCAGGTGCTGGCATCAATTAGTACCTTTTTCTGGTGCTATAAACCTGCCTTAGTTATTCCAGCCTTACCTGCCTATGGGCATAAAGCCATTCTGTATCCGGTACGCTGGCAAACGGTAGCGCAAACGGTCCCCTGGTATCAGCAATTGCAGCAGTTTCTGGACGTTCACCTGAGCCAGTTTGTGCTGATTTATCTGATCGGGGTAGGCTTATTCGGCTTACGGCTGGCCGGTGGCTGGCTTTACTTACAACGGCTAAGCCAAACAGCCCTACAACCAGCTACGAAAGGCTGGGCGCAAATGACCGATCGGCTTCGTTCAGCGCTGGGCATCCGGGGGCTGATCCAGGTACGCGAATCGGCTCGCATTGCCGTTCCGATGGTGGTTGGCGTCATTAAGCCTGTTTTGCTACTCCCTATCGGTTTGGCAGCCAATCTATCGATCCGGGAAATTGAAGCCGTTTTGGCTCATGAATTAGCCCACGTCAAACGATACGATTATGCGGTGAATCTGTTGCAGTCCGTCGTTGAGGTGCTGTATTTCTTTCATCCGGCGCTGTGGTGGCTTTCGGCACGCGTTCGGGAAGAGCGCGAACATTGCTGCGATGATCTGGCTGTTCAGGTTTGTGGTGGCGATGGACGAATATTGGCCCAGGCCCTTGCCCGTATTGAGGAGTTACGGCTAACGCAGCAGATGCAGGCTCCTCCACTGGCGATGGCGTTTGCTTCAAAACGACAGCAATTACTGCATCGGGTTCGCCGAGTGTTGGGCGTACCAACCAAGCCTTTCATATCGAACAGTAGCCTGGCGGGCCTAACGTTCGTAACGATTTTGTTGATGAGTATATCGGTCTATGCCGTTCAGAAGCAGGATAAGCCTAAACATCAAGCTACCCAACCTCACCCTTTAAAGACAACCCGCAAGCATAAAGTGGATAGCCATTCAGAATACGGCATGGCCGACGATAGCCATATTAGCTACGTAGTCTGGAAAGGGCGACGACTGTCGGGCGAGCGGGTTATGCGGTTACAGCATCAGCTCGATGGCGTAATGTCCGGGCAGTTATCGCTCGACAACGTTCCGCAACCAGACCGAGATATACTCCTGACGATCATTGAGAAAAACCACGCGTTCGAGAGTGGCATGGCATCCTTGTCTGAGGGACTATCGCATATCGACCTGTCAAACATTTCGGTGGACGGAGCCAGTAATTTGCCCGATATGCTGAACGAACCGGACAAAGCCTTATCGAGCCTCAGCCGCGATGGACTTATTCAAACTACATTGGCCTCCTTATCCGGGCTTGTCCCTAATGATTCGCTTGACCGGCTCCGTGCTTTGCAGCAGCGGAAAATGGATAGCCTCGGTCAGCTTATGCAACAGCAGACACAGCACATTCAGGCGTTACAACTTCAGATAGAAAAAATGCAGTTCCCCGTTGAGGAGTCTGAACGTAACCAGCAAATGCTGGAGTGGCGTAAACAGAAGCTGATGCAGCAACGCATGGCCCTGATCGAAAAACAACGTCAGGTAATGTATCAGGATGGGAAACAGAAGGCAACACTAGACGAAGTTGAGAAACAGGTAGCAGCCCTGGAACCTGAAATCAAAAAACAGGAAGAGCGTATCGAAGAAATTAACCAGCAACTCGAAGCGGCTCAGTCTAAAATGCAGGAAGCCCGAAAACCCCTGCAAAAATTAGAGCGTGAAAGTCAGCAACTAAACGAGCGGCTAGAACGCTTATCAGAAGAAATGAACAAATACGGTGAGCATTTATCGAATATAGATATGGATGTAAAAGTTGATGGAAACTTCAATTTTTCAGATGACGTCAAGTACGAGTTAGAGTATGACCTGCGAAGCGCTCGGCCAAAAATTCGCTATGCTCCCCGTGCAGATCGTCCAGCGAAAACGCGCTTGCGATACGTACCTGGCCCAGCGGCTCCGGCAGTGCCAGCAGTTGCTCCTCGTCCCTCAATTCGGGGGAAAGCAGCCGTAGCCCCCGCCGTTGTACCCGATGTACATGTAGTACCTAACGTTCTAGGGCCAGCAGCACCTGCACTACCAGCAACACCCCGATCAAACCCCAAACCACCAACGGCTCCAAAGCCCGAAGATCAATCCAGTCTAACACCTGTACTTAATAACGAACATGCTGTGTCTGTAGGAGGTCTGGTTGCCAAACCCGGTAAGGCGCCGATGGCAAAAATAGCTTCTCTTACGTTCAATATGACACCGGTGGCGAGTGCAAATGCTCGTCCATCCGTTACTACAGCGGTGCAATCAGTAACTGGCAAAGCAACTGTCAGTGTCAATGACTAGTGTGATAATTCAGCAAGAGTGAAATCATAAAAGCCGTACACTGAAGGCATTACAAACCCCAGTGTACGGCTTCCATAGTTTCAGATAATTAATTACTCAATTTCGATCACCACATTCGGGCCAACGGGGTGAGCTACGCAGGTAAGTATATACCCCGCTTTCAACTCTGACTCAGACAATCCATCTTCTTCATCCAGCTTTACCTTGCCTGAAATACAGCGTCCCATACAGGCTGTACACATTCCTGCCTGACAGGAGTACGGTAAATCGATATCCAGATCCAGGGCGGCTTCGAGAATAGTCTGATGCGGAGCTACCGTAAATTTGTACTCGCTGCCTTCGTATAACACCGTTACTTCGGGCGTTCCCGTATCGGCGGCTGTCATAGGTTCTTCCACTACATCACCAGCCGTAACAGGCGCATGCGCGAAACTTTCTTTATGCACATGTTCAGTTGATACACCCAGCAAGGCTAGCGCAGAACGGGCTTCAGCCATCATGCCATCGGGTCCACACAGGTAGTAGCTGGCATTCTGACGCTCGGCGGTTGGTAGCTGTTCCAGCAGTTTACTGATTGAATGCTGGTTCAATCGGCCCTCCGCTCCAGTCCAGCCATCGGTTGGCTGACTAAGTACATGGGTCACCTGAAAGCGCGAACGGCCATAGGCCTGCTCCATCGCATCCAGATGCGATTTATAAATAATAGACGACTGGTTCCGGTTGCCATAAATCAACCATACACGACTATTAGGCTCCACATGCAGCGCCGACTTAGCCATTGAAAACAAAGGCGTTATACCGCTACCAGCACCAATCAGCACGATTGTCCGCCGGTTTTGCGGGTCTAGCTTCGGCACAAAGGTGCCCATGGGCTCTAGTGTTTCCAGAATATCGCCGGGTTTGGTCCGATCGCAGAGGTAATTGGAAGCGGTCCCACCGGGTACACGCTTGACCGATACTGATAGCGATACGTCCATATGGGGAGACGACGACATAGAGTAGGACCGACGTATTTTTTCTCCATTAATGTTGAGCAGAAACGTCAGA
The DNA here is from genome assembly GCF_002056795.1 of Spirosoma aerolatum. Lineage (NCBI taxonomy): Bacteria > Pseudomonadati > Bacteroidota > Cytophagia > Cytophagales > Cytophagaceae > Spirosoma > Spirosoma aerolatum. The sequence continues at coordinate 7,687,696 of NZ_CP020104.1, read as the reverse complement.
AACTGACCAGGCTGATAGCGAACTTCTTCGTTGATGGGGTGCCAGAAACTTATTGTCACGGCGTCCGGCGTTTCGCGAACGACGTCTTTTACTTTCAAAAAATACCGATTTGCCATTCTTTCAGGTAGTTGTCAGATTCGGCATAAACCGAAGACCGTCCTACAAAAATACAGTGAACACCCGATACTCAGCTATTTTTATGAAATTCAACTAAACGTTCGACGGGCGCTTTCAGAATAGTACCCATGATCAGACCTGTTTGTTGAATGGCGATCTGTAAAGGCTGGTCAAAATAATGAGCGATAGACCCTACGAAATGAACGGGCCATTGGCCGGATTCGGGAAAGCGTTTCACGTATGTTGTCAGAAACAGCGTAAACGCATCGGTTATCAGCCCCGTGATGTATGGATGTGCCAGATGATCCGATAAGAAGGGGGTGAACGAAGCAAAATAGCGGTTAGGATAGGGCTTCTGGTAAGCGTTTTCGAGTAGTGTTGGCCGATCAAGACCATAACGCTCCTGAAATCGGTCACGAAGATCGGCGGGTAATCGTTCCTGAAAAAAATCGCGAACCAGCGTTTTGCCTAAGTAGCCGCCACTCCCTTCATCACCCAGCCAGAAACCAAGCGACTGAATACCCCGACTGATCTTCTCCCCATCGTAGCAGCAGGCGTTGGAACCCGTTCCCAGAATACAGACAATACCAGGTTCGTACCCTGTAGCACCCCGGGCGGCACCCAGCATATCACTATTGACCTCAACAATCTGTAAGCCAGGCAATATAGCCTGTACAGAATCGGCCACAATGTGATTAACGGCTGGCCCTGTGCAGCCTGTTCCATAGAAGAAAACCTTACGAACGGTCGCATCAGCCACCTGCGGCAGCAGTTGTACGCGTAAAGTTTCTGTCATTTGGGCGGTTGACTGATAATATGGATTCAATCCGTCCGTTTGAATAGCGTGGGTTTGCCCATCGGTATCGACAAGCCGCCAGTCGGTTTTTGTAGAGCCGCTATCGGCAATTAATAGTGCCATAGTTTGAGTTTAACGTAATGTCCCAACTACCGGAAACCGGGTAAAAACGCCGTTGGTATGGGGGGCATCGACCAGTTCGTCGGTCAGGTCCTGACCAGCCCAGTGTTCATAGTGGTGACCGTTACGCCACAGTCGCGACGTTGACAGATCATAAATAAGGCCGTTGTAGGCACACCAGATTTCGTCACGGTCCTGACCATTGCGTAGAGCGAGTTGGGAACGTGTGTAAGCGGGTAATGGAGTTTCAGGCGACATCGTCCGCTTAATCAGTTGAATGAATAATTAGGCATCAATTTTGTGAGTGACATCAAAATTAGCGTAACTTTAGCCACTTCTGATTCTCTGCATTCAATTCACCATGAGAAAGACTTATTTTATTGGTTTCTTTTCGGTAGTAAGTGTGTTCAGTCTGCTAATGGGCTGTAAAGGCAATAAAGTGGCTCCTGTTTCGGAACGTATTGCTAAAATATGGACTGCCAGTAAAGTGGACGAAAACAGTACAACAGTTTATACAAAAGGAGCAACCAGTAATATTCGCGATTACAGTAAGTTCAGTCTTGATCTAAGTAAGGCCCCCACGGTCGTTTACAAAGATTATGATGGGGCTACTGTTTCGTTTACAGGACAATATTCACTTCCCGACGACAATACGCTAAAACTGACGAACTTGAACCCTGCTCCAACGGGTACAAATGGGACAATTACTTTTACAATCAATTCCATTGACGATAACAACTTGAAATTGACCCGGACCGACGTTAGTCAGAAAACGGGTGGCACCACAAACGTGTACACGCTGACAAATCCATAAGGCGGTATAAACCAATTCTTAAAAAAAGCCGTTCCGTAAATCAATCGGAACGGCTTTTTTTAATGAATAATGGAAAATGGATAGAGAATAATGTACGCGCCAGCTCTCTACTCACACATTATTCACTATTCATTCTATATTATTCATTATCCATCCTACATAGTTCATTTCCATGACTGATCTAAATAAAATTGGCGAAGTTGGCCTGATCGAACGTATCCGGCAAGCCACTTCGGCTCCCGCGCATCCCGAAACGGTACGGGGCATTGGCGACGATGCGGCTGTATTCGACTGGGGTGACCAATACGGGCTGCTGGCTACGGATATGCTCGTAGAAGGCATTCATTTCGACCTGTCGTATGTGCCGTTGAAGCATCTTGGCTATAAGGCCATTACATTTGGCGTATCAGACATTGCCGCTATGAATGGCCTTCCTATTCAGGTGACGGTTGGCATTGCTCTCAGTAGCCGCTTTCCTGTCGAAGCCATTGATGAGTTGTATGAAGGGATTCGAGCGGCCTGCACAGCGTATGATGTTGATCTGGTCGGGGGCGATACGACAGCCTCGCGGTCGGGGTTAGTTATTTCCGTTACCGTACTGGGTAAGGTTTCCAAAGAAGTAATTACGTATCGGAATACAGCCCAACCGAACGATGTGGTCTGTGTAACGGGCGATCTGGGAGCCGCTTACCTGGGTCTGCAACTGCTGGAGCGGGAGAAACAAGTCTTTCTGGCCGACCCTAATATGCAACCCAGCCTGCCGGAAGAACGGTCGTATCTACTTCAGCGCCAACTCCGTCCCGATGCCCGTACCGACATTGTTCATGAGCTTCGTGAGCTGGGTGTTCGCCCTACGGCCATGATCGATGTTTCGGACGGCCTGGCGTCGGAGCTTCTTCACCTTTGCCACCAATCGGGTACGGGTGCCGTTATTTTTGATGAAAACATCCCGATTGACGATCAGGCCCATCTGGCTGCCGACGAATTTAAAATTAGCCCGATAACGGCTGCTCTGAATGGCGGTGAGGACTATGAACTATTATTTACGGTTCGCCCACAGGAATTCGAGAAATTAGCCAACCACTCCCGAATTACAGCCATTGGGTATCTGACAGCCGATCCTTCTCAGATCGTTCTGGCAACCAAAGCCGGACAACAAACACCCATTCGGGCACAAGGCTGGGCACAATTATAGGTGTATAGAACGCGGATTTTTAGGATCATTATGATTTATTAAGATCTGCGTAAATCATAAAAATCATAAGCATCTGCGTTCTATTAACAGAATGACACAAAAGCGGGTAAAGTTTGATTTCGTATTCGAGTTCACCAACGGCGGAAGCCTGAAAGGTGAGGATTTTCGATTGGATATTGACGGTGAAACCCTATCCGATCAGGCATTGATTGACTACGTCATTGCCGATTTACGGCTGCTTATGGTCGGTAAAGCCCAGATAATCAACAAAGAAATCATTATAGAACCCCATAAACGAAACCCTTCGCCCAAAAGCCATTCGGGAAGTTACCTGATCGATCTAAGCCATACGATCGAGAATGGATTGGTTACCTACAAAGGTCTCCCCGCCCCGATCATCTGCGATTATCTGAGTCGTGAACGGTCACGGCAACTCTATGCACCGGGTACGGAGTTTCAGATTGGCAAGATCGAAATGGTTACCAACACGGGGACTTATCTGGATTGTCCGTTTCATCGTTTTGAGGATGGAGATGATTTGTCGCAGGTTGGCCTGGAAGCATTCACCGATCTGGAAGGCATCGTGATTCGCATTCCTCATACCGATACCCTGGCGATTACCGACGCTCATTTACGAAATTACGAGCTACGAAATCGGGCTGTGCTGATTCATACCGGCTGGGATGCCTTCTGGAACACTGAAACGTATTACGAGAACCACCCATTTCTGACGGCCGATGCGGCTGATTACTTACGCGATTGCGGGGTAAAGCTGGTTGGGATCGACTCCCACAATATCGACGATACACGCGGAAATAGCCGTCCGGTACACACAACGTTACTTGGTGCAAACATTCTGATTGTGGAACACTTGTGCAATTTATCCTCTGTTCCGACTGAAGGCTTTACCTTTACGGCTGCACCCCCCAAACTTAAAGGAGCTGGTACGTTTCCGGTCAGAGCAATGGCAAAGATTAATAGTTTCTAAATCCTATGCTGAAATCATTCAATTCATTTACTTATTGGTTAGCTATCCTTTCTATCTGTCTATTTGTGATCAGTGGCTGTAAAAAAGCCGAAACCATTCCCGACCCCGACATGGCCAAAAGTGTAGCAGGAACGTATACATTTACTACGATCAGTCTGGCCAGTAGCAACCAGCCAACGACCGTAGCCAGTGGTAATGTGGCCCTAGTACGCAATGGAAGTGCGCTGGATAAAGTTGATCTTACCCTTTCCTACACGACAGCCAGCTCGTCGGGCAGTTCGACTTTTTCGGAAAGTAAAACCATTACTCTACAGCGAGCCGATAACACCATTGAGCTGTATAATGGCAGTACCAAAGTAGGAAGTTGGGTACTAGGCACGCTGAATCTCGCCAATTACCCGTTCAGCACGACATCGGTAACCCTTACAGCAACCAAGCAGTAGAAACGCGTTTACTTCGCCCGGATAAACTTCGAATAGCAGGGGCGTTCACAACGGGGCAGGAACATTAGTGTATCACCTTTGAAACGTAATCCCTGTTGAAAATAGACGTTTGCCCGGTTGGTATTTATGTAAAAATTTATACCCAGACTATCCGGGTAGGTCGTATCGACCCGGTAATACTTGATGGGAAAGTAGTAGGACATCGAATCCCCATTGGCTGTTAGCTTGCCATCGGTGTTGAATGTCAGGGTTTGGGGGCGACTACCAGGATACCGACTAATAACATCAACCGATTTCGTAATTTGGATGGTATCCCTCACATAGTGATCTTTTACAAAGACCGAATCCTTAACGTATTGCCCGTTTACGAGTGTCGAATCAATTTTATAGTAGCCTTTCACAAAGACCGAATCATAGGCGGTCGTATTGACATTGACCTGAAAGAGCCGTTCAACAAGCCGCCAGGTACCTGTAATACGCGTATCGCCAGCTCCGGGTGAGAAATCCGTGTTGGTTTCTTTACACTCCAGCAGCAGAGTCGTCAGTAACAGCGAAAAACTTAGGTAAATTACTTTTTTCACAAGGCAGTCTTAGAGCACCATTTGCAAAGCTAACGAACAGAGCATTTCTGCCATTGCCCTGCAGGCTGTTTAACAGGCGGATTTAACTTCCCGAGAACGGAAACTCTCGGGAAGTTAATCGATGCTACACAAACTCCGTGCCTCGTTCTTTCGCGTCGGCAACAAAGTTTTTGACTTTTTGCTCTTCTTCTTTCCGACAGATCATCAGGACGTTATCATACTCGGCTACAATATAACCGTCCAGGCCATTAACCACTACTAGCCGATCTTTCGGCGTTTTGATGATACAGTTTTTGGTGTCGTATAGCATAATATGACCGTCGATCACGTTGAAGTCTTCGTTTTTGTCCGACACTTCGTAAAGCGATTTCCACGTACCCAGATCCGACCAGCCGAAGTCGCTCAATACCACGTGTACATTACCGGCCTTTTCCATTACGCCGTTGTCGATAGAAATGCTTTTGGTAAGCGAGTACGCTTTATCGACAAAGGCTTTTTCGCCTTCTGTATAGTATATATCAGCCCCTTCGGCAAAAATTTCAGCTACTTCAGGCAGGTATTGTTCAAACGCCTTGATGATGGCCTGAACATTCCAGACAAAAATTCCGGCGTTCCAGACAAACTCACCACTTGCAACAAACTGCTGCGCCAGTTCGAGATGCGGTTTTTCGGTAAATGTCTTTACTTTTTTAATCGCATCACCCGATTCCGGGATATACTGAATGTATCCATAACCCGTATCAGGGCGGCTGGGCTGGATACCCAGTGTCACCAGAATATCCTGACCTGTTGTAGCCTGGAGCGCCGTTTTAATGGTACGCTGAAACTCTTCTTCTTTCAGGATAATATGGTCTGCCGGTGCTACGATAATATTGGCTTCCGGGTCATGCTGAGCGATTTTGTAACACGCATAGGCGATACAGGGAGCTGTATTCCGCGCAATGGGTTCACAAAGTACCTGATCGTCTGACAACTGTGGTAATTGCTCTTGGCAGAGGTCTTTATAAAGCCAGCTCGTAACGATGAAGATATGCTCAGGTGGGCAAATGCCCTCAAAACGGTCGGCGGTTTGTTGCAGTAAGGTTCGGCCAGTGCCGAGTACGTCGTGGAATTGTTTTGGATAGCTTGTGCGGCTGAACGGCCAGAATCGAGTTCCGACACCTCCCGCCATAATAACTACATACGTATGATTCATTGATACCTCGATAAGTTATAGCAAAGTTGCTAGTATATAACTGATTTTCGAAGTCCAAGTTACGATTTCCAACCAAACGGAACGAAGAGCCTACGATCCAGCGAGGGTGTTTTATTTATTTTTTTAGCAGACGGCAACCAAATAGAAACCGGATTCTAAAATTCGTAAACTAATTAATAATCACCACCAATGGCACGAAGCAGAGCGACGGCATATTGCATCTCCTGGCTGCGTAGTTGAGCCAGTTGCTGTTCGGCCGTAAGAATCGTACGCTGAGCATCGAGTACTTCCAGATAGGTGGCTAAACCCCGAACGTAAAGCTCACGATTATACTGTTCGGTCCGGCGGGCCAAGGTCAGCGTTTGGCCTTGTAAGTCAATTTGTTGGCGCAGTAAGGTCAGGTTGTCGAGGGCGGTTTCGGCATCTCGTTGAGCGAGTTGTACGGCTTGTTGATAGGTTTGCTGAGCCGTCTGAACCTGCTGCTTCGAGAGAGCAATATTCTGTTTGGCCCGATGCCCTTCATACAACGGAACGGATGCATTTACGCCCACAATGTAGGTGGCACTGCTCGGTGTAAACCAGGGGCCAATCCGTCCGGAAAGGACGCCCCCTGAACCAACCAGATTCACTCTGGGAAGCGTGCTGTTCTGCTGGAGCGTAACCTGTGCTGTAGCCACCTGATTTTGCCGACTTAGCTGAATCAAATCGGGCCGACGTTGTACTTGTTCGGGAGCGACACTGGCATACGGATAAACCGGAACGGTGGTTGGCAGTGTACCTATGGGTACCGAAAATTGAGTTGGGTCCTGGGCACAAAGCTGCGCCAATCCATTGACCAGTTCAACACGGGCACGCTCCAGCCCTTTGAGTGTTACCTGCAACGTAGCATAATCGGTTTCGGCCCGCTGCACATCGATCTGATTGATCAAACCTACCCGGAAGCGTTCGCGAAGTATCGAAAGGGTAGTATCGCGCGACTGGATGTTCCGGCGAAAAACGGCCTGTTCGGCATCATTCCCCCGAATGAGCAGATACGTCCGCGCAATGTCGGCTGCCAGCGATAACCGGAACGCCTGATAGTCGGCGATGCTGGCCTGAGCCTGTAATTCGGTTACGGCAATGGTGCTCCGAATCCGTTTGAACAGATCCAGTTCGTAGCTGGCATCGATGGGTAATAGCTGAAACGTGTTCAGTTGAAAACGCGGCAATTCGTCAGGAGCAGCCGTTGTAAGTGCCAGCGGCCGATGTTGCGACAGACTTTGGGTCGTGATCAACGCCGAACTCCGCAGGGATGGCGACAGAAACGATTGGGCTACCCGTACCCGAATCCGTGCTTCTTCCAGACGGCTCAAAGCGGCTTTAAGATTGGGGCTATTGTCGAGGCCCAACTGAATCAGCGATTCGAGTAGTGGATCACTAAATCGCTTGAAACCACTAACCGTCAAGGTCGGAGCCAGATCATTGTCTACTGACGACGATGAGGTAGTGGGTAGCTGAGTACCACCGGGTGTATTTCCTGGATTCTGGGGTTGAATGGTACCTTGCCCAGTCGCTGGGCTGGCGTTTGGCTGAATTGTGACGGCCCCTCCGGTCGGATTAACGGGCGTTGTCTGCGCATAGGCTAACCCACTACAAGCCAAAAACCATACGCTAAAAATATGTTTCTTCATCTAGGTACGTGCCACTGTTTTTTCGGCAATTGGCTTCCGAAGCCTTACTTTCTGTCCATCGCGAAGCTGGTCGTTGGGATTGGTAACGACGAATTCGCGTCCGGTCAATCCACTGGCGGCCTCAAGGGTCGTTCCATAATCGCGCCCAAGTGTAATGGGCACAAACCGAACCCGCTGATCGGCATCGACCACCACTACCTGAGGCCCTTGTGGCGTTATTTGCAGCGCATTGGCCGGAATCAGCACGGGCGCATTAGCATTGATCATGTCGAATTTAACCTGACTATACAAACCTGATGGCAGATTACCTTTCGGATTCGGAATAACCACTTCGGCCAGCAGCGTCCGTGACTCATTGCGCAACGTACCCGACGTGCGAACAACCTTACCCGTAAATTTCTGATTTTTTAATTCAGGAATAACCACTGTGGCTGGCAAACCCACTTTTACGTACTGGAAATAGGTTTGCGGCACATCGACAAATACCCGCAGGGTGCCAATTTCGGAAATGGTGAACAGCGGCTGTCCGGCACCGGGCGATACCAGAACGCCATTTTCGGCTGTCCGACTAGTGATAACCCCGCTGAATGGAGCCCGAATCTGCTGTAAATCCTTCAGCGCTTCCAGCCGACGAACATTCGCCTGCGCCACCGTTACCGCCGACTGGCGGGTATCGACGTCCTGCTTAGCTACCGCACCCGGCAACTGTACACTCTGCAAACGATCCAGATTTGTTTGAGCGAGTTGCTGGTCGGCTTTGGCACGAGCAATGTCCTGATCCAGTTCGGGAGCATCGATAGTAGCCAGTAACTGACCTTGCTTCACCTGCGTACCAATATCCACATACCACCGACGCAAAAAGCCCTGCGTACGGGCATATAAAGGGGTTTGCCGATAGGGTTGAATCTGGCCGGGTAATATCAGTCCGGTTGTATCTGACGAGTATTTCAGCGGTACCGCATTCACAATCGGTTCCCGATTTTTTTCGGCAACGGCTTCTGCCTTTAACTCCTGACTATTGCGAATTCGCGGCAACACCCCGAAAAACACAAATAGGGCAATCAGGGCCAGGAGTGGAATAATGATTCGTAACGCTTTCATATAAGTACTTAAAAGTCAATCAATTCAAACGCTGTATAGTTACTATGGCTTCTTTGTTGAGCGGGCCATACACATGCGGAAACAATTCATCATTGGTCGATGGCTCGTACTTAAGTTCATACGCCAATTTATCGGTATCAACGTGCAGTAACAGCAAATCGGGTACGTTCTGATAATAGCGACTCAACGTTCCATCTACCTGCTCTTTCGTCGACAGGTGAATGAATCCCTCAGTCTGCAAACTGGCGGCTTCATAAACCGGCTCATTTTCGTAACGAACCCAATCGGCCGCTGGAACAATGTGATAAATGATACTCATCTTATACTAAATGAACAATGATCAATGAACACTAAGACATATCATCTGGGTATAACCCATTTTATATTGTTCATTATCCATTAAAATTACACTTCTTCGGCTACAGGGGCAGCGTCTATGGGTTTGACATCGGTTTTACGAGCCAGCGAACTAAACACAACGGGTACAAACAATAGCGTGGTAAAGGTTGCCAGTAAAAGGCCCCCAATAACAGCCCGACCCAGTGGCGCGTTTTGCTCTCCACCCTCGCCTAATCCCAGCGACATAGGCAACATACCGATGATCATGGCAATGGCTGTCATCAGAATAGGACGCAGCCGGGTCCGACCGGCTTCCAGTGCTGCCGCATAGGCGTTTCCGGCCACTTCGGGCAGATAATCCTTGGCAAAGCTAACCAGCAGAATACTGTTTGCTGTAGCTACCCCCACGCTCATAATGGCCCCCATCAGCGACGGAATGCTAAACGTAGTCCCCGTCAGAAACAGCATCCAGACCATTCCGCACAACGCTCCGGGCAAAGCAGTGATGATAATGAACGGATACCGGAACGACTGGAAGTTGACCACCATCAGCAGGTATACAAACAGGGCCGCAAACACAATGCCCAGCCCCAGCCGACTGAACGCACTCTCCATACTTTCGACCTGTCCCCGAATCGAGATCACGTTACCCGGCTTCAACTGTGTTTTGTATTCAGCCGCCAGTTTATTCAATTCCTTTGCGACTGAACCCAGATCCGTTTTTTCAACCCCACCGTAGATGTCATAGGTCGGTTGCGTATTGACCCGGTTGATGATGACAGGGGCTGTTGTACGCTTAACGGTCGTGATGTTGCTCAACAGTTGAGGACTGGCCTGCTGACCCGGCGTGATTGGTGTCCGCAACAGCTTATCGTAGGAATCCAGTTTGTAAGGGGGAGTTTGTACGGCAATAATGTAGGGGAATCCCGTATTGGGGTCCGGCCAGAAGTTCGGGCGGGTTTGGCCTGTACCACTCAGCGAGATATTCAGGTTGGTAGCTACACGCTGCTCGGTTAATCCAAACTGACTCGCCCGCTCACGGTCCACATCCAGAAAGAGTTCGGGCGCGTCCAGCACCTGATGCAGATGCACATCGACCATCCCCGGTATCTGCGCTATTTTTGCCTGCATTTCACGGGTAATTTTCAGGTTATTAGCCCGATCAAAACCCGAAATCTGTACGTCGATGGTAGATGTCAGGCCAAAGTTCAGAATCTGGCTGACAATATCGGCTGGCAGGAAGAAGTACGTAACCTCAGGCATTTCGTCACGAAGTTTTGTCCGAAGGGCGCGTACATAATCGTCGGTCGATTGTGAGCGTTCTTCATTCAATGAAATCAGCAATTCAGCATCGGCCGAACTCGCCGTGGCATTGTCGGAGAAAAAGAAGTTATAGCGTTCCGAAGTCAAGCCAATATTACTAATCACCGACCCGACTTCCTCGGCAGGGATCACCTCCCGGACAATTTCGGTCGTTTTAGCTGAAATCTGCTCAGTAGCTTCCAGGCGGGTTCCGGCTGGTGCCCGCATGTGTAAGCGTATTTGGCCTGCGTCGACGTGGGGGAAGAAATCCCGACCAACAAACGGTAGCATAACCAGCGTGACAGCCACGACACCGACAAAGATGACGAATACGGTCCGGCGGTGGTTCAGCACCCACTCCAGCGCCCGAACATACCGAGCCTGAAATCGGTCGAAACCCGCATTGAACCGATTGTAAAACCGACGGAAAGCGCTGGGCCGTTTAATACCGTGATAATCGTGCTGGTGTTCATTTTTCAGCATCATGTCGGCCAGTGTTGGCACCAGCGTTCTCGACAGTACGTAGGAAGCCAGCATGGCAAATACAACCGCTTCGGCCAGTGGACCGAACAGGAAACGCGCAGGACCTTCCAGAAAGAGTACTGATGTAAATACAATACAGATGGTCAGGGTTGATACCAGTGTTGGCGTGGCAATCTGTTGCGCTCCTTCCAGAATAGCCTGCCGAAGCGGCATGCCCAGTTCCTCGTTCCGGTGAATATTTTCGATGGTAACCGTCGCATCATCGACCAGAATCCCAATAGCCAGCGCCAGCCCTCCCAGGGTTTCGATGTTCAACGTTTCGCCCAGCAGGTAGAGAATAATGAGCGATGTCAGAATCGACAATGGAATTGAAATGGCAACAATAAGCGTACTCCGCCAGCTACCCAGAAAGAGCAGAATCAACGCAGCCGTTAGTAAAGCCGCAATTAACCCTTCGGTTAAAACCCCTTTGATCGATGCCCGAACAAACAGCGACTGATCGAACAGCGCTTCAACCCGCAGGTTCGACGGAGCCGCTGCCCGGATAGTTGGTAAAATCTGATTCTTGATTTTATCGACAATTTCGGTGGTCGACGCATTCCCCGTTTTCACGATCCGCATCAGCGCCCCTTTACTCCCATCCTGTTTGACGATGTTGGTCTGAATGGCAGCACCGTCGTGTACATTCGCCACATCACGCATGTGAACGGTGGTACCGCCCACTACCTTAATGGGAATATCGTTCAGGACGGAGATAACATCAGGTTTCGAGTTTAACCGGACGTTGTACTCTCGGTCTGCTACCCGCAGCGAACCGCCCGGCAAGGTGAGGTTTTGGGCTGCAACGGCGTTGGTAACTTCTTCGGGTGTTACGTTATAGGCAATCAACTGATCGGGATCCAGGTCCACCGCAATCTGACGGCTTTTTCCCCCAAACGCCTGTGAAAGACGACTACCCGGTACCGTCGAAATCTGCGGCCGGACGCGCGTCTGGGCATAATCGGTAATCTGTGGTTCGGTCAGGCTATCGGACGAAAGGCCCAACTGCAATACCGGAACATCGGTGGCATTGTATCGGACAATGAGGGGCGGCTGCGTTCCGGGCGGCATCCTGACCAGAATCGTCTGCGAGATAGCCGTTACTTGAGCAATGGCCTCTTCAATTTTAACGGTTGGCTGAAAGAAAATCTTCAGAACGGCCGTACCATTGTACGTTTGCGATTCCAGTCGTTGAATGTCACTTACGTTGTTAATGAGCGACGTTTCGGAGAAGTTGGTGATCATCTTCTCCATTTCATTTGTCGACAGGCCACTATACCCCCATATGACGGATACAACTGGAATGTTGATACGCGGAAAAATATCGGTAGGCATCTGGGTTACTGCCAGCCCACCCATAATCATAATCAGCAACGCCATAACGGCGATGGTGTATTTCTTCTCTAACGCTAAGCGGACAATCCACATAGTAAACCTGATACATGTTAGATAAGCTCAATTGCCAGCTAACCAACTCAACTCGTCGTTACTTTGGTCAACACTGGGTCAAAATTACTAGTAGTCTATCTGGAAGAACAGGTAGGTTTGGTAGTTTCAATGGTAAAAAATGCAGATTCCTAAAGTTAAGCCTGAAAAATTACCAGCTGGGCTATCAAGCAGCTAATACAAACCCCTGTTCGCGGTAAGCACGTGGAGTTATACCCGTAACGCTTTTAAAGAACTTCGTAAAATTAGACGGATCGTCGAACTTCAGCCTATAACCGATTTCAGCTACGGTCAGATCGGTGTTCCGAATCAGGTTCTGGGCCTCAAAAACCGTTCGTTCGCGGATGTGCTGCAAGGCCGTTTTGCCTGTATATTTTTTCAGAATATCGCTTAAATAATGCGGGTGAATATGCAGTCGGTCCGCTGCTTCGTGTACTGTCAGCAAAACTGGAGTATCCTGATTCGGGTCGGGGAGGTAATACATCTGAAGCAGACTCTGAAACCGTTCAACCAGGGATATAGGCTGTGAATACTCAATGGCCGAAAGAGTTTGGCGGTAAATCTGACGTTCTTTAATCAGCAATGCCTGCAGCAAATGATAGGCTAAATCCAGACGGTCGGCCTTCGATCGATTGGGGTTGTTAAACTCCCTGTCAATCAACTCAAACTGGTTGTATAACTCAGTCACTTCGGCCGGTGTGATATGAATCAATGGCTGAGCCCCTTTTCGATAGAACGGGTATTCGCGCATGGGGTCGGACTGTACCGAACGTTTCGTAACAAATTCCGATGTAAACATAATGACATACCCATGCCACTGGTCCTGCTTATGAATCGACCGAACCGTCCAGGGACGTAATACGTATAACGTACCTGGCTTTACGCAGTAGGGAACGCCATCCAGATGAATCGTACCGCTTCCCTCTGTTACCAAAGCAGCTACATAGGTGCTACTCCGAAAAGGCGGAATCACTTCGCCCGGTCCGCCAAACTGCTCAAAAGGGAAAATCCCAAAACACCGATTCGTAGCGTCGATAGATTTTACCGCCTTCAAAAAATCGGGTAGATTGTCGTAATAAGGAATCGGTTGCGTTTCCACGGCCTGACGAATGCATTACTAGTCCAAATGAGCAGAGTCAGGTTCGTAGTAACTCTTACGGGAGTAATACTACTCAATTGACCCAGTTTTATAAGTAGTATTGAATAAAAACAAGATCATGCCTAGCTCCTGTTTTTACTTTTTAACTTAAGATCAGGCAATTTAGTTGCATTTTTCTAAAAAATACAATCATAAAATTGTATTATTTCAATAATAAATTAATGTCCAATCGACTTATAGCTTCTGATCGCCATCACGTTGAGAAAGCTACTTACCCATCATGATCAGTCATTCCTTTTACATCAGTCGGGCCATTTCTCCAGCCCGGCAGCAATACGTAGGGCCCGTTGAACATCTTCCCAATAAAGACCACTTTCATACCCTGATGATAAGCGGTCGCAGGTTTCCAGAAAATCATTGGCATCTTCAAAGCGTCGTAGACGGGTTAAAGCCTGATTGTTGTCAGATACAGGTGTATTGGCTGGTGTTTCCATACAGGTCTGAGGTTTTGTTCTGGTACTAAATGTAATCTTTAAATAAGAAAAAGAACATAGCTATTGCTGCTTATTAGGGCTTTACTCTATAGTTGATGCTATTTTCTGTTGGTTTTGGCCCGACAATTCTGAATCCATCTCCGTTGGTAATTCAGTAGGTTTTGAGCTACAGGACTGGAAATCCTTGTACCTTTGCGCTCCCATTTAAACAAATGCAATTATGCCAAAGGCACAAATGAACACGGATAAGGGCACTATGCTCATCGAATTCTATGAGAAAGATGCTCCTAAAACGGTCGATAATTTTATCTCGCTGGCTAAGAAAGGGTTCTATAACGGCACTAAATTCCACCGGGTCATTCCAAACTTCGTTATTCAGGGTGGCGATCCAACAGGGACAGGGTCAGGTGGTCCCGGCTATTCGATCGATTGCGAACTGACTGGCGATAACCAATACCATGATCGGGGCGTTCTGTCGATGGCTCACCGGGGTCGCAATACGGGTGGTTCGCAATTTTTTATCTGCCATAATCGCCAGAATACACAGCACCTCGACCGCAACCATACTGCTTTCGGCAAAGTAGTTGATGGGTTGGATGTTATAGACAAGATTCAGCAGGGTGATAAAATCCAAAGTATCAGCATACTGGAAGATTAAGTTTGCCTATTGTCACAAAAAAGCCTGACATGTCGATCGACATGTCAGGCTTTTTTGTGACAATTTTCGATTATTTAAACTACAAAAACTAGTCTTACCATAGGCTTAGTATGCATTATATATTTTTTAATATATCATTAATTAGCTATTTTACAACCAAAGATAGCTAATAATCTATATATAAGTTAACCCAAACGAATAAAAATGAAAGTATTATTACTCCGTAACTCGACCTATGGTCTTCTATTGCTTCTGCTTTTAGATTTAGGTAAACTGTTTGCTCAGGCTCCAGCGAACCTAACGTCGAACGTAGCTTTAACAGCACCTACCGAAACAGATTTCGCACCCAGTGCTTTTTTTTCATCGACAGCCCAAATTGTGGCAGCTTTCAACAAAGCACGACGCACTGAAGAAACCCAATTAGGTTTAGCTGCTAATTCGCTAGGCAATCTCACGCTTCCAGCCAGTTATTCGACGCTGTCCGACAATCAACGTGCGCTCTACTTAATCAACGCCGAACGAACTGCCAGAGCGGGTATCAATTACGGCAGTGGTGCGGTACTGGGTAAACCGCTGGAAGGCGTTGAAACGAACCTCGACAATACAGCCCAGGGGTGGGCCGATTATTTATATAAAAACAATCTGTTCACGCATCAAGTACTACCAGGAGGCACCTCCCCCTTTCAACGAGTAGAAGCAACTTATGCTACCAACTGCGTGCAGCGTAATAGTTCAGGTCAGTACACGATGGGCCGTTCTGAAAACATCTACTACGCCTGTGGGGGCTCTGCTACGTATGCGGTTGAACAGGCTATTTTCAGTTGGATCTATAGAGACTCCAGCTCTTCCTGGGGCCATCGGGAAGCTGTGCTTATTCAGAATGTAGATGCCAGTGGCCATACAGGGTATGTGGACGACCGGGGTGCAACGGGTAATGAAGGCTTTCTGGGCATGGGGGTCACTACAGGCTCCAGTTATACCGCCTGTGGATCGAATCCGGTTCGGCTTGTGGTGCTGAATATTGCTGACCCCGGCAGCGATGCCAGTTGTACTTTTTCGCTGGAAAACAATCCTTTACCTGTGAGCCTGTTATACTGGAAAGGTACTGCCGATGAGAAAACCGTTAAACTCGAATGGGCAACTAGCTGGGAGAAAAACGCCGATTACTTTTTAATACAGCGTAGTACAGATTTAAAAGCGTTCGACAATGTGGGGAAAGTACAGTCGAAGGGCACAACGCAGGAAACGCAATCCTACGCTTTTGTGGATGAAACACCCGCTTTGGGGCATAACTATTACCGACTTGTACAAACCGATCTGGATGGCAGCAGCGAGACCTCACGTATCATTTCCATTTATCGCCCTGGCAATGACCTCTACGCCCGATTGGCCGTGTACCCCAATCCGGTTGAATCGAATGCACCGTTTCGGCTTCTACTACCCGAAAAATCGTCGGTCGATGTTCGTCTGTATAATCTTCTTGGCTTCGAAGTACCAATCAACCTGTCACGGGCCAACGATCAGGAGTTGCTTCTTCAACCCATTAATACACTGCCTTTCGGTCTTTATTCGCTGGTAGTGGTTAAAGAGGGACAACAACAGCAAACACAGTTGCTGGTCAAATAAAAATAGGCAAGTATCAGGCGCTTAAAACATAAATGCCACCTCTTCGTACGGGAGGTGGCATTTGTGTTTAGGAATAGTCTGTTAGGTTTATAGCTCCAGAATTTTGAACTCAGTTCGACGGTTGCGCTGGTGTTCTTCTTCCGTTTTGGCATTTTTCACGATAAGCTGCGTCTCACCATAGCCTTTGTAGGTAAGCCGATCAGCGTCGATACCCTTCGATACAATGTATTCTACCGCCGACTTAGCCCGATTCTGCGACAGCTTCTGGTTATAGGCATCGCTGGCGCGGGCATCGGTATGCGAACCCAACTCAATTTTCAGAGTCGGATTATCCTGTAAAATCGTCACCAGTTTATCGAGTTCGACGGCAGCATCCGGACGGATATTGTACTTGTCAAGGTCGTAATAGATATTCTCCAGTACAAACGTTTTGTTGAGCGTTGCCTTATCGAGCAGCAGATCGACGGTAAATGTCGTATCGGTTTGCGGTTTGGTCAGGAATATTTGTGGAATGCTTTTTCCCTGCATCGTAAACTGCTCCCGACGGGTCAGGTAACCTTTCCGCTGCGCCAGAACTGTATAATCTTTGCCTTCCTGCAAGGGGTATTTTCCGAATGTACCAGGCTTGTCCGTTACAGCTTCACCAATCGGCTGGCCTATAGCATCATCAATTACTTTCACTGTTGCGGAGTCAAGCGGAGTAATAGGCGTTTCATTGGTAGAAACCGTACCCGCAATAAAGTAATGGACGATTTTGGGTGCGTTGGCTGGTGGGTTCTGGACAATTGTGGTTGTATCCGTATCAGGCCCCTCCTGGAAAAAGTAAATATCGTCATCGCCCTTACCCCCCGACCGATTGGAAGCCATAAACCCTTTGTTCGGATCGGTATAAATCAAACCAAAATCGTCAGCGGGGGAGTTGATCGGCTGCCCCATGTTTTCCACACGCGTAACCCCACCAGAGCGGGTTGCTACGAATACGTCCAGCTTACCTAGGCCCGGATGCCCATCCGACGCAAAATACAGTTTCGCATTCGGTCCTACATAGGGAAACATTTCATCGCCAGGCGTATTAATATCGCGGCCCATATTGACCGGACGGCTAAACCGCCCCGATGCGTCGATACTGGTCCGGTACAGGTCGATGCCCCCGGCGCCACCAGCCCGGTTCGACGCAAAATACAGGGTACGACCATCGCCCGAAAAAGCGGGTGAACCATCCCAGGCTGTCGAGTCGCTGATGGGCAATCGTAACGGTTGGCTCCATACGCCCCCTTCCCCTAAGCGACTAATATACAAATCGACATCCAGGCCACCTTTGCGTTTGCCGTTATTGCCCCGCGCAAAAACCATCGTTTTCCCGTCTTTCGTAAACGTAGGCGTTCCTTCGTTCACATCCCCCTGAAACACATTGGTACTGAAGGGTTCAGGAGCGGGCGATGTTCCGGTTTCATCGGGTTTCTGATTGAGCTTGGTTTTGTATAAGCCGAGCATGTGCTGCCCGTTGTTTTTATAGAGCTGCTCTTTCCGCGATGCCGTAAAAATCAATTCCTCCCCTCGTACTACAGGCGCAAACTCGGCTCCGGGCGAGTTGAGGTTATTCATGTTGCGTAGTGTAATCAGCGACTTATTTTTGGCAATAATGTCGATGGCCTTTAAGGTTTCAACTTCCCGCCTGGCTTTATCCAGCGTTGCTTTAGCCGTGTTTTTAGGGGCATTGGCGACAAACTCCTGCAATTGCTTGAGCGCTTCGGCATAATTCCCCTGCGATTTCAACGCATAGGCATAATTGAACCGGGCAGTCGGTTCGGTCGTATTGGCCTCAATAGCTTTCTGATAATAAGGCGCTGCTTCGCCAAAACGGTTCGAAAGCCGATACGACTCCGCCACGTAGTAGTTCAGCCGGGCCGGATCAATAGTGCCTTTACTGGCTTTCTCAAACTGAGTCAGGGCCAGATTATATTCTCCCGCATCGAAGTGGCGAACGCCTTTTTTATAGGACTGCATGGCCGAGTTACAGCCTGACAAACCCAGAGCCAGACCTAATACCACCAGCAGCGCAGACGACGTAATGGTTTTCATAGAGGTTAGTGAGCAGAACTTTCCGCGCCCAAGATAACGCAAATTCAGGCGGGTCTTACTTTTAACGAATATAATCCACAAAATATTGAAGATTGTTTGGTATGTCCATCAACAAACAAGGCCTTTCACGTCCCGTGGTCTGTGCAGGCATAGTACGAGGCCAACGAAGTCGCTTTTACTGCCTAAAATAGCCCTGTTGTTTTCTGAAATCTCTGGGCGATAGACCCGTCTGTTTCTTGAAGAGTCGGGAGAAATAGGCCGGATCTTTAAAATTCAGCAGGTACGATACCTCCGATAACGAACAGGACGTATTGAGCAGGTATTTTTTAGCCTCAGCCGTCAGATAATCGTGTACCAGTTGAAGAGCTGATTTGTTGACAATCGACTGGCAAATTCGATTCAGATGAACGGTCGTGATATGGAGTTCGCGGGCATATTGCTGAATACTCTTCGGCTCATGAACCGACTGGCGAATCAATTTCTGAAAGGAAAGAAAATACGTTAGGGTTCGATTGTCCGACTTCGGTACAGCCATTTCGGAGCGCAGACTGGTGCGATACAAACTAATCAGCAATAACTGCGTCAGATGCTCCAGTATACTTTGTTTCTCCGGCTGATCGGTTTCCAGTTCCCGAATAATTCGGTCTTTCAGCCAGCGTATATCATCGAACGAGACCGCCGTATCCTCGAACGTTACCTGTTGAAGTTGCCCCAGTCCAAACCGAATGTGCTGCGCGTCGCGAAGAAGTTTGTCCAGCGACGACTCCGATAGAGTAAACACTTCGCCATCCATTCCGGCCTGGAACGCAAACCCATGCAGGGTATTGGCTGGAACCATCAATACACAGGGCGGTCGAAGCGTGACCCGCCGTTGTTCTGATAGGACAACCCCACTTCCTTCCGTAAAAATAAACAACTGGTATAAGTCGGTGTGTAAGTGCTGGTCGATTTCCCAGCCGTATAGTTTACTACGAACGGCTAGCAATTCATGATGAATGAAATTCTCCGGGAAGGGCAGTCGGTGATCGCCATATAACCCTTTGTAGTTTTTAAGCCCGTGGCGGTTCATGTTCTAAAAAGACAACTATCTGCCCGAATATCGGATTAATGTTCTGTTTGTACAAGCTTGTTTTAGAATCATCCAAGAAATTATTGTACCATCCCCATAGCTTTGTCATCCCGCATAGACTACCGAACCAAACCTGACATGGAGCCAAAAATCGTTGAAACGGATAAGCCCACGACCGCATCTGGCTTTAATCAGTCCGTCCCGTTGAGCAACCACCCCTTGCACCTGTCGCCGGAGTATAAATCTACGATTCTACGGAGTCCGACTCGCCCATTGATGCTGGTGCCCGATCAAATGAAAAACCTGCGGATGCCCGTTTTTGGCGATTCATGCATTGGCCCGCTGGATCATGACCTGACCAAAAATGCACGTAAAAACGGGGAACCCATTGGCGAGCGAATTAAAGTGGTGGGACGCGTGCTGGATGCGTCGGGGCGGCCGTTGCCGAATGTACTAGTCGAAATCTGGCAGGCCAATGCCGCTGGTCGGTATATTCATAAAGCGGAGATCCACGACGCCCCCCTGGACCCCAACTTTTTAGGAGCCGGGCGTTTGCTCACCGATGCCGAAGGTCGCTATTCGTTTTACACCATCAAGCCGGGGGCTTATCCCTGGGGCAATCATTACAACGCCTGGCGTCCGAACCACATCCATTTTTCGGTAATTGGTCCCCATCTCGACCAGCGGCTGGTTACGCAGATGTATTTCCCTGGCGATCCGCTGTTTGCCTATGATCCTATTTTTCAGTCGGTTCCGAAACACGCCCGTGAGTTACTGATCGCCAGGTTCAGCATGGACTGGACCGAGCCGGAATTTGCCCTGGCGTATGAATTCAATATTGTGCTGAATGGCCGAAATCAAACCCCATTTGAGTAAATGACGACCTTACCCATTACCCCCTCGCAAACGGTAGGCCCTTTTTTCGCCTATGGCCTGACGGCACACCAATACGGTTACGACTTCAACAGCCTGGCCGAAGGTGAGCTTGTAGACCCAATCGCCCATTCGGCGGAGTTGATTTACGTATCCGGGCAAATTCTTGATGGCCATGGCCAACCCATTTCCGATGCGATGATCGAGTGCTGGCAAGCCGACACTCAAGGCCAATATAGTTCCGAACCCATTGCCTACCCTCCCCATCAGGCCAGCTTTACCGGGTTTGGCCGCTTAGGCACCGGCACGACACGCACGAATCAGTTTACGTTTACGACCGTCAAACCGGGGTCTACTGCAACGGATTCAGCACCGCACATCAACATCATCCTGTTTCTGCGCGGTTCGCTACGAACGCTCTATACCCGGCTTTACTTTTCCGACGAGCCAGAAGCCAATAATCAGGATGCTCTACTTTGTTCAGTCGACGCAGAACGACGCCATACACTCATCGCCAGGAAGAGTAGGGAAGGACATTACCAGTTCGACATCCATCTGCAAGGTTCCGACGAAACCGTATTTTTTGACTTATAGCTTGTTACCCCTGTGCTGGCCGACTCGATTTTCACTACTCCGCTAATGGAATCCCTTTTTTCGGATACTACCGAACTGAGGTTGATGCTGGCGTTTGAGTCGGCATTGGCCACAGCTCAGGCATCGGTGGGGGCTATTCCTTCGTCGGTAGCTGAAACGATCAAGAATTGTTGTGCCGAAACCGACTGGGATATTGATTCGATAAAAACCCAAACGCTGCTGGCAGGCAATCCGGCCATTCCGTTCGTTGACCAGCTCAAGCAACGCGTTCGCCAGAAAAACCCCGAAGCAGCCCAATACGTCCACCAGGGCGCAACTAGTCAGGATGTGATCGATACGACGTTGATGGGCCAACTACGTCAGGCGATTGATCAAATGAAGGCCGATCTGGAAGAACTCATTAATCAGCTAATGAAACTTCGGCAAACGTATCAATATACCCCAATGATGGGCCGGACTTTATTGCAGCAGGCGCTACCCATTACCTTCGGCGATAAAGTAGCGGGCTGGCTTAGTGGACTATCTCGCTCGGCCGAGCGTTTAGATCGGGTTCGTCAGGAATGCCTGATAATACAGTTGGGCGGTCCGGTTGGAAATGGGAAGTCGTTCGGAGCGCATTATACTACGATTTGTGAATTGATGGCTGCGGAACTAGACCTCGGCATAACCGCTATGGCCTGGCATACGCAACGGGATTTGCTGGCCGATCTGGCATCTACGCTGGGCATTTTAAACGGGTCACTTGGCAAACTGGCAAACGACATCATCCTGTTGATGCAAACCGAAGTCGGTGAAGTTCGGGAAGGGGCTGCCGAAGGTAAGGGTGGCTCATCGTCCATGCCGCACAAGCGAAACCCTGTAACCTCTACGTTTATGGTCGCTATTGCGCACCGGACACCCTATCTGGTAGCGAGCCTGTTAGGCGCAATGAACCAGCCTCACGAACGGGCTGCCGGAGCCTGGCACAGCGAATGGCCGGTAATCCGGGAACTGGTGAAGCTCACAGCGGCTAACCTCCACCATGCCAACGACCTGATCCGTACCCTCGACGTCGATACCGACCGGATGCAACAAAACCTGACTACTCAACCCTGACAATGGCCTATCTACAGATAAACGGGAACGCAATCCACTACCAGCTCGAAGGCCTGGAGCAAGGTCCTGTTCTGCTTTTTTCCAATTCGCTGGGCTCCGATCTGACCATGTGGAACGATGTAGTGGAGCCGTTACGGTCTCATTTTCGGATCCTTCGCTACGACACAACCGGACATGGGCAAACTCCACCTTCACAGGAACCCATCAGTATAGCCGATTTAGGACAGGACGTACTGGGTTTGCTGGATGCGCTAGGTATAGCGCAGGTCAACTTTTGTGGCCTGTCGATGGGTGGGCTGATTGGGCAATGGCTGGCAGTACATCATCCCGACCGAATCAACAAGCTAGTTCTCTGCAATACAGCCGCCAGGATCGGAACCGTTAATGCCTGGAGTGAACGCATCAACACCGTTAGCCAGCAGGGTATTTCGGCCATTGCCGATGCCGTACTGAACCGCTGGCTGACTGATGGATTTCAACAGGCGAATCCAGAGTCGACAGCTCGCTTGCTAACAATGGTTAAGGCGAACACAGCCGAAGGTCATGTAGCGTGCAGTGCAGTTCTTCGAGATACGGATTTACGAGCGACTATCCACCATATTACGGCTCCTACGCTCATCATTGCGGGTACCTACGACCCGGTGACGACCGTTTCCGACGGCCAGTTTATGCAGCAGGAAATACCGAACGCCCAGCTTTGCGAATTGTCGGCGGCTCATATGTCGGTCGTTGAAAAGGCCGATGCTGTGGTGCAACTCCTGCTGGCGTTTTTAGAGGAACCAGCCACCCAAAGCGAGTCATTAGCATCAGGACCGCCCACGCAGAGCACGTATGAACAGGGCATGACCGTTCGGCGGGCCGTTCTGGGTGATGCACATGTCGACCGAGCCAACGCTGGCCTTACCGATTTTAATGCTGATTTTCAGGATTTCATCACTCGCTATGCCTGGGGCGAAATCTGGACCCGACCTGGTTTGACCCGTCACTCCCGTAGCCTGATTACACTGGGGATGCTGATCGCTCTCAATCGCGAAACAGAATTCAAGATGCACGTTCGGGCAGCATTTAACAATGGCGTCACCCTCGACGAACTGAAAGAAGTCATTATGCACTCGGCGTTGTATTGTGGACTACCAGCCGCGAATGCCGCTTTTCAGGCCGCCCAGGAAATTATAAACGAACGCCAGCCATGAATCATCACACGCAGGTAGGCATCATCGGAGCGGGGCCAGCCGGACTATTGTTAGCCCAGCTATTGCATCGGCAGGGGATTCGGTCAGTCGTGCTGGAAAACCGATCACGGGAACGCGTCGAAAGTCGTCAGCGGGCGGGTTTGCTCGAACAGAACACGGTGGATATTCTCCGGCAGGCAGGTGCGACGGATCGACTCGACCGGGAAGGCCTTGTGCATGATGGTGTTATTCTGAGCTACAATGGCCAGCGCCATCGCATCGACCTGGCCGAGCGAACGGGCGGCTCCCGCGTAACGATCTACGCTCAGACCGAACTGGTAAAAGACCTTATTCGGCTCCGGCTCGATGCGGGTGGCGACTTACTGTTTGAAGCCGAGGCCACGACTATCGAAGGCTTGGAAAGCGAGCAACCAACCATTCAGTATACTTACCAGGGAGAAACTCACACCCTCACCTGCGATTTTGTAGCGGGTTGCGATGGCTTTCACGGCATTTCTCGGTCAACCATACCAGCCTCACTGACTACCGTTTACGACAAAACGTACCCCTATTGCTGGCTAGGTATTCTGGCCAAAGTCCCCCCTTCAACCGACGAACTTATTTATGCGTATCATGAGCGGGGGTTTGCCCTGCACAGTATGCGTTCGCCCGAAATCTCCCGGCTATACGTGCAATGTTCCGTAACCGACACCCTCGACGACTGGCCTGACGAACGCATATGGGCTGAATTACAGATTCGGCTGGGAACGGCGGGCTGGCTATTGACTGAGGGGCCTATTCTGGAAAAAACCATCACGCCCATGCGCAGCTTCGTGAGCGAACCCATGCAATTCGGGCGGCTGTTTCTGGCTGGCGATTCGGCCCATATTGTGCCGCCAACGGGTGCAAAAGGGCTGAATATGGCTGTAGCCGATACAGAGCAACTTTTCAATGCCCTGATGAGCTGGTATCGGGAAGGCAGTTCAGCGGCTTTGACTAACTACACCGATTGCTGTATGCGTCGGGTTTGGCGGGTACAGGAGTTTTCCAATTTCATGACCGAACTGCTGCATCACAATCCAGAACGATCTTCATTCGATACCCATTTGCAGGCATCCCGATTCAACCAGCTAATCACCGGTCGAACGGCCTCTACGCTCATAGCTGAAAACTACGTTGGGTTAGCGGCCAAGCAGGCAAGTATGCAAACGCAAGAAGCACTACACCCACCAACCCTTTCTGAACGATGAAAACAGTCCCAATCCTGACACTAACTCAGGCGGCTGCGTTAGTACGCGATGGCGACACCCTTTTACAGGGCGGCTTTGGCATGACGGGCAACCCTGTTCATTTAATGCACGCCCTGGCGGAGTTAGGCACGAAGAATCTGACATTTATCGGCAATAACACAGGTGAAACAGGGCTTGGTGGCGGGCGATTATTGCGAAATGGGCAGCTCAGAAAGCTGATCGGCTCTTTTTTTACCTCCAATCCCGATGCCGTTAAAGCCGCCCAAAGCGGTCAGGTTGAGTACGAATTACTACCCCAGGGCACGTTGGCCGAAGCCATACGGGCCGGAGGGGCTGGTATTGGAGGCTTTTACACACCCACATCAGCAGGGACGCCTTTAGCACAAGGTCGAGAAACGAAGATCATCGACGGTGTTGAGCATGTATTTATTAAAAGCATTCGGGGCAATGTGGCCTTCATTCGGGCCTGGCGGGCCGATACGGCGGGTAATCTCCAGTACCGCATGACCGAAAACAATTTCAATAAGGCGATGGCAACAGCCGCTGACCTGGTCATTGCCGAAGTAGAAGAGATTGTACCTGTAGGGCAGATTGCGCCCGAATGTGTGCATACGCCCGGTTGCTTTATCGATTATCTGGTGCAAGCCACGTTAAAGCCGGAAGATCTGGGCATGTCAGCATCCGTATCGTCGTCCAAAAAAGTCGATGAGGTGCGGATGAACATGGCTCGTCGGGCATTGACCGAACTGAAGAAAGGGGATGTGGTCAATCTGGGCATCGGTATACCAACCCTCGTTGCCGATCTGATTACCGACGAACAGGGTATCATGCTCCACACCGAAAACGGCATGTTGGGTGTAGGCCCCGTTCCGGCCGACGGCGGTGGGGCGATGGACTATCCGGTCAATGCTGGGAAAATTCCGGTAACCGCCCTTAAAGGCAGCAGCTACTTCGACAGCGCCGACTCGTTTGCCATGATTCGGGGTGGCCATATCGACGTAGCCATTATGGGCGGGCTGGAAGTTGACGAAGCCGCTAACTTGGCGAACTGGGCCGTTCCCGGCAAGCCGTTACTAGGTGTTGGCGGGGCGATGGACCTGGCCAAAGGGGCTAAACGACTGATCATCACCATGACCCATACCAATCCCGACGGTTCGTCCAAGATTGTCCCGCAGTGTACGCTTCCGCTCACCGCCACTGGCGTAGTCGATCTGGTCATCACCGATTTAGCCGTATTTGGTTATCCTGATGGGCAACTAACCCTGGTAGAACTCATGCCCGGTGCCACATTGGAGGACGTACAGACGAAAACAAGCGCGAATTTTTTAATGAACGAAAGAGCGAAAGAGTGAAAGAGCGTGTTGGCCGGATGGCTTTCACTCTTTCACTCCGCTTCGGCGGTCCGATTTCGCTCTTTCGCTCTTTCACCTATGAACGAAGCTTATATCATCGACGCCATCCGTACCCCGATTGGAAGTTTCGGCGGTAGCCTCTCGACCATTCGGGCCGACGACCTGGCGGCATTACCGATCAAAGAACTACTCAAACGCAATCCTGGCCTGCCTCCCCATGCGGTTGATGACGTGATACTTGGCTGTCATAATCAGGCGGGCGAAGACAACCGGAATGTGGCCCGAATGGCACTGTTGCTGGCCGGTCTGCCTTACACCGTTCCGGGCGAAACCGTCAACCGGCTGTGTTCGTCGGGCATGTCGGCAGTGATTCATGCCAATCGGGCAATCAAAGCGGGTGATGGGGATGTGTTTATTGCCGGGGGGGTAGAACACATGACCCGTGGGCCGTGGGTGATGTCGAAAACCTCGAAACCGTTTGGCAACGACGCTCAACTGTTCGACTCCAGCTTTGGCTGGCGATTCATCAATCCAAAAATGCAGGCTTTGTATGGTACGGATGCAATGGGGGTAACGGCCGAAAATCTGGTCGAACTGTACAACATCAGTCGCGAAGACCAGGACTTATTTGCGTATCGGTCGCAGCAAAAGGCTTCCCAGTCCCAGCAATCAGGTCGATTATCGGAAGAAATCATGCCCGTTGAACTCCCAACGAAAAAAGGAGCGCCATTGCTGTTTGCCTACGACGAATTTGTAAAGCCGAATACCTCGCTGGACGTTCTGGCTACACTGAAACCTGTGTTCAGAAAAGAAGGCAGCGTAACGGCCGGAAACTCAGCAGGCCTGAACGATGGAGCAGCCGCCTTACTCATTGCGTCGGAAGAGGCCATCAGTCGGTATCAGTTCATTCCCAAAGCCCGCATCGTTGCATCGGCCGTAGTGGGTGTAGAGCCGCGTATCATGGGGATTGGGCCCGTACCTGCTACTCAGAAAGCGTTGAAAAAAGCCGGATTGACTTTGGCCGACATCGACGTGATTGAGCTTAACGAAGCGTTTGCTGCCCAGTCGCTGGCTTGTACCCGACAATTGGGCCTGCCCGACGATGACCCTCGCATCAACCCCAACGGAGGTGCCATTGCACTGGGCCATCCGTTGGGCATGTCGGGTGCCCGACTGATTCAAACAGCAACGCTTGAATTACAAAAGCAGCAAAAACGCTATGCCCTTGCCACCATGTGTGTAGGCGTCGGTATGGGCTACGCCGTCATTCTGGAACGAGTGAATTAAGAAAGCTATGAAACGCCAACTCCTTATCCTGCTTGCACTAATTGGGTCAATTACTGGCGCACTTGCTCAGAAACCCCAGCGGTACGACATCCCACAACTGGAGCTTGTCTGCGAACTACGTGTGAAAGTCGGTGCTCCTTATGTGGTCGGGGAAACCCCTCACGGGTTGCGTCGTATCATTCCTATTACGGGAGGAACGTTTGACGGGCCCCGTATTCAAGGTGAAATCCTACCCGGAGGGGCCGATTGGCAAATCGTCCGAAAAGACGGTGTTGCCGAGCTGGAAGCTCATTATCAGCTCAAAACCCTCGATGGGGTCACGATCTACATCACCAACACAGGCCTTCGGGTTGCAACGCCCGAAGTAGCTGCGCGTATTGGTCGTGGTGAACAGGTAAGCCCGAGCGAATACTATTTCCGAACGGTCCCCAAATTCGAGGCACCAACCGGTAAATATGAGTGGCTGAACAACGCCATTTTCATCGCTACGGCAATTCGGAACCCAGATAACGTGCTCATTACCGTCTGGCAGGTGAAATAAGCGTTGTTATTGGTAGTCGTAAGTAGTCATTTATTGCGCGAAAACAAATCCGTGAATAACTATCAATGATTATGAGTCTGTTTAAACTTTTATTCCAATAGCTTTTTTGTCCTCCCGACGAAGGAGGGATCTTCGGATGAGTCGATTGAGTTGCCCCTCTCCGAAGATCCCTCCTTCGTCGGGAGGACAAAAAAAGAACTCGTTATAACTTGATTATGAAAAGCTTAACCAGGCTCCACAAATAACAATGAATGACCTTAATAACATGGCTGCTTTAGTAGAAATTGAGCAAGATGGCGAACTGCTTTTTGTCAAACTGAACCGCCCACAAAAGCGAAACGCAGTAAACGATGCGCTCATTCTGGCATTGGAAGCCGTATTCTCCAACATGCCAGACGGGGTAAAATGTGCGGTGCTCCACAGCGAAGGCGACCATTTCAGTGCTGGGCTCGACCTGTCTGAATTGCAGGAACGGGATATTATTGAAGGGCTGCACCATTCACGCATGTGGCACCGGGTACTCGACAAAATCCAGTTTGGAAAGGTGCCGGTTGTAGCGGTATTGAAAGGAGCCTGTGTGGGTGGGGGCCTGGAGATTGCGTCGGCCTGTCATATTCGGGTAGCCGAAGCCAGTACGTTTTATGCCTTACCCGAAGGGCAACGGGGCATTTTTGTCGGCGGTGGAGCATCGGTCCGGCTTCCCAAACTAATAGGCGTAGCTCGTATGGCCGACATGATGTTTACCGGACGGACGATCTCGGCCGAAGAAGGTGTCTGGATGGGGTTTTCCCAGTACGTGACCATGGCTGGGGAGGGGCTTGAAAAAGGGATTGAACTAGCCAGAAGGATTGCCCAGAACGCTCCTTTGACCAACTATGCTCTTATGCACGTACTCCCCCGTATTGCCGATTCATCGCAATCGGAAGGATTACTGATGGAAAGCCTGATGGCTACCATTGCCCAGTCATCGCCCGAAGCCAAACAGCGATTAACCGAATTCCTGGAAGGGCGCGCCAAAAAAGTCGGGCAGTGAACAGTAACCGAGCGACCAATAAACCTGATACTGCAAACCCTAAACCCAATGACATCTCCTTACAAAACCATTGAATTCGGGCCGACGACTACCCGAAAACAGGTTGATGCCGATGGCTGCATCCGGTTAGAACTGGAACAGCCACTGGGTGCTTATCCCGCTAAACCAGGCGAAAAGCTACTGTATTGGGCCACCCATCGGTCAGAGGGTACCTTTCTGGCTCGTCGCGGGGCGGATGGAGAGTGGATTCGATTATCGTATCGGTCTACGCTGGAGCAGGTGAAATCCATTGCCCAATACCTCCTGAATCTGGCCATTGGCCCCGACGAGTCGATTGTCATTCTGTCTGAAAACAGCCTCGAACATGCGCTACTGGCGTTGGCGGCAATGCACATAGGCGTTCCATACAGCCCCATTTCGCCACAGTACTCGCTCTTATCAACCGATCTAGGGCGGCTGAAGCATTGTTTGCAGGTGATGACGCCCAAAGTTGTTTTTGTTCAGAACCACACAGCGTATGCCCGTGCCATTGCCTTAGCCAAATCGCTTTTCCCGGAAGTCCTCATCATCACAGCTACGCCCGGCAATGAGGTGGACTTTTCTGAGCTACTGAACATGGTGCCAACCGATGCCGTCGATCAGGCATTTGAGCGCGTCACGGCCGATACGGTTGCCAAAATTCTGTTTACATCGGGTTCAACGGGCTTGCCGAAGGGTGTTATCAATACCCACGGCATGTGGTGCGCCAATTTGCAGCAGATTACGCAGACGTTTCCGTTTATGGCTACCGAGCCCCCGGTTTTCATCGACTGGCTTCCGTGGAACCACACCTTCGGGGGTAATCATAACGTCGGGCTGGCGCTCTACAATGGTGGTTCGCTCTATATCGACGATGGCAAACCCACTCCGGCCGGTATTGAAACAACGGTGCAGAACCTCCGGGAAATTTCACCAACGGTTTACTTCAATGTCCCCAAAGGCTTTGAGATGCTGATTCCCTATTTTGAGCGCGAGCCAGCCCTTCGGGAAACCTTTTTCGCCCGGCTTTCGATGCTGTTCTATGCAGGAGCCAGTCTGGCGCAACCGATCTGGAACCGACTGGAAGAACTGGCTGTCGAGACCATTGGCGAGCGGATTCCGATCATCACGGGTCTGGGCTGCACCGAATCGGGACCATCGGCCCTTTTTGCCAATTGGGGTGGCAGTTTTTCGGGTTTATTGGGCGTACCTGTTGCCGGTATGAGCGTGAAGCTGGTGCCCGACAATGATAAACTGGAAGCTCGTTACAAAGCCCCAAACGTAACCCCCGGCTACTGGCGCAATGCAGAGGCCACTCAAAAAGCGTTTGACGACGAGGGCTATTACAAAACGGGCGACGCCGTGAAATTTCTGGATGAGAGAGACCCCAGCAAAGGGCTCGTTTTCGACGGGCGCATTGCGGAAGATTTCAAACTATCGACTGGTACCTGGGTCAACGTAGGAATACTGCGTATGAAAATCATTGCGGCAGGTTCGCCTATCGTGCAGGATGCCGTTATTGCTGGACTCGACCGGGATTATGCCAGCGCCATCCTGTTCCTGAACATCGATGCCTGCCGTAAACTAGCCAAGCTGGCTCCCGATGTACACTACCGGGATGCTTTTCAGACAATGGCCGTAACGGATTTTGTCGACCAATTGCTTAGCAAACTCAATGAAACTGCAATGGGCAGTGCAGATCGCCTAGGCAAAATGATTATCGCTCATGATCCACCCTCTATCGACACAGGCGAAATAACCGATAAAGGGTCCCTGAACCAGCGAG
The DNA here is from genome assembly GCF_002056795.1 of Spirosoma aerolatum. NCBI lineage: Bacteria > Pseudomonadati > Bacteroidota > Cytophagia > Cytophagales > Cytophagaceae > Spirosoma > Spirosoma aerolatum. The sequence continues at coordinate 7,657,038 of NZ_CP020104.1, read as the reverse complement.
CCATTTTAGCCAACCGACCGCACTTGATTGAACAGCTTTATAGTGCGGAATACAGCCATTAAACCAGAAAACCAACCTATAGAGAAAAACCGCCAGGACGCGAGGACGCAAAGACATATAAATCAGAGATTTCCCTTAGCGCCTTTGCGCCCTCGCGGTTTAACTAATTTACCAACCTACTTTATTTTAAACCCCAGTACTGAATGAAAACTCCCCCTTTTCGTGCCGACCATGTGGGTAGCCTCCTGCGCACCCCGGAAGTAAAAGAATACCGCCTGAAATGGAAAAAAGGCGAGATTACGGCCGATGAGCTACGGGCCATTGAAGATACCGCGATTGCCGAAACCGTTAAAAAACTGGAATCGACCGGGATGCGCTCGATTACCGACGGTGAGTTCCGCCGGGATTATTTCCACCTCGATTTCCTGAAAGAACTGGCTGGGGTTTCGATAACGGGCGGCATCGAAGCCAATCCGAACGCGAAGGTGGCCGAAGACGGATTTAAACCACCTGTGCTCAGTGTAACAGGCAAGCTCAAACACGTTACAGATATTCAGGTAGCCGATTTCAACTTCCTGAAGTCTGTAACAACCCAAACGCCCAAAGTCTCGATTCCGTCGCCCACCATGATTCACTTCCGGGGAGGCCGGAAATCCATCGACATCGAATCGTATCCTGATATGGATGAGTTTTTCCATGACCTCTCTGCGGCCTATCGGGAAGAAATCGATCATCTGTATCAGGCAGGTTTGCGGTATCTGCAACTGGACGATACGAACCTGGCTTACCTCTGCGACCCCAAGATGCGCGCTGCTGCCATTGAACGGGGTGAAGACCCGAACCTGCTTCCCAAAACCTACGCGGCTTTGATCAATTCTGTAATCGATGGGCGGCCCGACGACCTGACGGTAGGTATTCATCTGTGCCGGGGCAATTACCGTAGCACCTGGTTTGCCGAAGGAGGGTACGAGCCGGTGGCCGAAGTTCTGTTTAACGAAATCAACGTCGATGCCTATTTCCTCGAATACGACGACGAACGATCTGGCGATTTTGCACCGTTACGATTTGTGCCGAAAAACAAGATGGTGGTACTGGGAATCATTTCATCGAAAGTGCGCGAACTGGAAGACATTGACGACCTCTGCAAACGCATCGATGAAGCCGCCCACTACATGCCGCTGGATAACCTCTGCGTAAGCCCACAATGCGGATTCTCGTCAACGCATCACGGCAACGACCTCACTTACGACGACCAATGGCGCAAAATTGAACTAGTCGTCAATACCGCCCGGAAAGTCTGGGGAACAGCGTAAAAACCAGTTTCGACGGACTAGAAGGTTGTTTGAGCTTCTAGTCCAGTAATTTTTTGTCATCCCGACGAAGGAGGGATCTTCTGAGTATGATTATTCCTTCCCATTCCCCGAAGATCCCTCCTTCGTCGGGATGACAAAAAACGCTTGTTATACCCCTATTTAGGGAATGTGTAAACAGGTTCAGATTAAAAATGGACTTTTTGCCCTGCCTCAAAATGACAGAAAAGAAAATGAAAACAGTCCTAAGCCTACTCATTATCCTATCCCTCATCACCCAATCGTTCGCGCAAAATCTGGTAGCGAAAGTCGATTCGGGCCGTATCGATGGGGCGCGGTATGTGATTCTGTTTCCGCAAAACTGGAAAGGGAAGCTGGTCATGTATGCGCATGGCTACGAGTTTATGGGGGCTCGGCCGTTGCAGAGTCAGAACCCTGGCTTTGCCAATGCGATGAAGCCTTTTCTAGAACGCGGTTTTGCCGTGGCTGCGTCAGATTACCAGTACCAGGGGTTTGCGTTGCCGCAAGGCGTGGATGATACGGAAGCGCTACGAATGCTCTTTGTTAAAACCTACGGCAAACCCGATTCGACGTTCATGGTTGGGCATTCGATGGGCGGTGGTGTTACCGTGGCTACCATCGAAAACTTTGGCGCCAACTACAACGGTGGGCTACCCCTCTGCCCGCTTTCGAGCCGGCCGTATTTGCAGTGCCGGAAAGAGTTCGATATGTATGCTACGTTCAATGGGTTGTTTCCGGGTATTGTAACCTCGCTGACCGACATTTTCGATCTGTCGAAACCCTATCAGGCCCAACCGATCCAGGCTATGGTAACGAAAGCGAAGGCCATTCGAACGGCGATCCTGGCTAAAGATTCGGTGCTGGCTGTTGCCTTTGCCAATCGTTTCGATCTGCAACTCGACGACCTGCCGTTTTCGCTGTTTTTCAATGAAAATGTTCTGCGCGACCTGGCCCAGAAGGCAAAAGGCAACCCGTTCGACAACACCAATACCGTTTACAGTGGTTTTCCGAACAATCTGGAAGTCAACCAGAAAGCAGAACGGCTGGCGGCAACGGCTAATCCCAATGTGATCTTTGCCAAATACGACCGAACGGGCAACATCAATAAACCCGTACTGCTGATGCACACCCTCTACGACCAGTTGATCCCTCCCACTTATGGCGTTGTCAACTTCGAGAACATGGTGCATCAGCAGCAGAAAGACACCTACTTTACTGTCAAGTACACCAACGGGCGTGGGCATTGCCAGTTCACTCCACAACAAACCGCCCAGGCGTTCGATGCGCTGAGGAACTGGGTGAAAACAGGTAAAAAACCAACCGCAGGCTTTATAAATTGAGTGAATGAGCGAAAGAGTGAAAGAGTGGCTGACGCATCCTTTTCTTCCTCTTTTCGCTCTTTCACTCTTTCACTCTTTCGCTCTTTATATGATCGATACCCGTAAAATCGTCGCCATCGACGTTCATACACATGCCGAAGCCTCCTGCTGGCATCCGCACGATGACTTTCGACCCGAACTCGACGAAGCCTTTGCCAAATACTTCAAGTCGGATAAGCGCCCGACCATTCAGGAAACGGCCGATTATTACCGGGCGCAGAATATGGCCTTTGTCATGTTCACGGTCGATTCGGAGTTTAACGTTGGGAAGCGCCGGATTCCGAATGAAGAAGTGGCCGAAGGGGCCCGCAACAATCCCGATGTGATGATTGCCTTTGCGAGCATCGACCCGCATAAGGGGCGTATGGGGGCCCGCGAAGCCCGAAACCTGATCGAAAATCATGGCATTAAAGGCTTTAAATTTCACCCGACGGTGCAGGGGTTTTATCCAAACGACCGCATGGCCTATCATCTCTACGAGGTCATTGCCGAATACAAACTGCCGATGCTGTTTCATTCGGGGCATTCAGGGTTTGGTTCGGGAGTACGCGGAGGTGGTGGGCTTCGACTGGAATACTCGAACCCAATTCACCTGGACGACGTAGCCATCGACTTTCCCGACAACCCCATCATCATCGCCCACCCAAGCTGGCCCTGGCAGGATGAAGCCCTTTCGGTAGCCATGCACAAGCCCAATATTTACATCGATCTGAGTGGTTGGTCACCTAAATATTTCCCGAAGCAATTGGTGCAGTACGCCAATACGTTGTTGAAGGATCGGATGCTGTTCGGTACAGATTTTCCGCTGATTACGCCCGAACGCTGGATTAAGGATTTCCACGAAGCCGGTTTTCGCGATGAAGTAAAACCCCTGATCCTGAAAGAGAACGCTATAAAATTATTAGGCTTAGAAGTTGTTTGAGTTCGTGAGGTTAGGTTGTAAGAACCTGACCTCGCCCTAACTGGCAAAAGCTGTACAATGGCTAACTCAAACAACTTCTTAACCTGAGCATACAGTTCCTAAACCCAATCTACTTTGACCCATGGACGTTAGCCCCAAAACTCTGATTGACCAGCAACCCATCACGCGGCTACAATACACAACGGTATTGATCTGCTTCCTGATGAACATGCTCGATGGCATGGACGTGATGGTCATTTCGTATGCAGCGCCAGCCATTGCCAAAAGCTGGAAGTCGAGTCCCGAAGCCCTGGGTATTGTGTTCAGTTCAGGTCTGTTCGGGATGACCTTCGGTGCGTTGTTGCTGGCTCCGTTTGCCGATACCCTCGGTCGGAAAACCATGATCCTGATCAGTGCCGCCATTATGGGCGTTAGCATCTACCTGACGGCTGAGTCGACTTCGGTGCTTCATTTAATTGGATTTCGCTTTGTGAGTGGCTTAGGCATTGGCAGCATGCTGGCCAGTACGGCAGCGCTGGCGGCCGAATATACGCCCGATAAAACCAAAGATTTTTGGGTAAGCTTCGCTATTGGTGGCTATCCGGTTGGGGCAGTACTGTCGGGGTTAGTAGCTGCTCGTGTCATTCCGGAATCGGGTTGGCAAACGATGTTCCAACTGGCAGGTATGGCAACGTTGGTGGCGCTTCCCGTTATCCAGTTTTTCCTGACCGAATCGCTGGAGTTTTATCTGAAGTCGCAGCCTGCTGATGCCCTGGTAAAAGCCAATGTGATTCTGGATCGGATGCGGATGAATACCCTATCGGTACTGCCTCCCAAACCCACCCGACGGCAGGGCATTCCACTGACAGCAGTTCTGGATGGCGAATACAAAACCCCGACGATTCAGTTGTGGATTGCTCTATTTCTAGCCTTTGCGACGTTGTATTTCTTGACAAGCTGGATTCCGAAACTAGCTTCCAACGCGGGTCTTTCCATTGAATTAGCCATTTATGCCGGAACGGTGTTCAACGTAGGCGCCTTTTTTGGCATTGTTACGCAGGGCTATTTTTCGAGCCGGATTGGCCTCAAAAAAACCATCGGTATATTCCTGATTATGACGGGCGTATTGATGGCTATTTTCGGATTATTTATGGGCTCATCATTGCTGTTAGTTTTATTTGGCCTATTGGGTTTCGGCATTCAGGGAGGCTTTGTTGGCTTGTACGCCGTAGCCGCCCGACTCTATCCAACGGAATTTCGGACAACGGGGGTCGGCTGGTCAATCGGTATCGGTCGGTTGGGGGGCATTATTGGTCCCGCTGTTGGGGGTGTGCTGATTGGCATGGGGTTATCGATGGTGACGAACTTTCTGATCTATGCTGTTCCTACCATCTTCGCTGGCATCATGACGTTATACATTTCGTCGAAAAAGATTCGGTAGATAAATTGTTCTCCACCGCGAGGACGCAAAGGCGCTAAGAATTGACCATCAATACGTTTTGTTCCTTGTGGCTTTGCGTCCTCGCGGTGAATGTTTATTCGGAGTTAGGGTAAGTCAACCAGGCAAAAGGTGATTCTCATGTTGAGCCATGACTGAAGTCATCGTTGAAAAAATTGTTTCCCGGTACTTTTACGGTTGACTAATCAGCGCCCGAAAAGCGTTATACTATTATCATGGAAACCATTCTGGTACCGGTCGATTTTTCGAAAAACTCAGAAAATGCACTGCATTTCGCCAGTAATCTGTCGCAAAAGCTACAGGCCCGGCTTATTGTTTTTCATTCGTTCCACAGCCACCACACCAGTGCTTATGTATCGGCTAACTCATTTGACCATGAACTACAAGTGGTAAAAGAGCATACCGATCAGAAGTTAAAAGACTTGTACGCCCGTGTTGGCACCATCGACACCTTTTCAACGCCTGAATTTATCAGCAGTGATACGGATTTTCATGAGGAAATGCTTCGTTTGGTGGCTGAAAAAGGCGTTGACCTCATTGTTATGGGTACTCAGGGTTCGGGTAGCCGACTAGAGGGCAAGTTGTTTGGCACCAATACCTCGTGGGTGGTGGAAAAAGTCAAATGCCCTGTGATCGCCATACCGGAAAACCAGCCCCTGGAAATGCTAGACGAGATCGTCTATGCCAGTGATTATGTACCGGGCGATATCGACAATCTGCAAAAACTGGTGCCAATTGCGCAGGCTTTCAATAGCAATGTCACGGTGATCCACATTACCAGGGACGAATCGGATGAGGCCGTGAAAACACTGGCAAGTTTTGAACAGCAGGTAAAATCCGAAATCGGAACTTTTGATATCCGCTTCCGACTGGTCAAAGGCACTAGTGTCGAAAAAACGCTGGAGCAGTATCTGGACGAAAACAGGGTGGATTTGCTAGTCATGTCGGCTCACCAGCGTAGTTTACCCGAAAAACTCTTTGGCAAAAGCATGACCCGGATCATGACGCTTTATTCGCACATTTCCCTAATGATTTTCCATCAAAAGGCAGAATCCTGAATCCACCAACTGTCACTTTTTGTTGTGCTGTCAGATGAAAGCATCTGTCAGCTAAAACCTCAAACTAACTCCGATGTCGCTTTTTAAACTGTAGCGGGTTTTCGCCAGTTACGCGCCGGAAAATTTTAGTAAAATACGACAGGCTGTCAAAACCACAGGCGAAACAGGCTTCCGATACCGTCCGGTCGACCAGCAACAGCTTCTGCGCCTGATTGACCCGGTATTGGTTCAGAAACTGCGTAAAGGTCAGGTGCGTCATGCGTTTGAAGTAGCGGCAAAAAGCGGCTTTGGTCAGGTTAGCCACAGCCGCTGCCTCATCGACCTCAATTTTGCGGCCATACTGTTCAGCAATAAATTGATTGACCTTTTTCAGCCGGAGTTGCTCCGTCAAGTTGTACGCATTGGTCACAGCCTCACCCTGTAGCGATGTCCATTCGGTACTGGTAGCCAGTTGTTGAAAAATAGCCAGCAGTTTCATCAGTCGCTCGAAGGGGGGCAACTGAGCTAATTGTTTCAACTGATCGCCCACGTCCTGCTTGGTCTGCCCGTAAAACGAAATACCCGACCGCGCCCGTTCGAACAAATCTGTAATGGCATTGAACTCCGGGGCCTGCCAAAGTGTATCGCCCAGAAAATTCTGCTTCAACTGCACAACCACTTTTTGGTGCTCTGTCTGAACGCCATAATCGAAATTGAGGTGCGGAATATTGGGGCCAATAAACACTAGGTCGCTCCCTTCGTACCGCGAAATGTGGTCGCCCACATGACGGGTTCCACTCGCTCCTTCGATATACACGATTTCGTACTCAGGGTGATAATGCCAGAGAAACACCTCACTCAGATGGGGTGTCAGCAACAGATGAAATGAACTGTTGGCATCGGGGTTGATTTCTTCTAAAACGACCTTCAAAATGCTTTCTTTTTACCAATGAATGCCTCAATTGTCTAAAAAATGGTAAGTCAGGAGCAATATAGTGCAAAAAGTAGCAATTTCTGTCCTAACACGTCGCTAAGCAGTCTGGCTAACTTTGTTACAACTTAAAACACTAAAAATACAAATCAGCTATGGAAGCAACGCAGACAATGGCCCCGACGATGATTCCGAATAACGTTCATAAAGACATTCCAGGCAATCCATCGACGGCTACCAGCAGCAAACTCAAACTAAGCAACCGTTCGAATCATGGGGACGGACCGAGTCAACCGTTACGCGTGCTTTCGGAAGAAGACTGGCAATTCTGGATCACAAATGGGTATGTAGTCATCAAACAGGCGGTGCCGAAAGAAAACGCCGAGCGGCTGGCAGCGCTTCTGTGGGAATTTGAAGAAAAAGATCCTGCCGACCCTACTACCTGGTATGCTCCGCCCCGCGCCGAAATGAAGATGAAAGAACTGACGGGTAGCGGCATGGTTGAACTCTACAACCATCAGTACGAGTGGGACAATCGGCAATACCAGCGCGTATATGATGCTTTTGTGGATATATGGGGTACTGAAAAGCTCTGGGTCACCATCGACCGGGCTAACCTGAACTTTCCGCTACGTCCCCAGGATACGTTCAAAGGCTTTATACACTGGGATTACGACCCTGAAACCCGACCCCAAAACGTACAGGGCGTACTGGCGCTGGCCGATCAGACCGACGAAAACATGGGTGGCTTCCAATGCATTCCTGAACTGTATCGAACCTACGATACCTGGAAACTTACCCAACCCGCCGACCGAGACCATTTTAAACCCGACACAACAGGTTTCGAGCTGGTAAAGGTAAAGATGGAAGCGGGCGACCTGCTCATTTTCAACAGTACACAACCGCACGGTATCCGACCCAATCGGTCGACCGATAAGGTGCGGATTGCCCAATACATCTCGATGATGCCTGCCGAAGAAGATAACGAAGCGCTGCGTCAGTGGCGAATTACCTCCTGGCGCGACCGTGTCGCTCCGGAAGGCTACGCGTTCCCCGGTGACCCGCGCGGCTGGGAGAAAACCCGCTATCAAACCGCCGAGCTAAGCCCACTAGGCCGCAAACTGCTGGGGCTAGATAAGTGGGAATAGTAGGTTTACGGTGGCTGACTATAAACTTTGTCATGCTGAGGAACGAAGCATCTTTGGTAGCTGGAGTTATAGCGGCTACCGAAGATGCTTCGTTCTTCAGCATGACAAAAGCATTCACAATTGAAAACAGAAGGCGGTAAGCTATAATCTTACACCGTCTGCGAAAAGAGCCGGGTTTGTGGGTTAGCGTAGTTCAATCGCTCATCAAACGCCATACAGATATTTCGTAGAAATGGACGCCCTTCCGCCCGGACTTGTAACCCTTCGGCCGTGTAATCGATCAAGCCGTCGAGCCAGAACGCTTCCAGCCGCGTTTCCAGAGCCTCCCACTCCCGTTTCGACCAGTTGCCCAGGTGCCAGTTGGTTTTTCCTTTACACATGATGTTCAGAATTTGCCGACGCAGAAACTGGTCCTGATCATCCAGTACATGCCCACGTAAGAGGGGCAATTCTCCGGCTAATACACGATTCATATACAGGTCGACATCTTTCTCGTTCTGGGCAAAAGCCGTCCATACATCACCAATAGACGATGCGCCCAGGCCAATCAATACTTGAGTTTGGGCGGTTGTATAGCCCATAAAATTTCGATGCAGCGTACCGGCTTCCATCGCCTTGTACAGGGAATCGTGCGGGCGGGCAAAATGGTCCATCCCAATTTCAATATAGCCGCCCTCTTCCAGCAGCGCCCGTCCGGTTTCGTAGAGAATACGTTTCTCTTCGCCTGATGGTAAATCCTCGTCCCGAAAGCCCCGCTGGCCGTTTCCCTTGATCCAGGGCACGTGAGCATACGAGTAAAACGCAATCCGGTCGGGTCGAAAAATCAGCGTCTGGTAAATCATGTCGATAATCGAATTGGTGGTCTGGAACGGTAATCCAAACACCAGATCATGACTGATGGATGTGTAGCCAATTTCGCGTGCCCAGTCGGTCACGCGTTTTACGTTCTCGACGGGCTGAATCCGGTGAATAGCTTTCTGTACAGCTGGGTCGTAATCCTGAATGCCAAAACTTACCCGCCGAAATCCGAAGTCGTATAATATCTGTAAGTGTTCGCGGGTCGTGTTGTTAGGGTGGCCTTCCCAGCCATAATCGGGCAATTCGGTAGGTGTAGCCTGATTGAAAATACCCGTAAGCAGCCGTTTTAACTCATCGGGTGTAAAAAAGCTCGGCGTTCCACCACCCAGATGTAGCTCGGCAATACACGGTTTTTCGGGCAGCAGATCGCAGTAGATATTCCATTCCGCCAGCAGTGCATCGATGTAAGGGGCTTCTACGGAATGGTTTTTAGTGATCCGCTTGTTGCAGCCGCAAAATGTGCAAAGGCTTTCGCAATACGGTAGGTGGATATAAAGACTGATTCCTGTTTTGCCATTACTTACCGCAAATGCCCGATGCAGGTTGCGTATCCAGGCGGTTTCGCTAAAAGTGGTTTCATCCCAGAAGGGTACGGTCGGATAGCTCGTGTAGCGTGGACCGGGAACGTTGTATTTCTGAATCAGGTGCATAGCTGCGGGGCGAGGAGCGAGGAGCAGGGCGCTGGGGGCGGGGTGCAAAGTGCAGGGAGTTAGTATACAGATTTCAAAGATGAATAGCTCACCCCTGCTCCACGCTCCTTGCTCCACGTCCCCAGCGCCCCGCTCCTCGCATTTTTTACAAATTTCTCCCCTCATGAAGTCCTAAATACTGAGCCGTATCAGGCCATCTGCTGATGATTATCAGGGTACGTAGCCAATACCTGTGCCAACTTGCGTCCAAATTCTGAACGATGAATACGGCAACAATTTCCCCAACGGTCTGCTACCACTGTGGCAATGAATGTCTGGACGAGTACCTTATTTTCGATGATAAGCACTTCTGCTGCGACGGTTGTAAAACGGTATACTCCATTTTGAGCCAACACCAGCTTTGCCAGTACTATGCCATTGAACCAGGAACCAACCGTCCGGGAACTACACAAACCGCTACTGTTGCTCAACAAACTCGTCTGGAATTTTTAGACCACCCCGACATCGTTGCTCAATTACTGGAGTTTTCGGGCGATTCTGTGGCGAAGGTCACGTTTTACGTACCCACCATACACTGTAGTTCGTGCCTGTGGCTGCTGGAGCATTTATACCGGATTAACCCGGCCATCCAGCAGTCGCGGGTCGATTTTCTGAAGAAACAAGTTTTTATTACGTATAACCCATCCGAAATTACACTTCGGCAGGTGGTCGAATTACTGAGTTCAATTGGCTACGAACCCCTGATCAGCCTGAACGATGTGGTAAAAGAAGGGCAGAAAACCTCCAATCGACCGTTTCTTTACCGACTGGGTGTAGCCGGATTCTGTGCGGGCAACATCATGCTGTTCAGTTTCCCGGAATACCTCGGTCTCGACGATGTATCGTTCAAGCACGTTTTCGGCATTCTTAACTTACTACTGGCCATTCCGGTCGTTTTCTATGCGGCATCGGGTTATTTCGAATCGGTTTGGTCGAGCCTCCGCAAAGGGATTATCAACATCGACTTGCCGATTTTGCTGGGTATTCTGGTCGCGTTCTTCCGGGGAGCCTACGAAGTGTTGTGGCTCAATGGAGCAGGGTATTTCGACTCGCTGACGGGCCTGGTTTTCTTTCTGTTGTGTGGCAAATGGTTCCAGCAGCGCACCCACGAATTTCTTTCCTTCGAGCGTGATTATAAGTCCTATTTCCCGCTGGCCGTTACGGTAGTCGGAAGCAAGGGACAGGGGGCGGGGAGCGGGGAGCGCGTAGTTCCAGTTGCTCAACTCCATAAAGGTGATCGGATCAGGATTCGTAACCAGGAGCTGATACCGGCCGATGGGTTGCTTTACAAAGGCAACGCACTCATCGATTACAGCTTCGTAACGGGCGAATCGGAACCCGAATCGAAAGAGCCAGGTGCCTTGGTGTACGCAGGCGGCAAGCAGGTCGGCGAAGCTATCGAACTGGAAGTTGTCCGAGACGTATCGCAAAGTTACCTGACCCAGCTCTGGAACAACGATGCGTTTCAGAAGGATAATGAGTCGCGTATCCGCACCTTTGCCGATGCGGTTGGGAAATATTTTACCATTACGGTCATCACGCTGGCTACAGGCGTCGGTTTGTATTGGTACCTGCAACACGATCCAGCACGAGCGGTCAATGTTTTTACAGCAGTGCTGATTATTGCCTGCCCATGCGCGTTGTCGCTCTCATATCCATTTGCGCTGGGTAATGGCCTGCGACTGTTAGGCAAACGCCATTTGTACCTCAAAAACGCGGAAGTTATTGAGCAAATGGCCGCCTGCGATACCATCGTATTTGACAAGACGGGTACGCTAACGGAGGTAAAAAGTGCCACAACGGATGTTGAAAGAGGGAAGACCGGGCTGGCGTTCCAGCGAAAGAGTGATGATTCGGGTGTTATTGAGGAGCTTTCGCCCAGACTGACTTCTATTGAGCGCAGTATGATTGCGTCGCTGGTGCGGCACTCGGCTCACCCACTTAGCCGGATACTGGCGGCCCATCTGGCAGACTGTTCGTCACTACCAATGGATTTATTCACCGAGGTGCCCGGCCATGGCATTCAGGCGGTGGTAGATGGGCAAATTGTTAAACTAGGAACACGTTCGTTTGTCAATGCATCTGTTCTAGCTTGTGAAGATGCTGTGTCAGGGGGGGCGATTTCATCGTCCCAGTCTGCGTCTTCAACTACCGAAACGGATATTGCCACCCCTTCCGAATCGGCAGTTTACGTAAGTATTGACGATGAATGCAGAGGACGCTTCCGTTTTCCGAACCAGTACCGTTCGGGTCTGGACACCATGCTTACCGGCCTGAACAAATCTTACCAGCTCTATTTGTTGTCAGGTGATAACGACCATACGAAAACGGAATTGAAGCAATGGTTCCCTGATGCTGGACAAATGCATTTCAACTGTCGGCCTCAGGAAAAACTAGCCTTCATCAAGCATTTGCAGGCCACGGGCAAACGGGTCATGATGATTGGCGATGGGCTGAACGATGCTGGTGCCTTAAAGCAAGCGAATGTCGGTATGGCCGTCACCGACGATACCATTCAGTTTACTCCCGCCAGCGACGCTATTCTCGAAGCAAACGCGCTGACTCAGCTACCTACTTTCCTGGACTTTAGCCGATACAGCATGCGCGTCATCCGGTTCAGCTTTGTGGTTTCCCTACTCTACAATGGCATTGGCCTAAGCTACGCCCTGTTTGGTGATCTGTCGCCGGTTGTAGCTGCTATCCTGATGCCAATCAGCTCAGCTACCATGCTGGCCATTGCTACTTTCGGCGTTCGGGGTTACCGGGGCTGGAGATAAATTTTTTCGACAGGATTTACATGTATTTCTATCCCGTAAATCCTGTAAATCCTGTCGAAAAAATTACTGCTTATCTTTGAGGATGCTCACGTCCTCAAAGACTACTATCCAGTTGATCGTTGTGGTATTCGCCCAGTTTGCGGGCACATCGCTCTGGTTTGCCGGAAACGCCATTCTGCCCGAACTGCAAGCCCTTCTGAAAACAACCGAATTCACGAGTTGGATCACCTCAGCCGTACAGATCGGATTTATTTCGGGGACGCTCCTATACGCCTTGCTAGCCATACCCGACCGGTTTCGGGCCACGCAGGTCTTTCTGGTTTCGGTCATTCTGGCGGCAACAGTCAACTTGCTCTGGCTATTTCTGCCCATAAAACCCGTTACGGTGTTGGCAAGTCGCTTCCTGACGGGTTTCTTTCTGGCGGGTGTGTATCCCGTGGGCATGAAAATAGCCGCTGATCGATTCAAACCTATCTTAGGGAAAGCGATGGGTTTTCTGGTCGGGGCACTGGTAGTAGGAACGGCCTTCCCACACCTGATTCGAGGATTAGGCAGTAGCTTACCCTATCGCAGTCTAATGGTATCGGTAAGTACGCTAGCCATCGTTGGCGGCCTTGTACTTGTTTTTCTGGTTCCGGCCAGCCCCATTCCACCCTCGAAAAACCGTTTTCGTTTTCAGGCTCTGCACGCCCTCTTTCAGCCATCGGCCTTTCGGCCGGCTATGTTGGGCTATTTTGGGCATATGTGGGAGTTATACACATTATGGGCTTTTTTACCCGCGCTAATCATCTACTACCAGCAGCAACATCCTAATGTTGTAATAGCCACATCGCTTTGGGCATTTGGGGCCATTGGGGCAGGGGCCTTAGGTTGCATCGTCGGAGGCTATCTTGCCCTGCGGATGGGGAGTGCCCGAGTAGCCCGATTATTATTAATCACTTCTGGCTTATGCATTCTCCTGCTGCCATTTCTGTTGAAAGCCCCCGTAGCCATATTCGGTCTTTTTCTATTTGTATGGGGAAGTTCTGCAGCGGGCGATTCACCCCAATTTTCAACTCTTGTAGCCAGTCATGCCGCCGTCGAAAACCGGGGCAGTATCCTCACACTGGTCACCTGCCTGGGGTTTCTGATTACGGTGATTTCGATTCAGCTAATGGCCTGGCTCGTTACCCAAATCGGCCTATCCGGCTGGCTATTTTATAGCCTGCTTCCCGGCCCTATTTTGGGCGTGCTGGCGGTTCGAAGGGAACAAGCTTCCCCTTTGTCACCTACCTTATAGCGTAACGGCATAGCTTAGAGTAATCACCTGTACATAAACGGGTTTAAAAGGCTTCTCCTCCAGTTGGCCACGTAACGTAGCCCGATGGGTAAGATAAATATTCTTAACGAGCTTGATCTTTGTAATAAATAGTCCATCCATAGCTCCATTGTCCAGTAATTTTTCGGCATAATTCGATGTTACAGCTAGTCGATACTGTATTTGTACCCAATTTTTAAACTTTTTGTCGTACCATATATTGAGTGCTGCACCCTGTTGTTCTATAATTTGCTGGATACGGTCGGACCCATTTTCCTGCATTTCTTCAATATAGAGTCCTGTATTCGCAATTTGCTGATTGATCAGGCCATAAATACGAAACGTATAGGGTGACAGTGAAACGCGTAATGCCTTTGATGGCTGCCACTTTATACCAGGCGACAGGATAACCTCATACGGGTTAAGAAAACTTTGCACGAGCCCTTTCCCCGCAGTTGTATCTCGAAAAAAGCCGTCCTGATAGGTACTAAATATTCCCGTTTTCGTTTTAGCGATAACGTTGATATTCCATATCCGATCTTCGGAAAAGCCGATAGAGAAATCGTGTAAACTCAATAGTTCATCGGCCGTTTTTTGCGTGATGGTATTCAAACCTGCCTTGTAGAGTGAAAATTGCCAGTGAAACTCATTGCTGGATATAATTCGACCTTTGGTATAATTGATATTCAGATCGATTCCATTGGTGGTCGCAAAACCTCTTTTGCTCGTGTTGGGCTGCCCATTGACTTGCATGGTATGTGAAAGGTTGAGTCCAAGGTTAAAGGCTATTTCCCAGGCTTTTGATTTTTGGTTTCTCTTGGCAGAATCGAGGGCGACAGTCTTGGTAGAGTCATTTTCTATCGGCCTATCCTGGGAAAAACCAACCACTGAGCTAACTAAAAGAAACAAGATGAGTGGGAGCTTTACAACATTGGACACTCCCCGGAAGTATACTTTTTTCATAAAGCAGGAAAAGCAAATACTTCTTTTACAGTATTTATTTCTGTAAAATGAGCGGACGGGAAAATTGCAGGGGAGACTAGTCGTAAAAAAAGCCCTACCGTTTTCAGGTAGGGCTTTCTATAGTTACTAAAATTCAACCGTCAGGTATTTTCCATTAGGTGTTACGTCATAGGTACCACTTTTAATGACGTAGCTAGAAACCATCGCGTTTTCTAACGTAACCGTATAGTTTTCTTCAACCACAAACTGGTTGTTGGCAAATCGCGTCGAAAGATCTATTGGCGCAATGGAGCTTTTAACAAAGTTTACAACCAGTTTACCATCTGCTTTACCAGCGGTAGCCATAGCCGTACCCGGCGATACAGCGCTAAGATCGATTTCAATAGGGCCGGCGTCAGCATCAAAAGTACATACGCCAAACTTAGTACAATTTCTACTTTTCCGGCCAAACACAATTTTAACTTTAGCCAGTGCTTTCGGCTCGTTTGTCAATTCGGTCGACGGCCGTAGCGACGATACAGATGCCATATCGTTGTTCGTAAAAATACCACCAAAGGCAACCACAGCGAGAATAATCAGTACTTTCATGAGATTGTAGTTTAGTAATTAAAACAGGTCATGTATTGGTTCTGGGCAAGCTCTTTTGCTAGCGCAAATCGTCACAACAGAAGGCTTGTCAGCGAACAGGCCAGCGGCTGAAACTTGACTGACACAAAGTTTAAAAGTGGTTGTACATCAAAACATCGGGTAAATAAGGATAATAGAAACAGATCTGGTCGAAGAAGCGAACAAGGTCGGCTTGGCAACCATTAAGTAAATTCTGCGGTGATGGGTATCGTTAAATAAATCCCTATCAGCCTGTATTTCAGGATATCTTATTTTTAAATACCACCTAGATTTCCTGCACTGATGATAAGACTATGTCTGGTCGATGACCATGAATTGCTCCTGAAAGGGTTGGCCATGCTTGTGGATGCACAACCTGATTTTCACGTTGTGCAGACCTGTAGTTCGGGGAAGGAAACGATTGATTTTTTGGCGAATCATCCAGCTATAGACCTCTTATTACTGGATGTAAACTTGCCAGATATAGAACCCGACGCTTTACTGGCAAAAATTAGAGAAGTCCAGCCTGCACTACCCATTATTTACCTGACCATTTTACGCGGGTTGCGGGTGTTTCATCGGCTGGAAAAATTTTCTTTTCAGGGGTATCTGCTCAAAGACACCTCGTATGATGAGCTTTTCGAGGCCATTCGGGTAGTGAGCACCGGAGGAACGTACTATTCTAAACGTATTGATCTTGATTTTGCCAGAGATCAGTCGATACACGAAAGCAATTATGTCAACAGGCAGGCGGATGTGGTACTGAGCAAACGCGAGAAAGAAATTTTAAACCTTATCTGCCAGGAATATAGCAGCGCTCAGATTGCCGAAAAACTCTTTATCAGTGTTAGTACCGTCGATACACATCGACAAAATATTATGATAAAACTCGGTGTCAGTAATACCGTTGGGCTGGTGAAATATGCAATCAATTATAAGTTGATTGAAAGCTATGTAAATGGACAATGATTATCAACAAATTAATCATTGTCCATTTTTCATTTTACATGGTCTTGACCTCTTACCTCTTTTCCCGAAAGCTATGAAATGGTTTATCTGGACCTTTGCCCTGCTGGTAACTCCTGGCTACTCACAAACCAATCTTGATAGTCTACAAAACGCGCTCGCCACAGTAAAGCACGATTCGATTCGGTTAAAAATCTATTCGCAGCTTATTAAAGGACACCTGTATGCAAAACCTGAGCTGGCTCAGGTATATGCCTCGAAATTTGATTCGGTAGCGACAGCCTTGCAGAGCGAGATAGATATCGCTTTTGGAAAAAACTACCTCGGCATGGTTCGCTATGTAAACAACGATTATACAAAAGCCATTTCCTATTATCTGGAAGCCATTGACCGATTTGAAAAATTAAAGATTCCTCTTCGCGTAGGGATAGCACTCAACAATATTGGTGCATGCTATCAATATCGCGAAGAACCTCGGCAAACGATTGACTACTATCAGAAAGCGCTGGCCATATTTCAAAAGTTGAACGAGACTACCTGGATCGGAAATGTATCGCACAATATTGCAAATGAGTATTTTAAACTAGCCAATCAGACAACCGACCAAGGCCGCAAATTGCGTCTTCTTAATTCGGTAGAGTTCAACGAAAAAGTAGCGCTGCACAGCTTCCAATTGCAAAAAGATTCGTATTCCATTGGTTTGGCCTATATCGTTTTAGGGAATATAAAGTACGAGAAAAAGAATCTGGAAGGCTCAATTAAGGATTATTTGCAGGCACAGAAACTGATCCCTTATGCTGATGATCCGGTATCGATCGGTATTGTCAATGAAAATATTGGTAACTCGTTGTTCGAGTTGAAACGATATGATGAATCAATCGTTCGTCTGGAAAAAGCTATCCAGATTTTTAAAGCCGTAAAAGCCTTACCCAACCTTACCAAATCGCTGGATGTGCTGGCAAGAGCCTACAGTGCGAAAAAAGACTATAAGCGAGCCTTTGGCATCCAACGGGAATTTGTTACCCAAAGCGACAACCTGTTTAATCAGGAGAAAGACAAAGCCATGCTGGATGTCTTAAAAAAGTATGAATCAGCGAAGAAAGAGCAAGAAAATCAGCTTCTTAATCAACAGCTAAAACAGGAGCAGCAACAGCGTCTTGCTTATGGAGTTGGCCTGGTGGGATTGCTTCTGTTTTCGGGCATAATCGGCTATTTCCTGGTTAAAAATCGGCAGAAAAATCGACTGATCGAACGCCAAAATCAAAAATTATCAGAGTTGAACCGGGAAAAGAATCACCTGATCAGTATGGTCTCGCACGATTTGAATACACCTTTTCTAACCATAAAAACCTGGAATTCGTTATTAAAACTAAATCTTCAGGATAACCCTAAAACCACTGAGGCCGTGCAGGCAATCGACAAAAGTGCCGTTCAGGGAATGACCCTCATTAAAAATATACTGGATGTCGAAAAAGCGGAAACCAACCAGCGAACACTAACGCTTCAAAAAATAGATTTGGTTGAACTAACCAAAGAGGTAGTCGACCGGTTGACGCTATCGGCACAAGCCAAAAACCTGACCATGTATATTGAGTCAACTGACAAAAAAATAGCTATTCTGACCGACAAACACCTGATGATTCGGGTGCTTGAGAATTTACTGTCTAATGCTATAAAATATTCGTATCCAGGCAAAAAAATCTGGGTAGGGTTGGAGTCGTCGTTGTCAAAAATTCGTTTGACCGTAAAGGATGAGGGCGTAGGTATCGGGTCTGGCGATATTCCCAAACTTTTTACGAAATATGGCGTGGCCGCATCCAAGCCAACCTCAGGCGAACACTCGACTGGGCTGGGTTTGCACATTGTCAAACGAATACTAGATGAAATCGGGGGAGAGATTCAATGCCAAAGCGAAGTACGAAAAGGAACTACGTTTACGGTAACGTTAGAAGCCTGACGATACCACCGTATTTGGAGGCCTTTTGACTGAATCGCTAAGCGGATACGACCCAATATGGGATAGTCTAGAATAGGATGAGCTAAATGGCCTATGCGGCACACGACCTGATCCTAGTGTATTGGATAGGCATTGACCAGGCCAGCGCTTGAACCCGGCATATATCAACGTCCTAGCCAGTCTTTAAAATCGGCGATTCGGCTTAGGCTAACCAGCACTTCCTGACGGGGCGTTGGACGAAGGTCAACTTTTAGCTTACCGGCGGAGTAAACGTGAATGGTCTGAATGGCCGTGCGAGCCACCAGAAACTGACGATTCATCCGGAAAAACTGCGAAGGATTCAGCATTCCTGTCAGTTGATCGAGACTATACTCCAGTGGTAATAGTTGGCCTTCTTTGGTGGTCAAAAAGGTGGCTTTTTCCTCAGAGAAAAAATACGCGATTTCGCCCGTTTCGACACTTCTGATTTTGGTGCCGATGCTAACCATAAACCGCTCCTTAAACGGCGACTCCCGAAATTGTTGCACTACCTGAAGCAGTTTGGTCAGATCGGGGCTGGACGCTACGCTTCGCAGGGTTTTAAACTTGTCGAGTGCGTTGACCAACTCATCGTAATCAACGGGTTTGAGCAGGTAGTCGATGCTGTTGACCTTAAAGGCCTTGATCATATACTCATCATAGGCCGTCGTAAAAATGATAGGCACTGTCAACTGAATTTGCTCGAAAATGCTGAACGCCAGACCATCCTCCAGGTGAATATCCATCAGGATCAAATCCGGTACGGAATGCTGGCTAAGCCAGGCCACCGACTCACTTACCGAGGGCAGTTGGGCCAGCACCTGCACAGCCGGATCGTATTTTTTCAGCATCCGCTCCAACTGCCGGGCCGAGCGGTCTTCATCTTCGATAATAATTACGTTCATGTTTTAAAGAGCGAAAGAGCGAAAGAGCGAAAGAGTTAAAACGGCTCATCGCTCATTCACTCTTTCGTTCTTTCACTCTTTATGTTAAAAGTGGGATTTTGACAACAAACTGCCCCTGTTCCTCGCCACACCAAACGGGCCGGTCGGTCAGGAGCGAATACCGATTGGTGATATTGGAAAGGCCAATGCCGGTCGATGGTTCGGGTTGGTCGCGGGCCTGAATGGGGTTTTCCACCAATAGCCAATCCTGTTCGACGTAGATACGCACCTTGAGTTTCTCCCGCTGCGACATTCGGTTATGCTTCACTGCATTTTCGACCAGGAGCTGCAACGTGAGCGGAGCAATCCGATACTGAAGTTGGGCAGCCTGGGGTACGTCGATCAGGACATCAAATTTGTTCTCGAAACGAATTTTGAGCAGGAAGGTATACGCCTGAATAAAATCCAGTTCCGTTGCCAAAGGCACCAAATCCTGATCGCGCTGTTCCAGAATATACCGATACGCTTTGGACAATCGCTTGATAAACTGCTCCGACAGATCGACATCTTCATGAATCAGCGACGTTAGAATACTCAGGCTATTGAACAGAAAGTGCGGACTAAGCTGGCTTTTCAAGGCTCCAAACTGACTTAACAGGGCTTCTTTTTCCAGCTTTTCCGCTTTTAGCTGAACATCTTTCAACTGCCGGAACGACCGCTCACTGATGGTCAGGTAAAAGGCCGTGAGCATAATGACGATGGAAAATACGTTGTTGGCACGGCCAATGTAGGCCATTACCGCAGGTGGAAAAGGAGACGGGCCACGGCTAGGTAACAACGACGGCCATATTTGCTTAACGATGTGCAACACTTCGAATAAGAGCATAGGAAGTAGTTTCGTAAACAAAAGAGCCAAGGAGAACGAAATCAGAAAGGTCAGCAGAATGGATCGCCAATTGAACTGCATCAGAATGTCGCTGCTGAACCGATGTTCCAATTGCCGTTGGCACCAGTCAGTAGCACTGATCCAGAGATAATATAATCCCAGATTGATTATACTGAACAGCATAAAAAAAGGGATTGCATGAATCAGAGCCGTTGTGTTTCGGGCTGATTCCGGCAGATTGACGTAAAGCAACAGGGGCGAAAAAAGTACCAGTAACCGAATGGCTAGCTGCCACTTCTGAGTCGATGTAAGCCGGTTATCCATAGATAGACGAAGCGTATTGTACCGAAAAACTAATGGTAACCATCAGCCAAACAGGCATTTCCTATAGTCAGTGAAGGGCCTTAAACTATAAAACCGGCTTTATGGCCGGTTTTCATAGGCTCAGACTAATGGCTTACGATTCGAGCATGACAAACGTTTCGGCCGGGCGCTCCTGAATGACGAAGGTTTTCACCGTGTTCTGTTCCCCCACCTTAACGGCGATCTGGTAGGTACCAACACTCAGCTCATTGATATTGAATTTCTGATGGATTCCCTGGCGTAAATCGACCGAGGATGTATAGAGCAGATGACCTTCCTGGTCTTGTAATGCTATGGTCGCTTTGGCGGCCTCGGGGGCTATAACCAGTTTGACCTTGTTATCAGCAGTCAGCGTTATGGTTGTAGCAGGCGCTTCGTTGGTAGTTGTTTTGGCGAATGATGCAGTACTGGCAACCAGTCCCAGCATCAGAATGAATAACTTTTTCATGGTCTGTTCTCGATTTGTTTTTGTTTGATGAAACAAAGTTGCGCCCTGTTGAACAGCCCAGAAAATTAATGACGACGAACGCAGGAAACCGCAGGAAGAGCGTGTCTTTCAGTCGGATGAATGATCGCGTTTGTCCATTCGTCTGCGATTGCATCGCAGACGAATGGCAGCCAGCTTACATATACGCTTCATCGCGCCCGAACCGCAGCTTGATCACGTGTAACGAGTTGAGCAATTTCAGTAGTGGATAGGCAGGATCGAACTCATGCCAACGGAAACCTCCAAAGTTGGCCCGGCCACCATATTTGTGGTGATTGTTATGATACGATTCGCCCATCATCAGGAAATCGAAGGGAAGCAGATTTTTGGCCGTATCGTTTACTTCAAAATTGGTGTATCCGTAACGGTGTGCATACCAGTTGATGATAGCGCCATGAACTGGCCCCATCAGAAAATGGAACGGCAGTAGCAGGAAAAACCAGGGCGAAGGAGCAAACTGAATATAAAACAACGTATAGGCCGTTCCCCAGGCCAGCCGAACGGGCCAGCGATCGCCAAACCACTCCATCCATGGCCAGTTGGGAACGCCTTTCTTGAACTTTGCCGGGATATGATCGCGGTTATTCAGGATGTCATTATAGTAAATCCGGGTCTTCCACATCATGTCGAACAGATTTTTGGAAAACTCCGGTGAGTGTGGGTCCCGCTCAGTGTCGGCATGGGCGTGGTGCAGGCGGTGCATAATCCCATACGCGCGAGGGCTCAGAAACGACGAGCCCTGTGCCACGAACGTCACGACGTAGAAAAACTTCTCCCACCCTTTACTCATCGTAAACATTTGGTGGGCGGCATAGCGATGGAGAAAAAAGGTTTGCATCAGCACCGACAGGTACCAGTGCGCCAGAAAAAAAGCGAGGATGATCATAAATAATTGTCAATAGTGGTCATTCCATGGTCATCAATAAGCAATGAATGGCGGTCAATGACCATGGAATGACTACGAATGGCTGCAAAGTTGCCCTTTGCCACCTGCCCCCTACCTGACACTCGTCAACTTATTATCTGACGTTTGTCAGCTCATTGTCTGACCGGGCCAAAATCAGTCTCCGACCTGACGAAACTCATGATTCGTCCCGGCAAAGCGTCTCAATTTTGAACCAGCAAAATCGATACGGTGATGAGCATTATCTTCTTCATGATTGGTGTCAGCCTGATGATGGCACTGGGTTTTCTGGGGGCCTTTTTCTGGTCGATGCGGACTGGGCAGCAGGATGATCTGTACACCCCCTCGATTCGGATGCTTCTGGAAGACGACGCACCGGATACTGCTGAACCTCAATCACACGCAAAGTAACCCCTATCTCGTTCATTATGAATGTTTCGATTAATCAACCTGCCGCTGATGCTGCTTCCAACCTGGTTAAGCCCGGCAAGGTGTCCATTGGGCAGCAACCACCCGGCGGTGAGACACTGGTGGAACGTTTCGCCTACGACAACAAAATTGTCCGTGACTTTGCCGTAGCTTCGATCATCTGGGGCATCATCGGGATGCTCGTCGGTGTTATTGTTGCTACGCAGTTATTTGCGCCAGCCGCCAACCTGGGCAACCAGTATACTACCTTCGGCCGGATTCGTCCGTTGCATACTAACGCAGTTATTTTTGCGTTTGTCGGTAATGCCATTTTTATGGGTGTGTATTACTCGCTCCAGCGACTCTGTAAAACCCGAATGTTCAGCGATGTACTGAGCAAAATTCACTTTTGGGGCTGGCAATTAATTATTCTGTCGGCTGTAGCTACCTTACCCCTGGGTCTTACCAGTTCCAAAGAATACGCTGAGCTGGAATGGCCCATCGACATTGCGATCACGCTGATCTGGGTGGTTTTTGGTATCAACATGTTCGGCACGATCGTTAAACGGCGCGAACGGCACCTGTACGTGGCCATCTGGTTCTACATCGCCACTTTTGTAACGGTAGCTGTACTGCACATCGTCAATTCGATGGAGATGCCAGTGAGCTTCCTCAAAAGCTATTCGATGTATGCGGGTGTGCAGGATGCGCTGGTTCAGTGGTGGTACGGTCACAATGCCGTGGCTTTCTTCCTGACAACACCCTACCTGGGCATGATGTACTACTTCCTGCCTAAGATGGCCAACCGTCCGGTTTATTCATACCGACTGTCGATTCTACACTTCTGGGCTTTGATATTCCTGTACATCTGGGCGGGTCCTCACCACCTGTTGTATAGCTCCCTACCCGACTGGGCGCAATCGCTCGGAACCGTTTTCTCGATTATGCTGATTGCTCCCTCGTGGGGCGGTATGATCAACGGTCTGCTGACTCTACGCGGGGCCTGGGATAAAGTTCGGGAAGATACCCTCCTGAAATTCATGGTCGTTGGACTGACGGCCTATGGTATGGCTACGCTGGAAGGACCGCTACTCTCGCTCAAAAATGTTAACGCCATCGCGCACTTTACCGACTGGATCGTAGCACACGTACACGTTGGGGCGTTGGGCTGGAATGGTTTCCTGACCTTCGCTATGCTGTACTGGCTCATTCCGCGCATCTATCGCACACCATTATATTCGAAAAAACTGCTGAATTTCCATTTCTGGATCGGCACCCTGGGTATTCTGTTCTATGCCATCCCCATGTACATATCAGGCTTCACGCAGGGCATGATGTGGAAAGAGTTTACGGAGGCCAGCGTATTAAAATACCCGACTTTCCTCGAAACAACCCTGCAAATCCTGCCGATGCACATGATGCGGGCGCTGGGTGGAACGCTGTACCTGCTGGGAGCTATTCTGATGGGCTATAACCTCTTCAAAACCATGGCTGCCGGAAAACTGGTTGCCAACGAAGAAGCCGAAGCCTATGCACTGCCTGTCAGCTATAAACCAACCGGCAGTGAGACTTACTGGCACCGTTGGCTGGAGCGCAAGCCTTTCCAGTTCCTGGTTGCATCGCTGGTCGTTATTCTGATTGGTTCGCTCATTGAGCTTATCCCGACATTCATGGTCAAATCGAATGTGCCAACCATTGCTTCTGTTCAGCCTTATACCGCGCTCGAAGTACAGGGTCGCGACCTCTTCATCCGCGAAGGCTGCGTAAGCTGTCATAGCCAGTTGGTCCGGCCGTTCCGCTCCGAAACCGAGCGTTACGGCGAATACTCGAAAGCCGGTGAGTTCGTGTACGATCACCCATTTCTGTGGGGTAGCAAACGGACCGGCCCCGACCTTCATCGCGAAGGCGGCAAATATCCCGACTCCTGGCACTACCACCACATGAACGATCCAACCTCGATGTCGCCCGGATCTGTGATGCCTGCCTATCCGTGGCTGATCACGCAGCAGCTCGATATTTCAAACACATCGGCGAAACTGCGGGCCCTGAACAAGATTGGTGTTCCCTACGATGACCTCGCTATTGCCCAGGCCAATGAAGACCTGACCAAACAGGCAACCGAAGTTAGTGGTCGTCTGGCAAAAGAAGGGATCAATGTAAAACCCGACCGCGAAATCGTAGCCCTCATTGCCTACCTGCAACGGCTGGGAACGGACATTAAGAAAATGGAAACCGCACAGAAATAAGTAGTAGGAGTGAGGAGCGAGAATAGCCCTATTAGAAATAGGCTCGCGTCAGCCCTCCTCACTCCGCGCTCCTCACTCCTTCAAAAAGCCATGTTCAAGCAATTTATTTCAGCCATACCTGGGGCAGACGTCTATATGATCGGTTCGTTCCTGACGTTTTTCGCCTTTTTCCTGCTGGTCGGATTGTACCTGTTGCTCGCCGACAAACGCCATATGCAGCAAATGAGTAACCTGCCCCTCGACGAATCCAGCGAGGTTTAATCGATCTATTTTATGAATCTTCTCGTAACAACTTTGTTTGACCCGACAACTGGCAAATCGGTCTGGGATCTAAGCTCCGGCGAAGACCTGCTGTGGGTAATGGTGATGATCTTTGTGACCGTTGCCACTGGATTACTATTAGTCATTACGCTTTATCTGGCTTACGTTCTGCGTCAGGCGTTGGGGTTAAAATTGAACACTGCTGCCAAACCCGCCGATAATCGGACAGCCTGGCAAAAGTGGGCCGGTTTGCACACGCTTAGCACCGAAAAAGACCTGATGCTGGAGCATGCCTACGATGGTATCGCCGAACTCGACAACCCGACTCCTCCGTGGTTTATGGGTCTGTTCTACCTGACCATCGCTTTCGGGGCTATTTATCTGCTGATTTTCCACGTCATCGGTGCTGGGAATGTAATGGAGCAGGAATACAATCAGGAAGTAGCCGTTGCTGAAAAACAACGTGAAGCTTATGTTAAGCTCGTAGCAGGCAAAATCAATGAGAATACGGTCACCAGACTTACTGAAGCCAAAGGGCTAGAGGCTGGTAAAACGCTGTTCAACCAATACTGTACAGCCTGTCATGGTCAGAAGGGCGAAGGCAAAGTTGGGCCGAACCTCACGGATGAATACTGGCTGCATGGCGGCTCTGTGAAAGAAGTGTTTCACACGGTTACCGAAGGTGTTCCCGATAAAGGAATGATCTCCTGGAAAAAACAGCTCAATCCGCTTCAGATTCAGCAGGTTTCCAGCTATATATTATCGTTGCAGGGGACTAAGCCCGCAGGTGCCAAAGAGCCCCAGGGCGAGAAAGTAGCCATAAATTAATTTTTGTCATTCCGACGAAGGAAGAATCTTAGGTGTCTATACTCGGGAGTGAGGAATAGTTAAGATTCCTCCTTCGTCGGAATGACAAAAAGTAAAAGAACAATACCTCAATGAACGCAACACTCAACGCTCCTCCTGAAAAGAAACCCTCCTCTACCTTCGGTAAACGGGAATGGCTTTATCCTCGTGTGGTGAAAGGGCGATACTATCGCTGGCGGAATGTTGTATCCTGGGTTTTACTAGCTGCCCTGTTTGCTGGGCCTTTTCTGAGTTATGATGGCCAGCCGCTGTTCCTATTCAACATTCTGGAGCGGAAATTCAACTTCTTCGGTGTTACCTTCTGGCCCCAGGATTTTTACCTGGTCGCCATTGGGATGCTTGCCTTTATTGTCTTCATTGTTCTGTTTACAACAATTTACGGACGTGTATTCTGTGGCTGGGCCTGTCCACAAACCATTTTCATGGAAATGGTTTTCCGACGCATCGAAATCTGGATTGAAGGTGATCAGAACGCCCGTAAACGCCTGGATGCTGCCCCCTGGACTACCGAAAAAATCCTCAAAAAGTTAGCTAAATACAGTCTCTTTTTCCTGCTTTCATTCGCTATCAGCAATACATTTCTGGCGTATATCATTGGCAAAGATGCCTTGCTGACCATTATAACCGACAATCCGGAGAACCACCTGGCCGGACTGACAGCCATTCTGGTGTTTACGGGGGTTTTCTACACCGTCTATGCTCACGTCCGTGAATACGTATGCACTACTATTTGTCCCTATGGTCGCCTGCAAAGCGTAATGCTCGACAAAAATTCGGTGCTCATCACGTACGATGAAATCCGGGGCGAGCCAAGAGGAAAAATGGAACGTAGCGCCCAGAAAAAAAGCACAAATCCTACGCTGGATCACGACACGTTCAGCCCGCTACCACTTGCTCCCAGCGCCCAGCCCAAAGGCGATTGCATCGACTGTAAACTGTGCGTACAGGTTTGCCCGACGGGGATCGACATTCGGAATGGCAATCAGATGGAATGTGTGAACTGTACCTTATGCATCGACGCCTGCGATGAGATCATGGACAAAATTGGCCGTCCACGCGGCCTTATCCGGTACGATTCGCTTGAAGGGGTTCGGACGCAGAAGCCGTGGCGTATTACCACCCGTATGATTGCCTATAGTGTTATTCTGGTTTTGCTTATGAGCGTGTGGGGCTTTTTGCTGGTGAGCCGTAGCGACCTCGACACTACCGTTCTGCGGGCGCCGGGCCAATTATTTCAGCGCGAACCGGGAGGCATGATTTCCGATCTGTATCTGGTCGAACTGGTCAACAAAACGCACAGAGACAAGCCCGTTTCGTTCCGGGTGGCTTATCCGGGAGCCAAACTTCGGATGGTGCAACCGATCACAAAAGCACCCGCCGATGAGCTGACAAAGGGCATGTTTTTCATTCTATTACCCGAGAAATCAATCCATCAGAACAGCACCAAGCTTGTTATCGAAGTCGTATCCGATGGCGAAGTCGTCGATAAACTAAACACAACATTTTTAGGACCTGTCCAATGAGCGAAAGAGTGAATGAGTGAAAGAGCGAATGCTGACGCACGTTATTTTTTACTCAACCCATTCGCTCTTTCACTCATTCACTCTTTCGCTCATTAAATCTATGAACTGGGGTAAATCAATCGTTCTTGTATTTGTGCTCTTTGCAGGTTTTATCGGTACGATGGTGTACCAGATGAGCCGCGAGCATGTCGATCTGGTTAGTGATAACTATTACCAGAATGAGCTTGACTATCAGCGGCAAATTGACCGGGAGAACAATGCCCGGCAAAACATGGCTGCTGTCATCACCAATCAGCCCGACCAGCAGCAGGTAGTTTGCGAACTCCCAAAAACCTTGCAAAATGGTCAGATTGTTTTTTACCGCCCCGGTGATCGGAAGCAGGACTTTAAGATAACGATTCCGGCCAGCCATGAGGCCCAGCAGGTGGTTTCGACGGCTGCTCTGGCCCGTGGGCGCTGGCGGATACAATTTACCTGGTCGGATGGTAGCCGCGAGTATTATCAGGAAAGCCAACTCGATTTATAAGCTATGTCACCCTGGCTCGCCACCGCTTTTGTTACGGGGCTGATCAGCAGCCTGCACTGCGTAGGTATGTGCGGACCGTTGGTGGCGGCTCTACCTGTTGGCCGAATTCGGAAGAATGCCCGCTGGAAAGCTGTCGGTCTATATCATTTGGGCCGTGTGGCTACTTACAGCTCATTAGGCGCATTAGCTGGTACAATGAGCCTGGGGTTACACCTGATGGGCTGGCAACGTCCGCTGGCCGTTATAAGTGGCCTTGCGTTACTGATCAGTTTTTTCTGGCGGAAAGGCTTACCGGCCCGGTTGCGCTGGCCCTGGCTCGATCATCAGATAACCC
Organism: Spirosoma aerolatum; assembly: GCF_002056795.1. Taxonomy (NCBI): domain Bacteria; kingdom Pseudomonadati; phylum Bacteroidota; class Cytophagia; order Cytophagales; family Cytophagaceae; genus Spirosoma; species Spirosoma aerolatum. The sequence goes on along the minus strand of NZ_CP020104.1, from coordinate 7,629,032 downwards.
GCACGTTTCGCCATCATATGCAACAGCCCGGCTGGATGGGCTTCGGGCTGTTAGGTATCCTGAATGGCCTGCTTCCATGCGGATTTACGTACCTGGCTCTGGCCGGTACATTGGCTACCAATACCCCTCAGGCCGGAGCTTCCTATATGCTTCTGTTCGGCCTGGGAACGCTACCCGCCTTGCTGGGTGTCAATCTAATGACAGGCTGGTTGTCGATACTTGGCCGCCAATACCTGAACCGTACCCTTTCCCTGGCAACTGTCGTTGTCGCCCTATTGCTTATCGGTCGAGGTCTGTCGCATTACCAACTCCCGGTCCATATTCAGGATACGATACCCATGTGTCATAGCTTATTGGCGAAGTAAGTACTAATTCTACCCTAAAATGCCTGTGTCCTAGTCAACTCCAGTTGACATGGTATACATCATGTATATTACCCACGATAGACCAATCGCGAGGGCTAGTGCGGACAGAAGTTTCTTTTCTTTGCTTTCAGAAAAAAGGTAAACAAGAAGGCTATACATAATTAGCAAAGGGCCTGAGATGCCTAACCCAAAAAACATCAGAAGTGCCCCTACTACACCTGTCGCTGGCCAATCTCGTAAGTACTCGTAGACAATAGGAAATACCAGAGCAAACAATAGTACGATTAAACTGTATAGCGATCGATTTTTATGTTTCACCCTATAATCTCTTTTATAGAATCTTCAATCAAAAATAAAGTTGGCTAATTTACGCCCTAGCTATCAGGATGTTATACAGCTTTCTACGTGTATACGCCTTTGTCAACTTAGCCAAAATACTTTGCTTTTAATTGACGTTGGATTCGCTGCGGTAAAGGGATACCTGACTGATAATCTCTGAGAATAACCTCTTCCCGATAACGACGAAACCTGGCTTTTTTGATCGCTCCTAATCCAACGGTTACCAAGCCAATGGCTCCAACCGAAGCCCCGGCGGGTAAGGCAATAAATCCTATCAGATTGCAGCCTCCTACCATCGTGTACGTTTTTCCCAATGATCGTTTATCCTCGAAAAGTTGCTGTACAGCTAAGGAAGTATCCTGCCTTGAATAGATTCTCGCAGGTAAAGTCGACTGCCTATCGATGCTTGAAAAATTGGAAGCAACCCTTTCTACCTGTGATTGCCGAAAGACCACTGTAGAATCAGTCTGTGCCTGTAAATATTGAGAAGTCGTGCACACTAAAACGATAGGTAACCAATAAGGTATACGGCTCATATGATTCAGGTTCTATGAGTTTACACTAATCGATTGGTCCGACAAGATAAATGTTTTTCAGATACTTACAGCTCATCAATATTCTTGTGCGTAACAATATTACTGCGTTCATCCAGAGGCACATAGGGATTATACGCTACTTCAAGTACATTCCCTTCTGGGTCAGCAAAATAGAAGAAGTAACCGCCAAAGGGGGTGTCGTGCGGTTCTTTCAGAATAGTAACCTTTTTCACTTTCAGCTCGTCAAATAAGTCGTCGACCTCCCGTTTCGAACCGACATTATAGGCTAGCGTAAACGATCGGAAACCAGTACCTTCAGCCGAAACCCCAACCCCCTGAGCCAGATTAGCTCGGTCAAACAGGCTAAACAGAAAACCATTCATTTTGTAAAAGACAATGTCTTTATTTTCGGCTACGGGTTTCCAGCCCAGCGTTTCGGTGTAGAATTGCTTCATAGCCGTCAAATCGTCCGTGCCTAACGTAATTACACTGAATCGCTGATCCATTTACAAGTCTTTGGGCTCGAGCAAGCGTTTTTCTTTTTTTTCTTTCATCGAGCAATGTAACCGAATCACAAGCTCATCTATGGATGGATTTTTCGTCTCAATCCACTCAAGAATCTCGTTGAAGTCGATTTCTGCTATAGACACATTGATCAATTGGTACCCCAGAAATGAAACGGTTTTATCACTAATACTCCTGTAACCATAGGAAGGTGACCACCGTTGTTGGCTGGCAAAAACACCGGCAAACAATGCTTTGGCCTTACGCTCCGGTAAACCCGCCGTTAAACAGGCATCGTAGAACATCCGATAAACTAAGAACCAGTTTTCCTTTCTGTACTTGCAATAATAGGTGAGGAGGATAGCCGCACGTCGATAGGATGTCAGTAACGGTATACTATCCTGTAGCCATAGTGACTTTGGCATAGAGGCCTCTTCAATAATCGTACCGCCAGGCACTTCCCAGGTCTTTCCTTTCGAATCGACATAACCGAAGTCGTTCAGGAGTTTTAGGTTACGGTGGCCGTTGTCAGTATCCACCCATTGCGCCAAAACACTGCCTAGGAACCGTCCAGTAGGCTGAGCCCAGCCGGGAAAGGATGTTACTAGCAGGAAAATGCAGGAAAGCAGCCACTTACGAGACCTTATAATTGACTCAATAAAAATCATGCTGTATGATCACTCTTATACAAGTGCTTATAGCGGCAAGATACTCTACAGAATACATATTCTGAATAGGCCAATACCCGTTTTATGAAATGATAATTTTCGGCAAAAGGTGAAATGGGCAGAAGAATAAAAGCAGGCAGGTACTCGGCTGCTCGGTCTGGGCACTAAGTCTAAGAGGGCCTGTCTACCTGGTGGGTCGTTTGTAAAGACAACGCGTTATAATCAATAGGGCTTGTGTATCGCCAAAGTTCGAAACCTTGCTGGAGCAATACACAGCCAGGAAAGCTCGTAAAACCAAAACTCCGGACAACTTCGGGATGGGTGGCTTCGTCGATGCACATAATCTGTATACCCGGCTTAATAAGCGATCGAAGCTTTGCCAGCAACCAGTCTATATCCAGGCGTTGTGAATTACTGGCAGATGTACAAACCAGTAAGATAGGCTGCTGTGGCAAAGCTGGAAATATAGAAGGCGTAGGTGCCATGGTATAAAGGCAATTAGTAGCTGTAAAGTTGACATTCTCCTTCCGCAAAATTCTTGAGGCAGGTCAAACCTACAGCAGATTTTTGTCACTCAGATCCGTCATTTTTCTGATAAAACTCCTTTTGCCATTCTTTTTTCGGCCATGACCCAATGTGCCCTGAAACCCATTCTGTCGGCTGACCACAATCAGCCCTGTGCCTAACGTTACTCATAATTCAGCGTAACCAACTCTCCTAATTTTGACAGGAATACTTGGTAGGATTACGCAATGAAAAAAACTCTTTTGCTCACGGATGGGTCGGTCGATATGGCCTTGTCGTTCAATCGCTGGCAGGAAACCCAGTCAGAACCCATTGACCTGACGGTAGTCTATGCATTTGATTTCAATAAGGATGCCGATCAACCACTGAAAGCCTCCCTATTTCGGGAAGCCAAACAAACCGCCAACGAACAATTGAATTACTGGGTAGAATTTTTATCGAAAGCTAGGCTGGGGGCGTTTCGTACCGAAATTTTACTGGGCGAACCGGAACTAGTCTTAACCATCCATTTGCTACTTCGCCGATACGATTATTTACTAATCGACCTCAGCCAGAAAGATGCTTTAGCAACATATAGGACCTGCCAGCGCCAAATCAATACGCAACTACGCTGCCTGAGTCTCCGCCAGAATACCGACTGCCTTGTAGAACAAACACAGGAATCAAGCTATGCCATTGCTGGTTAGATTCGTACTCCTACCCCCGTAACATTGAGTTCTTAATAGTGAGATAAGTTGAGTTTAGTGTTTGCGTTGCCATTTAACCAGCCTGACCAATTCGGGCTGGTTACTTTTTTAATGGGAATTAAATATAGCATCCAGTCCATGCAACTTTCTCGGAGCTACCCCCTGCGAAAATGGTATAGTTACTCGTCACAATTACGTAATTGATGGCATCAGCAGCATCGTAAACATAGCTAATTGGGCAAATTGACTAGCTTTAGCAACCTGAACGATGAGACGAAGCAACAAATTCAGGTCCATACGGTTTAGTACTTCTGACGCTTATACCGATTTTTAAGTGGCTACCATTCGACATCTCTACACTTCCAGTAACCTACTCCGACGACTTGGCTATTCGGCTCTGCTGATCGGGCTTGCCCAGTTGGGAATGGCTCAATCCAGCAACGTCTGGCCATTGCAGCCCGGCATTTATTTTCCACAGGCGCCACTGCCCGGCAAATGGCGCAAGTCGGTTGGGGTTGTCTTTACCACTACGCCCCCCGAACTAACGGAAGAAATCCGGGTGAGTGTCCCTGCCATTGACTTTAACCTACAACGGGGGCTGTCGAAAAATTTCTACCTGACCGGCCGCTTTCAGACTCAGTTCGTACAGAGTAACATTGGCGTGGGCTTTCGCTGGGTTAAACCGTTTACGAATCGATTGTTTATGTCGGCTGGCTACGATATAACCGGCTGGCTGGGGGCCTTACAAATCAAGGATGTATTTAGCAGTCAGGCCTTTGGTGTCGAAACGTTTCCGAATGTTTCGGTTGGCTATAAACTCACCCGCGATCTTCGGTTTACGTTCCGAACCGAAGCCATTATCGATCTGTACTATCGGTCGCAGGTAGGTTCACTGGCAGTCGTATATAACCGCCGGGAGGTAAATGGAGTAGCCTTTACGTTTATGCTCGAACAACCTTTCTATCACCAGCGCCATGTGTCGGTTGGTATTCGGGGCGCTTATTCCAACTTCAACTGGCAACTCTGGTCCCTATTCGACACGTTTGACCGCAACCTGTTTTACCCTCAACTTATTTTTGGCTTTATTCTGTGAAACCGATCATCTATAGCCTGCTAGCCTTGTTGTTGATCGTCTCCCTGAGTTGTCGGAAGACGTATGAGGCTCTGGTCCCCTATGATTTTACCAATCTACCCGGTTCCGGTCAATTTGGAACGGCTGTTCGGGCAGTTACGAACGGCGTGTATACTGTATCGAATGGAGCCAGCGAATTTGGTGATCAGGTAGCCCTGAAGTGGACGTATCTGCACAATGGCGCTGACACCAGTTACTACCTGTCGGTTTTTACGGGTAAAGATGCCGCGTATTTTAACCTCGAAGGCACACCACAAACGGATAGCCTGGTGCTGGGCGGTTACTGGCGTAAACTGGTGAACGATCGGATCGGCCTGGTTCAGTTGACACTCCGGGTCAAGCACCAGGGCAAACTCCAGCTTTATAAAGGTCAACTGGCTCCCGGCGATACCATGGTTATCGACGGCCTGTACGGCGATAAAAATAGCTCACTAAGTCATCCGATTACCTTAACCTATAATCGACCGCTAAATTCTCGGCCGTTTTCCATTATGGCGCACCGCAGTGGAGGACGTACATCAGATTTACTACCCGCTTCTGAAAACTCGGTCGAAATCATCAAGCTGGCGTCCAGGCTGGGCGCTACCGGCATTGAAGTCGATGTTCGCTATACGAAAGATGGTGTCCCGATTCTGTACCACGACAACACACTTAATCTGCGGCTCATCCAGAAAAATGGCCTGATGGGGCCAGTCGAAGACTACACGTATCAGCAACTGAGCACGTTTGTCCGGCTCATCAATGGCGAAAAAATACCAACGCTGGAAGAAGCCATGGAAACGGTGTTGAACAATACAGCGCTGAACTTTGTCTGGCTCGATACCAAATACATTGGCCCGATGGACAAAGTGCAGGCCATTCAGCAAAAGTACCAGCAGAAAGCACTTCAGGCTGGGCGTGACCTGCGCATCATTATTGGGTTGCCCAGTACCGAAGCGGTAGACTCATACAAAGCCCTGGCTAACAAAGAAAATACGCCTATCCTATGCGAACTCGACACCGCGCTAACCCGTAGTCTGGGTGCACGGATATGGGCTCCCCGCTGGACACTCGGCCCACAAACGGCCGAAGTACAGGCTATGAAAGCCGACGGCCTGACGGTCTTTGTCTGGACCCTTGATGAACCTGAATTTATCCGGGAGTTTATCGGTCAGAATCAGTTCGATGGTATTCTCTCCAACTATTCGCCAGTCGTTGCCTTTTATCACTACACTGAACAACCGTAAGTATGATTTACCGTCGTTTACAGACAATAAGCTGGGTTGTTTTGTTACTACTACTAAGCCTGGCTGTTCAGGCCCAACGGAGCCCGTCGGCTCGTCGGCAGCGTCGGCTACAGGCTATTGAAACGGATACGCTTACCGATACGCGTCGTGGACCCTACACCGTGGTTGTAACAGCAGGGGGTGGGTTGTCGTATTATTCAACGCACCTCGGTGTACCGGATGCCATTGAGCAGCCACGTTTGAGTCGATTTGGCACGCCATCTTCGCTCCGGGTGATGTGGTATCCCGATCATCGGCTTCGGGTAGGGCTCGAAACGGGCTGGACAACGATGTATAGTTACCGGGGGGAGGTAGCGGGTGAGAATACGCATGTGTATGTGTCGGCAGTTCCGATTCTGGTTGTGTTTTCAATGCCATTGGGATGGCTTACAGGTACCGACCGGAGCGTGGCGCGTCGGATGGCGATAACTGCCGGAACGGGTTTATACGTTAATCATTCACGGCTCGATTATCAGGGTACTGTCATGACAAATACCAATAGTTTAGGCTGGATGGCGGCTGCTTCATACACATATCCGATTGGCCGTCGTTTTCGAATAGCAGGAGAATTGAAATGGTTCGATGCCGTAGCCGTCGAGAACGCGGCCTTCACCGCCGAGTTGCAGTTGGTTTGGCGGGCATTCTCCTGGTAAAATGCATGAATAGTTATGGAAACGGATACGAGTAAACGGGATATTTTATTTCTGAGCGATACACAGGCGCCTATGTGGGTCGAACGCCTGGTATTGCGCACACACCAGAACAAAAAAGCTACGCAGGTAATTTTCAACGAAATCCTGCGGATTCAACCGGCTGTTCTCTATTGGCTAGGCGACATTGTTTCACTAGGTTATCGGAATAGCAAGTGGCGAATCATTGACCAGTTTCTGTTGAAATGTACGGAGGTTCAAACGGCCGTTTATGCCATCATGGGCAACCATGATGTGATGGGCCGCCCTCGGAAAGGTGCCCGAAATTTCCAGCAGCGCTTTCCCGACCATATTCATACGGGCTATGTGAAAGTGACCGATTCCATTGCCGTCATTATGCTGAACTCCAATTTCAGTATCCTGTCGATAGCGGATTTGGTTACCCAGCAAACGTGGTATCAGCAAACATTGGAGGACCTGGACAACGACCCATCGATTAAAGTCGTTATTGTGACCTGCCACCATGCGCCCTACTCCAATAGCAAACTGGTAGGCTCATCCAAGCTGGTTCAGCAACGATTTGTACCACCTTACCTCCGGTCGCAAAAAGCAAAACTGTTTATTACCGGGCATTCGCACGCGTTCGAACGGTATGAGTTCGACGGCAAAACGTTCCTGGTGATCGGGGGGGCGGTGGCCTGCGTCAGCCTCTCAATACGTCGCCAAGCCGCCTACCCGATATAGCCGCCGATTACAAACCCTTGTTTCACTACCTGGCCGTTCGTCGCGAAGGGGATGGTTTGTCGCTCACATCGTACTGCCTGAACAAAGATTTCTCTGGTTTTTCGGAAGGTTACCATTTTGAAATCCCTGCCGAAACGCCTTCTATCTCGTCCTGACTTACTGTTCCTCTACAGTTCCCACGCCCAGTTCAGAGAAGAGTGTCTGCCAATATTGCGTAACGGCGGGGTTATTTTCTTTCACAGATGCGTTCGGCTCGAAAGGCAGGATCATCGTGATTTCCGGGCTACCCAGCGTGTACTTTTTAAGTTGCTCGGCATCGGCTTTAGCCCATTCATCGGCCTGGGCGTTATCTTTAGGAGGGGTAACCTGAAAATCGCGTCGGTTTGCGCCTTTAACGCTCTCGATCATATCGCTGAGGTAATATACTTTTACGGTAGCGCCCGATTCATTGGCTTTGGCAATCACAGGCAGGCTGGCCCAGATGTCGGTTTCCTGGTTCGATGAACCAACATTTTGCGCTACCAACTGCTGGAGCACCCGCTGCCGGATTTGCGCTTTTTCGCGCGTGAGCGACAGGTTAAACTCCGTTTCGGCCGCTTCGCGATCGGTCGGGCTGGCTGCTGAAACATCGTCCATTTCGGATCGAACGGTTATGTTCAGCGCACGGGCTTTGGATGTATTTTCATGGATAAAATATACTTCCAGCTTATCGCCCTTCTGCCGGATGTTCTGTTCAATGATGTCGGTTAGCGCCTGCTGGTATTTCTGACCTACAAACGCTTTATCAATGTTTACGCTACGGGTTTTATCCAGAAAAATCAGCGTGTAGATTGGCTCTTCGGTAGTCGTTTTAGGCTTATCGCCATCGCCAGAACAGGCCGTCAGCCATACGGTGAATAAGCAAAATGTGATAATACGATTCATGGTGTTTGTGAAGTTAGCCGTAGCTTTCTCCTGCCGGATTAGCCAGACTAAATAGGTGTTTAGTGTAAAAGTGCCTTCCGTAACGTACTGTCGGCCGGGGTCTTATGATTCCAGTAATCTGTTTGAATTGTCTTCGTTAAAACGGCTCTGGAGGTCAGAAGGTTATCTTTGGTATCGTAGGTTTCTTCCCAACCGACAATTTTATGGGGGAAATCGCGCTCAAAAATAATGATCAGCGTTCGGTCGTCGGTAGGGTATTCGATTGTGTACGATTTCAGGTAGTTACCCGGAAACAATACCCCTTCGTAATTAGCCAGCGTCGCTTTGGCTGTTAACACGCTAATGGGTTTATGCCGAAGTCGGGCAGTCATGGTCCCGGCAATCAGTCGGGTTTCGCCTGTGGGCAACTTGTCAGGATTGATACGAATTTGATTCCAGAGTTCATCTTCAAGCATGACTTTGTCGAGCGTATACGCGTCATCGACCTCTTTTTCCAGAAATGATTTCCCGATCACCTGATAGCCATTGTCGTGGTAGTTGATCTGCTGGTAGTACTGGCCATCCCACTCCTGCCCTGCCATACTGACTTTCAACGTATTCGGAAACAGTACAGGTCGGCCACCGCTTTTCTCGACAGGTGTAAAGACCGAGGTCGACAGCGAATACTCGTAGAGACCCGTGGCAAACGTTTTGAACAGACTGGTTTTCAGTACAGGAATCGATCCTTCCGGTTGGTCGGCTTTTACCTGTTTGGCCGACAGGAAATTCTCCGTCTGGAAAATCAGCGTAGCCTCGCCTGTATGCAACGCCCCGCTTTTCGCCTGTTGGAGCCGATAGCTGTTCAGTTCCGCTTTATTGGCAAACCAGTAGTTCGAAAAAACAGTGGGTGCGGTTTCGGCTGGTTTCGCTTTCGTATCGGGTTCTTTCTGAAAGATCGTCGCTTTCATACTAAAGGCAAATGCCACAGCAAGCACCAGCACAAGAAGCAGGAAATTAGTAATAATGAATTGGCGCATACGATAGGCAAGTGAACACGGATAGAACGCAGATTTTTATAATTGTTATGATTCATCATGATCTGTGTAAATCATGACAATCTGCGTTCTATCCGCCTGTACAAAAATCCGGCAGATTCGCTTATCTTACAACTGTTTATCAAAAACGATTTGCCCGTATGATAGAACCGTATACACGACTCCTCTTTATTCTTAACTTTTCACTCTTCATTTTTCACACCTTGTTTGGTCAGGTTGAAAAGGCCCCGGCCCGCCATGAGGGCGAAGGGCCGTTTGGCAAACTGATCGTTCGGGGTGTAACCCTGGTAAACAGTACGGGGGCTCCCCCCATTGGCCCTGTCGATATTGTGGTCGAAAAAAATCGGATTACGCAGATCAAACAGGTAGGTTACCCAGGCGTGCCCATCGACGCGAAGAACCGCCCCAAAGCTGACCCAGGCGATAAAGAACTGAACTGCGAAGGCATGTACCTGATGCCAGGTTTTGTAGATATGCACGGACACATTGGCGGGCAGGCGCAGGGTGCCAATGCCGAATACGTGTTTAAACTCTGGCTGGGGCATGGTATTACCACCATCCGCGACCCATCGTGCGGTAATGGACTGGATTGGGTACTGGATCACAGGGCAAAAAGTGAACGAAACGAAATTACCGCTCCCCGCATCAAGGCATACACCGTATTTGGGCAGGGCGCGAAAGACCCAATCAATACGCCCGACCAAGCCCGCGCCTGGGTACAGCAAAATGCCAAACGTGGGGCCGATGGCATTAAATTTTTTGGTGCCGAACCGGCTATCTTTCGGGCAGCGCTGGAAGAAAACAAAAAGCTCGGCCTACGGTCGGCCTGCCACCATGCCCAACTCGAAGTAGCTCGCATGAACGCCCTGGCGACTGCCAAAGCCGGTTTGACCTCCTTGGAACATTGGTATGGACTGCCTGAAGCCCTCTTCGACGACAAGACCGTACAGAACTATCCGGCCAACTACAATTACAACAATGAACAAAATCGGTTTGAGGAAGCAGGTAACCTGTGGCAACAGGCCGCCAAACCTGGTAGCGAACGCTGGAATAAAGTCATGGACGAATTGATTGCGCTCGACTTTACCCTCGACCCCACCTTCAACATCTACGAAGCCAACCGCGAACTGATGCTGGCCCGACGCGCTGAATGGCATGACGAGTATACCATGCCAAGCCTGTGGCGATTCTACGGGCCCAGCCGGATTTCGCATGGGTCATACTGGCATTCGTGGGGCACTGAGCAGGAGGTAGCCTGGAAGAAAAATTATCAACTCTGGATGGAGTTTATTAACGAATATAAAAATCGGGGAGGGCGCGTAACCACGGGTTCCGATTCGGGTTTCATTTATCAACTTTATGGATTTGCCTACATCCGCGAACTCGAACTCCTGCGCGAAGCAGGCTTTCATCCGCTCGAAGTCATTCGGGCGGCTACGTTGAAAGGGGCCGAAGCTCTCGGTATGGCCGATCAGATTGGCTCCGTTGAAGTAGGCAAACTCGCTGATTTCGTGATTATCGATCAAAATCCACTGGCTAACCTGAAAGTGCTCTACGGCACGGGGGCCATTCATCTGAACGACAAAAACGAGGTAGAGCGCGTGGGGGGCGTTACCTACACAGTGAAAGATGGTGTGGTTTACGACGCTAAAAAATTACTAGCCGACGTTCGGAAGATGGTTGCCGATGCCAAGCAAAAGGAAAATTTCGAAATCACCCAACCAGGTGTTCCAGCCAAACCCGGCAAAGTTTCGGGTGGAAAAAACTAAGAAGCTGTTATTAGCTACAACGGCCATCCAGCTTGAAGCTCTGGATGGCCGTTCATTTTTATAAATAGTGAATATAGTTATACGTTACCCTTTAGCATAGTGAATATCATCGAGTACGAACCGTTTCAACTGCCGGCCCGATCTGAATAATGTAGCCTCTTTTTTATCAATCACTAAGTTGGTATCTCTTATAAAACTATGGCTGAACTGTGGTAATAAGGCCCGTTGGATGGCACGCAGGAAACGTAAATAAGGAGCAGGCTTAAGTAAAAAATCGACAACCACATCCAAATCATAACAGGCAGCAGCCTGTTCAGCATGATCAGCCAGCACAATTACTGGTGGAGTATTAACCAGGCTTTCAAGCAACTGAATTCCTGTTATATCAGGCAAATCCAGGTCCAACATGATTAAATCGACAGGATAATCCGTCAGCAACTGGAAGGCTTCCATCGCTGTTGAGCACACGATTGGTGGATCAAAAAGTGTAGTTTGTGTCAAGAAGTCTGTTAACTGACTCGCAATCACTGGATCACTTTCAACAAGCAGGCAGGAGGACATATAATTATAACGTTAAGAGGAAAGTATCTTTTTTTCTATAAATATCGGGCCAAAGTACTCATTTACATACATCAAATTTTCAAAAAACGTATGTTTTAAATACAACAATAAACCATTATATAGTATTTGGCACATTTATCACCTTATAGTCCCTCTTAGTTTCTGAATGCATGAGTCTATCACTCTTTTTCATTGATACAGGAAATATGTATAATTAAATACAACTCTTTAGAAAGTAAAGTAGCTACTACCCATTGATTAACAACATCTTGATTTAAATCTCACGATTATCTGACCTACACAAGTTTTTCCATATTCCCACAAATGGTAACCATAGTCTCCCTTGAAGGTATAGATACCAGAATTTACAAAAATAGAATATTGAAACTAAATACACAATAATAGTCACATAATAAGACAGGCATAAATTATCTGGCCCATAATCCAGCAAGGATTCGATGACAACGCCGGCAGGAGATGTTACCTAATTATTTTATCGAATAATTAATAGTAAGCCTTATCAATTATAGGCAGATGTCTGCTCAGGCACAACTATCCACTATCTGGATCGATTTATAATTTTGGTGCTGTAGGCTTGTTAGGTTTATCCCATGCATTAGCCCCTTTGCTATTCAGCTTACGGCTGTATACCTTGTTGCCACACGTAACGTAGAGCCGATCGAAATTAGCGCCACCAAAACAAAGGCTGGATACGTTCCCAGCCGGGATGGGCAGGATAGCATTGACCCGGCCAGCCTGGTCACATGCCTGTATACCCATGCGAGTAGCTACGTAGAGCCGCCCATCCCGATCGGTTTTAAGACCGTCTGCTCCCGCATTATCGGCCGTATCGGGTGCGTGAAGCCAGTAATACTTCTGTTTATTAGCCAGGGTGCCATCTGCCCGGATCGAATAACTGTAGACCCAGTGCGAATCGGAATCGGACACGTACAAAAGCGTTTGATCGGGCGATAACGCAATCCCACTGGCAGAAAATTGATCGGTATCGACTACAAGTTTTTTGCCCGATGGGGGAATTAGCCACACCTGACTACCGCCTTTGGCCTCAGTACGCTTACTGGTAACATAGATATTGCCATTGCTGGCTACCACCAGATCATGCACAGCCAGCCCTTCAGCTACAACCGACGTCTTTCCATCAGGTGTATAGGTGGTTATGCTGGAGCCTGCATTCGCAGTGGCATACATTCGCTGATCGGGGCCAAATGCCTGACGATGGCCTCCTTTATGCTTGCCACCGACCTGTCCCAGTTTATCGTCGAGGCCTACTTTCCATAGCGTTCCCGCTGGACCATCCGTAAAAAACACTTCGCCCTGAGCATTGGCGCAAAGCCCATCAGCGGAGCGATAGTTTTCGCCAACCAGTTGCCAGTCTGCATTGGGTACTAAAATATCGGTAAGCATCTGATTTTTTGACGTACCTGCTTTGATGGGCTCGGGCCACCCTTTCCACAGATAGCGCATGGCATCGGGAAAAATCGCCGTTCCGTGTTTGCCACTATGAGCCCCCTCGCCCCAGATATGCTGTACGTCGTAGCCCGCAAACGTCAGGGCACGTTCCATAGTCTGATTGGCCATCCACCAGTCGCCCCCGTAGATGTTAAGATCGTTGGTGCCGTCCTGTAGAAAAATGCGCAACGGTTTGGGTTCAACCTTCCGGATTAAGGTATGATAATGATCGGCCCCGCGTAAACCAACATACGTACCAATCGTGCTGAATACCCGGCTAAACGCATCCGGGCGCTCCCAGGCTGCCGTAAATGCACAAACGGCCCCACTACTAGATCCACCGATAGCCCGATCATTCCCGTTATGAGACAGACGAATGGTTCGTCCATCTGACGCCTTTTTGGTTTCAACCTCGGGAAGAAGCTCATCCAGCAGGAACCGGGCATAGTTATCCCCTAACCCATCATACTCAAAACTCCGGTTGAAGCGATCCAAAGCCACATCGGTATTAGCTGCTTTCACACGCCCGTGCATCACGAACACGCCAATCGTGACGGGCATTTGCTTTTTATGAATCAGATTATCAAAAACGGCGGGGGCCTGCCACTGAATGCCGTCTTGATTTATATACACACAGGCTGGTTGAGAAGGCTGATATTGCGCAGGTATGTATACCCAATACTCGCGCCATGTACCCGGAAAAATCCTGGACGACTCGAATGTGAATTTAAGCACTTCGCCTTTGGGGACTCCCTCCTGAGGCTGCGTATCAGGATGAACAGGATACGATTCCGTCGCCTGAGCTAAAAGTACCAACGGAAAAAAGAGAGAAAGGCAAAGCAGAGAGAAAGTCTTCATAGGAAAATAAACCAGGCATTGCGAAAGACGTGCGTCATGCCTAGAACTACCAAAGCCTTCACGTACAATGATTTACTTGATCCTACTCTAACCTATACTGAGCTGCTTTATAGAAGCTCGAACAAGAGTGTTACTTCGCCCCCAAGCTCAATCTGATCGCCATTTTGTAGGGGGTAACTCATGCCGGCAATATCGGCCCGTTCGATGGTATCGTTTGGGTGAATGAGCTTCGTTTTGTTCCCCCCGGAAGGTAGCCCACCTGGATCGACCAGCAGCGCATAGCGTTTTTGTATCATATCAAAGCGAATTGTCGCATGCGCCCGACTAACGGCCCCATTGCCAGCGCCTTTTTGGGGATCGAATCCTGGATCGTCGTCATTTAATATAACAATATCATTGGTCCGAACCCGCCCCGATGCCGTTTGAGTTGTATGTCCACGGCCCATGCAGAACGCGGTTTGCTGGGTTGAATCAAGTATGTATTCCGCTTGCTCCATCTGCCCCACCAGGGCAACTACTCGTGCGCGAAGAGTGGCGCTTTCAGGCTTCGCTCGATCGACAACGACCAAACCCAGATTTCCTTCCTGGTATGTAGTGTCGGGCAATTGGTCAGTAAAAAAGGCGTACTCGAACTGCCAGTTTTTGGGCAGTGTAATGTAATAATCGGCCAGTTGGCGAGCCAGCTCGGCCTGAAACTTTTCCGGTTGATTCGCCCACACAACGACCCGGTATAGTTCTTCTTCCTCAGTATCGGTGCATAAAACTGCCAATCGTACACCTACGGGAGCGGTGTCGGGCTCATTCTGATAAGCCCGAAGTTTACTGATTATAAACCGCATAACGTGCTCCCGTAACTGAGATGCTGGTGGAGGCCCCACCAGCCCTGTTTTTGACGGGCCATGAGTTAGCTGTTTAGACTCAGTCGGCTGTTCAAATTCATCAGGCACGTTGGAGGCTGCTAGAGTCGGTTGCTGCTCGGCTGGGGTAAACCCAAATAAATTTTTGACTTTTTCTATCAGGCTCATAATGAATTGGTGTAACGTGGGTGGAAACCCGTGCGGCCGTAGGCCAGGTCAGGTTGCGGCTTTCCAGCCGCATTACGTTAAAAACTTCCCAAATAGTTACGCTCTTTTAAAATAGGAGCCACTACGGTATTCGCTAAACTGACGGCATCGGCTGATGATTGCCCCAGCTCGATCCGTACTGCCACAACTGTATTCGACCGCCCGTCAGGTGTGGGGGCAAAAAACACATACCAGCCATCGTTGATCTGTACGCCCTGCACAATCCGTTCGGGAGTACCTGTTTTACCAGCTACCCGAGCTATACTAATCTTACTACGTCCCGACGGGGGATTTGATTGCTCGATCATGAATTCTTTTACCTGTTCGGCATAATCAGGTCGTCGGGCTACGGGCTTGCCGGTGGTTATTGGCTCGGTTTTTCCGGCCCGGTCCAGTACATAGCGGGAAGGCTGTAAGACGCCGTTGTTGGCAATGGCTCCGGCCATACGGGCCATTGATGCGGGTGTTGCGGTCAACTGCCCCTGCCCCCAGGCCAGCCCCGAAAACTCACTTCGGTAGCGTCTTGGATATTGTGTACTCTGATACAACTTCCGACGTACGACAAACGATGAATCGCGCCAATGCTGGCGTATCTGAACCCGTTCTGCATCGGTATGGGTATCCAAAAAGGAGTAGCCACCAACCAGATCGACGTTCATCCCTGTAGCTAAATAGAGATCGGCCAGTTCAGTATCCAGCGCGTTATCGTTCGCGATTCGGATAAAATAAACGTTACTCGACCGAGCAATTGCCTTTCGCATATCCACCAGTTCTCCGCAGGGTTCCGACTCCCGCGTTCCACGTCGAATAATTTCCTCGCACGAAATCGGATAGCGAATAGCTGAGGCCGATGAACCCAGTTTGTTAAAGGCGGCCGTGGCAGTCAGGATTTTAGCTGTTGAACCGGGAGCTGTCGGATAGGTCATGCCCAAATCCCGTTCGGTGACTAGATACGAGAGTTTCAGCCGATCCCGATCCGACAACAGCATCACGTCGGGTGTTTTCAGCGCGGGTAATGGATGAACTGCCGATGCCAGTACATCGCCCGACCCAGCGTCCAGTACTACCACCGATAGGCGTTTGTCTTTGTATTCCGACTGTGCCAGTGCCTGTTGCAGTGCCACCTGCAATGCCGCGTTGATACTCAGATGAATGTCGCGATTTTTTGCTTTGCGATCGGCCACTTCCCGGCTATCGATCCCTGCCCGTAACGCCGGAGCCAGCTCGCTGTAGTCATAGACGGTTAGTGTCCGCGCCTGTTGAACGGATGGACTAAAGCGGTCGGCCCGGTAATCGGTCGTAACCAGGGTTGTTTTTCGAGGACGGCTGTTGAAACCCCGTAACTCGCTGAAGTGGGTCGCTTCCGCATAATACCCATTACTTTGCCCCCAGAAGAGTTGCGTATTTAAATCCCCCGTCCAGAAAAACAGGTGCTCTCCAAAGGGATAATACCGTTGCTGCCGTTTTTGTATGAGCGTTTGAAGCTGATCGGTTTTCAGGCCGCTCTGCCGAAGTCGGGCCAGTTGCTGGGTAACCTGTTCAGTCGAGCTGGTTGCCAGCACTAGCCCATTTCGGTCGTAGACAGTACCTGCGGCCAGTGCGCGGGTTAACCGCTCGATTCGGGGGTTGTAGCTATACACAGGATCACCGTTGCGGGTCACCACACGGGCGGGCCGCACAAT
The DNA here is from genome assembly GCF_002056795.1 of Spirosoma aerolatum. Classification (NCBI taxonomy): domain Bacteria; kingdom Pseudomonadati; phylum Bacteroidota; class Cytophagia; order Cytophagales; family Cytophagaceae; genus Spirosoma; species Spirosoma aerolatum. The sequence goes on along the minus strand of NZ_CP020104.1, from coordinate 7,612,256 downwards.
ATACTCGTTACCCCGCCAGCCGATGATGGGCAACAGACGACCAATCAGCACCAGCACACCCAGCAGAAAGCCAGCAATACCCGCCATCAGGACGACATCATAGTGTTTCTCCAGGTATTGGCGCTGCTCAGACTGCCCCGGTCTAGTTGCTACACTAAACACAACGCCCATAGCCATCAAATTGATGATGAGCGATATTTTACCGTAGCTTAGAAAAGGCACACTGATACCTGTTAAAGGCAATAATCCAATGGAGCCGCCTGCAATGATCAAAAACTGAACACCCGTTGCCAGCGCAATACCCGCCACCAGGAAAAAACTAAACGGCTGACCAGCTCGTCGGGCGTGCAGCAAGATCCGGTGTAAGAGAATACCCATCAGCAGAAAAACTGCAACCACGCCCAATCCACCCAGCTCTTCACCCACACTAGGGAGTATCATATCCGTATGAGCGGCTGGCATGGCACTGGCAAAGCCCTTTCCTAAGCCCTGCCCCGTCCAGCCGCCGGATGCCAACGCCCAGAAACTGTGTGCCAGATGGTCGCCCCCGTAGACATCGTTATCCCAGGGACTTAGCCACATAGCTTTTCGGTCGGCCAGACGACTCCCGACAAATGGCAACTGATCGCCAAAGGCAAACATGGCCATTACGAGTACGAGTAGTATTGGGGCCTCGGTCAACAATGCGATCCGGCCAAGTCCGGTTTGAGAACGGGCATCGCCCCGCCAGTACATATATCCGATCAGCCCAACAAAACTGAGTATCGTAGCCAGCCAACCGGGCAACAACCAGAGTGCCAGCCCATAGCCTAGTCCCGTTGCCAGCGTAAGGGGTAGATTTCCCCTGGCGATACTGTAAAAAAGCAGGAACGTAAAGCAAACAACCAGAGCAGGTCCCATATCGCCCAGCAGCAGGTAGAGGAGCATAAGCGCCCCTGCTCCAGCCAGAGCGCCGAAACTTACCCTAAATCGCCAGCGCAGATCGGGGAGTTGCCGAATCGGCTGCTCGTGGGTAGCAAAGAAACCCGCAAAGAAGAACAACAGCAGGTATTTGGTGATTTCGCTGGGTTGAAACGTTAGGCCCAGTATAGACAGATTTACCCGCACACCACTCCCTTCCGGTCCCGAACCAACCAGTAAGGTCAAGAGTGCCAGCCCGACAGCAAGTACCAGCCAGCTCCAGCCAGAAAGCCGTATGGCATCCCGATTCTGAAACGTAAACAGCCAGTCGTAGCGCCAATCTGCATACAAGCGACCAACAGGCAGTTGAGATACAATGGTCATACCCAGCAACCCAGCCGCAACTCCCTGCAGGGTTTGCCAGGCATACAACATATCCTGCAACGGGTCCTGAATCGCTAAGAGGGTCAATGTCGATATGCCCGTCAGCAACATCAGAATAGCTAATAACAAAGGGTCAGGTTGAAAACGGCGGATGTCCCAGAAGCCCTGAACGAGCCAGAAAACCAGCAGGAACAGGCCAACAATCGCCCAGAATTGTAGGGTAAAAGCCGTTGGCGTTCGAACGGTAAAGGCATGATCGGTTTTAAGTTGCCCATAAACGGTAGAGCCAATCAGCCGCAGTTGATGTCGACGTGCTGTAAATGTGTAGCTCTGGTCGCTCGTCAGATGGCTCGTTCCTCTCCGGCTTCCAAACTCGAAACCAGGCTTTAAGGGTACTACACTGTAGCCTGCACCTTTGGTTAAACCCGTGAAAGAAAATCGGCCATCTGCATCCGTTCGGGCATAGATGAATCGGTCTGGAAGGGTATCGGGTTGGGCCGTTGCCGGGTGGTGCTTTAACTGAACCAACACATCGGCCATTGGCTGTTCATCTCGAATAACCTGGCCCGTTATCGCTTCTGTACCGTTTCCGGCACTAACCGAAGCGGGGTAGGCTTTTGGGTTGTTTAGTTCGCGAACGTACAGAACCGAATCGAAGCCCATTTGCTGGCGGGACACCTGCAATCGGCTCTGGAAATCGACTCCGCCCATTCGCCCTCGCCATGCGACGGGTGCCAGCACCGAAAACGACCGCTTATTTAAGGCGCCCAGATTTTCGGGCGAACCCTGTTGCCGAAGTTTAGCGACTAGCGAATCGGCAACCAGCGCCCGATCTTTCGGATCACTGTAGTAATTACCCGTGTTGAGAAGTCGCTGGACAGGCGTCGATTTTAGCCCGGAACGGAGCGTGAAGGCCTGGCCACTGGCAAGAGCCCCCTTCGCCTGATTAAGCGTAGGGAGCAAGTTCATATACAACCGTCCAAATAGCAGTAGCAATATAATCGATGCGCCCAGCAAATAGAAACGGCCAGAATGACCAGAGGATATATTCATAGTTTGGTAGTCATACCCTTTTTGCTCTTTTCCTATTTGGCCGAGCAAGGTTGAAAGGTTATTCGTTAAACGCTGCGACTGAATCAACCACTGCGTTCGATGAATCGGGTACGGTGGCAGGTGGTTCAGGCACTGTTTCTGGCTGAGTTTCGGTGGTGGTCGAATCAGCAATAGTCTCCATCGGGGATTCGGATGAGGCTGATGTGGTATCTTCATCGACCATGTCCGTATCCGAAGAATCCGTCGTCATTCGTGTTGAATCGGCTACGATATGGATTTTGGTTTTGGCATCGTCCAGATAGTTTTTGTACAGCACCGCCAGTCCGATCAGCAGGGTTACCATAAAAAAGATCAGTCCGTTCAACCATCGGCCAGTTCGGTTATCAGGCTCAACATCATCAATTGGATCGGATGATGGGATGGGGCGGGATGGCTGTACAGGAGCAGCCATCGTACGTGACGGAACCGATGGCTGCCGAACTGATGACTGGCTGGTCTGGGCCTGTTCAACCTGGGCCTGCTTCAGTAGAAATACAAGCTCGTTAACGTCATGCAGTCGTTCCGCTGGACTTTTGGCCAGTATCCATTCCAGAATCGTATCCAGACTTGGGGGAACGTTTTGCCCGGATGGCAACCGCAGCGCTGGGGGCGTTGACCGAAGCACTTCGCCCATAAATCGCGCAATGCCCGTATTATCCGTCATCGAAAAGGGCACTTTGCCCGACAGGCATTCATACAGCACCACTCCCAGCGAATAGTAATCGGTAGCCTCATCGACACCCCGTGGATTATCGAACTGCTCCGGCGACGCATATTCGTAGGTCATCAATGATTGCCCCGTCATCGTCTGAGACTGTTCCCGCAGACGAGCCACGCCAAAATCCGTCAGCAGAAAATGAATCTCACCCGAAGGCAGTGAGCGGAAAAGGATATTCTCGGGTTTGATATCGCGGTGAATGATGCCCTGCGGATGAATCGCTTTGAAGGCTTCGGCCATTTGGAGCCCCAGCCGAATGGTATTGGGTATGTCCAGATAGCCCTGTTCGCCAAGCAGGGTGCGTAAGTTGCCACCCTCAACCCATTCCATAACAATAAATGGCATAGGCATATCCAACTGCACTTCGCGCACACGCACGACGTTTGGATGCTGGATATCGGTCATCAACTGCGATTCGAGTCGAAACCGCCGGAGGGTATCGGCATCGGTATTGACGGTAAAGTGCTTAATCGCCACCAGATCACCCGTTGCCAGATGACGCGCCTTCAGCACGCGGGCGTTCGACCGGCCCAGCTCGCCGATGATTTCGTAACCCGGAAAATGCGTATTGACACTGACAGTTGTTGGCATGGGTCAGTTATTGGATCGAGTCTGATAAAGCGGTTTGCAGTAAGGAATCCAATGGGGGCGCAAACCGATGCTCAATAATTTTGTAGGTAAGCTTAGTCCCCCGATCGCTATTCGGTGCGCTCTGAATGGCCGACGAATTGGGGCCGACATTGTTGAAAGACACCTTTTCTGACTTGTATAGCCCTCCGCTATCTTTGTAATAATTCACTTTAACGACTACCGACGAGAATGTGATCTGGCTTGGATTGCTTAGTTGAAGCTGCACGTTTTTGATACCGCCGAAAAAGCCAACCCGGTAGTCATTCACCTTAACAGTCAGCCCATCAGCCGCAGCCTGAGCTTCCTGCCGGAGCTGTTCTCTCCGAACGGCCTCCTCTGCTTCCCGTTGCTGACGCTCCGCTTCTTCGCTACGATCAGACACTTCGGTCGAATCCGTATGGGTAATTGGCGTATCAACGAGCGTTGTGCGTGTACCAGATTTGGGCTTGAGAACGGTAAGGTACAGACCAACGATGCCTAGAAAAATAGCGATTGCCAAAGCCACCCATTTCAGGCTGCCGGACATCGGATTACGAGAACGGGAATTGCGTATCGGTCTGGTTTCCAGCGGGACCACGTTTGCTGGGGTATCCTTATTTTTTTCGGGCTCACGGACTGTTCCGGGCTCTATAGACTCTGCCGAAGGTCGGACCTGATGGGTACGATTCGCCTGTAACCAGCTTAGTTCGGCCTGTTTGATTAGCCAGGTCAATTCGTCAGGATCGCTTAGTCGATCAGCGACTTTCTTTTGCAACAGGCCCCGCAGTAAATCGGTAAACGGGCTAAGGGTCTGGTCGTTCGATGGAATTGTTAGGGCGGGAGGTGCTTCCGTCAGTACTTTATTCATGAACGTCACAATACCCGTATGGTCATCCAGGGCAAACGGTACACTGCCATGCAGGCACTCGTACAAAACCACACCCAGGGAATAGTAATCCGTTGCTGCCCCCACGCTTCGGGGATCGTTAAACTGTTCGGGAGAGGCATATTCGTAGGTCATCAGCGACTGGCCAGTCATTGTATTCGACTGCTCGTGCAGGCGGGCCACACCAAAATCCGTCAACAGAAAATGCAGTTCTCCACTTGGCAACGGACGATATAAAATATTCTCCGGCTTAATATCCCGGTGAACGATGCCCTGCGGATGAATCGCCTTAAAGGCACTGGCCATTTGCAAACCCAGCCGACTAACTGCCGGCGCATCCAGCGAGCCCCGACTGGCAATGAGCTGATTGAGACTACCTCCTTCAATCAGTTCCATGACCAGGTACGGCAGCTCCGCTTCCAGCCGAACCTCCCGCACCTTTACGATATTGGGATGGGCGATACTGGACATAATAGCCGATTCACGCTCAAACCGACGGAGCGTTTCAGCATCGGTATTGAGCGCAAAGTGCTTAATCGCTACTAAATCGCCGGTTGCCAGGTGACGCGCTTTCAGGATACGGGCGTTACTGCGTCCTAATTCGCTCAGCACTTCGTAACCCGGAAACCGTGTGTCAAATCGAATCGTGGACATTACTGGTGTCGTGTTTTAGTTGAATCAGGCTGATTTTGTACCGACAACGTGATGACGGCCTTGCGAAAAGTCTCCTGCCGTATAGCCGCCCGAACAGGCAGTTCAACGTTTTGAAAGGATACATTGGACAACTGCAACCGGGTGCCCTGGGTTATTTCTATCCCGGTTTTAAACCCGCGGATAAGGATATTTTCCAACTGAACCGTTCCAGATCGGGAAATCTGTAAGGCTACCTGAGCCTGGGTAGAATCAGCAGGGAGCAGAACTGTTGGGCGATTGCCGCCCAGTATACTTTGTAACGAATCCGTTATCGACAGTGGTTTGCTAAGCCGGAACGTATCAGCCGGCAAAACCAGCCGATGCTCTTTACTACGATAGACCATTTGTAATAATGAATCCAATCGAACATCTGGTTTTATAACCATCAGTGAATCATACGGTTGACGACGGGTAGTTGCCAGAGAATCGTCCGCTATTGTATCAGACTGACCGGATGGCTGATACTGATACCAGACGATGGCAGCAATCAGACCACTCACGAACAGGCCAACCAGGACTAAGAAACCTATTGAGCGCTTCCGGGCTGGCTTCGGACTCACAGACAGTGGCTTAGCTGCAACAGGCAGAACAACCTCGTCAGGCTGTTTCGACGTTGGCACCTGAGTAGCCTTGTTGGTATCCTTACCCGAAGCAGGTTCATCGCTTATCCTGTTATTCTTAGCCAGAACGACAGTAATGTTGTCGGTCCCTCCCTGCTGATTGGCTAATCGAACCAATTCGGCTGTTTGTTCATCCAGAGACCGCTTTTGCTCCAGAACAGCCTTAATCTGGGCCTGCGTGATCAGGTCGGTAAGACCGTCGCTACAGAGCAGCACCTGATCGCCCGGTAGAAAATCCGTTTCGCCCGACTCCAGAAAATCAGGGTCATCGACCCGGTGCATGGCGGAGCCAACATCGCGTAAAATTTCGTTCCGGCGCGGGTGTTGCATGGCTTCGGCTTCGGTCAGTTCCTGGGCATCTTCCCGAACGCCAACCAGTGAGTGATCGTAGGTAAGTTTTTCGAGAATACCCTGACGATACCGATACAAGCGTGTATCGCCCACGTGAACGAAGGCCAATTTACCCGACTGGCTGTCGGCTACGGCCGTGGTCAGCACGCAACACATATTTGCCAGCCGAAGCTCCTGCTGTCGCTCCTTAAAAATCTGATTATTGGCAAAGACAACCGCTTCTCGTAGCATCGACAACGGATTTCCGTTGGGCGCAGCCATGTACTGTTCAATCGACTCCCTGGCAATAGCCGCAGCCCGGTCGCCCCCGGCATACCCGCCAACCCCATCGATAACCGCCAATAAAGCACTGGTTTCTGCCCAGATCGTTGAGCAAAGAAAGGCATCCTGATTATCGGTTCGGCGTCGGCCTACATCGGTTCTGCCGGTAAATACGAGTGAATTCATTCCGTTCTGTAACGCGGATGGAAATCCGCGATTGTTGTATAAGGCTGCGGGTGGAAACCCGCGCTACCTTATTTATCGAGGTAAATCCTGAAAATGTTTCCAGACCAGGAAACTGACAAACAAAAGCAGGGCGAAAACAATCAGTGCATCGATCATCTTAGGTAGTCCGTTGGAAGTTTAGCGTGACCATGCTGTTCAGCAGAATCTGAGCTTTATCGGGCAGGATATACCATTGTGGGCTAGCGGGTTCACTGCGGGGAATAAGCTGTTCATTTACGCGGGTTTCATTCCGACTGAACGACGCAATGTGAAAGGCTTGGGTTGCATCGTCGTACTGAATACGGGCGTGGGGGTTCGACACGTAGGCGGATTCGAGGAGCAGATAGTTCGGGAAATGCTGATTTTCGGGTTCTTTCCGAGCGATTACAATCTCCCGGTCGCGCATCAGGTACGCATCTTCCTTGTTTAGTTCAGCTATGTAATACGTGATCTCGGCCAGTCCGGCAGCGAGGCTACGTGGTAAGTTTGGTGCATTTCGGGTCGCCGATCCCGGCATGGGCGCTCGTTCGCTGACGGAGGGTGTTGGCTCAAATTTGAACTTAACGACAAACGCCCCCGGTTCACGAAAGTCGATATGCTGAAACGTGTTTAGGTCCACATCCACTTTTTCGTAGCGATTGGTTTGTTTGACCCGGCGAGTGACATGTAGCTTATCCGGTGATTGCCGCTGCTGATTACCGGGCAAAATACCCGTAAGCGCCCCTACCACATACACATCCGTAGGCGAGACGGTTTCGCCATTGAACTCCCGACCACCTCCAAATTTAAAAAACCAGCTAGAGGCTACGGGAGCCACGCGTTCATACTGTCCTTTCTGTGATTCAATAAGCCCCTTGAAAGCCTTCACCGCTTCATCGACAATAACCGGAAAGGCATTTTGTCGTTCTTCGTACGTGTCGGGATGCAGGATGATGAGAAAGTGGGCATTGAACAGCATGCTTGAGCCAACCGACTCCCGACCTATAGAGTCCTGGAATGAATTGACCAGCTCGTCCAGGATTCGTTTGTTCGTTATCGTGACGCTGGCGTTGCTTTGGTTCTGGCTGGAGGGTACGAGAAGATTCCCTAATTTATGAAGCCAGTTGGGCTGATCGGCCATGTGTGAAGGTGTATAGGTGTTTACTACACCCATAAACGCTTATACTCATCATTTTCTTTTGATAGCCGTCAAGTTGATTCAATAAGACGCATTATCTTTCCCGTCTCATTAACGAACTCAGGTCGGTTGCGAGGGATCGCGTCTGATCCACTGATACGCTTTCACCGAATTTTTCCAGAAGTATTTTTCGGCCACGCGTCGGCCTTTGCTCATAAAATACGTTTGGACTAATCGTAATCCAGCATCGAAAGGCAACCACTGATCGCTGTTGGGCCAATCACTGCCATAGAGCAATCGATCTTCGCCAAAAAGTCCAAACAACTCATCCAATCGCTCACGGTAGTAGCTTACTTCCTGAGGAACCGTACCGTCTACCCGGCGTAGTACTTCCGAAATTTTCACATACACCTGAGGGCGCTGGCTCAATGCCTGCAAATAAGCTTCGGTGCTTTTCCGGGCTGCGGCTTCTGTTGGAACGGCCATTTGGGGCAGATGGTCGATGATGACCCGCAGGGTCGGCACTTGCTCCGTCAACCGAACGATCGCAGCCAGTAAAGCCGGGGTCGGGTTGGCGGTATCCAGGACCAGACCAGCCTGCGCCAGCACTTGCAGATCGGCCACAAAGCCGGGGTTTACCAGTTGGCTCGCTAAATCCCGACCCCATAGATTTCCGTACCGGATGCCACGAAATAGCGGATTTCGCTGGAACCTGTCGAGCTGTCGACGAAAATCTGGTTTCCCCGGTTCAAGATTGCCTACTGTTCCAACGATGATCGTATCCTGAGCGGCCCGGTCAAGCACCCACTGGTTGTCGTCAACCCAGGGGCTGGCTTCTATAACAATCGTCCCTACAACGCCCAGTGGTTTGGCGATCTTCCGGTAGCGATCGGGCAGGGCTGGCTGATATAGTGCGTCGTCTTTGGGCGTTGGCCAGGGCACACCTTCCGGGCGCTTCGTATCGAACAAATGAATATGGGTGTCGATAATAGGGATGGACGTATCATTTCCCCAGCCTAAGGAGCTAAGCCCAACGGTTGTGGAAGCCCCGGCCGTTAAGGCAAGAAAATCCCTGCGATTCATGGGCAGAACGAGACAGGCTACTTTAACGAAACGGTTTTCCCTGACTTAGCCGACTGTTTTGCGGCTTCCAGTATCTCAACGGCCGTCACATTAACGGGTAGCTCGTATAAGTCGTTTGGCTCTAATTTCAGGCGGCCCTGCACCACATCGGCCAGTACCGAAAACGGATCAGTGAAGGGAGCAGGGCGAGGAGCGATTTTCTTTCGTTCTTCGGGCTCTTTGGCCTGTAGCCGTTCTCGAATGGTAGTAGCATCAACAGCAACCGCATAGCCCTTGGTACCATATACTTCCATGTCTTTCCGGGCAAATGTCCAGTTCCAGGAGCCCTGAATAATACACTGGGCCGATGGGTATTGCAGAACAATGGTAGCTTCGTCGTCAACTCGAGGATAAATATCAGGCTTGTTCTGATGGGTAACGGCGGTTACGGTTAGCGGTTTTTGGCCGTTCATAAGCCAGGTCATCAGATTGGCACCATAACAGCCAAAGTCGACCAGAGCACCAGCACCATTTTTAGCCGGATCGGTCAAAATCGCAAAAAACTCCTTACTGACACCAATTTCTTTAGGCCCCTCATGCCCATCGTTGATCATCACCTTCTTGATCTCGCCCAACTTCCCGGCCTGGTAGAGTTCATGGATATACTGGTTACTGGCATACCAGGAGGTTTCGAAATTGGTTAATACTTTACTATTGTTTTTCAAAGCAAGCTGTTGAATTTCCTTCGCATCAGCAAATGTCGTAGCAAGCGGTTTTTCGACCATCACATGGATTTTTCGGGGGGCACAGGCGCGGACAATAGTAATGTGATCGCTGATTGCGCCAAAGGCCGAAACCGCATCCGGCTTGGTTTGATCGAGCATCTGACCCAGATCCGTAAAAAACAACTTTCTATCCAACTTGTAGCGGTTGACAAATCGATCGACCAATGCCTGATCTGTTTCGTAAATTCCAACGAGTTCTACGTCTTTCTTATCGGGACGGTTAAATACCCAGCCTACGTGGCCATGGCTTAGACCCGCAATGGCAAGTCGGAGGGGAGATTGGGCGTTGCTGGTCATGAGCAGCAGACTTAACACCGTGGCTAATACATACTTCATTGGTCGAGGCAAAACGGGTTGACCCCTTAAGAAGTGGTTTTTGTGCTTCCTCTACTTGACGCTTTACCGTCACCTAGCCAAGTCTTCTGTTCCGGCCAGCCTTATTGCCTTACAATCGCATCAGTAGATAGCAGGCACTTCAGCAGGTGGCAACGCCCTGCGATAGCGATCTACTTACTTTTTTAGGATTCCTTTTTCAACGCTGTCATTGATTAGTTGCTCGGCGTATTGCCAGATTTGCGTAGACCCCTGTTCGATTACATTCTTCTTGGCATACACCTGATCATAACGTACACCAAATTCAGCCCAGGTACCACCTTGATTCGAGGTATTCTGCAATAGGGGTTCGAGTCGGTCCATGGCTCGGGCAAACTTGGCTTCGTTTGTTTGGCGTTCTTCAAACTCTTCCCAAATGGCGATCAATTCAGAAGCCTGCCCAGCAGGCAATAAGCCAAAGATTCGCTTAGCGGCCTCCCGCTCTTCAGCCGTATTATCATGGTTTTTTTGGGTGTCATAAATAAACGTATCTCCAGCGTCTATTTCGACAAGATCATGAATCAGCAACATCTTGATAACCTTGAGCAGATCAATCGGAAAATTAGCGTGCTCGGCCAAAACGATGGCCATTAAGGCCAGATGCCAACTGTGCTCGGCGTCGTTCTCATTCCGCTCACTGTTCAATAGCTTTGTTTTGCGAAGGATGTACTTAAGCTTATCCACTTCCTTTATGAACTCAATCTGCCTCAAAAGATTCGTCGCTTCCATTGGTTTATGTTTAATGACGAGGCAAAATTGACAGGTAAGCCGATAAGCGCAATTGCCAATTGGCAAGAAATGCACTTACTGGATATTTTTTCGGATACGGCTAAGCGAGGAAGGCGTAATGCCTAAATAGGAAGCCAGCATATTGAGCGGAACCCGATTGGCCAGCCCTGGGTAATGGTCAAGAAAAGTCAGGTATCTTTTTTGGGCATCCTGCACCAGCATGTTGCTGGTAACCTTCAACTTATTTTCCAGTACATAGGATGTTATCTTAACGAACATATCGTGCCAGCCAGGAATGAGGGCGGAAAGCTGGGTAAAGTCTTCTTTAGAAAACACCAGAAGCTGGCAATCCGTAATGGCTTCAATGTACTCGGTGGACGGAATTTCATCCCGAAAACTAGTCACGTCGACAACAAACCGGTTTTCATACACAAAGTATCGTGTGAAACTGTCGCCTTGTGTATCATAATAACAGGCCCTAAAAATCCCGTCGGTTACGTAGCCAATGTGAGTAGAGATTTTGCCAGCTTCGGCAAAGTAAGCCCCTTTAGCAATACGCCTGTGTTTAGCCTTTGTCAGAATTAACGCCCGCTGTTGCGCGTTAAAGTGCCCAAACTGAAGCAAATAGGCGATGAGTTCTTCCATTACAATTCAGTCATGTACCTACAAGGACTGCCGAGTTTAAGAGCATCGTAAATTGGCAACTAGCGTTAATTAACGGAATTACCCGATCAGAAGCAAATCCTAAACAGGTTCTAAGCTTCTCAATGATCGATTTGGGATTCAGCCACAGGGCAGTTGCTCCTTTGCGGGTACATACGGCCACTTTTGCGGTAAGTTAATCAACATCCACCCAACGAACTTTTGTGGTTGATTCAGGGCGGGGATTTATGGGGTAAAGGTAGCGGTCGGAAATTGGTTGATCTAGGGTGGTAACCAGGTCTACCTGGAATATTTACAGCTAATTTCTCAAGCTCCACTTTAAAGTTCCATCCTATGCTGGTGTCTTGTACATGCCCTTCCCCCTTTTAGGTTTAATTCGCCTAACTAACGTTTGATAAAGGGTCAAATCCTGGAAAACACAACGTCCCCCACGACTTTTGGAGCTGATCTGTAATAGGGCGGTTGTAAAAAGAAAAAGCCCTGACGCTGCAGGGCTTTTTAAAAGAGGGTGAAAGACGGGGCTCGAACCCGCGACCTTCGGAACCACAATCCGACGCTCTAACCGACTGAGCTACATCCACCGTTTTGGAAGTGCAAAAATAATGAATAATGAATAATGTACAATGGGTAATGATGTAATTAGCGGTAATTATTCATCAACCATTGTACATTATTCATTAATTAAGCTTGCTTACCTTGCTGGAAACGCTTTTCGGCCGCATCCCAGTCAATAACGTTAAAGTAAGCAGCAATATAGTCGGGTCGGCGGTTTTGGTATTTGAGGTAGTACGCGTGTTCCCAAACGTCGAGACCGATTATGGGGAAACCTTTCACTTCAGCGATGTCCATAAGTGGGTTATCCTGATTTGGCGTTGAGGTAACAGCCAGACTTCCTTCGGGGGTAACAATCAACCAGGCCCAGCCTGAACCAAATCGAGTTGTAGCCGCTTTGGTAAATTCATCTTTAAAAGCATCGAACGAACCAAACTTCTCATTGATTGCATCGGCTAATGCACCTTTAGGCTGGCCACCACCATTACCAGAAATTGTATTCCAGAACATGGTGTGGTTGTAATGACCACCACCATTATTACGAACAGCAATTGGCGCTTTGCTAACAGAAGCCAGCAGATCTTCGATGGATTTATTCTCCAGATCGGTACCAGCAATAGCATTATTCAGATTCGTCACGTACGCATTATGGTGCTTGCCGTGATGAATTTCCATGGTTTGCTTGTCGATATTGGGTTCGAGCGAATCACTTGGGTAGGGAAGCGGGTCTAATACAAATGCCATTGTATTGATAAGTTAGAATGAAAGATTACTCGGTTGGGTTAACAAGCCTGTGTTAAATTATGTTCTTAGACGATTAAAAAACTTTGCCAGTAAGGCCTGACTTTCTTCGGCAAGTATGCCTGTTTCGAGCCGGGTTTTGGGGTGCAAAAGAGAGGGGTGGATACGGCTGTAGCCTCGTTTAGGATCACTGGCACCAATAACAAGCCGGCTAAGCTGCGCCCAGAATAAAGCGCCTGCGCACATTACGCAGGGTTCCAGGGTAACGTATAATGTGCAGTCGGTCAGGTATTTGCTGCCTAAATAATGCTCGGCAGCTGTAATGGCCATTAGCTCAGCATGAGCCGTTACATCATTCAACTGCTCGGTTTGATTGCGTGATTTGGCAATAATTCGATTTCGACAAACCACTACTGCTCCAACCGGAATTTCTCCCGATTCGGCCGCTTCTTCCGCCAGCCCCAGCGCAATTTCCATGAAATACTCGTCGGGCATGTTCGTCGATAGTAGCTACGTGTGAGTCAAAGCCGTTAAAGTGTATTTACCAACGACTATGACTCACACGTAGCTACCTAGTTTACTGTTTCAGAACTTTTCGGACAGTTTGTCGATCACCAACCTGTATGCGGAGGAAGTACAACCCATTTGGCTGTGAACTTAAGTTAAGCTCATTCACCTTCGCTCGCGTTGTTTGTTGTAAGATGGGTTGGCCATTGGCATCGATGAGCGATAAAATAGCCGGGTTCTGCGTCAGCGGTAAGTCGAGTTCTACCGTCAATCGGGTTTCGGTCGGTACAGGATAAGTTTTGACCAGCGGATCGAGCGGGTTATCTTCTACACCCAGTAAGGGGAGTATCGTTATGGTTGCGGTGCCAGAAACGGGTCCGCTCCCGCAGAAGTTAGTCACTTTAGTTAACTGATACGTTGTGTTTCGGGTCGGCCGTACTTCAACGAGTAATGGATTTGTACTGGTCGTAAGTGAATAGTTTTTAAGGCTATCGGCATAGGTGGCTGTCCAGGGCCCATCTCCGCCGAATGTCAATGTCAGATTGGCGGGTGAGCCTTCGTAGATGTTTTGTGTGCCAGTCAGCGTAGCACTGGCCAGCGATCGTACGGTAAGTTGAGTAGGGCTATTGCTACCCGTAATACCAATCTCCGGATTGTCGGCATTGACGCGAACAAAATATTGACCACCGGGTAAGTTGGTTGGTAGCGTACCTGTAATAGGCGAACCGGTTGATGTGTTCGGTATGGCATATTTTTTACTTGTATCGGCAGCACTGACCACTTCCAGACGGAATGCATTGCCCGAGTTAAATTGACCATTAGTTGTAAACGGTACGGTAATCGGAGTACCCGAGCAAACCGTCGACGATGCAAACGAACTGGTCGAAACCGTTGGTACCCGTACATTGATCTGGGCAGTAGACGGATTGCCGGGCAACCCAAGCCCGCAGGTATTCGATACGGTTACGATCTGATAAATTGTATTGCCACGCGGGAGTACCGAAATCGTGGTGTCGGTGGAGCGCGAAGTGCCTGTATACCCACCTGTAAGCGTATAGCTAAATGGCCCAACACTCGTAAACTTCAGATTTAAGGGAGCCCTTTGACCTAAATTGACGGTGGTGGTTGGGGCCGTCAGTGCAAGTGTGGGTGGAGCGCTAACCAGCACGCGAACCGTGGTACGCGCGCTATAGCAACCATACGATGCAATCTGATAAACGTAGAAGGCATCGCCTTTTGGGTCTGTGCTTGGCGTAAACGTAAAGGGGACGGCCACATCGAATACGCGTCCGTAGGGATCAACCCATTTCAACTTACTGCCAGCTTCGCCGGTTGCTTCGAGCGGAGCAGGTTGGTCATTAAGGCAGTAGCTCACCAGGGCTTTGGCTGTAGGCGGTGGTGGGCTCACAATCAATACGTTGATTCTTGCTCTACTGCTTTCGCAGCCGTCAACAGTTTGGCTGACATCATAGTTTTGCGTACCCCCCTTGTCGATAGATGGGGTTGGTGCACTCGAATATTGATTCCCGTCGGGGTTATACCAGCGCAGGTTTTGTCCACTGGCTCGTGAGCTTAAATCCTGTACATTTTGCGCGGGCTGGTCTTGCTGTGCCTGACAGTAGGTGATATCTGATACGGATGGAGCGCCCGGAAGAGGTTTAATCGTGACTGTAATGGTCGCTTTGGGGCCTTCACAATTCTCATTGGATGTTTGTGACACTTTATAGGTTTGTGTACCTACTACATCTGTGCCAGGCTTTGGTGCGTTTCCGCCTAACGAATTGTCGGAAGCGTCGTACCATTTCAGGTTTGATCCCGCAGCGCTCAACGGTTGTGCCTGACTCTTGTTGCAATAGCTAACTGAGTTTACTCCCGGAGCTCCCGGTGTGCTTTTTACACGCACCGACAGGCTGGCGCGAGGCCCCTCGCAGCCATTTAGCGTTTGGCTGACGTAATATACCGTAATACCTGGGCTGGAATTTGAAAGGGTAGGAGCGTTTGGAGAAGCAGTACCGCCGTTAGACGACGTACCGTACCAATTTGGGGTAGCCGTATTCACTAAAGTGGCTGTTAGTGTTGGGGCATTGGTACCCTGACAAAAGTCAATATTTGATGTTCCCGGTGCATCAGGCGTATCTTTTACCTGAACCGGAATCCCGATCCGTTCGCTTTCGCAACTGTTTACGGTCTGGGTTACATAATAGGTTTTTGTCCCGATGGCACTGGCGTCGGTGCTGGGTACAGTCGGATTTGATGAAGAAGTTCCTCCCGACGCATTCGTTCCATACCATTTCAGACTTGTTCCGGTAGCCGACAACGCAGCCGCTGTAGTACCTTCGCAATACGCTCCCGGCGGAAAGATCGTTGGAGCAGCAGGTACCGCGTTGACTGTGAACGTAATCGAGGCACGGGGCCCTTCGCAGTTATTGACCGACTGGCTCACGTAATACGTTGTTGAGCCTGTAGTAGAGGTAGCCAAAGCGGGAGCATCACTCGTGGCTGTACCGCCCGAAGCCGAAGTGCCATACCAGTTTAATGAGCCCCCTGCCGATGCGGAGGCTGATAAGCTATAGCCTGTGCGATTCTGACAGGCAAGAAGTGGACTGGATACACTTGGAGCCCCAGGAGTTGGCTTCGTAGTAACCGAAATACTGGCTCTTGAGCTTTCACAGCCATTCAGTGTCTGACTCACATAATAATTTGTCGTTCCAGCCGATCCAGTACCCGGTATAGGGGCTACAGACGAAGCTGTTCCTCCTGATGCATTCGTGCCGTACCAATTTAACGACGCCCCTGTTGATGCAGTAGCTTCTAATTTAGAAGCTGTCTGGTTTTGGCAGTACTGAGAAGGAATGGTAGTTGCGGGCGCATCTGGTGATGATTTTGTCGTAACTGTAATAGCTGTTCTTGCACTTTCGCAGCCATTAACCGTTTGGCTCACATAATAGGTTATAGGACCTGGATTAGATGTTGATGGAATGGTTGCGGTATTTGTGCTACTGCCACCTGTAGACGCTGTCCCATACCATTTAAGGTTTGAGCCAGAAGCTGTTAAAGCCGGAGCACTTATCCCTTGGCAATACGATAGCGAAGGCGTTGCGGTTGGGGCTGCTGGAACAGGATTGGCAACATAGTCAACCTGTACAAGATCGCTGGTACAGGTATTCCCATTTAGTTGACTGACATAATATGTTCCACTGGCCGTAGGCGAAGGAGCTGAAATGGCCTGTTTACTCTGATTGTACCAGGCAAGGCTGACACCACCTGTGGTAAGTGTTGCCGTTAAGGGTGTTGGTGTCCCGGCACAACCATTTTGGGTTGAAGAAACGGTAGGTTTATTCGCTGAATTAACCGTAAAGGCACTACTTTCCTTCGATTGAACGGGCGTGCCCGTACTTGAAAGAACCCGGATTTTATAATTGGTACTGGTTGGAGACGAAGCTGGTATGGTGACTTTAACCGATGTCCCTGTTCGGCTTGAAATCGTCGTTAGGGAAGTAGGATAGGCATTTCCTGTTACGTCGGATAATGAAATGGTGAATGTATTCCCGGTCGCAAATGTATTACTGGTTACAAATGTGACTGTAAGATCTAGACCGGGGCATACGCTAGGATTTGATAACGCAACGCTTGTGATTGTCTGCGCAGAGACTCGATTGACCAGGCCAGCAAGGCCCAGCAAGGCTAGGAGATAGGAGTAAAAGATACGGCCCTTCATAAAAATTTGAGCAACTAAGCTTGTATGGGTTCTAAAGTTAACGCATTTATGCTCAATCTTCAGCCTGAAGAAAGCTAGGATCGGGCTTTATAAGCAGCGTAGATAGCTTCTAATATAGGGCAAGGTTCTTTAAATCAGTGGGTTAGTTCTTAGAAGACTAGTGGTAATAAGCAAAAAATCATATGTATGGGAAACCCGTAGCAATAAGAATGCCACTTCTGAGAAGAAGTGGCATTGCCTAATTTCATAATCCCTAAAATGGAGACGAGCGCTACCGTTCAATCAAGAAGTAGCTATTGAATGGCGTTGTAGATGACCTCATGAATTCGCCGTCGAAGTTTTGTGGTATTAATCGAATTGTTTCCGGCTGTTGGGTAAATTCGGTTCGACAGAAAAACAAAGATTAATTCTTCGTCGGGATCAACCCAAACTACATTGCCAGTGAAACCCGTATGACCAAATGATCGGGGCGATACCTGAGAAGCCATATATACACTGCTTGGACTTTCGGCATTCGGCTTATCCCAACCCAGCGCCCGGTGGCTGCGGTTGCTCAACGTTTGGGTAAAGTAGGGCACCGTCATCGGATTCAAGATACGCTGTTCGCCATACACACCTTTTTGAAGGTTCATCTGTAACAGCGTGGCAATATCGTGGGCATTCCCAAACAAACCCGCATGGCCCGAAACTCCACCCTGTACGGCTGCCATCTGATCATGTACGGTGCCAACAAGCAGTTGATTCCGGTAATAGGTATCCTGTTCAGTAGGAGCGCACTGCGGATGGGGTAAACGTTGGAGGGGCGTAAAGCCAAGCTGGTGCAGGCCCAGCGGCTTATAGACGTTTTCGGTCACAAACTTGTCCAATGGCTGTTTGCTAACCCGCTCAACAATCTTTTGCAGCGTCAGGAAGTTCAAATCACTATATACATAGGCGGGCCGACCTGCCTCGTCAGTCTTTTTCGACATGGGCGACTGTACCACCCATTTCCAGACGGAGTCTTTCAGAGCAGGTACTCCCCAAAGGGTTGGCGCAATTTGTAATGTATGCAGGCTGTCCTGAGTGGCTGAGTAATATTCGGCTTTTAAACCACCGCGTGGATTACGGGTACGATCCCAGGTCGTGGGGTAGAAAGACACCATTCCCGACTGATGCCAGAGCAGGTCCTGAAGGGTGATGTTTTGCTTGTTGGTGTTAC
The DNA here is from genome assembly GCF_002056795.1 of Spirosoma aerolatum. Taxonomy (NCBI): domain Bacteria; kingdom Pseudomonadati; phylum Bacteroidota; class Cytophagia; order Cytophagales; family Cytophagaceae; genus Spirosoma; species Spirosoma aerolatum. The sequence goes on along the minus strand of NZ_CP020104.1, from coordinate 7,594,073 downwards.
GTAGCTCCGGTAAGTAAAACGAAGCTTTCTGGTTCAGATCAATTTGTTTGCGATCGTAAAGGACCATTACCGACTGCAACGTGGCCAGCACTTTGGTAAGCGATGCCAGATCATACAGGGTTTCGTCGGTTACTTTTTCGGCTCCGGCGGCATAGGTCAACGCACCGAAGTTTTTGCTGTAAACAACTTTCCCTTTTCGGGCAACCAGAATTTCGCAGCCAGGCACCACATGATTTTTAACGGCACTTTGGGCTATGGCATCAATCTGGTTCAGAACCGCTGTTTTCATACCGACACTTTCAGGCGCTCCGGCTGAAAGCCGACCTTCGGGATTGGTACTCATACCCACGCCCACTTTCATATCGTCGTGCGATGTCGAAACGGGTAGCCTACCACGGGCTCCTAACCCACCAAACAGAACCTGCGGCACCACTTGCTCCATGGCGTCCATCTCCTGATATGCACAAACCAGCGCATCGGCTATGGCAAACTGCGGTAGACTATAGGGCGATCCAAATGCCGTTACAATCACTTTCAGGCCGCGTTGTTTCAGGCGGGTAATCAAATCAATGGAAGGCTTGGTAATACCATACTTCCGGGCCGACGATTCACTCATCCGGTGAAAACTAACAACCACCGTATTCGCGTCGCCTACCTGAGCCAGTATGTTGTTGACATCGGTTTCCGAAACGGGTTTGTCGGGGTAGGTGAGGGTTTGAAAAGGTGCGTACTGGTTTAGCGTCTTTTGGAACACGTTGCCCGATTCGGCCCCAATAGCGATCGAGGCCAGCCGTAGCGTGTCCAGGCGGCTCAGCGGAAGCAGGTTGTTCCGGTCATCGGCTATGGTTACAGCCTGTTCGCAAAGTTCCTGTTTGAGACGTTTCGATTCGGGCGAATTCAGGTCAGCAGCCAGGCCTGACAGGTTGATGGGCTTGTAATTGTTCAGGCCAACCCAGTATTTTGCCCGAAGAATTTTGCGGACTTTTTCGTCGATAAATTCCTGGGTAATAACACCCTGCTGAATCGCATTCAGGATATTCTGCGTGGCTTCGCGGACGTTTTCAGGATACAGCAAAATATCGTTACCGGCCATCAGTGCCCGCAGGTTCACGTCCATAGCTTTCGGGGACCGACTGATTCCACCCATGTTTAGCGCATCGGTAAATACCAACCCCCGGAAACCCAATTCTTTCTTGAGCAGATCGGTCACAATTTTTTCCGACAGGGTTGCGGCCAGAGCAGGCGTGTTATCGATACTTGGCACATGCAGATGGCCCGTTACAACGCCCATCAAACTATCGGCAATGAGTTTGCGGAAAGGATACAGATCAATGTCGCGCATCACTTCCGTTGATCGGCTGACCGTAGGCAGGCTATGGTGCGAATCGACATTTGTATCGCCATGACCGGGAAAATGCTTGGCGGTAGCAATGATGTGCGTTTGCTGTAAGCCACGCATGTAGGCCGATGCCTTCAGCGCTACGTTTTCTTTCGACTCCCCAAACGAACGAACGCCAATAACCGGATTCGCTGGATTGCTGTTGATGTCGGATACAGGGGCAAAATTGATGTGGATGCCCAGCCGTTGGCACTGACGCCCAATTTCGGCACCCATTCGATAAATCAAATCGTTGTTTCGAATAGCCCCCAGCGCCATTTGCTTAGGAAAGTCCATGGTACTATCCAGGCGCATGCCCAGGCCCCACTCACCGTCTATACCAATCAGCAGAGGAACTTTCGACAACGCCTGATACCGATTGGTCAGCACTGCCTGCCGATAGGGACCTCCCTGAAAGAAAATAAGACCACCAACGTGATTGTTCTGGATGAGGTGTTCAATATATTGATAATGATTTTCATGGCGATTGGAGAATGTAGCGACCATGAAGAACTGCCCAATCTTCTGTTCAGGAGTTAATGTCTGAAATACACTATCTACCCAACGTTGACCGCTGTCGGCCAGTGTAAACACATCAACGGGATTAGCGGCAGGGCGGAACGTGAAAACGGAGGACGAGACTGGGGCCGATGGCGTACGGACTGGCGTTACAGTTTTTCGGATAGCCGCTTTTTTGGCGCTGGCTCTATGCGAATGTGAAGCCCGATGGTGGGCTGCCCGACGCCACAAATTACGACCTGGTTTGGTTAAGCCAAACGCTGAAAACAAACTCACGAACAGGAGTCCGACGAGTAATAGGGGTCGTAGAACGGTGTTCTGCATAGGTAAACGACTGTAAACTAATTAGGTCAGTTATCGGCAAGGTAAGGCTAAACCATAAAAATAGGCAAAGCCCGTCGAAAACTATAGCTTATCTCCAAATTATCTAAGTTTTTAACGAAAAAATGTAGGTTATTTGTTTTTCGTACTGGATTAATACAAAATTAAAATTAGGAACGGCCAGTTGCAGGCTTAGTAAAATGCTAACTGACAGGATTTTATCGATTGAATGGTAGTAGGTATATACGTATAGATTTAAAACAACAGTTGTGCCAGATGCCTCAAATTAGCCAGCGGTTTTTAAACTAGTTTTCGGGCCGAATAGAAAGTAGGCAGTCAGGTTAAAAGGAGCGAAAAAGATGTTGCCTGACATAGAAGGAATAAGCCGCAGAGAACCGGAGTGAGGGTAACTGAAACGAAAGAAAAAACAAAAACCCAGAACGGGCTGGGTGCATAGTAAATGAAGCGTAAAGACAATTCCTAGCGGGATTGTAATGGATTAGCCCGCGACAAAGCGACCAGCACCTGTTCGGTCAGAGAGTTTTGAGTTGCCTTAACAGCACGTTGCCAGCTCGTAGCGGGAGGGCATAGTCTCATCTTGGCAACTGATGTCGAAGCCTTTGCACGTAACTGCTTACGCGCAGCAAACATATTGTGTGGATGCCCCATACTAAACGCCTGCCCACTGATACCCACGAATAAGATTGCGATGATGAATAACGACTTCATGGCCTCTGTTTTTATTTACAATACAAAGATATGGGTTTAATTTGGTATCTTGCAATACATAGTACTAAATTTTTTGAAATATTTTTTGCGCGGTGCGAGGATTATGGAGCGTGGAGCAGGGATTGTGCCGCTTACCCCGCTCCACAATCCCTGCTTCGCGCTCCTTGCTCCACGCTATTCATCAACGACAATCCGCTTCACGGCGCCATCCTCATTTTGCGTTACCGTAATGAAGTAAGTACCCTGTGCTTTTTTGCCCAGATCGATCTGGCCGACAAACTCACCTGAAAAATCTTTAATTTCCCGCCGAGCGACTTCTTTTCCTTTTGGATTTGTTACAACAATACTGACATCGCCTTTAGTTGGGGCCGAAAAACGTACGTTCAGTTGATCGCGGTCGGGGTTGTTGGGGAAGGCATCCAGACTCCGAATAGTTGATGGTTTGCCATTTAGGCCACGTGCCCAGCCTTCGAATGGGCGGGCAATCTGATTTTCGAAATCACGGGGGAATTCAAACTTGAACCGGCGCATCTGATCGGCCATTGAATCGGCATTGCGCCGTAGCTGAAATTCCCAATCTTTGCTACCCCAGAAGTCCTGGTTGTTTCGGGGAGTTTGACCACGAAATACATAGGCATCACCGGGAATACGCTTGAGCCCCTGACGCTTCCTCAGCGCGATTTTACTTTCACCAGTATCATCAACGATAATGGTCAACTGGCGCTTGCCACCATCTTTTCGGGAAGCTCTCACCGAGTCGACTAACTTCGTTACGAGCTGGTCGCGTTGATCTTCGCTCATGCCGTCGGTACGATACGTGCGTTCGATTTCCCGAACATCGTCACCATCCCGTTCAATAATTCGAATGCTTACTTCATTGTTGTCGGATTTTGGCGAAGGCGACACCTTCTTTTGAGCAACAGCCGCACCGCTAAAAGCAACTGCCAGGAGTAGTGCAGGAGCGAACCGGGAGAGGGTTAAAACTGTTTTTTTCATAGGGCCTGAAAATTGCAACGAAGGAACGATAAGTTGTAAAACCAATTGATATAGGGCCTGTTAAAGTTTGTTAACGAACCAATGAGTAGTCATCTGGTTCGTACTTTTACTATTGACACGACCTGTTCCTAATAGATATAAAAGCAGGATTAAGGTTGCATGAGCGAGTAAAAAAATGTCGAAACAACGCATACGCTGGATTGTTGCGCTGATGGCCATCGGGCTGTTGGGTCTGGTGGGGCTACAGCTCTACTGGATAGGGAGTGCGCTCCAATTGCAGAAAGAGCAGTTTGCCTATAAAGTTACCGATGCGCTTCAGGAAGTAGTCCGAACGCTGGAACGGCAGGAAATTGCGTATTTGACCAGGCAGCATATGCAGGCCCGTGAACAACAAAGTCGGTTAAAGGCCATTGCCAAAAAAGAAAGTAAGCCAGCCCAGGAAGAGATCGCCACCCATCAAACGTCAGTTGGTAAGTCGGCGCCTTTGGCGCAGGCCAAATCGTTGAAACATACGCCGGGAAAACGGGCTAATACAGACCCAATGCTGTCGGCTGGTATGACCCCAACAGGATCTGTTGTTGTCCAGTCAGATATTTTACACCCGATTGTTCGACCGCTTTCGCCAGAGCAAATGGCAGTTGTTGAGGAGTTTGTTCGGCAGCAGGACGAACTCATGGCGGTTGGTGACTGGCAAACGCAGATGATTCAGCAGCAGAAATTCGACCACTGGGTCGAAAATGTGCTGAGCAATGAACTACTGGCTATTCAGGACTCATTGAATAGAGCTGCCAAAAAACAGTTGCGTCGGGCGCAGAATAAAGTCAAATCAGATCACACAGATCATACGGTAGCTTCAGTCGGCTCCAATGTGGCGACGCGTCCGGCCAGTATGAGTATGAATAAGGCCGAAGAACAGTCGCATCGAATTAAGGATATGCTCAAAGGGTTGCTTATGTCCGATCGCCCGATTGAAGACCGTATCAACCGACTGGCACTCGACACGCTGATCCGTCAGGCGTTGGACGAACGGGGTATAAGTATCCCATTTGCCTATGCCGTTCGGACGGGGCAGCAACCTAAATTCCTGTTTACATCGTTGGGGATGGGCACGCAACAGTTTGATGCCGAAGGGTATAAAGCAGCCTTGTTTCCGAATAACCTGCTCGAAAAGGACAATTATGTTTACGTTTATTTCCCGACACAGCAACAGTTTATTTTAAGTCGGCTGGGATTCACGTTTGGGGCTTCGGTAGTCTTGATTCTGGTCATTCTGGCTTGTTTTTACATTGCCATCAACACCATTATGCGGCAAAAGAAACTGGCCGACATTAAGAATGACTTTATCAACAACATGACCCATGAGTTCAAAACGCCGATCTCGACCATCTCACTGGCCGTCGAAATGGCGCAGGAACAGCTACGGATCGAAGGTCATTCGCAGCCAGCACTAGCTACAGTTCATGAAGTAAGTGAGCCTATTCGTGAAGATGTGCAGGAACGGACCGAACAGCTTGATGCAAGACTGACACGCTACATGGGCATCATCCGCGACGAAACCCGCCGACTTGGCTCCCATGTCGAAAAAGTACTCCAAATGGCCTTGCTTGATCGGGGTGAAATTAAACTTAATCTGTCGTCGGTCAATGTCCACGATGTTATTGAAAAGGTGCTGAATAATTTAAGCCTGCAAATCGAACAGCGTGGGGGCGAAGTTGACCTGAACTTCGATGCTGACCGGGAAGTGGTTGAAGCTGACGAACTGCACCTGACCAACATCGTCTACAACTTATTGGATAATGCCCTGAAATATTCGCCCAATACGCCACATATTACCCTGACAACGCGTAGCCTTCCAGAAGGAGTCAGTATAACAGTTGCGGACCACGGCTTAGGCATGACCAAAGAGCAGACCAGTCGTATTTTTGAGAAATTTTATCGCGTACCAACTGGTAACCTGCACGATGTCAAAGGCTTCGGGCTTGGCCTGAGTTATGTGAAGAAAATAGTTGATCAACACCACGGCCAGATTATGGTCGAAAGCCAGCCGGGCGAAGGCAGTTCATTCGAAGTTATTATACCTTATACATTGAGTGAAAGAGTGAAAGATTGAAAGGGTGTGCTCTCCGGCAAAAAATACGCTCTTTCGCTCTTTCGCTCTTTCGCTCTTTACATCTATGCCAAATATCCTACTTGTTGAAGATGACCCCAATCTGGGGCAGTTAGTACAGGAATACCTGACCATGAAAGGCTATGCCACCGATCGGGCTACCGACGGGAATCAGGGCTTACAGCGATTTATGGCCAGTAATTACGACCTATGCATTTTCGACGTGATGATGCCCAAAAAAGATGGGTTCACTTTGGCGAAGGAAGTCAGAATGGCCAATCGCGACGTGCCCATTATTTTTCTGACGGCCAAATCCATGCAGGAAGATACCATCCAGGGGTTTAAGGTAGGAGCTGATGACTACATCACCAAGCCGTTTAGTATGGAAGAACTGCTTCTACGGATTCAGGCCATTCTTCGTCGGTATCAGCGGTCAACCGATTTAGGTGAGCCAACGGTGTATAAAATCGGCTCATTTTCATTTGATTATCCACATCAGCTGCTTTCCAGGGCCGAAAATGGCTCGTCGGCCAACGACGCCGAATCACAGCCGCAGAAACTAACCAGTAAAGAATCGGAGTTATTAAAATTGCTGGCACAGAACCTCAATCAGCCAGTGAGTCGTAGCTTTGCCCTGAAAATGGTTTGGGGTGATGATTCGTACTTCAATGCCCGAAGCATGGACGTGTACGTGACCAAACTGCGGAAGTACCTTAAGGAAGACCCTTCCGTACAACTGGTAAACGTGCATGGAGAAGGATTTAAATTGATCGTTTAGAAGTTATAGAGTTGCATGGTTGGAACGTTATGAAGTTTCGGATCTCGTCGAGACGGATACTTTCACAAACTCTACAACTTTATAACAGGTATAACTTTACAACTTTGGCAAATTTAATTCGTCGTCCTCGCCGGAATCGCCAGTCTGCTGTGATTCGTGATATGGTGCAGGAAACCCGCTTGTCGGTTACCGATTTTATCCTCCCGCTATTTGTGATGGAGGGTCAGAATGTTCGCTCCGAAGTGGCTTCGATGCCGGGAATCTATCGGCTATCACTCGATTTACTGCTCGAAGAAATTCAGGAGTGCGTCGATCTCGGCATTAAGACATTCGATTTGTTCCCCAATCTGCCCGAATCGAAGAAAGATAAATACGCCACCGAAAGCTATAACCCGGATGGGCTGTATTTGCAGGCGGTTCGTGCTGTTAAGGAGCGGTTCCCGGATGTGATGGTCATGACCGATGTGGCTATGGACCCCTACAGTTCGGATGGGCACGATGGCGTTGTTGAAAATGGCAAAATTCTGAACGACCCTACCCTCGAAGTACTGGGCAAAATGGCGCTGGCACAGGCCCAGGCCGGAGCGAACATTCTCGGGCCATCGGATATGATGGATGGACGCGTAGGGCACATCCGGCAGGTGCTCGACGAAGCTGGCTACCATGATGTCGCCATTATGTCGTATGCTGCCAAATATGCCAGTGCATTTTACGGACCTTTCCGCGATGCGCTCGATTCAGCTCCCAAATTCGGGGATAAGAAAACTTACCAGATGAACCCTGCCAACAGCCGCGAAGCCCTCATTGAAGCGCAGCTGGACTATGATGAAGGAGCGGATTTTCTGATGGTGAAACCTGCTTTGGCGTATCTGGATGTGATCAAATTGCTGAATGATAATTTTCATCTGCCCATTGCGGCCTACAACGTCAGTGGCGAATACGCCATGATTAAGTCGGCGGCCAAGAACGGCTGGCTCGATGGCGAACGGGCCATGATGGAGGTGTTGCTGTCCATCAAACGGGCGGGTGCCAACGTAATTTTAACCTATTTCACTAAAGAAGCCGCCCGACTTTTATGAGTAACCTGCTGATCCGGAACGCCCGATTAGTCAACGAAGGGCAGATGGTAGAAACGGATGTATTAGTTGAAAATGGCTTTATTGCGCAAATCAAATCCGGTTTGTCTGATGCAACAGTCGATCAGGTGATCGACGCGGCCGGGCAGTATCTGTTGCCCGGTGTTATCGACGATCAGGTGCATTTTCGGGAACCCGGCCTTACCCATAAAGCAACCATTGGTTCCGAAGCACGGGCGGCTGTAGCGGGTGGTGTGACCAGTTTTATGGAAATGCCTAACACCGTTCCCAATGCACTAACACAGGAACTACTGGCCGATAAATATGCGATTGCGGCTCAAACATCGCTGGCAAATTACTCCTTTTTTATGGGGGCGTCGAATACCAATCTTGATGAGGTGTTGCGTACCGATCCCCAAACAGTCTGCGGCATAAAAGTATTTATGGGCTCATCGACGGGTAATATGCTGGTCGACAATGAGCAGATTCTGGAAGCACTCTTCCGGCAAAGCCCGATGCTGATTGCCACCCATTGCGAAGATGAAGCTACCGTTCGCGCCAATACGGAACGATACCGGGCTGAATACGGCGACCGCGCTACTGCCGAATTGCATCCACTGATTCGAAATGAGGAAGCTTGTCTGAAGTCGTCATCGCTGGCGGTTGATCTGGCGCGTCGGCACAACGCCCGACTGCATATTCTACACATCTCGACAGCCGATGAACTGGCCTTGTTTGATAACTCAATACCCTTAACCGAAAAGCGGATAACGTCCGAAGTGTGTGTGCATCATCTGTGGTTCGATAGCCGCGATTACGCCCGGCTGGGTAACCTCATCAAATGCAATCCGGCCATTAAAGCACCGCATCATAAGGAAGCGTTACTGACGGCCCTGCTCGATGATCGGCTGGATATTATTGCCACCGACCACGCGCCACATACCTGGGACGAAAAGCAGCAATCGTACTGGCAGGCTCCATCGGGCTTACCGCTGGTGCAGCACCCGCTTCTGCTGATGCTCGATTTTGTGAAACAGGGTAAACTGTCCATCGAAACCGTAGTGCGTAAAATGAGCCATGCCCCAGCCGATTGTTTCCAGATCGACCGACGAGGCTATGTCCGGGAAGGCTACTGGGCCGATTTAGTACTGGTTGATATAAGCCAGCCAACAACGGTGTCAGAATCAGGGCTTTATTACCAGTGTGGCTGGTCGCCGTTGGAGGGGTATATGTTTGGGGCTTCGGTAACACACACAATTGTTTCGGGTGAGCTGGTCTACCAGAATGGCGCCTTCTGCTCTGATCGACCCGGCCAGCGACTGGCGTTTGCGCGATAGGTTTGAAAAAATCCTGAAAAAAATCTTGTGTTGTGTTGTGCGTAAACCCTATCTTTGCAATCCCAACACGGGGAACGCGCTGCCGAAGTGGTGAAATTGGTAGACACGCACGTTTCAGGGGCGTGTGTCTTTACGGACATGCGAGTTCGAGTCTCGCCTTCGGCACATAAACTAGCCGCAATCAATTGTAAATCAGTTGGTTGCGGCTTTTGCTTTTGTACTAGGGGACGGATTTAAACTGAAAATAATAGGATCAAGGTCAAAACGGCTTCTATACAATTTGTGTGGTTTAGCTGTTGAATGATCCGACTGTACGTCGTCAAGTAAAAGTGTACAGATGCGGGTGAAAAGAGAAGAGATGGTTTTAGCCACTCTGGGCTCGCTGAAAAATATGACCACTGCGGTGGGCCGCTTTTCCGGCGTTGAGACAAACTTAGCTGCTTCGTTTTTTGCCGTTCGGCCAAGATCTGATCCTGGCGGCACCAGTAAGCATCGGCTGGCCGTACGTTGTCCAGTGATTCATGGTACCGTTGATGATTATTATAGTCTACACACTCCGTAAGGCGAGTTCTTAGTTCATCCGGACTGTAGTAGTGTTCCAACAACAGAACGTTCTTCATCGAGCGATGGTAACGTTCGATCTTTCCTTGGGTCATAAGATGAAACGGAGCACTGCGAATATGATTGATGCTTTACCCTTTCAGATAATCCTTCAGATACCGAGACACATAAGCCGACCCATTGTCGGACAGCATACGAGGTCGCTGACCACTTTTCAGGCTACTCGCTTTCAGAGCGGCTTGTACGGTTCGCTCCACAGCTGTCGCCTGCATACCAGGACATAGCTGCGTCGGCAGTCCGATCCCAGGCTAAAATATAGCGCGAGTAGTCATCTAACACCGTTGAGAGATAATACCAGCCCCAGTGCTTGATACTGCCGACGAGCCTGGCGCTGAATGTCTTTTGATAATGGATAGGGCTGGTTTTCGCTCAAAGGAAGGGGCTTGAGCCGTTTTGGAATGGTTAGAAGAGGCTTTTTTGGTTGAATTGGACATAACCAAGGTGATTTAGGTGAAACAACGGGGTCGCCCGTGCGATTACTGAATTGTCTCTTCCCATTCCCACCCCTTTTTTCCACTTTCAGTTGACGACGTACAGTTGCCTCATGCAACTTGAGTTAATTAGTCTGATTATATGTATATTATGGAATCATATGACCAACAAATCCAGCCGTATTATCAAGAATCAACGCGCCACGCCGGAATCCCAGGCCACAGCCTTCGCCAGCATAAAAGACACCAGCCTGATAGGTGTTGCCGGCTGAATCCTGTGGAAAAGCCACATACTGCTGATAAATTTTAGCATAGTCGCAGTAGTCGCCGTCAGTTGCCAGACGCTCAGTGCCATTCGCGTTCAAAATCCGCGTGTTGGCCCCTTCTCTGCCGAACACTACCTTTTCGACACAGGCTTTGCCGGGCAATGGTTTTGTATCGGTTTCAAGTAGCAACGGATGATTAGGGTAAAGCTCCCAGAGTATTTTCAGAATGTATTTCGACTGAAAGAGTAAAGTATAAGCAGGATTTAGGACGACGGCCAGGCGGTTCCGAACAATCTCGGTTAGTATCTGTACTAGTTCAGGCTCGTCTTCGGCTATAGCTTCCCACGGAACCAGCTTGAACCAGAAATCTAATTTTTCAAATTGACCGTTTTTCGGATTTTGCCAGAAAATGCCTTCCTCGGCGGAGAACTCTACATTATCGACAAAGTCGAATTCGATCTCGAAACCTGCTTCTCGGGCAGCTTCACCAATTAGGGCTACATTCGTATCATCTTCAGGATAGCCACGCATTGCTGACAAAAGCAAGGTAGGCTGAAGGTCAGGATTGACAGCCAAAAGCTCCTCGAACTGGCTGGTAAGCGTTTCAAATACGGCATTGAACTGCTGACTTTCGTCCAGGTTGTTGGCCTTCAGATGGGCATACTGAACAATAGCGGTTTCGGGCAGGCAAGTAGCTGTATCGGCGTTGAATTCAATCAGTTTGATCGGTTGCCCATCAATCCCCCCGGCCAGATCGAAGCGGCCGTAGAGGTGAATATGACGATCATCATCCCACGAAAGTTTGATGAGTTCGACCAGATTGGCCGGAATGCCTACTTCCGCAAAGCGATTTTCGTCGATAATATGTTGACCAGCCGCTACAAACATCTCAAATAGTTCATTGGCTGCGTCGTAGTAAGCATCAGCTTCAGCCGGCTGGATCTGTACGACTTCGTTGGTCAAATAAGATAATGTATCCTGTCCGAGCATCCAGTTCCAGCCGAGGTTGCGGAGTTGAGTGATCGGAGAAATAGCAAGTGAGCGTAGCGAAATCATCAGTTTCTGGTTTAGAAAATATAATAGCTTATGGTGTTACAGTTTTGCCAAAACAAGCCGTAATTCGTTTACAATTTCTGGCCTTCGGCTTATGGTTTACGGTGGCTCACGCCAACTAGCTTTCGTGTTAGCCACCGTAAACCATAAGCCGAAGGCCAGACACTGAACCCTATATGTTTGTAAATGTCGCTTATTCTTATGACCCGAATCTCTTTATTTTTAGCTAGCGTGCTCCTGGCCCTGACAATCGGTCCGGTTGCTGGACAATCGGCCAGAAAGCAGCCACCCGTTTCGATTATTTTCGATACCGATATGGGACCTGATTATGATGATGTGGGCGCAATAACCCTTCTTCATGCCTTTGCCGATGCCGGAGAGGCTACTATTCTGGCTACCATTGCCTCGACAAACTACCCGAAAGTAACCCAGGTGTTAAGTGTATTGAACACCTATTTTAACCGCCCAAACATTCCGATTGGCGTACCGAAAGGCGAGGCTGTCAGTGATAAAGATACCCAGCATTGGTCCGATACGATTGTGGCCCGGTATCCGCATCAGGTTATGGCCAATACGGAAGTGCCCGACGCCATTGCCCTTTACCGACAGATTCTGGCCAAACAGCCCGATCATAGTGTTACTGTGATTACAGTTGGCTTTCTGACGAATCTGGCTAATTTGCTGAACAGTAAGCCTGACCAGTATTCGAAATTATCAGGGCGGGAACTGGCCATGCAGAAAATTAAAAAAGTGGTGAGTATGGCTGGTAAGTTTCCGAAAGGCCGGGAGTATAATGTATTCCGGGATACGCCCGCGTCTAAACTCTTTTTTGCCAACTGGCCAACGCCTGTGTTGATGAGTGGGTTTGAAATAGGTCAGAAGATACACTCAGGGCTGCCACTTGTGCAAAACAATAAAATTCAGCATAGTCCCGTAAAAGACGTATTCCGAATTTCATTGCCCAAAGCAGAGGAAGATAAGAACGGGCGTATGAGCTGGGACCAGACTGCGGTTCTGGTGGGCGTGAAGGGCTACGCACCCTATTATACCATTGAAACCGGGCGCTTAACGATGAACGATGATGGGTCAAACGGCTGGGATAGTACTGGTAAGGGCCATGAGCATCTGGTAGAAAAAATGCCAGTAGCAGCGGTAGAAGCGTTGATCAATGAGTTGATGCAGCACCAGCCGAAGAAACGGTAAAACTCCGCGACGAATAAACTAGTGGGTTTCTGCCCGCGTTACGTAACCAATGACAGATCTGTTAAAAGACGCCCTACAGAAAGCGGCCATGTTTTGTGCCTACCAGGAGCGCACCCAGCAGGAAGTTCGCGACCGTCTGAAAGAATGGGGTGTTTTGGGCGATGATGCTGAAGAAGTGATTGCTGAACTTATTCAGCAGAATTACCTGAACGAAGAACGGTTTGCGAAGGCATTTGCGGGTGGAAAATTCCGGGTCAAAGGATGGGGGCGACGTAAAATCAGGCAGCATTTACAACAGCGTGGTATTTCGGGTTACAACCTCGATCAGGCCATGAACGAAATAGAACCCGACGATTATCAGGAAACGCTCAAAGAATTGCTGGATAAAAAGCGACGGAGCCTCCGCGACGAAAACCCCTTGGTTATCAAGCAGAAACTTGTTCGGTTTGCCCTGAGTAAAGGGTATGAATCCGACCTGGTTTTTGCCTTATTGGGGCGTGAAGATTAACGGTTCGTTTAGCAGTTTCCGGAAAGAGGCTAATTTTACGGCTCAATTAGCCCCTGCCTATGCCGCGTTTGTTCCTGGAAACCGACCAAATGGCCAACCTGAATAGTGGTCTGGGTCAACTTTGCCTGCACTTAGGCCGCGAATTGGTGCGGCAAAAACCGGCTAGCTGGGATATGACGTTTCTGGTGTCAAAAGAACAGGTGGGTATTTTCGGGCCCTCGGTGAAGTACATGGTAGCCTCGAAGTGGAAGCGCGTCTGGCGGAACTGGAACTTCGATGTTTGGCACTGCCCGCATCAGGGATCACGATTTTTTCCACGACGTCGGGCGCGGTTTGTATACACGGTCCTTGATCTGAACTACCTTTCCCTTGCTCAGTACTCGCCCGATCGAAAAGCCCGGAAGAAAAAACAATACCAGGCTCGTGTAAATCAGGCTACGGTTATCACAACCATTTCGAAATATGTAGCACAGGACGTTCGAAACCAATTGGTTGTACCGCATAGCACCCCTGTGCAGGCTATCTATTGTGGTGTCGATATGCCGGAAACAGTATCAATGGCTACACCTGAATCAAAGCCCGGTGGCCCATTCCTGTTCTTTATCGGTATGTTGCAGGCTTATAAGAATGTGCATACCATGCTACCCCTGCTGGTGGCTAATCCCGATCATTGGCTGGTGCTGGCCGGGCCCGATAAACCCGAATACAGCCAGCAGATTTGGGAGCAGGCTCGGCAGTTGGGCGTTGCCGATCGCCTATTGATGCCTGGCCCGGTGGCTGAATCGACAAAATGGTGGTATTACGCAAACTGTGAGGCTTTTTTGTTTCCATCGCTAATGGAAGGATTTGGCATTCCGGTTATTGAAGCCATGTCGTTTGGTAAGCCTGTCTTTAGCTCAGCCCTGACCAGTTTACCCGAAGTAGGGGGCGACGAAGCGTTTTATTTTCCTGCCTTCGATGCCAAATCGGTAATTGAAACCTTTCAAAACGGTATGAAAACCTATCGACAAGACCCTACTATGGCTGAACGTTTGCGGCTACAAAGCCAGAAATTCAGTTGGGAAGCCGCAGCGGCTGAATACTGGCAGCTCTATCAACAGGTTTTTGATCAGGTAAAACTTTAGGAAAGTGCATCCTGACTAAACGAAAACGTCCCTACAGTTCTTGCAGGGACGTTTTCGTTTAGTCAGGATCCTATTAATCTGCTAAAAATCAGCGTCGAACGTAATGCCTTTGGGCTCTTCAACTACAGGAACTGGCGTTGGGTTTTCGGCATCCTGCGGATTTTGAGAAGCCGCTTTTGCTGCTTTGAACTTCGCCATCACTTCACCACGCTGGTATTCGCCAACTCGTTTCTCAAAGAAATTGGTTTTACCCTGTAGCGAAATCATATCCATGAAATCGAAGGGATTCGCTACGTTGTAAAGTTTCCGAAGGCCCAGCGTAACCAGCAGGTGGTCGGCGACAAAGGCAATGTACTGCTTCATTAGATCGGCATTCATCCCAATCAGCGATACGGGCAAGGCATCGGCTACAAACTCCTGCTCAATTTCGACCGCGTTGCGAATAATGTCGTACACCTGCGATTCAGGCATTTTGTGGACAATATGATCGGTATAGAGCATACAGGCAAAGTCGCGGTGCAGCCCTTCATCGCGTGAAATTAGTTCGTTTGAGAACGTTAGTCCTGGCATCAGCCCCCGTTTTTTGAGCCAGTAAATCGAGCAGAACGAACCCGAGAAGAAAATTCCCTCAACAGCCGCGAAGGCAATCAGACGCTCGGCAAATGAGCCATTTTCAATCCAGCGTAGCGCCCATTCGGCTTTTTTCTGCACACAGGGAATGGTATCGATGGCATTCAGCAGCCGATCTTTCTCCGCAGCATCTTTGATATACGTATCGATCAGCAGCGAATAGGTTTCGGAGTGAATATTCTCCATCATCACCTGAAAGCCGTAGAAACACTTGGCTTCGGCATACTGCACTTCCGACAGGAAATTCACCGCCAGATTTTCATTGACGATACCATCCGATGCCGCAAAGAAGGCCAGTACATGTGAAATGAAATGCCGTTCGTTGTCGTTCAGGCTATTCCAGTCCTTCATATCCTGACCGAGGTCGATTTCTTCGGCTGTCCAGAACGACGCTTCGTGGGTTTTATAGAATTCCCAAATGTCCCAGTGTTTGATGGGGAATAGTACAAATCGGCCTTTGTCTTCTTCTAAAATCGGTTCAATTGCATCGGTCTGTGTCATGATAACGGATGTGCGGTTTTATGTATAAAGCCCGGCTGAAGTAAGTGGGCTTTGTGAATATAGACGTGTTAATTTCGGGTTAACAAAGTTAAAGAATCTGCCCGCTTCTGCAAGATGACCACCGTCAGTACCCGGCATTAGACAAATGGCAATCTATTGTAACTATAAGATAATCAGTAGTTTATTATTTGTGCAGCTTCAGAAGTTCTTGGAATAGTGCTGTCAAAAGGGAGTTACATCAACGGTTTCGTTTTTACGATATAAATTTTCAGATGCCTATTCTTGATCAGAAGGTGAAGGTTCTCCTTGGGTGCAAGATTTTTATAGCATATTTAGACGAAAAGGTTATTTTTGATTAAAAGGTGATTGTATGAAACTGCCTGAACTCATTAATTATAACTCAATTCCTGATTATCACCCTCACTGTGAAATCTGTGGAAGTATCGGATTGATTATTGGCGATTTTCGCCATACTAATTTTAAAGGTGCTTTTTATGATTGTGCTTCCGAGGAAAGCAGTCACCGTTTTATAGACAGTGAAGATGACTATTTTAATATTGCCTACTGGTATATGTCTGAAACCCAACGAAAAGCGTTTACTAGACTAAGCTTAGGAGAAAGAAGAGTGTTTCTTAAGATGCACCCCTCTGAACAAAAGATTTTTATCAAGCTTAGTAGAAAAAAACGTCAATTGTACTTACTGGCAAATGTGAAATACAAAATAGAAGTGGAAGATTATGATGATTTTGTGAATGCTGAGTTCTATAAGTATGAGGAGCGGTCTTAAAACTGATATTAAGACTTATCAAACCGCTCTAATCTGTATTCCAAAAACTCCTTTTTAGGCTGGTACGTTTTAGGTACGCGAATTGGCTTGTATTCGAACTCGCCAAAGAAGCGTTGATAGAACTCTTTATTTGTCTCAGCTTTAAGCCGCTTCGAGATAAGCAATTTATACTCCGTGTCGATGCAAATCAAGCCCTTCTCATAGGCTCGGTCGTAGAGGTTTGATAGGCAAACGCCATTTTCGGGATTTAAGCGATTATGTTCATCTTCGGCCCACGGCTTAATGTGTCCAGCTACGAGTAAATCAGGCAGGTCGATACCCGAAATAGCGCAACGGCTTTCGTAGGTTTTCAGGATCATCTGACGGAAAACGCTTTGGTTAACCCGTGTTTTAACTAAGCGTTCTTTAACCTCGCCTTTTAGGTTCTTGAAATCGAACACAATCTCGGGATGAATGTCGTCAATTGTTTTGTGCTGATACTCGGCCAGAATGCGCTCACTTTCGAAAACCAGTTCTTCCTGGCTGCCAGCGAATTCATTCCATATAGATTGTATTTGATCAGCACCTTCCTCAAGGCCAACTATACCGTGCTGATTATTGTAAGGATCAATGTAGGCAAGGTTGTTCAAGCGAATAGCGATAGAATTAACACTTTTTCCTATCAGCTTAGATAAGTATATAATATCAGGATTATCAGGGCTAAAGTTTCGAGATTGTAGTTTTAAATATAAATTAAAAACGGTAAGCAATTGACGTCGGCTCCAATATTCTGAAATTGTTTCATTCACAATATTGGAATAGTAATCATTTAAATGAAATATAAATCTACTTGGCCGGTTTATTTCTAATTCTACATCTACCACTTCAATTTTACCAAAATAAGTAAAGTTAGAGTGGTGAATAGTTCTAAAAAATAAATGAATTTCCTCACCATTATATCTGGCATTAACCATCCTTGTCTCCGCGAAATGGTCATTAGGCCCTTCCCAATGTAGGTATTCATTGATTAACTTATCACTATACTGTGTTGATGATTCCTGTTTCTTTGAAGTGACGAATAGAATAATCTTTGAGACTCCTTTGGGGGTCACTACACCACGAGCTAGGGCCTGATAAGCGGCATAACCCCAGATTTCCGCCAAAAAAACGCGGGAATATGATTCACCTATCTTTAATAAATCGAAGGAAATGTGCATTGAAAGAGGAAGTAGATTCAAGTATGAACTTAGTCAAATATATCTATTATTCCTCTGAAAAAGTAGCTACAATTTTAGCTTCATTAAATCACCAATCTGTTCTTGTCTTAGGTACAACAAAATAGCGGCATCCCTCATGGCCATGATAAAAACAGCCATGAACAAATATTACTGTTTTGTATTTGGGCAGTAGTATATCGGGCTTGCCGGGCAGGTTTTTATCGTGTAGCCGATACCGGAAACCGTGGGCGTGGAGAAATTTGCGGACGATTAGTTCGGGCTTCGTGTCTTTGCTTCGCACGCGGCTCATGTTATAGCTGCGTTGAGCGGGTGTATGTACGTCAGCCATAATCAGATATTTTGATGAATGTAGTTTATACAAAAACACTGATTATCCTGATTTGTCTTAAAGATTGAGCTCTGTTGCCTAAATACTATTTTCGGGGATTGGTTTTAATCGATCTGGATGCCCTTCTTTATCAGATAAGCAGCGATGTTGAATACGTGTCCATCCATAATTTCTATATCTCTGTCCCAGTTTACGGTTTCGGTGCGGTCGGGAGTGGCTATCAATACGACTTGTGGATCGGTTAGCACCCAAATGATTTTCTGAACACCAAATTCAAACAGTTTACGGGTCTTTTTATAGATATACCCATTTTCGGTCATCTCGGCCGTATCAGCTTCAATATCAACCTCAATTGCAATCTGAGGTGGAACGGTTGCATACTTTTTCGAAATCTTGTCGGGAGTCAGTACTGTTTGATCATAAATAGCAATATCGTTGGCCAGATTATTCCGGTGATCCAGGTGCACACCCGGCTCGCCCGTCAGGACGAAGTAGGCATCATCGTCAATGAACTTTCCGATCAGAATAACCAAATAAGAAACAATAACTGATTGCAAAGTGCTGGCACCCCTAATTTCTTCACGTGTTTTTTTGCCCGATAATACATCCCGATAGCCTTTTCGATAGATGGGCTTACCATCCATGATTTCGTAAATCAGGTTTTCCGGAATTTTGCGCCGGGGTTTGGGAAGCGGTCGGTGGGGGGTATCGTAGGCTATAGCCATACGTCAAAGATAGGTAATTTGTATTGTAGAGACGCGACCCTTCGCGTCTCCTGTGCGTCAGCAAAAGATTTCATATCAGACGTAGATGCATACAATTAGTCATAATTCAGTAAAAGCATAGTGATTCAGGGGCAGATTATTGCTGACGCCAATGAGACGCAAAGGATTGCGTCTCTACCATGATATTGGGAAACTACCCCCGCCTGTTTTACGTTGTTCTTTAGAATAAGCCACCGCTTCGGCGATCCAACCCCAACGTGACAGAACAACAAACACTGAACCAGCCATCCGGGCTTACTGATATTGATTTGACGGGCTACGACCAGATTGAAGTGCTGGGTGCCCGCGAACACAACCTGAAAAATATTGACGTTACCATTCCCCGCAATAAGCTGGTGGTTGTGACGGGTATCAGCGGAAGCGGCAAGTCGTCGCTGGCCTTCGATACCATTTATGCCGAAGGCCAACGGCGGTATATGGAGAGCTTTTCGGCCTATGCCCGCTCGTTCATTGGCGATATGGAACGCCCCGATGTGGACAAGATCAACGGGCTGAGTCCGGTAATTTCCATTGAACAGAAAACAACCTCCAAAAACCCGCGCTCGACGGTCGGCACCACAACCGAGATTTACGACTTTTTGCGACTGCTGTACGCCCGCGCTGGCGAAGCGTTCTCGTACGTAACGGGTCGTAAAATGGAGCGGCAATCGCAGGACCAGATTATCGATACCATTCTGGAGCAATACGCCGGACAAAAGTTGACCTTGCTGTCGCCCATTATTAAAGGACGCAAAGGGCATTACCGGGAGCTATTTGTGCAGATTGCCAAAACGGGCTATACCAAAGTGCGGGTCGATGGGGTGGTGCAGGATATTGCCCCCAAGATGCAACTGGACCGCTACAAAATCCACGACATCGAAATCGTGATTGATCGGCTGGTGCCTAAAGTGGAAGATCGGTATCGGTTGAGCCAGTCCGTGCAAACGGCACTTCGACAGGGGAAAGGGGCAATGCAGATGCTGGACGGCAACGGAACGCTGGTCTACTTCTCGCAGAACCTGATGGACCCTGAGTCGGGCATTAGTTACGACGAGCCCTCGCCCAATACCTTTTCGTTCAACTCGCCCTATGGAGCCTGTCCGGTTTGTAATGGGCTGGGTGTGATCGAAGAGATTACAGAAGAATCGGTTATTCCTGATAAGTCGCTTAGTATCAGTCGGGGAGCTATTGCCCCGCTTGGCGAATACCGGGAGCTGTGGATATTCAAAGAGATTGAAGCAATTCTGAAAAAGTATAAACTCAACCTGACATCGCCCGTCAACAAATTCCCGGATGATCTGCTCCATGCACTCATGTATGGAACAGAGGATGAAGCCACGGTGCCATCCAAAAAATATCCGGGTGAAGATTATTACAGCTTCAAATTCGAGGGCATTGTCAACTTCCTGAAACGCCAGCAGGAAAACAGTACCGATAAAATTCAGGAGTGGCTGAAGGACTTTATGGTTGTCAAAACCTGTCCCGAATGCCAGGGTGCCCGGTTGAAAAAGGAATCCCTGTACTTTAAAATCGATCAGAAAAATATTTCTGAACTGGCCCGCATGGACATTTCTGAACTGACGGCCTGGTTCCATGGGGTCGAAAGTCGAATGACCGACCGCCAGAATGTAATTGCTAAAGAGATTCTGAAAGAAATCCGCAAACGCATCGGCTTCCTGCTCGACATCGGTTTGGACTACCTAACGCTCGACCGTCCGCTGCGTACACTTTCGGGTGGCGAAGCCCAACGGATTCGGCTGGCCACGCAGATTGGCACACAACTGGTTGGGGTACTGTACATTATGGACGAGCCAAGCATTGGCCTCCACCAGCGTGACAACGTCAAACTGATTGATTCGCTCAAAAACCTGCGTGATCTGGGTAATACCGTACTGGTAGTTGAACACGACAAAGACATGATGCTTGAGTCCGATTTTATTCTCGATATCGGGCCGGGAGCAGGTCGTCATGGCGGACAGGTGGTTGGCATCGGAACCCCCGAAGAGTTTTTGAAAAATGGTAGTACTACGGCTGAGTATCTGAGTGGTCGACGGGCTATAGATGTACCTGCCGAACGACGTAAGGGAAATGGTAAGTTTCTGATTATTAAAGAGGCTACCGGGCATAACCTCAAAAAAGTAACGCTCAAATTACCCCTGGGCAAAATGGTAACCATTACGGGGGTGTCGGGTAGTGGCAAGTCGTCGTTGATTCACGAAACCTTGTTTCCGGTACTGAATCGCCATTTCTATAAGTCGAAGCGGGAGCCGCTGCCGTTTAAGTCGGTCGATGGACTGGAGCATCTGGATAAAGTGATTGAAGTTGACCAGTCGCCTATTGGTCGGACACCCCGCTCGAATCCGGCAACCTATACGGGTATGTTTTCCGAAATTCGGACGCTTTTTGCCGAACTGCCCGAAGCCAAAATTCGGGGCTATAAGCCAGGACGGTTCTCGTTCAATGTGAAAGGTGGCCGCTGCGAAGACTGCGAAGGGGCGGGTATGAAGAAAATCGAAATGGAGTTTCTGCCCGATGTGCACGTTGTTTGCGAAACCTGCAAAGGCAAACGCTTCAACCGCGAAACGCTGGAGGTCCGCTTCAAAGGCAAATCCATTGCCGATGTACTGGATATGACCGTTGAGCAGGCGCTGGATTTCTTTGCCAGTCAGCCCAAAATTCTGCGTAAAGTGCAGACACTGAACGATGTTGGGTTGGGCTACATTACGCTTGGCCAACATGCAACCACGCTCTCGGGTGGCGAAGCCCAACGCGTAAAACTGGCCGAAGAACTCTCGAAAAAAGATACGGGCAAAACGCTCTACATCCTCGACGAACCAACTACAGGCCTGCACTTTCAGGACATCGCTCATCTGCTCGATGTATTGAACAAACTGGCCGATAAAGGCAATACTGTTCTGATCATCGAACACAATCTGGATGTGATCAAAGTGTCGGATCACCTCATCGACCTCGGGCCGGAAGGTGGTAACAAAGGTGGTAACATCATTGCCGAGGGAACACCCGAAAAAGTAGCTGAGGTGAAAGGAAGCTATACCGGCAAGTTTTTGAAACTGGAATTGGAAGGTAGTAAGACGTAAAAGTCCTTATTTTCGTTGCGTTAAAAACAACCTGCGAAAACAGCTTTATGCGTTACCCCTTCTTTTACGTTTTGCTTTTGGTGCTGGTCGTTCTGGACGGCTGGCTACTGGCGCACCCCAATCTGATTGGTCAGGCTGGGGTGTTCTTTTTTGATTATACCGCTATTGAAACGTTTCCGAAAGCGCTGGGAACTGTGTCTCTTGTGGTTGGCATCGCCATTCTGATCACCTGGCTCGCGGGGCGGTTGAGCCAGCCAATGGCGATTGGTTTACTGGTCGTTCTGCTGGCCGGATCAGCTTATTATCTATTCCAAAGTTTTACCCAGTACAATACCGGGATCTATAAATTGACCGGAGCCGGTTTTCGGGCGGGCGCTATTCTATTGCCAGGCCTGGTCGTGCTGATTTTCGGTGAAGGCTTGCTGCGTCGATTACGATAAAAGAGCTATTCCTGACACGCTATGCATACGGATTTCTACTGGTACAAAGGTCTGCCGCATTTGCAACCCCTTGGTGGAACATTCTTTGTTACGACACGCCTTCGGGGCTCGCTTGAACAAGCGGAAAAAGAACGAATGGCCGATAAGTATGCAGGAAAGAAACAACAGATACTCAATCGTCCGGGGCATAGTCGGGAGGAACTGGATCGGCTGGAAAGAATGTATTTTGGCGAGTACGACAACGTAATGGATCGGGCAGATTATGGCCCTCGATGGCTGGCGACCGATTCCATTGCTGAATTAGTTGCCCAAAGTGTGCACTATTGGGATGATAAAGCGTATAACTTGATTGCCTATACATTGATGCCCAATCATATTCATGTTGCGTTTTCACTCTTTGATCCTGAATCGGGCCGACCCGCTCTTCCATTGGTGAAAATCCTGCAAAGTATAAAGAGTTTCTCGGCCCGGCAGTGTAATCAGTTACTGGAACGACAGGGCCAATTCTGGGAGGATAAAAATTATGACCGGCTGGTGCGCGACCGCGACGAACTCAATCGAATTGTTCAGTATATTTTGCAGAATCCAGTAAAAGCAGGCTTTTGTAAGCGCTGGCAGGACTGGAAATGGACATACGTAAAACCTGAATACACGCAATACAATGACGTTTCATAATGTCTGGACAACGCTCCGGCCTGGCCTGTTGATGGTCTTGTTCAATATAGCTGGTCAGAGCTTCGGGCAGGGCCAGATATACCTCCTTAAACCAGATCGGATATTCGATGGCGAAACAATCCACGAAGGCTGGGTTGTGCGGGTAAAAGCGGATAAAATAGAGGCTGTGGGAACGGCGTCGTCTGTCTCGTCAGCAGGGGCCGAAGTCATTGATCTTAAAGGAACTACCCTATTGCCGGGATTAATCGAGGGCCACTCGCACCTGTTTCTGCATCCGTACAACGAAACCCCATGGGATGATCAGGTCCTGAAAGAAGCCCGCTCTCTGCGAACGGCCCGCGCAACGGTTCATGCCCAGAAAACGCTGATGGCCGGGTTTACAACCGTCCGGGATCTGGGCACCGAAGGAGCCGAGTATGACGATGTTGGCCTAAAACAGGCTATCAATCAAGGTATTATTCCAGGCCCTCGAATGATCATTGTTACCCGGGCGCTTATCGCAACAGGGAGCTATGCGCCCAAAGGATTTAGTCCTGACATTGATGTTCCGCAAGGGGCTGAAGAAGCCGACGGACATGATGCACTGATAAAAGCCGTTCGGCGGCAGATTGGCAAAGGGGCCGATGCGATCAAAATTTACGCCGATTATCGCTGGGGATTAATGGCCGAAGCCCGCCCAACATTTACCGTCGATGAAATTAAATTGATCGTAGACGTGGCAAAAAGTAGCGGTCGGGCTGTTGTCGCGCACGCCAGCACTGCCGAAGGGATGCGTCGGGCTATTTTGGGTGGTTGCGAAACCGTCGAGCATGGCGATGCGGGTACGCCGGAGGTATTTGCGCTAATGAAGCAACACAGCACAGCCTTATGTCCGACGCTGGCGGCTGGTGACGCCATCAGTCAGTATCGTGGCTGGAAAAAAGGACAGTCGCCTGAACCAGAACGACTTAAACAAAAGCGGGTAACATTCAAACAGGCACTGGACGCTGGTGTAACCATTGCTGCCGGGGGTGATGTGGGCGTTTTTAGTCACGGCGATAATGCCCGCGAGCTAGACCTGATGGTCGATTACGGTATGAAGCCGGTCGATGTGTTACGATCAGCGACCTCGGTCAATGCCGATGTTTTCCACGTAACTGATCGAGGGCGTATACGACCAGGCTTACTGGCCGATCTGGTAGCAGTAGAGGGCGATCCTACAAAAACCATTACTGATTTACACCGCGTTCGAACCGTGATGAAGGGAGGAATTTTCTATAAGCGATGAGCGGGGAACATACGGTTGATTTTCGGGGTTACAATTTAATATAAATGTAATCTGGGTTTTTTACGACAATTTCATTCGTCGTTTTAATTTTTCGGCTAATTTCGCCCGTCGTGGACTCGCCCGGATAATTTTACTACGAGCTTCCTGACGGGTAAAACGTTTCTAAACGGCTACTTGAGCATGATACTCAACAAACCGCTATTGTAGTACCTCTGATTTATTCTACCCCTGAATTTGTATGGCAAATACCGCTGAATTAACAGTCGATGGTAAGTCCTATTCATTCCCAACGCTGGAGGGAACCGAACATGAAAAAGCCTTCGACATATCGAATCTCCGTGATCAGACCGGCTACGTAACTTTAGACCGGGGTTATAAAAATACCGGTGCCACCAAAAGCGCGATTACGTTTCTGGATGGTGAGCAGGGTATTTTACAATATCGTGGGTATGCCATCGAAGATTTAGCTGCTAAAGCGTCGTTTCTGGAAGTAGCTTACCTGCTCATTTACGGTGAATTGCCAACGAAAGACCAGTACTCCCAGTTCGAAAACTCCATTCGTCGGCATACGCTGGTTAATGAAGACATGCGGAAAATTTTTGATGGTTTTCCCGTGAAGGCTCACCCAATGGGTGTACTGGCGTCGCTGGTGAGTGCCATGAGCGCGTTTTATTCTGATCTGGAAGGGTCGGGCGACGATAAAACAGACCTGCACATTATCCGGTTACTGGCCAAACTGCCAACTATTGCTACCTGGTCGTACAAGCGTTCGCAGGGGCATCCGATCAACTACCCCAAAAATAGCCTCGACTATATTCCGAACTTCCTGAACATGATGTTCTCGTTGCCGGTTGAGGACTATAAAATTGATCCGGTCGTGGTTGAAGCCCTGAACGTATTGCTGATCCTCCATGCCGATCATGAGCAAAACTGTTCTACCTCAACGGTTCGGCTGGTAGGTTCGTCGCAGGCGAATATCTATTCGTCCATTTCGGCAGGCATTAGTGCTTTGTGGGGACCGCTACACGGTGGTGCCAACCAGGAAGTGATCGAGATGCTCGAAGATATTAAAGCCGATGGGGGCGATGTTGCCAAATATGTCGACATGGCGAAAAATGCGAAAACGACGGGCTTCCGCCTATTCGGCTTTGGGCACCGGGTTTACAAAAACTTCGACCCCCGCGCTAAAATCATCAAAAAAGCGGCCGATGACGTTTTATCCAAATTGGGTATTAACGATCCGGTACTCGAAATTGCGAAAGGACTGGAAGAGGCTGCTCTGCACGATGACTATTTTGTATCGCGTAAGCTATATCCGAATGTAGACTTCTATTCGGGCATTATTTACCGCGCTTTGGGTATTCCGACCAATATGTTTACGGTTATGTTTGCCATAGGCCGTCTGCCCGGCTGGATTGCCCAATGGAAAGAAATGCGGGAGCAAAAAGAGCCTATCGGTCGGCCCCGGCAGATTTATACAGGGCCTACGCTGCGCGAGTTTGTTTCACTGGAAAATCGATAAGTAGTATTCTGTTTATACTTTTTTGAAAGCTACCCCTTTGTGGTAGCTTTTTTTGTACGGATTAAGTTTTTTTGAGAAATCTTAAAGATACTATACAATAGAAAATGTATAGTATGTGGCTCGCTTTTTGATAAGAAATCATTAACGACACGTATGATATTGCTGTGAACGAGTCAGATGGGTATTGTGCCAAAAGTTATTTTATTCGTAGCCTTAGTCCCGCTAAGTTGTGCTACTGAATTGCCCTCTGTTCCTATTCCCAACCTTTATTCAACAAATTATTGGGGAGTGGTTACGGGAGCTCGACAGGGAAACGAGTTAAGCAATGCACGAATTGCTGCGGCATCGAGAGTGCCTTGTACTGCCTATGCGTTCGATATTACCATTACGGAATTCGCTGATAATGGCGAAAAACTAGCGACACTGACGCTATTTAATATTCCGAAAAAGCCGGGTTCGCTAACAAAATTTAAAGTAGACTACCGAACCTTGTATTGCGGAACCGACAGTATTGGCTGTACATTCACAACCTTAAGCAATAAACTTCCCTGGGGTACCTATAAGCCTGTGATTGGTTCCGGAACCCAATTAATGATTCAGTCCTTCGATGAGGTTTCCGGTGAAATCAAAGGTACTGCTAATATTAGAATGATACCCGATCAGGTGCAGGATGCAGCAGCGCCGAATCCGCTCTCATTTAAAAATATTAAGTTTCTGACGAAGTTGAAATATAGTAACGGTACCTATGTAAAATAAAAAAGGGCTGGAAACAAATCCTGCCCTTTTTTGTAAAGCATATATGCCTTAATCGTCAAGCAAACCTTCATCGTCGGCATCGGTGCCTTCAAGAACGGGGTCAAGCAAAGCATCCTGGTCTTCAGCGATTTTTGCCCGGATTTTACCTTCCAGTTCAGCCATCAGTTCAGGATTATCGAGCAACAGTTCTTTGACAGCATCACGGCCTTGTGCCAGACGGTTGGCACCGTATGAGAACCAGGAACCTGATTTCTTCACGATTTCCATTTCAACCGCCAGGTCGAGTACTTCACCAACTTTTGAAATACCCTGGCCATACATAATGTCGAACTCCACCACTTTGAACGGTGCAGCCAGTTTGTTCTTGACCACCTTCACTTTGGTGCGGTTCCCTACTACATTATCGGCGCCTTCTTTGATCTGACCAATCCGACGGATGTCCAGACGAACCGACGAATAGAATTTCAGGGCGTTACCACCCGTGGTTGTTTCGGGGTTACCGAACATTACGCCAATTTTTTCGCGCAACTGGTTAATGAATATGCAGCAGCAGCCGGTCTTATTAATAGTACCCGTCAGTTTCCGCAACGCCTGCGACATCAGACGAGCCTGGAGACCCATTTTGCTTTCGCCCATTTCGCCTTCGATTTCGGCTTTAGGAACCAGCGCAGCAACAGAGTCAATCACGCAGATATCAATAGCGCCTGAGCTAATCAGGTGTTCGGCAATTTCGAGGGCCTGTTCGCCATTATCGGGTTGTGAGATCAGCAGATTCTTTGTATCAATACCCAGTTTTTCCGCATATACACGGTCGAATGCGTGTTCAGCGTCGATGAAAGCAGCGAGGCCGCCGGTTTTTTGGGCTTCGGCGATGCAGTGCATCGTCAGCGTGGTTTTACCAGAAGATTCTGGCCCATAAATTTCAACGATACGGCCACGTGGCATACCCCCGATACCGAGAGCTAGATCGAGACCTAAGGAGCCGGTTGAAATAACTGGAACATCAACCACTTTGCTTTCGCTCAGGCGCATTACGGTACCTTTGCCGAAGGCTTTGTCCAGTTTTTCAATGGTGGTTTGAAGGGCTTTTAGTTTACTGTCATTAGCAGATGCTGTGGCTTGCGCCATGTCTGATTTTGCCATGTTAAGCTGGTTGTTTAAACAGATAAAATTACCCAAAAATGGCCGGATTACCAAACGGTTTTCGAAAATAGTTGGGGCTTTTTATCCGAGGGTTTTTAAGGGAATAGTAATAATGTAACAGCCAGCTAATTGCAACATAATTAAGCAATTAACTGGCTGTTGTTAGGAGTTGCACTAGCGAATAGAGTCTGATGTGACCGGGGCCTGCGAGGCAGCTGGCTGCTGAGCTTGCGGTTGGCCTGATTGCGGTTGCGTCTGACCCGGCTGATAACCCGGATACGCAGACGCATCGCCGTAAGGACGCAGGGGCGGCCCTACTATTTCTACCCCTGTAATGTAATATTTGGTTTCGCCATTCCAGGGGAATTTCAGGATCTTTTCTTCGTAATGTAGCGTCACGCGCTGACCTGTTTTTACAGCGTCGGTAATCTGCTTGGCTACGTCTTCGTCTTTCACCGAAAAATCGAAATATTGCGGTGTCAATGAGCCGGTTTCGCCGGAAAAACCGCCTACGTTCAGAACACCTTCATAGGTTTTAAAGATGAAGCCTCGCCGACTGAATTTCGAGACGGTTCCGGCCCGTTCGCCGTCGCTATAACTCCATCCGGTCAGGGCGTAGAGCACGCCAAACACAACTAATAAAAACAGGAGAAAATACAATAACCCGCGCATAGGATCTGGTTCGTTTGGTGGTATTTGTGAGGGCACAAATAGACAAAAATTTCTGATAACTTCTGTTTCAGGACTATAAAGACCATCAATTATTCATTAAGTAACAAACCAATCCGATTCTGGTTCTGAAGTTTTGCCCTGTATTTCGTTACTTTGTGCTCGATTTGTGCATAAGCCTAAGCGCCTGTGCGTCAAATCAGATAAACCGGCCTGCCGGATCACCGAATCGCCGGACCGATAGCTATTTTGTTGTTAACCCCTTTTATTCTCTCCAATGAGTACCATCCAAAGCATTCATGCCCGACAAATTCTGGATTCACGCGGTAACCCAACTGTTGAAGTTGACGTTCGTACCGAAAACGGTTTTCTGGGTCGGGCCGCTGTACCCTCGGGCGCATCGACAGGTACCCACGAAGCGGTCGAACTCCGCGACGACGACAAAAAGGTATATATGGGCAAAGGTGTCCTGAAAGCCGTCTCGAATGTTAATGAACTGATTTTTCCTGAACTGGTTGGCATATCGATCTTTGAACAAAGCATGATCGACCGAATCATGCTCGAACTGGATGGTACGCCCAACAAAGGCCGTTTAGGAGCCAATGCCATCCTTGGCGTGTCGCTGGCAGCGGCCAAAGCAGCCGCTCAGGAAGCGGGTTTGCCGCTGTACCGCTATATCGGTGGTGTAAACGCCAACACGCTGCCTGTGCCGATGATGAATATCCTGAATGGTGGTTCGCATGCTGACAATTCTATTGATTTCCAGGAGTTTATGGTTATGCCTGCCAACGCACCAAGCTTCTCGGAAGCACTGCGGATGGGTACAGAAATTTTCCATACCCTGAAAGGCGTTCTGAAAAAGATGGGCCTGGCAACCAACGTCGGTGATGAAGGTGGTTTTGCGCCCAATATCAAATCGAACGAAGAAGCCATTCAGACGATCATTCAGGCTATTGAAAAAGCAGGCTACCGTCCCGGCGAAGACGTTTGGATTGCTATGGACGCTGCTTCGTCGGAATTCTACGATGCCGAAGCGGGTGTTTATCACTTCAAAAAATCGACGGGCGATAAGCTGACTTCGTCGGAAATGGCTGGGTTCTGGAAAGATTGGGTGAGCAAATACCCGATTCTGTCGATTGAAGACGGTATGGCCGAAGACGATTGGGATGGCTGGAAAGCACAAACCGATCTGTTGAAAGATAATAAAACCCAGCTTGTTGGTGACGACCTGTTCGTAACCAACGTGACCCGCTTACAAGAGGGTATCGATAAAGGTATTGCCAATGCTATTCTGGTAAAAGTAAACCAGATTGGTTCGTTGACCGAAACCATCGATACGGTGAATCTGGCGAAGCGGAATTCGTACAAAAACATCATGTCGCACCGTTCGGGCGAAACCGAAGACGCTACCATCGCTGATCTGGCTGTTGCCCTGAATACGGGTCAAATCAAAACAGGTTCGGCTTCGCGCTCAGACCGGATGGCAAAATACAACCAGTTGCTCCGAATCGAAGAGGAACTGGGCGAAACCGCTTATTTCCCAGGACTTAAGTTTTAAGTAAGGAGCGAGGAGCAGGGTGCATGGAGTTGGGCGCAGAGTGACTGTAGCTGCTATTTCTCCGTGCCCCCTGCACCACGCTCCACGCATTTTGTCTCATGCTACAAAAACTCCTTCGCTCTCTTCGGAATTTCTACGTTGCCACAGGCGTAGGGCTTTTGGCATGGATGGTATTTTTCGACGCCAACGATTTGCCTACGCAAATTCGAAACTGGTGGGAACTCCATGTGCTGGAAGAGGATGTCCGGTTTTATCAGGAGAAAATCGAAACGGTTCGAACCGAACGGCGGGAATTGCTGGGGAATGATCAGCTTCGGGAAAAATTTGCCCGGGAGAAATACCTGATGAAGAAACCTGGCGAGGATGTGTTCGTCATTGTGGACGAGAACAATGAACCCCTTGAAAAGTAGCGAGGAGCATGGCGCGTGGAGCAAGGTGAACTAACTATCACCTTGCTCCACGCGCCATGCTCCTCGCTTCCTGTAGCTATGATCTCCGTTCTGTTTGTTTGTTTAGGCAACATCTGCCGGTCGCCGGTGGCGGAGGGTATTTTTAGGCAGCTCCTCTCCGAAGAAGGGCTTGAAAAATACATCAGTTGCGATTCGGCCGGTACGTCATCTTATCATATTGGCCAGTTGCCCGACCTGCGAACACGTGAGAATGCTCTCGAACATGGGCTTACGCTTACGCACCGCGCCCGACGTCTGACAGGCGACGACCTGGCGCAGTTCAACTACTTTGTAGCGATGGATGAGAAAAACCTCGAAACCATCGAAAAGCTGAATTACCGGAGCACCGGCCTATATACAACTGACACGATCTTTCTGCTGCGCGAATTCGATCCGGATGTCAGCGACGATCCTGATGTACCAGACCCCTATTACGAAGGCCCTGAGGTTTTCGAAGAGGTGTATCAGATTTGTCTGCGCTGCTGCCGACAATTGCTTACGTATTTAATTCAACAGCATAATCTTAATGGGTGAAAGAGCGAAAGAGTGAAAATAGCCTATACCTGCATTTCACGCTTTCACGCTTTCACTCTTTCGCTCTTTCAATCATTAAAAAATGGAAAAAAAAGTCATTCTCATCATTCTCGATGGATGGGGTATTCCGCTGAAGCGCGAAGTGTCGGCTATCGAAGCCGCCCATACACCGTTTATCAACTCACTATATCCTAAATATCCGCATAGCACCCTCGAAGCCTCGGGGCTGGCAGTTGGATTGCCTGCCGGTCAGATGGGTAATTCGGAGGTGGGTCACATGAACCTCGGTGCAGGTCGGGTAGTATATCAGGATCTGGTAAAAGTCAATAAAGCGGTTGATGAACATACGCTTGATACTGAGCCGGTTCTGGTCGATGCGCTGACGTATGCCAAAGCCAACAATAAGCAGGTTCATTTCATCGGGCTTGTTTCGGATGGGGGCGTTCACGCGCACGTCGATCACCTCAAAGGTTTATTATCTATCGCCCACGCCCACGATCTAACGAAAGTGTTTGTTCATGCCTTTACCGACGGACGCGATACCGACCCGAAAGGTGGGATTGGGTATATCTCCGATGTACAGGCTCATATGGCGGCAACGACGGGCCAGATTGCCAGTGTTGTCGGGCGGTATTACGCGATGGACCGCGATAACCGCTGGGAGCGGGTCAAAGTGGCTTACGATGCGATGGTACACGGCGTTGGAACCAAAGTGGCCGCTTCGGACGTAACCAAAGCCTTGCAGGAGTCGTATGATGCCGACGTCACTGATGAGTTTATCAAACCGATTATTGTATCTCAACCAGATGGTTCGCCGATAGCCGTTATCGAAGAGGGAGATGTGGTCCTTTGTTTCAATTTCCGTACCGATCGTGGCCGGGAAATTACGCAGGCGCTCACACAGAAAGACTTCCCGGAGCAGGGGATGCAGAAATTGCCGCTGTACTACATCACCATGACCAATTACGACAGTGAGTTTATGGGTGTCAAGGTAATTTTTGATAAAGATAACCTGTCAAAAACGCTGGGTGAAGTAGTTGCTGATGCGGGTCGGAAGCAGATTCGTATTGCCGAAACCGAGAAGTATCCGCACGTAACGTTCTTCTTCTCGGGTGGCCGCGAAGAGCCTTTTGCGGGCGAGAAACGGCTCCTGTGCCCGTCGCCTAAGGAAATGACGGTTCTGGACGATCGGGGTGTACAGATTACCATTCCGGTAAAAACCTACGATCAGATCCCGGAAATGGCCGCTTACGACATTCGGAATGCCATCATTCCAGAACTGGAGAAAGAAGAAGCGGATTTTATCTGCCTCAACTTTGCCAATACCGACATGGTTGGGCATACGGGTGTATTCTCCGCCGTTGTGAAGGCTGCCGAAACGGCCGATGCCTGTGCCCAGGCAGTTACGGAAGCGGCTCTTGCCCATGGCTATACTACGATCATCATTGCCGACCACGGGAATGCCGAGTACATGGTCAACGACGACGGTACGCCTAATACTGCGCATACAACGAACCTGGTTCCCTGCATTCTGGTCGATAAGGATTATCATCCTGAGCTGAAAGATGGTAAACTGGCCGACATTGCCCCCACCATTCTTCAGTTGATGGGCATTCCCCAGCCTACCGAAATGGGTGGCGTGAGTTTGATCAAAGAGTAAAAGTCGGCGGGCTTTTAGTCTGCCAAGTATAGACAGACCCCGGATTTTTATGATGCCGGGCCGACACTTCGGTTAGACATCATAAAAATCCGGGGTCTATGGCTAATTATAAAGTAGTAGTCTTATCAACTGCTCTTTAAGTAAGGAGAAACCGGAAATCACGTCGTTTCCCTTACTATATGCAGATTAATTATTCCTTACAACCCACCGACCTCACAGCAAAACTTGACCGATTCTGGGAACTGTCTGGCCAGAAAATCCGCCTGATCGAAGCGGAATACGACGTTTCAAAAGGCTCTCCGGTGTTTACCTGGGCGGGTAAATATACAACACGCGGCTGGACCGAGTGGACTCAGGGCTTTCAGTTTGGTTCGGCCATTCTACAGTTCGACGCGACCAGTGACACTGATTTCCTGGAAATAGGCCGTCAGAAAACGCTTAGCGTGATGGCTCCGCACATTAGCCATATTGGTGTGCACGACCATGGGTTCAATAACGTCAGTACCTACGGTAACTTACTGCGACTCATGCAGGAAGGCCGGACTCCACACCACGAGTGGGAAAAGAATTTTTACGAACTCGCCCTAAAAATCTCCGGTGCTGTTCAGGCCAGTCGATGGACTACCGTTAAGAACGGCGGTTTTATCAGTTCGTTCAACGGGCCCCATTCGCTATTTGTCGATACCATTCGTTCTTGCCGGGCGCTGGTCCTGAGTCATGCGCTTGGTCATGTGTTTCAGGGGGAGGGCGATGTGAAAATCAACTTGCTGGAACGGGCCTTGCAGCACATCAAAGCCACCGCCGATTATTCGGTATTTTACGGTGAAGGGCGCGACTCATACGATGTATGGGGGCGCACGGCTCACGAAAGCGTGTTCAATGTAAAGGATGGAAATTTCCGCTGCCCCAACTCCCAGCAGGGATATTCGGGCTTTACGACCTGGACGCGTGGATTGGCCTGGGCTATGTGTGGCTTTGCCGAAGAACTGGAATGGCTCGCCACTCGCAACGACGCTGAATTAGAGCCTTTTGGTGGCCGAGCGACGATCGAAGCCTATATGCTGAAAGCGGCAGCGGCTACCTGCGATTTTTATATTGAAAACACGTCTACCGATGGCATTCCTTATTGGGATACGGGAGCACCTAACCTGCATCGGCTGGGCGATTACCTGAACCACCCGGCAGATCCTTACAATGACTACGAGCCGGTCGATAGCACGGCAGCCGCCATTGGAGCCCAGGGCTTACTGCGCTTAGGAAGATATCTGGCACAAAAAGGCAACGAAGAGGCCGGTAAACGCTACTATCAGGCTGGCTTGACAACGCTCAATACACTACTTGACGAGCCGTATTTAAGCACCCATCCATCCCATCAGGGCTTGTTGCGTCATTCGATCTATCACCAGCCCAATGGATGGGACTATGTGCCGCCCGGCAGTAAAATTGCCAATGGCGAATCGAGCATGTGGGGCGATTATCACATCCGAGAAGTCGCCCTATATGTACAACGTATTATCCGTAACGAACCGTACTATACCTTCTTTAACTGCATCGCCTGATTGCTCTGCCCATGAGTGAGAAATATAAACCTGCCTATCCGCGGATGGCTCAGCTAAAAACGGCTGCTGACCTGCATAACTACCTGGATAAGAATCATATTGCGTTACCATTCGACGATACGCTTTTACCGTCTGCCGAAAGCCCATTCAATCGGCCGATTCACTTAAAGTCGGGTCAAACGATTGGCAATAGCCTTTGTATTTTGCCAATGGAAGGCTGGGATGGAACTACGGACGGGCGACCTACCGATTTTACCCGAAATCGCTGGAAGAAATTTGCCATCAGTGGAGCCAAACTGCTGTTTGGTTGTGAAGCCGTAGCGGTCTGTCATGCCGGAAAAGCCAATCCGAATCAACTGGTGCTGAACACCGAAACGTTTTCGGATTTTTTCGATTTGCGTCAACAGCTTCTTAAGGACCATACTGAAGCCTTTGGCACGACCGATGATCTGCTGATCGGCTTGCAACTGACGCATTCCGGGCGATTTTGTAAACCGAAAAGCCACAAAGCCTTTGAGTCGCAGATTCTGTACAGCCATCCATTTTTGAACAGTAAGTTCGGGATGGCAGCCGATTATCCAGTACTAACCGACGAAGCTATTGACCAGATCATCGAACAATACATTGCAGCGGCTGTACTGGCCCAAAAAGCGGGATTCGACTTTGTCGATATTAAGCACTGTCATGGCTATCTGGGGCATGAATTCCTGAGTGCGGTCAGTCGCGAGGGGCGGTATGGTGGTTCTTTTGACAATCGAACGCGCTATTTGCGAAACATCGTGGCAGGTATTCGGCAGGCGGCACCGGGTCTGGAAATCGGTATCCGATTGAGTGCTTTCGATATGCTGCCGTTCAAAAAAGGGCCAACGGGTACAGGTATTCCCGAATCGGCCGAACCGTATCCGTTTGCGTTTGGTAGTACAGCCGATGGCTTGGGCCCTGACCTGACCGAAACCAAGGCTTTTCTGGCGCTTGCCGAATTGCTCGGTGTGCAACTGGTGTGCATTACCGGAGGAAGCCCCTATTACAATCCGCATCTGATGCGCCCTGCTTTGTTCCCGCCTTCTGATGGTTATTTGCCGCCCGAAGACCCTCTACTGGGTGTAAAACGACAAATTGACGTAACCCATGAACTGAAACAGGCTTTCCCAGAATTAGTAATTATCGGCTCCGGTTATTCCTATTTGCAGGAATGGTTGCCCAACGTGGCGCAGTACGTATTGCGGCATACCATGGCCGATAGTATTGGATTCGGGCGAATGGTGTTGTCTTATCCGACCATGCCAGCCGACATGTTGGCGGGTCGGGCGTTGGTCCGAAATCATATTTGCCGCACGTTCTCCGACTGTACCACAGCCCCGCGTAACGGCCTGATTTCGGGCTGCTATCCGCTGGATACGCTCTACAAAAAAAGCCCTGAAGCCGACCAGCTTAAAGCCATTAAAGACAGCCTGTGACGACCATGAAGCGTAAGCCGACAGCCTTCATTACAGGTGGGAGCCGGGGCATTGGGTATGGTATTGCCGAACACCTGGCAAGGACAGGCTTCGACCTGGCAATCAACGGGGTTCGGCCCGAAATGCTGGTAACCGATGTGCTGGATAACCTGCGGGCGCTGGGCGCCGACGTGATGTATTGCCCTGGCGATATTGCATCGCGCGACGATCGACTGTCCATGCTGGAGAAGATAAAGGCGCATTTCGGTCGCTTGAACGTGCTGGTGAACAATGCCGGTGTTGCGCCCAAAGAGCGTCGGGATATTTTGGAAGCCACGGAAGAAAGTTTTGAGTACGTGGTATCGACCAACTTACAAGGGGCGTATTTCCTGATCCAGGCGGCTGCCAACTGGATGATCGAGCAAAAAAGAGATAATCCTGACTTTGTGGCCCGAATCATTACCATTTCGTCCGTTTCGGCTACCGTCGCTTCGGTCAATAGGGGAGAGTATTGTGTTGCGAAAGCCGGATTGAGCATGGCGACTCAACTCTTTGCCGCCCGGCTTGGTGAGTTCGATATTCCGGTCTATGAGGTTCGGCCGGGGATTATTCAAACCGATATGACGGCGGGCGTTACGGCCAAATATGATAAATTGATTGCCGATGGGTTGTGCGTGCAGAAGCGATGGGGCCTTCCCGACGACGTTGGGCGTGCCGTTGCTTCGCTGGCCCGTGGCGACTTTCCGTATTCGACTGGTCAGGTCATTATGGTGGATGGTGGTATGACGTTACCACGTTTGTAAGATTTTGATAATCAGTTGCTGGTTTTTCGATTAGTTTACCATGCCGTGTCTCTTTATATCCTGAAAACTCATCGCAGATTCGCCGGATCGCTATAGTCGTATTTAGCCCCGTTCACGTATTACGATAGACAAAAGGAATTGAACGGTATGCAAACGTTCGGAACGTCTAAATCCTAAAATTATACATGGAGAGTCAAAACGAATCTCGTAGAAAATTTATTAAATCGGCTGCCGTAGGTTCCATAGCTGCCTTCGGCTTACCTACTTACATTCCGGCCCACGCGTTTGGGGCTAACGACCGGGTTCGGGTAGCCGTTATCGGGGTCAATGGTCGTGGGAAGGATCACATTCAGGGGTTTTCGCGGCTGAAAGATGTTGAAGTGGTCACCCTTTGTGATGTAGACAGCAATGTTCTCCGGGAGCGGGCTGCGGATTTTGAAAAGAAATACAACCGGAAAGTGCAGACCATCGGTGATTTGCGGCAGGTTTACGACGATAAAAATATCGATGCCGTAAGCATTGCTACTCCTAATCACTGGCATGCACTGGCTGCTATCTGGGCGTGTCAGGCTGGCAAGGATGTGTACGTCGAAAAGCCCGGAGCCCATAACATTCATGAAGGTCGTAAACTGGTCGAAGCAGCTACCCGTTATAACCGAATCGTGCAGCATGGCGTCCAACTGCGAAGCTCGGAAGCTATTCAGGAAGCCATCAAGCACCTGCGGGATGGGCTGATCGGTAAGGTCTATATGGCCAGAGGATTAGTGTTTAAATGGCGGCCCGATATTGGTAATCAGGGTAAATCGCCGGTTCCAGCCGAACTGAACTGGAATCTGTGGCAAGGGCCTGCTCAGGAAAAAGAGTTCAGCAAAAACTATGTTCACTACAATTGGCACTGGTTCTGGGATTACGGTAACGGCGACATCGGCAACCAGGGCATTCACGAAACGGATCTTTGCATGTGGGGTCTGGATGTAGGATTCCCTGAAGAGATTACGTCGGCCGGAGGGAAATTCCTCTGGAACGACTGCAAGGAAACGCCCGAAACCCTTACCTCCGTCTATAAATATCCGTCACAGGGCAAAGTGATTCAGTTTGAAGTACGTCCCTGGATGACCAACAAAGAAGACGGCGTGGAAATTGGTAACCTGTTCTACGGCGACAAAGGGTACATGGTCATTAATGGCTACGACGATTACAAAACCTTCTTAGGCAAGGAACGCACGCCCGGCCCCGCCCGAAAAGCAGGTGGCGATCACTACGCCAATTTTATTGACTGTGTACGCTCGCGGGATAAGTCGAAGCAGAATGGCCCGGTCGAAACGGCACACCTCGCTTCGGGTATCGCACATCTTGGTAACATCTCTTACCGCTTAGGCCGAACCCTGCATTTTGACCCGAAAAATGAAGTATTCGTTGGCGATAAAGAAGCCAATCAGATGCTTACCCGTAAGTACCGCGCTCCGTTTGTGGTGCCCGAAAAAGTGTAATTCTCTTCTGTCTTCCCAGCGAAGGAAGTGTCTTAAATCGTCCTAATTCATAGGTAAGGACAGTTTAAGACACTTCCTTCGCTGGGAAGACAAAACTCTTTCCGTATGAAGCCTCTCATTATGCCTGAACCCGTTAAAACCAGTCGCTCGGTACTACGTCAACTTTTGCAAATTCCGGTACTGGTGGCTGCGCTAGGTTATCTGGTGGATATGTATGACCTGTTCCTGTTCAGTGTTGTACGGGTTCCCAGCCTGAAAGCACTTGGTGTCGATGGCGACCGGCTATTAGGGGATGGGTTGTTACTTTTAAACACACAGACGGCAGGCTTGCTGGTTGGAGGAATCTTTTGGGGCATTCTGGGTGACCGGAGAGGTCGGCTTTCGGTGCTGTTTGGCTCCATCCTTCTGTATTCACTTGCCAATATTGCCAATGGATTTGTAACCTCACTAGACCAGTATGTGCTGCTTCGGTTTATTGCCGGTATCGGCCTGGCCGGGGAGTTAGGGGCTGGTATAACGCTGGTGACGGAGATTTTACCGAAAGAAATTCGGGGGTACGGCACTACGCTTGTGGCGACGATGGGCGTTCTGGGGGCTATTCTAGCCTATTTCATGGCCGATCTGTTCGACTGGCGCATTTCCTATTTCATCGGTGGAGGATTGGGGCTTCTACTGCTTGTGTTGCGGTTCAACGTGCTGGAGTCTGGTTTATTCGTAAAAACCAGCCAGCGGGCCATCGCCCGAGGGAGTGTGCAAACCTTGTTTGGCGATAAGGTCCGCCGGAATAAGTACCTTCAATGCATTCTGGTTGGGTTACCCATCTGGTTTGTAGTTGGTATCCTGATTACATTCTCCCCTGAGTTAGGCAAAGCAATCGGACTCACCGAACCCGTTATTGCTGGTAAGGCTGTGATGCTGAGTTTTTCGGGGCAGGTGTTGGGCGATCTGGTCAGTGGTTTTCTGAGCCAGTCGTTGCGGAGCCGCAAAAAAGTGATTAGGCTGTTTATGCTGGTTTCCTTCGTCTTTATCCTGGTGTATCTGCTGGCCCCCATCAGCCGTCTGACGCTATTTTATGCGGTCTGTGTTTGCCTGGGCTTTGCGAATGGTTACTGGACCTTATTCGTGACGATTGCGGCCGAACTATTCGGAACCAATCTTCGGGCTACGGTAGCCACTACGATTCCGAATTTTGTACGGGCGGCTACCATTCCGTTGAGTGCTATTTTTGTTCAGTTGAAGCCGACGTTAGGAACTGTCTACAGTGCTTTAACCGTCGGTGTTTTAACCATTATTATTGCCTTGATCGCTCTCTCGTTCCTTGATGAGACGTTCACGAAAGATATGGACTATGTGGAGGAAGGGTAGCGATTAGCGCAACAATTGTAGGTTGAATGAAAAGCCGGGCAATACCTCCTCGCCGGACAGCTTAGTATCAAAACCGCGTGCAACGATGACCGACTCGTCGGCTCGATAAATACGCACTTCCTCTGTTTTAGGGTCAATCATCCAGGCTAATCGGCATCCATTGTCCCTGTATTCCCGCATCTTGTCGGCGGTTCCTTTGAGAGTATCCGACTCGTTTAGCAATTTAACGACAAAGTCGGGGCAAAGCGGTGGAAATTTCTTTCGCTCATCGGTCGAAATTCGGTTCCATTGATCATAGCTCTTCCAGGCAACATCAGGACTACGCGTAACCCCATTGAACCCGGTCGATGAATCGGAGACAAGTCCAAGGTGAGCTGATCGATTCCAGATCGTTAAATCGGTTAGTATACTAATTTGAATCTACTATGGCTTATATTGGTAGTGACTTAACTGCGTTGATTAGAGGATAGTTGTGAATGGTCTTAGAAGCTGTCTCTTGCAAGCATTGTGGGCAAGCCAAATATGGCAAACGCGCTGGTACTACCCGCGTTGGCACTCAGCGCCAATGATGCTAGGACTGCGTCTTAGGCGTTAATCGGAATATCGTCAGCGCTCAGTTCAAAAAAGTAGGGCCGCCTGTGCGGTAATGAAATTGTTCCTGTGAACTCTTGTACGTTGATGGAGTCTTAAACGGAGTCTTAAAGTCGACGTGATGTGGGCATACGTAGGGAACAAGAAACAACTGAAGCGACTGGCCCGCTGAAGCATCTGCTTTTCCCAGCCGATTGCGGTTCACGATACTACGATCAGCCTATTTATCAATCAGTTTTCTTGGCGGATAAACGCAGTTAGGCTACTACCCAAGCTTAGATTATTATTTGACGGTAACTGTTGATTTTTTTTGTTGATATGCTGTAGAGTTAAAGTATTTCAAACAATTGGTACTGTAATATTACACCAACAATGGCAAAAGGCCTCATAAAGAACTGATTTCGAGTTCTTTATGAGGCCTTTTAGTACCAGGAGCGGGAATCGAACCCGCACGGGCCGTAAGGCCCACAGGATTTTAAGTCCGGCGCGTCTACCTGTTCCGCCATCCCGGCATTCTTTTCCACTAAAAGTGGCACTTTACAAAAAAAGCACCGGGTCCGGTGCCTCTTTGTGGAGCGAAAGACGGGGTTCGAACCCGCGACCTCGACCTTGGCAAGGTCGCGCTCTACCAGCTGAGCTACTTTCGCATAATTGCCTTTCGGCGAATTGTGGATGCAAATTTAGGTGATTTTCTCCGTTTGTCAAGCCTTGATCCCAAAAAAATTTCAGAAAAAGATCGCTGAAGCGGATCGAAATCTGATTTTGAACAGGTTACAGTACCTATTTTTTACAACAATGGTTCATTCACCTGCGTATCAAATACGCCAGTTAAGACCTGGTCGTTTCGTTTTACCTGTACCCAAATACGATAATGACCAGCCCGAGGAAACGAATAAGGGAACTCGACCATGTTCGATGTTTTCATGACATGTCCCATAGCAGGCATACCAGCCGCTAATAGTTTATTTTTTTCGGCTTCAGGCATCGTTTTCAGCCGGGCTACATACGTATCGATACTATCGCGGAATTGGACAGCATCTGGATAATGAAATGTACGGGACGTATCGGCAATGCGGGTTACCATCGAATTTTCGGCGGCCATCGAATACGTACCAACCGGATGCAAATGAATATAAACAGTGCCGTCGGACCGTAAGATTACAGCATGGCCACCCATACCAAGATAGGGCTCCAGAGCAGCCGCTTTTCCCTGGGCATCCGCCACCGCAAATTTCAGAGTATACAGTTTTCCGGCTTCCAGTATCTTATCGGGTTTATCCATCCATAGCATCGAGGAGCCATCCGACAACTTACAGGTAGCACTGGGCTTACCACATACAACCATATCGTTGTCTAGATGAGGTAAGTTTACGGCATTGGCTTTCACACCCATCGGCTCTGTGACCACCCAACTATCATCCGGATCGGTTAGCTTAGCAGCTGCGGCTGCTTCAGCACTGATTTTCAACGAGGGTACGTCAATCGTATCGGTCAGTGTTTCCGTAAAACCGCTTCGAAAAACAACATCCGAATAAAGTAAGTACTTACCACCTGGCAATGGTGGCAGAGCCGTCTCATAACGCAGGGTATCCTGACGAGCGGGATGCAAATGGGCGAAAGCATCCAGACCAGGGATTCGAACCAGAAAGGTATGCATTAGTTTACCATGATCGGGTAGCATGTAACTGAATAGCCGACGTACGCGACGATTCGAACCATCACTCACTGTATCGAACTGAATGGTTAACTGCGGTTGCGCATTCGCTACCCGAACGCTGGTTTTAATAGGCATTGGCCGATACAACTGCACATCGCGGTAGTTTTCAGCCGTACTTGTCCACCAGGCTCTCCATCCAGTTAATATCAACCCCATCACTACTAAACCCGCTATCATGCCAATCCAGCGCCGACGGCCTAACTGAGTAGGTGCGGGCTGGCCGGGTACCACAATACCATCTGCATTACTGGCACCTACTATGGTAATCAGCATGACCACCAGTAGCAGCCCCATGAGCGCTAATCCGTAACCTGTTCCCGGAGGCATGTCACGCAAAGCGGTTGCAATGGCCATTACGGGCACAATGACCTGTTGCTTGCCATCGGGGCCATCAATACTTAACTCAATACTCGATGACCCAGAATCCATCAGCCATAAATCGCCTTCGTATCGGTTTTGACCAACCTGTTTTAATACGTCATGTGTAGGGGCCCCTTTATCGCCCGACCGAAAGTAGATGGGACGGGCACCAATCGTACTGATGCGCCCCTGCTCGACATAGACTGTAACAATGGCGGTACCGGGTACGACATCGGGCGGGTTAATCTGAATCAGTAACTGGTATTTGCCGACCTGCTTTTGCACAATTACTCCCGAACTCCCTACATGAGCCGAGGCCGACAGTGATAGCAAAGAAATCAGAAAGAGTACCCAAGTTGTTATTAGCCTTTTCACCTTATATCTATTTTGCCCATTATGAACTATGTCAACTCATTCGCCCCGCCAATCTTTACCCTATCGAGCTACCCGCTTCATCCAGTTCCCCCACACTAAGCCAATCCGGGCCGACAGAAATGCGTAGATCAACGCTTTCCCAAAACCTATAGCAAAATCAGTTAGCGTCTGTCTATTCCAGGGGGCATAATCGTACCGATACTCCCAATCGGGTGGGCTATCATACGTCCAGGAATACGACAGAAAAAAGCCATTCCGTGCCCAGGCGGACTTGGTCAGAAACTCGCCAAACGGCCACTGAACAATCAGCAGGACGACCATGAAGGCCACCGCATAGATGGCTGCTAGTAGCCAGTCGTTCATCTTTCGACGATCACTTTTAGGGCCATCAAACCGATGCATTAACCAGTCCAGAACAAAGCCCGGCACAAGTAGCAACATGGGAAAATGAAACGGCTGATAACGCGTAATCGGATTCAGAACCGGGCCAAGTCGGGGAGTCGCCGGAAAAAACTGAATTACCCAGCTAGGCAGCACCAACGCAAGCATATAGATACCCGTAACGGCTGTAATTGGCCAGCGCAATAGCGAGGCTCGACCCATAGCCAGCAAAAAAAATGGGAAAACGATAGCCGCTGTGGCATAATACCCGGATTGATGCGTTTCGCGCATACCCATCGACTCCGACGCAAGGGTAAAGATCATGCAGAGGAGTAAGGCAGCCGCCCCGGCAAACAACCACTGCAACCGAGTGCTCTGCCGACTGGCCTTATTTCCTTCCTGAAGCGTATGTATTGATTTTCGGTATTGATTTTGTAGTGCCAATACACCGATCATAGCCCCTAGCTGCATGGTCATAATGCCAATGGCCAGGATCGTATGTGGAGGGGTTAATATCTGTACATCAAGACCATACGTATTATGCCACCAATCATCGAAAGGGGCCGATGTCAACATGGCCAAAGCGCCCCATACGCAAAACATAGCCCCCAGAGGCCCGTAGAAAACACCCCAAAAAGGTACGGCCTCCGATCGTCCGGGGTGGTTGCGGGTCAGGGTAAGATTCAGGATTTTGTAGGCGGAAAACAAGCCTCCTACTACGGCGCCCAGATAGATTACCAGGTGCGGAGGGGCAAATAGGCCGTCGCGGCCAATACTCATGTGCCACATGATGTCCCAGAGAAGACCCATGATGACACAAAATGATGAGAACACAACGGCATAAATGTAGGTTGGTATGCCTAAGCGCCAGCTACCCGATTGTAGGTGTGAACGGGAAGGATAATCCGGTTGCATAAAGGTGTAATGAATTCAAAACTAAAGAGTCTTCCAAAGTCGAAAGGTTGCTTCTAACCTGTTGATAGAAAAAGATATGCACTCGTATATCTACTTGACTGTACGGCATACGCTTGCCAACAATTATAGCGTTATTTG
Source organism: Spirosoma aerolatum (assembly GCF_002056795.1). Classification (NCBI taxonomy): domain Bacteria; kingdom Pseudomonadati; phylum Bacteroidota; class Cytophagia; order Cytophagales; family Cytophagaceae; genus Spirosoma; species Spirosoma aerolatum. The sequence continues at coordinate 7,550,498 of NZ_CP020104.1, read as the reverse complement.
CACAATAGGTCAATATGGTTAATCCAGCTAGTATGTTTTCTTTTGATTCATCGGTAACGTTTTCCGCAAAGGCTGCCAGGCTTCTACTGCCTTTGCTTAGCTTGTTAATGAGCGCCTGCGTTCCCGATTTCCTGTTGTCGGACCCGGACTGGGTCGTGATCGAAGCAGGTGAACACGAACCCAATCCAAAACGGAAAGTTGGTTTACTGATTAGTCCTGGTGAAGTATCGGCAACGGTTACCTTCGACAGCTCGTGTATTTACGACATTGGCAATGCGGATGCCGACGACTGGAACAAAGTGATTGGTCTGGGTTTTGTTGGCTCAAAAGATCAATCGCTGGACGGCGTTCCACCGCATCAGGTCGATGGCGCCCGCGTAGGCTGGCGCTGGAATAAGCAACGAAACTGTATTGATCTGGGGGCTTACATTTACGTGGAAGGGCAACGAATTGATTTTAAAGTAGCAGAAGCCAAGATTAACACACCTACTCGAATGGTCATTAAAATCGACTACGACCGCAAAGTCTATCAGGTACTCGGTGGAAAAACCGTTCCGTTTACACATAACAAGTCGTTTGCTTACAACACAGGGCTCTATTTTGGTGGTAACCAGCCCGCTCCCCATCGCATACGTGTGAAAATTGAGGATTAGACGCTATGACGATCTCTCCCTTCGACCTCATCTTACTGCTGGGCAGTGTTCAGGGAGCCATTTTAGCTACGTTATTATGGATTAATTCGAAAGGCAATCGATTATCGAATCGGCTGCTAGCTGCATTGATTGGGTCATTGACCCTCATGAGTTTTGCCGTAGGCGTCCCAATTACCAGTCAGTGGGTAAGCTTAGCGATTGATCTGCTGCCGTTTTTCCTGGCCATGTCCATTGGCCCGCTTATCTACTTCTATACCCGATCAGTGCTTGATTCTGGTTTTCGGCTCGGCAAGGAAGAAAAACGTCATTTTTACACGACGATCCTGGATATAGGCGCCCCACTCATCGGATGGACATTTGTCATCGGGTCGTTGCTCGGCTTCATTCCCAAAAATGAAGGACCACGCTGGGGCCATATAATGGACGAATACAATACCTATGTTGATATTCCACGCTGGCTTTCGGCTACCATCTATCTGGTTATAACCAAACGGTTTTTGAATCACTATCAGGCTTCTCACCAAAACCAACAGCAGCAGCAGAATGTACGCTGGCTTGGGCAGTTTGTCAGCGTATTTCTGATTTTTCAGGCCATTTGGTTCATTCATCTGGTTCCATACATTGTTCCGGCATGGCGAGGGCCACTGCTGGATCGTTTCGGCTGGTATCCGATTTACATTCCGATTGCTGTTCTCATTTACTGGCTGGGTTTCAAAGGCTACCTGCATACGCGATCAGAATCAATCCCCTCAGCTAATCTTCCTTCCAAAACAACGGGTTCAGACTTACCAGTTGAAACCGTCGAGCAGGTTGTGACCGCATTGGATAAAGCTATGGGGCAGGAAAAGCTGTATATGGACCCCGATTTAAGCGTCGATAAATTAGGGCAGCACCTGCAACTTCCGCCCAAACTGATTTCGGCGGTTCTGAACCAGCATATCCGCAAAAACTTCAACGGGTTTATTAACGAATATCGTGTAGAGGAAGTCAAACGTCGAGTGCTCGATCCGACTAATGAACACCTGACCTTAACCGGCATTGCCTTTGAGTCGGGATTTAACTCGCAGGCCACCTTTCAACGTACATTCAAACAACTAACGGGCAGTTCACCAGGTGAATACATGGCCCAGCAAAAGAAAAAGGCTTCTCAAATCGGGATTTGAGAAGATTTAGCTCCGCGTTTCGCGCTGTTTTGGGCGAAAACTACGTGCCATGCGCTTACTTCTGCTACTCGTTTCGCTAATAGCCCTCTTTGGATGTATCTCACCCAGCAAGGCTCAATCGGGCAGGACAACAACCGAAAAGCTGGATGAATACATAACCGCAGCAGCTCGTCATCATCGGTTCAACGGGACAGTGCTGCTGGCGAAACAAGGGCAGATTTTGCTTCAAAAAGGGTACGGCTGGCGGAATGAAGCCACACAAACGCCCAACGATTCCAACAGTATTTATCAACTGGGCTCCATTACGAAAACCTTTACGGCAGCAGCTATTCTGCAACTCCAGGAGGAGAAGAAGTTGTCGGTGAAGGATAAACTGAGTCAGTATCTGCCCGATTATCCCAACGCTGATCAGATTACCATTGAACAGCTTTTTGCGCATACATCCGGCATTTACGATTACAAAGGCGTTCTGTACTCGAACGATAGCCTTGAATTTACCCGGCCTGTTTCAAAAGAACGGGTGCTTTCAACATTTAAAGACAAGCCCTTACGCCATAAACCGGGAAAGGAAGTTGCGTATACGAATTCCGGTTATTTTTTGTTGGGACTGATTATCGAAAAGGTTACCCAGCAGCCGTTTGAATCCGTTATCAGAAAACGGTTTATCGAACCGCTTCAGCTTACCCGAACCGGCTTCGATTTTATCAACCTGAAACGCTCTGAAAAAACTACAGGGTATACCTACTGGAAAGATTCTGTTCTGGTGGCCGTTCGACCGCTGGATTCTACCGCAGCCTACTCCGCCGGAGGGATGTATAGCTCAGTAGGCGATTTATACCGCTGGGCGCAGGCTATGCTCACGAATCAATTGCTAAAACCCGCTTCCCAGAAATTGGCTTTTACGGCCATTAAACCGGGTAACTGGAGCTACGGCTGGGGAATTAACCTGTTTCAAAAAGGACAAAAACTGGTATTCCAGAATGGAAATCTACCCGGTTTTGCGACCTTCTTTGTCCTCCTGCCAGAAGACAACACGGTGCTGATCATGCTTGCTAACGTAGATGATACTTCCGACGCAACCACGCTCGAACCGTTGCTGAAAGACCTGCTTTTTATTACCTACGGAATGCCTTATCAGATGCCGGTTAGCTTCAGGACGGTTTCAGTAAATGATTCCATTTTGGAGACCTACGTTGGTAGCTATCAATTAGCCCCTAATCGGATTCTGTCCATCACCTTCGATAATCGAAAGCTTTTTCTGCAAGTCACTGGTCAGCAGCGGTTTGAATTATTTCCTTCCAGCGAAACCGATTTTTTTCTGAAAGCGGTAAATGCCCAACTAACCTTCCAGAAAGATGCAGCCGGTCGGGTTACACAGGTAGTGGTTCATCAAAACGGTGACCTTGTCGCTAAGCGGCTATAACCTTTTTTTAACCGCAAGGGCGCGAAGGCGCAACGAATAAATTATTGATACTAAATCTCTTGAGACTCCAAAGCGTTTCATCCCCCCTAAAATCTGACGCTGTGCGATCTCTTTACAGCTTTCTCTTCCTGTTGCTAACCTGTCCGCTTATGGCTCAATCCGTAACGGATACTCTCCAGAGCAAGATTCTTCAGCCTGCCGATATGCAGGCCGACTTCCGGTATTTCCGCCGTTTGCTCGAAGAAACACATCCGGGCTTGTATCGCTATACCCCCAAACCAATTATGCAGTCGAAGCTCGACAGTCTGGCCGGAACCTTAACCCAACCGATGCCTTTCTACAATTTCTTTCGAATGATTGAATCGCTCGTTGCCGATATCCGATGTGCTCATACCCACGCACTTCCAACGAAAGACTGGCAACGTCTGTTTAACAGCTCATGGAAAACAATGCCTTTCTTCATGCTACCAGTTCAGGGACGTTCCTACGTGTTATTCAACGGAACAGCCGACCAAACCATCAAACCTGGCTTTGAACTGATTCGAATCAATGGCCAATCGATAGAACGAATTCGAGAGCAGGTTTACCGCTATCATTGGACCGATGGCTATATTCAAACTGCGAAACAAGCCGCTTTTCAAGGGCAGCTGTTTTCTCTATTCTATTACTGGTTCATTGACCGTCCGGATACCTACCATCTGACCTTCCGCAACCTGACAGGCGATACGGTTCAGGTAGATGCGCCCGCTCAACCGTTTCGGGAAACCTTAAAAGGCTATAAAAAGAATCCGGTCAATAAGCAGATGCTGGCGTGGTATGACAAAAAGCGCCCTAAACATCCCTGGCGATTGTCGTTCCCGAAAGACTTACCCCAAACAGCCCTGTTACGCATCGATAGTTTTGGGGGCGAAGGGGCTAAAACCAGTGATGAAGCCATAGCAAAATTCAGGCAGTTCATGGACCAGTATATGGCGACAATGGAACAGAAGAAAACCCGGCATCTGATCGTTGATGTTCGGGCCAATCCTAGTGGCTGGGATAGTCAGGGTATTGAATTAGTTACTTACCTGATGAAATCCGATTCGGCCGTCGCGTATTATGACCGACAACATAGCGTGACTGACAGTTCGGAGTTCCTTCAATTTTCGGACCTATCGGAAGCTGATCGGAAAAATGTTAAAAACGAACTTATTCCGGAGTCTGACGGAACGTTCACCCTGAAACAAGGCGATGCAGGTCGTGGCCCAAGGCGATATACACCAAAGCCGAATAGGTTCCGGGGCAATGTCTATATCTTACTCGATGGCCGAAGTGCATCGACCACGTCCGAATTTCTGGCCGTTGCTCATGCCAACAAGATTGGTGTATTTGTTGGGGAAGAAGCTGGTGGTGCTTATGAAGGTGGCAATGGCGGCAGTTTTATCCATCTTGAATTACCCCATTCGAAAATTCAGGTTGGTACTCCTTTGTTGTATTACAATAATGCCGTCGGGAACGTCCACAACAAAGGGCGTGGCACCATACCCGACTACCCCGCTCCAATTACCCTTGCCGATGTATTAAACCATACCGATAGCCAGCTAGACTTCGTCAAAAAGCGAATTCAGGACCAAATTAACTAGCTTTTTTCTGACAGGATTTGCACGGTTAAAACATAAGGGCAGTTTTTTAAATCGCGTAAATCCGGCCAGAAAACATAACCCTTTGGCGTGTTTCAGCGTTATCTAGTTACACAAACTTACCCAGCATGGCTACCTACCAACCCCTTCATGACTGGAGTGTAACGCCTACCGAAGCCGTCGCCCTACAACAGCAACTGCGTTCGCAGATACGGATTGAACCGCTGTCTAGGCCACCCAAAACCATTGCCGGATGCGACATTTCGTTCAATAAGTTCGAAGAAACTGTTTATGCTGGCATCGTTGTGCTGCGGCTCGACACACTGGAAACCATCGACGAAGCGGGTGTTGTGGGGACGGCTCCCTTTCCCTACATTCCCGGTCTGCTCTCGTTCCGGGAAATACCTGCCCTCCTGAAAGCCTGGCAAACCTTACAAACCGAACCCGATGTGGTCATGTTCGACGGTCATGGAACGGCTCATCCCCGCCGAATTGGTATTGCCTCCCACGCTGGTCTTTTCCTGAATCGACCAACCTTTGGCTGTGGAAAATCGGTGCTGGTAGGCAAGTACGACGAGCCAGCCCTCGAACGTGGTGCCTGGTCTCCTATGAAACACTACAGCGAAGTGATCGGAGCCGCTCTGCGAACAAAAAACAAAGTTAACCCGGTCTATGTATCACCCGGCCATCTGATCGACCTCCCAACAGCCATTTCGCTAACCCTTCAGTGCGATGGTGGCTACCGCATCCCAGAACCCACCCGCCGGGCGCACAACCTGGTGAATGCCCTACGACGAGGGGAGCGGGCGGTGAGTTAGATCAATAACTATGTTCTTCCAGTTTCACTTTCCCCCGGAAAGTCCAGAACATAAATACGGTATAAGTAGCTACCAGCGGCATGCCAATGGCAGCAAACAACAGCATCGTTCGTAACGAGCTATCAGACGATGCTGCTTCGTAAATACTGATATTACCTTTCGGATCAATATTCGATAAGACCAGGTTCGGATATAATCCCATCGCAAACAGAATGAGCAGCAGGGCTGTCGTAATTGAAGAGGAAATAAACCCACGACGATATTGCCGTTTTTCGATGCTCCGACGAATGTTGAGCACAATCAGCACGGCAGCCATTGGCAACACAAATAGTTCAGGATGTGATTTGAAAATACTGGTCATATGCGGCACATAGATCAACGTCGCATTGGAGGTAGCGATGAAGCACAAAATGAAAAATTTGCTGGTGTTGTTGGCGATGATCGTCAGTCGGGCGTAGAGCCGATCTTCCGTTTTCATCAGCAGGTACATGGCCCCGTGCATCATAAACAGCGATACTACGGTAATGGCGATCAGTCCGGCGTAGGGGTTGAAAAAGTCGCGCAACCGTCCAACAAACTCATGCCTGGCATTTAACGGCAATCCCTGAATCAGGTTCCCCAGTACAAGCCCAAGCAGGAGCGAAATCATAATACTCGATATACAGTAGCTAACATCCCAGAGCTGATGCCACCATCTCATTGGCTCCTTACTTCGAAACTCGATGGAGATAGCCCGAAAAATCAGGGCTACCAAAAACAGAATAAACGGGAGATAAAACACCGATAGGATGGTGCCGTAGACCAGCGGAAAGGCGGCAAATAAGGCACCGGCTCCAATAACCAGCCAAACTTCATTGCCATCCCAGACTGGCCCAATCGCATTGAGCGCAATCCGCCGACTCTGCTCTTTCCGAAAAAACAGATGCAGGGCACCTGCGCCCAGGTCAAAGCCATCCAAAATTCCATACCCACTGATCAGGGCGCCAATCAGCAGAAACCACCAGGTAGGCAGGTCGATTCCAAGAACGGTATCCATAGGTTTAATTTTGAATGATTGACTTGTTGAATGATTGAATAGCTGCCGCACACTATTCAATCATTCAACAAGTCAATCATTCTATCATTGGTAAAAATGACGGATTCATACGCGACGAGGTTTCACCATTATTCGCTACGTCGAGACCGTGTTGTATTTTCTTATTGAGAAGGTACAGAAAAAGGCCTAACAGCAAGACGTAAACCAACGTAAACAAAATGAGTGACGCCAGTACATGTTCAGCTTTTACGGCCTGCGACAGAGCATCTGATGTTCGAAGCAGACCGTATACTACCCAGGGCTGCCTACCGACTTCAGCCGTATACCAACCTACTTGATTGGCTATTTGAGGGAGCAATACTGCCCATACAAAAAGCTGCATGAGCCAGCGCGTTTCAAACAGTTTCTTTCGATACAGCATATACAGGCCAAACCAGGTTAATCCAATCAACGTCATACCGATAGCGACCATCAGGTGATAGGTCTGAAAGACGAAATTGATCGCAGTCGGACGGTCTTCGGGTTTGAAGCTATTTAAGCCGTGAATAGGAGCTTTGAAATCCTGGTGTACCAGAAACGAAAGGCCACCCGGTATTTTTAGCCCGGTTGTTTTCTGTTCGTTGGCATTCACCCAACCGACCAAATACATATCGGCCGGAGCCGATTTTTCGAAGTGGCCCTCCATCGTAGCCAGTTTAGCCGGCTGGTATTTCGTGACTACCTCCGCTGATTTGTGCCCAGTAAATAATTGCCCTAAAGCCGCTATACCAGCTACCCATAGGGCAATGCGAAAAGCCGCCTGAGCGTGTGCCGTATAGTTCTTTTTGAGAATGTACCAGGCACTGACACTCAGCACCAGAAACGAACCAGACAGCAGCGCTCCGATCAGAACATGCGAATACCGCTCAAGCGACGACGGATTCAAGACCATATCCCAGAAGTTGGTCACGATAGCGCGGGCCTGCATACCTTCGCCCTCAATGCGATAACCCGACGGGGTCTGCTGCCAGGAGTTGGCCACCACAATCCAGAGCGCCGAAAAAATGGAGCCGAGCGCCACCAGCACTGTAGCCATAAAATGTACACGTGGACTTACCCGGTTCCAGCCAAACAGCAGAACGCCCAGAAAGGCCGATTCCAGGGCAAAGGCAAAAATGCCTTCGGCGGCCAGCGCCGAACCGAAAATGTCACCTACGTAGCGGGAATAGACGGCCCAGTTGGTGCCAAACTCAAATTCCATAACTATGCCGGTAGCCACACCAATACCAAAAATCAGCGCAAAAATGCGCACCCAGAATCGGGTTAGCTCTTCGTAAACTTTGTCTTTAGTTTTCAGGTAAAGCCCTTCCATTACTACCAGGCAAACGCCTAACCCAATGCTCAGGGGCGGGTAGATATAATGAAACGCAATGGTAAAGGCAAACTGAATTCGGGAGAGTAATTCCACATTGTCCATAGCCGTTACGATAGCGGGAACGGTCGCCGAGGTCGCAGACAGGCAGTGCGATATAAGGCGAACAGGGCGAGTGAACTATCGTCCGAAAGGTACGACCAGCTACGCAAAACAACCAGATATACAGGAGATTTTTCGCTAACTAGTTTTTACCTATACAGTATTAACCAGCCATGAAACCCCAACCGTACCAACGATCGCTCTGGCACCACGCCCGGAACTATATAGTGGCTTTCTATCAGACACAACGGAATGCGTTTGTGGTTCTGCTTACACTATTGCTGGCATTGTATATTCTGACAGGTCCCGACCAGGCCACCGATATGATCAATGCGGTAATTTATACCGGAATAGTGAGCCAACTTTTTCAATTCATTCTGTTTAGTGCATTTATCTGGAGTTGGGTGGTGTATGCCAGTACCCGATTAATTTTATACATTTCGCCGGTTGGTTTACAACTCACAGACGAATGCAGCTGGCTCCTCCGCTGGCTTCCCAAAATAGGCGGCATGATACCCACACTCATACTGGCCTATGCCTTTTATCAGTCTGACCAGGGCCACCCGTATCTACTTCTTCTGGAGAGCATTGTGCTGTTGTTCCTGTTTCTGACAGCCGAACGGACTATTCCGGTTTTTGCCTTACCCGATCATTGGGAAACGTCCGACGCCTATACATCACTAAAGCACGACATTCAGGTACTCTGGCAGCATCGCTTTAGCCGCTTTGTCCTGATCGCCAACGTTGGCCTGACGAGTTGCCTGCTTATTCTGTTTAGTTTACCCGTCGAACTCGGCATTGCCCGGCAACTTCGGCCTACAGCGGTCATTATTTTCGGTATTACCATCATCACGTTTTGGGGAAGTCTGCTGGTTTACCTGAACGATTACCGATATCGCCCGCTGGTTCTCCTGGCTGTCGCTTATTTAGTGGTGGCCAGTGTGTTCAACGACAATACGGCGGTTCGCCGGATGGGAGGTCGTTCGGTACTAGACACAACCCGACGACCAACGGTTGAGGCCCATTTTCGGCAATGGGTCGATGCGCGTAAACAGGAGGACCGGGATACAATTCCGTTGGTGCTGGTGGCTGCCGAAGGGGGTGGTATCCGAGCCCTGAACTGGACAGCCGAAACGCTGATCCGGCTAGACTCGATTATTCCAGGCTTTAGCCGCCATGTCTATGCGCTGAGTGGAGTCTCGGGCGGGGGCGTGGGAACGGTCTTCTATACAGCGTTTCTCCGCGACGTCATCGAAACCCAGCGCGTTGGCCGGTTTGAGCAATTTCGGAAGGTTATCCGTGATGATTATCTGTCGCCCCTGTCGGCGGCTCTTCTGTTTCCTGATGCGGTTCAACGGGTAATTCCATTTCCCATTTCGTCGCTGGAACGGGCCAAGTGGCTCGAAGATTCGTGGGCCTTTTCGTACCGAAATAATCTGGCAGTCAATACGCTGGATTCTTCCCTAACGGCACTCTACCAAGCCCAAACCGGATACCACTATAACCTACCGTCGTTACTGCTCAATGGAACGATGGCCGAATCGGGGCAGAAAATTATCACCTCAAATTTAAAACTCGATCCACACTACTTTACCGATGTGGTATCGACGCTGGATGTGCTGGGGGCGGATGTTCCATTAAAAACAGCGGCATCACTTTGTAGTCGTTTCCCGCTGGTCACCAATGGGGCTCTTATTCGGCGGGATTCAGTCGATAAGAACGGCCAGCGTCAACCCTATGGAGGTCATGTGGTCGATGGGGGCTATTTCGACAATTCGGGGGTTGAAACCTGCATCCAACTACTCAATAATCTGGTGCCGTCGATTCGAAAGCTGGATACGGTCGATCATGTTATTGTGATACCCTATATTCTGTTCATCAAAAACAGCAGTACAGATAGCCAGCTACCTCATAAGAAGTCCGTATTGCAGGAAGTACAGGTGCCTCTATTAGCCTTTTTCAACGCCTGGGATAACGGCTCCAACACCCGTGATCGGATGTTTGGCTCGTTTATGGACCGATTTGCTAACCCCAAAACCAGCTACTTAACTCTGCGTCTGGCCTACAACGATAAGTATCCGCTAGGCTGGTTCCTGTCCGACAGCATGGCCCGCAGCCTGAGCCGACAGGCCAAAGATTCCATTAGTCTGAAAAACAAAGAATTGGTTCGGTTAAAAAGTACCTTCCGGCGGCTGGGTGTGGTGCGTATGGCAAAATAAAAACGGTTTGCGGCTTGTCAGTCATTTTTTATACGATTAGCCGTGTCATTTACAAATTCCAGAATATCGCCCGGCTGACAGTCTAATGCTTTGCAAATGGCGTCTAAGGTGCTAAAACGAATGGCTTTCGCCTTGCCTGTCTTTAAGACAGACAGGTTAGATAATGTCAAATCAACTCGTTCAGACAGTTCATTCAGCGAAATTTTCCGCTTTGCCATCATCACGTCGAGGTTTACAATGATTGGCATAGCTTAAATGGTTAAGTCATTTTCAGATTTCATATCTACAGCATTCTGCAGAATTTTTTCAAATATGGCTGCAGCTGTTGCCATTACGATAGCGCCAAACGTAGCCACGATACACATGGCAAGAAAACCCGCCGGATCGTCGTCCTTATGATGATTTATCTTTACATATACGCCTGCCAGCACAATTAAACTACCCAATACGATGGCACAATGCTTTATGCTCTTTAAGGCGGCAACCGAATTTGACGAGAACACTTTATTCTGCCCGATGTAGCCAAGTAATTTGAACGCTTTATACAACGCAACAAAAAAAGCGATTGAGGCTGCGTAACCATACAGGATTAATGGGTCAGTGTAAATGCTGAACAGGTCTAAGTTCGTGGCTCGCCCCTCAGTTAAGGGAAACCGAATCAAAATGGCAATTGCCACAAGGCCAATCAGCACGATGACGGCCTGGAGAAATAGGGTTGACGCTCTTTTCATACTGGTTTTAGGATTTCAGCTTATAGCACAAACGTAATAAATATTTATTGATAATCAATAAATATTTATTATTAATTATGATAGGACACGAGTTTGAATGCCTCTGTAAAACCGATTTACAGATTCAGAACCAGAACGGCCAGCCTATTTGATTAGTTGGTTCGTCAGCTACAATGGCCGCTAATAGTCATAGATGCACTGACCGATTCAACTCTCACGTATTTTTGTGCATTCATTCGCCCCTGACGACTATGAACCTTCACATAAATGGCCGCATCTGGCTCGAAACAACATCGGCTGACTCGGTCGAGCGCTTTATGGGTATTGGTCGGTTCGAATTACTGGAGCACATCCAGCAAACCGGCTCCATCAATCAGGCAGCCAAAGCCATGAAAATGTCGTACAAACGCGCCTGGGACCTAGTTCACTCCATGAACACACAGGCCGAAACTCCTCTGGTTTCGACCCAAACGGGGGGCGAAAAAGGCGGGGGAGCCATCGTAACAGAGGCAGGTCAGAAATACCTTGCCTACTACCGGGGCCTGCACGAGCGGTTCCAGCAATTCATGGCGATTGAGCTGACTGAACTACCTGCCTAAGTGCAGAATGATTGGCGGGGCTTAGGGCTTCTTTTTCAATTCATTGAGAACCGTTTGTAGCCGTCGGTCGTAGTCTTCAATCTGCTTATCGTAGCGATGCGTTGTGTCGGTAAGCGAGCGCCCGAGAAGGGTAAAACTATTGATTCGTAGTGTGCTGTATTGACGCAGCAGTGCATTGCGCTGGTGATACTCGTCGGGTAGTTCGAGCTTATCAGCTTCATTGAGTACCGTTATTGCCTGTTTCCAGGCCGTAATTCCCCGCTCATTTATCGCTTTGGCTACACCCGATGCCGGTGTATTTCGGGGTAATTGAAAAACAGACATGGCTTCTTTTTCCAAGGCGCCGAATCGGTTCATGAGTCGTTCATAAGCGCCAAATGGATTCGCTGTGGTTTTGTAGACAACACCCGTTACAACAAGAATTATAGCTGTAGGAACAAGCAAAGGCCACCAGATCGGGCTACCTCGCCGACTTGGATGCAAGGCAGCAAAATAGTAAGCGTATCCAAACAATACCCCTGCCACCAGGCCTCCTATATGCGCTGCATTATCAATCCCAGACTGTAGGCCAAACAGGAGGTTATAGCCCATGAAAACCAGTACACTTCGCAACAGCGAACGACGGGTTTCAGCCTCAAGCCAATCAGTAGTCAACAGCGCAAAGAAGACCCCGTAAAGCCCAAAAATAGCCCCCGAAGCCCCGGCCCCCAAGACAACATCATGCCACCAGAGGCTCACGGCGCTACCCAGTAAGCCAGCCATCAAATACACGATGATGAACTTGCGACTACCCAGTATGCCTTCAATAACGAATCCAATCTGTGTCAGGGCATACATATTGAACAACAGGTGAATGATCCCAATATGCAGAAAGCAACTGCTCAATAATCGCCAGGGCTGGTCGTCGAGGGTTAAAGGCGTATAGTTAGCTCCCCACCGAATAAGAGCATCTCCGGCGGGTCGGAGTATGTTAACGCCCGTTACCGCCATTAGCAGAAAGATGCCCACATTCAGCCAGATCAGTATGGGCGTAACGGTATAACCCGGAGCTGGTTTGAGCAAATCCAATGGATTGGTCTTTTCATCGGCAGGAGGTTCCGACCCGAAAGTTTGCTCATGTGCATGCACAGGCTCAGGCAGATTGTTCTGGCTGGGCGATGGCGTTGTTGCTTTAGGCTTTAACTCTTCCGGCTTAGGCAATTCAGGAGATTCGTCACTCATATCGGCTGGTGGGATTAATGAAAACAATTAGGCTACCAATAGACTAACGCCAAACGACCCGACCAACGCACAATTTCGTTTAATTGTCGCTAATCAGGTCGTTTGGCGTATCACTTCGTTACTTCTTCGCCGAGTACATGACCCGCCAGACTTTTCCTTTCACCGAATCAGTAATGTAGAGTGAACCATCGGGCCCCTGCGCTAAGCCAACCGGACGAGCTACGGCATCGCCGGGGCTAGCCAGGTCAAGTTTACCAGCATTGACGTTGGTACCGGGTGTGCCCTGTTCAGCTACGCCCGCAAAATTCTCCGCGAATACTTCGTATTTACCCGAAGGGCGGCCATCGCTTCCGAACGGAATAAAGGCCACGAAATAACCACCCTGTTTCAACGGAGCACGGTTCCAGGAACCGTGGAAACAAACGAACGCACCGTTTTTGTAGCGGGCCGGAAACTGTGAGCCGGTATAAAATAGCAGATCGTTCGGAGCCCAGTGACCAGGGAACGCCATGATGGGTTTGTCTTTACCGGCGCAGCGATCCTGTTTCGTGCCATCGCCACCGTATTCGGGTGCCAGGAATTTTTTATTCTTATAATGATCGTAATAGCAGTAGGGCCAGCCAAAATCCGAGCCTTCTTTCACCATCAGAAACTCTTCGGAAGGTAGTTCGGCACTTATTTCGTCGGTAAATACACCACCCCAGTTGTTGAGGTTGTCGCGGCCATGCTGTAGGGCATAGAGGGTATTGGTCGCCTTATTCCAGTCGAGCGCAACAGCATTGCGAATTCCGGTGGCGTATCGCTTACCATCAGCCTTGTGCTGATTGAGTTTGTTGGCGTCGAACTGCCAGATACCACCATACTCTTCCAGAATAGGGCAGGGGTCCATGCCCATCGAGCCTTTCTGCCGGTCTTTCTCCTGACAGGCGTTCGAAGGAGCGCCGAAATTGACAAACAGCTTGCCATCGGGCGAAATGGTCAGGGATTTGCTGGCATGCTGGCGTTGCAAAGTTAGGCCTGTCACAATGGGTTCGGCCGGTGTGGTTTCCATAACCTTACCGTTTGTCAGTTTATAGCGGTACACCGACGTATCGGACGAGGCATACAGGTAGCCATTGTAGATGTCCATCCCAGTACCCGTATTTGTCCCGAACATAGCCGTCAGATCGGCTACGCCATCCCCATTTGAATCGTTAAGCTGAACAATACCCTTGCCGTTGTTCAGCTTTTCCAGCTTAACGAACACGGTTCCGGTATTGCTCACGATTACGTGACGCGCTTTACCCAGATTATCAGCAAAAAGCGTTGCCCGAAAGCCCCCACCCAGTTTAATACCGCCATTCTCTGGTGGCGTGACTGATCGCGTCGAAACGCTCTTCTTAACAGCATTCGGCTTGGTCGTTACAGGGTGGCCCGGTAGGGCAATCGCTGATCCGGCAAAGGTGACGACTATACTGGAGACCAGCACTAAGGTCGATTTCATGATGGTAGTTTTTGTTGACAGGATGTATTGATGGTTTCCACAGCTAAACGGCCTGCTAACACAGAAAGTTTAAGCCGTTTCTGGAAAAGAAAGGCCTTACAGAAGGCAGGCTACTCATCAGAATTTGGGTAAAAATAAAGAGGCTCTTTTCTCTATACAGCTTCCAAAGCCATTCATCTCATACAGTAATTTAGTTAGCCCTAACTATTTCCGAGGGCAATAAACTTCCTGAATTTTAACCACTGTATCCAGAACGGGATTCGGGCGCAACGCCCGCGTATTTTCTTTTACTCGAACGCCATGAAACATCCACAAATTTTCACCAGTCTGGTTAGTTTGCTGCTCATCAGCCGTATCGCTCAGGCGCAACTGGTCACGCCCACGGTTGTGAAGGTCAATCTATCGGGTGCTGTTTTTAAGAATTATCAGATTCAGTATGAGCGCGTTCTAACGCCCCGTAGTACCATTACCGTCACCGCTGGGGCGTCAATTGATGCACCACTACCGTTCAAACAGGCACTTATGGACCAGTACGGTGAAAATGACGATGCCGTACGGGCCATAAACCGAACATTGTTTAACAAATACACGGGTACCCTCGAATACCGATTCTACTTCAGCGGTCAGGCTCCCAGAGGCTGGTATATTGCTCCGTTTGCCCGTTACATCAATATGGACATCAGCCAGGACTATACCTACACGCCCAGCGATGGCATTCTTCACCATGCGCATATGAACGCTAAATTCAATGCATTTGGCGCGGGTATTCTGTTAGGGCATCAGTGGCTGATTGGCAATCGGGTCACGCTGGATTTATGGCTGTTGGGCCCCTTCTACGGTACCAACGTAACAGCCGATTTCGTCGGTGAAGACCCGCTCTGGAAAAATCTGAAACCGGCTGACATTACCAAGCTCCACAGCGACATTGAAAACACAACCCTTCCTGGGTATACTACTACTGCGACGATTGCGGTCCCGCTCATCGAAGCGAAACTGGTCGGGCCATATTATGGCGTAAGAGCTTTTGGAGTAGGACTGGGGTATCGGTTTTGAGAGACTAATCTAGTAGGCGACTCTAGTGAGGGGCTGTAGCAAGCTGGTTGAAGGGAATTTCGATTACGATCAGGGTACCGCTGTCCTGCTTTTGTTTGATTTCCATCTGGCCATTCAGGTAGGCGATTTTGGTTTTCATATCGGTCAATCCTTTTCCTTTACTAGCTTCGTTATCGACAAAACCAATGCCATCATCTTCGGCGATGATCGACACGGTTTTCTCATGGTCGATTACTTCGATGGTAGCCTGGGTGGCCTGTGCGTGTTTCAGAATGTTATGCAATAACTCCTGAACAATCCGGTACAGTTCATTCAAAAACGATAGCGGGTAATCGGTTGGCTCGTCAAAACCGACAACGATCATATCGAGCTTCAGCTTTTCGGAGGTATTCACAGTTTCGCCAAGGTCGGTAATGGCTTTGGCGAAACCGTATTTTTCAATAGCCAGTGGTGTTAGTCGATGGCTTAGCTCCCGAATGGTGGTCGAAACCGACAGCAGCACTTCCTGAGTTTTATGGAGTTTCTTCTCGGATCGCTCGTCAGGGACTCCTTTTTCGAGCGTCGACGAAACGTTTAGTGTAGCCAGTGCTAGCATGGCACTCACTTCATCGTGCAATTGATCAGCGATTTTGCGTCGTTCGGTTTCTTCTGCGTCCATAATACCACGCATCAGTTCAATATGACGCTCTTTTTCGAGCTGTTCCATCCGACTTTGCTGTAAGGCTTCCTTCTGCCGACTACGGATTTGCCGATTGCGCAGATAAAGGATCAGGAACAGAATCGCCAGCCCCGCCAGGCTAATTAGTATGGTATAAAAAATCCGCTCCCGCCGAATCTCGCGGTCGCGGGCTTCACTGGCTTCGTTCAGGCGAATGATCTGTTGTTCCTTATCCCGGATACGAACCTTTGCCAGAATCTCCTGAACCGATCGGTATTGGTTCAGATTAGTCAGCGAA
Organism: Spirosoma aerolatum; assembly: GCF_002056795.1. Classification (NCBI taxonomy): domain Bacteria; kingdom Pseudomonadati; phylum Bacteroidota; class Cytophagia; order Cytophagales; family Cytophagaceae; genus Spirosoma; species Spirosoma aerolatum. The sequence goes on along the minus strand of NZ_CP020104.1, from coordinate 7,534,071 downwards.
TCTTTAATAGCATAAAACGTCTCCTGCGCCTGTGCATAAGCGGGATAATTGCCTTTCGCTTTCAGTAGGTCGGCGTAGTATTGGTAAAAATAAAGCCCAGAAGCCGTGTATTCCCGATTTTTCAGTTTGGGCCGGTATTGATTGAATACCTGGTCGGCCTGTCCAAACCGACCATTCAGGGTCAATACATGCGCGTAGGAGATAGAGAATGGAATGACACTTAGTCCCTCGCCCTCGCCTTCTTTCTCCTGTACCAGTTCATAATAATTCAGGGCTTTGGCATATTGCCCAGTATGTTCGGCCAATAACCCTGCCGCCAGAAAATAGCCACTGTAGGGTATCTCGGCTTCGGGCACGCCGAAAATAGCCTTGCTTTTTGCCAGGTACTTGCGGGCAGCCGCAAAATCGCGCTGGTAGATTTTGACAACAGCAACTTCGGCATTAAAATAACCCGCCTGAATACTGAGCGGATTCGGCTTGACTGTGGCATCATAAAATAGTTCGGCAAACTTCCAGGCATTGTCGTAATCGGCCAGTAGCAGGTTGATCTGCATAAGCTGGTAGTACACACTCGGCCCGGCATTGCGGAAGGTAAAAGCGGTGCGCTCGTATAATTTTCGGGGGTAACGATTCAGGCTCGAATCTTTTGCCAGTTCCAGCAACGATTCAAATTCAGTCACCTGCTTTTGCGGATTATACGGATAGTACCGAACGGCGTAATTGTACCGGGCGGTAAACAGCGCGTTTTTATCCCGCAGTCCAGAAGCTAGCCGAATAGCCTTCTCAAAGTAATCGCGCATAGCGGTCGTACCACCCGGAAAGGAATTGGCCCGAAAGGTATAAATAAAGGAAAGATTCTCTCTGTCATTGGCGCGTCGGCACTCCTGCTCGCCCAAATCAAGATACCGCTTAAACTCCGCTTCTTTGCCCCATTCTCCATACATAACAGCCGTGGCCACCAGTGCTTCCCGCATAAATCGGGTATGTGGGCCTGCATTTTCCCGAGCCTGCCGGTAGAGATCCTCTGCCTCCTTCGAAAAGATCATGGACGATTTGGCCCGCGCCCAACCCATGAGTAAGCTATGCACCCATGCCCGGTTGCCCGTTTTTTTTACCATGGGCACATACTCGGCCAGCATTTCGTAGCTACGATTAATATTGGTGCGGCCCGTTTTCTGCATCAGATCGCAGGCGGCCCGGAAGGTTTGTTCGGTGATGGGCTGGCGTTTCAGTCGATTCCATTCGGCCTGCCCTTCCTGATCGCTCGCAGGTTGCGCCTTCACGACCATGCCAACCAGTAGGCAGGCAATTAGTCCTAGAATCCGTAGCATGGCATTTAAAGAGGATATGGGTTGACTGTCAGGCAACTAATCAAATGTAACGAGAATTTTGACTCAAAAACAGTCGCATTCAGGTAACGTCATCAATAAACGGTCGACTTTGCGTAATTTTGATGGGTACAATCGATGCCTTACTGTCTTTTGCCCAAGTATGCATAAACTCTTTTTATTCGTCGTCCGTCAAACAGCTTTAGCATTTATCGGCTGTTTGCTGTCGAAAAATCTTCAGGCCCAGAGCGATCTGCCGCCCTTGTCGCTTGCTCAACTCGCCCGACCCAATAGCTGGCAACTCGTTGGGTCTGTATCGCCAACAGCCGATGCCTCGTCGATACGCACCCAATCCGGGAGCAATGTACTGGTAGGCTCAAACGAGCCGCTCACGCTACTGACACCCACCGATGATTTTCGGTTACGCTTCGAAGTCCTGCTCTCTGCTGGTGCGGATGCTGTTTTGACACTACCAACTGGTCAGCAAATCAGCTTTGCCGATTCACGCGAATACTCGCGACTCCTAAAAGCGCCCGGCCTGTGGCAAACGGTCGATGTATGGTACAAAACAAAGGGGCCGAAAGGCTTTTCATCGCTGGAGAAACTAGCCTTGAACGGCGTAACCCTCCGCGAAAGCCAAACGCTGGCCAATGGGAAATTAGGTCCGTTGACAGTGATGACCCGGAAAGGGACACTGGCGCTTCGCAAGGTGGGTTATCGGGTAATGTCGCCCCGCATAGTTGCCCAGTGGAGCGGTCCGCTGAGCTATACCATTGTCGAAGGCGGTTATATTCAGGACCCACAGGATGCCATGCGTCGGAAAGTGCTCAAACAGGACACCACCAGCCAACTGACGTATGAAGTGTCGTATGGTCAGTCGCGCCAGTACAGTATCTTTTTTACCGGTAAACTGAATGCGTTACAAACGGGCGATTATCAGTTCGATCTCAATCAGGGCGGTTTGGCCGCTCTCTGGATCGACGGCAAGGAAGTTATCCCCATCAATCACCTTGAACTAGGTATGCCTAATCCGGGTAAGGTTTCGCTGACGGCCGGACCACATGATGTTAAGATCTATTTCTCTCGTTCCTGGTTCCGGCCGGGTTTAGGATTGTACGTGTCGCAGGCGGGTACGCGGCCGCAACCCCTTCATGCGCAGTCGTCTCTACCTGAGCCCGATGCGATAGCTGTTATCAGCGTAAACCCCGATTATAGCGATCCAATGAATCAGGTGCAGCGAATTCGGTCGTTTGTCCAGATGCCGGGAGAGAAAACCAAACGCACGCACAGCATGTCGGTCGGTTCACCAACGGGTATCCATTACACCGTCGATCTGAACCAGATGGCGCTGTTGCAGGTCTGGAAGGGTGATTTTGCCAACACTACCGAAATGTGGTACGAACGGGGCGAACCTCAACTGCTGAGTCCGCTGGGAGCCGTTGTTCTTCTGCCGGGTCAAACACCCGTAATGGTATTAGACAACGAATCGGCTGCCTGGCCCGATAGCGTCAGCGAAAATACCTTACAGTATAAAGGGCTTACCATCGACAAGCAGGGCAAACCTACCCTCCAGTATAGGCTGGCCGGAGCCACCGTTACCGATGCGATTCGTTCGGAAGGTGATGCTCTGGTTCGGACGTTAACCCTGACGGGTTCACCAACCGGAACGCCTTATTGCCGGATTGCGGCTGCGTCATCGGTCGAAGAAGTTGGTAAAGGCCTGTACGCCGTCAACGACCGGAGCTATTACATTCGTATCGATCCAAAAGCCAAAGTCAAAACACGTCAGAGCAACGGAAAGCAAGAGCTGCTACTGCCTGTAGACATGAAAAACGGCGGAGGTTCAGTGCAGTATTCTATTGTATTCTAAAAATCTCTATCCATCTCCATGTTAACACTGTGTTTCTCTGTGGAATGACAAATTATAGCCTAGAGAAACACGAAGTTAAACGGAGATGCACGGAGATCATTAAACGATGAGTACTAAGGATTTAACCTGGCAGGACTTCGAGAAAGTGGAAATCCGGACGGCTACCGTCGTGGCTGTTGAAGCTTTCCCACAGGCCCGCAAACCTGCTTATAAATTAACGCTCGACTTTGGGGACTTCGGTGTAAAACGAACCTCAGCTCAATTAACGAAGCTCTATCAGGCCGACGAATTGATTGGAAAACAGGTAGTCGCGGTCGTCAATTTTCCACCCAAACAGATTGCCACGTTTATGAGCGAATGTCTGGTCTTAGGGGCCGTGGCCGAGGATGGCACCGTAACCCTGCTCCAGACCGAACGCCCAACCCAGAACGGATTACGAATTGCTTAAAAATTAATGTAAAATGAATAATGTACCATGTAGAATGAGGAAGTTGGCGAGCTTAGTTACGCTCTTATGCACTCTTTCACTCTTTCACTCTTTCACTTTTGCTCAACGTCCGGCGAGCGAAGAGGATTATTACCGGATTATCACTTTACCTATTCCTGAAGACATTAAGCTTGAAATCGGTGGACTGGCTCCGCTACCCGATGGGCGGCTGGCAGCCTGTACGCGTCGGGGCGATGTCTGGATCATCAGCAATCCCTATATGCAGGGTAGCCGTGTTCCAACCTACAAGAAGTTCGCGTCGGGACTGCACGAGCCACTGGGCCTGATGTGGCATCCTAAAGGGTATTTCCTCTGTACCCAACGGGGCGAAGTAACCAAGCTGGTCGACAAAGACGGCGACGACGTGGCGGATGAGTATAGCTCATTTTATAAATGGCCCCTTTCGGGCAACTACCACGAGTACAGCTACGGCCCGGTTCTACTGCCCGATGGCGACATGATCATCACCCTCAACCTCGACTGGATCGGCTACGGTGCCAGTCTGGCGAAATGGCGCGGCTGGATGCTGAAATTGCGCGAAACACCCTCCGGTCAGGTTGAAATGACTCCCTGGGCCACCGGTCTCCGTTCACCAGCCGGATTTGGTGTGTTGACTGATGGCAGCATTTTCTACACCGAAAACCAGGGCGACTGGGTTGGATCGGGCCGGATGACGCATCTGGAAAAAGGTTCATTTGCCGGTAACCCTGCCGGACTTCGGTGGAGCAGCGAACCGGGTTCTCCCCTGGCCTTAAAACCCGACGATGTACCCAGCACGGGTAAGCCTATGTTTGAAGTAGCAAAAACCGTTAAAAACCTGAAAGTACCGTCGGTCTGGTTTCCACATACGCTGATGGGCATTTCAACCTCCGATTTCCGGCAGGACACTACCAAAGGCGCGTTTGGTCCCTTCGAAGGTCAGTTGTTTGTGGGCGATCAGGGGCACAGTAAAATCATGCGGGTGGCGATGGAAAAAGTGGGGGACGAGTGGCAGGGAGCCTGTTTTCCGTTCCGGGAGGGCTTTTCGTCGGGCATTCTTCGCACAACCTGGGGGCAGGATGGTTCCCTGTTTGTGGGTATGACCAGCCGGGGATGGGCCGCTACCGGAAAAGAGCCTTATGGCGTTCAGCGTCTGGTCTGGACGGGTAAAGTTCCGTTTGAGATCAAAACCATTACGTCGAAACCCGATGGCTTCGAAGTAGCCTTCACATTACCTGTCGACCGTAAAACGGCTGAGAATCCCGAAAGTTATAGCCTCAATAGCTTCACCTACCGCTACCACCGCACTTATGGCAGTCCGATTGAGGATGCCCGACCTGTTCCTATTCGTGGCGTTGTCGTGGCTCCCGACGGACTCAGTGCCCGTATTGTAGCCGATACTGTGTTGCGCGAAGGGTATATCCACGAAGTGAAGGCCGAAGGTGTTCGTTCGGCATCGACCAATGCGCCCCTGCTGCATTCGGTTGGCTATTACACACTCAATGCTATTGCACCGGGCGAAAAGCTGAACTTGCCTGCTCGTGCGGTTGCTATGGCCAAACACGAACATGCCGAGATGATGGCAACGGAGAAAAAAGCCGCTACCACAGCTGCTAAAAACGTAAAAGCAGTAAACGCCAAACGTACCGTAGCCATGCCCGCCGACTGGACAAATGGCCCCGACCAGACCCTGACCATCGGCACCAAACCGGGCCTGAAATTCGATGTTGATAAGCTGGAAGTGAAAGCTGGTAGCCGCATCAAACTCGTGTTCAACAACAACGACGACATGCTGCACAACTGCGTGATTACCAAACCCGGTGCGGCCAACGCCGTAGGCGAAGCGGCCCTTCGACTCAACCTGAACGGCCCGAAAATGAACTACGTGCCGAACTCGCCCAACGTACTGTATCACACCAACATCCTCCAGCCCGAAACCTCCGAAACCATCTACTTCCTGGCTCCCTCCGAAGCGGGCGACTACCAGTTCGTTTGTTCGTTCCCTGGCCACTACTCCGTGATGCAGGGAACGCTGAAAGTAGTGAAGTAAAACACTGCCCTCATGAATTCGTTAATCTTTCTATAGAACCAATATTTTTCTTTAAAACGGTTCTATAGAAAGATTTTCTATGTCTAATCCTGCTCTGAATTAACTATAAACCAATACTATTTACGTACATGCTTAAGCTACTATTAGGAACAGGTCTAGTTTTAATTCATTTAGTTACTTCAGCGCAAGCGACCAGAGGAACTTTTAAATATGGGGTATGTGGACATCCATTAACTCAGGAAGCTTACTCAAATAATATAGATTTACAGTTAAAAATTTTAAAAAGTATAAACAGTAAATTTTACAGAATAGATCTTCCGGTCGACTCGTTGGGATATGTAGTGAATTCAGATCTCTTGAAAGAAATCATACAAAAAGCGAAAAAGGCTACTATAAAACTGTTACCCATATTAGTCTTCAATAAATCTGTATACAAAACTAATTCTTCAGACGCTGCCTATAAAAATGGCCTAGAATACGGTAAGAATTTTTCAAAGACTTATAAATTATATTTCGATTATTATGAAATCGGTAATGAGGAAGACAATAACTTAATTATACCCCAAAGGCATGGCATCACTGTTGCGGACTTCGACACAACCAAGGCTATTTATGTAATGGCCTACTTTAAAGGCGTTTGTGATGGAATAAAGCAGGAAGATAAATTCGCAAAATTAATCATTAACCATGCGTGGATTCACTGGGGTTTCCTTGATTTATTAAAAAAATACAAAGTCAATTATGATATAATCGGTTGCCATTGGTATTCAGACATGGCCGATCTTCAAAATGCTGGCGGATCTTTTGGGGATGTTACCAATCATTTATATCAGCGTTTTGCAAAACGGATATGGATTACAGAATTTAATATCAGGAACGGTTCAACTTACTCATTAAAATCAACGGATAATGCTTGGTTTCTTAGAAATCTCCGATTTATCCGTCGGAATAAATATGTTGATGCATTATTCATTTACGAACTCTTTGATGAGCCTGCTTTTGCTAATAAACAATCGGCTTACTATAATCCCGGAGAAGCTGTTTATGGATTAGGGGCCTGGAAAGAAAAATATTCGCTGGTTAATCAGAAACCTATTTTGGGCGTTTATAAAAAATTTATTCAACAGAATCCCTAGTTAGCACTAGCAAATCCTCCTTTCAACAGAATCCCTTGCTATAATTCAAATCGGTTTTAAATAAGAGTTAATCATGGATACTATCAACTAGGAATACACTTTACTATTCCATGACGCTCCTTATCAGGGCGTCATTGTTTTTTAGGCTTTTAACCCCTAAATCGTGTTGTTTTTCGTTCTATCCGTATGCGAAACGTTTTTTGGCTCATCTTGCTCAGTATTCTTTCCTTTTCGGCTCAAGCCCAAAGTCGACGCGACGACGATACCTCTCATTATCGTACAGTTCCCATTCCTGCCCACCTGCTCCCCATCGAACGAGCTTATGGCTCTTCCTCGCTGGGAAGTGTTTATTTTTATGGAGGTAAAAAGCTGTCGTCGCCTTATTCGCTGGAAATACCCTTCTACGAACTGAACGACCCGGAGGTGAGTCATCGGTTTAAGGCGTTTCGAACGTTAACGACATTGGGGCGTTTGACGGCATTGGTCCCGCTGGCGTATATCATTTTGAGCAGCAACAAAAGTAATGGTACGTACTGGACCGTTTATGGCGGCTCTATCGTTGCAACGCTCACCTTCACGATTGTGGGTAACGGGCAAATCAATAAAGCGGTGACCCGTTATAATGCGCTTCTTCGTCAGCCCCGGCTTGGCTTTTCGGCCACTCCGGTACCGCTGACAGGTATGCACGCTATGGGTGCAGGGGTGGCCTGGTCATTTTAAGCAGTAATCCCCTTTTATTTCCGAGGATGGCGCTTTTTTGTTAGTTTAGCTAGTCCAATCATCAAACAAACTCATGCGCACGACTACCTTAGCGTCCTTCCTCCTTCTCACGTTTTTTTTCTCCCCATTTGTCAATGCTCAAACTGCCATCATTAACCGTGATCAGCAAATCGCTGATCTGGTAGCCCAAATTTCGGCCGACAGTTTACGGGCACATATCAACGGTCTGGTCAGCTTTGGTACCCGTCATACACTCAGTGTACCGACCGATGCTTCCGCTCAGGTTAGCAAAAAAGGACTCGGTGCTGCCCGGCAATGGATTCTGGGCAAATTCAACCAATACGCCAAACAGTCGAACGGGCGCCTGACCGCCACCCTCGATACGTGGACGCTCCAGCCCGACGGTCGCCGGGTCGACAAACCCGCCAATATGGGGAATGTGATGGCAACCCTCAAAGGTACCGACCCCAACGACAACCGGATTTTTATTGTTCAGGGGCACATGGACAGCCGTGTTACCAACGTCATGAACCGTGAATCGGACGCACCGGGCGCCAATGACGATGGGTCTGGAACGGCTGCCGTTATTGAATTGTGCCGGGTTATGAGCAAATCATCCTTTCCGGCTACGGTCATCTTCGTCACCCTGACCGGCGAAGAACAGGGCTTGCTGGGCGCTGAACACCTCTCCGAACGTGCAGTTAAAGAAAACTGGAATGTAGAAGCTGTGCTAAACAACGATATTATGGGTAGCAATAACAGCAGCGATACCCGCATCATCGACAATACCCGATTGCGTGTGTTTAGCGAAGGGTTACCATCGAGTCTGCTGAAAGATACAACAGGCCGCATCGGACAAATTCAGCGGTTTGGCAACGAAAACGACGGAAAGGCGCGTACCCTGGCCCGTTACCTGAAAGAAATTGGCGAACGCTACGTCGAAAATCTGGAAGTGGTCATGGTTTACCGGAATGATCGGTACCTGCGTGGTGGCGACCATACGCCCTATGTTCAACGCGGTTTTGCGGCTGTTCGAATTACCGAAATGAACGAGAACTACGAGCATCAGCATCAGGATTTGCGCACCGAAAATGGGGTTGAATACGGTGATTATCAGAAATTTATGGATTTTGAGTACCTGCGTAAAAACACAGCGGTTAACCTGGCAACGCTGGCGAATCTGGCCAAAGCACCCGCTGTCCCCCAAAAGGTAACGGTTGATGTTCGCAACCTGACTAATGCTACCGTACTCTATTGGCAGGCTCCGCAAGCGGGCAAAGTAAAAGGGTATTATGTGCTGATGCGGGAAACGTACTGGCCGTTCTGGCAGAAGAAATTCTTCACCACCAAACTCGGCATGACGCTCCCCTTCTCGAAGGATAACTATTATTTCGCGGTGCAGGCCGTGAGCGAAGATGGTAACGAAAGTCTGCCTGTAATACCGGTCCCGAATCTGCGGTAAAAAGGTTAGACTACCTCTTTTAGTATGTCCCTGTTGGGGTCATACCGAATTACCGAAGTACTCCTTAATAAACCCGCCCTACCGTCATGCCTACTCTCTCCAAGCGTCAGTTTCTAAAATCCCTTGCCGGGGCTACAACCATACTAGCTGGCGAATGGGCAGCACTAGGCGAAACCTTGGCAAGCTCAGCTCACGTAGCTCCGGAAACACTGGCAATAGATGACAGTTTCTGGGCAACGATTCGAGCGGCTTATCCCGTTACGAAGGAGTTCATTCAGCTCGAAAACGGATACTATTCGCTGGCGGCTCAGCCCGTTCTCGACAGTTATCTAAAACATATTCAGCAGATTAATTCGGTTTCATCATATTATATGCGGACGCGCCAGTTCGACGATAAACGGGCGTCGCAAACGCAACTGGCCAATTTGTTAGGCTGCTCCCCTGACGAGTTGATTATTACGCGCAATACAACCGAATCGCTGGATACGGTGATTGCCGGATTGACCTGGAAAGCGGGTGACGAAGTGGTCATGGCCCAGCAGGATTATGGCGCAATGCTCGATATGTTCAAGCTTCAGGCACGTCGGCATGGCATCGTTAACCGGATGATCTTGGTTCCGGCCCACCCAAAATCGGATGACGAGATCGTCAGCGCCTACGAAAAAGCCATCACGCCCAAAACCCGGTTGTTGATGGTTTGCCATATGGTGAACATTACCGGACATATTCTGCCCATTCGAAAAATTACGGAAATGGCCCATCGACATGGTGTAGAGGTGATGGTCGATGGAGCCCATGCGTTCGCGCAATTGAGCTTTAAAATCGGCGATCTGGGCGGTTGCGACTATTATGCCAGTAGCCTGCATAAATGGCTGGGCACTCCACTCGGCGCCGGGATGCTGTACGTCCGTAAAGAAAAAATCAAAGGCATCTGGCCGCTCTTTGCCGATAGCAATTTTGCCGACGACGACATTCGAAAACTGAATCATACCGGAACCCACCCAGTAGCTACCGATCTAGCCATTCAGGACGCCATTCAGTTTCACCAAAGCATTGGTATTGAGCGGAAAGAAGCCCGGTTACGTTACCTGCAACGCTACTGGACCGATCAGATTCGCCATCATCCGGGAATTGTTTTGAACACCCCCGAAGACCCAGCCCGCTCCTGTGCCATTGCCAACGTCGGCCTGGAAAAAATTGCTCCTGCTGATCTGGCTAAAACCCTGTTCAGTAAATACAAAATTTTCACGGTTGCCATCGATAGTCCGGCAGCCAGCGTGCGCGGCATTCGGGTGACTCCCCATGTTTATACCACCACTGCCGAGTTGGATACCTTTGTAAAAGCTCTGAAAGAACTGGCGGCCTAACTTCCTTCTTCTTATTAACCGATTATCGTTTCGACTATGACAACCTATTCGCTTCTTATTGGCTCACTCTGTCTGCTAAGTTTGGCAGGCTCAGCGCAAACTCCGGGCAAAAAACGTCCGATTTCGCCCAAAGATATGTACCGACTACAAACCGTCAGCGATCCACAGGTGTCGCCCGATGGCAAGTGGATCAGCTATGGGCTATCTACCGTCGACACAACGAAAGACAAGCGCAACTCGGACTTGTGGATGGTTAGTTGGGATAGTAAAGAAACGGTTCAGCTTACCAACAGTCCCGACGGGGAATCAAGGGCCCGGTTCAGCCCCGACGGAAAATACCTTTCGTTTGTATCGGCCCGGCAGGGTGCTACCAAAGCGCAGATCTGGCTGATGGATCGGCGCGGTGGCGAAGCGAAAAAATTAACCGATCTGAAAACCGATCTGGAAGATTACGAGTGGTCGCCGGATGGTAAAAAGATCGCCTTTGTACTGCGCGACCCCGATTATGCTGACTCGGCCAAAACCAAAGTTCGGAAGCCTTATGTACTGGATCGTTACCACTTCAAGGCCGACATCAAAGGGTATCTGGAACGCAGCCCGGTTCATTTGTACGTATTCGATCTGGCCACCAAAAAGCTGGATACGCTGACTAAGGGCGCCTATGATGAAACCTCACCCGTATGGTCGCCGGATGGGCAATACTTGGCGTTCGTCAGCAATCGAACCGAAGACCCCGATCGGAACGAGAATACCGACATTTACGTCATAGCGGCTCAGAAAGGTGCCCAGATGAAACAACTGACGACCTGGACAGGCTCGGATAATAATCCCGCCTGGAGCCCCGATGGCAAACGCATCGCCTATTTGCGCTCTACTTCGTCGAGCAATTTCATCATGTACGATCAGCCGATTCTGTGCGTTATCGGCCGCGATGGTGGTGAACCTACCTTATTGTCCAAATCGCTGGACCGTCCGGTACGAACGCCCGTCTGGGCCAAGGATGGCCAAAGTATTGGTGTCATCGTGCAGGACGACCGCCAGGCCTATATTGGTCAGTACACACTCGATGGTAAATTCAGTAAAGTAACCAGTGGCAACCGCGTATTCAGCAACCTCAGTGCCAGCATCGCCGGAAACTGGGTAGCACTCGTCAACGAACCGCAAGTACCCGGTGAAGTATACGCCATCGAATCGGGCAATACCCGTCGGCTTACTCATGTACATGATGCTTTTCTGGAGCCGCTCGAACTGGCAACGGTAGAAGGGTTTACCTCGAAAAGCAAAGACGGTATGCAGGTATCGAACGTACTGTATCGACCCGCTAACACGCCTGCCGGAAAAAAGCTACCAACCATCTTCTACATTCACGGAGGCCCCGTATCGCAGGATGAATTTTCATTTGACCTGACCCGTCAGCTTCTGGCTGCCGGTGGCTATGCCGTGGTTGCCGTTAATTATCGGGGAAGTAACGGCCGTGGAATCGACTTCACCAAAGCCATCTATGCCGACTGGGGCAATAAAGAAGTGCAGGATATTCTGGGCGCGGCAGATTACCTGGTTGAAAAAGGCATTGCCGATCCCGACCGGTTAGGTATTGGCGGCTGGAGTTACGGTGGTATTCTAACCAACTATACAATTGCTACCGACACCCGGTTCAAAGCAGCCGCCAGCGGTGCCGGAAGTTCGCTGCAACTGAGCATGTACGGGATCGACCAATACACCAATCAATACGAAAACGAACTGGGCGCTCCCTGGAAAAACCCCGAAAAATGGCTGAAGCTGTCGTATCCATTCCTAAAAGCTGATCGGATCAAAACCCCAACGCTGTTTATGGCCGGAGAGAAGGATTTTAACGTACCCGCAGCTGGTAGTGAGCAAATGTTTCAGGCACTCCGCTCGCTGGGCATTCCAACGCAGCTCATTATTTATCCCGGCCAGTTTCACGGCATCACAGTTCCCAGTTATCAGAAAGATCGGGTTGATCGGTATTTACAGTGGTTCGATAAGTATTTAAAACCCAAAAACCTTTAATTTCCGTTAACCTATACAGAGAACCGTGCATCAAAAAGTCGGTAACTTGCGTACCATTTAGTGTTGCATTATTCGTTTTTTTTGTAGTTTACAGTTCCTTGTTCTGTTTTAACTCAGAATCCCTAAAAATCAACTGATTATGAAGCGTTACGTTTATCACCTGTATGTACTCCTCCTGGTGGTGTCCTTTGCGGGCCTTGTTTCCTGTAGTAAAAGCGACCCCGCACCTGCCTCACCTGTTGTAGGGCGCTGGGAATTAAACAGAGGGGTATTAAGTGGTTTTCCAACATCAGCAACATCAAATGTAAATGGAGCCGCTATCGATCTCTATTACTTTGAATCGTACGGGTCAACCATCGATATTTTTTCTGACAATACGTTCAATGAAAACTATCGTTCGGCAGTAGTTGATGATGCTACCGGAACCTGGGCTTTGGACAATAATACGCTTACGCTGACCTACGACGCAGGTGGACAGGATACGTACACCTATTCGAAGACTAAGAATATTGAAGAACTGACTGCTACCGCGCCTGTCAACTATACCCTCGGAACTGCTGTTGGCAAGGTACAGGTAATCTATCGGAAATAATCATTGCGTATTGAGTAACTAAAAAAGCCGGTGAATTTTCACCGGCTTTTTTAGTTACGCCCCATTTCCTCACTATTTCAGGAAATTCAGTTAGCCTTTCGGTTTGATACGTGTTGGGTTAGGGAGAACTATGTCTAATTTTCAATAAATCCAACTTCGTATGAAAAAGGCAGTAGTTATTGCATCCTTGCTGGTTGGATTAGCCAGTCTGGATAGTCAGGCGCAAACAACGCCCCAAAGTCAGAATAGTCGCCAAAACCGAGACTCAACGACGAGCGGCTCGATGAACAATACGAATAACCGTCGTCAGCCATCAACGATGCAATCTGATTCGGGTACGTCGTTACCAGGAAGCAGTGGCACGAATCGACGAAACCGCACAGCACCCAATCGGACGGGTACACCACGACGCGATACTACCTAGTTGCCCCAGTCGATAGTCATAAACCCGTTAGATTCAGTAGCCTGATTCCACTTTTCAGGTTCCTGAATCGTATTCTGAATTATACCAGACCCTCTCCTCTTTTATTTTGTATTGCTCAACGTCTATGTTGCCTACAACGTTTTACGAACAAATTCGCTCAAATTTTAAGGAGCCTAAGTTATTGATCATTGAAAACAGTGCTGATCAGGGTGGTGTGATTGCCAGAGCCATGCAGCAATGCCTACCCGAAGTTACGCTGGTTTATGTGAACCAGTCTGAGCAGGCGCTCCACTTGCTTCGGGAGTGGAGTACACAGGAATGGGAATTGCCTAAATTGATCTTACAGGATTTGTTTTTACCTACTCGCGAAGATGGCTGGAATTTACTCCGGCAGATAAAAACCTTACCGGCTGCCTGTAATCGTATACCTGTAGTGATTCTTAGTTCATCCAGTCAGCGTACAGACGTTGAAGAAGCATACCAGCGCGGCATAGCTTCCTACCTCGTCAAACCAGCCGATTCGCGGGGCTGGCTTCGGTACTTTATGGCTCTACGCTCATACTGGTGGGAAACCGTTACGCTACCGCCTGTTCAGTTTTCAGTCTGACAGGCGGCAGGCATTAATTGATCGCCATACTCGGCAGTGTAACAATACGTAGCCAATATTGCAATACTCGTTCAAAAATAGCGTCGATGAAACCCGTACCGGGTGGTATGGCCACCACTGAGTTTGCCTTATACTGGTAGCCGTTCACAATAGCCTGATCGGTTGCCGAGGTTAACAGTATCACCGGAATTCGCCCAAGCAATTTATTATTCTTCAACCGTTGAAGGGTATTCAACCGCTCCAGGGTAATGGTTCGGGCATCGAGCAGTAATAAGGCAGGATGCTCATTTACGGGCAGCTGGCCCAAGATATCGGGCAGTATAACACTGTTGGCACTGGTTTGGCATAAGTAACCGGGCCACTTCTTCTGAACAACGTGCTCTACCGACGTCACCATTTCCTTGTCCTGCGAAATCAGCAGAATAGATTGCACCCGCTGTGCTGGTGCCGAAGCAATCGTAGGCGACTCGGTCGTTGCCAGTGTAGGCTGCTGGATAAGTTCGGTAGTAGCCAACGCGGTTGTGCGGCTCTGTAACGCATCAACAACCTGTTGCCACCGACGACGGCTAACCGGAAATACATCGCCACTATTCAACTGTACTTTGCCCGACATTTTCCGGTGCGGAGGCTCCTGCAAACTCTGGACAAAAGCAGGGTTTATTAACGCTGTTTTGTGTACCCGTATAAAATTGGGCAGTTTATCTTCCAGGTAACTGATTGGTTTGGCAAGCAGCTTTTTCTCTCCATCCTGAAAACAAATCCAGCTATAATTATTAGCGCCAGCAAGGTAAATAATGCGCTCAGGATACAATAGGGCAGGTTTGATTACACTCATAATAAATCGTTACTGGCAAAGCCAAATAGTCAAATAGAAAGGAAGTCAAAAACATAACCTCGCTTACCAATGAAAGTTGTTTCGGCCTAACATGAAGAATCGTTTATATTCAAATAGTGAGGCAATGGTCCGACGACCAGTGATCTGGTCTGAAAAAGATCGAAAATTTAGCCTGATCCGGCTTCATGGACCAGTTGTTTTGTGAATGGTAATCAATAACTTACTAGCAAAATCAGCAGTCACTTGATCAACTTATTTATGTACAACCTCTTTACCGTAATCGTTTTATTTCTCATCCATTTTGCCGCGCTGGCACAGACATCCCCAACTAGTCTGACCAACTCATCCGCCACCGATTTGTCTGAGCGCGTTCGTATGCTCGAAGAAAATACCCGTTTTTCCGACCAGAGCCTCACGAAAAGCATTGACGATTTGCTCTGGTATCAGAAGCTCGGCGATATGGCAATCATTGATAAGATTCGATATACCAGCAAACCTCCCCATGTGGTACGTAATCCAACAGGTCAGGGAGCCAATAACCCGGTCATTATTCCGGCCTACACCTTTGCGCCCAAGAAGTTTGCTTCTGCCAAGAAACTACCGTTAGTGGTCTTTGTACATGACGGGGTTCATGGTGATTTTAGTACGCTTTATGTGCACATCGTACGCGAATTGCTCGATCAGGGCTATCTGATTATTGCACCCGAATATAGGGGTAGCATCGGGTATGGCGGTGCATTCTACAACCAGATTGATTACGGCGATTACGAAAATGACGATGTACTGGCGGGTAAACGCTGGGCTACCGAAAATATGCCCCAGGTAGATCCCGACCGTATCGGTATTATAGGCTGGAGTCACGGTGGCATGATCACCCTGATGAATATTTTTGACCATCCCGACGATTATAAAGTTGCCTATGCCGGGGTGCCTGTCACCGACATTATTGCGCGTTTGGGGTATAAGCCTGCCAACTACCGGGCTATTTTTTCGGCCGCGACCCATATCGGTAAAGACCCATCCGACAATGTAGCCGAGTACCGTCGTCGGTCGCCTGTCTGGAATGCACAAAAGCTAAAGACGCCCTTACTGATTCATACCAATACCAACGACGAAGACGTAAACGTACTGGAAGTAGAATCGTTGATTAATGCGCTAAAAGCGCATGAGAAAAAATTCGACTATAAAATTTATCAGGATGCACCCGGTGGTCACAGCTTCAATCGGCTCGACACGAAACTAGCCCGCGAATCGCGTGAGGAAATTTACCGTTTTCTGGCCCGTCACTTAACCCCACCAAGCCCTTCGAAATAAGGTGTTGGTCACAGATTGTGGATAAGTGTGTGGATATTGCCGAATAACCCGCCTTGCTGAAACTTAGTTTAAGTGGAGCCGTAAGCGGCAAAATGCGTATCTTTGGCTAACCCCTAGATAATGATGAAAATTTTAGTTGTTGATGACGAGGTTGATGTAAAAGATCTTTTTGAACAGCGATTCCGGCGCGAAATCCGTAATCACGAATTCGAACTGGATTTTGCAAACTCTGGCGAAGAAGCGTTAAGCTATCTGAATGGACACTCGTCGGAAGTTATACTGATCTTATCCGACATCAATATGCCGGGCATGAGTGGTTTCGAACTCTTACGGCATATTCGGCAAGATTTCAATACTCCTCCTCCCCCCGTTGTGATGATGATCACAGCCTATGGCGACCCCAATTCGCAAGAGGAAGCCCTTTCGCTGGGGGCCAATGACTTTCTCACAAAACCTCTTGATTTCGCACTTCTGAAACAAAAACTTCGTGAGTTGGCATGAAGGCTAAAATATTAGTAGTTGACGACGAAACTGATCTTGAGTTACTCATAAAACAGAAATTTCGACGGCAGATCCGGGAAAAACAATATGAGTTTATATTCGCCCACGACGGTGTAGAAGCCCTGCAAACGCTGGCTCAGGAACCCGATACAGATATGGTTCTGACCGACATCAACATGCCGGGTATGGATGGGCTCACACTACTCGTCAAGCTCCACGAAACCAATCCCATGCTGAAGGCCGTCATCGTGTCGGCTTATGGCGATATGGATAACATTCGAACGGCTATGAACCGGGGTGCCTTCGATTTTGTGACCAAGCCCGTCAATTTTGAAGACCTGGAAGTGACCATGCAGAAAACCATGGAGTATGTAGCCCAGATCCGGCAAACACTCCAGGCTATCAAGGAAAACAATATCCTACGAATGTATGTCGACGAATCGGTGCTGACGTTTATGAACCGCCCCGAATTCGAGACGGCGCTGTCGGCCAGTGAGACCGTGGTGGCGACCGTTTTATTTATCGATATCTGTGGTTTTACAGCTATTTCGGAACGCGAATCGCCCGACACCGTTGTGAAAATGGTGAATCGCTATTTCGACGTGATGGTCAAGGAAATTATCGCGCAGGGCGGTCTTGTCGATAAATTTATGGGCGATGCAATAATGGCTGTTTTCCGGGGCGAGTACCATCTCGACCGGGCTATTGAAGCGGCCCTGGCCGTACGGACCCAAATCGCCAAGATTGAAGAAAATTTATTAAGTCATCCGGGCTACCATCCTGAAGTATCGATCGGGATCAACAGTGGCGAAATGGTATCCGGTAACATTGGTTCGACCACTCTCCGCCGGTTAGATTATACAGTGATCGGTGATGCTGTCAACACGGCTCAGCGGCTCCAGTCAGTTGCCCGACCGGGGCAAATCGTCATTGTCGAGTCGGCCCAGCAGCAGATCGCTGAATCGTTTTCCTGCGAGCGAATTGGTGAAGTAAGTTTGAAAAATAAGGCAGAGCCAGTAGTTATTTACAATGTTTTGGGCTAATGTTACTATATCGCCCATAGAACTTCAATATACTAAACTAGACTATCAATACAGGAAACAAAAAGTATGCTAAATGTATAAAATCCTTCAAACGATCGGATTTAGCAAGTATATTTTTTAGTCCATGTAAATTGCTGACATGCAGATAATTATGTAGGATAAATCGTTATTTTAATACTTTTTTAGCCTTGCTAAATAATTTAAAAACCAGATGGCATAATAGTTGTAAATAAAGCTATTGACCAGCAAATAGGAGCCTTCAAAAGCGTTTCTTTAGCCACTGAGTCTCTACTGGTTTGTAGTCGATTTCATAGCTTTAGCCAACTCAGTTCCATATAGGTTATGTGCGCATGCTAGCCCAGCTTGCCTGGGTAAAAATTCGCGATAAAGACATATTCCATAAATGTAACTGGAG
This sequence comes from Spirosoma aerolatum, assembly GCF_002056795.1. NCBI lineage: Bacteria > Pseudomonadati > Bacteroidota > Cytophagia > Cytophagales > Cytophagaceae > Spirosoma > Spirosoma aerolatum. The sequence goes on along the minus strand of NZ_CP020104.1, from coordinate 7,515,910 downwards.
TTTTTTAAACTCACATCTGATTCGCAACGAGCCGTTGATTTCAGGCAGATATGAGCTTGGCGTCAACGGCTTTTGTGTCTATATACCTACTACAGTATCCCAGAACCTTTCGATTAGGTACAGGTTCTCTATATCCGCTCCATTAGCCCTATTCTGTCTGCTCACTAACTTGTAAAATGTATATCCATGCGGTATGGAACGGAATAAATTATTCTTTTTGCCTACTTACTCAGGTATGTTCAGTAAGGCTATTGCCTCAGCACTACTCTGTATATTAACCATGTGGATAGTTGGTCATGCTAAAGCATCCACAACACGGTTTCTTCAAGTACCAGCTTCTTCAACCGACAGCCTGGGTTTTACGCTTACTTCGTGTGTACAGAATTTCAGCGTATTATCGTCTTTCTCAGCGGTTGGCTCAGGGCAGATTGACCCAACGACGCTTGCAATTGTCAACCAGCCTACTACCGGAAAAGCGAGTATCAATGTCGATGGAACTCTTCGTTTTCAGCGAACAACCGCAGCTTCGGGGACGGCTACGTTTACGATCTCGGCGGCATCAACCCTTACCGATACAACGACACAGCGATTTTTAACGACTGCCGGGCTCACCGTCAGTAATAATCTGGCTTGTGAACCCATGCCGCTGGCTACCTTTTGCCCGATTGTAAACCGTAACAATATTACCTCAACCAACCTGTTCGATTTCGCTCACCTCGAGCAGACCGTACTTTTAGGCGAAACAACCCTGAAAGCCAACCTCAGCGGAATGGGAAAACCGGGCGATCTGGCCGGATTTATGATCAGCAACCCAACGCTAACATCGACCACCGCTTTCCCAACCTACACCATCAATACGTATTTGAGTACCGACCCTGCGCCTACCATTCGGGATACAAAAACATTTACGAACCTGTCGGATATCCAGCTCTTATCCAATGGGTTGCAGGAATTGAGCTTCCCGGTAACTCAGACGTTCGACCAGCTCGAACTGGTCATTACCTCTACCGATAGCCTGCTACTCGCCAACGACATTTACTATGGGTTCAGCAAGCCAGCCACAACAACGCTTCAAAAAGTCGTAACCATTCACTTCAATGCCGACTGTAGTTGTGCCGGATCAGGTTGCCTTCCGCTTCAGGTCATTGTTATTCGCTATCGATAAGCCGTATTCAGGGAATCGATTATTTTTACGATTGGTTATATTAACTGATACGCTTGTTACGCTCTTACTATAACGCCAATGCCCTTGAAGCAGGGTTAGATGAGGTGGGCCGAGGCTGTCTGGCCGGGCCGGTTGTGGCGGCTGCGGTTATTCTGCCCAAAGAATACACGCATCCCATCCTGAACGATTCGAAACAACTGTCTCGCTCCCAACGCGAAGCCCTGCGTTTGGATATTGAGCGGGATGCACTGGCCTGGGCCATTGCGGAAGTCTCGCCCCAAGATATTGACCAGATCAACATCCTGAAAGCGAGCTTTTTAGCCATGCACCGCGCTATTGATGCCCTGAAAATCCGTCCGGAACATCTCTTGGTCGACGGCAATCGATTTGTACCATATCCCCTGATCCCGCACACGTGCCTGATCAAAGGAGATGCCCATTTTCTGTCGATTGCGGCTGCTTCGGTTCTGGCAAAAACCTACCGGGACGATTTGATGGAAAAACTGGGTATCGAATTTCCTGCCTACGGATGGGCTAAAAATGTAGGCTATCCTACCCCTATGCACCGCGAAGCCATCCGGCAATTCGGCCCCACCAAACACCACCGAATGAGTTTTCGGCTAATATAATCACCAAGAGAAGCGTACCACAACGGTAATAATGACACGCTTCTCTTGGTGATTATATTACTTGAGCCAGAAATTATCTTCCTGGGCAATGTCGGCTGAGTACACGGTAGCCTGAACGATTTTTCCGTTTTCAACGGTGTACACGTCGATATTATCTACATCCAGAACACCGCCATTGGGCTGAACGGCTTTCCAGTGAATCAGACAGGCCACACTATTACCATTTGCAGTCAACGTTTTTATATCCGTTAGTGCCAGGCTATTATCCGTTGCCTGAAACATACCTCCGACCATCTGAAAGACTTCAGCACTTGATTTTTTTGTACCCGAAAAGCGGTTAGTACCTGGCTGGTTCCACTGAATATTGGGGTGAATAATAGCCGCTAGTTTCGCCTGGTTACCTTGTTGGACGGCCGTAAGAAATTCCTGAACAACCTGAATTGATTGCGTTTCCATAGTGTTTGCGTTAGGGTGTTTTGTGCTGACTGCCTGTTGGGTTTTGAACTGGCTCATGATGAGCATAAGGGTAATGACAAGTGCTTTCATGGCGTTTTTTGACAAAGGTACCGGGTGCCTAAACCTCAGGGTTTACCTTCATCCGCCAACCCATTACCACTTCGCGCCATTGAAAAATTGGCACTGAATCGTTCGCTACTTTTACAGCATGCAAGACTATCAGAAACAGCTCGTACTCAATTTGCTGGCCTACGCCGTTCAGAAAAACGTATCGCCCGAAGAACTCTGTGCCCGTTCTGGTTTAGAACTGGATCAGTTGACGCGAACCGAAAGCGACTCACTTCATCCAGAACAAGTAGCTTCACTTTGGCGCAACGCCACTCGCTTAAGCAACGATGCGCTGTTTGGGCTCCATTTTGGCGAATCCCTACAGATTGCAGCCTTAGGTGTTGTGGGTGAACTCATCCGACATAGCCAAACAGTGGGTGAAGGTCTTACCTATGCCATTGCATTTATCCATCTGATTACGGATGTTGTTGACATGGCCATAATCCATACAGATCGAACATTCGACATCCGACTGACGCCCAATGCGACCTACCTGGCCAATATGCCAGACGTGATTCACCAGATGATGGATTTTTTCATGGCGTTTACGCTCCATGAAGTGGATGGCCTAGTGCTTAAGAAAGTTCAACCGGTTTCGGTAAAGAGCAAGTTTACCGAAACCAATCAGGCCGAGTACGAACGTGTTTTCCGATGTCGGCATCTGGTCAATAGCGCTGACTATGCCTTATCATTCGAGCGTGGGTATTGGGATGAGCCAATCCTGACCGCCGACTATGAATTACAGACTGTATTTTTACGGAAAGCGACTACGCTGAATGATGCCTTTCAGCAGGCACGCGGCTTATCCGAACGGATTACCAACTTCCTGCTGGCGAATGCTTATTTGGGTATACCTACGCTCGAGGCCATTGCCGCGAACCTGAACGTCAGCAGCCGAAGTTTACAGCGTCGATTGCAGCAGGAAGGGGTAACGTATCAGCAGCTCACCGATTCCATCCGCAAGTCATTGGCCATCCACTATCTGACTTCTGGGCAGTACCCTACTAAAGAAATATCGTATATACTGGGCTACAATGAGTTGAGTGCATTTAATCGGGCCTTCCGTCGCTGGACCGGAACAACACCCGTAAACTATCAGAAAAGGAGTGTGAATGGATAATGTGCGTCCCAGCCATTCACACTCCTCGCACCTAACCCTTTCTTAAAGCTACCTGCTCACGCAATTGGGCCGTTGGTCGGAAGCGTTCTCCATACGTATCGGCCAGTCGGTCGAGGGTGTTGGCAAATGTTTCAAGCCCGATAAAATCGACAAACGACAGCGCTCCCCCTGTATAGGCCGGGAAACCCCAACCCAGAATAGAACCGAGATCGGCATCGAGTTTGGTTCGCACAACCCCTTCCTCAAAACAACGTACAGCTTCGATGGCCTGTCGATATAGCAGCCGGGTCTTTACTTCATCGAGCGATGGTTGCAAGTCGGCCAGTGGGAATAAGTCCTGTAAACCCGGCCATAGTTTCTTAGTCCGGTCGTCGGCATACTCGTAAAAACCGGCTTTGGCTTTCTTACCTAAGCGACCAAGGTTAACGAACTGTTTGGCGATCTGGTAACTCGTATCAGCTTCGGGAACAGCCCCATCCTGAATCCCCTGCCCCGAAATTTTGTACACCAACTCCAGCGATACTTCATCGGTTACGGCCAGTGGCCCTACCGGCATACCCGCATCTTTACCGCCATTTTCAATGAGTATAGGATTTACGCCTTCTTTGAGCAATTCCATCCCTTCGGCGGTGTAGGTACTGAAACACCGCGAGGTATAAAAACCTCTTGAGTCGTTAACGACGATGGGCGTTTTCCGAATTTTACGAACATAATCCATAGCTACGGCCAGCGCATAATCTGATGTCTGCCGACCCACAATGATTTCGACCAGCGCCATCTTATCGACGGGCGAAAAGAAGTGAATCCCAATAAAATTTGCTGGGTTCGCGGCTGCCTGCGCTAAGCCACTGATAGGTAACGTCGATGTATTGGACGCAAACACATTCAGCCCCTGATCGGCCAGCATCGGTTCGGCTTCCCGAGTTACCTGCGCCTTCAACTCCCGATTTTCGAAAACGGCTTCGATGATCAGATCACAGCCGCGCAGGTCTTCCGTTTTCGCCGTCGGTTTGATCAATTTAAGAACACGTTCGGCGGTTGCGGCATCAATTTTGCCGCGCTCCATACCTTTCTGAAGCAGCGTCTGCGAATAGGTTTTCCCTTTCTCAGCCGCTTCAATGGATACGTCTTTCAGAACGACTTCGATACCGGCCTGTGCCGATACATAGGCTATCCCGGCACCCATCATTCCCGCTCCCAGAATACCCAGTTTTTTTACGTCCGTTTTCGGAATATCCTTCGGGCGACTAATGCCTTTGTTCGCTTCGTTCAGTCCCAGAAACATCGTCTGGATCAGGCTTTTGGCCACGTTTGAGGTCGCTACTTCGGCAAAATAGCGGGATTCGATCACTAGCGCCCGGTCGATGTTCACCTGCAACCCTTCATACACGCATGACATGATGGCCAGCGGAGCAGGATAATTTCCCTTTGTTTTATCCATGAGCATTGCCGTTCCGGCACTAAACGTCTGAGCCCCCACGACACTCTGAACCGCGCCACCTGGTACTTTGGCGTTATCTTTTCCGACAATCTTGCCGGTTTTGCGATCAATCTCATCCCAGTGTTTTATGGGTTTGGGCCGGCCGGGCGTTCCGTTCGCTTCGATCCAGGTACGCGCCTGTGCCAGCATGTCGTCAGGCGTATCGGCAATGGCATCGACCATACCGAGACTCTTCGCTTCCTGAACACTTACTTTTTTGCCTTCCAAAAGCAGGGGTAAAGCCGCCTGCATGCCAAGCATACGGGGTAGTCGCTGCGTACCACCCGCCCCCGGCAATAGGCCAATCGTTACTTCAACCAGACCAATCAGGGTTTTAGGATTATTTAGTGCCACCCGGTGGTGACAGGCCAGGCAGATTTCGTAACCACCACCCAGAGCCGTTCCATTGATGGCGGCTACGGTCGGTTTGCCCGATGTTTCGATGCGACGAAAAACCCGGTTCAACTCCAGCGAAACCTTCTGCATTTCAGCGGGGTCTTTGTCGTTGTTGCGTAGGATCATCTTGAGGTCGGCACCAGCCACAAACTCAGGCTTATTCGAACTGATAATGACGCCCTTAACCGAATCGTCGGTATAGGCCCGTTGCAGAGCCGCTTCAAATTCAGGAATCGATTCATCATTAAGCACGTTCATCGGGCTGGTTGTCATTTCCCAGGTGATGAACGCTATGGTATCATTGACGGAATAGTGAATTGCCATTTTTTATAGTAGGGTATTATCGGTCATAGATGGAGCGCAGATTTTTACGATGGATGAAGATCTGCGTTCTATTGGTTTTCAGCTTACGCGCTCAAAAATGGTGGCGATTCCCATACCTCCGCCTATGCAGAGTGTAGTAAGGCCAACCTGTTTATCCACGCGTTCCAACTCGTCGATCAGTGTGGCCGACAAAATAGCACCCGTAGCTCCCAACGGGTGGCCCAAGGCGATTGCCCCTCCGTTGACATTCAGTTGATTATGCGACACACCAAGCTCATCCATAAATAATAACGGTACAGCGGCAAAGGCTTCGTTGACCTCAAACAGATCGATGTCGCTGATTTGCATACCAGTTCGTTTGAGCACTTTGCGCGTAGCCGGAATGGGGCCAGTCAGCATAATGGTAGGTTCAGAACCGACTACCGCAAACGATTTGATACGCGCCCGTGGTTTCAGGCCCGTTTTTTCGCCAAATTCCTTGCTGCCAATTAGTAGCCCAGCGGCCCCGTCTACAATCTGCGAGGAGTTACCGGCATGGTGAACGTGATTTATTTTGTCGTATTGAGCGTATTTGAGCAGTGCCAGCGCATCCAGTCCCATCTGGCCGATGCCTTCGAAAGCGGGTTTGAGTTTGCTTAAACTGTCGACCGTTGTGCCGGGTCTAACCCCTTCGTCGCGGTCGAGTAAGGTATTTCCGACAATATCGGTGATGGGGACCAGCGTTTTCTGAAACCGATGGGCCGCCTGTGCCTCAACAGCCCTCCGGTACGACTCGGCCGCGAAGGTATCTACATCCAGCCGGGAATACCCGTATTTCGTCGCAATCAAATCGGCCGAAATGCCCTGGGGAACAATGTTATGCCGGGCCACAATCTGCGGATTCATGAACAAAGCCCCACCATCGGAACCCATCGGCACCCGCGACATCGACTCTACGCCACCCGCCACAATGGCATCTACCTGCCCCGACATCACATAAGCTGCAGCCATGTTTATTGCTTCCAGGCCCGATGAACAAAACCGATTGAGTTGTACGCCCGCCACCGATTCGGCATAATCGGCCTCAATGGCGGCTGTTCGGGCAATATCGGCACCCTGTTCGCCAATAGGCGTTACACAGCCCATAATTACATCATCGACTAAGGAGGTATCGAGTTGGTTGCGATCCCGAAGTTCCCGCAGGACGGTTGTAAGAAGTTGAATGGGCTGCACGTCATGCAGCGAACCGTCGCTTTTACCACGCCCGCGCGGTGTGCGAACCGCATCATAAATGAAAGCTTCTGCCATGATTTTGTTGCCTGAATTAGTATGCTCGCATACGGTTTTATCAGACAAATGTACAGGCAAAAGCAGAATAGGGCAATGGAAATAGAGGAGTATTTAGAAAGTCGGCGTTATGTAAGGAAGCTCCTGATTCCCATTTTCATAATTATACCAGAACGGGTATAAATCTGGCTTTTCCTACCAAATTTATACCCGTTCTGGTATAAGTCAAAAGCTTATTTTATTTATCGAGCACTACTGTTTCACCAACCAGGTAAGCTCCTGATCCGGTAACCAGGTTATAAACTTTGCCAACGGAACGAACAGAAGCAGCGAGACGAAGCACTTTGTAGGCTACCACGCCCTGAGTTGTGGCATCATAGCGGTAAACGACTTCACCTGCTTTTATATCACCCAGCGCCTTTCGGCCCGTAGCTGTCAGCACAGGATGGTTGGCCGTCGCTTCGAGCAGTGTGGGTGCAGTTAGCGTTGTACGGGTATCGGCCGTTATTTCCTGAACGGGTGCTACCCATACACCAGCCAACGCGAATGAACCAGTATGCACGTCGATTCGGGTAACGTGTGTGGGGGCAAGCGTTTTGGTTTTAGCCTCATAGCCCATCACCACATCGTTTACAGCAATGTCCTGAATAGCTTTGGATGAACCGTCGGCCAGGGTTACCAGGGCATCGGCTGCAAAACAGAAATTGTACTCTTCTTTTTTCTTGCCGCTTCCTTCATCCGCTTTTCCGGCACCGCCCGACAGCAGGCCAGCCATTTCGCGGGAAAGTACAAAGGTTAACGTCGACATCAGGCCGGGCTCTTTTTCACCAACGTATTTCAGGTCGTCGATATACGCATCCCAGGCTTTTCGGTCGGCCGAGGCTCCGGGAATTACAAATGGCTTTACCGCTCCCGTTTTCTCGTTTTTATAAATAGCCAGCAGGCCCAGTTCTTTGGTATCTTCAGCGGAGAAGACTTTGTAGAGGTAAATTTTCCGGGTGATGCCATCGCTGTAGGCAAACACATAAGCCGGACGTTCTTCATAGCGATCCAGGATAAAACCGCCTGATTTGAAATAGGTATCTTTATCGAGATTCGCGATTTTAATGGCTTTGATCGCATTTAACTGCTCAACAGTCATGCTGGCAGAAGCCGTTTGCGCCCACACACGCTGACTAATCAATTGAGTAGCCATGGCGCAACAAATAAAAAGTAAAAGAGAGAGCAGGTTGTTTTTCATAGTTTATTCGTTCAAATCCCAACGATTTTAAGACCGCTTAGGCTCAGGTTAATGACAATTTACTTCTTGGTGTACTCACCCACACGAGCGTGAATGGCTTCGACCGTACGGCGGGCCGATGTGAATGCTCCGGCCATCCAGGCCGTCAGATACGTGGTATGCTCACCCGCAAAATAGATGTTTCCATCGGGTTCGAGCAGAGCAGGGTAGTACTTTTTGCGGGTAGCGTCGTCGTAAGTGGCCCAGCCGCCGTTGCTATATGGAATGCGGTGCCAGGCCAGCGAAAACGAATTTTCGAACTCAGCCGGATATTGAGGATGAATTTTCCCACCCTGCTCCAGGGCTAGTTTCTGGCGATCAGCTACCGATAGTGCGCCCACAGCTTCGGCGCGGCTATAGAAATTATAATAACCGATCAGCACTCCTTTTTTCTCCTGCAAACCAAACGACGGATACCAGATCTGGTTGATATCCATGTTAGTCCGTGAAATACCTCCATAAATACCATCGTCTTCTTCCCAGAATCGGCGCTTGAATTGCAGGCCAATCTTACCCGTTTTCATGTAAGGGATAAAGTCAGCCGCTCGCTGCACAGTACCCGACAAATCCGATTCCAGATTTTTGAGCATCGGCAATGGCAGCGTACAAACGCAGAATTCGCCCGTGAGTTCAACAGGTTTGCCATCTTTCTGATAAATAACCCGAACGCCGTTTTCCGTTTTGCGAAGTTCCTTAACGGGCGCGTTGAACAGGATTTTACCCGCCAGTTTCTTCTCAAACGACCTCGGAATCATATCCATGCCGCCAACAGGCTGCAACAAAGTAGCCTGTTGTTCATAGGCGTAATCGCCCACGTTGTAGAAAACCGGCTGCATAAATCCCGACCGAAGCAAATCGGTAAGTCCGTAAGGGTCGCTCAATGTGCCTGGGGTATTGCCAGCGCCCGGATCGCTCTTGTCTTTGTACCCCCGTCGATTGGTGCCCTTATAGAGATGAGCCGTGTTCAGATCGCCTTCATTTTTCAGAAAGTCGATGAGTTTTTCAACGTCTTCTTTGGTCAATTGCTGATCCAGCGACGACTGATCAAGGGCTTTGGCCAGCAGTTCAGACGTGTAGCCGCGCATATCGTGGTGATAGTCGCTGATGCGCATCCGTCGGTTGGCAAAATTGCCCGTTCCGCCATCATTGTAGAGGTAAGCCGACTCGTTCGAGCCATTAAAAATCTGCAGCGGAACCCCTAACTCCCGGCAATAGTGAAGTGTGATCTGGTGATGGTGCGGAATACGAGCCGCTCCACCATTAAAATATAAGCCATCTTCAAACGAGCAGGCTTGTGGCGTTCCACCACCCAGTTCGGTTTCTTTGGTGCCGCCCCGGATCGTCCAGACCCGCCCGCCTGAACGCGATCGGGCTTCCAGCACAGTACAATCGTAGCCGAGTTTACCGAGTTCATAAGCAGCCGTTAAGCCAGCCAGACCTGCTCCTAAAATGATTACTTTTCGTCCTTTGCCATCCTGCTTCTGTCCATTGGCGGGTAGATCGAATGCCGACGCTGGTGCCGGATGAATCATTCCCCAAGCCAACAAACTGGCATAGCTGGCGCTGGTTGCATTAATAAAATCGCGTCTTGTCATAGTTTACCAGGAGAGAGGAGCGAGGATCGAGTAGTGAGAATGCTGGCGCATACTTTTTATGTTGCGTCAGCATTCTCACTACTCGATCCTAACTCGCAATACTGCCTTTATCCAACCACTTTTTTAAACCCATCCATAAAAATGGCCATTTCGTCCATCGTACCGACGCTTACCCGGCAATACGGTTGTCCGTTAAAGTCGCGGGTTTGAATACCGATTCCCTGCGCAAACATCTGGTTGCTGAACGGCCCGGTTTTCATACGAATCGGGAATAGGATAAAGTTGGTCGACGATGGTATAACTTCATATCCCATGTCCATCAGCGCTTTAGTGGTATAGGCCCGTGCTTTCGCGTTTTCGGCCCGGCAATGGTTTTGCCAATCTTTGTCCTGATAGCTGGCAATACCAGCCATCAACGTAGTAATGCTAACGGCAAAATCGGCATTGGTATAATCACGCAGGGTTCGCAACATGGCAGGCTGGGCCATCGCATACCCTAAACGTAACCCCGCAAAGCCGTGAATTTTCGAAAACGTACGCGCCAGAATCACGTTTAGCCCTTCCGACACCAGTTTGCCTAGTTTCGGGCGGTCGGCAGGTTCGAAGAAATCAATATAGGCTTCGTCGATAAATACCGGAACTTTGGGCGCTACTTCCCGACAGAAGGCTTCCAGTTCAGCCGTTGGCACAATCGTCCCCGTTGGGTTGTTCGGATTAACGATGTAAACCATTTTCACATCGGGCGTAATGGCGGCCTTGATAGCGGGCAGGTCATACTTATAATCCTTTGTCATTGGAAGCGCTTTGATTTTTGCGCCCAGCTTTTCGGCCCGCTGAAGCAGGTCATCGTAGGTCATCACACTGGTCAGGATGGTACCGCCCCCTTTCGCGAAATTATCGGCAGCCGCCATCAGAATATCCGACGAGCCCGGCGACATTATAATGTGCTCGGACTTTACACCTTCATCGGCGGCAATCAATTTTTTCAACTGACCAAACTCCATAAAAGCGTACCGATTCCCGATTTCAGCCGCTTTTACCAGTGCTTCTTTCGCATTGGGCGATATACCCAGCGGGTTTTCATTGGCCAGGAGCCGCGCCCGAAGCTTCCCCATTTTTTCGAACGGATCGTCGGCAAACGCGAATTCATTTGTAAACGTCGATACAAGCGGAGCGGCAGGGTAAGCAGCTTCGGCGGGAGTAAATCTACTTAAGCTTATGCTGGCCGTCAGAAAGCCACTGGCCCGAAGCCAATCCCGGCGAGTTAGTTGTGATGACATGAGTTTTTGTATTTATCCCGGATAAAATTAGAGTAAAGTCAAATATAACTCCTTAGTAGATAGGGTGTTGTGAAAGTACGAATTAATACTTAGAAAAAAAGTATCTAAACCATGAAACTCCTGCAAAATAATTCTGTAGTGATACGAAATCCCCAAACTATTATAAAGTAACATTACTATTATCAAAATATAGTTTTTATAATTTTTCGAATGTAAGCAGGCCGCTAGTATTTAGGAATCGGTTTCCAGACGTATCGGACGGACAACCAAGTTTACATCAGTACGAATCGTTCGCTTATTAACAGATGCTCCTGATCTGAACAATACCCGGAAATTACGGAATCGTTAGTAATCAGTCTATTATCTAATACAAGCATAACTCAGCTTTAATCAAGGGTTCATAGTTGGGTTCTTACTTTGCATAAACCAACACGTGCTTGCATGAATCGTCGACAGCTAGTTAGACGAATGGGTATGGGCCTGGCGGCTCTTTCGGTCAATGAACTGGCTACGGCTCAGGTAGCTCCGATCCCCAAACAACGGGTCTTACGCATTGCCCATGTTACGGACGTACATATGCAACCGCTCGTCGGGGCAGCGAGGGGGTTTGAAAAATGCCTGCATCATATACAAAGCCTGCCCGACAAACCGGATTTGATAATCAATGGGGGCGATGCCATTATGGAAGCACATGGCCGTGGTCAGGATAGCGTTCGGCGGCAATGGAAGCTCTACCAGGACGTAATCGGAAGCGAAAATGCCCTGCCGATTCTGAGCTGCGTTGGCAATCACGACATCTGGTGCCGACAGGAAACCCAGGCATCGTTCTACGATGGCAAGAAATGGGCTATGGACGAGTTACAGCTGGCCAACCGCTACTACAGCCTGACCCGAAACGGCTGGCACATTATTGTCCTCGATAGTGTGCAACCCAAAGTCGACGGAAGCTGGTACACGGCCCATCTTGACGAGGAACAATTTGCCTGGCTCGAATCGGACCTGAAAGCAACACCCGCCGACGTACCTATCCTACTTATTTCACACGTACCTATTCTGGCTGCCTGCGTCTTTTTCGACGGGCCTCGTTTCGCTGGTGAAAACTGGACCATACCGGCCCGCTGGATGCACAGTGACACCGTCCGGCTCACTAACTTATTCACTCGGTATCCAAACGTAAAGGCAGCTCTTAGTGGGCATATTCACCTGGTTGATCGGGTCGACTATAGTAATGTAAGCTATTTCTGTAATGGAGCCGTGAGTGGCGCCTGGTGGTTTGGCAAGTACCATCATACGCCAGCGGGTTACGCCCTTGTCGATCTGTACAATGATAGCTCGGTCGTCAATACCTATGTAGCCTATGGCCAGTCGGTTTGAGTACTAATGGATGCGTGATAATTCTGGGGTTAAGTAACCCTTTTCTCAAAATCACAAATGCCTGCTTACCAGGTTGTTAAAAATTAAAACTGGCTTAATATATCTACCCCTTATATCACATTTGGATAATATGGGATGCTATAGTTTTGTGCATTTATCAAACACTATATGTCTCTATGCAAACACGTTCTATATCCTCTTTAGTAGCCACCGTTGTTGTTGGTAGCTTACTCGTAGCGGGTTGCGACGACCACCGCATTCCCTCCCTTGTCGCCTATCCAACCTTCTCCGAGGCTTCCAATCCTAAAACACTGGCTGTTTCGCCCAATGGGACAACCATTTATAATGGCGGTTTCGGCTCAGCCCTGGCTCCCGACCCAAAAGACCCAAACGTATTTTACTTATTGACCGACCGTGGCCCTAATGCAGCCGGCCAGGCCGCCAACTCCATCATCTTCGGCAAGTCAGATTTTACTCCACAAATTGGTCAGTTCCATGTAGTTGGAAATCAACTGGTTTTGGATAGGATCATTTTGCTGAAAAATGCCTCCGGCCAATTACTAACCGGCTTACCTAATCCATCGGGTCAGGGTAGTACGGGAGAAACGGCTCTCGACTTAAACGGCCAGCCAATCGCTCCAAATGCTGACGGACTTGATTCCGAAGGTATGGTCCTGGCTTCGGACGGTAGCTTCTGGGTGAGTGACGAGTACGGTCCCCACATTGTACACTTCGATGCCAGCGGCAAAACCATTGAACGGATCAACCCATTCGGGACGGGTGCGGGTGGCCGTACATTGCCCAAAGTGCTGGCTACTCGCCGACCTAACCGGGGCATGGAAGGTCTGACGATTACGCCCGATGGCAAGACATTGGTTGGTCTAATGCAGTCGCCGCTCTACAATCCCAGTTCAGGAGCCGTGTCGGGTTCGGTGGTCCTTCGCGTTATAACATTCGATATTGCTAGCGGTGCTACAAAGCAATATGCTTATTTGATGGAAAATGCCAGCCTGACGGGCTGTAGTGAAATTGCGGCCATCACCAACACGACCTTCCTGACGCTGGAGCGCGACGGCGATTACGGCGGCAACCCAACCAAACCCGCTACGTTCAAGCGAGTCTTTAAAATTGATCTGGCTGGAGCAACCGATATCTCGGACCCAGCCAATGGCACAAACGGCAAACTATTCGGCGGCCTGACGGTGGAGCAGTTGAAAGACAAAACGGGTTTACAGAATGCGGGAATCACCCCTGTTACTAAAACCCTCGTATTTGATATTCTGGCTGGATTCAACCCTGTTTATCCGCACGACAAAGCCGAAGGTATGGCCCTGATTGGCAATAATATACTGGCCATTTCGAACGACGACGATTTTGGCGTAGTTGATAACGGGCAGAATGGCTTCACTGCAAAAATTTTACCGGCAACAGGTAAGGTCGATGTCAACCGAATCTATTTTGTAACCTTACCGACGCCACTCCGATAACGACTTCTGTTAGTAGATTAAAAGCCGCTTCCGATTGGGAGTGGCTTTTTTGGCTGCGCTGAACTGGTCAGAAAAAGTTTATAGTAATTGGTCGATAAGCCTCTATTTTTATAGAGTTATTGCCTAGCCTAGTTGAGGATGTGTCTACGTATACGTTTCTGGTCGAAGCCTACGCTCCTGAAGCCTGATTGGCTAGTCCTGCTGGTTCTGTTAACCTATGCAGCAGCCAACTGCCTTGCCCAGAATCTTAGCACCACCGAACAATTGTCCCGGCAATACCCCGATTCAGTTTACCGGGCCATCAAAGCCCGGTTAGATCAGGCAATCAATCGACAGGATAAACGATCCGAAGGCGAATCACTTCAACAAATTGGTCTGCTTTTCTACCATCAAGGCAACTATGCGCAGGCCATCGATTTTCTGTTGCAGGCGCAAAAAATCTTTTTAGCCGAGAACGATGCCAACCGGCTGGCCCGAAATCGGAATGAGCTAGGCACGGTGTATTACTACAATGAGCAGGTCGATCAGGCTTTAGCCCAGTTTAATGAAGCGTTGTCCTTCTATCAGCAGCAACGTAACTCCGTTGGCTTGGCTCAAACCTACGCCAATATTGGCCACATCTACGAAAAACGACAGTCGCCTAACCTGGCCTATCGGTATCAGAGACTGGCTTTCACGCATAGTCTTGCTGCAGGGGATACAAGTAGTCTCACCAAGATTTACGAAAACCTGGGGAGTATTTTTGAGGATGAAGCCCGGTACGACTCAGCGCATTATTATTACCAAAAAGCCCTGGTCCTTGCTCAGAAAACCCATGACGAAATCAGCCAACTCGAAATTCTGAACAATCTGGGCGATGTGTTTCGAAAAACAGGTAAATACCAAGAAGGTTTGGCGTATTCCCGAAAGGCCCTGCGTATGTCGCAACAAAAGGGGGAGTTATACCAGCTTAGTGCTGCCCTCCGCGACATTGCCAAAACCTACCGGCTGATGAACCAACCCGATAGTGCCTATAATTACATTGAGCGCAGTCGGGATTTGACCGATGAGATCTACGGTATCGAAAACAATCACCAGATAACCTTACTCCAAACGCTGTATGAAGTAGAGCGAAAAGACAGTGAGATCGAGCAACTTAATGCCCGGAAGCGTACCGATCTCATTATCATTATTGCTACCGTAGTGGTGTTGCTGCTGATCGGCATTTTAGGGGCGGTAATTATCAGTCGGCAACGGCTAAAGCTCCGAAACCAGCAGGCGCTTCATCAGCAAAATCAGGAGATATTCCGCACCCAGCATGAACTCATTCAGGCCGAGTTAAAGAACAGACAACTGGAAGAAGTCAACCTGAAAAGCCAGCTAGAACTGAAAAGCAAAGAGTTAACGGCTCATACATTACAGATTATTCAGAAAAACCAGGTGCTGGAAGAACTAAAAAATGATCTGACGGCTATCCTTAAAGACGACAAACGCGATCAGAAAAAACTACTCCGGCAACTGGCCCAGAAAATCGATCTGAGTTTCAACCAGGATAAATACTGGGACGACTTCCGTACTATTTTCGACCAGGTACACCCCGATTTCTTCCATTCGTTAACCCAGCAGTTCTCCGACCTGACGGCCACTGACCTGCGGCTTATTGCGCTACTAAAGATGAATATCAACTCGACAGACGTAGCTACGCTGTTGGGTATTTCGCCCGATAGTCTACGCGTTGCCCGTTACCGATTACGCAAGAAAATAAGCCTCGCCGAGGGTGAATCACTCTCCGCCTTCATTCAGCGGTTTCCAGCGTCAGTACAATCCTCTCCTGAAAAACTATAACATTTAAAAGAACACTGTTCGGCTTCACAATTAGGAAACACATTGTTAATAATAAGATAATGGCGTTTCAATGTGCTATTAATCCGTTGAAATCCAGAATATTAAGTGTCGAATGGTAGCTGTGTTGCCTGGTTGTATACGGCCCTGACAGGCTTGTTGCCTTTTTGTTCACGGGTCAAATTTGTCTGGTTCTCTCTCCTGCCTTCACCTTTGCGGCATCCATCACAAATGGAATTGAGTGGTTGCAACATAGAGGATACCTTCTTCAGGAAACCAAATGAATCGACTTGTACTTATTGCTGGTTTTTATCTACTGACTGCTTCAAGCGTTTGGGCGGGCACAATCCGGGGAAGGGCCATTGATGCGGCTACGGGCCAGCCAGTAGTGGGAGCTACATTACTGATAGAAAACACTAAACGTTACAATGTATCAGGGCTGGATGGATCCTTTCTGATTAAGAATGTACCGATTGGCAAGCATACAATCAGAATCAGCTACGTATCCTACCGAACCATGAGTCGTGATGTCGTCCTTACGACTGACGACCAAACAGTTACGCTAGATTTGCTCCTCGAAACGGATACAGATCGCCAACTGACCGAAGTAACAGTGAAGGGCAAACGCGACGGAGCCAGCGACCGTACGGCCCGCGATCTCGAACGAAATGCGCTGCAGGTTACCAACATTGTCTCAGGCCGTACCATCGAACTGTCGCCCGATCTTACCGTTGCCAATGTCATACAGCGTGTCTCGGGCATTTCGATTGAACGGAACAGCAATGGCGACGGCCAGTATGCCATTCTGCGGGGGATGGACAAACGCTACAATTACACACTCGTCAACGGGGTGAAAATTCCCAGTCCTGACAACCGCTACCGCTACGTCCCGCTCGACATTTTCCCGGCCGAACTGCTCGATCGACTCGAAGTCTACAAAGCCCTGACACCAAGCATGGAGGGAGATGCCGTTGGTGGAGCCATCAATATGGTGATGAAAGATGCGCCCGACCACCCCACTATGCTGGCCAATCTTTCGACGGGCTATAGCGAACTGTTTGCCAATCGTCCATTCGTTAGTTTCGATACCAAACACATCAATGCGCAGTCGCCTTATGAGCAGTTTGGAAGCCAGTATAGCGCCAAATTTGCCGACTTCAACAAAGCCTCAACAACCTATACCCGGCAAGCGCCACCGCCCAATCTGCTCGGTAGTTTTGCCATTGGCAACCGATTTTTCAACCGCAAATTGGGAGTCATGCTGGCAGGTAGTCTCCAAAATACGTATCGAGGCAGCAACAGCCTGTTTTTCAATGGTGATGTGGTCGATACATTACGGGGTGTTACCCTCAACAAACAAAGTGAGCGCGAGTACTCCGAACGGCAAACCCGCTATGGAATCCATGCCAAGATGGACTTTCGGGTTAATGAACGAAATAAAATCCAGTGGTTCAACGCACTCATCAGCCTGGCCAATGAGCAAATCCGCGAAACCAAATCGACGGAACTGGGCATTGGCGGTTTCGATCCGGTTCTGGGCAATGCAACCCTGGGTTTTGAAACCCGCTCACGACTGACGAAGCAGAAAATTTACAACAGCACACTTCAGGGAACGCATCAGCTAACGCCCAATTTTGGCATCAACTGGTCAACCGTTTACTCGACGGCGACGAACGAAGTGCCCGATCAAACCTATGTACCCTTGCTGGGTATTCGCCAGAATTTTGTTGAAAAACGAACGACGGTTCAGGATGGGCAACGCCGATGGGAGCATAACTCGGATACGGATCTGGCGGGGTATCTGAACCTAACGCTGAAAACAAACCTGGCGGGTGTAGCCGTCGAATGGCTGGCCGGTGGCCTATACCGTGATAAGCAACGGACTAACTTTTACAATAATTACACACTTCGACCAAGCAACCCGTTTGCCCAATACGGTGTCGATTTCAGTGATTACAACCAGATTGTCTGGACCATTCAGAACCCCCTTGGCTCTGTTGCCTCGGCCCTGAATTACGACGCCAGCGAGAAAACGACATCCGGTTACCTTCAATTCCGCACCACCGATACACCCCTCGAAATTACGGGGGGGGTACGGGTTGAGCATACCGATCAGCACTACGCCATGAAATTCCCGATTGGTGAAGATAACCCAACCGGTAGCCAGGTTTACACCGATTTGTTACCCAGCCTGCACGTCCGCTATCGACCTACCGAGCAAACCAACTGGCGCCTGTCGTACTTCCGGTCCTTGAACCGACCTGGCTTTTTCGAGATTGTCCCCTACCGGATTGTCAACGAAGAGTATCAGGAGCGGGGCAATCCTAATCTGAAGCGGGCCATTGCCGACAATGTGGATTTACGCTACGAGTTTTTTCCACGTCCGCTGGAACAGTTTATGATCGGTCTTTTCTACAAGCACATTCAGGACCCGATCGAATACACGCTGCAAAAAGACGCCATTCGCGGTCAGGATTTGTATTACGGACCGGGCAATTTCGGTAATGCGACCAACTTCGGCCTGGAACTGGATGCCATCAAGTATTTCCGGCAATGGGGGATAAAGGCCAATTACACCTATACAAACTCCAGCATTACCACACCCAAATCGAAGCGTATCCGCAATACACAGGGCGATCTGGAAACGATCACGGTCAATCAAACGCGGGCGTTGTATGGCCAGTCGGCACACGTAGCTAACCTGTCGCTGCTCTACAAAGACACCGAACACGGCTTCGATGGCCAGCTTGCCGCCAGCTACACGGGTGGCCGTATCAATACCGTATCGCAGTTTGTAGATAACGATCTGTATCAGAAAGGCTTTGTCCAGATGGATGCTTCGCTCGAAAAGCGACTTGGCCGAGCCAGTTCAGGCCGAGCCAGTTCAGGCCGAGCCAGTTCAGGCGGGGGATTCCTACTATTTGCCAAAGCCAATAATCTACTGAATACACCCACGGAGATTTTCATCAAGAATGTCAACAGCAAAAATTCAGACATCCCCAACCAAGACATATCGGGCAAGACACTCATCCGCCGTGATTTCTACCAACGCTCGTATGTGCTAGGCATCCGCTACAAGTTATAACCTTTTCGCTGCCACGGCTGCACTCAACAAAAGAAAACAAATTCATAACCAAAACAACGATGAAAAAAGTATTTATCCTGGCTGCGCTATCAGCGGCTGTCTTGATCGGCTGTTCAAAGAGCGACGATTCGAATCAAACGGTAACGCCGACTCCTGTTGTGAAAGACGCCGTTTCGGGCGATGTATCAGGCACCTGGACCAAAGGAAGCACCTACAAAATCACGGGACACCTGCAGGTTCCAGCCAGCCAGTCGCTGGTTATTGAAGAAGGCGTTACTATCGTCTTCAGTGATTCGACCGTAAAGCCAGAATTTATCATCAAAGGGAACCTGTACGTAATGGGAACCTCGGCTAACCCGGTTAAGTTTACCGTTCCCGACGCCTGGAAAACCACCGCCAATCAGTGGGGTAGCCTGTGGGGCGGCCTCATTGCCGCGCCTACCTGCGCCGAACTGCTGCTCGACAATGCCATCCTCGAATATGGCGGTGCCGTAACAACAGAAAGTTCACCGTCGGTAAAAGCGGGTTTATACAAGGCGGCCGCTGGTAACCACGTTCCAGCCATCAACTATTCGAACGTCAATGGCAAGCTGGTGATCGTTAATAGCCGCCTGAACAATCAGAACGAAGATGGTTTCTACATTGAGGGTGGTAAAGTGATCATTGCCAACAACAAGATTTACACACAGGGTGTATCGGGTGGCGATGCCATCAACATCAAATCGGGCGTTCAGGCCGATGTAGCTTACAACCTGATTTATAGCCCAAACACAAACGCACTCAAACTTTCCAACACGGGCGACCGCACTCCGCAAGCGTATGTTGTTGCCTACAATAATACGATTGTGAATGCTGGCTGGCGTCGTCCGACCATCAAAGGAGGATCGATCTGGGTAGAAGTGGGCGTTCGGGCCGAACTATACAATAATTTGCTGGCCAATGACCGTTTCGGGGTAAAACGTGATCCTAAAAACCCAGAAGACAACCGGACTAAAGTGAGTAACAACCTGTATTACGGCTATACGCAGGATGGTGTAACGGGCTTCCAGCCTTCGACCGAAATTCTGACCGGAACCAATGATGTGATCAGCAAAACCGTTGGTGATAACGATCCGAAATTCGTAAACTACCCGCTCTCAACCGATTCTAAAAATGCCATTTTCAACACGGCCTGGGATTTCCGGCTACAAAGCGGTTCTCCAGCTATCGGAAAAGGCATCACAAGTTTTACGCGCCTGTATGCCGATGGTATTTCATTGGCCAATGGTACGCTGTATAAATCGCCTGCTCCTTCGACAACGATTGGCGCTTTCGGAACAAACTAGATTTAAATGCTTGTGACACAGCGATGCGCAGAGGAAAAAGGAGATACACTTTACATCTCGGTGAATCTCGTCATTTCTCGGTGCATCGCTGTGTAGTAACTTTTGCCTATTCATGAAGTTTTATCTAGTCATAACCTTGTCCCTGGTTGCCTGTCAGTCAACTCAGTCAACGGCGCAGCAGGTGGTCAAGCCAGTCATTATTACCGATACCGTTCGTCACGATACCGACGATCCGGCTATCTGGATCAATCCATCCGATCACGCTAAAAGCCTGATTATCGGCACCGATAAGGATCAGGATGGCGGTCTGTATGTTTTCGATCTGAACGGGAAAATCGTCAAGGAAGTCCATGATCTGAAGCGCCCGAACAACGTCGACATTGCCTACGGTTTGAAATTAGCCGGGAAACCTACCGATATTGCTGTAACTACCGAACGATTTACGCATAAGCTCCGAATCTTTTCGCTGCCCGACATGCAGCCTGTCGACAAGGGGGGGCTTGATATGTTTGTGGGCGACACGGCTAGTGGCTTTCGCGATCTGATGGGCATTGCGCTTTACAAGGCGCCATCCGGTATAGTGTATGCCATGGTAGGACGAAAAACGGGGCCTACGACGGGGTCCTATATCGGTCAGTATAAGCTGGAGGATGATGGGTCGGGCCACGTAAAAGCAACGCTGATTCGGAAGTTTGGCACCTATAGCGGTAAGAAGGAAATTGAATCGATAGCAGTCGATAACGAACTAGGCTACGTCTACTATTCCGACGAAGGCGTTGGCGTTCGTAAATACTATGCCGACCCAGAACGAGGAAATAATGAACTAGCTCTGTTTGCCAAAACCGGTTTTGCGGAAGATCATGAAGGCATTTCTATTTATAAAACAGGCCCTAAAACGGGGTATCTGCTTGTATCGGATCAGGGGGCAAATCAATTCCATATTTTCCGACGTGAGGGCGAACCCGGCCGGCCGAACGAACATAAGCTCCTGAAAGTGGTGAAAGTAGCCGCTCAGGTCAGCGACGGCTCCGATGTAACGAATATAGCGCTTGGTAAACAGTTTCCACACGGGTTATTTGTGGCCATGTCGGAAGGCAAAACGTTCCATTATTATCGCTGGGAAGACATTGCTGGGAAGGATCTTAAGTAAGAAACTATTTCAACCTAGCTTACGGATTACCCCAACCCCCTAAAGGGGGCCTAAATCGAATAGAGCGAGGCCGAACCCCCTTTAGGGGGTTGGGGTAATCCGTAAGCTAGGTTGAAATAGCTTCGTCAAAATGACGAAATCAATTCGTATAAATCGCTTTAAGCGGCTGTTGCAGGAGCTGGCTTCGCTTTTTTCGCCTTAGGTGTCGCCTTCGCTTTGGGCTTAGCAGCCTTATTGGCTTTCTTATACAGTTTCACCAGTTTTTTAGCCAGTTTATCGGCCGATTTTTCAATGGCTTTTTTGAATTTCTTCGATGCTGCAGCCGATCCACTTAATTTTGCTTCGATAGATGTAGCAATCGACTCGGCAAGCTCCTTTTTCTTAGCTTTCATTCCTGTGTTTTTGTAGTGTCAGAAGTTAACAAAAAATCTACAAAGAAATACGAAAAAAAAGGCACAAACAAAAGCCCAATATTAAGTTTTTGTTATCAATTTCGGTTCAGACATAACTCATTATCGACGGCCCATCTGCTCACAATGTGGGTATTCTGGGCATATTTCAGCTACCTTCTCCGATTCAGGTGTTAACAAACTCGCTCTATTTAGGTTGATAAAAACGTACTTGAATGGCTTAAACACCTGGTGATGCAGGCTACTGCTAATCCAGACATTCTCTCGACGTTTTCTTTTCAATCGAATTAACCAGATGAGAGCTGCCGTATTCCATAAAATTGGCGATATCCGCGTTGAAAATACCGCTGATCCACGCATTGAAGATGCTCGTGATGCACTGATTCGCGTAACCTCTACGGCCATCTGCGGCTCCGATCTACACATTTATGACGGGTTCATTCCCCAACTGGAAAATGAGGTGATCGGCCATGAGTTTATGGGTATTGTGGAAGAGGTAGGCACTGGTGTCACGAACCTGAAAAAAGGCGATCGGGTGGTCGTTCCCTTTACCATTGCCTGTGGCCATTGCTTTTTCTGTCAGCAGAACCTGCAAATGCAGTGTGAGAACTCAAACCACAAACATTATGGCCCTGATGGGGATCTGCTCAGTGAAAAAGGGGGTGGTTTGTTTGGGTATACCGATCTTTATGGTGGCTACAACGGTGGACAGGCCGAGTATGTCCGTGTACCCTATGCCGATTATGGGCTGCGACACGTCCCCGAATCGCTGAAGGATGAACAGGTGATTTTTTTGACCGATATTTTCCCAACCGGCTGGAGCGCTATCGAATGGGGCGAACTGAAAGGGGGCGAAACAGTGGCTATTTTCGGATCGGGCCCAGTGGGGCTTATGGCGCAAAAATCGGCCTGGATACAGGGCGCAGGCCGGGTAATTGCCATCGACCCACTCAACTATCGACTGGAACGGGCTCGTCGGGTTAATAAAGTTGAAACCCTCAATCCCGACGAGGTCGATGTGGTGGAAGCTATCCGATCCATGACTTCAGGCAGGGGAGCCGATGTCTGTGTCGATGCTGTAGGCATGGAAGCCAATCGCTCGCTGCTCGAAAAAGCCAAAGCCGTTATCAATCTGGAAAAAGGCACCACCAAAGTACTGGAGTTATGCTTTCGGGCGGTACGTCGTGGCGGTATTGTATCGGTCGTTGGCGTATACGGCAGCCCAACCGACAACTTCCCTATTGGGCGCGTGTTCGACAAAGGCATTACCATCCGCACAGGTCAGTCGTTTGTCCATAAAAATATCGACCATTTGCTGGATCTGGTTGTACAAGGCAAGGTGGTACTGGACGATATTATCTCACATATTCTGCCTCTATCCGAAGCCTCCCGTGCATATGAACTTTTCAAAAATAAAGAAGACGATTGCACCAAAGTGGTCTTAAAACCCTGAACATAAAAATGCAGAATGACTAATGAATAATGTTCTGTCCACTCATTAATCCATTAGTCATTCTGCATTATTCATTAAGCCGGCAAAGCGATGGTAAAGGTTGTCCCTTCGCCTTCCCTGCTTTCGACCGTCATGGTACCGTTATGCCCCTTCGTAACAATATCATACGCCAGCGAGAGGCCAAGGCCCGTGCCCTCGCCAGTAGGTTTGGTAGTAAAAAAAGGCTGGAAGATTTTTGACTGAAGTTCTTCAGGTATGCCTGTACCGTTATCGCTTACCGAAATAACCGCTTCTTTATCAATACATCGGGTACGCACCGTTACTGTAGGCTGGTAAGCGGGGCCTTCACCTTTTTTCTGACGCTGATGAACAGCATAGAAGGCATTGGTAAATAAGTTGAGCAGCACCCGACCTATATCCTGCGGAATGACACTAATGGTACCCAGCGAAGCATCCAGATCGGTTTTAAGCTGGGCGTTGAAGGTTTTGTCTTTGGCCCGTAAACCATGATACGCCAGACGCAGGTATTCGTCGGCCAGAGCGTTCAGATCAATTGCCTCCCGCTGCCCGGTGCTGGCCCGCGAATGCTGAAGCATACCTTTTACGATGGAGGCTGCCCGGTTGCCATGCTGGGTGATTTTCTGAAGATTTTGCTTCAGATCGGTCAGAATCTCAGCTTCCAGCTCCACATCCCGGTCGGCTTTAGCCTGTTCTTCACTTAACTCGTCGATCAACTCGATGCTGACTTCGGAGAAATTATTGACAAAATTGAGCGGGTTCTGAATTTCGTGGGCAATACCCGCCGTCAATTCCCCCAGGGAAGCCATTTTCTCACTATGAACCAGTTGGCTTTGAGTGGCTTTCAATTCGACCAGTGCCTGTTCAAGCTCTTCTTTCTGACGGGTAATTTCGGCGGTCCGTTCGGCTACCAGATACTCCAGCTCGTTCTTTTTAGCTTCAATAATTCGGCGTTGCTCCGCTTCTTTTTCGCGTTCAAGCTGCTCTTTCGCCAGGGCCTTTTTCTGGCTATTGGCGATGAACAGAAACGTAACCAGCCAAATAAAAGCAAAGGTCGATGCGGCTTCAAAATAATCGCCATTGGCTTTATAAAACGTCCGGGCCAGATGCCTAAGCAAATCCTTAAAGACAATAAGGAATGAATAGGGGGCAATGCCCAGAAGTAACATCTTTGCTGGGCGAAAAGCAGGTAGTTGCCAGACGGTATAGTAAACAGAACCAATAATGATGAGTTGATACCAGATGAGCCAGGGATCAGGGAACACCTCGCCCAGGGCCATCAGTACAAACCCGGAGAGCCATACATTTTTGAAATAAATATCCCATCTAGGCAGCCGCGTTTCCGTTTCCAGTAGTTTTCGAGTATACCGAATGACGGCTACAGCCATGCCGACTGCTATATAGGATTCACCATCTGACCAGTTCATATAGGTGCTTTTTAACGATCTGTACCGCTTACCAGATAGTTATGATTCGTAAGACGTACGTCTTAAACAGCTACCAAAGCTACCAAATCAATCAACGATTCTACTTAGCGGCCAATAATTCATTCTGACGCCGGATTCGCCCCGACAGGCTCCGAACAATACTCCGTAAGATTTCGCCCCGCTCTTCCATCAGGTCGTAGAAATCATCCTGATCGATCCGTAGCAGTCGAACATCGGTAACCGCTTCGACCGTAGCCGAACGCGCTTCGGTATCCAGCAGAGCCAATTCGCCAAAGAAATCGCCCCGGCCAAAACGAGCCAGTTCCGTTTCGCCATCTAATACGACCACCTCGCCCGTATAGATCACGTACATGCCTGTTCCAAGATCACCTTTATGAAAAACAGGTTCACCGGCCGAGTACTGTTCCTCTTTCATAATGGGTGTGATACTGGCCAGGACATTTTCGGGGGTATCGGCAAATAGCCGGGTTTGCGACAAAAGCAGCACCCGGTCATAGGCGGCAATCTGTTCGGCCGAATTCGTTGAATGACTCATGAGCAAAGGAGATAAGGCGGTAAATCGAGCCTGAAGGGATTCACGGGCTACCAGAGCCTCGTTTGCGGGTAAGTTGCGTAAAACCTCATTGATTGTCCAGGCCGAAAAGGTCGTTTCGCCTTTTCGGAGAATAAAAGCCCGAACCGACTCGGCACCTTCAAACGGTTCCAGTTCTTTATCCAGAATCTCTACCTTTTCAGACCGTGGCAGATCGTCGACCAGAACCTGCAATGTCTGATACGTAGCTCGGGGAATCAGGTTATCCAGCATTTCAAGGGCATTGGCACGACGTTCACGGGCTGGATGCCCGATACCCATACGCGCTCCGGCAATGGTTTCCGAATCGTAAAGCTGAGTCAGTATATCAAACAGCCGCTGAAGTAGTACCGACAGTTCGTAATCAAGCGTTTTAGCCAGATCCGGTTCGGTCATACTACCATGGAGTAATCGTTGGGCCAGCAAAACCTCTTCCTGTAACAGCGCTTTGAATACAGCATCGTCGGCCGGTTCGTTTGGAAAACGGCGTAACGCCCGCAAGGCCGCCCCCCGAATCAGCAGATCCGGTTCCTGCGCCAAACTGTTTAGCAACTGGCGACTTTCTGGCGTATTGATACTCCCACTAATAGCAGCTATCCGTTGGATAGTTAGCCGATCAGTACTTGATCGACGAACCCGTTTCAAAGCAGGAATCAGGTCCGGCCCCTGCGCTTTTAGCGATTGTACCACAATACGACCAATGGTTTCATCGGTCAGATGTTGCAGCAAATACTGCGTGAGTGCTTCGTTGGTCAAACGACCAGCGGTCAGAAGAGCCGTTTTGGCAATGACTGGATACGGACTCGCCAAACGCTCTCTGACGGTAGACGCAAACTCATTCAGTCGTAACGCACCAATCAGATTTAGAGCTATTTCCTGATGCGCCGGGTCCGTATCACTGGCAAGCCGTGCAAGGCTATGCTCAGCGGCTGTATCATGCGGATTCAGTTCCAGAACGCCTTTCACAGCCCCCTGCCGAATATTAATGTCGGTATGATTAACTAACGGAGCCAGCTCAGCCGCTTCAACATTGATCCGACGCCCCAGCAGATAAGCCGCCTGCTGACGGAGTGTTGGTTCGGGATCGGCCAGGGCAATGTGCATAAGCTGACGCGTAGGAACAGGCTGGCTGGAATGAGTTAGTGTAGCCAGCGTTCGCCGTCGTATGGCAGACTCGGCATGGGTTAACAATGCCGGAATATGCGTCATCAGTTCAGTAGGTTTATGCTGATCAAGCCAGCTTATAGCCGTTAGCACATCATCGGTACGGGGGCTTTTCAATTGATCGACCAGACTTTTCTGTGCTACTGTTGGCATCGCCAGTTGGTCACGCTCCAGAAAGCGACGGCCAATAGCATCGTTCAGTTCGAGCAGATACCGCGTATAGGTGTGGCGCAATAACCAGACCGCTCCCGCCAACAAAGCAATCCAGATCAGCGCACCTCTCGATTCGAGGGTTGTGTGCAACACAAAGAGGACCAGACCAGCAAACCCCAGGCCAATTGGCTCATAAAGTCCTTTCGCCAGCGTATGCCCTTTTAGGCGCTGGGGTGGTAGCAGCGGTTGAAACAATACCAGAAAAACAGGGTCGAACAAGGCCCGACGTGCTACCTCAAACAGCAAATACAGCGCACAGAAATATACCAGCAATACGGTTTCCGTAGCTGCCATCATCCGCAAAATGGTTAACCCAGCCAGTCCAGCCAAAGCAACCCAGGGCAATACCAGTAAGGACCGCTGAACCCCGAATCGATCAAGTACCTTTCGCGACATAATCAGTTTGACCAGCATGGCAATACCATAGGTTAGTGCCAATACGTAGCTCACATACCGAATCACATCGGTCTGATCGTGAAAGCGGTGCTTTACGTTGATGAAAAAGTTATACTCGATTTCGGTTGCTACCGAGGCCAGAATCGCCAGACTCAGGCACATATAAAAAATCAGTTCGCTCCCGCCAAAGCGTTTCCCAATCAATCGGGATGGCTCGCGCCCCAGAGCCCGGTCCGACTTGTGCGGAGCATGGACATCGTGCGACTGAATGGTTAGCCGTAATACGTATAATGAGGCCATAAACGCCCCAAAAGCAACCAGCAACAACCGCAATACATCGGCATGCGCATGTACCAGAGCGGCCAGAATGGCCCCCAGGGCTTTGGCAGGCATATCGCCCGAACTAATTACGCCAAATAGCCGCTTACTCTGCCGCGTATCGAACACCACCGCCGATACCCCCCAGAATTCAAGATTGGTCAGTAGATAAATGACCCGATAGCCCGTCATAATCGCTACTGCAGCCGCTACTGAATGCCCAACGACCACCAAAATACCGACAACTATGGTCATAACAACTGCTGACAACAGTACACGGGCAGCCAGCGTTTGCAGCGTCAGGTGATGCTCGTAGTAGGCATAGATCCGTCCCACTACGATCATAGCAGCCGCCGAAGCCAGGTAAGCAATCGGCAAACTCGTTTCGGGATGGTTTTCGAGCAGGATGGCATTGGCTGCTACATAGATTAGGATGGTGCCAATACCCAGCAGGAAGTTGTGTATAAAAAATAACCCTACCGTTCGTCCTTCCTCGGGCCGAATGCCCAGCATGCGCTGCCATCGTTGCGTTGAAGGAGGGAGTGGATACGTAGCGTCTGCACCAACAGTCATAAGCAAGCGAACTAGGCGATTTATGGCCAAATATACGCATCAGTCCACCACATGCTGCCAATAGGCTATCAGAATCAGCAAGCCAGAAAGCTTCTTGACGCTTTTTAACACCAATACATTAAGCCATTTTTAATACAGGATTAACAACAGGTTAATCTATTGTCACGATTCTTGTAGTGCATTCTTCATGAGTACAACAGCTTTCTATACCTGCCAACATAGTGTTTCACCTGATTGCAACAGATTAATGTTGGCCGGGTAGCGATTAGAATTAGTGAACAATGCCAGTTACCTTGTTGATTGGCCCGTTGCCTACCGACAATTGGCAAATCAGGTGTTTAGCTATTCAGTAAAAAAAGCCACTCCGCTGGGGTGGCTTTTTTACTGATACAATCTCCACAAAATGTGTTTATATTGATGTCAACTAAAATTCATTTACATCTGTTCTACGTACAAGCGCGTCTTTCTCAAAGTCATAGGATAAAAACCATAAAATTTGGGTCAAGTGTGTAACTGATACACTACCTTTGCAGGTCAAAACAACGACGCGTCCCCGTCATGGATCAGTATTCATATATTGCCAACTCTGATGCCGCTTACGTCGATCAACTCTATCAGTCTTATAAGCAAGACCCTCAATCAGTTGATGAAAGCTGGCAACAATTTTTCAAAGGATTTGAATTTTCATTAACCTACGGCGAAACAGCCGGAGCAAGTAAGTCAAACGGCACCTCATCGAACGGTATACCGGCTAATGGAAACGGACAGGCTACAGCCAGTAAACCTGTCGACGCATCGCATGCTGAAAAAGAGGTTTCTGTAGCTAGCCTGATTAAAGCGTACCGCTCACGCGGACACCTACTGGCAAAAACAAATCCGCTTAAAGACCGCAAAGACCGGCAACCCCGCGTCGATTTGCCCGACTACGCCCTTTCTGAAGCCGATCTGGATACTGTATTCGAATCAGGCAAACTCCTCGGTATCGGACCCGCTACGCTACGGGTCATTATGGATTCGCTGCGGAAAATTTACGCAGGTGAAATCGGTTTCGAGTACATGTATATCCGCGAACTGGATGTTAAAAACTGGCTGCGGAATAAAATCGAAAAGGAAGCGCTCGTTTTTGAACCCACACTCGACGAGAAAAAACGGATTCTTGAGAAACTCAACGAAGCCACTGTCTTTGAAAATTTCTTAGCCACTAAATATTTAGGTCAGAAACGCTTTTCGCTCGAAGGGGGCGAAGTAACGATTCCGGCGCTCGATACCATCATCAGCCAGGCCGCCGACATGGGCGTTGAGGAAGTGATGATTGGTATGGCACACCGGGGTCGTCTGAACGTACTGGCCAATATCCTGGGTAAATCCTACGAATCTATTTTCGATGGTTTTGAAGGCAACGTACCCGAGCAGGTTCATGGTGATGGCGACGTAAAATATCACCTCGGCTATTCAAGCCTGACCGAAACCAAATCAGGCAAGCAGATTAGTGTGAAACTGGCCCCGAACCCATCGCACCTCGAAGCAGTAAACCCCGTTGTCGAAGGGTTTGTCCGGGCACAAGCCGACGAAGAGTACAAGGGCGACTTTACCAAAATCCTGCCGATCCTGATCCATGGTGATGCGGCTGTGGCAGGTCAGGGTATTGTCTATGAGGTTACCCAGATGGCCAAACTGGCGGGTTATCAAACCGGTGGTACTGTCCATTTTGTGATCAACAACCAGATCGGATTTACCACCGATTTCGAAGATGCCCGTTCATCGATCTATTGCTCCGACGTGGCCAAGATCGTGGATGCGCCGATCTTCCACGTAAATGGCGATGACCCGGAAGCGGTAATTTTCTGCGCCAAACTGGCGGTTGAGTTCCGCGAGAAATTCAACCGGGACGTATTCATCGATATGGTTTGCTATCGTCGGTACGGGCATAACGAGTCCGATGAGCCGAAGTTTACGCAGCCAACGATGTACAATATCATTGACAAACACGCTAATCCACGCGAAATCTATAAAGAACTGCTCATCAAGCGGGGCGATGTAGATGCTGAACTGGCGCAGCGAATGGATACTGAATTTAAGAAGCAGTTGCAGGATCGGCTGGATCGCGTGAAGCAAAAAGCCGAAATTCCCTATAAACCCCTTCGTCTGGACCGTGACTGGGCCGAGTTACGTTTCAGCGAGCCTGCCGATTTCGAAAAATCGCCCGAAACCGGTGTTTCGACCGATGTGCTCGACACGATTGGGAAAGCACTGGTTAAACTACCCGAAGGCTTTAAGCCGCTGAAACAGATCGACAAGCTGCTAAAAGATCGGCAGGCTATGCTGAACGACACCAAAACCGTGAACTGGGGCACAGCCGAATTGCTGGCTTATGGATCGATTTTGCTCGACGGAAAGCCAGTCCGGTTAAGTGGACAGGATGTTCAGCGGGGTACGTTCTCGCACCGCCACGCAGTGTTGCACGATGCCGAAACCAATCAGACCTATTCGTCGCTCGACTTCATCAAAGAAGGGCAGCCGAAGTTTCAGATTTACAACTCGCTGTTGTCTGAATACGGTGTACTCGGCTTTGAGTATGGCTATGCAATGGCTACGCCGAATGCACTCGTCATCTGGGAAGCGCAGTTTGGGGATTTCTCAAACGGTGCCCAGTTGATCATCGACCAGTTCATTGCGGCTGGCGAATCGAAATGGGGTATTCAAAACGGGGTTGTGATGTTGTTACCTCACGGTTACGAAGGCCAGGGACCGGAGCACTCCAACGCCCGGCCAGAGCGCTATCTGCAATTGTATGCCGAATACAATATGACGGTGGCCAACATTACCACGCCAGCCAATCTGTTCCACGCAATGCGTCGACAGTTAGCCTGGTCGTTCCGTAAGCCACTGGCCATCATGTCGCCCAAGTCACTGCTTCGTCATCCGAAGTGCATTTCTCCGCTCGAAGACCTGACCAAAGGCTCATTCCAGGAGATCATTGACGATAGCTACGCGCAGGCCAAAAAGGTAAAACGCGTACTCTTCTGCACGGGTAAAGTGTATTATGACCTACTCGAAAAGCAACAGGCCGACCAGCGTGACGATGTAGCCATTGTTCGTCTGGAGCAACTGGCTCCGCTGCCTAAAACGCAACTGGATGCCATCCTGGAGAAGTATAAAAAGGCGGAGAAATTCTGGGTGCAGGAAGAACCCGAAAATATGGGTTACTGGACGTACTTATTGCGGGTAGGTGTACATTTGCCAATCATTTCGCGCAAGGCTGCGGCATCTCCCGCAACCGGTTATCCAAAAATTCATACTCAGGAACAAGCCGATATCGTTCGGAGAGCGTTTGAATAAACATCCGGGTTTCGGTTTACAGTTTACAGTTGTCAGTTATCATATTCGATACGACTAAGCTGTGAACCGAAAGCCGACAACTGAAAACTACAGAAAAATGGCCGTTGACATGAAAATCCCTCCCGTGGGGGAATCGATTACCGAAGTAACTGTTGGCACCTGGTACAAAAAAGAAGGTGACCATGTAAAGATGGACGAGGTACTTTGCGGCCTCGACTCTGATAAAGCCACATTTGAACTAACGGCCGAAGCCGATGGCATT
The DNA here is from genome assembly GCF_002056795.1 of Spirosoma aerolatum. Classification (NCBI taxonomy): domain Bacteria; kingdom Pseudomonadati; phylum Bacteroidota; class Cytophagia; order Cytophagales; family Cytophagaceae; genus Spirosoma; species Spirosoma aerolatum. The sequence goes on along the minus strand of NZ_CP020104.1, from coordinate 7,484,405 downwards.
CTGCACATACTGGCTCAGGAAGGGGATGTACTTCCGATTGGTGCCAGTATCTGTACCATCGACGATGGCGGTAGTGCCCCAGCGGCAACACCAGCGCCCGAAGCGAAAGCCGAAGCGCCAAAGCCAGCCGAACAACCTGCACCTGTTGCAGCATCGGCTCCGGTAGCTGTTGCCGAACCCGCTAAACCAGCGGCCACCAGCGCTCAGGTAATTGAGGTTAAAGTCCCGGCCGTTGGCGAATCAGTTACCGAAGTAACGATTGCATCCTGGAGCAAAAAAGACGGCGATTCGGTCGCGCTCGACGAAGTACTGTGCGAACTCGAATCTGACAAAGCGACGTTCGAACTTCCTGCCGAGGCTGCTGGAACACTACGTATTGTAGCGCAGGCCGGTGAAACGTTACCCATTGGAGCATTAATCGCTAAAATTGAAGTAGGTGCAGGAGCCTCAGCCTCAGCAGCACCCGCCAATACGCCTGCTCCGCAGCCAGCCGCTACCGAACCAGCGGCTTCAAACGGACAGAATGGCTATGCCGCTCATTACCCATCACCAGCAGCCGCTAAAATTCTGGACGAAAAAGGCGTTAATGCGCAAGCGGTACAGGGTACAGGCGTTGGCGGACGAATTACAAAAGAGGACGCTCAAAAGGCTACGCCAGCTCCGGCACAGCCAGCTGCGCCAACTCCGGCGCCAGCTCAGCCAGCCGCTTCAAAGCCAGCCACTTCAGCTCCGGCACCTTTAGCTACAGGTGGTAGCCGCAATCAACGTCGCGAAAAAATGACCTCGTTGCGTCGGACGATTGCCCGGCGACTGGTAGCGGTTAAGAATGAAACGGCTATGCTGACTACTTTCAACGAAGTAGACATGAAGCCGATCATGGACCTGCGGAACAAATACAAAGATAAATTCAAGGAGAAACAGGGCGTAGGGCTTGGCTTTATGTCGTTCTTCACGAAAGCAGTTTGTATTGCACTGAAAGACTTCCCAGCCGTTAACGCGCAGATTGACGGTGACCAGATCGTTTACAACGATTTTTGTGATATTTCGGTAGCTGTTTCGACCGAACGTGGACTGGTTGTACCGGTTATTCGGAATGCTGAGCAGCTAAGTTTTGCCGGTATCGAAAAAGAAATCGTTCGTCTGGCAGGCCTGGCCCGTGACAATAAGCTGACTATCGAGCAAATGACGGGTGGTACGTTTACCATCACCAATGGTGGTGTATTCGGTTCGATGCTGTCGACACCGATCATCAATGCCCCTCAGTCGGCCATTCTGGGTATGCACAACATTGTCGAACGTCCTGTGGTTGTCGACGGTCAGATTGTCATCCGGCCCATCATGTATCTGGCGCTGTCGTACGACCACCGGATCATTGACGGTAAAGAGTCGGTTAGCTTCCTGGTGCGCGTAAAACAAATTCTGGAAGACCCTTCCCGAATTCTGTTTGATATGTAATTCATACGTTGCTTGCTGAAAAGCGGCCTAAAATCGTTAACTCCCCGAAAGGCTGGGCACCCTGTCCAAAACTTTCGGGGAGTTTTATTTTCAGGGCACTTGCTTCGGCCTAAAGAGCGTTTTATGATCAGGTAAGTTTGTATAGTTGATCAGCCACTAACGTATTGTGATTCCGTTTCCTATAGAGCCGATATCGACCTAATTGAGCCGATGTGACACATGACAGCCGATGAGTTCTATTAGGTCTGTCAGGAAAATGCTGATTTTAAATTTAGCTCAAGATAATCCCGAATTCACGTTACCTGACAAATATGATCGTTTGACTGTGAAAAGACTAGCAACAATCGGCTTTTTTAGGCCTTTAAAGCCGTCGTTGTGTAGCATCATATATTGGCTCAAAATCAATACATTTGATCCTATATTGTAGCCGATGAATTATTCAGATAGTGAATTAGCCGCCGATATTGATCGCGTTAAGCGCATACCCATCGTGCCCACTTTGTTGGACGTGATCTGTGAAACAACAGCCATGGGCTTTGCGGCTGTTGCCCGAGTTACTCAGGACCGTTGGATTACCTGTACGGTGCGTGATGATATCCAGTTCGGCCTGGTGACTGGGAGTGAGCTAAAGGTGGAAACAACGATTTGTAATGAAATTCGGGATTCTCACCAACCGGTTATCATTGAGCATGTCGAAGCAAATAAACACTTTTTTAACCATCATACGCCTTTAATGTATGGTTTTCAGAGTTACATATCCTTTCCCATTATTCTAAAAACAGGCGAATTTTTCGGTACGCTGTGTGCGATTGACCCAAAACCAGCTCAGCTCGAAAATACTAAGATTATAGGCATGTTCGCGGCCTTTTCTGACTTGATTTCCTTTCATTTACAGCAACTCGAATTACTGGAGCAAAGTGATAACGCCGTTAAAAATTTAAGCCGCCAGCTTACCCACTCGGTGGATGAAAATCGGCAGTATCGGCATATTTCTAATCACAACCTGCAAGAACCCCTGCGAAAACTCAGGCTCTTTAGTGGTATGTTGGTGGATGTTGTCAGGAAAAAAGATATTGATAAAGCCGAGGAATTAGCCTTGAAAATCAGTGCCGGTGCGGAAAAATTTTCGATGATGATTAAGGACTTATCCGCCTTTTCGATCTTGGACGAAGAGGTTAGTAGGTTTGAGCGAACGGATGTGAATGAGATTGTTGCTCTGGTTCAAAACCAATTAAGTGCGCAACTGAAGGCCAAGAAGGCGACTATGGATGTAGGCGAGTTACCTTCCCTATCCGCTATACCGCAACAGTTGGAGCAACTTTTTTATCATATCCTGCATAATGCCATTAAGTTCTCAAAAAAAGATGTCCCCCTTTCTTTGTCCATTAGGGGGCAAGCCTTTTTGCAATCTGGCCTGAATGAACAGTTACCTTCGGGCAATGAAACTCACTATGTCGAAATACAGATAGCTGATAATGGCATCGGGATTGAAGCGTCTCAACTCGAAAAGATTTTTGATTTATTTTCTCAATTACCTCAGGAAAAAGCCCGGCAAGGAGAAGGCTTCGGCTTGGCTTATTGCCGCAAAATAATCCGAAATCACTTTGGCTTTATCCATCTTGACTCGGAAGTTGGCCAAGGCACTACCGTATCCATCATTTTGCCTGCTGGCTAACCCGTGTTTATTGTTCCATAAAATACCTCATTTGCGAACCGTGCGACTCCCATCGACTCAAGCGGGAGCTTTTTTAAGATTGGCATGTGCTAACTACTATCCTATACATTAAATACAGCTTGTCCAGGTACGTACTCATTTTGTCCGAAACAGGACAAGAGCCATTAAGATGCCTGCTGAGTAGTAACAACTTACCACAATGGCATAGCATTTGAAAGCAACCCCTAAATAAGCCAAGCATACCCAGTGTATTCCATTCGATTCTTATTTAGCGAACTACGAAGCTGACGTATATGCATCATTTGAGACAAGGGGAGTTCTTAGGCCATATCAGTCAACGCTTTGATACGCAACAGGGGCTTGCCCTGATTGAGACGGTATACCATACGCAGGTGTATCAGGGACCTCATGCCCACCACAACAGCCATCTTACGTTATTTTTGCAGGGGGGTACCTTCGAGAGACGAAAGCACTTTAATCAAGCGGTTACGCCCGGCCATTTACTCTTTTATTACAGCGGTGAACTTCACCAGAATCTGAACACCCAATTCCCCTCCAAAAATCTCAACCTGGATATAAGCGCCGACTTTTTTGCTCAACAAGAACTCTCGGAAGCCAGGCTGGAGCAGGCGATACACCAAAATCCGTACTGCCGGGCAATTCTGCTTAGGATGTACAAAGAAGCCCAGTGGATGGATCCTTCTTCGGCCGAAAGTATCACCTCATTGGCTCATCAACTGGTCGAGCCGTCCAGCGGTCGTTTCAGTCAGAAACGACCTGCCTGGGTGAATCAACTTCGAGACCTGCTACGGGATACCTGGAGCCAGACCCCTTGCCTTAGGGAGATAGGCAACGAGCTCAAGCTCAACCCCATTACCATCTCCAAGCAGTTTCCCCGGTATTTTGGCTGCACCTTGAGTGAATACAGCAGGCGACTGAAGGTAGGACGTGCTATAGCCCGAATACGCCAGCCAGCCGTTTCCTTGACGGCTCTTGCGTATGAATGCGGCTTTGCCGACCAAAGCCACTTCATCCGAGTGTTTAAAGAGCAGACGGGTTTCCTGCCCCAGGAATTTCAGAAATTTTAATGCGTTTCCCAAAAGGCAAATTTCATTCTATTCTCTAGGTTTTAGCCTCGATAGCTTTGTCTGCTAAGCCTACCCGCTGATTTGTACGGGCTGGGTTGACAAACGAACTAGCCCAAAATGAAATCTTTCCTAACCCTGTGTATCGGCTGTCTTTATCAATGGGTCTGTGCCCAAGCCCCTCAACAACAACTCGACAGCTTACTCAAGGATCTCAACCGTCGCCACTTGATCAATGGCAGTGTGCTAGCTGCTGAGCAGGGCAAGGTCATCTACCAGCAGGCCTTCGGCTGGCGCGATCAGGCACACGGACGACCCAATCAGACCACCACCAACTTCGAACTGGCTTCGGTTTCCAAAGTGTTTACCGCTGTGGCCATTATGCAACTGGAAGAGCAACACTTGCTGGCACTGGATGGGCCGGTGAAGCGCTACTTACCCGACTTTCCATATCCCGCCATCACTATCCGGCAGCTATTATCCCACACCTCGGGTTTGCCCGATTTCGACTTATTTGATGCCGACTATAGCGCTTCGCCTAGGCGCATCATGACCAATCGGGATATTATTCCGGCGTTGAAAAAATGGGGTAAACTGGAAAAATCCCCTGGTCAGCAGTGGCAGTATTCGAGTCCGGGAATGGGGCTGCTGGCATTGGTTGTCGAGACCCTTAGCCATCGCCCCTTTCAGCAATACCTCTCTGAGCAGATCTATAAAAAAGCAGGCATGACAGCCACGTATACGCTTGTACTGGGCAGCGTTAAAAACGACACGAATCGGGCTATCCCCTATGCGTATCCCTACTATTTTTCTACTGATTTTGCCTTAGCCGATACCATGGCCCGCCATCAGAAATTTTTGCATCAATCAGGTGGTGTGGAAGGCCCCGGACTTATCGTTAGTAATACCACCGATCTGTGGCGGTTTACTGAGTCGCTGTTCACTGGCAGGCTACTTAAACCGGTTACGTTGGCCAAGATGCTTACTCCCCAAAAGCTGGCCGACGGCCAACTGGCGACGGCCCGGCACTATCCGGGCAAGGTCTACTTTGGGCTGGGCTGGTTTATTCTCCCCGATAGTAGTGCTGGTAAACTTGTTTTTCATTCGGGCTTTAAGCCAGGCACCAGCACCATGCTGCTTCTAAATGTGACCAAACGCCAGACGGTGGTCTTACTGGATAACGGGTTGGGGGCTCCTGTGACGGCTATGAATGCGATGCGGCTGTTAAACCATCAACCCACCGATGAGATCAGAACGCCCGTGACAATTCCTTATGGCCGGGAGCTATTGCGTACGGGAGCGGATGCCGCCCTGATCCAACTCGAGGCCTTCAGGTCCGACACGCTCCACTATACCATGGCCGTACAAGATTGGATCGCCATGGGGTACGAGTTCTTTCGAACAGGCCACCAATCAGAAGCGCTAGCTACGTTCCGCACGGGTTTTGTGTTGTATCCCACGAGTGATTTTTTATGTATATTGTACGGGGATGTACTGGCCAAAGTGGGCCGACGAGTGGAGGCTGCCGCTTTATACCAGCGGGCGTTAAGGTTGAACCCCAAAAATACAGAGGCTAGTGGGCGGCTGGAAAAGCTGAAAAGCGAGTAATGGGACAACGGATGATCTTTGACGAATGGGGCTGTGCTATGCACCATCGATTGTAGCGGTCGAGTTCTTCTGATGCGTTCCAGGGTTCAATTCTTGACTGTGCACGGCCTCTTCTAGGCTAATGCCTGAAGATGTAGACGGAAATTTTATCATCTCTTTAAGGGGCGATTTCGTGAGGCTTTCGATCAAGGCCCACTTACGTATTTCAGCTATCAGACACTAATTGTTTAGGCCTTTTTCAAATCATTAACATTCTTTTACAAACCATTAACCGCATATCTCCTCAAAGACCGGTAGGTTTGTTGCCGGGCTTTAAAAGCAAATAAGAATTCGGTATAGTAAAGGGAAGAAGCGAGCCGGAACCCCATTGTGCCGTAGCCTAACTGTAAGGTACGCGGCTTTTAGCGGGTTCGCTGGCTCAGTCACGATGCAGTCCTGTTGCAGGGCTCTTCGGATTATTTTCCGGACATTTATCATAATAGTTTTCATCATACCAATCGTTGCACCATTCAAATACATTGCCCGATATCCATGAAAAACCAACGCCACTTACTGATTCTTTCCTTTCTATTAGGTGTATTTCCCCTTCACGCGGATGATCTAGACGATTTTATTCGTAGCCAAATGCAGAAGCGGGGTATTCCCGCTTTGTCCCTAGCTATCATTCAGGACGGAAAAATCTTGAAGGCTCAGTCCTATGGATTTATTGATAAACAGGGAAAGGTGCCTGTCACCACCAATACTTTGTTTCAGGCAGGCTCGGTTAGTAAATCGGTTGCGGCTATGGGCGCTCTGTATCTGGTTGAACAGAATCAACTTTTTCTGGATGAGAATGTGAATATAAAACTTAAAAGTTGGAAAGTTCCTGATAATGAATTTACTAAAGACAAGAAGGTTACTCTGCGGGGGATACTTAGTCATACTACCGGCCTTACAGTTCACGGATTCCCGGGATATACGGTGGGCGCCAAGATCCCTTCGGTTGTTCAGGTTCTGGATGGGACAGCCCCAGCCAATACACCACCGGTTCGCGTAGACTTTGTTCCGGGCTCTCGTTGGCGGTATTCGGGTGGCGGTTATACCGTCATGCAACAACTGATGGTGGATGTGACTGGCGTTGATTTCCCCGCGTTCATGAAAAATAAGGTGCTTTCACCACTAGGTATGAAAAATAGTACCTACCAACAACCTTTACCTCCAGAATTGGCAAAATTAACGGCAACTGGTCACTACAGCAATCGAAGTTTAGTGGAAGGTCGCTGGCACATTTATCCTGAGATGGCAGCAGCGGGATTATGGACTACACCGTCTGATCTGGCTCGATTCGCGATTAGTATTCAGAATGCTTATGCTGGAAAGCCAGGGAGTGTATTATCTCAGTCTATGACCCGCCAAATGTTGACTGATCAGAAAAACAGGGATGGACTTGGCGTTTTTTTGCAGGGTGACAGTACGATGCTCCGCTTCGGTCATAGTGGGCGCGACGAGGGTTTTGATGCGTTACTCACGGCTAGTGTGGATAAGGGACAAGGCGTTGTGATCATGATCAATGCGAATGATAACTCGCATATGATGGGCAGAATTGTTGATTTTATCGCTAGCTATTACCACTGGGATGGCTTTCCTGTAAAGACTAAACCAGCCGCGGTAGCTGTGGATTCTAAAACGTTAACGGCTTTCGAAGGTCGATATGAATTATTTAATAATCGAATTATTACTTTTGAGGCTGATAATCAGCGGCTTTTAACTATAGAAGATAGTTTTGTTGATGAAGAATTTGTGCCCGTCGGTACTAATAAGTTCACATCAACAGATCGTAATGTTTCGGTGATCTTCAATCCAGACGCTACTGGACATGTGACTAGCTTCCGGCTTCAGGACAATGATCAACGCTATGAGCGAACAGTACCACGTATTGGGCCGCTTGTCAATACACGTAGAACCAACGCCGATCCTGATCCATCCCGTACACCCAAAATCATGGCGGCTTTGCAGGCTATGGTAAAAGGTGGTAAACTAGTAGAAGAAGCCTCAGGCCTTACTGTGGGAGCCAAACGCGATTTTGTGGGCGGAATGCGAGAGCCGGAAACGTTAAAATCATTAACTTTTATTCATTCAGAAAACGTCGCAGGCCGGGGAATTCAACGCCATGGAAGTGAGGTAAGCGAAATAGTAACTTACCAATTAAAGTCCAATCAGCCGGACACCTATATACTCGTCCATCTGACCTCCGAGGGCTTGGTTACGGATTGCGATCTGGTTGAAAAATAATGGCTATTGAACCGAATTATGCGCGTACTTCGTTGCTGGCAATAACTTTTCCAGATGCTGTTTTCCCCATTTATGCATTGCACTAATCGCTTCTGATAGCGTATTGGTTTATAGCGTGAGGGTATATTCAACCGTTATCGGCTTCGTGTCTCAGACTGTTCTGGTTACCAATCTGCCAAAACGTTTTGACGTAACGGCAGAATTGAATCAACCGGATATACCTCACATATTTTGAATGGAGCATTAATATAAGACAGTTGTATAGACCACACTGCTCACGGACAAAATACCCAGGAGTCAGTAAACGCTGCTTTTGCCTTCCTTTGACACTCATTCACAAGCCCTTAACTAAAAGGCGATACAAAACCAATTAGGTCTGTTAAATCCATTGGGCCATTAAACAAAATACGGATGACGTACGTACCCAATAGGCCTTGGTCTTGCTGATTGCTGTTTATTCGTCCACTCATGCACTGGCCAAAACTGACCTGCCAAAAGACACAATTAAGGCCGAATCCAAACAGGTAAGTACAGCCTACGGACCTACCCCATTTAGCAAGATCGAAAGGGCAATATTTGGATAGCAACATTTGGTGGGGTGTATCGGTATGACGGGAAGACTATTACCGACTTTAAGAAGAAAGAGATAACTAAAAAATTATGGCTGTTTCCTAAAACGCCCTAATTACAGATACGCAAATCCCACTTCGTCTCAAGCAGGAGCCTTTATTGAGATTGAGACAAAGCCGTTTGTTTAATTAAAGGCTGCCAATTTTTCGTACTTTATTTCCCAAAGTACGAAACGCATGATTGAGTTTCCGTTATAAATCAAGGAGACTGGTTCTATAATGGCAGAAACAAACCCAATCTTTCAAACCATGTGATATTGACAGATGTCTTGAGCAAATACATCTTTTAACAGCCTAAGCCCTTTACGAAAGCGAGTTTTCACGGTGCCTAGCGGCAGATCAAAGTGATCGGCAATTGCCTCTTTGGTATAACCTTGATAGGTCAATTCAAGCACCTGACTGTATTTAGGGGATAAGATGGTGAAGATCGATTGATGGGGCATAGTGTCCGGCACCGATTGAGCAGACTCATCGGCTCGATCATGCGTATACGCTTCCGATATAATTTGCATTTTACGCGCTCTTAGCGCATCCATGCCTACATTCCGAGTGACAGTTAACAGCCAAGTGAAAAGTCGCCCCTGCTGAGCATCATAGCGATGGATATTAGTCCAGATTTTAATAAAGGCATCTTGAAGCAAATCTTCAGCTTGTGGATGATCTTTCACTAATCTCAATAATACACCAAACAAAGCTGGTGAATAGGCATCGTATAACGTGGTAAAGGCCGAAGCATTACCCGCCTGAAGATCAAAAATTAATTGAGCTTCGTTGAGTAGGTTTGGTTTCATGCAAAAAGGAAGGGAAACTGATGGTAGTCACCATCATAAGTGCTTGTTGACTAGATGGCTGTTAAAAATCGTGCCACACGATTAAACGTGTATAAATTCGCTCCAATAAGGTTGTTTAGTGATTAGCTGTTATAGCACAATGGGGCTTTTTTTGCCCACAATGGGGAATTCAAGTGGACTTAAACTCGTCTCAAAACGGTGTAATTCTGCTATATATGAGCGATTCTGTAACCGTGCGATGAAAGTTATTTATGAGCCTATTGAATCTATAGAGACTCATACGGCGTAGATGGCTACATTACATTCGGTGAACATAAACATAGTACTCATGAACCTATTAGCTAAGTTATTCGACCGCTTTGACCAGTTGGATACCCGAATGAACCGATGGTTGGTGGCCAACAGCATTGGTATTCTACGGGTTTGTATGGGTTTAGTTTTTGTAGGATTCGGCCTTCTTAAATTCTTTCCGGGTATTAGTCCCATTGAAGATTTAGCCACCCGAACCACCACTCTTCTGACGATGGGTATCTTCTCCGGCCACAGCGCCATGGATTTTGTAGCGGGTTTGGAATGTGTGATTGGGCTGTGTTTTCTAACGGGCCGCTTTTTGCGGGTAGGCGTGTGGCTGATGGCGGCTCAAATGATTGGCGCGATGTCTCCCCTACTTTTCTTTCCGAAAGAACTCTTTCCCGCTCCTCTATATGCACCCTCGTTGGCGGCTCAATATATTCTGAAAGACATTATCTTGGTAGCAGCCGGGATGGTCATTGCTTCGACTTGGACGGGCGCTCGCATCGTCGCTGAACCAACTCGGATGTTGACTAGTCTCCGAAAGCGAGTGGCTAAAGTACAGCGGCCCGCCCAACCCATTGCAACGGCTTAATGTAGCGTCATGACGAGGTTGAGCACCACAAAGCTTTTACTATAAATGAGGGTTTGAAGAGACGGCTAATCACAGGTTATTAGCCTGATTATTCGTACTTTAGCTAACATGTAACAGATTATATAACTTCTAAATCTCTGTCAATCATGAAAATTAACTCTTTAGCCTTCTTTGCACTTAGCCTCGGATGTGTGGCTATGATTGTTGTGACTGGTAATTACATTTTCTCTCTACCGGCTGACTTTTTCGTTTTACTATCGATTTGGCAACGCCGTAGAGTAAATCAATAAAGCCTGCATTTACACTATTAGGCTAACATAATGCCACTTAGGCAACAGAAGATTTCTTTATTGAGCCTTAGTTCTCTCAACCGCTCGTAAGCGTTCTTTGCGATCCACATTACCACCAATAACTTTAATTTCATCTAATAATATATAATTCGCTAAGCCGCCCATACTTATACTGTCTTTGGGTATGTATGGATTATCTAGATGGCGAGAATCTACATAAATAAAGGCTATAGGGAGAATGTATCGACCTTGGTAGTGGGGGTTGAGCGGAGGAAGTTTCTTCAGAGCAGCTATTGTGTTGGGCTCAAAGCCATACCGGGTGCCTCTGGACATGTGATTAAGTATGGAGATATTAAATAAATGCCCTTTCTCATCGACTTCAAATCCAGCATATACACGTGCATAAATTTCTTTATATAGTGCATCAAATGGATAGACGAGCCGAGCCGCCAGAACGGTTCTAAAAACGGGATCTTGACTAAGCGTGTTAGGCGTGATTTGAGCAGCCAGCTTCTGAGCGATGAACACTAAAAGAAGCACCCGTAAATAAGCCATACTAGTAACTTTCTAAGATCTCAAAATTACAGTCTGAATGTAAATTCTTATTTTAATCTCATAAAATACCCCTGGTTATAAAACTAATCTTTAGAAAGTACAAGCTAATTAGAAATCAGTATATTGTATTATTTTTAGGTATATACCTAAAAATAATACATCACAACTTAGTTGCAATTAATGTCGATTCCCAGGTAGAGGAATGAATAACTTTCTTTATCAGTATATTGCCAAAATACTTACCGAAAGTTTTCTGATTATCAGTAAAGTAAATGGTATCATTTTTCTGGGAAACAGTGAGAATATAATTTTGAGGATTAGGCATAGGGAATAACTTTAGCAGTTCATTATATTGGGTGTCATCAACAAGACTGCCATTCCATGTAAAAGCTACACTCGAACTAACGCCAATTTTAGTAGGCTCTGCCTTGGAACGTTCTATAATTATTTTTCCATACAGATAAGGTAATCTTGTTGTATCAACTTTAGAATTTAAAATGTCTACTGATTCTTTTACCTGATATGTACCTTCCAGCATACCAGCTAGATCAGGATCAGGATTTATTTCTTTCTTACATCCAAAAAAGGTAGTGAAAAGAATTAATGTTGAAAAATAATGAAATCGCATTGGTGGTATTCGAATCTGTTGTATAATCTGTTAGATGTTAGCTAAAGTACAAATAATCAGGATAATTACTGTTTTAAAAACGCCCCTTTTTGAATATCCCTTCGTCTCAGATTAGAGCGATTTCATGAGATTATTGAATTGTTTTACTAGCCTATTAGAATTCCAGGGTATCGAGTAATGTTGCGTCGAATAGGCTACTTCCGTCGGTAAGGACAAGACTGTACACGGTTAACTTTTTACCAACACCTGTTTGGTAGCTGTCTGTATTAGTTCTTTCTTTGGTTTAGCCAATTGAGAATATCGGTCATGACAACTTCCTTGTCTAAGTCATTCAATAAATCGTGATAATGTCCCTCATAAAATTTTAGCGTTTTGTCGACGGAAGACGCATTATCATAAAAAAATTGGCTTCCACTAGGTTTGGTTGCCTTATCCTCAGTACCGTGAAGGATCAGCAGAGGGAGTTGGATGGAAGCCATTTCGTTTTTTAGCCGTTCGTCAGCAAGCGATAATTGCTGTACGGTTTTCGTCGGCTGAACTTCATTGGCGATAAGCGGATCACTATTCATAAAATCAACCACGGCCTGATCGCGGGAAAAATCTTCGTTTTTCAACCGCAACACATGTGCGTGAGGAAATACGTGGCTTAGACCTCGTAAAACAGCCACGGCGAAATCGGGAGCAGGTACTTGAAACGCGAAACTTTCGCAAATAAAACCGCTGAGCTTATCCTGATGCTCCAGAGCATAAATGGCCGACAAAACACCGCCTGCACTGTGTCCTAATAAAAAGATAGGTAACCCTGGATGAGCCGCTTTCGCAATGTCTATTAACGTATCAAGCTCTTTTACAAACTCTTCATAGTCAGCCATGTAATATCGCTCTCCGTCTGACATTCCCCTTCCCGGAAAGTCGATCCCATAAACCTCATAATGCTGGGCTGTTAGTTGTTCGGCTGGCCATTGAAAATAGCCGCTGTGTGAATTAAAGCCGTGAGCAAATGCTACTATCCCTTTTGGGGTTTCGGCTGCTTTCCAATGTTTATAGGCGACATTCAATCCTTGTTCCGAAATGAACGTATTTGTCTGTACCGGGTTAAGTGCCTGCATACGCTTTGCGTGGTTTGGGTAGCTAAAAACTCATGACTCACTTTGTACATTATCCGTGTAAGTAACCATCGTGCGGAAACAAACCAATCCTTTTACACACCAAAAATAGTAACTGGGTGTCTTAGGGATTGGTTGATTCTACTAGGTTTAAGCTCACCTGCTTAGTTTAATTAACAGCCTGACTGGCCGCTTCCAAAATCACCTCCAGGACCTGGTTGGGCTTGGACAACATGGCTACGTGGCATGATTTCAGGGTAGTTGTTTTAGCCTTTGCCCGTTGAGCCATTAAGCGTTCCAGATCGGGGTTGATGGTTTTGTCTTCCGAAGCCACGATATACCAGGAGGGTTTCTGTTTCCAGGCCACTTTACTCGCTGCTCCTTTAAATACGTCTGGGGACGTTGGCTGTTGTACAGCAAAAACCAACTCCTGTTCCTGAGCCGAAAGATCATTGGCAAATACGTTCGTTATCCCCTCTCTGGTAAGACTAACGAACCCACCTTCTGCCTGAAAAAAGGAGGCAAGTTGGGTAGGGGCCGCTTTTTCACTCAGGGAGAGAACGGTTTCATCCTTTTCGGGGGCGTAGGCAGCCACATAGACCAATGCTTTGACCTTTGGATGATCGCCGGCTTCAGTGATCACAAAACCTCCCCAGGAATGACCAACCAAAACGACATCACCACCGGCAACAGCTATAGCCCGTTGGGTAGCAGCAATATCGTTCTCAAGGGTAGTAGTCGGATTCTGCACGGATATAACTTTATACCCTCGGGCAACTAGGAGCGGGATAACTTTGCTCCATGACGATCCATCGGCCCATAAGCCATGTACAAAAATAATAGTGGGTTTTGCTGTTTCCATTTTTTTTGTCTGAGCGTTTAAAGAAGAAATAGATAGGATTGCTCCCGATAGTAGAAATAATGCAAAGCTTTTCATAAGATTTGGGTTGTTAAGTGAAAAAATACATGAGGTAGACCAAAGTCAATTTGGCAATTGACGAACAAAAAAGGGAGTTTACGAAACGGGGCGGCCTCTTATTCTGCCTGATGGAGATCATTAAGGTTCAAGTCTCTTGCCTGAACGATCTCTCTTGCTGCGAGTAGGGGAATAATCTTTCCGACGACTAACTCTTGGTAGTGCGCTGAATTTCGATGGTTATCCAATGCCGATTCGTCTTTATACCGCTCAAGTAAAAATAGCGTATTTGGGTCTGCAATACTTTGGTAAACCGTATAGAAAAGATTCCCTTCTTCCTGCCTACTTTTCAGAGCCAACTCTGTCAACAGTTGGCGTACCGCTTCTAGCTGACCATCTATGGTTAACCATTTTGCAATTGTTGTAATCGCTTCATTCATAGTTTATCAGCGTATAGAAAAAAGTTTTCAGGATTTTCTTTGTTACCCCTTCGTCAATGGATGGAGAAGGGGTGTGTTTCGGTACATTAAACTTTAGCAGGTTCTACCACATCAGCAGATTCCAGAATAGCAATTACCCGTTCGGCTACCCCTTGAGCGGAAGCAGGATTTTGTCCGGTAACTAATCGCCCGTCGGTGATACTGTGGGGCTGCCAAGGTTCAACAGCGCTGTAATTGGCTCCACGCTCTTTTAATAAGTCTTCCAACTCAAACGAAACATCATCCTTGGCATAGCCCGCTTCCTCAACAGCGCTGAATCCCGTTACGTTTTTGCCCCGAACCAGATACGAACCGTCTTTCAACTTAACATTTCCCAGGGAAACAGGTCCGTGGCATACCGCACTCACCACCTTACCGCTATCATAAAACGAAGCCAGAATGTTCTGTACAGGTGGATTATCCGTCATATCCACAACCGGACCCAAACCACCTGGAACGAATACCGCATCATAGCCGTCAGTCGATAATTCATTTATGCTCTTGGTGTTTTTCATTTTAGTGATCCCTTCATCGTTCAGAAATGCCTGATTAACGGGATCATCTAATTCCACTAAATCGATGGGCGCTTCTCCTCCTTTGACACTGTAAATGTCAATCTCATACCCTTGCTTTTTAAACGCTTCATAGGGATGGGCTAATTCGGTAAGCAAGCTCCCGGTTTTACGATTTTTTGGACCAATGAGATTGGCGCTGGTTACCATAAAGAGAATTCGCCTTTTCATGATTGAAAAATTTAAGGTGTTATTGATTCTATATACGCTCATTACTACAAGCCTTTAACAGACTTTCTGCTCCCCTGTAACGCTTTTCACAGATGGTATCCTACCTTACTACTGATAATGAACGATAGTGTATATACGCAAAACTTAAAACCTTATAAAGGAGCCTGTCTTACTGTATCCATTATAGAGTGATGCTTACTTAGTGCCTTATTTAGAGGTTATATGTTTCCAGGAGACTAATTTCGAGCAATTCGGAGTATAATCCGAAAAGGCCCTATCCCTATGTAACCGAACGGAGGATGGAAAAAGATTTTTTGGAAGAAGGCTACGGTCATAGGCAGATAAGTCAAACTCTTTTGTTGAGCCAACGCATAATCTCTTTGTTGATGATTCCATTATACTTGTCGTTGAGCAAATCATGATAATAGCCTTCATATAATGTCAGTTGCTTGTCTACCGAAGTTGCATGATCCATAAAGTATTGGCTTCCAATGGGGTTAGTGATCCTATCCGCAGTACCATGAATTATAAGAAGCGGAAGTTTGATGTAGGGTATTTCTTTTTTTAAGTACGCTGCTGCCAGCAAAAGTTGCTGCATTGTCCGCGCTGGCTGCTTTTCGTTTTTTAGCAACGGGTCGTTGTTCATTGCGTGTACAATAGCCTTGTCCCGGGAAAAATCTTCATTTTTCAATCTGATTAGTCGCGTATGCGGAATGATATTACCCAGTACTTTTATGATGGCCAGGGCAAAGCCAGGCGCTTGAAGTTGAAAGGCGAAGCTTGCTGAAATCAGCCCACTTAGCTTGTCCTGGTTACCCACTGTGTAGACGGAAGCAAACACACCGCCTGCACTATGGCCTAACAAAAAAATACCGATGGTTGGGTACGTCGATCTTACAATATCTACCAGCAAATCAATATCGTCTACAATAGCATGATAGTCAGCGATGTAATACCGTTCTCCCTCCGACATTCCCCAGCCCTGAAGATCCATTGCGTAGACTTCATATCCGTTATCGGTAAGTTTGGCAACAAACTTTTCATAATAGCCGCTATGGGAATTCAAACCGTGAACGATCAAAACGATACCGTTCGGTTCGTTTCTTGTGGTCCAGTTTCTATAAAAAACAGCCTGGCCCTCCCTGTTGCGGAAAACGGATGTCGTTTGGGCTTTTCCTGAATTCATGAAACTTCCTGTCAACAGCTTGAATTACTTTACCCTTGTTAAAACGCCTGTAAACAATTTCGTGCCAGTCAGCCATCCAATCGAGTAAAAATGAAGAAATTATTGAAAACTTCTGATTATCAGTAGCCTATGAGATTGTATTTACGTAGTGAAATATAACACGGAACCTTACCTCTCCACTATTTTTGGAGGCCATACGATCCGACTCCTAAACTTTTGGAGGTGATCTTGTCACACAAAGCCTATACGGTCCTGTCAGGTGCCAAAATCTCCCCGCTGAATACCTAACTTCGCTAGTCTGGCTTCTAGGGTTGTCGGCTTTATTTTTAGTAATTCGGCGGCCCCATTGGCCCCCCGTATAAGGCCGTTCGTTTTTTTGAGAACGGAGATAAGGTATTCTCTTTCTGTTTCCTGTTGAATGCGCTTAACATCCCCGAGTGTATCAATCTCTACCTTGCCGGATGCTTTGTCAACTGCCCCCGAGAGACTTTGCTTTAATGCCAGTTCAGATCGTCCATCATTGAGTATCACCGACCGCTCCAGTACATTCTCGAGTTCACGAATATTGCCGGGCCAGGTATACCCCTGCAATGCGTCGATCATGGATGCCGATATACCGTTGAAATTCTTGTTGAACTCGT
Source organism: Spirosoma aerolatum (assembly GCF_002056795.1). Taxonomy (NCBI): domain Bacteria; kingdom Pseudomonadati; phylum Bacteroidota; class Cytophagia; order Cytophagales; family Cytophagaceae; genus Spirosoma; species Spirosoma aerolatum. Next base: position 7,467,461 of record NZ_CP020104.1, on the reverse strand, counting down.
TGCAGAACCGGTTGGCAAAATAAACCGCCAGTGCCTGTATATCACTTTTTCGTTCGCGAAGGGGCGGTAAGGTTATCGGAAAAACATTAAGGCGATAATACAGATCAAGCCTGAACCTGCCTTCCGCAACTTCACGTTCCAGATTTCGGTTGGTAGCTGCCACAATACGCACATCGACTTTCCTGGGCGACTTGCCTCCTACGGGGTCAATTTCCTTTTCCTGTAAAACCCGCAATAACCGCACTTGCATGTCCAACGGCATTTCGCCGATCTCGTCTAAAAATAGGGTTCCTTCATGGGCTTGCTCAAATTTTCCTATCCTTTTTTCAATGGCTCCGGTAAACGCTCCTTTCTCATGGCCAAATAGCTCAGATTCGATCAGTGCCGTCGGAATAGCCGCACAATTTACTTTTATAAAGGGTCCGTTGCGCTGTCCAGAGAGTGCGTGAATGGCTTGGGCGATGCTTTCTTTTCCAGTACCACTTTCGCCAAGTATGAGCACTGACGTTTTGTAAGGCGCCACCTGCGTTATAAGATCTAAGGCAGCCAGTAAAAGCGGATGCTTTCCGATAATGCGTTTAAATTCCGGAACAGAGCCTTGCCTATCCTCGGTGCGATCAGGCTTTCTATCGGCAGATAGCCGTATGGTGGATGTGGAGGATACGTCAGCATGAACTAATTTTGCAGTAACGCTAGCCAAACTGCCTACGAAAAGGTTCAACACAGCCACATGGCTTTGCGTATACATGGCATGTCGACGGCTATAAAAAGAATAGTGAACCCAGGATCCATTGCTCAGAGCGACTGGAAAAATCAGGTATGATTCTAAACTAAACGTGTTTAACCAAATCTTCTGCAACGGGGTAACGGAGACCGGATCGGTCGTTGCTCCATTGTAATAAGTGGCCACATGGGTATCTGTATAACTGTTTTCTTGGATTTTAAATAAGGCGTCGCTTTTTAAACCTGAGATTGTTAGAAGCTCTTCCTTACCAATAAACTGATACTCATCAAATCCGACGCGTAAGTAGGAGTACTCATCAAACCGGGACGCCGAAAGTGGTCTGGTTTCGCATACGATGAGATCAAATGGAATAAACGTTCGGATAGCCTTGGCAATCTTTAAAAACGTCTGCTTACCGTCTGAGTCTTCATGGCTAATCTCCAGCAGTTGCTTTTCCAAAAGGGCTTCCTGCTGCAATTTTGATTCGAGCTTATTCTTGTGAAGATATACGGCAATATCCAGGGCCACCAGCAAGTCTTTCTCCCTGAACGGCTTGACGAGAAAGCCATAAGGTTCCGTTTTCTTCGCTTCTTCGAGTACCTTTTGGCTTGAATTGGCGGATAAGTAAACAAAGGCAATGTTTTCAGTCTTGAGTTTTCTGGCGAGATCAATGCCCGATACGCTTCCATTCAACCGGATGTCCAGCAGCACAAGGTCGTGTTTATCCCTTTGCAAGTGCTCATAGGCTTCCTCAGCTGAAGTGGCGATACCACTCACTGTGTATCCGGCCTGCCTTAGTAGTATTCGCAGCGAATTGGCTACCACAAATTCATCCTCAACAATCAGTATCTTAGTGCTCATAGCCGTTGGTTACGACATGTTTTCGGGCAGGTTTGTCGGCAAGTAATGCCTGCTTAGTGATATAAACCTGACGGTCACAAGCACACCATTACTGCTTTCAATCGTAAAAAAACCATTCAATTGTTTCGCAAGCCCCTGCATCAGCTCAAGACCCAGGGAGTTATACTCCTTTGTGTCAAGACCTGTAGGCAGGCCAATACCATTGTCCGCTATTTTTAGTACTAAAAAGTCAGGTCCGTCCTGTAGAAGCTCTATACGCACAACCCCTTTTTGCCCTCCCAAAAAAGCATGCTTCATGGTATTCACAATACTTTCGGTGATGATCAGTCCAAGGGGGATTGCCTGAGATACATCAAGGGATAATGGCTCAATAGTCTGTTTGAACGTAATCTGGCCACCCTCATCGAAGCTCTCCTGCAAGTAAGATATCAGGTCATTAATGTATTCGGGCATGGTAATGCTGGACGTATTTTCATCCTGGTAGAGCTTTTGATGAATCAAGGCCATAGCCTGCATCCGGCGAAGGCTATCCTTCACGGCCAGTTTGGCCGTTTCATCCTGCAAATACACCGATTGTGAATAGAGCAGGCTAGTTACCATCTGAAGGTTGTTTTTCACCCGATGATGAACTTCCTTCAACAACCATTCTTTTTCTTTGAGGAGTTTGTCCTGTTCGGTAGTAAGTGTTTCCAGAAAACTATTTTTCTGATCCAGTTCCCGCTGATTCGCTACAAGTTTTTGATTTGCCCTTTGTTTGATGATATACCGGTTGAATAAGAGCGCAATAATAATCAGCAGGAGTACCAAACCTGCCAGCATTATATTCCTGGTCCGGTGTGCCTGCTCCGTCCGTATACGCTCCAGTTGATTCTGGCTATTTAGTAATTGGATGTTTTTATCCTTTTTCTCAGCCTCATATTTTACCAGTAATTCTTCTGTTCGTTTTCGCTGGTCATAGCTAAACACCGAATCGGTGAACTCATAACTATGTTTAAGGTGGCGGATTGCATCCAGATGACGCCCCTCCATTGAATCAATTTTGAATAGATTATAGTAGTAATTGTCCTTTGCTACTATATCAAATGAAGATGTATAGTCTTTTCCCAGCTCGAGATAGTCACGCGCCTGCCTGGTTTTACCAATCGTTCGGTAAAAGGTAGAAATCTGAAAAAATGCCGCAGGAAATTCGTCATGAATATATTCCACCGGAAATTTTTCCGCCATAGTCAGAAAGACTTGGTAGTTGCTTTCCGCAAGACTGATCTTCTTTAAATTAGCATACGTCTTTCCCAGCAGAAAGGCAAAGTGCATCTTGTCAAAGTAGGAATTGGGTGGATAATTCCGTTTTACTTTTTTGAGGAGGGCTAGGGCTTCTTTTGCTCTACCAATCTCATTCAGCGTTATCACTTTGCCGATCACGGCTCTGTACCAAAACAACCTTGTTCCAGGTGTCCTATTTTCCAATCCTTTGTCATACCAAGTAAGAGATTCATTCAGTTTATGCAGTCGTTCATAGATGAGTCCCCTTCGCGTATAGAAGTAGCTGATAAATGTAGAATCAGCTTTGGAGGCCAGGCTTGCCAGACTTTTGTTCGAGTAGGCTAATGCATCGGTAAGGGCCCCTTTTCGATAAGCCAGCCAGGATAAAGCATCGTATGGGTACTGTTGATGTCGAAAGTTTATTTGGTGTTGAAGATTGACAATCGTGCGCAAATAATTTTCAGCTACATCATACTTTTTGGCAACAAAGTATTCAATATTTATCAGAGATAGGGTTTCAATTTCCTTCTCTTTCGCATTTGCTTTTCTAAAAATAGATAGGGCTTTTTCAAACTTTATAAGCCGATCAGGGTCTCCATAATGCAATAGTTCCCCAGCACGAAGCAATAGCCTAGCAGATGCCAGTGCGTTTCCCGTATGATTGCATAAGGCCACCAGTTCATCAAATACTTTCTGGCCCTCAGCGGCAAATCCGGATTGATCAAGCCAATGAGCCCGAAGCGCTTTACTCTCCACTTGCCATTGGAAGGGCGCTTTCCGACTTAGCCGTAAAGCTTCGTTGATGTATGTTGATGCCTGATCAAGATCTGCCTTTTCGGTGCCTGGTTTGAACACGAAATAACTGCCCAAGTCCAGCAATAATCGAAGTCGTGCTTCCTGATGTTGCTTGCTAAGTAATGCGCTGGCTTCTGCTACTTTTCCGGCATCCAGCAACCTGGTTCCCGCTGAGTGTTTTCCATCTTCGTCACTATATCCTTCATTGTAGGCAAGCAAAGGACTTAACTGATACACGTTGCAGGGAATACGGATGGCGCTGTCCATATCGATCTGTCCCTGGCTAATAGTATGGATGTATTGCGCCGTAATACGGATTAACAATCGCTGTGTGGCTACGTCGTTATACACCGCACGGCTAAATTGCGCCTTAGCGAAATAGCCAGAAATGGCAATGATGGCTACTGTACATACGATAAGTTGCCCAAGATTTATAAGGAGGGACTTACATTTCATCAGAAGCGGATAATTATGCCGACTCAATTAAAAGCATCTCAATATCAATTCCATAAGTTCAGTATCATCATAAAGTTAATGACTAAATAGATAAATAGTAATTACAGGATACTCAGTTTTTCAAAGCCCCTATACCTTCAACAGTAATAGACTTGGCTACGACTAACATTTTGTTTTAGTAAATTTTTCTTAATTACCGTTTCTTTTTAACCCCCGAATTACCGGTACACAAATCTGTCATCGTCTCAGGTGGGAGCCATTTTTGAGACGACGTATCAAAGGTCTACAACTTTTTATCCTTCACACCCCAGTTTGGTTGGTCACTTAAGGCTATGATGCTGTCGCTAATAACCTGACCCTAAAGCATAATCACAACCTATAACGGGCAGTTTTAAGGATGGCAGGAAAATACTTCTTTAGACAGTTATTCAGATCGTTAAAAACACGTTGGCTTTCTGGAGCATAAAAAAGTAAGGCATAATCTCCATGACTCATGCCGTCAATCACGACTAGATCTGCTTATGCACCGACAGCTTTTCGTTTTCGATGAGTTCGCACCGTGATGCTCCATAAAAGAATGGTCTTTGGCTCCACTGATAAGAAAGGTGGGAGGAAAGCCAGAAAGGTCTCCATAATTAGGACATAAATAAGCTGATTTACAGGGTAATATCCTAACACAAACTGCGCCAGGGTATTGCCCTGTAAATCACCCAGGAATCCATTTTAAGCCAAAATCTATTCCTGGATCAGCAGTCGTAAGGTAGTGGATGGCTGGCCAGCGGGTGTAATCTGAATCAGGTATACCCCACTGGATAGCTGACTTGTGTTGAATCGATAGGGCTCTGTTGGGGCAATGTCCAGGTGGATTTGTTGGAGCGGACGGCCCAGTAGATCGGCCAGTTGAAGGCTGACCGGTTGGCCAGTTACAGCCTTGAGGTCAATCAATACAAAGTCGTGGGCCGGATTGGGATATAAGCGAAACGTCTCCTTCAGTTCGACGGCACCCACGCGGGCACTGGCCGGACATGTTGTCTCAATAAGGCTCCATTGCTGATTCTGTCCCGAACCGGCTGCCTGCTGGATGATCGAGGCTCCTTCGGCCGTGCTGGCGCTTTGCACAGTCATTGCTTTGGTGGAGTTTCGATTGATGAAGGTATAGAAGCCATCAGCGCTACGCTGAGCCGACCATTGCTGATGCGAGCCGCCCCAATACGTCCACTGTTCTACCAAGGCATTATCGGTCGTCGACGAGCTATTCACCTGAATTCCTTTTTGGGTATGCAGCACCGAAATGCTGTAATAAGCACCGTCGACGGCTGTAAAGCGCCACTTCTGCCAGGATTGATCGGTGTTGGTGTTCTGTTTCAGGGCGGCCCCATCACTCGGTGACCCCGCGGGGACGGTAAGCGTTAGCCCACTGCTACGCGACTGGATGCGGTAACACTTGGCGGGGTCAATGCTGGCGGTCGAGGTAGTTGAGCTCGGTGGAGAAGTGGTCGTCGAGGAAGGCGGACTGGTAGTACAGGAGCGTTCTTCGATGCTCCACTGCTGGTTAGGCGTTCCGCTGGGCGTATTCTGAATGACCATTCCTCCTTCAATCATATTGCCGTTCTGCACCTCAAGGGCCTTGGCTGAATTCCGGTTGGTAATCTGGAAGTAGCCGCTGGCATTTCGCTGGAGAGCAAAGTGCTGGTTGTAACTCCAGTTGCCATTGAAGGTCCATTGCTGAATGCCCGCGCCATTATCCTGCGATCCATAGACCACATCCATGGCTTTGTTGCTATGCAAAGCGCCGATTTTGTAGAAGCCATTACCGACCGATTCAAATCGCCAGCCTTGAGCAAGCTGATTGGCATCGGTCCGCTGACGGATGGGGGCACCATCGTCCAGCGAACTGCCTTCCACGCCCATCACTTTACCACTGACGCGGGACACCAGCCGATAGCATTTGCTGGGATCAACTGCCGAAACAGAACCAGGTGGCGTGGTTTGATCCGTGTTCAGCGAGATCGTAAATAGTGGGCTGGAGCTTCGTTGCCCTTTCGTATCGATCACGGTAAGTTGGGCGGTATACCTACTAATAGTACCTGACCCGTGCTGACCTGTTTGGATGGAAAACGTTTTCACCTGATTAGCGCCGTACAAAACAGTGCCATCACTAAAGCCCCATTCATAGGCAAGCACGTCGCCGTCGGGGTCGTAGGATTGGCTGCCGGTGAAGGTCACGCTCAGTGGGGCTGAACCGGTCAGTGAGCTCGTTGTCGCCACCGCTACCGGTGGACGGTTGCCGGGCGCAGTGACTTCTACTCCCCCCGACCAGGTACGGTCTTTGCGGGCATAGACCCGGAAAAAGTACTGCACTCCTGGAGTCAGATCGGTTACGGTTACCGATGTGCCACTACCCTGATAGAGGACCTTACCCCCTAAAAAGTCTGACCCATTACCGGTAAAGCTAGGATTCGCTGTGTAATGTAAGTCCTGAGGGATACCGTTAGACCGGGAAGCCGCTTTACCCAGCACCAGTACGTCATCGAAGGGGAGGGTTGGATTGGTCCAGTTGAGCCGTACACTGGTGCTGCTCAGGGAGGTAGCCGTCAGGCCCGTAACGATCAGTTTAGACGAGTTGCAGTCCGGGTAAATTTTGACGGAATCCTGCGCTGAAAGACCAGCGATATCCGTCACTTTCAACGTGAGTACATAGTAGTAATCTTCACCATTGATGCAGCCCACAGGTTGTACCGTAAGGGCAGGAGTAGCACTTAAAGAGGTTGTCTGCAGCTGGTCCTGACCGTTTTGGCGCAGCTTCATTTGCCAAAAATACGTCAGGTTACCCGGTGATTCGTCTGTAACGGCAGCGGTTGCGGTGTAGGAAGCGGCTTTATCGAGAACGTACGTAGAGCGATCAGCCGGCGTTGTGATCCTGGCCGTCGGCGCTGTGTTGCCCAGCGACACATAAAATGTTTGGGCATTACTGATTGCTCCTTTGTTATCCGATACAACGAATTTAACCAGATAGCTTAGCACGGGAGAGCCCCCTCTACCCTGGGTTTGGGTAAACACTTTCACGGGGTTGGCCTGGGTGGACGTTGTACCATCGCCAAAGTCCCATTGGTAGGTAATTGGGTCGCCATCGGGATCAGAGGATTGACTGCCCGTAAACGTTACGCTTAGGGGCGCTGTACCCGTTAACGACGTCGCCGTAGCCACCGCTACCGGCGACTGATTGGTAGCTGTAGTGGTACAGCTACGTTCTTCGATGCTCCATTGCTGTTGCTGCCCCGTTCCCAGCGTCATCTGGCTGATCTGTGCCTCGTCGGCTGTACTGGAATTACGTACGGTAATGGCTTTACCGGAGTTGCGGTTGACAAAACTGAAGTAACCTTCCGAATTACGGACCAACCGCCATTGTTGATGAGCCCCGCCCCAATAGGTCCATTGCTCTACCAGGGCATCATTGGCCGTCGAGGAGTTAGCAACCTGCATACCTTTCTGGGTGGCTAAAACCGTGATGCTGTAATAGTCACCGTCGGCAGGTGTAAATCGCCAGCCCTGCGTAAGCTGATTGGTATTGGTTTGCTGGCGAAGCTGGTTTCCATCGCCCTGACCATTGCCATCAATCCCAATCACTTTGCCGCTGAGCCTAGACACCAGCCGATAGCACTTATTGGTTTCTACCGCCGAAACAGAGCCTGGTGCCGACAAATGTATGGTTGGTGTAGTGGGCGCAGGCGCTATAGAGGATAAGCTAGCGTTGGTTGAGCCGGTTGGCCTCGACAGACCGAACACGGCAATTTGACTTACCCAAAAACAAAGGAGGCTACTAAACAGAATGTGGCCAGCGGCATACCGCTTTGGCATACAGGTAAACATTGTGCACATATGGGTTAGATGAGTATAATAGAATTTTATAAAACAAAAATAACGAGTGGGGCCATCGATTCAGGCCCCTAAAGCGGTGGCCCCACTCTCATTGCTTACAAGCCCGAAATAATACGGGCATAGACATTGTTGAGCCGGTTCACATCATAACTGCCACTACTGTCATCGGCCACGTTCACCGTAATGTTGGACACACTTCCCGAATTGGCACTCGTCCGGCTAATGGTGAATCCCACACTCAGTAGAAGCCCCTCGCGGCACAATGGCCTTAATCTGGGTGCTGGAATTAACGGTGAATGAAGCTGATTTTTCACCGAATCGGGCACTCGTAGTACCCGTGAAACCGGTACCATTGATGATAACAGAAGTCCCCATCTACCCACTCGAAGGCGAGAGACTGATAATAACAGGGGATTGGGCCTGAGTAGCCTGCGTTCCTAATACAAAAAGTAAAAGACAAAGGACGTAGTGATTCTTCATAGAAAAAATGGGCGTTAGTTATATGGCAGACGGCATGATGAATGAGCCCGAATCAAGGCTACCTAAACTGACCAGCAAAGCATCTACTGAGTACATCGGTAGATTATGGCCTTTACAGACGATCGGAGCAATAAGCAGAGGTTTTCATGAATTGAGTTGGTAAAATGAACCTTGTGCATTAGCGGTACTAAGTACTTACCTGGTTCACTCAAGCGCTAACACGCTCGTTACATTCTTTACCACTCCTGTAACACCGGCCTAAAAAAGCAAAAAAGAAATATGTTTCATCCCTTCAGACCCTGCTGGCAGTGGGTAGCGGAGCGAAGAGCATCGTCGCCTGGCGACCTAACCGAATAGGTTTCATTAGGTCGCTACACGACGGAAGGGCTTGGGGTATCGCTGGTTTCTACAACCAGTAGGTCGCTACACGACCCTATCAAAACCACTACGCGATTAGCACTTAAACCAAGAAGGGAGTGAACCGCTCGCTGCTCTACCTACGAGATGAGGGGGTTGGACTAAGGGTTTGGGTAGTGCGAGGGCAGGACACCGTATCGTTCCTGGAAGAGCTTGGCGAAAGAGGAGAGGTTCTTAGGGGCGGTTGGTGTTTCCATCGACCTGATAAAAGCGCTCGAAAATGTGGGCCAGATGATCGGCAGCAATACTGATACCGGTGTCGGCCACCCTAAAGGTAAGTTGGTCAGGGGCGTAACCAAGCGTCATCGTCACGGTTTGGCCTGCGGGCGTGAGCTTGAAGGCATTGGCGAGCAAATTGGTTACCACCGTCTCCAGCTTATGGTGGTCGAAGGCAACCCAGCCTGGCGTTTGGGTTTGGGAAAAGGTAAACGGAATGTGGCGACTTTCGGCAAAGGAACTGAACGAACTGGCCAGCGTTCGGAAGAAGGCCGTTAGCTCACCCGGTTTGGATTCCGCCTGGAGTTGTCCGGCTTCCAGCTTGCTCAGGTCCAGCAACTGATTGATGAGTTTCAGTAGCCGCTGGGCGTTGCGCTGGATCATCGGGAAACAAACATCGTGGGCGTAGAGAGGGGACTAAACCGAACGATTGGTATTTCGTTTATAACAACTGGCTACTTGCGTGCAAAAAAACCTCCGCTTCCAATCAGGACAAGGTAGTTCGTCTGCTATTAACCGGAGTTGATAGATTCTAGATGATAATCGTCCTCAAAACGCCCGATGAACAGATCGTGAGACTCCACTCGTCTCAGGTGGGAGCGTTATTTTGAGAACCAGTGGTTGGAGACATTAACTGGGTTAACTTGTTCATTCTATAGGGATAGAAATCTTTCTCAGGTCATAGCGAATGACTTAACCCATCTTCCTCATTCGCTAATCAGTCCGACTCGAAACATACTATCTGCACAGGATAACACCGCTTCTCTACTGTTAATGGGTTGCCAATCCAGCAGTTGCTTTGCTTTGTTACTGTTGCCTTTGCGTTCTTTGTCCAGATCAACGACTACGGCCGCTAACGATGGATCAAACCAGCCCAAAACCTGCAGTAGCCAGCTGGGTATGGTGCCAGAAGGTATTTTTCGATCTGGGTAGTTTTCGTTTAGTAGCGCTGCGATTTGTCGAAACGATAAATAACCGGCTGTGCCCAAAAACCGTTGGCCAGCGGCCTGAGAGGCCTCCATGGCTCGTAGAAGCAAATCGGCTGCTGATCGCACATCGACCAAATCAAAGCCTACGTTGGGAACGGCAGGTACACGGCGGTTCAGCAAGTTCAAGATGATTTCAGGAGTATGGCCATAATCTTTCTCCAACACGGGTCCTAGCAGCGCGCCAGGTAACACCGTCGTTAGTTCCAACCCACTGGCATCCTGCTCCATAAACGCCCAGGCGGCTTTTTCCGCGATGGTTTTACTCCGGTAATACGCCGTCGTATCCGCCCGGTTCGTTTCATCGGTCCAGACAGTTTCATCATATACACCGCTCTGTTGGCCCTTTGGCTTACCGTAGAATGATGCACCAATAGCCGACGTCAGCACGACCCGTTTTAGCTGATGCTTCGAAGCGGCTTTGAGAATGGCTAGCGTACCTTCTTTGGCGGGCACGATGACATTCGCTTCATGAGTTGGTTCACCATGCGGGAAGGGGGAGGCAATATGCTGCACAAAGTCAACTCCCTCTACCAGCTTATCCCATATCGCCGTGTCGGCCAGATCTGCTTCCACAAACGCCAGCTGTTCAATTTTATCGGTGTGTTGGCCAATGATGGTGCGCATGTCGTTGGCGCGACCTATGTCTCGCAGCGTTCCTACTACCTGATACCCCTTTTCCAGCAGTTGAATAGCCGTATGCGCGCCCAGAAAACTGGAAACACCTGTTAATAATACACGCATATAGTTTCGGACGATTTTGAATAATGATAAGCAGGAAGCCCCCAGTGGGTTTATCGGATGCTAGCTAAATCAATGGGAAGTGTACGAAGCCGTTTGCCCGTCAAGGCAAATAGGGCATTGGCCAGGGCTGGAGCCAGCGGGGGTAAACCGGGTTCGCCAACGCCTTTCATGGGACCGCCATCCGCCAGAATATGCACCTCGATTTTTGGCGTCTCATTCATCCGTAAGACAGGGCTATCATGAAAATTGCTTTGCGTTACCTTCCCGCCTGCAAACGTAATTCCGGGTTTGGTGGCCGCCGTTAGGGCCATGACAATCGCACCTTCCACCTGATTTTTTACGTTATCAGGATGAACAACCGTACCCAGATCAATGACGGCCACCACCTTGTCAACCTTAATCTGGCCGTCCGGTTGACGAGATACCTCAACGACTTGTCCGCACAGACCCGCAAAAAATGCCCACTGAGCGATTCCTCGGGCTCTTCCGGCCGGAAGTGGTTTGTCCCAGCCCGATACGTCTTTCAGCTTGAGCAGCATCCGTTTGGTGTCCGAGGCTTTGGTCAGCATGGCCAGGCGAAACGCCAGCGGGTCTTGCCCCGCCTGATGGGCCAGCTCATCGATAAAGCACTCATGGGCAAAAGCCGTGGTCGACGAGGTCACCGATCGCCACGAACCCAGTGGAATATGCGTATCGGCCCGCACGTAGGTGTTCTTCATGGCCCCTATCTCGTAGGCCTGATCACTGACGCCCTCACTCATGCGGCCATCCAGTTTGGTTCCATCAAACGTCCCACTCAGGGATTCAGCAATCGAAGGGGCAATGATCTTGTGCTGAAAAGCCAGAACCTTTCCTTCGGATGATAGTCCCGCTTTCATCGCCGAAAACGTCATGGGTCGGAAGGGTCCCTGCTGGGTCGTGTCTTCTCTTGTCCAGACGGATTTGACGGGTTTACCCGTAAGCTTGGCTAGTTCAATGGCTTCCACGATAAAATCCAGGTATAACCGGCGGCCAAAGCCCCCGCCACAAAACTGGGTATGCAGGGTGATGTTTTCGGCCGGGATACCCAGGGTTTTGGGCAAATCGACCATAAACGAAGGACCACTGCCGGTCAGCGCACCCGGTACCTGAGTCGATACCCAAATCTCAACCTGCTCGCCCGACCAGAGGGCCACGCAGTTCATGGGCTCCATCGGCGAATGGGCCACCATAGGGGTTTCATAAAACGCTTCCAGGTGCCGGGGAGCCTGGGCGTAAGCTGTTTCAAAATCGCCTACGGGGTTGATCGCCAGGCCGGGTTGGGTATGTAGGGCGCGCAGGGTGTTCTCAAACTCCGCACTGGCAAAAGTATTCAGTCCCTCAACATCCCAGTCGATTATCAGGCCTTTGCGAGCCTGTAAGGCCGCCCAATACGAACGGGCAACAATGCCGACGCCCGTGTATTCATACCGGCCCAGGGTGCGTTTTACGGGAAAGACTCCGGCTACACCCGGCATCCTCAAGGCTTTGCTGGCATCAAATTTGACCAATTTACCGCCGATTACCGGACAACGTTCAATGGACGCGTAAAGCATCCCCGGTAAGTCGACATCGATGCCAAACACTGTCTCTCCCGTGGTTTTGGCCGGCACATCGGGTCTGGGCACTGATTTACCGATTAAGGTAAAATTAGCCGGCTCTTTTAGAGGTGGATGTTGAGGAACGGTCAGTTGTGCTGCTTCCCCGGCTAGTTCCCCATACGTAAATTGCCGACCCGTTGGCCGGTGAACGATCCTGCCTTGCTGAGCGTAGCAGGTTTCAATTGGAACGGCCCACCGCTGGCTGGCCGCCATTAGCAGCATCTGGCGGGCCGCAGCGCCTACCGTTCGCAAGGCGGTATAGAGGGATTTAACCGACATACTCCCCGCCGAAAACTGACTGTCCCCAAAGATTTTCTCGCCGTTGGTATGAACAATCGTCACCTGCTCCAAGGTCACCTCCAGCTCTTCGCAAATAAGGGCGGGTAGGGACTGAAATGTACCTTGCCCCAGTTCGGGTTTGGGATTATAAAGCGTAATGACGCCCAAGGGATCGATCTGAATATAAGGGCTGAAATTCTCGGGTGGACGGGCCAGTGGGTCCGTCTGCGCAACGAGGAATGACGGCCCTCCTGTCGATATACCAAGTAATAAGGCCGCTCCCGATACACTCGTACGACGAATAAACGCCCGTCGGGAAAGATTGTGGGAAGTCATATGGGGTGAGGTTATCGGACCGAAGGCTGTTTTTTGGCGGGGGATGACGGAGTGGCCTTCTTCGCCTGGCGCATGGCCGAAGCCGCCGAGTGAATAGCCTGCCGGATGCGGACGTAGGTACCACATCGGCAGATATTGCCCCCCATGGCCGCGTCAATGTCAGCATCCGTTGGTGACGGATTCGCTTTCAGCAAGGCAACTGCGGACATGATCTGCCCCGATTGACAATAGCCGCACTGCGGCACCTGGTGCTCCACCCAGGCTTTTTGCACGATATGATCACCCGCTTTCGAAAGGCCTTCAATCGTCATAATGGTTTGGTTCCTTTTGATGAGGTCGATGGGTATCTGGCAGGAACGGATGGGCTGGCCGTCCAGGTGAACTGTACAGGCTCCACAGAGTCCCATCCCGCAACCAAACTTGGTGCCTTTCAGGCCCACCACATCCCGAATGACCCACAGTAGCGGCATCGTCGGATCGGCTGTTACCGAATAGGCTTTGCCGTTAATCATTAGCGTGTAGGGTTTCATAATGTCAGGGTGTTAACGAATGGCTTAATTCATAGCGGCCCGGAAGGCCAGGGGTGTCTGCTGGGTTTTAGCCTTAAACAGCTTATGAAAGCCTTGCGGATTCTCGTAGCCAAGTCGAAAGGCAATTTCACCCACCGTCAGGGAGGTGGTCGCCAGTAGTTCTTTGCCCCGCTCAATAACATGATCGGTTAGGTGCTGCTGGGCACTCTGTCCCGTCAAAACTCGGAGCATGTCGCTTAGGTAAGCCGTCGACAGCTGCAGTTGGTCGGCTACCTGCTGCACCGTCGGAACGCCCAAGCGGGCGGCTTTATCAGTGGCAAAATAATCCTGAAGCCAGGCTTCCAATCGGGACAGTACGTCGTGATTGGCTTTTTTGCGGGTGAGAAACTGCCGATGATAAAACCGGTTACAGTAGTTGAGCAGCAGTTCCAGCTGGCTGATGAGAATATCCTGGCTGAAGTTATCAATGCCAGCCTGGTATTCGTAGCGTATGGTGCCCATGAGCGTTTCGATGAGCTGGATTTCCTGCTCGGAAGGATGCAGGGCTTCACTGAGCGCGTAGGAGAAAAAGCCGTATGCTTTCAACCGATTGAACAGCGGATAGGGATGGATGAAATCGGGATGAATCAGAAGACTCCATCCCCTGAGTTGCAGCTCATCCGTCAGTTCGGAGGTGATGACCTGCCGGGGACCGTGAAAGACCATTGCCCCTTCATCGAAGTCGTAATAAGTTTGCCCATATTTCATGGTACCTACATACCCTTTTTTCATGCTAATGGTGTAGAATCCGTAGGTTTTGGTCCGCAACCGGTCGTCCGAAAACTGGGTGACGTCCTGGTGATCAATCACACTGAAAAGGGGATGCCTGGGCTTGGGTAGTCCTAAGAGCTGGTGGTATTCCGCAATGGTCCGGATAGGGTAAGGCGATGACTCTTTCATAGAAAAGCAAACAAATTAATCCAGGGGCGTTCGGCTGATGGGTAACGATTAGTCGAGGTTGGTCGACATCGTTGTTTCCTTATAGGCCTCAAACTCCGCCAGATCCCTGTCCCGTTTTTCCATGATCATGCGGTAACTGTCCGGACCCAAAATCAGGTGGACAGGGGGCGTTTGGTAATCGGCAAGTCTCACGAGTTGGGCGACCAGCTTATCCGGATCGCCGGGCTGGGTACCCGCCCGTTTGCTCATCCCGTCCAGGGTTTTCTCACTGCCGTACTCGGCAATGGGCGTCTTGACGTAGGTTAAGGAGCCATCTTCCAGAAACTGAGTTCGAAACGAGCCGGGCAAGACCACAGTCGCGTAAACACCCAGCGGCTTTATTTCAGCGGCCAGCGATTCGGTTAGACCGACCATGGCAAATTTGGAAGCCGCATAACTACCTAGATTGGCCACGGCTACGTAGCCACCGGCCGAGGCAATGTTGATAATGTGCCCACTCCGTTGCTGACGTAAATAGGGCATGGCTGCCCGAATGACGTTAACGGTACCAAACAGGTTCACATCCAGGGCATAGCGAAACTCTTGATCGGTCATCTCTTCCAGACTACCCACGTAGGCAAAGCCCGCATTATTGACCACTACATCCAGTCGGCCAAATGTTTCCACAGTCTGCTGGATGGCGTTTTGGACGCTTTCCTCCGCTGTCAGATCCATCTCCAGAGGCAAAAAGGTCTCCGTATAACCATGAATCTGGCGACTCATGGCCTGCTTGTTTCGGGAGGTGGCAGCTACAGCGTGTCCCTTGGCCAGCAGTAATTTGACCAAGGCTAAACCCATCCCCTTCGACGCGCCAGTGATAAACCAGGTTTTTGTTTTTTTCTCGCTTTCCATCCTGTTGTTGGCTTATGTATGACAAAGGCAAAGATGGTAGGCGTTGATCGTAAAAAAGTATCCGAGTTCGGAGAAATCGTATCCGACTTGCTGATGGGGTTATGTGGTAGTGTATGAACTAGTTAGTAAAGGCAGCTCAGCCCAATAAATGGTTGCACCAACTCGTCAGGTCTGAGCCGTCATATAAAACGCCCCATTTAAGCAGTAGATTTATGAATGCTCCTTCGTCTCATTGGGGAGCGTGGCTGTTGCACAACTCTGCTTAGGAATATAAGTGGCCTTTTTTGTATCTTAAGGGATGCAAGGCCGAAAAGACTACGCCGAAAAGCGCATTACTTGTTTTCAGCTGTCCAGCCGCGTCCCTAAGCATAACTTCTATCGTCGGCTGAAGGAGACGCTTGATCTGACGTTCCTCTATGAACATACTAAAGAATGTTATGGCTCAACGAGCAATCCCTCGATTGACCCCGTGGTCTTTTTCAAATTCATGCTTATCGGTTGTCTGGAGAATATATCTTCCGACAGAAAGTTGGTCGAGCATTGCTCCATGCGC
Organism: Spirosoma aerolatum; assembly: GCF_002056795.1. NCBI lineage: Bacteria > Pseudomonadati > Bacteroidota > Cytophagia > Cytophagales > Cytophagaceae > Spirosoma > Spirosoma aerolatum. The sequence goes on along the minus strand of NZ_CP020104.1, from coordinate 7,451,496 downwards.
CTGGATATGCTGTATTTCCTGGGGTACAACCTTGATGAGCCATTACCTTGGCACTCCACGCTGAGCCGTACCCGCCAGCTTTACCCGGAAGCACTTTTTGAGTTACTATTTGACAAAGTATTCAGCCTGTGTGTGGCCAACAATATGACGGTCCGCCGCTGCGGTAGCTGGTCGGCGGGTTGCCATTGATTCTGCTCCGGTCAAAGCGAATGCGTTGATGGAAACGATGCTCGAAAAACAACCCAATTTACCTGGCCCCAAGCTGGTCCAATCGGTCGAGGATCAGAATGAGAAAGTGAGCCCGAAGCCCAGCAACCGTCAAACTGGGTCGGTTATTACCGCGGCCGAGCACCCGTTAAGAAGGCTGAAAAAGCATCAGCAAAACTTGAAGAATGCACCGACAACCCTAGGCGCTAGCAACGTAAAAGCCCAGTTGCTGAGCAACAAGACCCACTACAGCCCTACCGACCCTGATGCGCTCATCTCGATTAAGCCCACAACGGCGGCCCGGCGGTAAAGCCCGCAAACTCAACTACCCTTGTAGCCTGGCAGTGGATACCGCCGAAGGCGTTATTAGTCATGTGCAGGCCGATTTTGCCGATGGCCGGGACAGCCAATACCTGCCTGATATCACCCTCAAGCTTCAGCAGCGGTTGGCATCCAATGAACTACGTTTAGAAGAGATATTGGCTGATACAGCCGGGCGGCCGGTGCGGTTACTCAAACAGCAGCAACTACGCCTTGCTGGAAGGGTGGAACATTACGGACGGTCCGCCGGTGCGGCTGGATACCTGTCTTTGGCCACTACAAGCCACACATCGAAGGCTTTCCCTATGATTCGGAGGGGGATTACTTTACTTGTTCCGCTGGCAAGCGATTGCTTTTCAAGACCTTTGCCACCCATGCTGAAACTGGTTTGTTGAAAGTCTACCGGGCGGATTACCAGGACTGCAAACAATGTCCGCTTAAACCCACCTGTGTACCCAAAAGCCAATGCCGACAATTTATCCGGACGGCCTATGATCCGTTCTATCGTCGAGCCTTGGAGCGCCAGCAAGGTCGGCGGGGCAAGCGCATGAAAAAGCTTCGTCAACGGACGGTGGAGCCGGTCTTAGGTAGTCTGGTGGAGTACAATGGGTTATGCAAGATTAATGTGCGGGGTAAAGCTGGGGCTCACAAGGTGATGCTGATGGCGGCAATTGCCTTCAATTTGAAGAAGTACATGAAGTTCACCACCAAGTCCACTCTCAGCCAGGCCATAGCCCTAAGAGTGGAATGGTCATCGGCTTCTCAAGGCCTTTTTCTAGACTTGGCCACGCTTTTTCTCAACTGAGATGAGAAGACAATAGCAAGAAATCCCATTAGCTTATCAGGCAATGAAAAATCAACGTAGAAAACGGAGTTGTGCAACAGCCACGCCCGTTTTCCCGAGATAGAATACAACACTATTGGCTTACCCCTACTCAGGTCTACTCAGCCGTCTCAAAATGTCATCTCGAAAAACAACGTATCATTTTGATAGTTCAAATGAGTTTAGGCAACACTTGTAACTCAGAAATAGGGGCCAGTTCTTCCCATAAACAGGCTTTACCTAGGAGGACTTATCAGGCAATGCTGATTGAATATGGAGTTTGTCGGGGTTCCGCACATACAAAAGCCGGGTGATTTGAGTGGCATCCGAGGCAATGTAGGTCATCGAATCCAGTTCGCCCGTTTCCCTGTGAAAAATAAGGGAGGCAGGTTGCCCATTGACATAAGCAGGTCGGTGAATAAATTCATTGCCCTGATTCTCTGGTAACTGCATGACACCGAGCAAAAACCGTAACACCTTCTGAAGGCCAGACAGGGGCTTCAGGCCAGCGGCCCGTTTGCCTCCTCCATCACTGAATAAGTCAATGTCTGATCGAAGCAACTGATTGAGCGCATGGCGATCCTGCTGCTGTAAAGCGGTTAGGAACGCCTGCGTAAGGGCGCGCTGGGTTGCTGGTTCGACTGGCTGGGGTTTGACTCTGGTGAGTTTAGCTCGCGCCCGGTGGAGTAACTGACGGCAGTTGTCGGCTGATTGGCCGGTGAGTTCAGCGATATTGCGATAGTCTTCTGAAAAACTTTCCTTAAGAATAAATACGGCCCGTTCAACGGGGGTTAGCCGTTCCATCAGAAACAGCAGGCCGTATTCAATCGTTGGAGGCTGCTCCTCATCCAGGGTAATGTAAGGTTCAGGCAGCCAGGGACCCGTGTAGCTTTCCCGCTGTTTTTTCAGCTCCTGGAGCCGGTTGATGCTCTTATTGACCGTCATTCGGCCCAGGTAGGCCTTTGGGTCGTTGACCCTATCCACCGACAGCCATTTTTCGTAGACGTCCTGAACGATGTCTTCGGCTTCTTCGATCATACCCAGCATGTCATAGGCAATGCGAAACAGGTAGGGACGAAGTAGAAGCACTTGAGCACTAATCACCATAAGCAGTTAAAAGCTGGTCAATGTTCTTAACCTACATTTTGCTGGTTTACACCGTAGGAACTAAGTCGGTAACGGGTTGAGCTGCTTTTTTTGCGCTAGATCACAGATCATGTCGGAATGAATATTTAGGCCAATATTACCGATGTTATAATAAAATTCAGAGGCTACTATCCAGACAATCTCGCAGATTGCGCGCTCGTCATAGTGTTGGGCCAGTTTATGGAACAGCTCGGAATCCATCTGGCGGTCCCGGGTTAGCCGACTGACAAAATCAAGCAACACCTTTTCCTTTTCCGAAAAGAGTGGACTGTGCATGTAGTCTGATAAGGCATCGAACTTGGCCTGGTTCATGGAGGCCATAATGGTGTAAGCCCGGCCTATATCGATGCAGAACAGGCACACATTGAGTTGGGCTACCCGTTCCCGCACCAGCATAACCGTTTCGGCAGGTAATTGGAGCTTTTTATCAAGCTGAGCAATTTTACCTGAAAAGGAACCGAAAGCGATGGGCAAACGGACGGCCATTACTTTCAGGGGCGTAATGACTTTGCCGAACCGTTTCCGGGTAAAAAAGTAGAGCAACTTCCAAAGTAAGCTTTTGGGCTTTTCAATGGGGGGTAAAAACGGAGTATCCATTGGCGTTAGCGTTTTAAGCTAAGACCAGCTAAGGGTGGTTTTGTGACAATACGGCTTTATTTTTTATTATCGTCTTAGTTCTCGACAGGGTAAAACTATAGTTTCCTGGTACGCTTCTAGTCGCTACGTTCCTAATCGACTTAACTATACAATACGACAGAAGTGCCCTGGACTTTTGATATCTTGACACGATGATTAGCTAACTAGCGGCTACGGGCTCTGCTGAATTCCTTTTCTGCGGTATCGATATGAATACCTATTGGCTGCCAGTTTTTCGCGCCGGACTTTTTTAGAGACGAAGAAGTCGTAAATCGCGATTGACGCGCCCGTCGCCAGTCCGGCCATCCCGTAAATGGCCGGATTCAAAACTGAGCCTATTGTCGCCCCAGCGGTAATGGGTGCGGTCAATGCTGTAGTTACTACCGCTGGGGCTTAAAAATAGTCGTCAACGTACCCATCAAAATCTGAAATTTCGCTTCTTTCAGCTCTGGCACGTTTGATAACCGATTGCACCCCGTTTGTTTCTACATCTCATCGACACTCACCAGGTAATTACCCCACGACTGTTCACCCGCAGTATTTGTATTCCCCATCCAAAACCGCAGGTTGGAGGTTCGAAGCCTTCCCGGTGTGTCAGATTTGTAAAATGACAAGGGTAAAAATAGCCTACGTACCCAGTTAAGTCAGTTTTAGTGTGATCCCGTGGATTATTAACTGGCTGGGCGTGTAACAAGAATATAGTCCTGATAAAAAGATGTACCCGATTTGCCTTGTATCCGAATCCGGTTGCTACCTGCATTCAATGAAATACCCATAGTATACGTACGCTTTCCGCCATCAGTGCCCTCTAGCGGGAAGTCGATTGTAGTAGTCGAATTGACAATGACTGTAGCAGTACCCGGCGTCTGGGAATTGGTTTGGTAGCGGATGGCTAACGTGTAGTTGGAGGCTGTACTAGGAGCATCGGTTATGGCATAAAGCAGGTAATCGCTGCTGGACGTATAAGGGCCTTTTAGGGTATTGTCGCCCGATTGGCCGGTGTAAGTGCCTGTACCCGTTGCATCTTCGGCCTGTATCTTTTGAGAGAAAGCCGCACCAGGTCCTGTACCTGGTTTGACAAGCGGTGGGCGCGTACCCGCCGGTATTATTGCTCCATTATCTACTGTAAGGGTAAAACTTCCCGCACTTGCCGCTGCCTCAAACGCTGCCTGTCCCGCACTGGTAAGTGGGTAGACGTCGGTATCACGCGTCGTGGTTGCCTGGTAAATTTCCTGCCCATCGCTGGTGCGACGGATACGTACTAGTTGTGTGCCGATTGCCATACTAGTTCTGCTGATTTAGGTTCTGGTTATATTCATTGTTTATGGGGTACTATTCATGTGTTATAAATTTGGTGGGTCAAAAAAGGAATTGGACGGTGTTGAACAGGGCCAGCTTGCTTCCCTGTACGTTCACCTCGATCATGACATTGGGTACCGGATTGAGAACCAACGTCTCGTAACTGTTCTTGCCCCGACTCGGATCGAACACCCACACATCCACCGCATTCTCCTTGATACGGTACATCGCATCGGGGCGACCCCGACGGGCGTTAGGGGTGTTGACATAAGGCCCATCGAAGGCCGACGCATGTTCCAGAATGGTGGTGCCATCGGTTTTGGGCTCGACCCAGACCCCGGTATCCTTGAACTGATAGCGGCAGTACTGCCAGGGTGTGCCCTCGGTGCGGGCACATTGAGCGTAGTAGTAAGCGGCTTCGAAGCCCGCATCGTGCCATCGGCAGGGCTCGGTTGGGTAACCGGCCGAGGTAATGGGCGCTGGGGTGTTGGCTACTTTGGGTTGCCAGGTCCAGTTGCCGGGTCCTGCATTCGGATCGTTCGCTTTGACCTCATTGGGGTTTGTTCCATACTGGTCATACTGGCTTCTGACATCGAACACCATGTAGCCAATGGTGCGGCAGAAACCAATGCAGAAGATGTTGCCTACCTGCCAGTCGTAGTCTACCTGAGGATGTCGGTCGGTATTAATGGCACCCAGATTACCTACCTGCCGGATATAATGGTAGCCATTGTGTAAGGCTACATTATCTGAACCAAGCCCTTCTACCTTTCCCCAATCCAGGTAGATGAGCTTAGAAGGGGCAATGCCGGGCCGTGTCTCATCCATGCCTTTGGCCATCACCTCGGCGGCAAACGCCTTGTTGTAATACCGGCTGGCATAGTCAGGCGTGTCGGCATAGTGCTTGATGATAGCCCCTACGCCCTTGTCTTTCAGAATCGCAAAATAGTTGCAGGTTTGCCGGGCCCCATCCACCGACAGGATTTTACTTTTGAAGAGGGCATTATTGGGCATGGTATTCCCCCCCCCTGGTACCTGATAGTTCCAGGGATCGCCGTTGTAGTTGGCTGTGCCGCCATAGGTACCAAAGTCTCGGTAGGGAATGCCCAGCGAGTTGAGCGTAGGGTCGGCATATTTTCGTCGCCTGGCTTCGTACCAGGCTGAGTATTGGGGGGCCGTATCTGGCATACCATAAGCCCCTTCCTGAATCTCATTGGCTTCGAAGAGGGCGCATGGGATGGTATTGCTGGCACGGTTGATGTCGTCGGTGCTGAGGCTCTTGCCGGGGTAGGCCCCGGCTTCGGTACCGGTATAGGGCCCAGGGGCGCCCGGAACAGCCAGGTTAATGCTGTGCGTCCAATTCACTCGTTGACCATTGCTTAGAGAGCTATCCATTATGGCTAGTACTCCTCCCTTCCTGGCCGAGACAATGCTATCAGACGTAATATCTGTACGCTTTTGCACAATGGTAAATACCCGATTGTCGGGCAGAGTCATCGTAGGAGCTTCTTTCATACCCCGTGGTACCCAGATGTCAGTCGGAGCCAACCAGGGTGGACGTGTTACTTTATAGGGTAGCAGTGATGGGTCTGTGGGTAGAGGATCTGTGCCTAAAAAGATTTGGGTAAAGGCTTTGCGTATCCAGTTATAAGGGGCATTGGGTAAATTGGCTATCCCCATAATGATAGAGATACTATCGCCTGGCCGGAAATCGTATGTGGTTGGCAGGCTTGTAACGGCCGGCATCCCGCCTATATAGTAGAATGTATACTCACCACCGCCAAGATCGGGTTGCTTTGTATTTATAATACGGGCTTTGCCATTATTCCATTGAACAGCTGGTGTGAACAGATCAGGATTGGCGACAATCATCTGAACGTTTATAGTTGTACTAGGCGTAAAATCGGTGTTAGCGGCCGTAGTATAAGTATCGTAGGTAATTGTATCAGGTATAAAATCAGTGTTGGCGGCTGTTATATAGGTCTCGGCAAGCATAGCGAAGAGAGCTTATTAGTGTATTGTTTACTGTTTCATATATTTATAAACTAATAATCCCCTGGAAATAAAAAATGTAAAATATAGATTAATGTCTATTAAAAGGGATACTGAACTAGTATACAGCTAAAACCGGGCCAAAAACGTCAATATGTTTAATTTATTAAAGTATCTTATTTATTCGCTGTTAGTAACTTGGAATGGTTGAAATAATAAAATTGGCTTCTAATACTTACTAAATCGCTAGCAGGGGGTTGCTACATCGTTAATTTACGGAAATACAAATTCTGAATACAGGTTTGGCTAGATGTTTGCTTGTAAGTTCACTGATAGGGAATAGTTGACCTATTGAGTAGTTTTCATGCCCTATGTATACTAATAAACTGTTCCAGTATGCGTATAATTATACCGGCTTTTCTTCTCTTACTCTCAACGAAAACGTTAGTGGCGCAGAATAGCTATGTAGCTAATTCGGCCAACGCATCTTTACCTGGTTCCTACAATACCCTGGCTGGTCCTTCGGCGGGTAATGGCTCAATGCAGGGGAGCAACAACTCTTTTTTAGGATTTCAGGCAGGCCAAACGAATACACAAGGAAACGAAAATACGTTTATTGGTAGTGCGGCCGGTAAATTTAATACCCTCGGTGTTGATAACTCTTTTATCGGCAACCGGGCTGGTACATCGAATACGACGGGCAGCTATAACACCTTCTTCGGCTCTTTTTCCGGCCAGGCCCTGACCAGTGGCAATCGAAATACCTTTGTAGGTTATGAAGCGGGTTTCTCTACGCTTACCGCCAGTTTTAACGTGTTTGTCGGGAACGGCGCTGGTCGAACCAATACAATTGGTTTTAACAACGCATTTGTAGGCAACAATGCCGGCTATTCAAACGACAGTGGCTTCTCAAATACCTTTATGGGGGCTAATTCCGGGTATGCCAATACAAGTGGGTCCGGTAATTCGTATTTTGGGTATCAGGCTGGTAATAGCAATACGACTGGCTCTAACAATACATTTCTGGGAAGTTCGGCAGGGCAGGCTAACACAACAGGGGCTAATAATACCTTTTTGGGCGGAGGGGCTGGCAGCCTCAACACAACGGGTTATCAGAATGCCTTCGTTGGGTTTGGGGCCGGAAGCAATGTGACAACGGGCTATCAGAATTCATTTCTTGGCTACAATGCGGGGTTGAATACAACGACCGGTACCGGTAATACATTTATCGGTAACGCTGCGGGTCAGGCCAATACTACTGGTGGAGGAAGTACCTTTTTAGGCAGCAACGCAGGGTTATCCAATACGGTTGGGTTAAACAATACAATGATTGGTATTAACGCTGGCTATAGTACGGTTTCGGGTAACTTCAACGCCTTTATCGGTGCATATGCAGGTCTGAATAATACGACGGGTTCTCAAAACGTATTCATCGGTAATAATTCGGGCTATACAAACACAACCGGTTTTGGAAACCTGTTTATTGGTAATTCTGCTGGGTATAACAACACGACTGGTGACAGTAACGCTTTTATGGGTAGCAATACTGGCTCATTCAATACAACAGGAGTAGGCAATACGTTTTTAGGAATTGCCAATGGGCTGAGTAACACATCTGGCTCCAATAACGTGTCGGTTGGGCTGAGGGCTGCCAACAAAAACCAAATCGGCAACAAAAATGTAATGATCGGCGACAGCGCTGGTTTTAATAATACAGTAGACGGGAATGTCATGATGGGCTCTAAAGCCGGTTTCACGAATCAAACCGGAAAAAGAAGTACCTTTATTGGCTACCAGGCCGGCTATAATGCCGTAGCCGATTCAAACACCTTTGTGGGGTATCAGGCTGGTTTTCAGACTACATCAGGTAAAGGGAATACGTTTTTCGGCGTAAATGCGGGGCGTAGTATAACTACTGGATCAAATAATACCATTATTGGTAATAAAGCGGGACCAGCTTCGATCAATTCTGACGATAACGTTTACATCGGCTACAACACCGGGAAACATGACAAAGGCTCCCGAAATACGTTTTTAGGTTCTGAGGCTGGCGTCTTGGCCGATAATGGGGAGTCGCTGTTCAATGCTACTGCTATTGGAGCCGATGCCCTGGTGGCGGTAAGTAATGCCGTCGTTTTGGGAAATAAGGCCAATGTAGGTATTGGTACCTCGGCACCCACGGCCCGGCTTGAAGTAGTTAGTGAAACGCCTGATGCCAGTGGCCTTCGACTAACGAATCTGACAGACAAGAGCCCATCGGCTCGCACAGCGGATCAGTTTTTAACAGTTAACGAACAGGGCGACGTAGTGAAGGCGAACTACCTGTTGCGGGTTAATCGTCCCGACGACTGGGCCGATATTGTTTTTACCCATACCTACTCACTTCGTTCTTTGGCCTCAGTAGAGAAATTTATTCATCAAAATCACCATCTGCCCGAAATCCCTTCGGCTGAGCAAATGGCAGAACAGGGGATTGATCTGGCTAAAATGAATGCGCTGTTGCTCAAGAAAATAGAAGAGTTAACTTTATACAGTATCCAGCTGGAAAAGAACAACCGTCATCTGGAAGAAAGCGATAAAAAGCAACAAGTCGTCAATCAGCAACTTAAATCTGAAGTGAACGAGCTTCGGAAGCTGGTCATGAAGCAATTGGCTAAACGGAGATAACGGATTATATACCCCTGTAGTAAAAAATAAAAAGGCCCTGATTTTCAGGGCCTTTTTATTTTTGCTGGCTGTGATAAGACGCGTATGTTCAGAAGCTGATGGGCCTATGAACGCAGAGGGCTCTGGTCGTATCTAAAATTTATTCTTGGCTCAATTACTCATTAGCTTTTTTGGGCGAAGATCTGTGTAGGGTTTATAGGTAAGATTTTACCGGATAATAACTTTCGGCCTATGCTTTATCGCGTTTGCTTTTTTTGCCAGACACTCTATTGTCCGTTTTGTTTTGATTTGTATATTTGAAATCGTTGACAACTATGTAGCAAGCGCAAATCGTTCATACTGAATACTTTTTGATCTTTTTTGCTAGTTGGTTAACGATTGATCCACCCGAGTTTTCAATCAACGTGTTCACCTTTTGCTGTCATTCCGGCCGGTCCGAAAGGATTGGGTCAGAATGGTATAGTCTGCATGAAAGTTTCACCTTTACAACCGTTTCAAATCGTGTATTCATTACTGGATCACGAATTTTTAGGCTACCTGATTGAGGCCTTTGTGGTCCAGCGAAATAGCCGGGGTGAACTTACGCTTCAAAATCAAACCTTATCAACGCAAAACGTTAGTGAGTTTGCCAAAGGGTTGGACGAGCAGGATTTTGAGCTGGTCAAACTCATCGACAGTATTCAGCAGGATACCATCGTCAAAAAATTCAATACGCGAAAATTACCTGCCGTCGATTTCCTACTGAAAATATACGATCCACAGAAAGGGGATAAACTCCTTCAGGAAACAATAGGAAGCTATCTTGAAACGATAAAAGCGCAGATTATGGCGTTGATGCCGGGCAGGCCATTCTATATTATGGGTAACGACGGAAACCCAGCCTGGCAACCGATCATCTGGATGCCCGAACCTGCCCGTGTTCACTTTCATTTTGTTCGGAATGCCGATTCAACGCATTATTTTCCGATTATTCGCTACCCGCGTCAGAATACCGCCGGAGAGGTAGAAACGGAGCGTGTCGATTTCCAGTTTAAGGATGCACTCATGATCTGCGACGAGCCTGCCTATATGATGGTGGGTAATCGGCTCTATCACTTTAGCAAGAATGTGGATGGGAAAAAACTGCGGCCCTTTTTTACAAAAAATCACATTGTTATTCCCCGTAATATTGAGCAGCAGTATTACGAACGATTTGTAACGCAGCTAATTGCTTCGTACGACGTATATGCCAAAGGGTTCGAAATTCGGGCTGAAGTGTTGGAGCCAACTCCCGTATTGACAGTATCGGAAATGGTACAGTCGAGTCGTTCGGTTCCGGTATCGCTGTTTCAAAATGGAGGCAGTGATGTCGAAACGTTGGAACAGGACGAAGAAGCTGATCCGCGAATTGTCTTTGATCTGGCGTTTCAATACGGAAACTTCACGTTTCGGTTTGATAGCTTTGGGCCTTCCGCCAATGTTAGTTTAGAGAAAAAAGGCGACGACTATCTATTTCACAAGATTCGTCGGGATCAGCGGCTGGAAAAACAGAAGCTGGCGTTTCTACGCGATTCGGGGCTGGACTTGCGTCATGGTCGTGTAACGCTTCCTAAGTCTGACGCTTTTGCCTGGTTATCCACGAATAATGAGCAGCTTCAGGAAGCGGGCTTTCTGGTTCGGCAGGATGCTCAGAATACCAAGCGCTACTTTCTGGGTTATTCGAGTATTGATGTCTCGATTCAGGAAGGGCGTGACTGGTTCGATATTTATGCAAACGTTCGATTCGGGGAGTATGAAATTCCATTTCTGAAACTTCGGAAGCTGATTCTGGCTAAGAAGCGTGAATTTACCTTGCCTAACGGTGAGGTGGCTGTTATTCCGAGTGCCTGGTTTACCAAATATTCGGAATTGTTTGGCTTTATCGAACATTTGGATGGCATCGATTCGACCGATGGGCGATTAGTACTGCAAAAGCATCACCTGGCCCTGGTAGAAGAGCTGGATCGGGATAACCTCGCCACTACGGTGATTAGTCGTAAGCTGGAACGGTTACGGAATTTTGAAGAAATTGAACATTTCCCATTGCCGGTCCACTTCAATGGTAGGCTGCGGCCTTATCAGCAGGCGGGGTATGACTGGATGAACTTTTTGCGCCAATACCGATTTGGTGGGTGCCTGGCCGATGATATGGGTCTTGGCAAAACCGTGATGACGCTGGCTATGCTGCAAAATCAGAAAGAATCGGGCGCTACTGAGCCAAGCTTACTGGTTATGCCAACTTCACTACTCTATAACTGGGAGCTGGAAGCTCGGAAGTTTACGCCCGACCTGCGTATTATGGTATACACGGGTACATACCGGGATAAAAACACAGCCCAGTTTGATGGGTACGACCTCATTCTGACATCGTATGGAATTGTCCGAATCGATATTGATAGCCTAAGTGATTATCGGTTCAACTATGTGATTCTGGACGAATCGCAGGCGATCAAAAACCCATCGTCGCACATTACCAGAGCCGTCATGCAGCTCAACACCGCCAATCGGCTCATCCTGACCGGAACGCCACTTGAAAACAGTACCATGGATCTCTGGTCGCAGATGTCCTTCATTAATCCGGGGTTGTTGGGCAGCCAGTCGTTTTTCCGAAATGAATTTCAGATACCAATCGAAAAGCGGCACGACGAAGCCAAAACCAGCCGGCTGTATAGCCTGATTAAGCCGTTTATGCTTCGGCGCAACAAAGCCCAGGTGGCTACCGATCTGCCCGAAAAAGTAGAGAGCGTACTTTACTGCGAGATGACTCCCGATCAGGAAGCGCAATACGAAGAGGCCAAATCGTACTATCGGAATCTGATTCTGGAGCACATCGAGGAGGAGGGTATGGCCAAATCGCAGATGGTTGTGTTGCAGGGGCTGACCAAGCTCCGGCAGATTGCTAACCACCCGCGTATGGTTGATGCCCAGTACGAAGGGGATTCTGGAAAGCTGGATGATGTGATTATGCGGCTGGAAAGTGCGATGACGGAGAATCACAAAGTTTTGGTATTCAGCCAGTTTATTAAGCACCTGAATGTAGTACAAAACTACCTGAAGGAGAAACGAATCAAGTATGCCTACCTGGACGGGTCGACTACCGATCGGCAAAGTCAGGTTGAGTTGTTCCAGACCGACGATTCGGTTAAACTGTTCCTGATTTCGCTAAAAGCTGGTGGATTGGGGCATAACCTGACGGCGGCCGATTATGTATTTATTCTGGACCCCTGGTGGAACCCAGCTATTGAAGCCCAAGCCGTTGACCGGGCGCACCGGATTGGGCAGCAAAAGACGGTGTTTACCTACAAATTCATCGCTAAAAATACGGTCGAAGAGAAAATTCTTTCTTTACAACGCGCTAAGCAGCAATTGGCCGGCAGTCTGATTACGACAGAGGAAAACTTCGTAAAATCACTTACGAAAGAGGACATTATGGTGCTACTGGAGTAGGGACTTTAATAAAAGCTAGGCATTTGCGGGAAGATATTGGCTGGCGATAGTTATCCATCAGAAACACTATCGTTCACTGATAAATAACTCAACGTATGAATGTCAAAAGCGTATTCGGCATCATTCTGACCCTTATAGGATTGGTTGGTCTGATCTATGGAGGAATGGACTTTACGAAAGGTGGCGTGGCTCAGGCTTCGTTTGTATACCTGATTCTGGGTGGGGTTTTCTTCTTTGCGGGTATTAGCCTGATTCGCGGAACAAAAGCCTGAAAAAGCAATAAGGAAGGTCGGACAGAGAGAAGGCATTGATAATCCTTCTCTCTGTCCGACCTTCCTTATTGCTTTTCTTTACCGTAAGTACACGCCCATGCGATCTGTATCGCTCAATACCACATCTACATGTTCGGTTAAGGTCGTACTCAACTCGTAGCCTTTATAGTCGGCAGCAACTGGATAACGGGGATGATTTCGGTCAATCAGGACAGCTACCTGTAATTTCCGAATCGGAACGCTCAAAAAGGGTTGCAGACTAAAGGCTAACGTCCGGCCCGTGTATAATACATCATCAATGACAATAACTACTTTATCCGTAAAATCAGTGGCCGACCCCTCGTAATGGACTGTAGGCTGGGCGGTGGCTGATTTATCCAGATCAAGCCGAATCAGGTCAACGACAAGGGGAGTAATGGTTTGCAATTCGCGTGCCAATGCTTGAGCTAGTATGTACCCCTCACCCGCAATGCCGGCTAATAGCAATGCCGTTTCGTCAAAATTGGTTTCGTAGATCTGGAACGCTATCCGTCTGATTTTCTGATGGATCTGGGCAGAATTAAGGATAAGCGTAGGCTGAGCTGTGTTCATGCAGGAATTGACGATCGAAATTTGGATGTAAAGATGATAAAAAAGCGGTTAGGGAACGAAATAACCGCTCTGGTCGGTGAGTTGGCATAGTTTTCGCCATTAGTCCTGATAGATGCAAGCTGATTTAACCGACCATGCACACGATTGTCAGTCTTATAGTAAGCCTTTACCTCTGGGTACTGCCCGGACCTACCGTAACAGAAACCGATATAACACAAACCGTAGGCGTATCGTTACGAAGCGGAGATGCCAGTCGGTTGTCAGCCCGGTTTGCCAGAACCATTGAATTGGTCATTGATGCCGAAAACGTCGAATTTTCGGCCGTTCAGGCTACCCATGCCGAACTGATTTTACGTTCATTCTTTCGAAAATACCCGCCCCAGAGCTTTCAGTTTGTATACCGGGGGGCTTCAGACCATCTGCGCTACAGTACAGGTACGTACAAAACCGATGGCCAAACGTTCTCTGTGTATGTGCTCATGCGTCAGACCAGTAATCATACGTATGTGATTAACGCGCTTCATTTTCGAAAAGAATCATCGGTTGTTAGTCGGTAAGTAGCCGGACATACATCAATTCATCTGTTCCTGAACGCGATTAACAAACGACAGACGATTTTTACCTGTATCTTTGCACTTTCATGTAGAGGTACTATGATTGTTAAGACCAAAAAATACGCGCTAGACCAAAAAACGTACGTAAATATTGCCCTGCGTCAGTGGGTGAAAGAGAATTGGAAATGGGCGTTTGTTCCCCTTGCACTCATTCTGCTGAATGTGGTTCTGAACCTGACGAATGTGTATCCAAATTACTGGATTTACATTGTTATTGTCCTGCTGACCATTTTGTATGTACTGTTCTGGGCCGTTCAGATTACGGGTATTTCGCAGATGGAGCAAAGCAAAGCCTTGTTCGACAAGTACGTCTACGAAATCGATAGTCGCCAGATTCTGATGCGAATCAACGCCAAAGAGGGAGGGATTCTGAAATGGAGCCAGATCGACAGCGTTATCAAAGACAAAGAGGCCTACATCTTGTTTCTGAACAATGCCGACGCTATGGCAAATGTAAAAGCCAGTTGGTTTGCCAAAACCGTAACCAAGGGTCTCTCTAAAGCACAATTTATCTATTTGCCATTCACGATTTTCACAAGTGATAATGACCTGCGATTTACCGAAGCGCTGCTGAAGCGTAAAGGGTTATTGCCAGGCGGGAATGTTCCGGCCGAAACCGTTAAGTAGCCACGTTATAGCTGTATTGCCAGCACAGAGCCGCAAAGAACACAAAACCTACTACGGAGGTGCATTGTGTTCTCTGTGGCTCTGTGTTTATTTGCTTAGACAAACCTAAACTAATGAGAAATCTGCTGGTTCCAGCCTATCTTTTTATTCTATCCATAACAGCTTACGGCCAGACAAAAAAGCCGGTGACGCTCGATGACATCTGGGGCCGCAATGCCGGTGTGTTCAACCAGCGAACCGTCGATGCTGTAAACTGGATGAAAGCCGGGGGCTTTTATACGACTCTGGATGGTAATAAGGTGGTCAAATTTGCCATTACGACAGGGCTACCCATCGAGACATTGCTGGATGGACGGCAAGCGACGGTGGCCGGTAAGCCGATCACTATGAGTGATTACCAGTTGTCGGCTGACGAACGAAAACTGCTTCTGACTACCAACGAAGAACCGATATACCGTCGGTCCAGTAAGGCCACATTTTATGTCTACGAACTCGCCACCAAGTCCTTGAAACCACTTAGCAAGGGTGGGAAACAGCAATATGCTACTTTTTCACCCGATGGAAAACGGGTGGCGTTTGTGCGGGACAACAACCTGTTTGCGGTTGAACTGGCGACAGGTAAGGAAACCCGACTGACAACCGATGGGAAGCGAAACGCTATTATTAATGGGGGAGCGGATTGGGTTTATGAAGAGGAATTCAGCATGGCACGTGCGTTCGAATGGTCGCCCGATAGCCGACGACTGGCCTGGATCCGGTTCGATGAAAGCCGCGTTCCCGAATATGATATGCAGCTTTGGGGAGGCTTATATCCAGTCGAATATCGTTTCAAATACCCAAAAGCAGGAGAAGCTAATTCAAAGGTATCGGTCTGGATAGCTGATGTGGTGTCAGGCAAAAAGGTGATGGCGCAAACAGAAGCGGGCCTGGCCGATAAGGATATATACCTGCCGCGTATTCAATGGACAAAGCAGGCTAACCTGCTCTCGATCCGGCGGATGAATCGATTGCAGAATCGACTCGATCTACTGCATGTAAACGCTACAACGGGCCAATCGACAGTGGTGTTGACCGAAACAAGCCCAACCTATGTTGATCTGGAGTTTACCGACGATCTGACTTACCTGAGTGATGGTAAGTCGTTCCTATGGACCAGCGAACGCAGCGGCTATAAACATCTGTATCTGTATGACCTTAGCGGGAAGCTCATTCGTCCGATCACCAGCGGCAACTTTGAAATCATTACGGTGGCAGGGATCGATGAAAAGATGGGGACGATTTATTATGTAAGCACCGAGCAATCGCCACTCGAACGGCATGTATATAAAATCGGGATTGATGGGCAGCGCAAGCAGCAGCTAACTACGCTGGCGGGTACGTATAAGGCTACGTTCAGCCCTGACTTTTCCTATTATCTGTTATATCATACAGCAGCCGATTCGCCGGTGCGGGTCAGTCTTCGCGATACGAAATCGACCAATGACCTTCGCGTAGTGGAAGCCAATGAGGGCTTGAAAAGTCGGCTGGCGACCTATGCTATCGCTCCTAAACAGTTTTTTCAAAGCAAAGCAGCCGATGGTACCGCACTCAATGGCTGGATGATTCGTCCCGCAACGTTCGACAGTACGGGTTCTAAAAAATATCCGGTCTTGATGTTTGTGTATGGAGGGCCAGGTTCGCAGACGGTAAAGAACGATTGGGAAAGCCGCGATTTCTTCTGGTATCAAACCCTGGCTCAGAAAGGCTACATCGTTGTATCGGTCGATGGGCGGGGAACAGGTGCACGCGGAACGGCATTTCGCACCGTCACGTACGCACAGTTGGGCAAGCTCGAAACCGAAGACCAGATCGCCGTAGCCCGTCAGTTGAAAACCCTGCCTTATGTTGATCAGAGCCGCGTTGGCATTTGGGGGTGGAGCTATGGGGGGTACATGACGGCTCTCTGTATGACGTTAGGTGCCGATGTGTTCAAAGCCGGAATCTCCGTCGCTCCCGTTACCAACTGGCGATTCTACGACACAATTTATACCGAACGTTATCTGAAACGGCCACAGGAGAATGCAGCAGGTTATGACGACAATTCGCCGGTAACACACGCCAGTAAGCTCCGTGGCCCTTATTTGCTGGTACATGGAACAGGCGACGATAATGTTCATTTTCAGAATTCGGTGGCTTTCGAAAATGCCCTGATTGCAGCCGGAAAGTAATTCCAGTCGTTTTACTATCCGAACCGGAACCACGGCATTTATGGAGGTAACACCCGCTTGCACCTCTACCAGATGATGACGGATTTTGTCGAGAAGAATTTATAGCTCGAAAGAAACGATAGCTGATTCATAAAAAGCTTTTTCCTTCCTGATTATGACCTTCAAAAATATACGTGTCGGTGTGGTGCAGGCGACCCCTGCGTTGTTCGATCTGGAAAGAAGTGTTGATCTGGTAATCGCCTGGATTGGTAAAGCAGCAGAAGCAGGTTGTCAGTTCATCTTATTTCCAGAATCGTTCATTCCCTGCTACCCCCGTGGCCTGACGTTTGACGCCATCGTTGGTCGCCGGACTGACAAAGGCCGTGCTGTATGGCTGGATTACTGGGTCAATAGTCTGGAGGTCGCGTCGGCTCATACGCAACGAATCAGCGAAGCCATCAAAAAAGCCAATGTGACAGTTGCCCTGGGCGTGACGGAAAAAGAGCCAGTAGGAGGCACCCTGTATTGCACGTTGCTTTATTTTGGGAATGATGGGCGTTTGTTGGGGAAACACCGTAAACTGAAACCCACTGGCCTCGAACGATACATCTGGGGCGAAAGCGATGGCAGCACATTGGTTAGTTTTGATAGCGAGATCGGTAAGTTTGGTGGGTTAATCTGTTGGGAAAACTACATGCCCCTGGCCCGAACGGCTCTTTATCAGCAGGGCGTCGAGTTATACCTGGCGCCAACGGCCGATGCCCGTGATTCGTGGCAGACAACTATGCAGCACATTGCGCTAGAAGGCCGTTGCTTTGTACTGGCCAGCAATCAGTTCGTGCAAAAAACCGACTATCCCGAACGCTACCAGGCCGATCTGGCTGACGAACCCGCTATTATGTGTAGTGGGGGAAGCGTGATTCTTTCGCCAATGGGTGAAGTACTTGCCGGGCCCCTCTGGAATCAGGAGGGGCTACTGACGGCCGATCTGGACTTTTCGATACTAGCCAAAAGCAAGTTAGATTTTGACTGTGTTGGACACTATTCCCGAAGCGATGTCTTTACACTAACGGTTGCAAATCAGCCTCCTATTCAGAAAGTTTGAAGCCGACTTATTGGCCAGTCGAGTTCTCCTGAGGTTTCAACTCCTCGGCAAGCATAAGCCGGGTTTGAGGCAGACTTTGTGGATACTCGTCGCGGATAAACGCCACTAGTTTTTCCCGCATATGGCAGCGCAGGTCAAAAGCTGAAGGGGCATCCTGGGCCGATACCAGTACACGTACCTGAATGCAGGTAGGAGTTGTATCAGTAACTTGTACGGCAAAGCTGTCGCCGGTCCAGAGTGGGTCATTTTCGGCCAGTTCGCGGGCTTTTTTCCGGACAGCTTCAACAGGAACCGTATAATCCAGATAGAGAAAAATGGCACCAATGATGGACGCATCCGAGCGGGTCCAGTTCTCGAAGGGTGTTTCGACAAAATAGGTAATAGGCAAAATTAACCGTCGACGGTCCCAAAGCCGAACAATCACACTGGTCAGATTTATCTCTTCAATACGACCCCACTCTTTTTCAACCACAACCGCATCGTCCAGACGAATCTGCTGATTGAGCGCTATCTGTATACCTGCCAGCAAGTTGGCTAAGGTCTTTTGGGCAGCAAACCCAAGTACGACCGATACGACCCCTGCTGATGTCAGAACACTAAGGCCTACTTTTCGGCTCCCCTGAAAGGTAATGAGTAAAAGCGAAGCCCCAAGTATAATGACCAGAATAACAATAAGTCGACGGAAAAAACGTACCTGCGTAACAAATTTCCGATGGGCCAGATTGGTATCGTTTGTCGTATCGTATTCATAAATCAGGCGCTTTTCGCCAACCTTTAGAAGCTGGACGATAAACCAGGTCGTCGTAATCAGGAAAAGGATTTCAGCGGTTTTGTCGGCTACAGGATGCCGACGTAAAAAGCGCTCCGACTGCAAGTTTGTAGCCAGCAGAAAAAACAGCGAGGGCACAAATAACCAGAACGCCCAGCGGGCGTATACTTTTAAAAGGGATAGTGTTCGGAACGACCGTCGGCGCACTACAAACCGGATGGTCTGTGTAATGACAACATCGACGATCAGCCCTAGTACAACGGCGATGATGAGCAATATCCAGCCCGACAAATCCCGATTGGGTACATAGCCAAACCAACGGACAATCGCCCGTATCCATAGGTCAAGTTGCTGTTGCATGCGGTAGTTAAAGTGCCTGTCTTATTAACCGGATTACAGGCAACTCGTGTTTCGGTTAATGCCAGGTCCAGATTGGTTGAAAATCCAGATCTGGCAAATCGCCAATCAGGACAGTTCCGTTTTTCTCGACCCAGGCATGGGCTTCAAATGTATGGCTTTTGCGGACGCCAACGACCAGATCAATGTGTTTATCTTTTCGAAGGAAGTAGGTTAATGCCAATGCCTGCGGCAGGCAAAAAGCGGAAAGCGGACCACTTACTTTCTGAATAGCCTGAATCTCCCGGTCAATCAACTGGCGGGGAGTCTCAGCAGATTTGTTAGCCCTGATAAGGTTGCTATAAAGTTGCCTGAACGTTTGAAACGATAACAGTTTGAGTCCAAGCTGGATGGTAGAAACAACAAAAAATGCCTGGATCAGAAGGAGTTGATCCGAAGAGGACAACTGTGTGAACTTCTTAAATCGTTTCCACCAGTTTTTCATGGGCCAGGTCGTTCAGCAGTTGCTGCAAATCGTTGATACAGGTTTGTTCATCGACCTCAAAGTTTGCCATGACCTGTTCTTTAAGATCGTCAAAAGCCATGGGCTTCTGTTTAAGCAGTTCCCACACAAACGTACCCACTTCATTCAAGCCATAATACATCCCGGCTGCATGATTGAGGATAACCGTTTCGCCAGCCAGTTCAGACGAGATCTGATTTTGAGTTAATCGATACATACACGATACTGATAAGTGATCAAAGATAAAGGAATTTATCGGCAACGACGACTCTCTCATCAGATCATGCGTATCCTAGGGCAAGAGTTAATGTTGGTTAATCTTTTGATTGTCAAGATTCTAGCTTACTTATGGGGCGCTTTTAGCCATGCCTGATTTAGCTTATTAGCTGAAGTGTACAATGGGATTACCTCGTGCGCAATAAGGCTTCAGATCGCTTATTAAGTTACTTCAGAGTTAGAATTGCTATATCCTTCGGGCCTGTTTTATGAATTTGAGTAGTTTAAATTATATTAATTAAGGAACATAAATAAATAATATTAACCGGGATGTCATTCTGCAAAATGTAGATTTATTTTAGACGGTTAAACTGTTTTCAAACCAAGTAAAAATTTAATCAATCAACATTTTAAGGCCTCATTTCATCATGCAAAGATTTGTACTCTTCGTTGTAACTTTTCTGGTGGTAACTTATGCATCAAGGGCTCAGGTGAGCCTGACGGGGACAACCTCGTATACGCAGAATTTTAATACGTTAGCTAGTTCTGGCTCGGGGACATGGTCTGATAACAGCACAATTCAAGGCTGGTATGCCGCTATTACGAATGGGTCAAATGTAACGAATGCAGCAACTGCATATACGGTCGATCCAGGTAGTAGTAATGCTGGTGGGCTACATAGTTATGGAGCAGCCTCCGCAACTGACCGCGCTTTAGGGTCTGTGGGTTCCGGTTCTGCGAAAGCTATCTATTATGGAGTTTTATTAGTCAACAATACGGGGAGTCCAATTACGGCTCTGTCGGTTAGCTACAAAGGGGAGCAATGGCGTAGCAGTACATCTGTTCAGAATGTGCTTTCGTTCGCCTATAAAGTTGGGGCAAACTCGGTTAGTGAGTCTGACTATACCAGCAATTCTTTACTTGATTTTGTAGGTCAATCGCCTGTTTCCACAAACGGTGCTCTGGATGGCAATACCAATGCAAAGACGATCAGTAGTACGTTCAATGTGAACATCCCGGTTGGCGAGAAAATTATGCTTCGTTGGATGGACGTTGACGATGCCGGAAGCGATGCTGGTCTTAGCGTTGACGATCTAACCGTTAGTGTTGTCACAACACCTTTTCTTGTTGTAAATCCCACAGCCGTAAATAATTTGGTCAATACTGCCAATAACAGTAGTCCTTCTGCGCCATCTACATTTACGGTTATTGGCGGGTTACTCAACCCTTCTACGCCCGTTTCGGTTAGCCCTCCGGCTAATTTCGAAATTTCGACGGACAATTCGAGCTATTCAACAAGTGCTGTCACCATTTCGCCTGCGGGTAATGGTACACTTAGTCAAACCATTTACACGCGACTAGTGGGTAGCCTTTCTGCTGGCCCATATTCAGGGCTCGCCACAGTGAGCAGTACTGAAGTGCTTACATCTCAAACTGTCTCGCTTAGTGGAACGGTTTATACGGCTGGTGCCAGCGGTGTGTGTGGTACTTCTTACAATATAAGTGATGTACGCAATGCCGCCGATGGCATAACCTTTACGGTAACTGGACGTGTCACATCAACTATTGGTACGAACATTTACATCCAGGACGCTACCGGCGGTATTCTGTTGTACACAGGTACGGGTACTTCGATTGAAGTGCCTGAGGTAAGCATTGGCGACGAAGTGCAGGTGACGGGCGTACTGACAACCTACAACGGGGATCGGGAGTTGAAAAATTTCACTAGCTGTTTTGCGAAAACCACATCCCCCAATTCGATTCCTACACCCGTTACGGTTTCAGCCGCTACCCTTTGTGATCACAAAGGCGAACTGGTGACGCTTACGGGAGTGAACACTATTACACCATCGGGTGGGACCTTTACAGGCAGCACAAACTATACGTTGACAACAGGTAGCGGTACAGTAATAATGCGGATTCAGCTCGGGACCGATCTGGTAGCAGCAACCAAGCCTACAGGTCCTCTTGATATTACGGGCATCGTGAGCGTATTCAATGGTACTTGCCAATTCTTGCCCCGCTCAACAGCTGATGTTCCCGGAGCAACGCCGAATACCGTTTCCTGCCCTGGCGTTGGTACTGGCGGTGCCGGAATTTCGACGGATAATACGCTAGACATTACATGGTGGAATGTGGAGTGGCTGGGTAATACAGGCTTTGGCCCTACAAATGAGGCCCAACAGCAGGATAATGTGCGGCAGCAACTGCAAAATATGAATCAGGACATTTACTGCCTGGAAGAAGTAACGGACCTGACAAAGTTGGATGGTATTGTAGCCACTCTGAATGCCAATACAGGCAAGTCTTATACATACACCTGTGGTGCTGATCCAACCCGTACGCCACCTATTTATTACTCACACTGGTTTGATATTCCTGAAGTGTCAGGTGATGCCAACACCTATGCCCAAAAGGTTTGTTTTGTATACAACACGGCCATTGTCAAGAACGTAACGGCCAGCCAGATTGTAGCTGATGCTACGCAGCTCAATTCAAGCTCCTGGGCATCAAATCGGTTCCCATTATTAATGAGTTGTGATGTTACGATCAATGGAGTGACAAAGAACTTTAAACTGGTTGGCGTGCATGCCAAATCGGGCTCTGATGCATCGTCGTATGGCCGCCGGATAACCGACTTTGGGTCTTTAAAAGAGTATCTTGACGCGAACTACCCAACTAGTAATGTCATGATTATGGGCGATTTTAATGACGATGCCGACCAGTCAATTTATATTGATGGGACAACGAGCACAACAAATGTGTCGTCATTCAACAATTTCATCACTTCGAGCGATTACACGGCCATTACGAAACAGCTTAGCACTTGTAACATTTCGAGTACGGCATCATACCCAGATATTATCGACCACCTGATTATCTCGAACGAAATCGGTACAAACGGATCATTCCCCACGAGTGGTATTGCCTACATTCCGAACTCGGTTACAGCAATACGGCCGATTGTTGGTGGAACAACAACGTCCGACCACTTTCCCGTTTCGGCTCGTTTCCAGTTTGCTCCTCCACTTTCGGCTACGTTGGTAACCAGTACGTCGGCAGTCTGTTCGGGCCAACCTGTTAATCTGGCTATTTCAGTGAGCGGTTTGGGTGGCAGCGATACCTATAGTTACACAGTGACCAATGGCACCAACAGCACGACTACAACGGGCGTATCTACGTCAACGGCACAGGTTAGCCTTACTCCAACCGTAGCTGGTTCATTTACGCTGACGGTATCGACTTCAGCAAGCGCCACTGCTACGGCTGTTAGCGGAAACGTAGCTATTGATGGGCCTATTTCGGTTTTGGCTGGGGCCTCGTCGGCTACCACCACGATTGGTGGAACAGTAAGCCTGACAGCAAGCGGGGCTACTACCTATCAGTGGAGTGCGCCAGCTCAGGCTATTATCAGCCCCTCTACGGGCTCACCCGTTTCGGCTACCTTAACCGCTGCTGGCGTGCAAACCTTTACTTTGCTGGCTGGTCAGGGAAGCTGTACACAAACCACATTCGTGAGTGTGACGGCCACGAATGGCCCCGATATTTCGCCAACGATTACGCTCATTCAGTCGCAATTTGCGGCTTCAGCTCCTAATAACGCCAGAAATTTTGTGGTGAATTTGTATGAGGTGGGTTATCATTCTACAGCATCCGGGCAGTTAACCATTACGCTTAGCGTACCTACCGGTTATACACTGACCTTCGATGGAACGCTGACCAGCACTAGTGTACTCGATGCATCGAATGTTAGCAATGATGTAGCCGTTGATAATACTAACTGGGATGTGATTAGTAGTGTAGATGGCCAGCAAATTACTCTGAAGATGAAAGCGGGCCAGTTCTTAGATGCTAATACGCAGCGTAATGTCGGCTTCAGCCTGACCCGCACAACGGCTAACTCAGGCAGTGTTTCCAATATTACTGTTAATGTAGCGAATGATAGCGGATCTGTTTATGACGTCAATGCGACAAACAACATTTATGCTCGTATTATTTCAGGGCTATAACCAACCGTAGTTGATCGGAGATAGTTGTTCCGATAAACGAAACATTCCATTCCTGTTTAGAGGCTTGCTTAACCAGCGAGCCTCTTTTTATTATCCCCTTCAATCAGTCAAAACGGTAAGTGGTGACTCATAGCTAGCTCATGAACCTGAAAAAATCTTTCGGATTTATGAGCTAGCTATGAGTTTTTTAAATTAAAATGCTAATATTACTTTTTTAAAATATTAGTATATTAATTTTTACATTAAAATAGAATTATAGTTTATGAAAATACCTTTACTGCTACTACTATGTTGGCTTCCGTTAGTGATTTTTGCACAAGTAGCAACGTATAACTTTAGTGGAGCTACAGGAAGCCAGACGTCTCAACCGGTGACTTCGAAAGACCCTAACATTGCGGCTTCTGATATAACGCGGGGCTCTGGCATTATGGCAACGTCAGGATCAGGAAGCATAAATGCTACAGGGTGGACTGGTTCCGCTCAGGATGCCAATGATTATTATGAATTTACCTTAACGCCGAATAGTGGATATCAGTTAGACATAACGGGAATTACTCTTTCGGCCCGTCGCTCTGCGGCCGGACCTGCAAATTATCTTCTGTCTTATTCAATAGCAGGTAGTGAAACAACAATTACAACTGGCACTCTATCAGTAACCACTTCAACATCGATAAGCCCCACTTTTTCATTAAAAACTCCCCAAGCTGTTCGCTTCAGAATTTACGCGTGGGGAGCAAGTATTCCGGCTGGGACTTTCCGATTGGACAATACGCTTACCGTAAACGCATCGGCTCCTCTCCCTGTAGAACTCGTTTCGTTTTCTGGCCAGCCGACAGATAAGGCAATAGAATTAAAGTGGGCGACATCGTGGGAAGATAGAAACGAAGGCTTCGATATTCTAAGAGGAGTAATGCCAGATGGGCTTGAGAAAATTGGTTTTGTCGAAGGCCATACTACGTCGCAGGCAGTATCGGCCTATTCATATATTGATCGTGACGTGAAAGCAGGACTAGTATATTATTACCGGCTTCGCCAGCGTGATATAGGTGGAGGCTCGGAATTATCAAAAATAATTGCCATACGGGCAGACTTCGAAGGAGAAGCGCTCGGCGCATCTGTCTACCCGAACCCAAATCATGGAAGCTTTACGGTAACTACTAGTAGCTTGGAAACGTCAACTATTAGTCTGCATGACGCCTTGGGAACCGTAATCCCGGTCACAATTCGCAAAAATGGACAGCCTACTTCTGCATCTGTAAACGCTGTAGGTTATGTTACGCCTGGAGTCTATTTTTTACGGTTTCAGATGAGTGAAGGAACTACTCGGCAGATCATAAAAGTGATTATTGAGTAATTAAATCTATCATATCAAAATCCCCCGTTTACTTCTATGAAACGTACTTATTCAGTCAAGCCATCTAAATTAGTAAAGAGGGCATATACTAAGCCGAAGCTCTTGACCCATGGAAACGTATCGAAGCTTACCCTGAAAGGAGGTAGTATGGCAGATGCGCTAACTAATTACCAGCCATAATAAGTTACAGCTTGAATGGATAAAGAGGAGTTTATGCATCATGCCGGTGTAAACTCCTCTTCTGGTTAATCGGCTGATTCTCTTTAGGCTTATCTGATAATATGGGTGGAATGCTTAAAAGCGCTACCGGTCTAGGGGTACTATTGAAGTTGATGCTAGCTTGCCAGCCAGCAGATAATATTCCGAAAGATGATAGCCAGTACGTGCCAATCGAGGTGGGTCGTTACTGGGTGTATGAAGTGCGGCAGGAAACCTACTCTTTGAGCGCAGCTCCCGTTTTAAGGACCTATTTTCTGAAAGAAACGATTGGTGAACGGTTATCATCGCAGTCGGACAAAACCTATAAACTGGTCCGATACAAGCGCAACAGACCCACAGATGCCTGGAAACCTGATTCAATCTGGACGGTACAGCAGTGGCCAAATCGCCTGATTCGTACCGAAAATTCGATTGCCTTTATCAAACTTTTCTTTCCGATTGCCACCAGCACAACCTGGAATCCGAACGAGTATAATTCCCGGTCTGCCAGTATCTTTCTATATGAACAAGTGGGTAAAGCTTACGTTGCTGGTGCAAAAAGCTACCTGAACACGATTCAGGTTGCCAGCCGGCAAAACGATTCGACGGCCATTTCATTAAATCGCTATATTGACGTATATGCCTATCAAATAGGTCTAATATTTAACGAAAGCACGGTACTTGCCTACTGTCAAAGCAGTCCTGACTGCATCGGGAAAGGCCAAATCGCTTATGGTTACCGTCGAAAGCAAACGTTGATCGAGACAGGTGTTGAGTAAATAGGATGCTTCATTTTACTGTTTGACGAACTTCTCCTGTAAGATTTCTTCCCGGCCATCGCCCCAGTTAATTCGTAGTATTGCCTGATAAAGACCAGCCAGGAGTAGCCGAAAATTTTCCAGATAGATCGTGTTTTCACCTACGAACGGTGTTGTCACATAGTTATCTACAGGTATGCCAAGACTGTTGATAACAGTAAATTGACTTGACTTCGGCGCCGATTTGCTGACTATGGTAAAGCTAACCTGGATGATGTCGCTACCGGGATTTGGGTAAATTTTCCAGATGGTTGGTACGGGCATATCAGCTACGTTAAACGTAATGCCATAGGCGTTGCCTGCTGAGTTATCGGCTGCATCGCGGCCTGTTACCAACAACTCATAGGCACCAGGAGCCAGATTTGTCAATTGATACGTTGCCAGCAAGGATACGGGCGATACTGCTGAGCCTGACTGCTGAGTCAACAGAACAAATGGGCAGCTCGGACAGGATTTCAAGTAGGTCTGGATATTCCTTAGTTTATCCAGAGGTAACTGATTTTCGTCGGTCAGAATGACCTGAATAATCGGGTTAGCCGAAACATAATCCCCATTTTTGAGTACTCGATCATCAACTGTCACCGATATAATCGGATTTAACTGATCGGGAAGAGCACTAGTGGGAAAAACGCTGGTTTGCTGAATAGTTGGCCAATTCGTTAGGTCCAGGCTCTGTTCATTATTCGTTTCTACCAGTTCGTCAATTTGGTGGTCGCTATCCACCATAATGGCGAGTTGGCTGAGAGAAAGCTCCTTTTTAATAGGAATGATGATCGTATCCAGAACCGATGTAACATCGACCAGAAGCCGCTGGCTGTTAACGTTGCCGTTCGTGTAAGTTTTGGTCAATTGGAGCGGCACGGTTTGCCGGGCGTAAAATTTACCGGTGTTGGAAAGAATCAGCTTGATCGTTATAGAGTCATTATTGGCGATGAGGGTTCCCGGTTTTCGGGCCTGAATAAACAGGCTACGAGCCGCATAGTCGGGTTTGGCTAGCGGAAAAATATGCAACGCGGGGTCGCCCTGTAAGATAATCTGTTGTAAATCCGTGCGAAGCGTCAGGTCACCACTGTATGAGTTGAGCGTCAGATTAACCTGCTGTTGTAGTTGGCCCAGTGTGTGAGTCAAGGTAGTGGTATCCGTAAAAAGTTTTCGATAAAGGGTTATGGCATAGGTTTGGGTGCTAGTTGGGTAGCTCCAGAACGAACCCGCCAGTACAGCTATGGCCCCTTTGTCGGGTGTAATAAGCCAGTCGGTACTGAGTGGATTGTATTTATAAAAAAGATTATTGATGCTACAGCCGTTGAAAAACAAAATTGGGTACTTGCCTTTGTTATTGATATGGTTACCGGGGGCCGAACAGTAACCAATGTTAAAATCGAGTGTGCTGGAAGAGCCATGCCCCGTATAAGCTACCATCCCCACACCCTCATTGATCGGTTGTGAAATATCGACGGCTTCAACTTCTTCAAACGTTTTTTTCGAGAGCGAAGTCACCTGCGCACCCATATAAGGGCTTTCGGCTATCGGGCGAAGCTGTTCCATCAGGCTTTTGAGGTATAGAATTTCGCCCTGGTCGTGTCCGCCATTTAAGTGAAGCATCCGTTTTTGCCAATCGGTAGGTGGAGCTTGTTCAAATTCTTTGACTTTTGCCAAATAATTCAGGACTTGCTGGTTGGTGGTTACGTTGATGCGACCGGTTGGTATTGCCTGAACAAACTCTGGGAAACCCGCGAGCCCCATCGTAAGCAGAGCATCGGAGCCCGGATAGCCGAATGTTGGAACCAGATCGTCGGTTTCAGAGGATTTCAATACATCAGGAAAACTAATGCCCCGACCCAGCAGAAACAAGTGCTTATTGGTACCGCCCGACAGCATGAAATCGGCAAACCGACGAATCGCCATTGGGCTACGCTCGCCATAGTTGAATTGTTCGTAGATCGACCTCGTTTCAATAATCAATGGTGTATACCCTCCACCCGCGTCTGAAGCCCGATAAGCGGCATACTCGGTAGCCGATTCGAGCAGAGAGCGGTGCGTAATAAGCAGATAATTACTTGCTTTTGGGGCCAGTATTGGGAAGTTAACAACTGTAATAGACGACGATTTTTTGATTTCATTGCTGATAAATACCGTTTGCCCGGTCAGGGTGTTCGGAACGATAAACAGCCCCGCCTGATGCATGATTTTGGCGGTTGCGTACCGGCCTGTAAGTGCATACACCATAGCGTTGGTATTCAGATCAGGTATCTCTATAACCGATTGATTGGCAGGGTTAGGTCGCAAATGGAAATATTTATCTGGCTGACTATTCATCAGAAAGTGTTGTGGGTATACGACATTCAGGTAGGTCATCGAATACCAGTCATTGGCACTTACGTTCAGGGATTTGGTTTTTAAAAGGATCGATTCGTTTTTAATTGCATTTTCGGTCAAGGTAAGCAGCACGCTTTTGGGGCTGAACGGGCCGATTGAAAGTGTGTCAATGGGCATCCCATCGTTCAGGGCATACCACAACTGGTGGTTGTTGGGCGAACGACCGTTAAGTTGAAACGTAAACGTAGGAAGCTGGTTACTGTCAACGACTCGATTCTGAAACTGTATTGTGAATCGGGCTACCGAGTCCGGGCCTATATAATTTCCTGTCCAGCCTTCGCCTTCTTCAAAATAGCTTTGTTGAACAGGAGGCACCAAACCAATGGAATTGTTGAACGAGTATTGACTGGTGAAGGCCAAAACCTGTTGTTCAAGATGATACGGTTCGGGCGCCTGACTGGTAGGTTTGCCAATAAAAGTAGGAAGCCGAAGCCCCGGTTTTGATCCTATTGTCAGAAAATAGAATGTTTCATCCGAAAATAAGCTTTGGTAGGGGTTGGCGCGGCTGGTGTGGTAGTAAACTAAGCTATCGAGTTCACCTTTATTTTTCTCGGCGTAAAACTGAATAAAATCGGTCTGGTCGAATCGTCCGTCCTCATCGCCAATGACTTCGATAGCCAGTTCACGGCCTCGGTGAAATAGCTGTAAATTTTTGGGATTAATTGTATCTGGAGTAAAACCGGCACGAACTAATTCAGCGTAAGTGATCCGGTAAATGCCATCCTCCAGAATGCTGATCTTGGCATAGGATTGCGTCGGAACAATCCATTCATTTCCATACCGAAACTGTGCCTGCCCAGCATAGGCGACTAAAAACAGAATAGCAAAAATTAGTTTCAAACGTACAAGTGTCTTAGCGGGTTTACTAAGATACTTGTAAGGTTTGATTATGCCAACAATGGTTTAATAATATTGCCATGAACATCGGTTAACCGATACCGGCGGCCCTGGCTTTTAAAGGTTAGTTTTTCATGATCGATACCCAGCAAGTGCAATACCGTGGCCTGAAAATCGTGAACGTGAACGGGTTCATTGATAACGTTATAGCCAAAGTCATCGGTTTCGCCGTAAACGAGTCCTTTTTTTACACCTGCTCCGGCCATCCAGATGGTAAACGCTCTGGGGTGATGGTCGCGCCCGTAATTGTCGCGGGTGAGTTTGCCCTGTGAGTAGGCACCTCGCCCAAACTCTCCACCCCAGATTACCAGCGTATCGTCCAAAAGACCCCGTTGTTTTAAATCCATAACCAGTGCGGCCGACGGCTGATCGACGCTTTTGGTCTGAATCTTAATATCGTTGGGCAGGTTGCCGTGCTGATCCCAGCCCTGGTGGTATAACTGGACAAACTTCACATCTTTTTCGATGAGCTTGCGGGCCAGCAAACAGTTGGCCGCAAAGGTACCCGGCTTACGGCTCTCAGGACCGTACATATCGAAAATGTAATCGGGTTCTTTCGAAATATCGAGTGTTTCGGGTACTGACGTCTGCATCCGATAGGCCATTTCGTACTGAGCCATGCGGTTGTTGATTTCCGGGTCCAGCACATGCTTGAACTGCTCCTGATGCAACTTGCCCAGGTAATCGAGCATGCGCCGACGGCTCGTCTTGTCAATGCCGGGAGGGTTGTTCAGGTAATATACTGGATCGGGGCCCGATCGGAATACAACGCCCTGATGCACCGAGGGAAGAAATCCATTACTCCACAATTTGGCGTAAAGTGGCTGGTCGCCATCGCGGCCTTTCGACAAAAGCACCACAAAAGCGGGTAAGTTCTGGTTATCGGAACCTAACCCATAGCTCACCCACGACCCAAAACTGGGTCGACCGGCTTGCTGGCTACCCGTTTGAAAAAAGGTGATGGCCGGATCGTGGTTGATGGCTTCGGTATGAAGCGAACGAACGAAGGTCAGGTCGCCAGCTAAACGGGAAATGTTAGGCAGTAATTCACTAATCCACATTCGGCTGGGGCCGTACTGAGCAAATTTATATTTGGAAGCGGCCAATGGGAAACGGCTTTGCCCGGCTGTCATACCCGTTAGGCGCTGGCCTTTTCGAACGGATTCGGGCAGATCCTGGCCCCACATGGCTTCTAATTTGGGCTTATAATCATATAATTCCAGTTGCGAGGGTGCTCCACTTTGGAACAGATAGATCACTCGTTTGACTTTGGGCGGGAAATGGGGTTTCCCAACGATTGGGTTATCACCAGGAGAATTCAAGCCGGAGGATCCGCCAAACAAATTGGTCGGATTGAGTAGCGATGCCAGCGCAATGGTGCCTAAGCCAGCGCTTGTTTGCCCCAAAAATGTCCGGCGGCTCAGTTGGTCATGAAGTTGATCCTGAATGTCCATCGTTACAGGTTGTTTGTTTGCGTTATTGACCTTGCTGTTTTTATCGTCATTACTAGGCGCTATCGGGAATGATGGTGTTGTAAACGACTACACATGACAGCGAAGCGAATGACCTATCGTTTAATGATTGCTTCGTCGAAATTCATCAGCGTACTACTCACCACAGTCCAGGCGGCTAGTTCAGCCGGATTCTGGTGTGTGTCGACTGGATATTCGCCTACGGATAATAACTCTACTGCTCGTTTGGGGTTCTTTTTAAAATCAGCCAGTTCTTCAGCGTAGAGTTGTTGCATCAGCGTTACTTCCTCTGCACGGGCTGGGCGGCTGATCACGGATTTGAACAGCTCATTGATTACTTTTCTTTCATCTTTATTGCTTGCGTCCTGTTGCCCTGCTCGCTGGGCTAATACCCGTGCGGCTTCAACGAACTGCGGATCATTGAGGGTGACCAGTGCCTGCAGCGGGGTATTGGTTTTCTGGCGTTTGACGATACAGGTATGCCGTTCGGCCGCATCGAAGTTCAACATCATAGGCGGGGGCGACGAACGCTTCCAGATTGTGTACATCGACCGACGATAGAGGCTATCCTTGTGATTCTGAACGTATTTGACCGCATTTCGTGTAGCCAGAGCTTCCCAGATCCCCGCTGGCTGATAGGGATGAACACTAGGGCCGCCAATCCGCTGCGTGAGAAGTCCACTGACAGCCAGTGCATTATCCCGTACCTGCTCCGCCGACATCCGATAACTAGCTCCCCGCGTCAGATATACGTCGTCAGGGTCAGCTTCACGGGCTTTTTCTGATACGGTCGATGACTGACGATAGGTGGCCGACATCACAATTTCTTTGTGTAGCGCTTTTAAGTTCCAGCCGGATTCTCTAAACTGTACAGCCAGGTAGTCCAGTAGTTCGGGATGGCTTGGCAAGGCGCCCTGATTGCCAAAATCGTCACTGTTTTTGGCCAATCCCTGTCCGAAATACTGTTGCCATACCCGATTCACGATTACCCGGCTAAACAAGGGGTTTTTGTCTGATAGCAGCCATTGAGCCAAACCTAATCGGTTTTTGGGAAGATCGTCGTCGAGTGGATTCAGGCTGTGTAAAACGGCTGGGGTGACAACCTCGCCTGGTGCGTCATAGGCCCCACGCTTCAGCAGATGGGTCTCGCGGGGTGTCTTTCGCTCTTCCATCACCATTACCTGGTCGGAGTTGGTGTAGAGCATGATCTGTTCCCCGCGTAGTTTCATAGCTTGGGCAAAGGTATTCCGATATATAGGATCCTGGGTAGCCACATAGTAGTTATACAAACCTGACCGCTGTTCGGGTGTTCGGTTGGCGGTACGCAACGCATTCGCCAGCGCATCGGCCTGACCAGCCAGCCGGGGTATTTCCAGCGGTGTCAGACACCGATTGTAAATGCGGAGTTCATCAACGGCAAAATCTTTGTAGAAGTTATCATGCATCCGGCCTACATAAAACGAATGTTGGGCCCAGTGGGTGCGGTCTTTACCCCATACCATACTGTGAATCAGATGGTCGGCGACGATTTTCGTATGCATCGGCTTCCCATTCAGATACAGATGCACGCCCTGAGCCTGCCCCATGCCATCGTAGGTAAAAGCCACTTGAAACCACTGATGAACGGGTACTTTCTCAATCGTTTCAACATCAATAGCGTTGGACGGCCAAACGTGGCTGAGCGTCAGCTTCAGGCGGCCGTCAGCCAGCAGGTCGAGCTGGTAACCCCGTTGTCCATCCATCGGCCCGGTAGTCCGTCCCAGGAAGGTTAGTGCCATATTCGGCTTCGCCAGGTTGAACCAGCTACTGATCGAGAAGGGTTCGTTTTGTTCGAAGACTCCAAATTTTGACGGTAATTCAATATAGCTGTCGCCAGGTAGGAAACGGGCTTTGCCAAACCGTCCCGGAACAGCGTAAGGAACCTTATCGGGGTCACCACTTAAGCGAGCAGGAATGGTATCGTTGACCGAGTTTTCGAAGGCATTTCTCGGATCTTTCCAGAGTTCTTCCTTCGTTTTGCGCTTAGGAGGCTCTTTCTTTTCGGGCTGCTTTTCGACCGATTTTTTGGATTTGGCTCGCGTTTCCTCTTCCTTTTTACGCTTTTCGTCTTCTAGCTTTCGTTTTTCCCGATCCGCTTTTACGAAGGCGCTAATGTCGGTTCGGTCAGCTTCGTCAAAGGTATAGTGGGCAATCAGGCCCGAGTCGATGGTTGAAAGCGGTCGTTTGACGGCTTGGCCCAGCCATTGACCGAACCGCTTCTGATAAGCAGGCCGATTGGGGTTAAGCTGCTGTTCAAGTGGCGTAAGACGCTCGCGTATGAACTTAAGTTTGGCGTCCGTTTCGGGCTTGGTCAGCGTAATGGTTGGTGCGGCTTCACCATTGTACGGTATTTGTCCCCGGTCATTATTGCTGTTAAAAAAAGCGAACAGCGAGTAATAATCTTTCTGGCTGATTGGATCGTACTTGTGATCGTGGCAGCGGGCGCATTCGACCGTTAGGCCGAGCATGGCCTTCCCGAACGTATTGGTGCGATCGGCTACGTATTCAACCCGGTACTCTTCATCGACAATACCGCCTTCCTGACTCTGCTGGTGATTGCGGTTGAAGGCTGTTGCAATAAGCTGATCACGGTTCGGATTGGGTAACAGGTCGCCCGCCAGCTGCCAGGTAATAAATCGGTCGAACGAGAGGTTACGGTTGTAGGCCCGAATGACCCAATCCCGATAGGGCCACATCGTCCGAAGGCCATCGTCCTGATAGCCATGCGTATCGGCATAGTGAGCTACGTCGAGCCATTCGACAGCCTGTCGTTCGCCATAATGCGGATTGTTGAGCAGCCGATTAACGACTTTCTCATACGCATTGGGGGATTTATCAGCTATGAACGCGTCAATTTCGGCAGGGGTAGGTGGCAGGCCAATCAGATCCAGGCTTACCCGTCGAAGCAGGGTTGTCTTGTCAGCTTCGGGTGCGTGCTCCAGCTTTTTGGCTTCCTGCTTGGCCAGGATGAATCGGTCGATGTCGTTTTTGACCCATTGCTGGTTTTTCACCTTTGGAATTTCCGGCATCGTTGGCGCAATCAGCGACCAGTGCTCTTTGTACTCGGCGCCCTGTTCGATCCAACGCAGCAAAAGGGCTTTTTCTTCAGTTGTCAGGCTCAGATTCGACTTGGGTGTTGGCATCATTTCCTCCGGGTCGGTGCTGAGGATACGATGGGCCAGCTCGCTTTTGGCCAGATTGCCGGGGACGATGGCGGTATGTCCCGTTTTTTCTAAAGCTTCGTAAGCACCTTCGGGCGTGTCCAGTCGCAGACCTGCCTGTTGTTTGGCTTTATCGGGACCATGACACGCAAAACACCGATCCGAGAGGATGGGCTTAACGTGCAGGTTGTAATCGACTTTTACAGGTAGGTTAGCTTCAACGGCAACAAGTTCAGCCGGTTTTTCGATGGATGTTCGGCAAGACGTCAACCAGATGGAAGCCCCAAAGAGGCCAATTGTTGCGCTAAGCACAACGTATCGGAAGCGTATGTCAGACCAAATGAGCATACAAACAGGACAAAGCGTTGGGATACTGTTACAAAAATAACAAAGAAAAATACAAAAACGTGCCGATTAGTTAGTAGGTATGTTGTTCAAGCTTTTTCATGTACAGAAAAAGTTCGGCCATTTTTTATTATTTCGAGGCAGGAGAAATCTTAAACTTGCCTGTTGAGTAAGCTTGAGATTGCTTCTGTCTCGAAATAATAAATACGTATTGAGCCCTAATTAATTGGACTATTTGGCTGGTTCCGCCGTTTTAGCCAGTTCGGCTATCGCCTGTTCGCTGAGTCCACCGATTACATCCAGTTTAGGCATTGCCTTTTTTAAGTTCGCTACACCCTGATCTGTTACTTTGGTTTGCCAGAGATAAACCGTTTTAAGGTTTTTCAGACTTGTTAATTCCGTCAGACCAGCATCCGTAACACCCGTACCATATAAGTTCAGGTATTCGAGGTTGGGTAGATTCTTAAGCTGTTTTAGCCCTGCATCGGTAATTTTGGTCTGTTCCAGATGTAATTTTTGTAGGTTTTCAAGCTTGGCTACCTGGGCCAGAGCACCATCTGAGATTTGTGTATCGCCCAGTTTTAGCCAGACCAACTGCTTGCTGACTTTAGGCAGTAAAGCCGCCTGGGCGTCGTTGAAACTGCGGGCGTTTACGGCGCTGACTTCGAGCTGATTTTGTTCTTTCGAGAGAGGTAATACCAACAGGCCCGCTTTCTTTAACTCATCAACCGCTTTGGGGTCGGCGGCTTCCATCTTCATGGTTAACACGGGTGATTCGGGTGCGGGAGCAGACGCTACTGTTGAACCTCCTGCTTCGATAGGCCCACCTCCATTTAGCGAAGCCAGGACTGGACGAATGGCATCGTTGACGGTCAAATCCGACACTTTTTTGTCGAACGGAGCTCCCTGCTCAATCCACCAGGTTAACAGCGAGATTTGACCTTCGCTCAACTGGTTTTTGCCCTTGGGGGGCATGTGATGATCGTCTTCTACCGGGAGCAGGCAGACCTTTATTAATTCGCTGTTGGCGCTTTTCCCTGCTACAAGGACGGGCCCATCTTCATAGCCCTTCTTTATCATCTCCGGACTGTCGAGCCGGAGGTTAGCTTTCGATTTATCGGCATTATGGCATTGTACACAGCGGGTTTGCAGAATCGGATTTACGATCTGCTGATAGACCATGGCCTGATTGACATCCTTGATGGGTTCAGCCTTAAAGGCTGGTTGTTTGGGAGGTAGCCCGGCTAAAGAGCGGATTGGGCCGGGCGCGTACTGGGTAAGGTAATCGGAGCCGTGGGTCAAATTCCCCCCATTATGCCCCGCAGCCAATAGGAGCAAAAGTGCAACACCAAGAGCGGGTAAGTAAGCTAATTGCGCTATGGGGATGATACGGCCCAGGTTTTCGGATTTTACGGCCCAGGCCAGCCACGCAAAAACGGCTACCCCAATACCTTCCCATTTGTGGGAATCCAGGGTTTCGGCTTCGTAGCCGCCACCCAGCGAAAGCATGTACCCAAACAAGCAGGCCAGCGTCGCGCTTACGGCCGACCAGAACAAAATAAGCGTTATCGTGTGCTGGCTGACCGTATTACGGCGGGTTAGTCGATCCAGTTCGAGCAGACCTGCAATCAGCAGAAAGCCGATGGGCAGATGGACAATAAGTGGGTGAAAGTGCCCCCAGAACAGTACCCAGTCGGCGGGTGGCGAAACTGTGGCTTGCGCCAGAATAAATTGATTCATACAGGAATTAAGGTCAGGCAACCCGCTCCAATTTGATTGGATATGTTTTTTTAGAAGCCCAC
This sequence comes from Spirosoma aerolatum, assembly GCF_002056795.1. NCBI lineage: Bacteria > Pseudomonadati > Bacteroidota > Cytophagia > Cytophagales > Cytophagaceae > Spirosoma > Spirosoma aerolatum. The sequence continues at coordinate 7,415,229 of NZ_CP020104.1, read as the reverse complement.
TGAGCTACATAAACATTTTCGTCTTCATCGACTAGCACATCATGTGGATGCAGGAAAGGAGAATTGGTTCGGTCTTTTCGCTGCTCACCTAATTTCCCATCTTGATAAACTGGCTCTGTTCCGCCCGGTGTAGATACAACTCGGTCATTTTTGTCTAAGATAGTAATATAACCTGAATCTGGATACGCATCGGATGTACTACGGAATACCGCACCATATAGGCTATTGCCATGAATGACCGGACGACAAATGTATGAACCGGGTAAAGCAATGGTCGAGAGGTATTTCCCGTCCAGCGAAAAGCGCTTCAGTGCATTGTGCCGTCGGTCTGTGATTAAAAGGATTGGATTGGCGGCATTACGTCGGTCCACAACAATACCATGACAACAGTCGAAGGTATCGTTGGTTTCGCCTTTACCACCCCAAAAACGGATGAGTTTACCGTTTTTGTCGTATTGCATAACGTAATTAAGGCCGTATCCATCGACAACATAAATATCGCCGTTGGCCGGGTTGACGGTGGTTTCGGTGGGTTTGAACAGAGTCGGGTAATCATACTTGCCCGTTTCTCTGGGATAGTCGATTTTCAGTAGCTCCCTTCCAGTCAAATCCGTTTTGATAACCTGATGACGTTCGGGATCGGCAATGAGCAGGTATTGGTCAGCGCCTTCGCCGGCAATCGTCAGGCCATGACCGCCGGGGTAATCGTGCCCCCAGGTATCAAGGAGTTTGCCGGATTTATCGTAGATGAGTATGTTATTTTTGGTCTCGTTGGTCAGAAGGATTATTCGGCCTTTTGCATCCTGCACCATCTCATGGCAATCGTTGACAGGATTTTTGGCGGCATCTAAAACGCCCCATCCCGGTACTACCCGATATTTAAACCCATTATGACCTAATACCACGGTATCTGCTTTATGTTGGTAGGGATTAGCAGAAAGAATCGTTGGCGTTGCCAGGGTGCTTGCGGTTGCCAGGGCTGCCTGTTTGGCAAAGGATCGACGCGAAAGGAAAGAGGCCATAAGCGTACTCTATTGTTTTCCTGAAAAAGTAACGAAGGGCTAAACTTTACTGCTACTGTACACAATAGAATAGCAGCCCATTGGGGATCGATCCCTAATAGGCTGCTATTCTACAAAAAGACGCAAAAACTAGTTGTTGTCCTGTTCGTTGTTGGCATCGCCCGGTCCACGATGCTCCTTGCGCATTTGGCTTCGCATGGATTCAAGTTTTGCAAACTGATCGGGTGTCAGGATTGCCTTCAGCTTCGCTTTGTAGTCGTCGGCATTGGCTTTCAGGGACTGTGCTTTTGCCTTATTATCATCTGAACCTTTCTGGATTGCATCGACCTTTTGAGCACGCGCTAACGTGGCATCATATACCTTTTTGGTCGTAGCATCGTCAAGTCCGAGCTGTTGTTTCATCCGATCGGTCATTCGTTGAGCGCGTGTAGCAGGGTCAGCCGCCTGATATGACTGCATAGTGCGACCACGGCCCATCCGTGGGCTAGTTTGTGCTGGCGCTTCCGAAGTGGCCGTTTGAGCAAGTAACGGGAGAGATAAGAGCGAAAGCATCAGCCCGCTCAGCATAAGTTTCTTAATCATGGTTTTTGTCGTTAATCCGATTATGAGACGGGTATCGTGCGGTTCGGTTTAACGAACGCCATGATTTTAATTACATCTTAACCGATATAAGTGTATTTAACACACAGCTACAAAGGGCAGAATAATCTTAATTTTCGCTATTGAGCCTATTGCGTTTGTCGGGTTTAAGTCGTTTGCAATGAGGTGATTAAGCGAACGATTTTTTCTAACCCATCGGCATCGGTTGGGCTAAAATCATTTAACCGGTCACTATCTACATCCAGCACCATGGTTACGTTTCCGGCATTGTCGAATACAGGGACGACAATTTCGGATTTGGAAGCCGAGCTACAGGCAATGTGCCCCGGAAACTGCTCAACATCGGGTACCAGAATCGTCTCTTTGCGGGTATAGGCAGCCCCACAGACGCCCTTGTTGAAAGGGATGCGCGTACAGGCAATGGGTCCCTGAAAAGGCCCTAATACCAACTGATCATTCTTTTTAAGATAAAACCCTACCCAGAAAAAGCCGAATGCTTCTTTCAGGGCAGCGGCAATATTTGCCAGATTGGCAACCAAATCAGGCTCTCCTTCGACCAGGGCGGTTAGTTGTGGGATCAGACTTTCGTAGATGGCCTTCCGGTCAGTCGTTTGCGGGATGATGAGTGTTTCTGCCATAAGAACGATAAATGATAAATGGGGATAAAATGTATGATGTAGTTGCCTGACTTTACCCTACATCATATATCCTACATCCTTTAGTTTCTTGTGAAGAACTGGATAAGCACGATGCTCAATGTGGTGAACAAGGTGCTGGCAATAACCCGAATAAGTGTCGGGATAATCAACGACAGGCTACTGGCTTCAATAAAGAACAAGGCTGTGTGATGAATAAGTGCCAGAATGGCTACATACCGAAAGAAAGCGCCCGTGCCTAGTTGTTTCAGCGAAAATTCGATACGTGATTCGAGGCCTGGCACGTCTATTTGTGCCCGAACAATAAACGGTCGGCAATAGGCCATCAGCACCGTAGCAGCCGCGTGCATACCCAGCGTATTATAAAACATATCGACGATGATGCCTGTCACGAAAGCAATGAGCAACAGCCAGGTCAGGCTTGTTTCATTGGGCAGGAGCAGGATACAGGCGATATAAACAAAGCAAAATGCATAATCGAAGAGCACCAGATTCCGTACGAGCACAATCTGCAATACGAGGTAGAGCAAAAACAGCGATACGGTCGATACGATTTCGCGTAAAGTCATTGGGTATAAGTTGTCAGTCAAAGGTCGTTAGCCAATAGCCATTTGAATAAGCTACCAACTAACGACCTCTGCTTTTATTTTTCAGTTTCAACTTGTTTTTCTAACTGGTCCTGCTGGGCTTGTAGCCGATTTTCGACTACATAGACAAACGACAGGTTGCTAAAATTGGTGGCCAGATAGAGGGTAATATCGTGAAAGGTTTGGTTGGGTTGAACGCCAACTTTCAGCACTCGACCAACCAGTATTCCTGGAGGAAATGTTGAATTAAATTCAGACGTAACAACTGAGTCGCCTTTGGCAACAGGCTTATACCGTGCAATAGCATCTAATTTCATCAGATGTGGGTCAACACCATCCCAAGTAGCGGTTCCAATTTCATTCGCTTTTACCAGTTTTGAGGACACTTGATATTCTGAGTGCAGAATAGAGGTAATTACTGAAAAATGTGGATTACAGACTTTGACTTTTCCTACTACACCCGTTGGGGAAATAACTCCCATACCCGGACGAATGCCATCGTCGGTCCCTTTATCAATGGTGATGTAGTTGTTGGCAAACTGCGTCGTGTTATTGACCACCTTGGCTACCGTAAATTTAAATCGGTCGGCAAAAGCCGAGTCGGCCTGGTATTCGACGGGGGCCGCCGGTTTACTTTGGAGTAATTTGGTTAGTCGAGCGTGTAATTGTTGGTTTTCGAGGGCCAGGTCAGCATTGACTTGCCGGAGGCTGGCGTATTGATTGGCTGCGTTCGACCAGGCCAGTATCTGAGCCGCATACCGATTCGAGGTATTGAAGTACGTAACGCCCCAATAGTTGCTGGTGTTGATGATGAAGTAAAAGCAAAGTACTTCCAGCAACACAAACAGGATGAAGTTTCGGCTTCGTAAGAAAAAATCAACTAACTCTCCCATATATCCAAGTAACGCGGGTAGAAACCCGCGCTCTGTAGATGATCATTAAATCGCTATAGAGCGTGGGTTTCCACCGCAACGGCGGACCGTCCGCGTTACTTTAACTAATCAGAACAGATTTGTACAAATCCAGGTTCTTAATTACTTCGCCTGTTCCCTTCACAACGGCTTTGAGCGGGTCGTCGGCCACGTGAATCGGTAGTTTGGTTTTGGCACCCAGCCGCTTGTCGAGACCGTGCAGCAATGCTCCTCCGCCGGTCAGGTGAATGCCGTTGGTGTAAATATCGGCCGACAGCTCCGGTGGCGAAATTTCAAGGGCTTTCATGGTAGCCTCTTCAATTTTTGAGATCGACTTATCGAGCGAGTAGGCGATTTCGCTGTAGGTAACCTTGATTTCTTTTGGGATACCCGTCATCAGGTCGCGTCCCCGGATTTCGTAATCGGCTGGAGGATTGTCGAGTTCGGGCAGGGCTGAACCAACTTCCATTTTGATTTGCTCAGCCGACCGCTCACCGATGAGCAGGTTGTGCTCCCGACGCATGTAATCGACAATGTCCCGCGTAAAGACGTCGCCCGCAATCCGAATCGACTGTTCGCAGACAATACCTGAAAGGGCGATTACCGCAATTTCAGTAGTACCACCGCCAATATCAACAATCATCGTACCGTTAGGCTGGGTAATGTCGATACCGATACCGATGGCTGCGGCAATCGGCTCGTGTACCATATACACTTCCTTAGCCCCGGCATGTTCGGCGGAGTCTTTAACAGCTCGTTTTTCCACCTCGGTAATTCCGGACGGAATACAGATGACCATTCGGTGCGAAGGCGAAAACAGCTTGCTACCCGTATCGATCATCTTAATCATGCCCCGAATCATGAGTTCGGCTGCCGTAAAATCGGCAATAACACCATCTTTCAGGGGGCGAATGGTTTTGATATTTTCGTTCGTTTTTTCATGCATCTGCATGGCCTTATGGCCAATCGCCAGCACTTTTCCGCTGACTTTGTCCATTGCAATGATCGAAGGCTCATCCACCACAATCCTGTCCTTGTGAATAATCAAGGTATTCGCTGTGCCCAGGTCAATCGCAATGTCGCTGGTTAGAAAATTAAAAAGTCCCATTATAGGTTGACGCAGAACGCCTTATTACGAGTACTGATTTTTTGAAAAGTGTGCAAAAATATAGATAATTCAAGAGAAAGTCATTCAATACATAATGAATAATGGATAATGTAAAATGAATAATTGTCAGGACGCGCTCATTAGTCATTTTACATTATCCATTATTCATTATCCATTACTTTTGCATTATTATGGGTATTCGTTCGGTTGTGAGTAAGCCGTTGGCTAAGTGGGTGGTAGAACGTCAGCAAGACTGGATGTATCGACCGGCTCAGGCTCAGCAAAACTGGTTTCAGAAATTAGTTGAAGGTGGAAAAGATACGGTGTTTGGACGCGACCACCGGCTGAAAGACGTGCAAACGGTTGAGGAGTTTCGGCAGGCGGTTCCCGTCCGCGATTACGAAGACCTGAAACCGTACATCGAACAGATTTTGCATGGCGATTCCGATGTTCTGTGGAAAGGCAAACCGTTGTACTTCGCCAAAACGTCGGGTACCACTTCGGGTACCAAATACATCCCGATCACAAGCGATTCGATTCCGAATCATATTAATTCAGCCCGTGATGCCCTGCTGAATTACGTCAACGAAACGGGCAATAGCGCCTTTCTGGATAAAAAACTCATTTTTTTATCGGGCAGTCCCGAACTGACGCAGAAAGCAGGTATCAATATTGGTCGATTGTCGGGCATTGTCAATCACCATGTTCCTGCCTATCTGCGTACCAACCAGATGCCCAGCTACGAAACCAATACCATCGAAGATTGGGAAACGAAGCTGGAGAAAATCATCGACGAGACCTTACCCGAACCGATGTCGCTGATTTCCGGTATTCCGCCCTGGGTACAGATGTACTTCGACCGGATTCAGGAGCGGACGGGCAAGCTGATCAAAGACGTTTTTCCTGACTTTTCGCTCTTTGTATACGGAGGGGTAAATTTTGAGCCTTACCGCGCCAAGCTGTTTGAGAGTATTGGCAAGCGAATCGATTCCATCGAGACCTACCCCGCTTCAGAAGGATTCATTGCGTTTCAGGATTCGCAGACCGAAGAAGGTCTGTTAATGCTCCTGAACAGCGGTATCTTTTTCGAATTTATTGCCGCTAACGAATTCTATTCGGAAAACCCACGTCGACTGACTATTGACGAGGTTGAGTTGGGTAAAAACTATGCAGTAATCATCAACAATAACGCGGGCCTTTGGGGATATTCCATCGGCGATACGGTTAAGTTCGTGTCGCGTGATCCTTATCGCTTATTGGTAACAGGTCGGATTAAGCATTTTATTTCGGCTTTTGGTGAGCACGTTATTGGCGAAGAAGTAGAAAAAGCTTTACAGTTTGCCATGCAAAAGCATCCCGAAACCGAAGTCGTCGAATTTACGGTTGCCCCGATGGTTAGTCCGAAAGAAGGGCTACCTTACCACGAATGGTTTATTGAATTTGCTATCCCTCCACATGACCCGGTTTCGTTCGCCAAAGACATAGACAATCGACTGATTGAGCTGAACGTTTATTACGACGACCTGATTACGGGTTCTATCTTGCAACCTTTAAAACTAACGAGTTTGTCACGAGGTGCCTTTCAGCGTTACATGAAGTCACAAGGAAAGCTGGGCGGCCAAAACAAAGTGCCCCGTTTAAGTAACGACCGCAAAATCGCCGAGGGTTTGTTGCAGGTAATGCAAAATGTATAATAGTTAATGAACAATGAAAATAACAGGCATCGACATTGGCGAATACCACCAGTTTAAAAATATAAAATTTGATTTTACCTATCCGGCTGATCATCCAAAAGCAGGACAGCCGTTAGAAAAGGTATGTTTTATCGGGCAGAGTGGAACAGGTAAGACGACGTTATTTAAAAACGGCAGAGTCTAGCTAAATAGCAGAATCAGCCTATCTTGGGGGATGAGCCGACCAAAGCTATACCTTCTGACCTGACTGATTCCGCCTGGAAATTTAAATCTTGGCCGACAAGCGAAAACGCAAATATTCCCTACGGGCGATTTTTAATGCGCTGCTGTACATCACCAAAACCGGAAACCAAGGGTGGCAGATGCCTAACGATTTACCGCCTTGGCCCTTGTTTTATTATTACTTCTGAAAATGGCGCAATGATGGAACATGGGAGAGGCTTAATAAAGCCTTGGTCGAACGGCGACGCAAGAAAGCCAATCGAGAACCATCGCCCAGCGTTGGTGTAATTGATTCGCAAAGCCGGTCCGCCGGTGCGGTTAAATGTAGCGAGTGGGGTGTAGTGCCTAAAGGCTTTGATGGCAATAAGAAAGAGAATGGCCATAAACACCATATTGTGGTCGATACGCTGGGGCTGGTTTTAGTGGTCGTGGTTCACGCAGCCAACCAGCACGATAGCTTGGCGGCTCGTGCCGTGCTGACGTCGTTAGCGCGGCAAGGCTATGAACGAATGAGTAAAATATTGGCCGATAGCGCGTATGGTAAAAAAATTAGCGCGTTGGCTCAGGAAGTTCTACGGACTGATTCTGGAGGTGGTCAAAATGAGCGAGTTAGGCGGTTTTTAGGTCGTGCCCATGCGCTGGAAGGTGGAACGAACTTTTACCTAGATGAATTGGTCCCGTCGAATCAGCAAAGACTACGAAAGCGGTGTCGATTCGCATGAATCATTTGTCTACTTATCCAACATTAACCGAATGCTCAAGCATTTTTAAACAGGTTCTTAGACAATGCCAAACTAGCGGATCAACGTAAACGCTATATTAAATCGAAAAAGCAACAAATTGATAACTTAAATCAACCAGCACAACAATATATTGATGAACTGATGATTGATTACCCAGAGGGAGTTTATTTCATCAGGGCCATCGAAGAAGAATTGAATGTCAAAGTAAATTTTGACTTGATAAAAACTAAATGACTGAAATTAAAAAACGACATATTGCCATTCTGGGCTCGACTGGTTCGATCGGTACGCAGGCTGTAGAGGTAATAAAGGCACATCCTGACCAGTTTCAGGTGGAAGTGCTAACCACCAATAACAATGCCCATCTGCTGATTGAACAGGCCATTGAACTACAACCGAACGTCGTCGTTATTTGCAACGAAGATCGTTACGATCAAGTGTTTTCGGCACTCGATCCGCTGGGCATCAAGGTATATGCGGGGGCTAAAGCCATTGCTTCGGTAGTTGAGATGGATGCCATCGACATGGTGTTGACGGCTATGGTTGGCTATGCGGGTCTGTTGCCAACGATCAAAGCCATTGAAGCCGGAAAGTCGATCGCTCTGGCCAATAAAGAGACGCTCGTGGTAGCGGGTGAACTCATTACGCGGCTGGCAGCTCAGAAAGGTGTCAATATATACCCCGTCGATTCGGAGCATTCGGCCATATTTCAATGTCTGGTGGGTGAGTTTCACAACCCCATCGAGAAAATTATCCTGACAGCCTCGGGAGGTCCGTTTCGGGGAAAAACGCGGGAGTTTTTATCGACGGTAACGAAGGCGCAGGCCCTTAAACACCCAAACTGGGCAATGGGAGCCAAGATAACCATCGATTCGGCCACGTTAATGAACAAAGGGCTGGAGGTGATCGAGGCCAAGTGGCTGTTTGGCCTCCGATCCGATCAGATTGAGGTGGTCGTGCATCCGCAGAGTATTATTCACTCGTTGGTTCAGTTCGAAGACGGGAGTCTGAAGGCGCAGATGGGATTGCCCGATATGCGTTTGCCGATTCAGTTTGCGCTGGGTTATCCGAACCGGATCAAGTCCGATTTTCCGCGTTTCAATTTTATGGATTACCCTTCCTTAACATTCGAGCAGCCCGACCGTACGACCTTCCGAAACCTGCAACTAGCTTTCGACGCGCTCGATAAAGGGGGCAATGCACCCTGCATTATCAATGCGGCCAATGAGATAGCGGTTGACGCATTTTTAAATGATCAAATTGGCTTCCTGGAGATTTCGGAAATTATTGAAAATTGCCTGATCAAATCTTCATTTGTGCAAAGCCCAACCTACGATGACTACGTCCGGACGGATGATGAGACGCGCCGGTTGGCTACCGAACGAATTAAAAGTTTGGTTTAGCTGTTTGTATTATATGACCTAAACATAACGTTTTAACCGTCATAACCCACTACATTTAGGTTGCCTAAATGGTTTGCCGGGCAAGCTACCCTAAGCTAAGTCGTTAAATAATCTTAAAAAGAAACCTCTCATAAAGGCCCGCCAAAGCGGTTTTTGAATACATGGAAATTTTAGTGATGGCCGGACAGCTCATTCTGGGCCTGTCCATCTTAGTTGGATTACACGAATTAGGACACTTGCTGGCTGCCAAAGCATTTGGTATGCGAGTTGAACAATATTTTATCGGATTTCCCCCGAAAGTATGGAGCATAAAGCGGGGCGAAACCGAATATGGGTTAGGCGCAATTCCACTGGGTGGTTTCGTGAAGATTTCAGGGATGATCGACGAGTCGCTGGATACGGCCCATACCAATGCCGAACCACAACCTTATGAATTTCGCTCGAAACCAGCCTGGCAGCGATTGATCGTTATGCTCGGCGGTATCATTGTGAATGTGATTGTAGGCATTTTGATTTTCGTGATCCTGGCCTACAAAAATGGGAACACCTATCTGGCAACGAAAGATGCTAAATACGGGATTGTTGCCTACGATCTGGCTAAAAGCATTGGCTTGCAGACGGGCGACAAAATTGTGAAGGTTAATGGAAAGTATATTGTTGACTTCAACGAAATCCGCAGTTCGGATGTGTTGTTAGGTAATAATAGCTATTACACCGTGGAGCGGGGTGGTAAGCAACTTGATATTTATATCCCCAATAATTTTGCCGACAAGCTTATCGGCAAAAAGGGAGATACAGAGCCATTTATTGCGCCTATAGAACCGTTTAAAGTGGGAGAATTGGCACCGGGCCAACCGGCGCAGAAAGCTGGCCTTAAAACGGGCGATATCATAACAAGTCTTAACGATAAACCTATTCAGTTTTACCATGAGTTTGTGGAAGCGATCAAGCCATTGAAGAATAAGCCAATTACCCTGGGTATTAACCGCAATGGAACCCCGCTTACACTACAAATGACGACGACCCCCGACGGTACAATTGGTTTTTACCGTGAATCGCTTCTGAAACTGACCACTGAAGATTACACATTTGGGCAGGCGCTGGTAGTGGGTACCAATAAGGCTTTTCAGGTGGTTTTCGACAACATCAAAGGATTTGGGAAAATCTTCCGGGGGGATGTATCTGCTTCTAAAGCGCTAAGCGGTCCGATTGGAATTGCCCAAAATCTGTTTGGTGGAATCTGGGACTGGAATCGGTTCTGGGCCGTTACCGGGCTTTTGTCGATGGCGCTTGCTTTTATGAATGCGCTGCCAATTCCGGCCCTCGATGGTGGTCACGCTACGATTTTAGGCTATGAGATTATTTCGGGCCGTAAACCATCCGACAAGTTCTTAGAGGGAGCTCAACGGGTAGGTATGGTTATTTTGCTCTGCTTGATGGCTTTTGCTATTTTCAACGATGTATTTAAAGCCGTTTTTTAAGAAGTTTAAACGCAAAGAAGCAACGAATGTCGGGCGATTTAGGTCGTTCGTTGCGTATTCTCTGCCTCTTTGCGTTTCACTTATACTGCTTACTGCTAGCCGGCCCACCCATGATTTTCATGCCAGTGTAACGCAGATGCAGTATAACCCTAAAGAGCGATCGTTCGAAATTAGTATCCGCATATTTACGGACGACTTCGAAAAGGCGCTCTCTGAAGCGTCGCATAGCCGAGTTAATCTGGAAACGAACCCAAAAGCCGACGAGCTAATTGAAAAATACATCCTGTCACACATTAGCTACGTAAATCCCCAAAAGCAGACCAGGCCCTTAAAATATGTAGGGCATGAAGTAGAAGCAGATGCGAACTGGATTTATCTGGAAATGCCGTATGCCGAACCGTTTCGGGGTGGATTGCTGAAACAAAATGTACTGATGGAGCTCTTTGATGATCAGGTCAATATGGTCAACATCCAGTACCAGGGCCAGAAAAAAACGTTCGTTTTTCGTAAAAATCAGCCTGTTCAGGACGTATCGTTCGGTTAATAAATTTCTGGGGTACTAAGGTTTTTAATCTGTTAATATTGTAGTAACAACGCTTTCCTAGTCAATTCGTCATGAGAATACAATTGGCATACGGATTGTATCAGGTTGATACGTACCTTGCCGTACTAACCCATTAGTGAAGCTGCCACACTGGCAGTGTACATATGATATTTAATAAAGAATTAACAACCCGTTTATTGATGACCGATTTTGATTCGGATAATTTAGAGATTGTTCCGCTCGGATCACCGGAGGGGTTAGATGAAGACTATGAGTTACCGGCCAATCTTCCTATTTTGCCGGTTCGGAATACGGTATTGTTTCCGGGTATGGTTATACCCGTTACGGTCGGGCGTGCCAAGTCGATCAGGCTGGTGAAGCGTGCCTATAAAGGCAATCGGATTATTGGCGTAGTGGCTCAACTCAATCAGCAGAAAGACGAGCCAACGGTCGATGATTTGTATCGGTTTGGAACGGTAGCCTATATCATCAAGATGATTACGCTGCCCGATGGAAATATTACGATTATTATTCAGGGTAAAAAACGGTTCGAGATTCAGCAGATTACGCAGGAAGAGCCGTTCATGACGGCTCAGGTTCGTCAGATTGATGATTCATTCCCGAACGTAAACAAGAAGGAAGGGAAAGCGCTGTTACAGTCGCTGAAAGACGCGGCTTATAAAATTCTGCGGCTTAATCCCGAAATTCCTCAGGAAGCCCGTATTGCGTTGGACAACATTGAAAGCTCAACGTTCCTGCTTCACTTCCTGTCGTCGAATCTGAATGCCGATGTGTCTGATAAGCAGCGTCTTCTTGAACTTATCGATGGCAGCCAGCAGGCAAGTTTACTGCTCGAATTCATGCTTCGTGAGGTGCAGTTGCTTGAACTGAAACGAGAAATCCAGTCTAAAGCTTCTTCGGACCTCGATCAGCAGCAACGCGACTATTATCTGCGTCAGCAGATGAAAGTTTTGCAGGACGAGCTGGGTATGGATAGCCCCGACCGCGATATTGATGAGTTGCGCATGAAAGCCGACCGCAAAAAATGGTCGACCGAAGTGCGTGGCCATTTCGATAAAGAGCTGAATAAATTACAGCGCATTAACCCAATGGCTCCCGAATATCCGGTGACCATGAACTACGTAGAGTTGATGGTCGACCTGCCCTGGAACGAATATACCAAGGACAATTTCGATCTGAAACGGGCACAGAAAATTCTGGATACCGACCATTTTGGGCTTGAGAAAGTAAAGGAGCGGATTATCGAATACCTCGCCGTTCTGAAGCTGAAAAACGATATGAAAGCGCCGATTTTGTGCCTGTATGGCCCTCCGGGCGTGGGTAAAACCTCACTGGGTAAATCGGTAGCCAAGGCCCTCGGGCGTAAATACAGCCGGATGGCACTCGGTGGTGTGCATGATGAAGCCGAAATTCGTGGCCACCGGAAAACGTACATTGGTGCCATGCCGGGTAAAATCATTCAGAACATTCGGAAGTGCGGTACGGCGAATCCGGTATTTATTCTGGACGAAATCGACAAAGTAAGCTCCGACTTTCGGGGCGATCCATCATCGGCGCTGCTCGAAGTACTTGATCCTGAGCAGAACTCAACGTTTATGGACAATTACCTCGAAACAGAGTTCGATCTGTCGCGGGTATTGTTCATTGCCACCGCCAATTCGCTCGATACCATTCATCCGGCCCTGCGCGACCGTATGGAAATCATTGATATTGCCGGGTATACCGTTGAGGAAAAAGTACAGATTGCGAAGAAGTACCTGATTCCAAAACAGCGTAAAGATCACGGGCTAAAACCCAAAGATCTGGTGATTGACGATAAAGCCATCCTACGCATCATCGAAGGCTACACGCGTGAGTCGGGGGTTCGAAACCTGGAACAGAAAATCGGCGCTTTGGTGCGGAAGGTTGCCAAATCCATTGCAATGGAAGAAGAATACACCCACAACATTAAAGCGAGTGATATTCCAAAATTGCTGGGTGCGGAAATATTTGATAAAGAGCTCTATGCCGACGACGATATTGCGGGTGTTGTCACGGGGCTTGCCTGGACACAGGTTGGTGGTGAAATTCTGCTGATCGAATCCAGCTTAAGCCGGGGCAAAGGCGTACTGACCTTATCAGGACAGTTGGGTGAGGTGATGAAAGAATCGGCCATTACAGCACTTTCGTACCTAAAAGCACATGCCGACGATCTGGAAATCGATTACCGGATTTTCAACCATTACGATCTGCATATTCATATTCCGGCTGGAGCCGTTCCGAAAGATGGCCCATCGGCAGGTATTACGATGCTAACTTCGATGGCTTCTATTTATACCCAACGCAAGGTGAAACCCTATATCGCAATGACGGGCGAGGTTACCCTTCGTGGAAAAGTATTGCCGGTAGGTGGTATCAAAGAGAAAATTCTGGCGGCTAACCGGGCAGGCGTTAAAGAAATTATTCTCTGCTCCAAGAACCGGAAGGACATCGAAGAAGTCAACCAGACCTACATCAAAGACCTGAAATTCCACTACGTTGATACAGTGGATCAGGTACTAAGTATTGCCTTGCTTCCCGGCAAAGTTGGCAAACCCATGAAGTTTATCCTTCCCGAAGAAAAAGAACAACGGGAAATTGAGAAGGTATACTAAACGGATGTATGGTGTGTGATATATGAAATAGCGACTGGTTTCTGATTAGACCACCTTGACGTCCTATATCATACACCATACATTCTGTATCATACATCCATCCTGTGCTTGACTTTCAGAAACTTTCTGCTCAGTATCAGCAGGCACTATTGCGTCAGGTGGTGCCGTTTTGGCTTAAACATAGCCAGGATGCGCAGTGTGGAGGGTATTTCGATGCATTGACGGCAACGGGCGGAGTCATTGAAGGTGATAAATCCGTTGCTGCACAGGCGCAGCAAACATTGGCATTTTCCTGGCTCTACACTACGTTTGACGGACAAACGGCCTGGCTCGACCACGCCCGGAATGGGGCCATGTTTTTAAGCCAGTTTGCCCATGATGACCAGATCCATTGCTATGGGCAACTTGATCGTCGTGGCCGTCCGGTTGCTCCTGCCGCCGATTTTACGCCCGATGCCTATGTCGTGATGGCTTATGTACAACTGTTCCGAGCTACGGGTGAAGATGACTGGGCGATGCTGGCCAAACAAACATTTTCATCGATCCATCAGCGTCGGGGAATTAACCTGCAAACACACGCAATAAGTCCTGAAAAATACCGTCAGAGCCGCCATCTAGCCGAAGCGTTGACCATATTGAAAGCTACAGTAGCTATGCAACCGCTTCTGGAGGAAGAATCCTGGAAGCAATCGCTTGATGCCATACTTCAGGAAATTATGCACGAGTTTGTGGATCGACGAACAGATACCCTCCGCGAATACATCCTGACCGACGGTGGCTTTCTGAATACCCCCGAAGGCCGTCGGCTAAACGTTGGTCTGACGTTTCAGGCGGCTAACTATTTGCTTGATGTGTATACGGAAAGCATTCGGTCAAAAAACGCAGTAACGGGCTTGATTACTCGTAAAGTAATTTCACAGGTTGTCGCCTGGTGCCAACAGATGTGTGAACAGGCATGGGACGAAACCACGGCTGGTCTGAATCAATACATCGACTTTAAAGGACAACCAATTGTTTTTCCAGAATCGCAGCAAAAGTGGGCCTGGGTACATGCAGAAGCTCTTTCGGCACTGCTGAAATGCTATCATCATACGCACAATGCCGATTGTTTGACGTGGTTTCAGCGTATTCACGACTATACGTTCCAGTATTTTCCTGACCCCAAAACGACAGGCTGGCATTTGGTGATTGATACTCAGGGGCAACCTTCGATACCAGTTAAGGCTATTCCGACCGTTGGTTGTTATTCACTCATCCGGTGCCTGACCGAAACGGCCAAACTTCTGCCTACCTGCGAGCCGCTTAAAGCCACTGCCCAGCCCGGACGTTCACGTATCTCGGTTAATTCATAAGTGTACGAACTGATTCATACTGATTTGGGCGATATTCACTACTTTTGCGCCCAAGTTTTTGTATCGTTTTCAATCGTTTATAGAACCAAGTCCAATGGAGAAAATTAAGGTAGCGAATCCGGTTGTCGAACTGGATGGCGACGAAATGACCCGTATCATCTGGAAATTCATTAAAGATAAGCTGATTCTGCCCTACGTTGACGTTGATATTAAATATTACGACCTCGGCATCGAATACCGCGACGAAACCAACGACCAGGTGACGATTGATGCGGCCAATGCCATTAAAGAATACGGTGTCGGTATCAAATGCGCTACGATTACACCCGACGAAGACCGTGTGAAAGAATTTAATCTGAAGCAGATGTGGAAGTCGCCGAACGGTACGATCCGGAATATTCTGGATGGTACGGTATTCCGCGAGCCGATTGTGATGAGCAACGTTCCTCGTCTGGTCGTTAACTGGAAAGCGCCAATCATTGTAGGTCGTCACGCGTTTGGCGATCAGTATCGGGCTACGGATTTTGTAGTTCCTGGTAAAGGTAAACTGACCATGAAATTTGAAGGTGAAGACGGTACCGTTCAGGAGTACGAAGTATTCAACTTCAAAGGCCCAGGTGTTGCAATGGGTATGTACAACGTTGATGAGTCGATCAAGGGGTTTGCCCGTTCGTGCTTCAACGTAGCCGTGCAAAAAGGCTGGCCGTTGTACCTCTCGACCAAAAACACGATCCTGAAAAAATACGACGGTCGTTTCAAAGATATCTTCCAGGAAATCTACGAAACCGAGTTCAAAAGCACAGGTGTTCATTACGAACACCGCCTGATTGACGACATGGTGGCTTCGGCGCTGAAATGGGAAGGTAACTTCGTATGGGCTTGTAAGAACTATGATGGTGACGTTCAGTCGGATACGGTTGCTCAGGGCTTTGGTTCGCTGGGTCTGATGACGTCCGTTCTGCTGACCCCCGATGGTAACACGATGGAAGCAGAAGCGGCTCATGGTACCGTAACCCGTCACTACCGCGAATACCAGAAGGGCAATAAGACGTCGACCAACCCGATCGCGTCGATCTATGCCTGGACGCGTGGTTTGGCCTTCCGTGGCAAGCTGGATGGTAATCAGGCACTGATCGATTTTGCTAACGCCCTCGAAGCTGTTTGCGTCGAAACGGTTGAAAGCGGCAAAATGACCAAAGATCTGGCTCTGTCGGCTTTCCCCGATGTGAAGAATCTGATAGCCGGTGAGCACTATCTATATACGGAAGACTTCCTCGAAGCGCTGGACACCAACCTGAAAGCGAAACTAAGCTAGGATTAAACTGATTTATGGATTTTCAGGATTTTGCCAAAGCGCTTCAAAGAAGTGAAAACAAAATCAGCTAAATCCTAAAATCAGCTAAATCCTGGTTCAGATGGTGCCGCTCTCAAGTAGGGCGGCACTTTTCTTTTCTTTGATAGTCTAAACTCGTTATCTCATGAAACAACTTCTTATACTTGCGGCTTTCGCGCTCTGTTCGGTTACCGTAAACGCACACACGTTGAACGGCGATCCGCCCGTAAAAACTATGAAAAGTAATTCTGTTCAGCATATCGTCCTCTTCAAATTCAAGCCTGAGACGACACAAGAAAAAGTAAAGGAAATCGTAGCCGCTTTTGAAGCGCTCCCCTCAAAAATTAAAGAAATCAAAGGGTTTCAATGGGGAACCAATAACAGCCCTGAAAATCATGCCCATGGCTTAACTCACGCGTTTATTCTGACGTTTGATTCGGAGAAAGATCGGGATGCTTATCTGCCTCACCCAGCCCATAAAGAGTTTGGCAAAGTAGTCGGCCCCTGGATTGGTGACCTGACCGTCGTTGACTTTACGAATCAGGCGAAATAAAGGATTTAGTGGTTAACCGCTTTTGTCATCCCGGCGAAGGACCGAGCCGCCGGGATGACAAAAGTTTACTCTTCCCAGCCAAACGAGCGTTCGATAG
Organism: Spirosoma aerolatum; assembly: GCF_002056795.1. Classification (NCBI taxonomy): domain Bacteria; kingdom Pseudomonadati; phylum Bacteroidota; class Cytophagia; order Cytophagales; family Cytophagaceae; genus Spirosoma; species Spirosoma aerolatum. The sequence continues at coordinate 7,398,269 of NZ_CP020104.1, read as the reverse complement.
CTTTTTGCCAGCCGCGCATGAGTTTCGCCCGTTGGGCTTCTTCCATAGCGGGTTCATAGGTTTTAGCAATGCCCCAGTTCTGCCGTAAATCGTCGAGGTTTTGCCAGTAGCCGACAGCCAGGCCCGCAGCATAAGCGGCTCCCAAAGCCGTAGTTTCGGTCATACGGGGGCAAATAACGGGTCGGTCGAGTACATCGGCCTGAAATTGCATCAGCAGCGAATTGACAACCATTCCTCCATCGACCCGTAGTGAACTGAGCGATACGCCTGCGTCCTGTTCCATCGCCCGAACTACATCCACGGTCTGATAAGCAGTTGCTTCCAGAACGGCTCTCGCCAAATGCCCCTTGTTGACAAAGCGCGTCAACCCTGCAATAACCCCCCGCGCATCGGCTTTCCAGTGGGGCGCATACAGGCCCGAAAAAGCCGGAACGAAGTAAGCTCCTCCGTTATCGTCAACGGATCGGGCGAGGGTTTCGATGTCGGTACTTTTCTTGACAATCCCTAAGTTGTCGCGTAACCATTGCACAAGCGCACCCGTAATCGCTACGCTGCCTTCAAGCGCGTAATGAACCGGCTCGTTCTGGAATTGGTAGGCCACCGTAGTCAGTAGTCCGCAGGTCGATGTGCGTAGCTCCGTACCTGTGTTCATGAGTAGGAAACAGCCTGTTCCGTAGGTATTTTTTGCCTGACCCGGTTCGTAACAGGTTTGACCGACCAGCGCGGCCTGCTGATCCCCCAAAATACCCGCCACCGGAACACCCGGCAGCACTTCTGAGGCCACCTTGCCGTAAACCTCACTACTTGGGCGAATTTGAGGGAGCATTATGCGGGGAATTGTAAAGTCACTCAGTAAATCGTCGTCCCAGTTAAGGGTATGGAGGTTCATAAGCTGGGTTCGGCTGGCATTGGTCACGTCGGTTAGGTGTAGACCACCTTGTGGACCGCCCGTCAGGTTCCAGACGACGAACGTATCCATATTTCCAAACAACGCATCGCCCCGGTCGGCATCTTCCCGCAAGCCCGGTACGTTGTCCAGTAGCCATTTAAGTTTCAGTCCGCTGAAGTAGGTAGCTAAGGGCAAACCCGTCTGGGTACGAAACCGATCCTGCCCACCATCGGCGGAAAATTGGTTAACCAGATCAGCCGTTCGCATATCCTGCCAAACAATGGCATTGTAATATGGCTTTCCCGTCCGGCGGTTCCAGACGACCGTCGTTTCGCGTTGGTTTGTAATCCCAACGGCAGCAATATCCTGTACCGATAGCTTGGCTTTTATGCGGGCTAAGGCAATGACTTCGAGGGTATTTTTCCAGATTTCTTCAGGATCATGTTCGACCCAGCCGGGTTGTGGATAAATCTGTTTGTGTTCTTTCTGGGCCAGCGAAACTATCTGACCTTGCCGGTCGAAGACGATGCAACGGGTACTGGTGGTTCCCTGGTCGATGGCGGCTACATAAGAAGGCATAAAGAGTATAGGGATATTCGTTTGGGCTTGTAATATTGTTAAAATATCCAATTAGTTTAGCGAAAAACCCTATAACCATGCAAAAAAGAACGTTTATCAAGCTATCGTCTACACTAATGGCCGCTCCGTTATTGTCGCCACTGGTTAGCTGGGTAGCTGATGAAAAAATCAGAAACTGGGCTGGTAATTACGAATACAGTACCACTAAACTCACCAAAGCGAAGTCGATAAAGGAAGTCCAGGACTTTATTAAAAAGCAGGATAAACTGAAAGTGCTGGGTACGCGCCACTGCTTCAATGGGATAGCTGATAGCACGCATCAGTTCATTTCATTGACGGAGATGGATGATGTGATTTCGCTGGATATAAAGGCCAAAACAGTGACTGTGGATGCCAGCATGAAGTATGGTCAACTGGCTCCGTATCTGGATAAAAAAGGCTTTGCGCTTCATAATCTGGCCTCATTGCCACATATATCCATAGCAGGTGCCTGTGCTACAGCTACGCATGGCTCCGGAGTGAAAAATGGCAATCTGTCTACGGCTGTTGCCGCTATGGAAATCGTTACGGCCAAGGGAGAAATTCGTACACTTTCACGATCCAAAGATGGCGACGCTTTCAAAGCCGCCGTGGTGCATCTGGGTGGATTAGGCGCTGTTACGAAAATTACCCTCGATGTTCAGCCAACGTTCCAGATGCGGCAGGATGTGTATGAAAACCTTCCGCTGACACAGCTTCAGGAACATTTTGAAGCCATCATGTCGAGTGGTTATAGTGTAAGTCTATTTACCGACTGGCAGAAAAAACGTGTCAACGAGGTTTGGATTAAACGCAAAATTGAAGCAGGAAAAACGCTGGATGCCAAACCGGAATTCTATGGTGCCAAGCGAGCCACGAAGAATCTGCACCCCATTGCCGAACTGTCGGCCGTTAACTGTACCGAGCAGATGGGCGTTCCAGGCCCCTGGTATGAGCGGCTACCACACTTCCGAATGGGCTTTACGCCGAGCAGTGGTAAAGAGTTACAATCCGAATATTTTATAGACAGGAAAAATGCCGTTGAGGCCATCCTGGCGGTTGAACGATTAAACAAGTTTGTCAGTCCTCATCTGATGATCACCGAGTTGCGAACCATCGATGCCGATAACCTCTGGTTGAGCCCCTGCTATAAACGTCCGAGTCTGGCCATTCACTTTACCTGGAAGCAGGACTGGCCTTCGGTCAGAAAGGTGCTGCCTATGATTGAAAAAGAGCTGGCACCATTTAACACACGACCACATTGGGGCAAACTATTTACCATTGCGCCTAAACAATTACAGTCTCGCTACGAGAAGATGCCGGAATTCAAGAAAATGCTGATCGACTACGACCCCCAAGGCAAATTCCGCAACGCCTTTCTGGATACGAATATCTTTGGATAATGAACAATGGCAAATGTAGAATGAATAATGGGAACTAGCTTGCCACTATTCATTCTACATTTGCCATTGTTCATTACGTTTACGTTACAAGGCGAATGCTCGAATCAACAAGCCACCCACAATAGCGCCAACAATTGGTCCCACAACAGGTATCCAGGCGTAGCCCCAGTCGGACGAACCTTTACCCGAAATCGGTAGGATGGCATGGGCCAGCCGTGGGCCTAAATCACGGGCGGGATTGATTGCATACCCCGTTGTACCACCAAGCGAAAGGCCAATGCTCCAGACCAGAATGCCTACCAAATAAGGTCCTACACCTATAGCCAGTTCGCCAAGATTTTTTGACGAAATACCCGCTAGACCCAGAATAAGAACGAGGGTACCTAAGGCTTCGCTTAGGAAATTAGCGCCCGTTGATCGAATGGCTGGCCCGGTCGAAAAGCAAGCCAGTTTAGCGCCAGGGTCGGGTGTGGCTGCCCAATGAGGAAGATAATGCAGCCAGACAAGCGTAGTGCCCAGAAAAGCGCCGATCATTTGGGCGATAATGTAGGGAACTAGATGACTGAAATCGTTTGTAGCGACAGCAAACGCTACCGTTACGGCCGGGTTCAGGTGAGCATCGATGCTACCAAACGCTTTGGCAACGAAAACGCCCATCGTAACGGCAAAGGCCCAGCCTGCTGTAATCACTATCCAACCAGCCGATTCGCCTTTGGTTTGTTTTAAGACCACATTGGCTACAACACCGTTGCCCAGCAACAGCAATACCGTTGTGCCAATTAATTCACCTAGAAATGGAGAGGTGTGCATTGGGGAGAGAATAGTCGTCAACCAACAGTTGTCAATGACCAGAAAGTACACGATACACGATTACCTACTGACTATCGATTGACAACCATTGGGTGATGACTTGATTTCGAGGTTTAGGAATAGTTTATGCAAATTAAATTATATTTTTGGCCGGAATCCAAATTCGAGGCAGAAAACTCCCCGGATTATCGGTTACTCAACAAAGTTTTTAAACTTTAACCCGCTCATTAGCGAATGAAACGTGTTGTCTTTGATCAGATTGGAAAACCTTTTGACATTCTTAAAACTGCTGATACACCTCTGCCGGAACCTAGCCCCAATGAGGTTCGGATAAAAGTTATTGCGGCACCAATCAATCCGTCAGACATCATGTTCGTACAGAACCTGTATGGAATTCGCCCAAAACTGCCATCAGGAGCCGGGTTTGAAGGAGTGGGTGTTGTCGATGCGCTGGGCGAGGGCGTTCAGATGCGCACCGGTATGCGGGTGAGTTTCACAAGTATAGGGACTTGGGCCGACTATGCGATTGCGCACCATCGAAGTTTAATTCCGGTGCCCGATGCCATGTCGGACGATGTAGCGGCTCAGTTATTTGTAAATCCGTTTACGGCCTACGCTATGGTTCAGGATTCGAAAGTACCGGAAGGGGGCTGGCTGATGCTTACGGCAGCCGGATCGGCATTTGGCAAAATGGTTATTCAGTTGTGCAAAATGCGGGGCATCAAAACCATTGGTACTGTTCGGCGCGACGATCTGAACCAGGAATTGAAAGCGCTTGGCCTTACAGAAGTGGTTAATGTCGAAACAGAGAGTCTGACAGACCGCGTAAAAGAGATTACCGAAGGCGCTGGCGTAACCTGTGTGCTCGATGCCGTTGGCGGACATACCGCAAGTGAAGCCCTGAAATGCCTTGGTAAAGGGGGAACTATGTTGATATACGGTGTATTAAGTCTCCAAGACCCTCAGATCAACGCGGGGTTAATGATATTCAGAGGATTAACCGTCAAAGGGTTCTGGCTAACAGACTGGATGCATCGGGTCGATAGCCAAACCCGGCAGGAGGTAGCCCAACAAGTGATTAGCCTGCTGGCATCCGGTCAGATCCAATTACCCGTGGAAGCCTCCTATTCTTTGGATCAAATCATCGAAGCCATTGATCATGCTGAACGACATGGACGATGGGGCAAAATTCTGGTAAAGCCCTGACGGTTTAGTCTATACGCTAATTGGCGATACATTTTGTCGTACACATTTGCCGCTGGACAACAAGTATTTGCTAAGTAAAATCTGCATTTGGGCTGTATTTGTTAACATCGGACAGGATGTCCGTGTTACTTCGTTATCTTTGAAACAATATCCGGTAAAACCTGCACGTTTGTTCCTGTAACGACTCTGTTGGTCTTACCTCATCCATTTACCCGACTCGTTCGTATGCTTTTGCTTCAGGTTCCGGCTGTCGACACTACAGCCGCTTCGCTGTCTGCCACAGCGGCTACCCAAACCCAATCGCTCCAGTTATTTGACCTGGTAGCCAAAGGGGGTTGGGTTATGATTCCCATCGCACTATTATTTTTTGCTGCGCTTTACCTGATTTTTGAGCGCTACTTCGTTATTCGATCCCAATCGAAAACCGACGCCAACTTTATCGACAACATCCGCGATATGGTGGCGCAGGGTAACATTCGGTCGGCCGAATCATTTGCCAAAAATCAGCGCACAGCTATGGGCCGGGTGTTCGAAAAGGCAATCGGTCGGATTGGTTCGCCTATCCGGGAAATCGAAAGCACCATCGAAACCGTTGGTCAGATCGAATTGTCGCGACTGGAGCGGAATATGGGCTATCTCGGAATTATTGCCGGTATTGCGCCGATGATGGGTTTTATCGGTACGATTTCGGGGATTATCCGCATTTTTTACGACATCTCGCTGTCCGATAATATTAGTGTCGGGATTATTGCGGGTGGTCTGTATGAGAAAATGATCACTTCAGGCGCCGGTCTGATTGTCGGGGTTATTGCCTACACAGGCTATCACCTGCTCAATATGATGATCGAACGGTTTACCCTCGCGCTCGAAATCAATGCGTTTGAATTTATCGAGGTGCTTCAGAAACCGACCAACGAACCTGCGCGTGTACGGTAACAAATGAATAGGGAGAAATGGCTAGCATAGTGTCCATTTTTCATTGTTCATTATCCATTGCAATTATGAAACTCCGTCGAAAAAATAAATTTGCTGCCGAAGTGGCGACATCGTCGCTGAACGACATCATGTTTTTCCTGCTGTTGTTCTTCCTCATCATTTCTACGGTGGCCAATCCCAACGTTATTAAACTTATGCTGCCCAAAGCGTCATCATCGCAGCAATTGAGCAAAAAGCAGGTGACGTTGTCGGTCGATGACAAGAAACAATACTTTATTGACAAGAAACCCGTCGATCCGGCAAATCTGGAAAATGAACTGAAAACGATTATGGCCGGTATTGCTGAACCAACCGTTGTCGTACGTTTTGACAAAAGTCTGACGGTTCAGGATTTGGTCGATGTACTACAAACGGGAGCCAAACTCAATATCAAAATGGTCATGGCGACCTCGAAATAGAGCCCTATTCAGGCTATTTTTGGCCTTACTCTCTTATGCTAAGCCGATGCCGTTGCCGCATCGGCTTTTTTTGTTCAATCAAATTGGCCTACTTTCCGGTTATTCCAGTAAACAAATCGATTATGATAGCCGACTACACCGAAGCTCCTGTTTGTCATGTAAATGACCTCATTGATGGCGAGTTAAAACAAGTTCGCGTGGGCGATACTGATGTGCTGCTGGCCCGTGCCGACGGACAGTTTTATGCCCTACATCCCCAGTGTACACACTATCATGGGCCACTGGTTGAGGGCGTTCTGAATGGGCATCGACTGATTTGTCCGTGGCATAATGCCTGCTTCGATGTGCGGGATGGCCATCGGCTCGAAGCCCCTGCCCTGAATGGCTTGCCTACCCATGAGGTTCGTATCGAGCAGGATCAGGTGTTTGTACGCGTAACAACGAATAAAGAAAGCCTGGAAAATCCGATGGCTACACCCGATGAAGCCAATACAGAAACTTGTGTGATCGTTGGGGGAGGAGGGGCGGCTGCCTTTGCAGCCGAAGCCATGCGGGAAGGTGGTTTTACCGGCAAAATCATCATGCTAACCGAAAGCGATCGGATTCCCTACGATCGCCCGAACTGCTCAAAAGAATACTTGCAGGATGCGGCTCCTGATGAGTGGATGCCTCTTCGGACCGAAGAGTTTTACCGCGATTATGGAATCGAAATTCGCACTAGCCAGCGCGTTACAGCGCTGGACCCGGTTGAAAAGCGGATTGAGTTGGCTTCTGGCGAAACCCTCATCTACGACAAGGTACTCGTTTGTCCGGGGGGGCAACCCAATGCATTACCCGGTTTGAATCCTGATCTTAAAGGCGTTTATACGCTACGCAGCCTGCACGACAGCCAGCATTTGCGCGATTTAGGTAAACAGGGCAAGCGGGTGGTCATTGTTGGCAGTTCGTTTATTGGGCTTGAAGGGGCCATGAGCTTGCGAAAACTAGGCAGTGAAGTTGATGTAGTAGGGCCAGAACCTGTTCCATTCAGCAAAATTCTGGGTGAAAAGATTGGCCGGGTTGTTCAGGGCTGGCACGAAGAAGCCGGAATACGATTTCATCTGGGTCGCAAGGTGGCCCATCTGGAAGGAGACGATACGGTTCAGGCCGTTGTACTTGACAACGGTGAACGCTTGCCTGCTGATGTGGTTTTACTCGGATTAGGGGTCAAACCTCGAACCGATTTTTTAGTCGGTGTGCCGCTCGAAACGGATGGGGGAATCAGTACGGATGGAAATTTGAATAGCTTGGAAGGTCTGTATGCTGCTGGCGACATTGTTCACTACCCGACTGCCGACGGTTCGCAACGGATTGAACACTGGCGGGTGGCCTGTCAGCAGGGGCATGTAGCCGGGTTGAATATGGCCGGTCAACAAACGCCTTACCTGTCAGCCCCTTTTTTCTGGACCGATCAGCAGGGCCATCAACTAGGGTACGTTGGTCATACAACCGCTATTGACGACATACTTTACAATGGCGACCCCGAAAAGGATGATTCCTTTTTGGCATTATATATTCAGAAAAATCAGATCAAAGCCGCCGTCGGACTTCAGCGCGATCGGGACATTATTGCCATTCGCGAGTTGATGGAGGCTGGCCGGATGCCATCAGTCGATGAGGTTCGGAAAGGGATTGACTGGGTTACAACATTGAAAAAAGCCTGATTCCGCCGAAACCTGTTTACCTTTGCAGCCTGACCGGGTGAAATTCTGGTTTGGTTATGACGCATCAACTTATACTCAAAAAGCCCCTCGCCTTTTTCGATCTCGAAACCACTGGCATAAACATTGCCAAGGATCGCATTATTGACATCTGTATCATGAAAGCGATGCCAGGTGGTGAGGTGGTCAGTAAAACCCAACGGGTTCATCCGGGCATGCCCATTCCGCTTGAGTCAAGTATGATTCACGGGATTTACGACGACGATGTGAAAGATGCTCCCCCTTTTAAAACCGTTGCCCGAACACTGGCTCAGTTTCTGGAAGGGTGTGATCTGGCTGGTTTCAATAGCAATCGCTTTGATGTGCCGTTGTTGGTCGAAGAATTTTTGCGGGCAAATGTCGACTTCGATGTAAAAAATCGTCGACTGGTTGATGCACAGCGTATTTTTCACTTGATGGAGCCGCGGAATCTATCGGCTGCGTACAAGTTCTATTGTGATAAAGAACTGGTTGGCGCACATGGAGCCGAAGCCGATACGCTGGCGAGTCTGGAAGTCTTAAATGCACAAGTGCAGCGCTATCATGGGATGGTTGCCCGGACCGATGGTGGACGGGACGTTGTGTTCGACAATGATATAGATATGCTCCACAGCCTGACAGCCAATACCAATGTTGATCTGGCCGGTCGGATGGTTCTCAATGAGAAAGGCGAGGAAGTTTTCAACTTTGGCAAGCACAAAGGATTGCCGGTTATAGAGGTTTTGAAAAAAGAACCCTCGTTCTACGATTGGATGCTGAAGGGGGAGTTTCCACTGGATACCAAACGTCGATTGACTGAAATTAGACTTCGAATGTTCAGCCATGTAAATGGCAAAAGGTGAAACCTAATGAACTACGTGTAGTAGTGGAGTCGGTAAAACGTAGGGCTTTGGTACCTGGCTTCACTGCGTTGACTTATTTAGGCTACTGCACTACATAAACGAATAATCTTTACATTTGCGGTACTTTCTATTAACCGGCAAGCCATGCAACCCACGCAGGACGTCCTCATTCCGGAAGTCATTCAGCAAATACCGCTTACGTATTATCTGATTCTCAGTACTGCCCTCTTCGTGATCGGCATCATTGGTGTACTGACCCGGCGTAACGCGATCATTATCTTTATGTCCATTGAGTTGATGCTCAATGCGGTCAATCTGCTCCTTATTGCCTTTTCGTCCTATCGATCCGATTCGGCCGGGCAGGTATTTGTCTTTTTCATTATGGCTGTTGCGGCTGCCGAAGTATCGGTAGGGCTGGCTATTATTGTCATGATTTACCGCAACACCCGCTCTATCGACGTGGGCTTGCTTAATAAATTGAAATGGTAAAAAAGAGTTGTCAGTTGGTAGGCCATTGCTGTTCATGTTATTTTAATCTATTGACTGATTGCTTTAGCAGACCGTAACTATTGACTGACGATTATCGACCTATCGACTAATGAAAATAGAATTACTCTGTGCGTTAATTCCGCTCTTTCCGCTTATTGGCTTTCTAATTAATGGACTTGGCTTTCGCCGAGTGCCAACGGGCCTGGTCGGAGTCATTGCTACTGCCGCTGTACTGGCTTCTTTTTTTATTTCCGTTTCGTTGTTTCTTGGCTTTCAGGCCGAAGCTGGTCCACAAATCGCTACGCTCTTCGATTGGATTAGTGTGGGAGATCTGCATATCAATTTCTCGTTCCAGATTGATCAGTTGTCGTTGTTGATGCTGTTGGTAGTAACGGGCGTGGGTACGTTGATTCACCTGTACAGCATTGGTTACATGCACCACGATGAAGGGTTTGGCAAGTTCATGGCGTTCCTGAACCTGTTCATTTTCTTTATGCTGCTGCTGGTGATGGGCTCCAACTACGTCATCATGTTTATCGGTTGGGAAGGTGTAGGGTTGTGCTCCTATTTGCTCATCGGTTTCTGGAACAAGAACACCAATTACAACAATGCCGCCCGCAAAGCCTTCGTCATGAACCGCATTGGCGATCTGGGTTTTCTGCTCGGCATATTCTTAATCATTAATACCTTCGGTACGGTCGAATACCTGGATATTTTCAAACAGGCAACCAGCCTCGGGATAGGTGACAAAACTATTCTGGCAATTACGCTGCTTCTGTTTGTTGGAGCTATGGGTAAGTCGGCACAGATTCCGCTCTACACCTGGCTACCCGACGCTATGGCGGGCCCTACGCCCGTATCCGCCCTGATTCACGCAGCGACGATGGTGACGGCTGGTATCTATATGGTTGTTCGGTCGAATGTGCTGTATACGTTGTCTCCATTAACACTCGAAATTATTGGTGGTATTGCTGTGGCAACGGCACTGCTGGCGGCATCGATTGGCCTGTTGCAGAACGATATTAAGAAAGTGTTGGCCTATTCAACGGTCTCGCAATTGGGCTATATGTTCCTAGGGCTGAGTGCAACGGCGTATACGGCGGGGATGTTCCATGTGATTACCCACGCTTTCTTTAAAGCCCTGTTGTTCCTCGGTGCGGGTAGCGTTATTCACGCTATGTCGGATGAACAGGACATTCGGAAAATGGGGGGGCTGCGGAAAGCATTACCCATTACGTTTATTACCTTTTTGCTGGGTACCTGGGCTATTTCGGGTATACCACCACTGGCGGGTTTCTTCTCGAAAGATGAAATTCTGGCCCATGTGTACGAGCATAGTAAACTACTGTGGGGATTAGGCGTTCTGGGCTCTGGTCTTACGTCGTTTTACATGTTCCGGCTACTGTTCCTGACATTCTTTGGTGAATTCCGGGGCACGGAAGAGCAAAAGCATCACCTGCACGAATCCCCATTTACCATGACCCTACCGCTGATGATTCTAGCTGTTTTGTCAGTTGTTGGTGGAGCGCTCAACTTACCTGGTGGCGGTTGGCTGAGTCATTTCATGGAGCCGCTGTTCGAAGGGTCTCGTCAGGTCAATCCCGAAGCGTTTGCCGAAGGAGCCATCGACCACGGCACCGAATATATGCTGATGGGCATTTCGTCGGCTGTCGCTATCCTGTCGCTCATTATCGCTTATGTCATGTACATTAGCCGAGGAGCGGTTCCGGCACCTGATTCGGCCGATCGTTCTCTGCCTGAGCAGGTTGTGTATAATAAATATTATGTCGACGAGCTATACGAAACAATCATCGTACGACCTATTCGTGGGCTTGGCGATGCTTTATATAGTTTTGGTGAAGGGTTGGTCGATGGCATCGTGAATGGCGTGGCCTGGCTGGTCCGGCAGGGGTCTGCTCAATTGCGGTTATTGCAGAATGGCTCCATCGGATTCTATGTGTTGGCTATGGTCGTCAGCATTGTGCTCATCTTCGCCTTTCGGTTTTTCATTCGGTTTTAACTAATACGGTGGAATAGTTCGCCAATCGAACATCGTACCTTGTAAATCAGTATATGCTTACATTATTCCTGATTTTTTACCCCGTTGTAGCGGCTACGCTGATTCTGATAATCGGGGGAGAGCGGATAAAACAGGTCGCCCTGGTCGCTGCATTGATTGAGTTAGCCATTGCCGGGACGGCTTTAGTTAGCTTCAAGCCCGATGCAACCTCGCAATTTGGTTTCGACTATGCCTGGATTGGCTCGTTGGGCATTCGTTTCAGTGGGGGGATCGACGGTATCAGTATCTTGCTGGTATTGCTGACCGGCTTACTTGTTCCATTCATTATCCTTTCTACCTTCAATCGATCCTATAAGCAACCTGCTACTTTTTATGCGCTGATGCTGTACATGCAGGCAGCGCTGATGGGGGTATTTACGGCCCGTGACGGATTTTTGTTCTACCTGTTCTTTGAAGCCGCACTGATTCCCATCTATTTCCTCGCAGCTATGTGGGGCGGAGAAAATCGGATTCCGGTTACCTTCAAGTTTTTTGTTTATACCATTTTCGGAAGCCTGTTCATGCTGGTCGCACTGGTTTATCTCTATTACCAGACGCCCGCTACTTTGACGGCTCCTCATTCGGCGGCTATCGCTGATTTTTACAAGCTAAAGCTGACTCCCGAGGCTCAAAACTGGCTGTTCTGGGCGTTTTTTATTGCCTTTGCCATTAAGATGCCGGTGTTCCCATTCCACACATGGCAACCCGACACATACGTAGAATCGCCCACACCCGCTACCATGCTGCTGGCTGGTATTATGCTAAAAATGGGCGTTTATGGCCTTATTCGGTTTATTCTACCGATTGTTCCATTGGGGGTTGAAGCGTGGGGCAAAACGGCTATCATTCTCTCGGTGATTGGTATCGTTTATGGGTCAATCATTGCCATTCGCCAGCGCGATATGAAGCGGTTGATTGCTTACTCGTCTTTTTCGCACGTTGGCCTGATGGCGGCTGGTGTATTCTCGCAAACCGAAACAGGTATGCAGGGGGCATTGGTACAAATGCTTTCTCACGGAATCAATGTAGTCGGTATGTTCTTCGTGGCCGATGTAATTTTCTCGCGTACCAATACCCGCCAGCTCGATCAGCTCGGTGGTATTACGCAGTCGACCCCTAAGCTGACTGTCTTTTTCATGATTATGCTGCTAGGCAGCGTAGCGCTTCCGCTGACCAACGGTTTTGTTGGCGAGTTCCTGCTGCTGCATGGCGTCTTTACGTATAACCATTATCTGGGTCTGGCGGCTGGCTTTACCATCATTTTTGGTGCGGTATACATGCTGCGCTTATTCCAGAAAAGTATGTTTGGCCCTACCACATCACGCACCGACACCTTTGCCGATCTGACCAGTTCCGAAAGTTGGGTATTTATTCCGCTGGTTGTTATGGTATTCTGGATTGGGGTTTATCCCAACACATTTTTGAAATTAACCGAACCTGCCGTTGCTAATCTGATGAAATACATTGGTACGACAGCGGTATCTATGAAATAAAGCGGTCTGTTGGTAGTAGTAGCCATAGAGTGGCTAGCCTTCTTGCCAACAACCATTGATTATCGACTAATTACTGAAGGTATGCTTCCCATCGTTTTGTTATCGGTTTTTGGTATTGGGTTGTTGTTTCTAGGCTTTATGAAGTCGAGAGCCATACTACTGCCCGCCACCTTATTGTTTCTGGTTGTTGCACTGGCCGTTAATTTCATAGACTGGAATAAGTCCTATCTGTATTTTAACGACATGCTGCGCACCAATAACCTGGCGATGGTTTTTACGGCCATCATACTTCTATCGGCCTTTATGGTCGTAGCGTTGTCGAGCAATTTTCTGAACGACGAATCGGCACAACCCGCTGAATATTATGCTATTATTTTATTTTCGTTGGTAGGTGCCATTATGATGGTAGGATTTGAGAACCTGATCATGCTTTTCGTTGGGGTCGAAATCCTGTCCATATCCATGTACGTTCTGACTGGGAGTGATAAACGGAACCTGCGTTCGAACGAAGCGGCCATGAAGTATTTTCTGATGGGGTCCTTTGCAACCGGTATTATGTTGTTCGGAATGGCATTGCTGTATGGTGCTACTGGTTCGTTTACCATCGCAGGCATTGCGTCGTATGCGGCTCATCCACAGGTAGGCCTTTCATTATTGCTATATGTTGGCCTGTTGATGCTCCTGATTGGGCTGTTATTCAAAGTATCGGCGGCACCCTTTCATTTCTGGACTCCCGATGTTTACGATGGTGCTCCTACCATTTTCACCGCTTTCATGTCGACGGTAGTAAAAACAGCGGGTTTTGCTGCCCTGTTTCGGCTATTATCATTTTCATTTGGCGGAGTTTATACCTTCTGGTGGACGATTCTAGCCATTATCACGGCCATTACGCTGGTTGCTGGCAACATCACCGCTGTTTATCAGAATAGCTTTAAACGGATGATGGCTTACTCCAGCATCTCACATGCGGGTTATCTACTGATAGGGCTGGCCTCATTAGGGACGAATACAAAACAGGCTATTGTCTTTTATTCGCTGGCTTATTCCGTTGCCACCATTGCTGCGTTTGGCGTATTGCTTCTGGTTGCCCAGCAAAGAAGTACACAGACGATTACCAGCGAAGGGGTGGCTACTGAAAATTTTGATTCGTTCAATGGGTTAGCACGCCAAAACCCGCTGTTAGGACTAGCCATGACCGTTTCAATGCTTTCGCTGGCCGGAATCCCATTGACTGCTGGCTTCTGGGGGAAATTCTATATGTTTTCAACAGCTGTAGAGCGAGGACAAATCTGGCTATTGGTTGTAGCTGTATTGATGTCGGCGGTTGGTATTTACTATTATTTCCGGGTAATCATTGCGATGTATTTCCGGGATGGAGGAAATGATCCTATCCAGGTCGCTCCTTTTTATCGATATGTACTGGTAGCCGCTACTATTTTGACATTAGGACTGGGTATTGCTCCGGGTTTGCTGGAAGGCCTATTTTAAGTACCTAGTTGAGGAAGCAATAACAACATTTTTGAAGGTATGGGATTTGTCACTGTCCCAGAACTAGTCATAATTTTTATATTTATTGAATGACCGTAGCCTAAGTAACCTATCGCCAGAACATACACGTTAGCATTTGAGTTAGTATTTTTGGGTTTGATAACGAATTAATTCTAGCTAATTCAGTATACTTTGTCCGGTCAACTTGTGAACGTGAGCAGCATCGAACAGCCAAAACCTAAAGAATATAAGGACTTTTTCTCGTTCTTTCTGACGGCTTTGCTGGGTGCGTCAATTAATTTCATCAGTCGGATTTTCTATCGGCAATTCTTTGATTTTGACGTAAGTGTTTTCTGCGGGTATCTGACGGCTACAGTATTGACCTTTATTCCGACGAAGAAATATGCATTTTCGGCAGGGAAAACAGGTAACACAGGACGGGAAGCAATCAAGTTTTTAGCCATTGCCTTATTGGCGCTTTTCGTACAAGTATATGTCTCTAAATATGTGTTGGATTGGATTGCTACCCCTCTATTGCCAGACCCGGGCCAAAAAATATGGCGTGAAACGGGGTCGCATGTAGTAGGTATGGGTATGAGCTTCCTGGCTAATTATTTTGGGCATAAGCTCCTGACGTTCCGCAGTACGGGTATGTACGACAAGATTCGGTCGCGATCATCGAAGGAAAAAGAAGAACAGCTTTAAGCGGTATCTCTGATAAATTCAATTCCGAATATAACTTTTTGGGTACAAAGTCCAGATTATCATAAATTTATTGAGAGGCATATTGGATTTACTGTAAAAAAACTATATTTGCCACCGGAAACCTAAAATAGCATTTTCAGTCAAATGAAAAAAGTATTCGCTCTATTGTTCGTTGGCAGCATGCTGACCTTCGCTGCTTGCCAAAGCAAACCTAAGACGGAAGAAACCACCACTGATTCGACCGCTACGATGTCGACCGACACCACCACGATGGCTACGGATTCGGCTTCTACGATGGCTACGGACTCAGCTGCTGCTGACACTACGAAGAAATAAGTTTCTTCTCCACAGCATGCGAAAAAGCCTTATTTTTATAAGGCTTTTTTGTTTTTTATACCTTGACGGACGTATTTTCCACCTATGTGCCATCGGGAGCTGTCGAGTACTGCCACCAACTCTGGCAATCGTACCAATTCGGTTTTCGAATAGTAAAACCTCGTCGAACGCGGCTAGGCGATTTTCGGGTTCTACCCCACAATCAAACGCAAATCACGGTCAATACGAATCTAAATCCGTATGCGTTTCTGATTACGTATGTGCATGAAGTAGCTCATGCCGATGTCCATCATCAATATTGTTTGCAGCGAAGAATCAGACGGGTAAAACCACACGGACGAGCTTGGCAAACGGCTTTTCAGCGATTGATGCATCCTTTACTTACAGAAACCATCTTCCCCCCAATTGTATTGGAGCCGCTGAAGCAATACATGTCGAATCCAGGCGCTACGACCTATACGAATCCGCATCTTATGCTGGCCTTGCGTCAATTCGATAAACCGATAAACGAGGCTTTGCCCGCTAACCGGGTGTTGCTTCGGGATGTATCAGAAGGAAACTCATTTCGATTGGCACAAAAGACCTATGTCCGAGGTACGTTACGACGTACTCGTGTCGTTTGTAAAGAGATCGCATCCGGTAAATCCTACGCCATTCTGGCCCATGCATGGGTTGAAGTGAATTGATGTAAAATGAATAATGAACAATGTATAATGAGTAATGAACCTATGCAGCGCCAGCTTCGATGGGTGTATTGGCTATCCATACTCATTATTCATTTTACATTATCCATTATTCATTATAAAGCCCAGTCGCAATCGGTATTACGGGAGGGTATTTGGGTAAAGATTGCAGTCACTGAGTCGGGCGTTTATCGACTAAGCCAGTCGCAACTAACGAAGATTAATCCTGCCTTTTCGACGGCCGACCCCCGAAAGTTGCGATTATATGGGAATGGAGGGGCTGTTCTACCGCAATCGAATGCTATAACCAGACCCACTGATCTTACTGAAAATGCAATTCAGGTAATCGGGGAGGCTGATGGACGGTTCGATGCGGAAGATGCAGTACTTTTTTTCGGGCAAAGTCCACATGTAGTTCGGTACGATTCAGTAAGCCAGCGATTTACACATCAAATCAATCCCTATTCCGACACTACCTTTTATTTTCTGACAATTGGTACTTCTGCTGGACTGCGAATTACTGAGCGACCGGCAGGGGCGGTAGGAGGGGCATCTACTGTAACTACGTTCAACGATTATCAATTTCACGAGCAGGATATGGCAAAGGTGCCTGCTGTTCGTTCAGGACGTGAGTGGTTGGGTGAATATCTCACTACCGATACAACAAAGGTCGTTTCGTTTGATGTGCCGGGCCTTATGGCCAACACATCTATCCGGCTGACAGCTTCAGTAGTGGCTGGAGCTACCGTGGCTACGCAATTTCGGGTGCAACTAAACGATCAACAGGTTGGAACAATGCCAATGGCTTCGATTTCAGGGTATGAGTATGATTATCAGGGAATCGCACGAACCGATACCTTTCTGACCAGACTTACCACAGGAGACAGTCCTATTCGATTGGCAGTAACCTTCCGAAAAAATGGCTTGTATTCGGCACAGGGCTATTTGAATTATCTGGGCGTACAAACCCAACGGGAATTACGGCAATTTGATCGGCCAACGTGGGTGCGTCGATCTCCCGCTGGGCAGTACAAAGTCAGGCAGGCCAGTAGTAGTCTGCGTATCTGGGATATTACTAATACGCTGTTTCCCGTATCGCAGGCATATGAGTTGTCGGCTAGTCAGGAAGCGGGTTGGGGAGCCACCAAACGAAGTGATTATTTTCTTTTTACGGATACTCAACTGCTTTCACCTGCTTTATTGACAGTGGTTGCCAATCAGGATCTACGTAGCCAGGATACCCCCGATTTGCTCATTGTGACGCCAGCATCCTGGAAAACGCAGGCTGATCGATTGGCCCAATTTCGACGTGATCATGATCAGTTGTCGGTGATTGTTGTAACGACACAGCAGGTGTATAACGAATTTGGGTCTGGTTTACCCGATCCTACGGCCATTCGGGATATGGCCCGCTACTTCTACCAGAAACAACCTACTAAACTCCGCTACTTACTACTTTTTGGTGATGCTACCTACGATTATCGGAACATAGCTGGCCAGGTTAGTGCGTCGCAGTTGGCCAATATGGTGCCAGTGTATGAAAGTCGTGAATCGCTTCATCCGGTATTAAGCTATTCATCCGACGATTATTTCGGCTTTATGGATGTCAATGAGGGTGAATGGCCCGAGAACGATCAGGGTGATTATCGGATGGATATTGGCGTAGGTCGTCTTCCTGTAAAATCTGTAGATGAAGCTCAAACAGTTGTTGATAAGCTCATTCGTTATGGCTCAGACCCGTCCATCACGGGCGATTGGCAAACAAAAGTAATGTTCGTAGCCGACGATGGCGACTATAATATTCATCAGCAGGATGCCGATCAAATGGCTAAAATCGTAGAGAGAACGTCCCCAGCCTACCGCCCCGAACGAATATTTTTAGATGATTTTGTGCAGGAAAATACATCCGGTGGACAGAAAGCTCCACTGGTAAATCAGGTTATCGATCAGGCCGTTACGGATGGACGATTGATTATCAACTATAGCGGGCATGGGGGAGTTGTAGGCTTGGCCGATGAGCAGATCGTAACGCTTCAGGATATTCTTGCATGGCGAAATAGTCGCTTGCCGTTATTTGTTACAGCTACCTGTCAGTTTGGGCGATACGATGATCCAAGTGTTACCTCGGGTGCCGAATTAACTCTATTAAGCCGGACGGGTGGCGGAATTGGGTTGCTGACAACAACGCGGCCTGTGTATGCCAATACGAATCTGCTGCTGAACGAAGCCTTCTACAATGCCGTTTTTACGCCCATCAATGGCCAGATGCCCCGGCTTGGCGATGTGATGGAGCTAACGAAGAATAATAGTTTGACGGGGCCGGTCAATCGGAATTTTGCATTGCTGGGCGATCCCTCCATGCGACTAGCCTATCCGCAGGCTCAGGCTGTACTCACGCAGGTAAATGGTAAGGCTATTTCGGCAAACCGAATTGATACACTTCATGCCTTACAAACGGTTGAGCTAACGGGGCAAATTCAGCAGGCGGGCCAGCGAATGACTACGTTTACAGGCTCCGTCCGCCTATCGTTGTACGATAAAGCGGCCACTCACACTACACTTGGATCTGAAGTTGGCGCTCCCAAAATGACGTACCAAGCCTTTAGCAATCCAATTTTTACAGGGCAAATCCCCGTTCAACAAGGCCAGTTTACTGCCCGCTTTACTATACCCAAAGATATTGACTATACGGTTGGGAAAGGAAAACTGTATATCTACGCCATTCGAACTGATAGCCTGCTTGATGCGGTCGGAAGTTATGATAGTCTGCGCATCGGTGGCAGTGTATTTGCTGATAGTATCGATACGCAACCACCCTCGATGACGCTTGCTGTGGTTGGTGGAACACCGGATGGTGAACGTGTACGTATTGCTGGCCCAGACGTAACCCTACGTATACTGCTTAAAGATAATCGGGGAATAAATATTGCCCGGTCGGGTTTGGGACATGAGCTAACGGCACAATTGGCATCGCAGCCAGCGGTTATTTTGAACGACAATTATGTGGCAAACAGTGCAGATGGTCGACAGGGTGAAGCACGCTATACATTCCGCAGTTTGTCGGCCGGTAAATATACAGTTCGGGTTAAAGCCTGGGATATTAACAATAATTCAAGTGAGGGCACGTTGACCATAATAGTTTCTGACCGTCCTGGATTAGCTTTGCGAGCGTTTCGGGTGAGTCCAAACCCGATGACTGAACTGGCAACATTAACGGCCGAGCTAAATAGGTCAGGTGAACCATTGGATTGGGTGCTGAGTATATACGACCTTTCCAGTCGGTTGCTGAGCCAGAAAACAGGGCAGTGTACAAACTGTGAGGCCGCTTTAAACGTGGGATCATGGAACGGTCGGACAGATGCCGGTCAGTTGATGCCAAATGGATTATATATCGTCAGGCTTGACATTCGCTCAGCGGTAGATGAAACAACGGCCATTGGTACCAGTCGAATTGTAATAACGAAATGAATTAACGCACTTAAAATCACGCATTTTTTCTAATCCAAGGATTC
Organism: Spirosoma aerolatum; assembly: GCF_002056795.1. Lineage (NCBI taxonomy): Bacteria > Pseudomonadati > Bacteroidota > Cytophagia > Cytophagales > Cytophagaceae > Spirosoma > Spirosoma aerolatum. Next base: position 7,378,624 of record NZ_CP020104.1, on the reverse strand, counting down.
ATTGTAATTTTGACCGCACAGCCCTATCGCATTTACCACAATCAGTGGCTGTCGTTGACCAACACTCTTTGTATGAAGCGCACTTTTTTCCGTGTTATACTCGGCGTCTGTATTTCTTCCCCTCTCGTCGTATCTGCTCAAAATAATCTTAACGGCCAGCCTCTCAATGTTCCAACCTCTTCTGTCCCGTTTCTGAACTTTACGCCTGACGCTCGTTCGGGAGCGTTGGGGGATGCCGGGGTTGCATTAGGTGATCCTGACGCTAACTCGGTGTTCTGGAATCCATCGAAACTGGTTTTTGCCAAGGAGAGTAAGGGATTAGCACTTTCATATACGCCCTGGTTACGGAACCTTATCGGTGATATGTATTACACCTATCTGAGCGGTTACTCAAAAGTGGGCAGAAATACGGCTATATCGGGGTCATTGCTTTACTTCGATCTCGGAACGGTCGATTTTACAACCGCCAATGGGGTAGCAGCCGGAACGTTCAACTCGCGGGAATATGCTATTACGGCCTCTGTTTCTCAACGACTATCCGAAACGTTTTCATTGGCGGCTAGTGTAAAATATTTGAATTCTAACCTGGCAGCAGGCAGCAGCAATCCTGGCCTGAAGCCAGGCTCTACAGCCGCTGCCGAAATCAGTGCTTATTATCATGACGAAGCGCGTGATAACGCAACCGGTAAAGGTGTAGGCTGGGCATTTGGTGGGATGATATCTAACCTGGGAGGCCGACTCAATTACGGTGGTACGCAGAGCTATTTTATTCCGACAAACCTTCGTTTAGGAACCTGCCTGACCCTGTTTGCCGACCAATACAATAAGTTTAACTTTGTACTGGATGCCAATAAGCTGATGGTCCCAACGCCAAACTATCAAACCATTAATGGTACATCGGTTAATGTAAATGCCAACAAAAATTATTTCGATTCCATCTTTGGGTCGTTTGCTGATGCACCGGGTGGATTTAGCGAAGAATTGAAAGAAATTACTTTGTCGACAGGGATTGAGTACTGGTACAATGATCAGTTTGCAGCACGGGTCGGCTATTTCAATGAATCGAATGAGAAAGGAGGGCGGAAATACGTAACAACAGGTATTGGCCTTCGGCTTCAACAGCGCTTTGGCGTCGATTTTTCGTACCTGATTCCGGTTAAACAAGGTAGCCCGCTGGCCGATACATTCCGCATTTCGCTGGTTTTCAACTTCGCTAAAGGAACTGGTATCGGTGGTGACGACGAAGCCTTAAACGACGAAAATTAAAGAGTGAAAGAGGGAACGAGTGAATGAGTGAGAAAAGCGAACGAAAGCTTATTTCACTCATTCACTCGTTCCCTCTTTCACTCTTTCCTTTTATATGACACTCGATAGAACACAATCTCCTGCCTTTCAGGCTATTCATGAAGTACATTTGCCTTCAGTTCAATCGCATCGCTTGGACAATGGTATTCCGCTGCATCTAATTTCAGTAGTTCAGCAACCCGTCCTTCGACTGGAGTGCGTTTTTGAGGCTGGAACCTGGTATGAGCATGTGCCAGGAAGTGCATTTTTTTCTGTAAAGATGCTTGCTGAAGGGACAGCAGCGCGCTCATCAGCTCAAATTAGTGAATACATTGATCGATATGGGGCCTTTCTGGAACTGAATAGTGGACCTGATCGAGCGAGTATTGTCATTTACTGTCTCACCAAGTTCCTTCCGAATGTTTTACCCTTATTACGGGAAATGCTCGATGAGCCAACCTTCCCGCAAAAAGAGCTGGAAGACTTACGAAATATCACGCTGCAAAATCTGCGGGTCAATTTTGAAAAGAACGCCTATCTGGCTGGTATTCTGCTTCGTGAAAAACTGTTTGGAGCCGATCACCCGTATGGGCGTAGCCAGCGCCCTGCTGCTATCGAACAGTTGAGTCGTGAACAGGTGGTAGCATTCTATGAACGAGTCATTCAAAATCGACCGTTCCAGATCATTCTGGCTGGACAGGCTACAGAAACCGAAGTACTACTTATCAACCAGGTATTAGGCCAGTCGCTTATCCGAACGGATAGTTTACCTCCTTTTGCCGATAAACCATCAGAGTCTGCCGAGCAGGTGGTGCTGGCAGAAAAGCCAGATAGTATACAATCGTCCATACGGATAGGGCGTCGGCTGTTTACACGTTCCCATCCCGATTTTTTCCGAATGCTCGTAACAAACGAAGTGCTGGGAGGCTACTTTGGCTCGCGACTAATGAAGAATATCCGGGAAGAGAAAGGCTTTACGTATGGTATTTCATCAAATATGCCGTCATTCCGGCACGATGGGTATTTTATGATCGGTACCGATGTTAATAAAGAAAATACACAGCAGACATTAGACGAGATTCAAAAAGAAATTCATACGTTGCAGACAGAGCTGGTTTCAGACGATGAACTTGACGTTGTAAAAAATTATATGGCTGGTGAATTTGTTGGTTCGCTCAACACACCATTTGAAATTGCCGACCGCTACAAAGTGATTTTACTGGATGGTATGCCTGCCGATTTCCTGACAACGTATATTTCACAAATTCGATCTGTTACCTCTTTGGATATTATGGAAACTTCTATGAAATATTTAGATATGAATAATCTAAAAGAGATAGTTGTTGGAGGTAAATAGGGGTTATTTGTAACTTATTCGCAGCATGCCCCTGGTTTGTAGCTGAAAAAAATTGGCCGTTTAGTAACAATCCCTTAATTTTGGGGTTACATTCCTTTACAGAACCTGCTGTTTTTGGCGGACAGTTTCTTTATCCAATAAGTACCTACTTTAGTTGAATTGATGAATGTTCTGTTAATTTGCCTTACCACCGTAGTAGCTTATTTGTTAGGCTCAATCCCAACCGCAGTCTGGTATGGTCAGGGATTTTTTGGAATTGATATTCGAAAATTCGGAAGCGGTAATGCGGGAGCTACCAATACGTTTCGGGTACTAGGAAAACGAGCCGGTACTATTGTGATGCTGGTGGATGTGCTAAAAGGATACACAGCCGCTATTCTGTCTACCCTGCTATGGTATGCCGATGTAATCACCGAAACTGAAATCCTTACCTTCAAGATTGTTTTTGGGCTGGTTGCCGTAATCGGGCACTTATATCCGGTTTTTGCCAATTTTAAAGGCGGTAAAGGCGTGGCTACCTTGCTCGGGATGGTGCTGGCAACGCACCCCGAAATGGCGCTGGTGTGCATCGGAATTTTCCTGCTTGTGGTGATTGCCTCGCAATACGTGTCGCTTGGCTCTATCATGGCTGCCTTAGCGTTCCCTGTATTGCTGCTCCTACAGATCTTTGGTCAGAAAGAAAATCCGCTGCTGATTGTATTCGGCTTTGTGATTTTTCTACTGGTCGTTTTTACCCATCAGAAAAACATTGGTCGCCTGCTTCGGGGCGAAGAAAACCGAACCGTTCTGATCCGTTTTCGCAAAAAGCAGTAAGCCTTTTTTCTATACACTCAGTTTTGCCCCGTGGTTGCGCGAAAAGTGCGTAACTTCGGGGCAAAATTTTTTGGATGTATGATATATGATATAGGAAGTTTGATGTATTAATGGCTGAGCTATATCATACATCATACATCATACATCCAGATATGACTACCTACCTTGAAGCCAACAAACAGCGGTTCCTGGACGAATTGTTTGATTTACTGCGCATTCCATCGGTTTCGGCCGACTCTGCATTTAAAGCAGATGTACGTCGGGCGGCTGAATTTGTGAGAGATAAGCTAACGGCTGCCGGCCTTGATAAGGCGACCTTGTATGAGACTCCAGGCCATCCAATCGTCTATGCCGAAAAAATAGTGGACCCTAATAAGCCAACGGTTTTGGTCTATGGTCATTACGATGTGCAGCCTGCCGATCCCTACGAACTTTGGGAGTCTCCTCCGTTTGAACCAACCATCCGTAACGAACGCGTGTATGCACGGGGAGCCTGCGACGATAAAGGGCAGTTTTACATGCATATCAAAGCGGTCGAAGCAATGGTAGCAACCGACGGCTTACCCTGTAATGTGAAAGTGATGATCGAAGGCGAAGAAGAAGTCGGCTCCGATCACCTGGGTATGTTTGTAACCCAAAACCGTGAGCTGCTAAAAGCCGATGTGATTCTGATTTCGGATACCAGCATTATATCAAACGAAACGCCTTCGCTGGAGATGGGCCTACGTGGTCTGTCCTATGTAGAAGTTCAGGTTACGGGGGCCAACCGCGACCTGCATTCGGGTGTATATGGAGGTGCCGTAGCAAATCCGATCAATGTACTGGCCCGAATGATTGCGTCGCTTCATGATGAAAACGGACGGATCACGATTCCCGGTTTCTACGATAAGGTTGAAGACCTGAGCGATGAAGAGCGGACTGAACTGGCGAAAGCACCGTTTGATCTGGAAGAGTATAAGCGTGATTTGGGGATCAAAGATGTAATGGGCGAAACAGGCTATTCGACCAACGAACGTACATCAATTCGGCCTACGCTGGATGTGAATGGTATCTGGGGGGGCTATATTGGCGAAGGAGCCAAAACAGTTCTGCCGTCCAAAGCATCGGCTAAAATCAGTATGCGTTTAGTACCTAATCAGACGCCTGATGAAATTACAGACTTGTTTACCCGGCATTTTCTGTCCATTGCTCCTCCGGGGGTTACGGTCACAGTAACCCCCCATCATGGAGGAATGCCTTATGTTACGCCTGTTGATTCCGTTGAATTTGAAGCAGCCAGTAAAGCGTTTGAGGATGCCTGGGGTAAAAAACCGATTCCAACCAGAGGGGGTGGTAGCATACCTATTACGGCGTTATTTGAGAAAGAGCTTGGTATCAAATCGATTCTGATGGGTTTTGGTCTGGATGCCGATGCACTGCACTCCCCCAATGAGAGTTATGGCCTGTTTAATTTCTACAAAGGCATCGAAACCATTCCTTATTTTTATAAGCATTACGCAGCCCTGAAGCAGTAATCAGTTGTGCATCGCAAACACTCCAAGCCTAATCCTGTCTTGTCTTACATGAAAAAAACGCTGTTGGCTCTTTCAATAAGTTTCATTGCCGCCAACTGGGCTTTGGCTCAGCAGGCTCCCACGTCGCAGCCGACTCGTGTCCTAACCCCCGCCGAGCAACGGCAGAAAGAAAAAATAGAGCGAGAAATTCAGCGGGAACGGCAAATTCGGGCTGAGTGGTTGCAGAAACAGCGTGAATACGAAGCTAAACAGGCTGAGAAAGAACGGCAGAAACAGGCCAAAAAAGCCGCGAAAGAAAACCCACCCCAGGAAACGGTCAAGCCAGTCCCGGCTGCGGTAACTCCACCCACTGTGCCATCAGTAGCTCCCCCTGTTGTTAGTCAACCTGCCGAAACACCACCGGTAGTGACTGAGCCATCGCGAAAAGAGCTGAGGGAAAAGCGCAAGCAGGAGGAGCAGGAGGCTAAGGCTGCAAAAGCCGCACAGGACAAAGCCGACCGGGAAGCGAAAGCGGCAAAAGCTGCGCAGGAAAAGGCTGAACGTGATGCCAAAAAAGCTGCTGAATCGAGTTCGGCGTCCCCTCGTTCGTTTGCGCCACCAGCACCAGTCGCTCCGGTTGCGACTGAACCCGTAGCTGCGCCACAAATCGAAAAGGCGCAGCGTCCAAGACGGGAACGTAAAGCCGCTCCGGTTAAACCTGACTCTGTAGCCGCTGCACCTGCTAGTTCGGTAGCGCCATCGGTTGTCCGGACCAATAAAGAATTTTTGCCGAAAGGTCATTTGTTCGAACCTATTTTGCTGGACCCCCTGGAAGCGCAAACATATGGTAGTGTTTTCCCTGCTTACTGGACTGAAGGTGAAAAATATAAAGGGAGTATAGTGCCTTTTGCGTTTGGTTTTGCCAAGCCCTTTTACCGACATACAAGTGCTCCCGATCGGGCCGAAGAATGGGTACTGGATTTAGCTTCATTTACCCAGTTTGAAGCCTACCATGACGCGGTAGCTAACAAAGCTCGTCGGCGGATAATGAACACGGATTACAAAATCAGTATCATCTATAATATCCGACGGGGCGAGAACAATTACCGAATCCGGGTTTACCATCTATCGTCGCATCTGGGCGATGATTATATTTTTCGGAACCAAATAACGGCCCCTTCGCCCAATGCTGTAAACTACGAATTATTGGATTTTACCTATAGCCGGACGGTAAACAACTGGCGGTTGTATGGTGGGGCGGGTGTTGTACTTCGTAAGACCGAAGAACGGAAGCCTCTAAGCGCCCAATTGGGTGCGTTTTATAAAAAACCATCCACTAGAGCAGCGCGATTGGTAGGTGGTGTCGATGTTAAATTCTGGCAGCAAACTAACTTTCGACCAGGTATTCACGGTGGTATCGGTTTCGAGCTGGGCCGGACTCAAAATAATTTAACGTTTCTTCTGGAGGGATATTCAGGGTTTAGGCCGTATAGCCAGTACGAAGATCAACAAACAGCCTGGATTGGCCTTGGACTATACCTGAACCCGTTTTGATATAGGATATAGGATGTATGCTATAGGATGTAAGGTAAAGCCATTTACATTCTAGCTCATACATCATATTGTATACATCATACATCATTTTATGAGTTTATCTGCATTAACAGCTATTTCACCAGTCGATGGACGGTATCGGTCTCAGGTTGAGACTCTGGCTCCTTATTTTTCCGAGCTTGGCCTGATTCATTACCGGGTACGCATCGAGATCGAATATTTTATAGCACTTTGTGAATGGCCAATTCCTCAATTGTCGGGTGTTGAGTCGGCACAGTTTCCTGCGTTGCGCGCGTTGTATGAGAATTTCTCGGAGGCCGATGCCCTACGGATCAAGGAAATTGAAAAGACAACCAATCATGACGTAAAGGCTGTTGAGTACTTTATTAAAGAAAAACTGAAAGGCTCGCCGGTAGAACCTTATCTCGAATTTGTCCACTTTGGGCTTACGTCACAGGATATCAACAATACAGCTATCCCGCTGTTGTTAAGTGATGCCTGCGAAACCGAAATAAAACCCTTATACCAGCAGGTTTTTGTCCGGCTCCAGGAATTGGCAGAGCAATGGAAAGACGTACCTATGCTGGCGCGTACGCACGGACAACCTGCGTCGCCAACCCGGCTGGGTAAGGAAATCCAGGTTTTCATTGAGCGCATAGAGAAGCAGTTGCACTTACTGTCGAATATCCCTGTGGCAGCTAAATTCGGTGGAGCAACGGGTAATTTCAACGCCCATTTTGTCGCCTATCCACACGAAGACTGGAAGAAATTTGGTGATACCTTTGTCGAGAGCCTAGGTATGGTACGTAGCCAGTTTACAACGCAGATTGAGCATTACGATATGCTGGCGGCTACGCTTGATGCCTACAAACGTCTGAATACAATTCTGGTCGATCTGGATCGCGACATCTGGACGTATGTGTCCATGAATTACTTCAAACAGAAATTGAAGGCAGGTGAAGTTGGCTCATCCGCTATGCCGCATAAGGTCAATCCGATTGATTTTGAAAACTCAGAAGGAAATCTGGGTATTGCTAATGCATTGTTTGAGCACCTGTCGGCCAAATTGCCTATTTCCCGGCTACAGCGCGACCTGACCGATTCGACCGTTTTGCGGAGTATCGGTGTCCCGTTCGCGCATTCGGTTATTGCGTTGAAATCGTTGCTGAAAGGGTTAAATAAACTGGAGTTGAATCAGGCCGCCATTCATGCCGATCTGGAAGATAATTGGGCTGTTGTTGCTGAAGGTATACAAACCGTACTCCGCCGTGAAGGATACCCACAGCCTTATGAGGCCTTGAAAGCCCTAACACGTACGAACGAGAAAATTACCGAGCAGGCGATTCTGCAATTTATTAATGAGCTGAATGTATCCGATGCTGTAAAAGATGAACTTCGAGCCATTACCCCATTTAGTTATACAGGTTTGTAGTGTGGACAGAAGTCCGCTTTTCTGATTTTACATGTGTAATATATTCAGAGAAAGCGAACTTCTGTACTTGTTGCTAGCCTTTCGAAAGTTCGGTGGCCCGGACCTGGGCTGCCTTAATACCAGCAACTAACGTATCGGCCAACGCACCATTCTCAAAGGTTCGTAGAGCGGCTTCGGTAGTGCCACCTTTAGAGGCTACGGCTTTAATGAGGTCATCGAGCGATTTGTCGGCGTTGTTGATCAGGTGATAAGCGCCAAGCATAGTCTGTTTAACCAGTAAGGCGGAAACGGCATCATCGAAACCCATCTGCTTGCCGGCATCGACCATTGCCTTTACCACATAGTAGAAATAGGCCGGGCCGCTACCACTCAGGGCCGTAACGGCATCGAGCATGGCTTCGTCTTCCAGAAAAATGGATCGGCCGGTAGCATTGATCAGATTTTCGACGCGACGAAGGTTCGCCAGATCGACTTCTTTAGCGGCTGTGAATCCTGTAATACCCATACCCAGCATAGCGGGTGTATTAGGCATCGCCCGTACCACCAGCGGATGCCCGAGTTTTTCCTGAATTTGCGCGATTGGAATCCCCGCCATAATCGATAGAATCATCTGATTTGGCTGAATAATGGTCCGGAGAGATTCATGCACACTGTTGAAATCCTGAGGTTTCACGGATAGAATAATCAAATCCGTTTCGCCAACATGTGGTCCGATGGTTTCTACCACAACCCCTGCCTTTTCGGCCTTCAGAGCTTCTGAACGATCCGCACTTTTTTCAATTAAGAGCAGGTTTTCTTTCTTTACCAGATCGTACTGTAAAAACGATTTGGCAAATGCCATACCCATGTTGCCGCAACCAACAATAGCGATTTTCATAATGGAGGGGAAATGACTAAAGGAAGAAAGGGACGAAGAGAGTGAGATTAGCTTTCTCCCCTTCGTCCCTTTCTTCCTTTCTCCTTTCGTTTATTTTACTTGTAACACTTCTTCTAATTTTTGTTCGAGCGCTTCTCCCCGCAGGTTTTTGGCAATGATCTTACCGTCTTTGTCGAGTAGGAAAGTAGCCGGTATGGCCTGCACGCCATACTGCTGGGCAGCTGCCGATTGCCAGAATTTCAGATCCGAAACGTGTGTCCAGGTCAGGTTGTCGTTGCGAATGGCTTTCACCCACTTGTCTTTTGTCTGATCAAGCGAGACGCTGTAAATGGCAAAACCGCGATCCTTAAACTTATTGTACATTCGGACCACGTTGGGATTTTCGGCGCGGCAGGGGCCACACCACGACGCCCAAAAGTCGATCAGTACGTATTTGCCGCGCAGAGACGAGAGGGGAACTGGATTTCCGGTAGTATCGCTCAGCGCAATTTCAGGGGCAGAGGCACCAATCGACACGCCTTTAATCCGGGCAACTCGGCCAATCAGTGATTTAGCATGCGGGCTATTCGGGTTCTCTTTCTCGAATTTCTGGGCCAGTTGGTCGTAAACAGCGAAATCGGTATCGATATTGATGAAATTCAGCGCAAATAGCGATACCAGCGAGGTACCCATTTCGGGCAACATGGCTTTTACTTTGTTCACTACATCCTGCTCGGCGGTCTGGTATTCCTGCTCAATCTGAGCAATCCGTTTATTATCTTTCTTTTCCGTAGCAGCCGCAACCTGTTTGTTCCACGTCTGTACTTTGGCTTCCATATCAGTACGGAGCGTATTCAGCTTCTCGTAATACTCCATGTTTTTGGAACCTGTAACGGTAGCCTTTCCCATCTGGCCGGTTTTCTGGTCCATTCGGAAGCCATCGGCTGTTACTCTCAGGGTTTCGCCCCCTTCAACCAACAGGGCCATTTTTTGTCCACCCCCTACATTAAGAATAAATACTTCTCCACCATCGGCTACTTTGCCATTAATGGTGAAGGTATTATCGGTTCCAACTTTTGTGGAGTCGATTTTACGCGTAGGTTGGGAATTCGCTTCCAGGTAGACGTAACTGCCCGGTGTTGCTTTGGCGATTTTTCCGGTTACGGTAAACGACTTTGTGGTTTGTGCGTTGGTTGTCAGGCTTAGGGCCATAAGGCTCGCCAGGCAGTATACTAAATGTTTCATTTTTTTTGTAGGGTCTTCGCTAACAACTCATTCACTAATTTGGGGTCGGCCGATCCTTTCGATTTTTTCATAACCTCACCGACAAATAAGCCCATTAAATTCTTTTTGCCTTTGTGAAACTGTTCTACTTTATCGGGCCAGGCAGCCAGTACTTCTTCTACCAACGTTTGTAATGCATCGGTATTGCGATTCTGAATCAGTCCGTTGGCCCGGGCCAATTCTTCTGGCGATGCATCGGGCTGGGCTAGTAACAGACCAAACACTTGTTGGGCCGCTGTCTGACTAATCGTTGCGTTGGCTACCAGCTCAATTAAAGCCGCTAATTGACTAGCCGAAACGGGAAACTGACGTTCGCGTAACGTTTTGTCTGTAAGTTGGCCTTTTACGGGCCCCATAATCCAGTTCGATGCGGCTTTATACTGGGTAGTATGCTGACAAACGGCTTCAAAATAGTCGGCCAGTTCTTTAGCATCAGTCAGTATAGCAGCATCGTACTCAGGCAACCCATACGTAGCAGTTAATTTCTGGAACAAAGCTGCTGGCAGCATAGGCATCCGGGCCTGAATGTCGGCCAGCCACTCGTCCGAAATGACCACGGGTGTGAGGTCGGGATCGGGGAAGTAGCGATAGTCATTCATCGTTTCTTTCTCCCGCATAGCGTAGCTGAGGCCCGTAGCTGCATCGAACGTGCGGGTTTCCTGCGTAATTTTTCCGCCCGTTTCTACCAGTTCGACCTGCCGCCGGAACTCACCATCAACAGCCCGCATAACGTTCCGTATGGAGTTCAGGTTTTTCACTTCAACCTTCGTGCCGAGTTTTGTTGAACCCTTCGGGCGAATCGAAACATTTACATCACAGCGGAGCGATCCTTCTTCCATATTGCCATCGCAGATGTCCAGATACCGAACCAGCCGCCGAACTTCGGTCAGGTATTGTCCAGCTTCATCGGCCGTGCGGATACAGGGTTCGGTCACCATCTCAATCAGTGGCGTACCTGCTCGGTTATAATCGAGCTGAGTGGCCCATTCGTCGCCATCGTGGATGCTTTTTCCCGCATCTTCTTCGAGGTGAATATGATGAAGCTGAATGGTTGTTTGGTAGGGTTCTCCCGTTACAGGATCTTTTACTTTTACCAAAATACCACCGCCTACACAGATGGGGCCTTTATCCTGCGATAATTGGTAGCCTTTAGGAAGGTCGGGATAAAAATAATTTTTACGGGCAAAGATGTTTCGGCGTGTGATGTCACTTCCGCAGGCTATACCGATCCGAACAGCGTACTCAATGGCTTTCCGGTTCAGTTTGGGTAACGTGCCTGGATGCGCCAGCGTAATGACACTAATATTCGTATTGGGTTCTGCGCCAAATGAGTTGGCATCGGCTGCAAAAATTTTGCTTTCTGTAAGCAACTGGCAGTGTACTTCCAGTCCGACAACCGCTTCGTATCGGGAAAGAATTTCTGGCGAGAGGGCTGCTTCGGCTACCATAGGTAGATAGTATGATTTTACGCAAAGATAGCTAGAAATCAAACAGAGGGGGTAATGATTGCCAGAGTATCAACTACTAAACGAAACCGCCGAACAATAAATACGCAGGAGGGGAGTTGTCCATGTTGGTAAACTTAAAGTCTAAAGTGTAAAATGACTTTTTGTCTACTGACCAACCCATAAGATGGATACCCAAACAGTTGAACTGGTTCGTGAAGGAGCCCTGGTTGTTGAGAAGAAATATAATTTAAGTTACGAAGAGTTTGCAGAAAAGCATCTTTTCAGCAACTATCCGGTTGTTATTGGCGATGCCTGCGCTGCATGGTCGGCCAAGAATAAGTTTACCCCTGATTTTTTTAAGAAACATTATAGCGATCGAAAGGTAGAGATTAGCGGGAAGAGCTATACCCTGGGCGAATATATCGACTGGATGCTGACCGGCAATGAAGAAAATCCGGCCCCTTACCCGTGTACGCTTCAGATTGAGCGGGATTATCCTGAGCTGTTGCCCGACGTTTTACCTCGCTTTAAATACGCACTGCCCGATCGAATCAACAGTAAGCTGCTACCCAAACGATTTCTGTCGGGGGCGAATACACTGGAAATATTTTTTGGCAGTCCGGGCGCTCAGTTTCCCTACGTGCATTACGATTATATGTGTCTGCATGCCTACATCACGCAACTATATGGAGAAAAAGAGTTTACGGTGATTCCTCCCGATCAGACGCCCTATGTGTATCCCCGGCCCGATAATCTCTGGGTATCGCAGGTAGATGATGTGTGGAATCCAGATCTGGAAAAGTATCCTCTGTTTGCAAAAACTACACCTATAAAATTTGTCGTTGGCCCTGGCGAAACACTGTTTATTCCCTGTGGCTGGTGGCACACGGCCCGTTCGTTAACGCCTACGATCTCGGTAGCGCTCGACTGCCTGAATGGTTCCAACTGGAAAAATTTTATGAATGAGGTCGATATGAATATGCAGCAACGTCGGCCTAAGCTGGCTGGAGCTATTCAGACCTACCTGTCTGTAGTCGGCTCAGTCTTGGGTACGATGGAAAAAATGGCATAAGGAAGCGCTGACAATCCAAAATAACGATATCAGATTACGTTGAGTCGATACTTCAGATACGTTTGGGCTAATAAGGCAATTTTTTGCGGATTAGGCACCCGGATTCGCTCGTTCTGAATCCGGGAAGCTGGGAGCTGTTTAATTTTATTGAATAAGGTCTGGTAATACATATACGCCAGATAAACACCCATTCGTGCACCTCGGGGCAGGTTCATAATCCCGATGTAGGCCTCGTCGAAGTCGCGTTGAATATCACATTCAATGCATTGTTTAACATCCAGATCGAAATTGCTGAAGTCAATACCCGGAAAGTATGTACGTCCCCGCTCCACATAGTCACTTTTCATATCCCGCAGAAAATTTACTTTCTGAAAGGCAGCGCCCAGTTTACAGGCTGGTTCGCGCAGTCGGTTGAATTCAGCCGGGTCTCCTTCGCAAAAAACACGAAGACACATTAAGCCAACGACTTCTGCCGAACCATAAATGTACTGCTGATACCCTTCCGACGTATAATTCTGATGATAGAGGTCCATTTCCATACTTTTCAGGAAGGACTCGATCAGTTCATGCTCGATTTTGTATTGCCTGACCACCAACTGAAACGATTGTAACACAGGGTTCAGACTGATGCCTTCTTCGATGGCTTGGTACGTATCGAATTTGAAACGATCAAGCAGCGTCTTTTTATCGTAGTCATGGAACGTATCCACAATTTCGTCGGCATATCGAACGAATCCATAGATAGCGTAGATCGGAAAATGAAATTTACGATCAAGGGTTTTGATGCCAAGCGTAAATGACGTACTGTAACGTTCCGTAATCAGCTTACTACATTCCAGTGCGGTTTTATTGAACAACGCCATCATAGAGTTTATAGTAGGAAGGGTTTATTGAGTAAATGCCCAAAAAGATACGAATCCTAAGTGTAAAGGGTATATATTCTTAGTAAATTCGATTTTATGTCATTTTGTTTAGTTATTCGGCCTATAAAGTTAAACAAATTCTTTGGCAACTTCATCAGCAACGACTAACCCTGAAATTAATGATGGCGGAACTCCCGGCCCTGGTACGGTAAGTTGACCCGTGTAAAACAGATTATTGATATGTTTATTCTTTAACGAAGGCTTTAAAATGGCCGTTTGCCGAAGTGTATTGGCCAGGCCATAGGCATTACCTCTAAAGGCATGGTAATCATTTTTGAAATCGCTATGGGCATAGCTCCGTTTAAACACGATATGACTACGAATGGCTTCGCCTACATAAGCTTCCAGACGATCCATGATCATGTTGAAATAATGCTCACGCGTTTCTGTATTATCGGTAAGATCAGGAGCTACAGGTATCAGCAGAAACAGGTTTTCAGAGCCTTCAGGCGCTACACTAGGATCGGTTTTTGATGGCGCTGAGGCATAAAACAGTGGTTTGCTCGGCCAGCGTGGCGTTTCATAGATTTCCTGTGCATGTAGTTTGAAATCCTCGTCAAAGAAGAGGTTATGGTGTTGTAAACGGGGAATTCGTTTGTTCACGCCAACATAGAACAACAGCGAAGACGGGGCCATTATACGTTTCTGCCAATAAGTGTCGTCATAATTCCGATATTGTTGTTCAAGAAGTTGCGTATCGACATGATGATAGTCGGCTCCGGCTATAACTACATCTGTTTCAAAAATCCCATTTTCAGTAATTACTCGCTTTGCATTTTTAGCAGCTATCTCAATTGACTTTACGGGCTGATTCAGCAGTAATTTGACCCCTTTTTCTTCGGCCAGGCTAACCATCGCTTTTACTATTTCATACATGCCGCCCATAGGGTACCAGGTACCCAAAGCCATTTCGGCATAGTTCATGAGGCTATACATGGCAGGTGTATTCTCCGGGGTAGCGCCAAGAAAAAGGATCGGAAACTCAATAATCTCGAGCAACCGTGGATGCCTGAAGAATTTGCGGGCGTGGGTAGCAAAGGATTGAAAAACATCCAGCCGCGTTACATCATACAGAAGTTTCAGGCTCAGAAACTCGGTGATAGATCGGCTGGGCTTCCAGACAAATTTATTCATGCCTACTTCATACTTGTAGGAAGCCTGCTTTAAAAACTGGTGAAGTTTCGCCCCACTGCCTGGCTCGATCTGATCAAAAAGCTTTTCCAGATTTGGAATACCGGCGGGTAAATTAATGACCTCAGCAGGGCTAAAAATAACTGAGTAGGAAGGGTCTAACCGAACAAGCTTATAATAATCAGAAGTTTTCTTGCCAAAACGCGAAAAATAGGTGTCAAAAACATCAGGCATCCAGTACCAGCTTGGACCCATGTCGAATGTAAAGCCTTTTGCCTGGAAAACCCGTGCCCGGCCACCTGGCATCTCATTTTTTTCAAGAACTGTAACATCATAGCCTTTATCAGCAAGGCTGGTTGCGGCAGCCAGACCTGCGAATCCGGCTCCAATAACAAGTACGCGTTGGGGCATTAGTCAGAAAATTGTTGATTGAGACAACACTTTGCAATTGAGGAAGCTTTTTTGGTGTGTGAACCTACTCGAAAAATGATGAAAAAGCAGCCAGAGTGATGAATAAATATCGGCTACTACAGAAACAGGAAGGAGGGAAGTATGTTTCCGTAAACCTTTTGGAAAGCATAGAGGAGCTGTACTAACTATTGCAAGTGTCTGATTGCCAGGGGGTAAAAACAAAAAAAGTTGGGCGGATGCCACCCAACTTTTTCGAACCTTCCTCTTTTTTAACCAAAAACTACTCAATCAATATCTCTTAGACGGAGGGTCAGCAAAAAAGTATCACATTACGAATTAAAATATGCGTAAACTTTTAGCTGATCTTTCAATTCTTTCCGGGCAATGTGAATCCGGTTTTTTACCGTACCAATAGGAATATTGAGTTTTGCTGCAATCTCGTGGTATTTAAATCCACGGAAATGCATCATAAATGGGGTTTTATATGTATCGTCAAGTCCATTTACTGCCCGGTTGATATCATCCTGTGCAAACGACGAGTATGCCAGGTTATCGGTGCTGCTCTCCATGGAATTGATATAATGCAGATTGTCAGTTGTATCAATAAACGTGTTCTTACGCACCATGCGCTGATAGTTTGTAATGAATGTGTTTTTCATGATCGTATACAACCAGGCTTTCAGATTGGTACCATCCGTGTATTTATCACGATTGGTAAACGCTTTCAGCAGGGTGTCTTGCAACAGATCGTTTGCATCTTCAACATCTTTTGTTAAACGCAGCGCAAATGGGCGTAAAGATTTAGACACTTTGCCAATATGGTTAGTAAATTCGAGAGCTGTCATGGCTGTTTAGTTTTTCTGTTGAATCACATCTGACCTGTTTAAGACAAAAAAACAACCAGTCTCGTTGGAAGTAGTGGAAAAGCGGCTAACTTCTATGGTAACTTACTGACTTACAAATGTTTAATTTTTGGCAAAATTATTTTTGTAAACAGCGCCAGCGATAATTTGTGGTAGAAAGTGTGGAATAATTCCCCCATTATGTGGAATGGAAGTGTGGATTTTGTTTAAACTTCGTGGAAAATGATTGAACAAGGTTGCTAAATAAGGCGAGCTGTTATACCAAACCCTCTTTTAACAGATCATGTAAATGAATGAACCCATATAACTGTCCAGATTCGGCAACAATAAGTTGTGTAATATCCCGCTCCTGCATCAGTTGTAAAGCGGCCACTGCATAGTCGTCAGGAGCTACGCAAACAGGTTGTTTAGTCATCACATCCTGTGCGCAAAGGTTCCAGAACGAACTATGATCATAAGCCATCCGGCGAATATCGCCATCCGTGACAATACCGATTAAGGAACCGGCCTCATCCACAACAGCAGTGGCCCCCAGACGATTGGCGGAAATCGTAAAGATTACTTCCCGAACTGGTGTGCCGGCTAAAACTTTGGGGCACTGATTGTGTGGAAAAATATCCGCTACTTTTAAATATAATTTTTTGCCTAATGAACCACCAGGATGGTAACGAGCAAAGTCATGCCTGGTAAAGCCGCGTAGTTCTAACAGGCTCACAGCCAGGGCATCGCCTAAAGCCAACGCAACGGTTGTACTCGTTGTTGGAGCCAGATTGAGTGGGTCTGCTTCGCATTCGGCATAAGCATGAAGAACATAATGGGCATGACGAGCCAGATACGATTCCCGGTCACTGACCATCGCAATCAGCCGAACATTAGTCCGTTTTAATAAAGGCAGCAAAACCTTAATTTCGGCTGTATTGCCACTCTTAGAGATAATTAGGACGGCATCATTATCCTGGATCATTCCCAAGTCGCCATGAATGGCATCGGCCGCATGCATAAATAGGGCAGGTGTACCCGTTGAATTCAACGTTGCTACTATTTTCTGGCCGATCAAAGCGCTTTTTCCCACGCCCGTTACAACCAGACGCCCAGTCGTGTTGAGTAACAGATCGACAGTAGCATCGAATTGATCGTCAAGTAAATCGACGATATTACGAATGGCTTCGGCTTCGGCTAGCAATACCGAACGAGCAATTGTGTTAGGATTTTTTATTACTTTCAATGTCAGATTTAGCAATCAGGAAATGTTTGCTGCGTATATTCGCTAACTTTATAAAACAAAGATACAGCAAGCAAAGAGAGTAAAGTAACTTTTGTACGATTTGTAGAATGATGCAGGTTGATGAGTCGATTCATACGACGCTAAAAGAACGACTAAAAGAAATATTCGGGTATAGTCAATTTCGGGGAGAACAAGAGGCCATTATTTATAGCATCCTGTCGGGACGTAATACCTTCGTTATTATGCCTACAGGTGCCGGTAAATCACTGTGTTATCAGCTTCCTGCAATTGTCAGCAATGGTACTGCGGTGGTCATTTCTCCACTTATTGCCCTGATGAAAAACCAGGTCGACCAGCTAAATGCCTTTGGTATCAACGCGCAATTTCTGAATTCGACGCTGTCAAAAGCGGAGATGAACAAGGTTAAAAAGGATACACTGAATGGCTCGCTGAAGTTACTGTACATCGCCCCTGAGTCGCTTACGAAAGAAGAGAATTTGGACTTTTTGAAGAAGGCCAATATTTCCTTCGTGGCTATCGACGAAGCCCACTGCATTTCGGAATGGGGGCACGATTTTCGGCCAGAGTACCGTAAAATTCGGGGTATAGTCGATAACATCGGTAATTTGCCCGTTATTGCGCTGACCGCTACCGCTACGCCTAAAGTACAGCAGGATATCCAGAAAAACCTCCAGATGGAGGATGCCAACCTCTATAAAACGTCGTTCAATCGGAAGAATCTCTACTACGAAATCCGCCCAAAAGTTGATGCTAAAAAGCAACTGATCAAATACATCAAGCAGAATAAAGGCAAGTCGGGTATTGTGTATTGCCTGAGCCGTAAAACGGTTGAAGAAATTGCTGAGCTGCTGAATGTCAATGATATAAAGGCGCTGCCCTATCATGCCGGGCTCGATCCGCAAACCCGGATGAACAACCAGGATGCCTTCCTGAACGAAGACGTGGATGTCGTCTGCGCTACAATTGCTTTCGGTATGGGAATCGACAAGCCCGATGTACGATTTGTCATTCACTACGATGCACCTAAATCGCTCGAAGGGTATTATCAGGAGACAGGCCGGGCGGGTCGCGATGGTCTGGAAGGCAACTGCCTTATGTTCTATAGCTACGACGATATCGTTAAACTGGAAAAGTTTAACAAAGATAAGCCGGTTACGGAACGGGATAATGCTAAGCATTTGCTCACCGAGATGGTATCGTATGCCAATCTAGGGGTGTGCCGACGTCGGCAATTGCTGGGCTATTTTGGTGAGTTTCTGGACAAGGACTGTGGCTTTTGCGATAACTGCATGAAGTCTACCGAGAAGTTTAAAGCGCAGCACGAAGTGGTGTTAGCGCTGCAAACGGTACTCCAGACCGATCAGCGGTTCGATGTGACGCACCTGGCCGATGTACTGACAGCAACCAGCAACCAGTACGTGACCAGTTATGAACACGACAAATTGGCGGTATATGGAAAAGGGCGTGATTTTAATGAAGACTGCAATTTCTGGTGCTCGCTCATCAAACAGATTACCATTTACGGTTATCTAGAAAAGGATGTCGATAACTACGGCGTGCTGAAGCTGACACAGAAAGGACTGAATTACATCGAAGATCCATACCCGGTAACGCTGGCTAAAGATCACGATTACGAGCAGTTGAATACTGAAACCAAAGACGATGACGACCGGGATTCGACACCTGCTGGTGGTGGGGCTGCCTATGATGAAGAATTATTAGGTCTGCTGAAAGCGCTTCGGAAAAAAATTGCCAAAGAAAAGAATTTGCCTCCCTATGTCATCTTCCAGGAAACATCGATGGAGGAAATGGCAACGACTTACCCCACCACGCGCGAAGAAATGGCGCAGATCAACGGGGTTGGAATGGGCAAAGTGCAGAAATTTGGCCGACCTTTTATCGATCTGATTGCCAAATACGTTGAAGAAAATGAAATAGAGACCGCCAAGGATGTAGTCGTTAAGTCAACGGTTAATAAATCAAAAGTCAAAATCTTTATTATTCAGCAGATTGACCGTAAAGTTGACCTGGATGAGATTGCCGAATCCAAATCAATAAGTATGGAAGATCTGATGGAAGAAATTGAGCATATCTGTTATTCAGGTACACGGCTCAATCTCGATTACTATATCAATCAAGTCATGGACGAAGACCGGCAGGACGAAATCTACGACTACTTTATGAACGCCGAAAGCGACAATATTGCGGTTGCTATGCGTGAATTTGGTGGCGATGATTTCACCGAACAAGACCTACGCCTGATGCGTATCAAATTCCTGTCGGAAGTAGCCAATTAAAAAGGAGTCAGGAGTAGGAGCGAGAAGTGAGAATACCTCCGGTAGCGTTTAGCTTGCGCCAGCATTCTCACTTCTCACTTCTCGCTGCTGACTGCTCAACTAAGAATGAATATACTTATACTAGGGTCGGGAGGACGCGAACATGCTTTTGCCTGGAAGTTAGCGCAAAGTCCCTTATGTGATAATTTGTTTGTAGCGCCCGGGAATGCCGGAACCACGCAGATCGCTACGAATATTCCCATTAGCTATAATGATTTTCTGGCCGTTGCCAATACGGTTCGGGATAAGAAAATCGACCTGTTGATTGTTGGGCCGGAAGAACCACTGGTAAAAGGAATTGTTGATTTTTTGCGCCAGCAACCTGATTTGGCTGATTTACGGATTGTGGGGCCTGATGCCGAAGGGGCGCAACTGGAAGGTAGTAAGGATTTCTCCAAGCAGTTTATGCTACGACATGGAATCCCAACGGCCGCATCAAAATCGTTTACTGCCGAAACATTACAGGAAGGGCTAGCCTATCTGGAAAGTCACAGCCTGCCGATTGTTTTAAAGGCGGATGGGTTGGCTGCAGGAAAAGGCGTGATTATTGCAGAATCAGTAGTTGAAGCGCAGACGACCCTGTCCGATATGCTCGATGGCCAGAAGTTTGGCGTTGCGGGTAGTAAGGTCGTGGTTGAGCAGTTTCTGCGAGGTATCGAACTATCGGTGTTTGTGCTGACCGATGGCGAGAACTACAAAATTCTGCCTGAGGCCAAAGATTACAAGCGTATCGGTGAAGCCGATACAGGCCCTAACACGGGTGGCATGGGAGCCGTTTCGCCCGTTGTGTTTGCGAACCAGACCTTCCTGAAAAAGGTTGAAGATAAGGTGGTTAAGCCTACACTATTAGGCCTGCAACAGGAAAATATTCGCTATCAGGGGTTTATTTTTGTTGGGCTGATGAAAGTGAACGGAGAGCCTTTTGTAATTGAGTACAATGCACGCATGGGTGATCCTGAAACCGAGGTGGTTTTACCACGGATTCAAAATGATTTTGTTCAGTTGATGACGGCAACGGCTGATGGTGAACTAGATAAGCTATCGGTGCAGGTATCACCACAAACGGCTGTTACTACGGTGCTAGTGTCAGGTGGTTATCCTGGCGATTACCAGACGGGTAAAACTATTACTGAGTTGGAGCGTTTGGAGGATGTAACGGCCTTTCATGCCGGAACACTGGCGAAAAACGGACAGGTAGTAACAAACGGTGGGCGCGTACTGGCTATTACGGCCCAGGCGAATTCGCTCGAAAATGCTGTCAGGAAATCGCAGGAAGCGGCCCGGATGGTGCAATTTGATGGAAAACAGTACCGGAAAGATATAGGATTAGACCTACTCCGGTACGCTGACTGAGTTTTCTGCTTGCAGTGAATGCGTCTACTGCCAGATAAAAATGGATAGCCTGACTGTAAAGGACTGGAAGCTGAAAACCGTAAACTGAAAATGTATGTCTTGTAAGTCCTGTGCAACCGGCGGGTGTGGAACCCAGCGTGGTGCATCCGACGGTGAGAAAACAGCCACCAAAGGATGCGGCAGCGGAGGGTGTGGCACTGCGGGCTGCAATAAACTGAATTCGTTCGACTGGCTGAGCGATGTAGCCATGCCTGGAAAAAGTCGATACGACGTTGTAGAAGTAAAGTTTAAAGGTGGGCGGAAAGAATATTATCGGAATGTTCATCAGCTTGACCTGACCACGGGCGATTATGTCGTGGCCGAAATGCAATCGGGATTCCATATCGGTGCGGTGTCGCTACAAGGCGAACTAGTACGATTGCAGGTGAAAAAACGGGCCATAAAAATTACCGACGATACCAAAGTTATTCATCGGATTGCCACGCCGAAGGATATGGAACGTCATGAGCAGGCTATTCTGCGAGATCTGCCCGCTCTGTATCGTTCCCGTGAAATTATTCGGGAGCTAAAACTGAATATGAAGTTATCGGACGTTGAGTTTCAGTCCGATAATACGAAGGCAACGTTCTATTACTCGTCGGAGGAGCGAGTTGATTTCCGGGAGTTGATTAAAATGCTCGCCAGTGAGTTCAAAGTACGCATCGAAATGCGGCAAATCAGCCTGCGTCAGGAAGCTGGTCGGCTTGGTGGTATCGGTTCCTGCGGACGTGAACTGTGCTGTTCAACCTGGCTAACGGATTTCAAAAATATTGCTACGTCGGCGGCCCGGTATCAAAACTTGTCGTTGAATCCCGCTAAGTTATCTGGTCAGTGTGGACGTTTGAAGTGCTGCCTGAACTATGAGCTGGATACCTACATGGATGCTCTGCGTGATATTCCAACGATAGAAAAGCCGCTGGAAACGCAAAAAGGGAGGGCTTTCTTGCAAAAAACCGATATTTTCCGTAAGCTGATGTGGTTTGGTTATAGTGCCGAAAGTACCTGGCATGCCCTTCCCATTGCCCGTGTGCTCGATATTGTTGAACTGAATAAAAACGGAATTATCCCCGAGTCATTTGAGGTGCTGACGCCTATCACGGAGAAAGAGCCCGTTACAGCAGCCGCTCTGAATAGCGATCTGCAAAAACTGGATGCCAAATACACGGCTCGATCTGGCAAAAAGAAAAAGAAAAAGACGAAAGGAACTGATAATCAAAAGCCAGCGCCAAACGGCAAAGCATCCTAAAATCAAGAAACCAGCCTATTGAGCTGGTTTCTTGATTTTAGAACAAAACAGCCTCTAGAAATCTCCGGTGTAAAACGGGCTAAAAACATAATAGGTACTATCGCGTTTGGCCCGTTTAGGCGATGTATGAATATTGAGCACAAACCGGGAAAGAGGATTGTCAGGGCGCAGCCACTCCAGGTACGGTCGTTCTTTCGCATACAGGCGAGCCACTTCGCGCACATGGATGGTTTTTACATCGGCTGGCGTAGCGGGTAGGTTGTTAATGAACACATCGACCGACTTGGCATATTCGTCGTAGATACTTAAGTGTTCATTTTTAGTACGCTCGACCAGCGCGTTTTTATTATGGAAGAAAGTGGCTTCCAGTAATTGATTCATGTTGAAAGAATGCGTCTCGCCCAATGGATTTTGGGAAATTACTGCCGCCCGCAACAAACTAAAAAACTGCTCACGTCGGTTGTTGAGTGGAACGCGTTGTGGGCTGGTTTGAATCATAATCTGATACGGTTTTGCTTCCTGATCAGCATCGGCAAAGTGCTCCCATTGGTGAATCACAAATACCTCACTCACAAAATCGGGCGATAGATTTTGAAGTGCTTCGATTGGAACCTCTTTACCATCGATGTAAATTGCCGACGAGTATTTGTAATCTTCGGGCAAGACAAACCGATTGCCTTTGAGCTGAAGAACGACGGGCTTACCTACTACGACTTCAGTACCAAATTTGTCATTAAACAAGGCCATATGGCGGTACCACGTCTGTTTGTCTTCCAGATCGACTACCCGCCCGCGAGTTGGGTTAATGGCAGGTAGCGTTGTTGGAACAAGTAATTGCTCAGATTGGCTTTGTTTGTGCCGACAGGCAAATGCCATAGCTCCCATCAATACTACCCAAATGCCATACCGCCACCAGACAGCAAAGCCCGAACGGTGGCTATTCATCATAAGCACGCGTTCACGAAGTGATGGCCCACTAAATCGATTCGTAAAGGAATATGGATGAACAGGCATAACAACAGGCATTTAAAGCTTGGTGTAGATCAGTATAATACGGTGAGGTTCTTTTTGGTCAGGCAGGTATTTGTCACTTCGAATAATGCTATAGAATTTATCTATTTTAATTGCCTGCAAATCGCTATAGGTAACAGGGCGATTGTTAAGCCAGAATTGGGTTAACTCATTTTTTATAACGCGTAAATACCCTGATTCACTAAAAAACAGACCTGTCTCGTCTTTTAATAAAGCGTTATTTTCTGTCAGACTATTAGCATCATAGCGTTTCGTTATCCAATGGTCTTTTGTTAAGGACAAGCCTTCGGCTATAAGATACTCTATGCGATTTTGTGCTAACAGATTTTGGGCTGCCTGCTCGTCAGCTGTGGCTATTGCTAATAATGATTTTGTAGGATAGTGCGCAGTAGGCATCAGCTCATTTATGCCTTGAATACCAGTCTTATTGATTGAAATCTGGCCGCCAAATGAGTTCATCGGTTTATTATCCTGGACATCATCGGTTGTTCGATGGCTGTGGGCATTACCAGAAGTTAAAGTTGCATCTAAACGGACTAAGTACTTATGCAGCATATCATACTTCATCTCATCAATATCGAGCTGATAGCCATATTTTGCCATTTCCGATTTTAGCTGTACAATGTTGTCGAAAGTTGTTAAGGGGGTTATTATCCAGAATAAGGTATTGTCATGTATTTCAATGTAGCGTGATGCGACTGGAGTACCAATGTTATCGATTGCGTCTGATTCTAAGGCTGTTACTGTCGTAGATTGATGTTCTATCGTTCTTTCTTCGGGCTTCTGTGTACTGGGTTCAATAGCAGAAGTTTCGTTAGTGATTGTCCCGACCGACCTTTCAGGTAAGCTGGCAACTGTTTCAATGGCTTCAGGAATAGGTTTAGGAATGTAGTTATTTAAAGTAGACATGGGTTGCGGATGAGCAAATACCGCAGCGACGGTCAGAGCAGCAATAAAGAAAATAGGGTATTTCAACCAGCTGGCTTTGGAGGATTGTTGCCGGTTGAGCATCAGTATGCGGGATTTGAGTTCCGATCGACTGAAGTGGTTAATGACCCCTGATTGCCCTGAAGCGAGACTAACTTTCAATAGATTATACTGATACGCTTTTGCATCGACTCCTTCTGCCAGTACGCTGCGATCGGCACTAAATTCAAGCGTTTGATGAACGAGGTGGCGAAAAAGGTAAGCTGCCGGATTGAACCAGAAAACGATGCAGGCTAGTTCGGCTCCGATCATGTCTAAGCTATGCCGCTCCCGAACATGCACCCGCTCATGTCGTAAAATTTGATCCAGCTCGTTGTCTGTATGTTGAGCAGGATTGAGAACTACCCAATTGAAAAAGGAAAAAGGTGAGGTTACTTGCTCATTCGTAACCAAAGTAAACTGGTCATATGGCTCATGAACGGATTGATGAATAAGCTTTCGGAGCGATACGACTTGTAGGCCAAATCGGAAGGTCAAAATCAGTACGCCCAGTATGTAAAGCAGCATCAGGGAGAACTGCCAGGACCATGTAAACGGCCTCGGAAGATTCTGAAAAGCCTGATACGTTTTTTGATTTGGAAAGGTAATCGTCACACTCGGATCTGCAGTTGATGCGTTCGGGAGTACTTTCGGGACAATAATCTGGGCTGTTTTATGCATCACCGTCCGTACGCGCTGCGGGCGCCAGTCTGGCAATTCGAGCAGGGGAAGAATCAGCGCACCTGCCAGTCCAACCCATAACGCCAGTCGATTGGCCACGAAAAACGTTTCGCGCCGGAGCAAAACGTAATAAGCAACGCTCACAACGGCCAAAAGACCATTGGCTAGCACGATGTAGCGAAGGGTTTCCATAGTTAAGGCGTCATTTGTTGGCATTGATGGTCATTAAATTGTCATTGACTACTAGCTTCATTGCGCAACGAATGACCACCAAATGACCATTTATGACTATTTTTTTTCGATCATTGCCAGAATTTCCCGCAGCTCATCAGCCGAAATCTTCTCATTTTTAGCAAAGTAGCTGACCAGATTTTTGTACGAATTATCAAAATATTCGTCAACTACTTTTTTCAGAACAAACCGATTCTGATAGGCTTCCTTACTAATAATCGGGTAATATTCATGCGTATTTCCGTAAGCCCGATGGCCTACATAGCCTTTTTCTTCCAGATTACGGACAATAGTTGATACCGTATTGTAGTGGAGAGGAGGGTCCGTAAACTGCGGAACCATGTCTTTTACATACGCTTGCTCCATTTTCCAGAGCACCTGCATCACTTCTTCTTCTTTGGCTGTTAGCTTTTCCATAGAGCAAAGCTAAAACTATTTTTATCGTTTGCAAACTATTTCAATAGTTTTTTGTCATTTGAAAAGCCAGCCAGCCCGTCGTAGTTTTGTGTAATATTTCTGGACGTATGAAGCAATTAAGTTTGGGGCTGCTTATGGTCTTGCTGACCATTGGCTGCAATACGAATGCCGTTTATAAAGAATATACCGACATCGATGAAGGGAAATGGTATATCAAGAACGCACCATCATTCACATTTGAAATTACCGATGCTACAATACCGTACAATATCTATTATAACCTGCGCAACAGCTTGTCGTACGGCTATTATAATTTATATCTGACTCGTTACCTGCGCGATGCCAGTGGCAAGGAAATTGAATCCAGGCTCGATGAATTAATTCTGATGGATCCCAAAACGGGCAAGCCTAACGGCGATGGGCTAGGCGACTTATTCGACCATAAATTTCTGATGAAACGCAACTACCGGTTTCCAAAGCCCGGAAAATATACCATGCAGATTCGTCAATATATGCGTCAGGACCCTCTGCTTAACATCTTGAGCGTAGGTATTACCGTCGAAAAAGCAACTCCCCCGTCATCTCACTAAGCGCTACGTTGGAGGAAGCGTCGATGGGACAGTCCATGCTTCTTACCTGAGCTGGCAAAACGTTAACGAATGCTACTTCATTTTATCCGTAAAAACTGGCTTTTCTTTCTGCCCTATGCGATTTTACTGGTTGTGGTGGGTTTGCTGCAATTGATGTATTCGCAGGAGCAGCTTATGCAATGGGTTAATATCCGCAATAGCTTGCTGGCTGATCGTGTATTCCCATACATTACCTACTTAGGCGATGGTGCTACCTTTGTTATCGTTTGTGTGCTACTGGCCATTTTTAACTGGCGTATTGGCGCAATGGCCTTCGGCAGTTTCCTTTTATCATCACTAACATCAGAGTTTTTAAAGAAAGTTGTATTTAATGGATCGCCCCGGCCGCTAAAATATTTTGAGCATTCAACCTTTCAGTATCACCTTATTGAAGGGCTCGATATTCATAGTTATAACAGTTTTCCGTCGGGTCACACTATCTCGGCTTTTGCGATGTTTAGCCTGTTTTCTTTTCTGTATACCCGCAAAGAGTTGGGCTGGTTTTTCCTGTTTTTAGCTGCTCTGACCGGTTTTTCGCGCATTTATCTATTCCAGCATTTTGTTGAAGATGTCTATGCCGGATCGGTAATCGGTACGGTTTCATCGGTAATTATTTATTTACTTATGCGCCAATGGGTAATGAAAGAACCAAAATTTAACAACAACTAGCGACGCTTTTATATACCTTTGTTTGGTGCTCTGCCGAACCATTGCAGGTGCGGAGCCGTTACTGCTGTAGTACTTCATTACTGACGAGAACCAACGTGCTTCGACACTCTCTCTCATGAGCGACGCCATCAAACATGAGTGCGGAATAGCCCTGATTCGGCTCCGCAAACCCTATCAATATTACATCGACAAGTACGGAACCCCTCTGTACGCAGCCAACAAACTTTATCTGCTGATGGAAAAGCAGGTAAACCGAGGCCAGGATGGAGCCGGTATTGCCAACATCAAACTTGATGTCCCAGCCGGTCACCGTTACATCAGCCGATACCGCTCTGTCGATCAGCGCCCCGTAACGGACATCTTCGAGAAGGTGAACAAAAAGTTCAGAAAGGCACTGAAAGGCAATAAGCACAAGGCCAAAGATGCCAAATGGCTTCAGGAAAACATTGCCTTCACGGGTGAGGTCTGGATGGGGCACCTGCGTTACGGAACCCACGGTGCCAATGAAATCGAGAACTGCCATCCTATGCTTCGTCAAAACAACTGGCGCAGCCGAAATCTGGTCGTAGCGGGGAATTTCAACATGACCAATGTAGACGAGCTGTTCGATAAACTCGTTTCTTTGGGCCAGCATCCGAAAGATAAGGTCGATACCGTTACGGTAATGGAAAAAATCGGACACTTTCTGGATGAAGAAAACCAGCGCGTGTTTGATCGGTTTAAGGGAATTTACGAAAACCCTGACCTTTCCGACATTATTGAAGACAATATGGATCTTCAGCGTGTGTTGCACCGGTCATGTCGTGATTTTGACGGGGGCTATGCCATGGTAGGCATGACGGGCTACGGGGCTGCTTTTGTGGCGCGTGACCCGGCGGGTATTCGCCCGGCCTATTATTACGCCGACGATGAAATTGTCGTTGTAGCGTCGGAAAAGCCAGCGATTAAAGCGGCTTTCAATGCCGAATACAATGCGATTAAGGAGGTCCAGCCTGGGCATGCACTTATCATTGACAAGTATGGTGAGTATGCAGAGCAGCAGTTTGTAGAGCCTATTGAAAAGAAATCATGCAGTTTCGAGCGGATTTATTTCTCGCGAGCTACTGATCCCGATATTTATAATGAGCGGAAGGCACTGGGTAAACTCATGATTCCGCAGATTCTGAAGGAAGTCGATTACGATCTAGAAAATACCGTCTTCTCTTACATTCCAAATACGGCCGAAACAGCGTTCTTTGGCATGGTAGAAGGGTTGGAAGAATACCTCTATAAGCAGCGTAAAAAAGCGATTATGGAAGGTATTCTGTTTGAAGAGGAATTAGACCGGGTCCTATCGTTCCGTCCACGGATTGAAAAGCTGGTTGCCAAAGATGTTAAGCTTCGGACGTTCATTACCGACGACTCGCAGCGCGACGATATGGTGGCGCATGTGTACGATACGACCTTTGAAGTTATCAAAAAGGGGAAAGATAACGTTGTTGTAGTCGATGACTCGATCGTTCGTGGCACTACGCTCGAAAAAAGTATCCTCCGAATGCTGGATCGGCTCGGGCCTAAAAAAATCATTATTGTTTCGTCGGCCCCCCAGATTCGTTTCCCCGACTGCTACGGCATCGATATGTCGAAGTTCAGGGAATTTATAGCGTTCCGGGCCGCGCTTGAACTCCTCCGGGATCGTGGGCAGGATTATTTACTCGATGAAGTATACGCTCAATGTGTTGCCGCTATTGAATCGGGTAATGCTACACAGCAAAACTATGTGAAGGCCATTTTTGATCCGTTTACCCATGAAGAGATCTCGAAGAAAGTGGCGCAGATCGTTACTCCCGACGATTTAAAGGCTGAAGTAGCAGTCGTTTATCAAACCGTTGAGAACCTGCACAAAGCTTGTCCCAATCATTCGGGCGACTGGTATTTTACGGGTAATTACCCAACTCCCGGTGGAAATAATGTCGTCAACAAAGCCTTCGTTAACTTTATGGAAGGCAAGTTGGTAAGAGCTTATTAGAACGAGAAAATTGAGTAAAAAAGGTGGTAACGGAAAGGGATACAATGCTAGACCTTTCCGTTACCACCTTTTTTTATTAGCTTTTGGACTTAGCCCAAGCCAGTGCATTCACATTGGCACCGATCTTTTTGCCTTCGGTCAGCCCGGTTTCGTTATCCTGATGCGTGTGAATGTTGCCATAGAAGCGCGAATCGGCCGATTCCTGAGCGGCCTGTACAAATGAAGTAAAGGATCGCGCTTTAAAATCAACATTTCGCTGAGCATCTTTCACTCTTCCTACGTGCGAATCATCCGTAAAGGCAAAGTTATCTCCATAAAGGGCAGTTAGTACAGTAGCCGAAGCCGATGATTGAGTTGCATGGCCTGAAGGATAACCCGGAAAAGGTGGTGCAGGCCAGAAAGGAATCCATTTAGGGTCAATTGTAAGGCGTACGTAGGTATAGGGACGTAAATTATTGTAGATGTATTTGCAGCGCCAGCACAAGATAAATGCATCGGCTACTGAAATTCCTGTTCGGGCAAAAGTTTCGGCTGCTTTCCCCAGGTCTGCTTTTGCTGTAGTTACGGCAATGCGGGCAATGCTGTACGAGTGTCCGGGAGGGGTGAAGGTTTCGGCCGGATTATCGGCCCACCAGACAGCTATTTCTTTTTCTGTCTGAGTTAAAGTCTGCGATTTCTTATAGACATCCATATACTGTCCGAATATAGCTGACTTAACGTCTGTCGAGTAAGCGAGTGGTTTGGGCATAGGTAAGGCGTTGTTGGCCTTCACAAACGTCCGAACCTGACCCCAATAGGGTTGCATTGGAATCTTCTGTCCGTTCTCGGTAGGTTGCCACAGACCTGGCCCGGTTGGCACCACATAGCTTGCCGGAAAATTGCGGGTGTATCCTTCGTGGCCACCATCCGTTTTCGACCAGTCAAAAATGGCATCGGCAATTTTCTTTCCAAACTCGATCGATCGTTGATTAACAGCCTCATCCGTATCCTTGTTCGCATTCAGGTTGACGGTTTCCAGGGAATCAATCAGGGCTTTATTGGCGGCACTGGTAGTAGGGTATAAGCTACGTAGGATGGCCGCTTCGGCGGCATTGGCACTTAAGGCCCAGTTATAGGTTTTTCCTGACTCAACCTGTGGTAGTGCTGTAAGCCCCTGGAGTTGGCCTACTAACGATTTTCGGGTAGCAATACCCGGTACAACCGCTTCATACATGGTAACGCCAGCATAACCGTATGCACGTGAAGCAACCGGGGGCGTAAAGCCAGCCGTCGTTTTGGTTAATTTCAACTGCAAAGCAGCCCAGGCTGTGGCTACATCATTCTTATATTCGGTTGCAGGTTTTCCCGCTCCTATCGTTGGTTGTACGTCGTCGGTAGGTTGTTTCCGGCAGGCCTGCAATAAAGCGATTAACAGTACTATTGTTAGAATATTCTGATAGCTACGTCTGATCGATCGGGTCGAAGATTTGTAACATTTCGAACGGAGACCTGTGTTCATGGGATTGACGGAGTAAAGGTGTCCTTACATCAACTAGTCATTTAATTATCAATCAGGATACTTACAAAAACATTGCCAAACTTGCCTGCCGATCAAGGGAGTAGTATTTGGAAATCGAAAGTGAACGAACTCCAGTTTCGTTGTACATTTGATATACTGATAAAAACCAAGCCTACTCAATGCGCATTCCCGAAGAAACAGTAGAACGAATTCGCCAGTCTGTCGATATTCTGGAAGTAATCAACGACTTTGTTTCCCTGAAGAAGCGCGGGAGCAATTATATCGCCTGCTGCCCTTTTCATAATGAGAAAACGCCGTCGTTTAACGTAAACCCTAGCCGACAGATCTACAAATGCTTTGGTTGCGGAAAGGCTGGCGATGCGGTTCGGTTTGTAATGGACATTGAAAATATTGGCTATGGTGAGGCCCTTCGTTATCTGGCTAAAAAGTATGGCATTGAAATCGAAGAGCAGGAGCAAACGCCCGAAGACTTACTGCGCCAGAATGAGCGTGAAAGTCTCCTGATCGTCCTCAACTTTGCCAAGACATTTTTTCAGGAAACACTTCTTAATTCCGACGAAGGGAAGAGCATAGGGCTCAGTTACTTTCGTGAGCGGGGCTTTTCTAACCCTACCATCGAAGCCTTTGAGTTAGGCTATACGCTCGACCAGTGGGATGTACTGTTGCAGGAGGGGCAGCGACGAGGGTATAGCCTAGATTTACTCGAAAAGGCTGGGCTCATTTTGAGTAAAGAAGGGACTGTTGGTAAAGATCGTAAGATATTTGATCGCTTTCGGGGAAGAGTCATGTTTCCGATTCATAACGTATCGGGGCGTGTCATTGCGTTTGGTGCCCGAATCCTGAAAACGGATAAGAATCAACCAAAGTACCTCAACTCGCCCGAAACAGCTGTTTATCATAAAAGTCAGGTATTGTATGGTATCTATCAGGCCAAACAAACTATTCGACAGGAAGATGTCTGTTATCTGACAGAGGGTTATACAGACGTAATCTCGCTGTATCAGGCCGGAATTAAAAATGTTGTTGCCTCCTCTGGTACGTCGCTCACTACGGAGCAAATCCGACTAATTGCCCGTTTTACGCCGAACGTAACGATTCTGTATGATGGCGATGCCGCCGGTATTAAAGCGGCTCTGCGCGGGCTTGATATGGTGCTGGAAGAAGGCCTCAACCTCAGACTGCTGCTATTACCCGATGGCGAAGACCCGGATAGCTATGTGCACAAAGTCGGTGCAGAAGCGTTCAAGGCATACATTCAAACTCACTCGCAGGATTTTATCGATTTTAAAGCGAGTCGCTGGTTAACGGAAGCGGGCGATAATCCACTGAAGCGAGCCGAAGGGATTTCAGATGTATGCGCAAGTATCACTAAAATTCCAGATCCGCTCAAACGGCAAACACTTTCGCAACGTGTGGCGCAGGTTTTCCATGTAAGCGAACAGTCGGTTATCTCCGAAATAAACCGATTACTGAGAAAGCAGCAGGAACAGCATAAGAAAGATCACGAACGACAACAGCAGCGTAGCTCATCGAATAAACCATCTGCTAATTCAAGTAATACTTTAACTGCAAGTGAGCCTTCGGTGGATGACATCAATGCGTTATTGGATGGATTTAGCGAAGAAGCTCCCGAAATGGCTGGTTTTGTTGAGACAGCTCCGCCTGAATCGGCTCCATCGGCTAATTTTTCAAAAGCCGTTAGAACACCCATATCGTATCAGGAGGAAGAATGTATTCGGTTGTTGATGAATTATGGGGCTCGGGAGTTGGAGCCTGGCATTTCACTTTGCCAGTATATGCTTGATGAACTTCATGAAATAGAGTTTCAGACAGCTCCTTATAATCTAATGCTGGCACTGTTTCGGGAAGCCTATAGTCGAGGGGAGATCTTAACCGCCAATGACTTCCTTAATCGCAAGATAACGGATGAGACTGATTTACAGAACCGCGCTATCCATCTAACGACCCCACGGTATGAAATTAGTGAGGGGTGGTTAAAACATGAGATTTTTGTGCCCTCGGAGGAGGAAATAGGCATTTTGGCTGACGCTGCCTATCGAAATATTCTTCGAATCAAGAAAATGATGGCTGAGAAACGAATGGGCGAGTTACAACAGTTAATGCGGGAGTCTCGTAATAAAACACCCGAGGAAGCAGATCAGATTCTACTGGAGTTTATGCACTACAAGCGCATTGATATGCAGATTTCAGGGCTACTGGGCACAGTAATTTCCGGTTAAGCGGTACTATCGCGTAAAAGCCCTGGCTATAAAGTTATAACCAGGGCTTACCTTTATCATTAGGAGAGGGTGAACGCTATGCCTGGGCGACCGTCATGGCGCCAATTACACCGATTAACTCGGCGTCGATTTTACGATTTAATTCACGCAAAAGATTTGCATGAGTATGCAGTTGGCCGGGCTTGGAAGGAAGCGCCGAGCGGCCTGACTTTGACATGGGAGCCATATCGAACAACAAGGTCATGAGTACATCGCTCATTTGTTCACGCAATTCGATCAACTTTCGCAAACGAGTTCGGCTCACCGTCGATTGGCGCGAGGACGAAGCCTGTAATGAATGAATAACCTGGTTCAGCTTAGCATACCGACGATGAAAAGCATCTGTTGCGCTTGCCCATTCCATAACCAGTTTTTGAATTTCCTCAGCCGACGCTTCGTAGCCGAAAAATTTTGTTGCTTCCTCCTGATTCATCACCCTTGCTTGAAAATTTCTGTTTGTGCGATTGACTGAATCAAAAGTATGTCTGTTCCCTTGCTGTAAGCAAATGGTCATGCGTGAAATCACCCATTTTGAGTATGAAATCACCCATAAAGTGCGAAATCACCCTGAATTTCGCGTGAAATGAGGCTAAAGGCGGCTGAAATCACGGTAGGTTATGCGTGAAATCACTGTTAACAATTAAGCTTTAGTGGACACTTTCGTCTGAAAATGGACTATTTAGTTTATATGGTGTTACCATTATTGAAGAATTGGTGTTACCTTCATGCACCCATATATGTAATCGATCATGAACCAATCAACTGGTGTCCAGGAGGGCACTAAAAACTTTGCTATTCGCAGGCGAGACTTCTCTATTCTCGTCGCCCAATCGGAGTTATTCAACTGCGAGGTCTTAAGTCAGCTTTTACGGGAACAAGGGTATAATGTCGTCGGCCGGGCGGTCGAGATGGAAGATACCCTACAGCAGATTCGCGTCAAACGCCCCAAGTGCGTTATTGTCGAATCAGAAATTTCAGGACAGGGTAGTCTGGATATCGTAGAGCAAACCCGAAGCGCCAATCAGCAAACCCGATTTATTTTATACACCCGTAAGCCCGATCTGCGTACCATCGCCTATGCTATGCAAAAGGGCTTTTTTGGCTTCCTTTATGCCTCCGACGGCCTGGATGAACTCTATCGCTGCTTCCAGACGGTTAGTAATGGCGGTTGCTACTATAGCAACGGTTTTATGGATTTGTTGCGGAATTTCGGCGTTAATGTCATTTCCGACGATACGCGCGAGGAGCTAAATCGGTTGACCGACCGCGAACGCGAAGTATTGCGTATGATTGCAAACGGGGATACCTGCGTTGATATTGCTGAACGATTAAATATTAGCTATCGGACAGCAGTAAACCACAAGGCGCATATCGCCCGGAAGCTAAACCTGAAAAGCTGTCGGGAGTTACCCCGCTATGGTATATCTGTAAAAAACTATCTGTGAGTTAGATAGGTTATCTTACTTCAAGTAATTCTTTATTTTCTTTCTGCAACCACTCACGAAGCTCCTGCATCCTCATGCGTGGAATCACTATATCCTGACTTGTTGGGGTATTGAGTCCGACAATGTATTTGCCATTTTCCCAATGAGCATAGCTTTGTATTGCCTGTCGATTGACAATGTAGTCCCGCTTGATCCGGAAAAACTGGCCAGGGTCTAGTTCGGCTTCGAGTTCATTCAGGGTTTTACTGATAAGGTAGCGACCTTTAGCTAGTTCGGCGTAATACAATCGCTCCTCGATGGTGAAGAAATAAACATCTTTGACTGGAAAGTCCAATTCACCTTGTGCATTTCGGCCTTTTAGGGAGGTTAAATAAGGAGATGATGCAGTGGAATAAGATTTGAAAGTTGCAAGGGGCCACGAAGCTTGTCCTCTTTGGAAAGCCTCTGTTGCTTTAAGTTTCGCTATTTGCTTCTGTTGATAAAGATAATCTTTCAGAAGCGAAATGTTAATAGCTATATAGCCAATTAATAAGAGAGGTACTAAATATTGAAAGTATAT
Source organism: Spirosoma aerolatum (assembly GCF_002056795.1). Classification (NCBI taxonomy): domain Bacteria; kingdom Pseudomonadati; phylum Bacteroidota; class Cytophagia; order Cytophagales; family Cytophagaceae; genus Spirosoma; species Spirosoma aerolatum. The sequence continues at coordinate 7,344,048 of NZ_CP020104.1, read as the reverse complement.
TTTCCAACTATAAGTATATATAATGTATCCCTCCCAATACGCTTGCCAAGAATAAATAGGCCCTGCTTCTAGAAAAATAACGTACGGTTTGGGTAATTGGATTAAAGACGAAGAATGATAGACAGATGACAGGTAAGAAACATAATTCATATCGTATTATAGATTTTAAAGTATTATTGACAGCATGTAGATTAAACAAATGATGGGATCGATTTATCAAATAGAAGAAAATCAAAACAGTACAAACCTCTGGGAGTAGCATGACTTTTAGGACTAAATATGTATAGGTTACCCACCCTCCAAGACGTTCAACCTGGATAATCTTGTGTTTATAGCCAAAATACCAAGAAATAATTTCAAAGAAAAGATAAATTACTGTTAGTAAAATTATACTGTTCAACGGCTTTTTCAGGAAAGCCCGTGTAATTCGAATTTCTTTCATGGCGCTAACTGGGTTTAGTTAAGTAGCCAATATAGGGTGATTTAGTGATTTGCTAATACGTACTACTGAAATTATTTCATTGTGATCAGAACTAGTAGATAACTATCCTTTCCGGGAAAGCGCATAGCTAAGGACCATTAGCCAAACGATCATTTCTAAACAGAAATGATCGTTTGGCTAATGGGGTAACTTGTAGAATTTATTTTTCGGATAAAGAATTGAACTACCCCAAAGGAGAGATTTTATAACTGCCATCTTTATTAAAACGGATAATAACTGCTCCTCCGCCCCCAGTCACCCATCTATGATTCCCTTCTTTTCGCTTTTCATTATCCGGCAGCACAGAACTTGTCCATCTTGTTTTTATGGTTGGACGAATGAATACTCGATCCCCAATAATTTGCTCTAAACATCGATTTAGAGATGCTTTATCTCCTGATGTTTTTAATACTCGTCCTGTTGAGTCAGCATCGTAAATCAAAATTATTTCCCCCTGAAAATCAGAAAAACGAGTAGGTGGGTTATCCTTATAACTGTCGTCGATCTGGGCAAACAAAAGCCAACACAGTTGATTCTGACTATTTTTATATTCATATAGATTAATAATTCCTTTATCATATGTTGTGTTAAAGGATTGATTATGAAGGCAGTCTTGTATATATTGAAATAGAATTTTCTTTTTGACTGGATCAGTAGCAAGCTTCACCTCCTTAATTTCATTACAAGGGGGTGGATAGCCTTCTTGAGCATATACCCAAAAAGAAAAAAAAGACATCAAAAAGGTAATTTTAAGGATTTGTTGGAGCTTCATTATCTTTCGTATTTTAAAGTATTGTTTATATATATTTATAAGATTATGGAGATTTAGTTTTATGAATGTTAGTATTCTATACTTAGAAGCTGTTTAAACTTTTCTTCTGTCAGAAAGACACGGTACTTATTTGACCCTTCTTTACCCCTAAATCCTCTCCAAGTGATCAGTCAAGTAGGTAGCCGTATAATTGATCTGGCTACTTAGCAGAAACTGCCCGTAAAGTTGTGCAGTGACTTTCAGGCTATTTTTGATCTCAATTTACCACTTTTGCGTAAGCCCTAAATTTATTAACTTATTCTAATGGAATTTTATCAATTAATAGCCAAAAGTTTATATTAATAGTTTCGCCTGCTTTAACTTTTATTGTTTTAGTTGTTAATCTATGATATGGATAGCACAATCCTGTCACTTTATAGTTGCCAGGTAAGACTTTAAAGGAAAAAAGCCCGTTAGTATCTGCATTTATTATTTTATGTTTAACTTCGACAGCAGCTATCTTCAGGGATTCGCCCGTTTCTTTGTCAAAAATTTGACCTTTTATAAAACAGAACGAGGTATTATTTTTTCTCTTTACCAGAGTATATCTCCCAATAGTTTTATCTTGAACATTCTTTAAAAGAGTAAACGTTAATTCTCTGTTTTCAAGTTTGCTATTAAGCAGTCTAGAATAGAAATTGCTATCACTTTTCTTATATCTATAAAAAAAGTATTGGTTAATTCTATAGATATATAAGCAACTCATGATTGCTACTAATAGTACTTTTGCAGAAAAAAAATGGGTTAATGTCATAATTGTAAAAATCTTATAACAACTATTGTTGATGGTATATAATTGTATATACCATCAACAATAGTTGTTATGTTAAGGGCAACCTGTTTTAGTCCCAACTTGAGTGAAAGGCGAACCGTCGGTTTTATTGCCAGTAAGCTCGATTCGAATCACATCTTTAGTTGCAGCTTGTGTAATACTTGATTGACTTTTAAAGGCGTTAGTATTTTCTAAACCTCCCCAAGCAAGCTTGAAATAGTAATCGTCACTTATCACATACCCTTTGCTTTCTCCATAAAATTTCAATTCGGATGCAATATCGCTAATAAACGATTGTACCATTTCATCATGGTGAATTTGATTTAAATCTGGCCTTTTCACTCCCATCCACGCAACGACCATATCTGGATAATCTGCGTTAGCCATTAGTGGGTCTGATGCAAAATAAGTAACTAAATAAGCATGTACTGATTCGTGAAGAATTGTTCTTGCAATAGATAAATCAGTAGCATCAGCAAATTTATTTGTATCGAAAGTCGTGGTGACAGAACGGTTTACTCTATCGTATGATTTAGTTTCTGCATTTGAATTTGCGCCTAATCTACCGTCCTTTAATATCCAATTATAATCCTTTTCTGTTCCAGAAAATTTCTTAATTATATCTGAAATTTGAGAGCCAGAAAGAAGAGAATATAAAACTATCTTCATACAAGGTTTTAATTGTGAGCTATTAATACTATCAGCTTTACTTGGCTCATTAGTTTGCTCTCCTGCTCCACTATTATTATTATCTGCATCGCTCACTGGGGTGCCGATATCCGAAATTTCCGGGAACGTTGGCGTATCCAAACTCCAATCATCACCACCCCAATGTTGTACGTCAATATCTTCCCAATGACTGGCTGTTACAGTTACTTCTGGTAAAGTATTATCATCTGAGGGAGTTGGACTACCCCCACCTCCGCCTACTCCTGCACAATTCTCGGTACCCGCAATAGTTAGGTCGCTAGGTACTATCGAACGAGCAAACCCATTTGAAGAGAGAGAGGGCTGAGGAGAAAAATGGCCTACTGCCACTGACTCAGAAAGTCTGTGAGAAGTACGTTCCAAGCTTACCTGATCAAACCAGACAGGGTTTTTACTGGCATTTTCTAGCCGTAAGGCTACGAACCCATCCTGAAGCGCATCTCCTTTCAGAATCAATAGCTCCCAATCCTGCCCGACAGCTTTGGAAATATGCACGGACTGGCGACGAACAAAGTTACCCCGCTTGTCATAGAAAGCCAATTCCATACCTGCTTTGGGCAATCGATCAGCGACTAAAAACTTGACCAAAGGGATCGCCAGAACAGTACTTAATCCAAGCATTGGGACGGTCTGTCTGGATTTAGAAAGAGGATGGTCTGTAGCCCCAGCAGGCTGATTAGCTAAGGTAATTCCGGCCACGATGCCACCGGCCACCGCTGTAGCTAGCTGGGGAGTCAAGTTCCGTTTCGTTACAGTTGGCGCGTAGGCAAAGGCAGTTACCGATAGTTCGTTACCCTGACGCACAGGAACCAACTTGCTGGTTATGGAACCTGGCTGACCTGAACGGCTAGCCCTCAGTTGAAGGGAGCTAATGCCTGAACGTCCCTTCGGCGTTGACTCAGTATCGACATAGCCAGTGCGGCCCGCTACCTGATTGCCACAGGAAGGGAATCCCCCTAATCCGCTATTGGGGCAGGTTTGAGTTGTTTTAGGGCTACCTGGAATGTGGGTACGAGTGCCTGCATAGCGAACACCGATGGTTAAGGGCACACCTGTTTTGTACTTGCCTGGAAATATATAATTAAAGACAAAGGCATTGAACCCTGATATGCCAAAGGCGTTGGCCACATCCTGCCGACTGACGACAGCCAGCACATTGGAAGCGGCTAGATGCCCATTGATATACACATCCACTTTGGTGGATTGATTCGGTGTATTCTTATTCAAAACCCAACCACTAATACTGTTACAATCAGCCCAATCCATATTTCCAGCCAGGTTACTAGGCGCTGGAGGCAGTGTTGAGGGAGTAGTTGGGTTAGTCGTAGTCGGTGGAGTTGTGGTAGAGTTATGAGGGTTATTCTCGGCAAAACAACTAGCAGTGCTGTTTGACATTAGACCCGTGGCTGTTAACCAATGTTGCGGTCTGAAATTACTACCATCCTGATAGGCAGCATATAATACCCCATTGTAGTAATGAGCATACATACGTTCCGTATTGAAGGTGAACAGGTACTGTCCTTCCGTATAAGTGCAGTTGCTATTTTGAGGTGGATTAGTCGTCGGTGGGGTTGTGGTAGAAGTATGGGGGTCGTTTTCAGCAAAACAACTGGCGGTGCTGGAGGTCATCATACCCGTAGCTGTCAACCAATGCTGGGGTTTAAAATTACTTCCATCTTTATATCCAGCATATAATGCCCCATTGTAATAGTGGGCATACACCGATTCGCCCCAACTGGTGGTGAATAGAAACTGCCCTTCGGTGTAGGCGCAACCGCTAGAAGGTGTAGAAGGCTGGCTGCCACCCGAACATCCATTGACCGTTTTGGGCGAAGCGCCCAACTCGCTGGCTACCCCGCAGATTCGCACCGAAACGGAGTGGTTCTGTCCGTTTTTCCAGGGGGCGTTTGCAGGAAAGCTGAAGGAAAATCCGTGGTAGCGAGCGGCCGTGGAGCCGAAGGCGGCTACCAAGTCCTGTCGGTCGCCGTTGGCCTGAATGCCGGAATAGGTTTTCACGCCGTCGATGTAGATGTCAACGGTGATGGTCTGGTTGAGGTTGGCCCTATCGAATGCCCAGCCTCCGACGCCATTGCAATTGGCATAATCGAGGGCGCCTTGTGGATTGCCCACTGAGCACTGTGCCCAGCTCGTTTGCATTGAGATCAGAAAGATCAGCATTGCGAATCCGTTATATACTAAAGGTTGGTAACGCTTTTTCATGCGGTTATTGATGGAGCTTTGCTCCAAAGAATACCACTTTGCCTACTCTTTTTCAGGCTTTTCGGCTTCTGCCTTTGTTGCGCGTCAACAAGACAAAGGTGAAAAGTGGGAGGCTGTAGCACATGATAAGCGTCTGCTATTTTGGATAGTAAGGTTCTACCTTTTTTATAGCTGTGTGAGTATATTATGATACCGTTGGGAAAATTGCAACAGGCTGAATGCGCCCTGCAAGCCTAGTTTTTGCGAAATCTGAGCACGCTGGTTATTGACCGTATGTGGGCTGGTAAAGAGGTGTTCAGCTATCTGGCGCGTAGTTAATCCATTGGCGATTAGGTGCAGTACCTCAAGTTCACGCTGAGTAAGCGTACTCAACGCCAGCAATACGGGGGTAGGTACATTGGCTATCTCTTTTATGTCAGACACTTCGAGGGCGGTCACTACCAGCGAAGCCAATGGCGATAAAGCTAATTTGGTTGTAAGGGTATTCGATTGGTTAGTCATAGCTCAATACGTGATGAATACGATAGATGGCGCAATTGAATGGCTGAAAGTAGGCGGAGATGGGCGATGAAATCAACCTGAATTGTATGAAATCACCATTTCACCGGATGAAATCACTAAAAAAACGACGTTAAGGTATAGACTAGCGTTGAATCAGACACAAGCCAGCGATTAAGGAGTTAAGGGTCTTTATAGCCTGGATAACTATTCAGGTTTTGATGCTTAAACTAAGGGCGGTCACTGGTAGGCTTGCCTACACTTATTATATAGTTGATTTCGCGCATGAAATGAGTGATTTCAGGCGATAGGTATTTTGTTTATTAAACGGACTACTAATCTTTGTTCAGGGGAGCCGAAGTAGTATATACAGTAATAGGTGGATGTGGCTAGTGTCAGGCTTGAGGAGCGAAGATTACTTTGTTTCGTCTTATCAGTTAAGACGCATTAATATGCTTCCTTCGTCGGCATGACAAAAGCGATATCCCAAAATTAAAGGCTGAGTTGTAGAGGTAATTGTGAAGAGAATACTGCCTTACAGGGCGTTTGCGTGTTCGGGTTTACCGGCTGGGTCGCGGCCTTGCAGCCACTCGCGGAACTCCTGCATGCGTACACGCGGTACGATGATTTCGTGGTGGCCTGGGTTATTCAACGTAACAATGTATTTGCCGTTTTCCCAATAGGAGTAGTGCAAAACGGCTTGTCGGTTCACAATATAATCGCGTTTGATGCGGAAAAACTGGGAAGGGTCCAATTCCGCTTCCAATTCATTGATGGTCTTATTGACCATATACCGTTCTTTGATCGTTTCGGCATAATAAGCACGTTCTTCCACCGTGAAGTAGTACGCTTCGTTGACAGGGAAATCGAATTCTCCCTGATTACCCTTGCCTTTGAGATAGCTTAGGTATTTCGAAGGTACTGTGGGTTTTGGTAAGAACGTTTCGGATAGCTCCAGGTACTTCTGAGCAGCTTCTGCCGCATCGGCTTCTGCCTTCTCTTGAGCCTCCTTTCGCTGGTTAAGATAATCCCTAAGTAGAGAAATATTAATAGCTATGTAGCCTATAATAATAACTGGAGCTAAGTATTTAAAATAAGTTGACCAAGTGTAAGTATAAAGAATATAATCATTCCAATATTTTGCTAGTGTATAGTTGGGATATTGTTCAAAAAAGTAACGAATAGTTTGGGTAAACGGATTAAAAACCCAAAATGCTACTAGCAATATAGGTAAACAGCGTAATTCATAGCGGCTGATAGATGGCCAGGAGTTTTCTATGGAAGTTATGTGTCTAATTCTGTGGTAAATATTTGTAAGAGCTATTACAATCAATAATGTGCAAAGCTCAGGTATGAATAGAGAACTAACAAGGACGCCGATATAATGAAATGCTCCCCCTGCTTTATCAACTAACTTATGTTTTGAATTAGAGGCAATAGACCAACCCACAGCTTCAATTAATGCTACAATGCTTAGTAGTATTATGACGCTGTTAAACGGCTTCTTTAAAAAAGCTCGGGTAATTTGAATCTCCTTCATGCGGGCCTCTTACACAAAAGTCGGACTAATATACTGGTAAATTTTAACTAATTGCAATCAATAATCATGACTTTTTTGTCATTGAAGGGCCTTTAAGGGTCCAGTAGCTTTGTATCATCAAATCAAGCAACAGCTTAATCAATAATACAAGCTACAAATAGTCATGAAAAAACAATTCGTTATCAAGCCAGCTCAAGCAGTTAAAAATGTAGTTAAGCCAATCTCTAAGTCTGAGTCAGGCAATCTTTTAAAGTTTTTAGCTGAAGGTTCTCCCTGCTGCTCGGGATGGGAGGTTACGTTTAATGGATTAGTTAGCTCCAAACCCGTTTTCTCGCTTTAATTTCTTACCAAAATGCGTACCACACGTCAACTTTACAAGCAGGAGTTGGAGCGTTGTCGCGCCCACTTCGAGCAGATCGACCTGGAGAAAGAACGGGGGTATTTGATGAAATACACTACTTTTTCGGCCAATGTCGAGAACCTGCTGCCTGCCATTCCCCGTCAGGAACATGATACGTTGTTCCGCGAGCTATTGTTGCAGCAGATGTTCACATCCTTCGATCAGCAGTGCCTTACGGCTGGTGATCTGGTAAAGTTGCGTGGAGCAGATCATCTGCTCGAAAAAGAGTATAGTCCCCGGATTTACTGCACCTATCATCTCGGTTCGTACCGGATGCTGACCAGTGTGCTGTTTCGTAAGGGAGTCGATTGTGTGCTGCTGGTTGGTAGTAACATGAATCGCAGTCAGGGGGACGGAATGGCCGAGCATATTGAGGGGTTACGACAAAAACATGGCCTTACTAATGTGTTTCGGGTGGTTGAAGCCGGAAGTCCTACGGCTGGGCTTACGGTGCTACGGGAATTAAAAGCAGGTCGGTCGCTGATTGTGTACGTCGATGGGAGCCCCGAAACGGGTCCTAAACCCGGCGAAGAATCCCAATTTCTTTCTGTACGCTTTGGACATCGTCGGATGCTCACCCGGAAAGGAGTTGGTTACCTGTCGCACGCTGCGGGCGTACCAATCGTACCTGTCGTTAGCTATCGTCGGTCCGATATGGCCAATGTGCTACACTGCCTGAAGTCGATCAAGCCGATTCCACAGAGTGATCGGGAGTTATACTGCCAGGAAGCTATGCAACAATTGTACGATGCGTTCTGGCCGTTTCTGAAGCAGTATCCAGGCCAGTGGGAAGGCTGGAACTATGTGCACCTGTTTTTAGAGCCGGAAAAAACAAAGAAGACGTATATGGGTTACCGGAAGCAGGTTGCTTTCAATGAAAACCGCTATACGCTATGCGATCTGGAAGAGGCACCTATTCTGTACGACCGCCGATTATATCAGACCTATGAGATTACGGAAGATTTACGGGACTTGCTCCTAAATCTTTCAGAGGTAGAGTCGGTTGAGGACCTCTTAGGTCAGGAAATGTTCAGTGAATTAATGGAGATGGAAGTGCTGCACTAGGCCACGTCTACTATCAACTATAAACGCCGAGGGATTACCAGATAGTCTGGTAATCCCTCGGCGTTATTCTGGTAAAATGTAGTAAAATTTTACTACATTTTTAGGCATTATTACTGAGTTCGATTTCTTCTCCCTGCTTGTTAAAGAACTTAAAGTTAACAATTCCTAACGAACTGTCCTTAATTACTTTAACCCATGTTTTATATTTCATATACCATTGCACTTGTTTGGAGTAAATACCCTTAGTGTAATAGGCATATAAAAGCGGATTCAAAGAAATCGAAATGCCCCGTTCATTTTGCTTGGTCAGGATATAATCGAGGTTGTTTTCAATTACATCCGTCACTAATACGCTGGCCTGAATGGTTCCTGTACCGCCACAGGTTGGGCAAACTTCCCGCGTCACAATATTCATTTCGGGCCGAACACGCTGACGGGTAATCTGCATCAGCCCGAATTTGGTAAGTGGCAGAATCGTGAACTTCGAGCGCTCGGGTTTCATTTCGTCGCGCATGATATCCTGCAGAAGCTTTTTGTTTTCTGCTTTCTTCATGTCGATGAAGTCGATGACAATAATGCCACCCATATCGCGCAGCCGAAGCTGGCGGGCAATTTCCTTAGCTGCCTCCCGATTCACACTAATAGCGGTGGCCTCCTGGTCTTCTTCGGAGTTCGATTTATTGCCGCTGTTAACGTCAATTACGTGGAGCGCTTCGGTGTGCTCAATAATTAGGTATCCACCACCTGGCAAGCTTACCGATCGGCCAAACAGCGATTTAAGCTGTTTTTCTAGTCCTAATGCCTCAAAAATTTTCGTTTTGCCTGTATAAAGCTTAACGATTTTTTCTTTCTCGGGGGCTATGGTGTGAATATAATCCCTGATCTCGTCGTACGATTCACGCGTATCGACGGTAATACTTTCGAACGATTCGTTGAGCATATCCCGCAGAATCGACGAAGCCCGGTTCATTTCGCCTAGTACCCGATCGCGTGGTTTGGCGTCACTCAATGACCTGATGGCCTGGTCCCACTTGGCTAATGAGTTTTGTAGATCGCGGTCGAGTTCCTCTACGTCTTTGTCCTGAGCTACTGTTCGAACAATAACGCCGAAATTTTGCGGTTTTAATGACGACATGAGCCGCATCAGCCGCGACCGTTCGGCACGGTCGGTAATTTTTTTGGAAAGGTTTACGCCATCTGAGAATGGCACCAGCACTAAATAGCGGCCGGCAATTGAGATATCGCAGGAAAGGCGTGGACCTTTGGTTGAGATAGGTTCTTTAACTACCTGAACCAGGATGGGAGCGTTTTTCGTCAGTACCTTATCGATTTTCCCAATTTTCTCGATAGGTGGCTCAAGCTTCATACCACTGAGCCGCCCGGTTGTGACGCGCTTGGCGATTACATCTTTGACCAGTTTGTTGAGCGAATTGACATTCGGCCCCAGATCCTGATAGTGCAGGAAACCATCTTTTTCATGGCCAACATCGACAAAGGCCGCGTTGAGGCCGGAGGATAATTTCTTGACTGTTCCTAAGTAAAGATCGCCAACGGTGAAGCTGCTGTCTAACTCTTCTTCGTGATACTCCAGCAGTCTCTTGTTTTGCAAGAGCGCAATCCGATCACCTTTCTGAGTAGAACTGATAACTAATTCATTACTCACAAGATGAATAAACGGTTAGAAAATGGCTGAGTAAAAAAATAGAAGCCACGTTCGGGCTTTACAGACCGGCCGAGGCTTCTATAAAATGAGCATTACGTTTACGGTTTACGGTTTATGGTTGGCTATGTGGCTATAAGTTATAGCGTCAACCAACCGTAAACCGTAAACCGTAAACCGTAACCTATTTTTTCTTATGCCGATTCTTTCTAAGCCGTTTCTTCCGTTTGTGAGTAGCAATCTTGTGCCGTTTCCGTTTCTTACCGCAAGGCATAATCGATAAAAGTTTTTAATGGTTGAAAATTCGTGTCGGCCAGACCACTCGGTTTAGCCCTTAAAATCAATGTATAATGAAAAATGAATAATATAGAATGAGCTGATCGGGGTTATCCTCGATCCATTGTACAGTATTCATTGTACATTCTTTATTTTAGCCGTTCCTCATATTCCTGAACAGCTGCCAGAATCTGCGGGTCTTTCTCCTGCTTCTTCACTTGAGCCAGTACTTGTCTGGCTTCGGCCTTCTGACCCGCTTCGGCTAAACTTACGCCCAAATAAAACTGCGCTTTCCGGCTGGCAGGGTTTGTAACCAGAATTTGCCGGAACCGTTCAATGGCCCGCTCATACTGATTTGACCGCATGGCCAGTAAACCTAAATTAAACAGAGCCAGTTCATTCGTTGGATCCTGTTTGATAACTTCCCGCAGCAGCATAATTCCCTGCATGGGCGTGTCGGTATTGACATAAGTCATAGCCATATTGGCTTTTGCCGACAGTAAATTTGGGTTCTTGGCGAGTGCCTGCCCGTAGTAATCACGGGTTTTCTGCCCCAGAAGTGCCGTTTTCTTTTCGTCAACAGCAAAGCTGTAGGCTTCAAAAAAAGCATCACCAGCTCGTAGCAGATTGCGCTCACTGGGAACCGATTTAACTAGTTCTTCAGCATAATAGGCCGCACTATCGTAGCGGGTAATTTCGTGCAAAAGAGTAATCAATTTTTCGCCAATGGCTTCTTTCTGCCCAGAGTTTGCTTTAGTAAACTCTGTTTCCAGTGCAGTCAGCTGTTTTTGCTGCTCGGTCGATAATGGTTTTTCATGTACAGATGCACCATTGCCGGATGCTGTGGGTGATTCAGTCTTCGATGGATTGGTAGCAGGTGCTTGCATGGCACGACCACCAAGCTGCTTGTTATCATTTCGTACGACTACTTTCGGTAAGGAGTATAATCCTACCGTGAGGGCCGAAGCCAATACGATAACAAGCAGCACGGATTTATTCATCATGGATGGTCGTCACGGGCAAATGCCTGGACTGGATTTTCCAGCCCTTCTGCCGTCGAAGCTACGTTGATCACTCAGCGGTTACTTTTGCTTTTTCGCTGGTTTTTACTTGTTCAACAAAAACCTTGGCGGGTTTGAAGCTCGGAATGAAGTGCTCATCAATTACCATAGCGGTATTTTTCGAGATATTCCGGGCTACCTTCTTAGCGCGCTTCTTATTGATAAAGCTGCCGAACCCTCTCACATAAATGTTCTCTCCCTCGGCCAATGAGTCCTTAACTACTGAAAAGAAGGTTTCCAATGTGTTTGTTACTTCTGCCTTATCAATGCCAGTCTTATCGGCGATCTCGGCAATTACATCTGCTTTCGTCACGACTTCTTAAACTTTAACGTTTTCTGTGTTGTTGAAAATTCGGGTCTCAAAAATGGGAGCACAAAGGTAGGGCTTTCCTATAAATTTAAAAAGTCTGGCCTTCCATTTTTCCTCCTAACGTTCTATTTTTCTGTTTTATTTTGGATTGGCAATCAGACATTAACAAAACCGAAGTCACCTTCGCGCCTGTATTGGAGAGGTGGTATGAGGTTCATAAACGCGACCTGCCATGGCGGCACACGCGAGATCCGTATCGTATCTGGCTATCGGAAATAATCCTTCAGCAAACCCGTGTAGCGCAGGGAAAACCCTACTACGAACGCTTTGTGAAAGCCTATCCGACGATAGCTGATATGGCTCGGGCCGACGAGCGTGAACTGCTTCGGTTATGGCAGGGACTGGGGTATTATTCCCGTGCCCGCAACTTGCATCAGACTGCTCGTTATGTAACTCTTCAATTGGAGGGAAAGTTTCCTTCTACTTACCATGAACTACTGAAAATGAAGGGTATAGGAGCCTATACAGCGGCTGCTGTGGCTTCATTTGCCTTTGGCGAGCGGGTGCCGGTTGTAGATGGGAATGTGTACCGGGTACTGGCTCGTGTATTTGGCATAACAGATGAGATTACAACAACGACAGCAAAAAAAACATTTGCCGCTCTAGCTAGTCGGCTGATCCAGTCGGCTACTGATCCAGCTACTTATAATCAGGCCATTATGGAGTTTGGGGCTATTCACTGCACACCCGTAGCCCCCGATTGCCTACTTTGTCCACTCCAGCAAGTCTGTGTGGCCTACCAGACAGGTCGTCAGCATCTACTGCCCGTAAAAGCAAAGAAAGCGCCTGTGCGGGAACGCTTCTTTTCGTATCTGGTTTTCCGTCACCAAGGAAAGTTTGCCATGCGGGAGCGGACAACCCGTGATATTTGGCAGAATCTCTACGATTTCTACCTATTGGAAACCAGCGAATTGGTTTCTCAACGTATTTTAGGGGATAATCAGGAATCTTTCTGGCCGCAATTATCGTTACCTGAACCAATCCTTGACGCAGTAATGAAAGAGATTTTGGTTACTCCGCCGGTCGAGGCTATGCAATTGTTATCTCATCAGCGAATACGTGCCCAATTTTACCTGATTGAGTTACCAGATGACGCTATTTCCCTTTTGCCCAATGATTTACATTGGTTTAGTGAAGAAGCTATAAGTCAACTACCAAAGCCGGTATTGGTTACAAACTATTTGAAAGATCTGTTTGGATAAGTCGGTATAATTTGGTATCTTTATTCTTCTTAAACGCCACATAAGTTAATTCGTAACACCAACAATACAAACAGCATGGCAAGTCTTAATAAGATGATAATAATCGGTAACCTGGGTGCCGATCCTGAAGTGCGATACCTGGATGGCGGAGCCGTGGTAGCTACCTTCAATGTCGCCACTACCGAGAAATTTACCAACCGAAATGGAGAAAAAGTAGAGCAGACAGAGTGGTTTCGGATTGAATTATGGAATGAACAGGCCAAAGTGGCTGAAAAATACTTAAAGAAAGGAAATTCGGTTTATGTAGAAGGGCGGCTGCGGACAGAAACCTGGACGGATAAAGAAGGAAAAGAGCGGACATCGCTGCGTGTTCGGGCCAATACCATGCAGTTGCTGGGTAGCCCCAACAGTGATCGTTCGGACGAGGTGCCTTATGAAGCGCCCCGCCAACAGGTTGCACCTGCTCAGCCCGCGAGTGCCCCTCGTCCGCAGGCTGCGCCAGCGCCCCGTCAGCAACCCGCCGGAACACCTGAACGCCGACGAGAGCCGGAGCCTGTGCCTTTTGAGAGCAACAGTGGTGATGATGACCTTCCTTTCTAACCACCATATAGCCGCTCTATTGTTGAACGAGAACTGATATACATGGATCCTGGTGACCCACTTCCTCGACAGGTGCTCCCAGCCGTAGATGGCTGGAGCACCTATTTTGATTTATACGCCCCTTACACGGCTTTAATTTTACTGCTGCTCACGCTGGCCGGTCTGGTATCAGCGTCCGAAGCCGCCTTCTTCTCGCTATCGCCCGATGACCGTGCTCAGTGCCGGGAGAGCGCTAAAGGGCCAGATCAACGAATTGCCCAGCTTTTGGAACGTCCTAAGCGTTTGCTGGCTTCGCTGGTCATTTTTAATAACCTACTCAATATTGCCATTGTCGTTATTGTTACCTACCTGACATGGGAGTTTTTACAGGGGGTAGCTAATGCCGATTGGATATTGATTGGAGTAGCCCTGACTACAACTGTTGCTATTGTCTTATTTGGGGAGATCGTTCCAAAAGTGTATGCCAGTCAAAACAACTTAAGTGTGGCTCGCCAGACGGCTGCTTTAGCGCAGATTGGCCTGATGGTTTTTCGGCCATTGGCTATGATGCTGGTCAATCTGAGCAATCAGGTCGACAAACGGATTCAGCGACGCGGGTACAAACTATCTGTCGAAGAACTGAGCCAGGCGGTTGAACTGACCGGGGTCAATGCAACCGTCGAAGAAAAAGAAATCCTTAAAGGGATTGTCAACTTCAGCAATCTGACAGCCCGGCAGGTGATGCGAACCCGGCTCGATATTTCGGCTGTAAAGGACCAATTGCTATTCAGTGAACTGATGGCGCAAATCAACGCATCTGGTTACTCCAGAGTGCCCGTTTATGGTGAGTCGCTGGATGAAATAGAAGGAATTCTCTATATCAAGGATTTGCTACCGCACATTCATGAATCGGACGACTTCCGATGGCAATCCTTATTACGTCCGGCCTATTTCATTCCCGAAAATAAAAAAGTAGATGATTTACTCCAGGACTTCCAGAAGCGTCGGGTTCATATTGCCATTGTCGTCGATGAGTACGGCGGCACTCGTGGCTTAGTTACCCTCGAAGATATTATCGAAGAAATCTTTGGCGACATTAATGACGAGTTCGATGAGGAAACGCCCGTAGGCTACCGGCGCGAAGATCCGCAGACAGTTGTATTCGAAGGAAAAATGCCTTTGACCGATGTATGCCGAATCCTGAATGTGGATGCCACTACGTTTGAAGACGTACAAGGGGATAGTGAATCGCTGGGAGGGTTATTACTCGAACTGTTTCATCGATTACCAAAAGCAGGTGATGAGACCAGATACGATGGATTTGTATTCCAGGTGCTTTCGGCTGATGATAAACGGATTAATGAGGTTCGTGTACGAAAAAATAATGTGGTTGCTCAGGAATAATGGCCATAGGTTTATGAATAGGAGGAATGGCCTTTGTCAATCGTAAAGTAACTAAACCCACAAACCACGGCCCTGATTATAATCCACACTCATTTGCCGGACTTCTTTGACAGAATAGGTCATAAAGCCAAGTTGTCGAAGCTGATGAAGACGCCCTTTTTCAAGTCGTGATAGCCTTCCATCAATTAACGCTCCAAACACCATGAGCCGCTCCAGACTACGGCGTACTGCGATGGGCGTTTTAGGAGCCTGTTCAGTAAATGTACCGGCAATGGCTGTCCCAGCCTGAAGCTCAAATCGGTCTTTCAATGTTTCAGTGAGCAGAAAATGGGCATAGTTGTAAGGGCGGTCTAGAATGGAAAGGTATTGAAGCGCATCCATAATCAGTGGACGAAACTGATCATTTTTACCCCACTCTTCATACAGCTCGTGTACGAATTCGCGGATGGTAATAGGGGCCATCACACGTACCTGAGCTTCGTGTAATACCTGTCGGGATGACCAGACATTCCATAGGGCGTAAACTGGCACCCCAATCAGATCCGAAGCCGGTTGTCCAATAAAAGGCTGGGCAATAAACCGTACGATCAGAGCTGTTAGAGACGCTTTGATTATATTTAGTAAGAAGAAAAGGGTTAATCCCCAACGGGGCATGGTCAGATAAGGGTCAATACCGAAGCGTAGAAAACCCGGTTGCGATTTGTTGACAGCGGCTGTGGCCAGTGCCTGCAAATGACGTTCGTATTGCGCATCATGCGCACGGGGAAACTGACAGACTTCCATGATGGTCTTGGTTCCCCAGCCATTTATTGCCAGCAATAGATTAATTTCCAGATATACCAGTAGCAGCGTGTATAGTGTCGTAATCAGCGGTAATTCATAGGCATTCCCAAACAGCCCAATCGGTGTATTGCTGAATAGATCAGGCCAAGTGTATTGGGGCAAATGCAACAATAAGCCACCAAACAACCCTAGCAGCGCTGCCATGGTTAAGGTTGTGAGTTTTGCACGTCGAATAATCCGATATTCGAGCGGATTGAACACAAAAGGCTCGTCGCTTGGATGCGGTATATCAAGTGCCTGCCGCAAATAGCGTAAAGACAGGTGGTCGAATGGACCCGTACTGTTGTTCGGAGGCCGGGTGGACATGATCGTATTTTGTAACAGTGAGTTATGCGTTTAACAAGCAAAATACCCAGGTTGTTGGAAAACAATGGGATATAATTAAACGACTTTAACAGAACAGTTAAACTTCCGGCAACAGCCAATAGGTAAATGCGATCTTAAACCCCCTTTACAATCTATTCGATAAATGCCCTTCTCCTATGAAACATGTATTTTTTCTCGTTGGCTGCCTATTGGTCGGGCATCTGCGCGTATCGGGCCAGGTTGCTCCCTCGCCCAGCACACTGCCTGTGCAACAACGAACAAAAGACGAGATGACAAATGCTGCCAGAACGTTTCTGGCAACGCTCACGCCCGAGCAGAAGCAAAAAGCTACCTTTACTTTTGGTGATGAAGAGCGATTTAACTGGCATTTTGTGCCCAGAACCCGAAAGGGATTGCCGCTGAAAGAAATGACGGCCGAACAGCGAAAGGCGGCTATGGATTTGCTCAAAACAGGGTTGAGTGTGCAGGGCTATGAGAAAGTGACGTCCATTATAGACATGGAAAATGTTCTCCGCGTTATCGATAATCGACCGCCCAATGATACCTATCGCGATCCGGAAAATTACTCGTTTACTGTGTTCGGCGATCCTTCCAGCAAAGACCCCTGGGGTTGGCGTATCGAAGGGCATCACCTGTCGTTGAATTTTTCGAGTGCTGATGGGAAGGCTTTAGCCTACACGCCAACCTTTTTTGGTAGTAACCCTGGTGTTTTGCGATACGATCCCCAAATGGCCGATAAACGCATGTCGGACCCACGGGTGAAGGAGCTGCCTCAGAAAGGCAGAGAGATTCTGAAGCAGGAAACTGAACGGGCATTTGCTTTGCTGAAAACACTTTCCGATGACCAGCGGAAACAGGCAGTCCTCGACCCAGTGGCTTACCCGGAAATTGTGACTAGCAACAAGCGGAAAGCATCATTGGAAAAAATGGAGGGGCTGACGTATGCCGACATGAATGCCCAGCAGAAAAAACTGTTTAAAGATTTATTGCAGGCCTATCTGGCGGCTTATCGGATTACGCTGGCCAAGCAGCAGATGGATAAGCTGGAGAAAGCTGGATTGGATAATCTACGGTTTGCCTGGGCCGGTGATCTGACACCCGAGCTGGGGGCTGGTAAAGGTTGGTACTATCGCATTCATGGCCCAACCATTCTGATCGAATACGACAATACACAAACGAACGCTAATCACATCCATACGGTGGTTCGGGACCTGACCAACGATTGGGGCGAAGACCTACTGGGTGAGCATTATCAGAATACCAGTCATAAGTAGTCTGTTGAATAAATAGTATAAATAATGGCCTTTGGAATACATTGTTTTTCCGAAGGCCATTATTTATACTGTCGACCTAATAATCATTTAACAACTTTTAAGCCTTTTTATAGGGTACTTCTTCGTAATTTGTGAAGATTATTTGTTATCAATTCATGAAGAAACTCCTTATTAGCGCGTCGGCTTGTCTGTTTACAGTGGCAGCCCTGGCGCAGCAAACGCAGTGGTATCTGCAAGATAAAACCGATAATACGGCCGGAATTAGCGTGGAGCGTACCTATCGCGAACTTCTGAAGGATCGTAAACCTACGCCTGTCGTTGTGGCTGTTATCGATGGTGGGATCGATACAACGCATGAAGACCTTCGCCGGATACTATGGGTGAATCCAAAAGAGATTGCCGGTAATGGAAAGGACGATGACAAAAATGGCTATGTAGATGACCTACACGGCTGGAACTTCATTGGTGGTAAAGACGGGCGCAATGTCAGCTATGAGACGGCTGAAGTGACCCGATTATATGTCCAGTTAAAGCCCAAATATGAAGGCAAAGACCGGAAAAGCCTGAAACCTGATGAGCAGAAAGAGTATGATCAGTACGTGAAGGCGAAGGAGGAAGTTGAAAAGAACCAAACGAAGTATAAAGCGGAGTATCAGGGTATCAGCCAATTCTATAGCCAGTACTCGTCGGCGGTCGATAACCTCAAAAAAATGCTGCATGTAACGAAGCTCGACACAATGACCCTTCGGAAGGCTGCCGATACGCTAAGCGATGCGGCCATGAAACGCCCTGTGTTGGGTGTACTTCGGTTGTTGCGTCAGCAGGGGGCTCCTGATGCCGATGTTGTACTGGAAGAGCTTGAAAAATACAATGAGCAGTTAAAGTCGCGGGCCGAATACAACTATAATCCAGATTTCGATGCACGCTCAATTGTTGGCGATAACCCGAATGACCTGAATCAGCGCGATTACGGAAACAATGATATTGCTGGTCCCCGTCCTGACCACGGTACGCACGTTGCGGGTATCATCGCAGGCGATCGTACAAACAATCTGGGGATTATGGGCGTCGCCGATGCGGTACGAATCATGGGGGTTCGGGCCGTACCTGATGGCGATGAGCGCGATAAAGATGTGGCCAATGCCATTCGGTATGCTGTTGATAATGGTGCCCAGATTATCAACATGAGTTTTGGCAAAGATTATTCGCCCCAGCGCAAAGCGGTTGAGGATGCTGAACGGTATGCGCTTTCGAAAGGAGTGCTTCTGGTTCATGCAGCTGGAAACGATGGAAAAGACATCGATACGGCGGCCAATTACCCTGCTCCCCGCTTTATGGATGGAACCGCTATTCCGAACGTGATTACGGTAGGTGCCAGTGCTCAGCCAAATAACGCTGAGCTGATTGCCAGCTTCTCGAACTACGGAAAGCAGAATGTCGATGTCTTTGCACCGGGGAAAGATATTTACTCGACCGTACCGGGTAGCAAATACGAGAACAATAGCGGAACCAGTATGGCATCGCCCGTAGTGGCGGGTGTGGCGGCTGTGTTGAAAGCCTATTTTCCCAAGCTAACCTACGCCGATATTAAACGCATTATTCTGCAATCGGCAACTCCGTACACCACCAAAGTAACCCGGCCTGAATCTAGTGATCTGGTTGCCTTCAACACGCTGTCGAAAACCGGTGGTATTGTGAACCTGTATGAGGCTGTAAAACTGGCGCTTGCTCAGGAAGCCGCATCGGGCAAAGGCAAATAATCGAGAAACTTCTTGAATAAAAATGGGCAATGGTCAGTATATCAGGCCATTGCTCATTTCATTTTAGGGAGTTTATACAGGTAGTTAACGTCGTAAAAAGCTTATTTCTTAATAAATCGACTGGTTTGAGAGGTAAGGCCATCCGTTAATTGAAGGATGTATAATCCGGGGGGTAAATCGCCAACCGAAATGGCCCCTTCAAACTGACCGTTATGGGCGGTTAGGGATACTTGGTGGTGCTGGAAAACACCATGCAGGTCAAATATGCCAATTTGGACCTGTTTTGACGCTGGGTTCACGTAACGAATCGACAAAGTCGTTTCGGCGGGGTTTGGGTAAATCATAAATAGGTTAGTTGGGTCGGGGTTAGTAGCAGTAAGGAGAGCGGTTGTTCGAACCGAGCGAACGGTTGACCAGCCTACACAGGAGCGTTGTGTCACCTGCACTTTATATACACCCGCCTGAGCAACGGCAAGACGATACTCACGGGCATTGGCAATGGCCTGATCGTTTCGATACCATTGGTACTGATATGAGGTATCGATAGGGGCTTTTAGCGTGACTGTAGCCCCTTGGGGCAGGTATAAGTCAGTTTCTTCAGGTAATAAGGTAAGGCTATTGACCGACGATGACAGAAGGACTGTTGCGTTGGAAACAGCCTGACAACCATTTTGCGTGACCCGTACCTGGTAGCGCCCAGGCTGGTCTGCACTAAGCGTGCTGGAATGAGCGCTGTTAATGGTTGAACCATCCCGTAGCCAGTCGAAAGTGGCTCCTGTGAGCGTTCCTCCTTTGATAGGGACAACGGTCAATTGGACCTGATTGTTGGTACTGCAAAGTAGCTGATTTCCCGATGGGGTAAGATTGATTTCTGCGTTCCGAAGGGTAATCGTTACGGGTTGTGAGGTAGCTGAACAGCCGTTTTCAGCTGTAATACGGAGTTTATACGAACCCGCCTGCGTGGCCTGATAGGTAGATTTAGTGGCGCCAGTCAGGAGCGTGTCGTTCCGAAACCACTTGTACTGCGTAGTGGTAGAAGCCGTATCCGACTGTAAAAGCAGTGTAGTACCGGGGCAGATGGTGGTATCCTGCGTTGGCACAATGCGAGCTGTTAACTGACAGTTTATTCGGTAGAGACCACTGACAATAATCGAGTAAGGCTGGCTGGAGTAAGTCATCTTACCTTTATGCGAAACCGTGATGGTATACGTTTTGCCAGGTACCGGATTGGCAATGTATACTTGCTCTATATTGTCGCGGATATTATCGCCCCGAGTGGCAGCCAGAGCAGGTTGGGCCGGATTTAGGACAAAGGGCAGCATCGTTTGCTGGCCGTCGCTGATTCGCAGATCAAGGTCATTGACCAACTTGGGCGTTCGACTGTTCACTGAAGCAGACGTAATACTGGTTGCAGTACTTTCCGGGTCAGTCCAGGATAAGGTAACGATGAGCGGCTCATTGCCCTGAGCTACAATCGATTTCGTGAAGGTACTGCCCGGTGTCAGGCTTTGTTCCAGGAAAAGATGTGCCCGATTTTCATTCAGGACCAGTCGTGCAGCCGCTTCGGTATTGAGTAGGCCCCAACCCTGGCGGTAATCGGGACCGGCCTCCGGGTTTGGTCGGTCGGCTGTATGAAGAACCAGCCCCTTCAGCGTAGCAGCCCGCATAAATTGCCCACCCGATAGGGCACCAGCGGCACGCTGACGTGCATATAATTCCTGTAGTAGGAACAAGGAACCCGATACATTGGCCGAGGCCATTGATGTGCCGCTATAGGTGCCATACGCGTTTACACTGCTGCCTACTGACGAGAATACGCTCGTGCCAATGCCAAGTAAGTCGGGTTTAATTCGGCCATCGTCGGTAGGTCCCCAGCCACTGTACGAAGCAGACCCAGCCAGCACGGGCACATTCTGGCTAGTGTAGGTCACATTGGCTGCTCCAACCGTCAGAACATTTTTAGCGGTTGCATCGGCTGGAATCACATCGTACGTATCGTTTCGACTCCGGGCAACTGTACTCTGAACATCCGTATTTTTCAGGTAATAGGTTGTACCATCGGGAGGGCCTGTTTCCGCCCGTTTGTTATCGGCCGAACGAACCATCAGGAAAAAGGGATTATTATAAGCCAGTTTATCCAGGTCCTGAGTCTTCATCGAATAGAATCCGAACAGGTAATCTTCTGTCGCGTTGATGGATGGAGTGCCCCACCATTCCCACTTAAGGTCCGGATTTGTTCCTGGTCTTGAGTCGTTATATACCCAGCCTGCTACGGGGCCATAAGCATGGTTGGAGATGAGCAGATTGGGGGCTGCAGTAGTCAGTTCGCTGATGTCATCGGTATAATCCCATACGGATAATTGAGAACCGAAAGCCATCCCCTTTGCACTGGCATTGATGCCCTGAGCTACCAATGTACCTGCCAGATGGGTGGTGTGATCGTTGACCGATGCACCATTGTCTTTCTGGATAATCTTGGCGTTTCCATAGGGCGTCCCCGTAAATTCCTGATGTGTGTTGAGCACCCGACCGCCATCCCATAGACCCAGCCGGCCTTCCATTAGCGTCGAATTTCCCGACAAGGCAATCGGTAACGAACCACCCCCCTGTAGAGCCTGCGTCCGGGTGCCCTGAGCCGCTTCGACATTATGAAGCGAATAATAAACAGGTTGCCCCAACGGGTCAATTTCCTGAAGGGTAAGAACTCGTTGATTGGAATAATTTTTGCGGATAGGCCAGTGATACCGACGGGCAAATTGACGTGTTTTTTGGCGGTTCTTTTCGTATCGTTTAAGTAAATCGGTTTGCCAGTTCGTTATACTGTTTTGTTGAGAATGTTGTGCCCAGGCGGGGCTGGTGGTAGCCCCTGATAACAACGCCAGACATAGGTACAGCAACAGGACAAAAACCCTGAAATTGATATGCTGTGCCTTATAAGATGTAACTGACGTGTGCCTGTAGAGCCGTTCCAGATGTCGTTGCAATTAGTGTTTGCGAATCCGTTTTACCTGAACGCTTTGCGTTCGGTCGTCTTCAACAACCACAAAAAACGTACCGTCTGGCAGGTCACTCACATCGACTACCGCTGAATAACTTTTTCCATCTTTTTGTAGAGTAGCCCTCCGAACAATTCGTCCCTGCAAATCGGTGAGTTGAAAGGTAGGAAGTTGAGGGAGCGAAGCAACCGTCCAGGAGATGGTCAGCTCCTTATTGGCTGGGTTTGGGTATACACTCAACCTTTCTTCGGTGCTGGCTGGCTCTGTAGCCAGAATGGTAATCACTACTTCGCTGGATGTAGCTACACCACAACCATTCACATTTCCCTGAACTGCATACCGCCCCGACTTAATCGCCGTGTAATTGGGGGACGTAGCACCACTGATCGGAACGCCATCCAGCAGCCATTGAATAGTGGAAACCGCATTGGAGGTAAGCGTAATCCCATTAGCCGTTACGGCCGGAGTTTGTGGTGTATTGACCGCAACAGTTGTAGCCGATGAACTGACTGGCAGGCAGGTGTTGGCTACCCGTACGCTATAATTGCCAGCCGTATTGGCCTGAAAAGTACTGCTCGTGGCGCCAGAAATGAGTTGGCCATTTCGATACCACTGATAGGTCAGTCCGGTTGCGTTCGTTGTCTGCAAGGTTAGGCTGGTTCCCTGACAAATGCTGGTTGAACCCGATGGACTGATGGAAGCGGTTGGATACGTGCCCGTCGAAATACCAACGGGTGTCCGTTGTGGGTTCGGACAGTCCAGCGACC
Organism: Spirosoma aerolatum; assembly: GCF_002056795.1. Lineage (NCBI taxonomy): Bacteria > Pseudomonadati > Bacteroidota > Cytophagia > Cytophagales > Cytophagaceae > Spirosoma > Spirosoma aerolatum. The sequence goes on along the minus strand of NZ_CP020104.1, from coordinate 7,321,034 downwards.
TGACTTTCAGGTTGTAGAAATAATACCAGGACGTTGTCAGTGTATCGGTTGAAGTACCGCTATTGAACAAGGCACCTTTTAGGGTAACGATAGGCTGGCCATTCTGCACTTTGAGCTGATAAGGAACGCCAGACACTCCGCTATTGCTCCGAAAGATAGACGCCCCTCCTGAATAAGAAATCGTGATCTTGTAGTCGCCGGCTGCGGGGATGCGCAGATTTAATGGATAGACAGCGCCCGGATCGTTGGGGTCGTCCAATAAATTCCCATTGCTGGTGGTTGCCGTTAAACTTTGGTCGCGGGTAGGGGTAACGTCCAGTGTAACGCTGGAAACGGTGGTGTTGTCGTACTTAGTGACCGTAAATGTAAGCTGGCCCGCATCGCCGATATAGAGCCGGGCACTTTCGATAAGCAACGGAACCGTGGTGGAAATAAGTGGAGACGGGGTATAGGCACCGTAGTAGGTTCCACCACCAAATACAGATTTAGTAGCCGGGCCAATCGTCCCCGAAAAATCGTTGAGAGCCGCGTAGAACTGCCCTGCCGATGGCACTCGTTGTGCAAACGTCTGATTCCCCGCAGCCAGTAGGTTGCCACCTGTGGGCGTATCGTACCAGAAAGCCGTACCCTCGCCTGTATTTCGGAGTGAAATCAACGTATCAGAACCGCAGCGGGTGGCTGTGAAGATTCCATTTGTTGGCGTATTGCCTGTCGTTCGGGTTTCGACGATGCTGTTATTGGCTGTATTTTGGTCGGAGTTTAGACCCGTGCTGATTGTAAATCGATACGTCTGTCCAGCTAGCAGCGATGTACTGGCTGGTTTATTCAGGGTTAAAATACCATCCCGAAAAGCCGAAAGTTTGGGTAGTGTTCCGGTCAGTGTCGTTACGTCGGTATTATTGGCATCCGTAATTTTTACCGTGACGGGCACGTTGGTCTGGTCGACAGAACCGTAATTGTGCAAGCGGACCGTTATGGCCAGATCGGACGTGGTCAGACCACAGAAATTGGCATCGGGCGAAATCAGGGCCGTAGCGCCAACGTCGTTTAATGTCTGGATGATGGTTAGGGTATAATCCTGGGTTTCGCCATTGCCGTAGGTGCTGCAAGCCACCACATTGGCAGGGTTATCGGTTTCGGTTGCCACAATTCGTAAGCGAATCGTCTGGCTGTTCTGAACGCTTCCTGGAATGGTTACGGTGGTTGAAAACTGATCGGAATTCGGCAAAACACCCGACGTCGCGATAGTTTCGCCTGCATCGTCGAAACTGCCGTTCTGGTTCCAGTCGGCAAACGCTTTTACTACCACGTTTTTGACGCTTCCGCACGTACCCAGCGACACAATTAGTGGGATCGGCTGGTTGGCTTGAGCGCTTGTGCTCACCTGCGAAAAATCGGTGTAAGACGTACAGCCATCGGCTCCGGCCTGATTGATGCTCCCGAACTGGACCCGGCTGATTTTGGTATCGGCCGTTGAGGCTGGTTTCGATTCGCAATATACTTTCCCGCCGATGCCGCTCACCAGCAGGGCGTAATCCTGTTTGCTTCCACTCAGCATGCCTTTTTGCGAAATAATTAGCGTGTAAGTCTTTCCCGGAATGGTATTGGTTAGTAATACCTGCTCGATGTTGTCGCGGATGTTATCGCCATGAGTAGCGGCATTGGCTGGATTTTCGGGGTCTAATATCCAGGGTTGCCAGGTTGTGGTGCCATCACTGATACGAATATCGAGGTCGTTGACCAGTTTGGGAGTTCGATTGTTCAGCGAGGCAGAGACAGCAGCAGCCGGGTCGTTCCAGCAGATGGTCGCAACGAGTTGTCCCCGACCCGATGCAACCACCTGAATGGTGTCGCGTTGCCCCTGATTGAGTGTTCGTTCACTAAGCAGGTGGGTCTGGTCGGTGTTGCCAATAACCTGGGCCGCTTTCTCCATATTCAGAAGCCCCCAGCCGTACCGATAATCAGGGCCGGGCGATGGACCGGCTTCGCTGGCCGTATGCAGCACTAGCCCCCGGAGGGTAGACGACCACATGAATTTACCCGCATTGAGCTGGTTGTAATATTCCTGAAGGAGCAATAGTGAACCTGAGACGTTTGGCGTTGCCATCGACGTACCACTCAGGCTCACGTACGCACTATCGCTACTGGAATTGGCTGATAACAGGTTTACTCCGATGCCTACAATATCGGGCTTGATCCGACCGTCATCGGTAGGCCCCCAGCTACTAAAATCAGCGAGTTTAACGTCTGATGCCTGATTGTATCCATAAGCCAGATCGTTCACGGCTCCCACTGTCAGGATATTTTTCGCTACGCCGTTTGTTGAAATCTGGTCATAGCCCGTTTGACGGTCGCGGGTTACGGTGCTGAGTTTATTACCGTGATTGACCAGGTAGTATGACTGTCCTCCACCCGGATACCCATCGGCTCCATGATCGTTCCCAGCCGATTTTACGATCAGGTAATACGGGGCTGCATTAGCAATCTGATCCCAATTGCGGGCGCGTGAGTCATAAAGACCGAATTTATAATCGAAAACCTGACTGACACTCGTATCGCCATACCATTGCCATTGGGTCGAACCCGTCAGATCAGGATTATACTGGTAGCCTGCCAACGAGCCATAGGAGTGATTGGAAATCAATAGGTTTGGTGACGCGGCAGTCATTTCCGATATATCGCTCGAATAATCCCAGGCTTGTAGTTTGGCCCCAAATGCCATACCTCGCGCCAGGGGATTTACCCCCGCACCGATCATTGTGGTGGCTACGTGGGTAGGGTGTTCTTCATCATCGATAGTGGTGCTGGCTTTGTCGTTTTGGGTAACACGGCCTTTCAGTTCGACGTGACTGCTCAGAACAGCACCACCATCCCAGATACCCAGCTTGTTTTGTACCGACGCACTGCTTCCCGACAGGTTCAACCCCAGACTCCCTCCCGAATACAGCGACGATGTTTTAGTGCTATTGGCCGCCTGTGCATTGCCTACAAGGGTAGTACCCTGGTAGAGTAAATTTCCAAAGTCATCGATGCCGACCAGCTCAACAATACGCCCATTGGAACGTACCTCCCGCAATGGTCTTCCCAGTTGTTTGGCCAATGAAACCGCTCGATTGTAACTGGCATCGTGAGCTTGCTGAATCAGTTGCCGAAGCTGCGTGATCTGCTGTCGTTGCGCCGACGAATAGGGTATAGACTGAGCCGAAACAACGGATTGAATCCCTGCCAGTAAAAGAGCCGAAAGTAGCCTGTATGGGTGAGACCGTAGAATGTGAAGCATATGGAAAATGGGTCGCCTACAGATCAAGAACGAAAGCGTATGTATAGATACGAGAAAAGAGTGACTAATGTTGCGGCTGGCTTCGAGTAATGAAATTAATTTACATTAACCCGTTAAGCTGATTAATCGTTGTTAGGACTTCCCCTGTGACGGAATACTTGGAGAACGGTCTAACTGGGCTATAAGTAAAGCCGTATGAACTTTTCAAAAATATTATTAGGCTGTTTAGTCCTCCTAAATGGCGGCATAAAAATCAAACAAATCTCTCACTTGCCGCCCCTTTGTATTACCGGTGAGTTTCGATTTGGGGATTTGAACCTACCGTATCCGGCGACAGTGGGACAAATTGCCAATGCATATCACATGCGTTTTGAAAGCGGGACATTTGTAAAAGATACCATGCTTTTTCAGAAACATATCGGACGACCTATTCACTTATATTTAAATCATGCAGGTATGCAGCATAAGTTCGATAGTAATCCCAATGAAACCCCCCAGTCTAACTATGAGCAATCCATTTTAGAATACCGTTTTTTTATATGGGAAAAAGTTTGCTCATTCGATAGCCTTCGTTCAATGATTGAAAAAGAGGCTGGAAAAACATTTCGTGCATTCCCTGCCGCTTCCTATTCGAGTCCTTATTCGCCCTGGCAGCCACTTTTGAAAGGGAGAACGGTATTTGTTTATACGTTGCGCATAAGCGAATGTATGGTCGTTAATCTAACTAATATCCATCAGGCTATTCCAGAGGGTATACCTAACGCCAAAACAGACCCATTTACCTCTGTCGAGTTTATTCTTTACAAAACGGATAAAGAGATTGAGCAAATGTATGAACCGTTTGAGGTTCGGAATAAGGATTTGATAAGGCGCAGAGATTCATTAATCAATTCGTTCAGGAAGAACTAATGTTTGATATTAGTCTGAATAACAGATAAAAAGCCTGGCCTCCGTATCTATAAATAACAAAACTTTATGAAAGGTCTTCTCCTCTCTTGCCTCATATTTATTACGTTGACTGCGTTCGCTCAGCAGAATGGGCCATTTTCCTTTTCGTCTACCGTTGAGTCTACGATAGGAACAACATCCCCCATGGAGTTTATTGGCGAGCAGTTCTATAAGCGGGCTACCGGGTTGGATACATGCTGTGTTTTTGCAATTGGCTCGGCTAAATTTACAGTGCACGATAAGAAAATAGATAATATTTCCATATCCGTCGGTATTCCCAACTACTTAAGCCCTATACTGCAAGAATCCATACAAGCGTCCGCATCGTTTTGGGAACTAAAAAAACCTTATAAAGTGGTTACCATCATACTGCCAATTTTAATTTACCCCGCTAAAATCTGTTCTGCCGAAAACTATCAGGATAGTATTCTATCTTCTTCAGCTAATATGTTAATCTATCACGATGAGCATAAAATTAATGACGTAAAGCGCTATAATTATCGGCATTTGGCCAAAGGAGCTGAAACCGGAACCATTCTTCCGCCTTTACTGATCAAAGGACAAACTATAGATGTTTATCCTGCAAGGCGTCGTAATTAGTCTAGGGTATAGCTAATGTAAAACCAGCCACATCGGTAAGGTGTGGCTGGTTTGTTTTTGCCTGACGTGATTACGAATCCGAACTCGTCCATAGGCGCTTGTCCAGTGCAATATCCATCTCGCCGGTTATTGTGATTGTTTGGTAAAGTGGATGTTGAGGGTGCAGCAAGACGTTGTACGACAAATCCATCACGGCCGAAGGGACACCTAAACCGAAGTCGACAGGATGTTGGAGCCACTCCCTGAGAACTTGCTGGGTGATAGGTAACGCTGTTGGGTGCGCCCAATCGGCGGGTAAAAAATCGGGTTGAATCCAGCGGACTTCACCATCGGGTATGTCGAGCGTAAAGAGCCGTAGGCGGGGCAGTTGGTCATAGCTTACTCGTGGAAAATGAACCATTGTTTCCAGCAAAGCCAGCGCGGGCGATGTAGACGTGTACAGAATGCCAACGCCGGGTGGATTCCAGCGTCCACCTGCTATTTCTGCGCCGATAACCGATAAGGGGTCATGCCAATAGGGCTCTTTTAAAATACGATAAACCTTCACGCAGCCTGATGAGTACTGTTAGCTAAACACACCCGCTTCGATACGAGTAAACACATTATCGACCAGCTTACAACCTGTAACAGTATCCAGCAGTGATAATGGGGTTGGATAAGGACGGGCTGCCGACGCTTCGGGCTGAGAGCGGGGTAAAGACTGAGTATGTCTTTGGGCCGACAAGTCAGGTGGCCCCTGTTTCGTACCCATCTCGGCAATCGGTTTGGGTGTATATGGGCTTTGGGGCGGTGCAAATCCAACTTCGGGTGTAGCGAGTTCGGCCAGAGGAGTTCGTAGCCAGGTAGTAAATACCGCTTGTTGATGATCAAAGACGTCAAGCCCATGAGTAAACAGCTTTTCTAACAACAACAGTCGTTCGGAAAGCTGGACCGACAAATCGCCCTGATGCTGATTGTACAGATTCCGTTCGGTAATGCCTAAAACACCCGCGATCTCTTTCTTGGTTAAGCCACCCATAGCTGCTATTTGATCAATTCGAGTACGCGGTAGCCGTAGGCGAGCCTGTAGAATAAGATCACTGGTAGAGAAGCCCCAGCCCGATGAGGAATGATGAGCAATGTTTATAGCCATCCTATGAGGAATTTTTTCACTAATATAACTGAATTTTTTCAAGTTTGATTCTATAGACTCTGCTTGGGTAATGTAGTATTCTCCATGCGTTGCCACATTAACACAATTTTAACAACTTGATGTTAAACCTTTGGTTTTCTGTGTAATCATACAGGCTCAACTGTTTTGCGTACGGATGGAACTATTCACAAAAAGCAGCCAGGATATGGCCCGGCTACGATACCTCTACAGTCGGGCCGGGTTTGGCGCTACGCCAGCCGAGTTGGCGGAAGCGTCGCATAAATCGTTGCGTAAGGCGGTTCGACAATTGTTTAAGGACAGCGAGGCCATAACCGATTTACAGGTGGTGACACCGGATCAGAACGAGACAAAAAAGCAACTCAAGGGCATGTTTCAGAATGGGCAGCTCGACCGGAATATGCTCAAGGAACGGATTCGGGAAAATGCCGAAAAAGTGCGTGACCTGAATCTGCAATGGCTCGACCATATGGCCACGGGTAAAGCCGCCCTGCGTGAGAAAATGGCGCTGTTCTGGCATGGTCACTTCGCCTGTCGTACACAAGGGCGCAATCCGCTGTTTATGCAGCAGTATGCCAACGTAGTCCGCCAGAATGCGCTCGGTCGGTTTGGCGATTTGCTGATGGCCGTTTCGAAATCTCCGGCGATGCTTCAGTTTCTGAATAACCAGCAAAACCGCAAGAATGCCCCCAACGAAAACTTTGCCCGTGAGGTGATGGAGTTGTTTACGCTGGGGCGGGGTAATTACTCGGAACACGATATCAAAGAAGCCGCCAGAGCGTTAACGGGCTGGCAATTTACGCCCGAGGGCCAGTTTATTTTCCGCCAGCAGGTGCACGATGATGGAGAGAAAACCATCTTCGGCAAAACGGGTAACTTCAACGGCGACGATGTGATTGCGATGTTGCTGGAAAACAGGCAGACGGCCCGATTCATTACGGCTAAACTGTACCGATTCTTTGTCAACGAGACGGAAGACGCCAGACGGATCGATGAGCTAGCCGACCAATTCTACAAAAGTGGGTACGACATTGCCGGACTGATGGAGACGATCTTCAATGCCGACTGGTTCTACGACGTTAAAAACATGGGGGCGCATATCAAATCGCCGGTCGAGTTGTTGGCTGGTATTCGTCACACATTAGGTGTACAGTTTGAGCAACCGCAATCGCAGGTGTTTGTACAGCGAACGCTGGGCCAGATTCTGTTTTATCCGCCCAACGTAGCAGGCTGGCCCGGTGGTAAAAACTGGATCGATTCGTCGAGCCTGTTGTTCCGAATGCAATTGCCTGGTTTCATACTAAAATCGGCCGAAGTTACTGTTCAGCCCAAAGATGAGGGCGATATAAATGCGCAGCAGTTGGCGCGTAAGGGAGGAAACCGTTTTCAAACGAAGGTCGACTGGGCCAGCTTTGAATCGGCCTTTGCCAAAACCCCCGACGCCGACCTGACCGATGCCATTGCGAGCACCTTGCTGCCCTTTCCGCTTCGTCCCGAACAACGCAGCGTAGTCGAACACCCGATCAAACCCAGTCAGTCGCGTTCTGAACGCATTCATACCCTCACCGCAGCGCTCATGAGCCTGCCGGAGTATCAGCTAACCTAATGGCGCAATAGTGAATGAGTGAAAGAGCGAAAAATAGCTTGAGTAAGTTTTCGCTCTTTCACTCATTCACTATTGCGCTCTTTAACTATGAACCGTCGAAACTTTCTTAAACAATCGGCTTTTACGACAGCGGGAACGATGTTGATTCCGCATTTTCTGAAGGCCTATGAAGCCCAGATGTTGGGTCAGCGACTCGCATCGAACGGTAAAATTCTGGTAGTGGTACAGCTTTCGGGCGGAAACGATGGCCTGAACACGGTAGTACCTTACCGCAATGATATTTACTACCGTGAACGGCCAACCATTGCCATTCGCCCCGAAAAAGTGCTGACGCTGAACGATGAAATCGGTCTGCACCCATCCATGACGCCGTTGAAGGCGCTCTACGATGAGGGGCTGGTGACGGTGATCAACAATGTAGGTTACCCCAACCCGGATCGATCCCATTTTCGGTCGATGGACATTTGGCAGACGGCCAGCGATTCCGACAAGTATTTGCGAACTGGCTGGGTAGGGCGGTATCTGGATGCAGCCTGTGCCGGGAAAGCGCAGCAGCCGTTCCGCACGATTGAGGTGGATGATACGCTAAGTCTGGCGATGAAAGGGGCCGAATTGAATGGATTGGCCGTTTTAGATCCCAAAAAGCTCTACAGTCAGACGCGAAGTGGGTTAGTGACCGGGCTCAATAAAGAGCATAAGGCCAACACTCAGGAACCCGAATCGGTCGCGTATCTGTATAAAACCCTGGCCGAAACGGTATCATCGGCCGAATATGTTTATGATAAAGCTAAAGTTTATACCACTACGGCATCCTACCCAACAACTGAACTGGGCAATCGACTTAAGGTTGTATCGCAATTGATTCAGTCGGATGTGGCAACGAGTGTATATTATGTGTCGATCAGTGGTTTCGATACGCATATCAACCAGCCGGGGCAGCAGGAGCGACTATTGGGCCAGTATGCCGAAGCTGTGGCGGCCTTCATGAATGACTTGAAAGCTACTAATAGGCAGAACGATGTGCTGTTGATGACGTTTTCGGAGTTCGGACGTCGGGTAAAGCAAAATGCCAGTAACGGTACCGACCACGGTACGGCCAACAATGTATTCCTGATCGGGGGCGGATTGCCCTCCAAACGTGTCCTGAACGAAGCGCCTAATCTGAACAAACTGGATGAGGGCGACCTACGCTATTCCATCGATTTTCGCCAAATCTACGCCACTCTTCTCCGCGACTATCTGGGTGCCGACGATGTGGCTATTCTCGGCCGCAAGTTCGATGGTGTCAAGATTGTCTGAAGCTACGTAGAGTAAAGAGCGAAAGAGTGAAAGAGTGAATTATTGGCGCTGGCTCTTTTTCGCTCATTCACTCTTTCGCTCTTTACTTTGCGTAGCAGTAGGTTTGGGCCGTTTTCGCATTTAGTAGGCAGTGCTAAACCGCCTGAATGCTCTATTGTTCATGACCCAATCTGTTTCCCGTCGCCAAACCTTAGCCGCTCTGACCGCTACCGTTGGGGCCACCCTTGCGCCAAAATCATCCGACGTACTGGCTGCGCCGACCGCCCAATCGCCATTTACGCTATGCCTGAACATGAGTACCATCCGAGGGCACAAGCTCGGGTTTGTGAAAGAGCTGGAAGTTGCTTCCAAAGCGGGCTTTCGTTCGGTCGAAATATGGATTGAAACCTTACAGTCCTATTTGAAAGGTGGTGCCAGTGCGGCCGATGCCCGCAAAGTGCTGAGCGATACAGGAATAAAGGTCGAGAATGCGATTGGCTTTGCGCCCTGGATCGTCGATAACGATGCTGACCGCGCCAAAGGGCTTGACCAGATGAAGCGCGAAATGGAAATGCTGGCCGAAGTCGGTTGTATGCGCGTAGCGACGCCACCCATCGGCGCGCAAACGCCCAACAGTCCTAAAATCGACCTGTATAAAGCTGCCGAGCGCTATCGGGCTATTCTCGAATTGAGCGATAAAACGAAGGTCATTCCGCAACTTGAACTGTGGGGCTTTTCGCCAAACCTGAGTCACCTGGGCGAAGTGATGTTCGTCGCCATCGAAAGTGGGCACCCGTCGGCTCGTGTACTGCTTGATATTTACCACCTCTACAAAGGCGGTTCAGGGAATACTATGCTGCCCCTGGTTGGGAAGTCAGCCATCGAGGTATTTCACGTCAATGATTACACCGCCGACTTTACCCGCGAAAAAATCACCGATGCCGACCGCGTATTCCCCGGCGACGGCATAGCGCCCATCAAAGAAACGCTCCGGTTAATCAAGCGCCCGGATAAGCCTATCGTGCTATCACTGGAAGTGTTCAACAAAGCCTACTACGCCCAGGAAGCACAAACCGTAGCCAATACAGCCATGGCGAAAATGAAAGCGATGGTGGCAGGGGTGTAATTAATACGCCCATGCCATCAAGCCACCATCGACTGATATAGTTTGGCCCGTTACGTAACCCGATGCGGGCATACTCAGAAACGAAACTACCGATGCCACTTCTTCTGGTTCACCAATTCGGCTCATCGGTGTTCGTTTCAGTATACCGTTCAGTTTCTCGGGATTCGTCAATACGGGCGTGGCTAACGGTGTTTTGATATACCAGGGCGCTACCGCATTGACCCGAATGCCATCCGGTGCCCATTCGACCGCCAGATTACGAGTTAGTTGCAAAAGGGCCGCTTTGCTCATTCCATACAGGGAACCACTACTAGTATGCGCCAGACCCGATACCGACGAGATAAAAACAACTTTCCCATTGCCCGACGCTTTCAGCAGCGGATAAGCTGCCTGCGTAAGTTCATAGGCTGAGCGAAGGTTTGTATTCAGGATATGGTCGTACTCGGCTGGACTGTATTCGGCGGTGGGTTTGCGAATATTGGTTCCGGCATTGTTGACCAGAATATCCAGGCCTCCCCAGCTAGCGTGAACTTTTTCGATAACCTGTGAAGCCGTATCGGGCTGGCTGACATCGATTGCCAGGCCATCTACTGTATAGCCTTGTTGCCGATACCCGATTAGTTGTTGCTGGAGTAAGTCAGGATTACGGGCCACGATGAAAACCGAAGCGCCCAAGTCGAGAAACTGCCGGACGATTGCTTCGCCAATCCCTTTAGTGCCACCTGTTACGAGCGCACGCTGGCCTTTGAGCGACCAAATAGGTTGAGTCATATACGTTTGAATTTGAAGACTGTAGGTTGATGTTAGCCGACGTGCATGCTGTGGTATTGGCCAACTTCAGACCTCAAACTACAGACTTCAAACCGTAAATTACAACTCGTCTTCGCCATCGGGTACGGTTTGCCAGCGTTCCTGTTTCAGAAAATACAGAACGACAGCTACAGAAACAGCACCTACTCCAACCAGCCAGACCATCCCCCACGGACTCCAGTACGACCAGGTTTTCTGACTGATCAGATGCAGAAACGCAATCATCATCAGCCCAAGCCCTAAAGCACCAAACAATGCATAGACCAGCGTTCGGTTATAGGATTGCCGCATGGCATAAGCGCCGTACGATTTATTTCGGAACTGAAACAGGATATCATCCAGGGTGGCTTCGGCGAGTTGGGCGTCGGCCAGTGTTAGTTCACGCTGGTAGAGCTTGCGGAGTTTTTGAACCGATTCGGCGTTGGCCTCCATCAGTGTTTTGTGCATGGCTGCTTCAAAGGGAAGGCCAATCCACATATAGTGCTCAACTTCACAAATTAGATGATCCAGTAACTCAGTAAACAGTTCGCCGGTAAGGCCACTTTGAAGTAGATAGGTATAAAGGCGGTCAATTTGCTGGGGTGTTAGCTTTTCCATAAACGTAACAGGCTAAATCAATGGCCATAGGCTATTGATGGAGGGGTTTGAAATAGTTGCTGCATATAGTCGACGAAACGTTCAAACTCAGATATTTTCTGAAGGGCTACCTCATTGCCACTGTCGGTCAGCGAATAATACTTCCGCAGCCGCCCTTCCACTTCTATGGATTCAGTTATCAACAGCCCTTCCTGCTCCAGTTTGTGCAATACGGGGTACAGCGCACCAAATGTTAGGGTAAGTTCCCCTTTGGTACGCTCTTTTACGGCCTGTGTGATCTGATAGCCGTACATCTTATCCTTTTCGGAAAGGAGTTTTAGTACAATAGTCTTTAATGTTCCTCGTAGAAATTCACTACTGACGGGTTCCATATACCTGCTGCAAATAGCCTTGATTAGTGTTACGAATATATATAAGAAAATTAAATATACAAGTAAAAGGTATTATTTTTTGACAGTATTAATATGATTTGAATTTTTTAAAATCATGTCAATCCTGTCAGAAGACCTTTGGTGCTCCCCGGTTTCGCTGTTATTTTTAGCCTTTTCCAAGCTAATTTTCTCATGAACAAACGAACCGGGCTGTTGGCTGGCCTGATACTGTCGACTAGTGTCGTGCTGGCCCAGAATAAGCCCAAACCGGAGGACGTTCAGACGTTCACGCTTAAAAACGGCATGAAATTCATGGTCCTGGAAGACCATTCGATTCCCAATGCCAACTTCTACACCTTCTGGCGAGTGGGTTCCCGTAATGAAGTGCATGGTATCACGGGCCTGTCGCATTTCTTTGAACACATGATGTTCAACGGGGCAAAAAAATACGGTCCTAAGCAGTTCGACCGGGTTATGGAAGCCAATGGCGGCTCCAACAATGCCTATACCACCGAAAATACGACCGTGTATACCGACTGGTTTCAGAGTGGTGCCCTCGAAACGATTTTTGATCTGGAATCGGATCGGATTCGGGATTTAGCCATCGACCCGAAGATGGTGGAGAGCGAGCGAGGAGTTGTACTGTCGGAGCGGAGTACGGGGTTAGAGAATAGTAACTATCGGGTTATCAGTGAGCTGGTGCAGTCGGTAGCGTTTGTGGAGCATCCGTATATGTTTCCTGTCATTGGCTTCGAGTCGGATATAAAAAAATGGACGCAGGCTGATCTGGAAAAGTATTTTAAAACATACTATTCGCCCAACAATGCAGTGGCCGTGGTGGTGGGCGATGTGACAGCAGCTCAGGTGAAAAAGCTGGCCGAGCAATACATTGAGCCGATTCCGGCCCAAAAGTTGCCGGATAGCCTTCGGACAGTGGAGCCACCTCAGAACGGAGAACGTCGGGCTACAACCTACAAAGACATTGCTACCCCCAATATTCTGCTAGCCTACCATACGCCGGCTACCCGTCATCCTGATTATTACGCGCTCGATCTGCTCAGCGGGGTACTCAGTTCAGGAAATTCGTCCCGGCTGGTGAAGTCGCTTGTCCTCGATTCAACCATTGCGTCGCGGGTGTTTTCCAATATGGATCAATCGTTCGACCCAAGTCTGTTTTCGATCTATGCAATTGCTGCCAGCGGTATTTCGGCCGAACAACTGGAGCGGTCGGTATTGCATCAGATCGATAAGGTCGTCAATGAAGGGATTACGGATGTAGAATTGCAAAAGCTCAAGAACCAGAAGCTGATGGAGTTTTATCATACGATGGAAAGCATTAACGGAAAGGCCAATTCGCTGGGAACCTACGAGTTGTATTTCGGGGATTACAAGAAATTATACGAAGCCCCCTCACTGTACGAGAAAGTAACGAAAGAAGATGTCCAGCGTGTTGCCAAAACCTATCTCACCGCCCGGAATCGAACGGTAGGCTATTTACTACCTGAGCCCAAAACGAATCCGTCGAAAAACAATTAAGCCACAATGAGAAATTTATCGTTTGTATTTCTTGCCATACTGGTAGCAGGTACGTCGTGGGCACAGACGTTCAAGGTGCCGCCTTACCAGAAATTCAAGCTCAAAAATGGGCTGACTGTGTACCTGATGGAGCAGCATGAAGTTCCGTTGATCAATGTATCGGCGGTGTTCGATGCGGGCGCCGTGCAGGACGGTAATCGATATGGGTTATCGAATATGACGGCCGAAGCGCTCCTGTTCGGTAGTTCCAAATACACCAAAGCTCAACTGGAAGAAAAAGCCGAGTATGTAGGGGCCAATATTGATACCTATGCCGGGAAAGAGGTGGCTAAGTTGTCGGCATCGTTCGCCGTAAAAGATCAGGATTTGCTGTTCGATATCCTTCAGGATGTGATTACCAAACCAACCTTCGATCAGGCGGAGTTCGACAAGTACAAACAGCGTCAACTGCTTCAACTGACGCAACAGAAAGAAAGTCCACGCGGGGTTATCAATTCCTATTTCAACCGATTTGTGTACGAAGGGCATCCGTATGCGAACCCGATTACCGGAACGCCAACGGCAGTTTCGGTAATCTCAGCAACCGATGCCCGGCAGTTTTATCTGAAAAACTACACCACCGACCGAGCGGCTATTGCTGTGGTGGGCGATTTCGACACGCCTGCTATGAAAAAGCGTATCACCGATTTGTTCGGTAGCTGGAAAACGGCTGCGGCTACATCACCCAGGCTAACTGAACCGACGGTTGCTTTTGATAAAAGCCGGGTGTTGCTGGTCAATAAGGACGATGCCCGCGAAACTACATTTTTGATTGGCGGCAAAGGAGTTACCCAAAATAACCCCGATTTTATTCCGGTTACGGTGGTGAATACCATTCTGGGTGGGCGGTTTACCTCCTGGCTCAACGATGCCCTTCGGGTTAATTCGGGGCTTACCTATGGAGCTGGCAGTCGATTTGCGACCTTTCGGAACAGTGGCACCTTTGCCATTTCGACCTTTACCAAGGTAAGTACCACTACACAGGCTATCGATATGGCTCTGATGGTGCTGGATAGCCTACACAAGACGGGGATTGACGAAAAAACGCTTTCGTCCGCTAAAAACTACGTCAAAGCTGACTTTCCTCCCCGGTACGAATCGGCATCTGAGCTGGCCAATCTGCTGACGGATATGTTCAGTCTGGGCTTCGACGAATCGTTTATTAACAACTTCCAGAAGAATGTGGATGGACTGACCGTGGCCAAAACCCGTCAGATTATCGATCAATATTTTCCAAAAACTAACCTTCAGTTTGTGTTGGTTGGCAAAGCCGACATCATCCGCGATAAGGTGAAAAAGTACGGAGCCGTTACCGAAAAAGAAATCAAAGCCGACGGTTTTTAAGGTAACGGGGGTGGTAACCCGCGCAGTACAGATACATCGGGTATTTCTATCTTACTCTGTGCTGCGCGGGTTACCACCCCCGTTACATTTTACAAAATTCTCTTACCTTTGCCCTGAGTTTTCGGTGCCTGATGTCGTTTCGTGGCGACTTTCAAGGCTTAAAAGGGAAGTTTGGTGAAATGCCAGCGCTGTCCCCGCAACTGTAAGTCTCTCAAAAAGTCGATTCATACTCCGTGGCCACTGTGCTGATTATCAGCGCGGGAAGGTTCGAATCGATGAGACGAGCCAGGAGACCTGCCGACGACCATCCGCTGTTCTGGCGTTCGGAGGAAACGCCCTGGCCGCGTGCTGATATTGCACACTTGATGTAGTTATTTTGAAAACGCAAGCCCTTCGCTGCTGGGTATTGGGGTGGTTTGTCGGCTTTGTAGCCGGGCAACCAGCCGCTGCACAATCCGATTCGGTCACAACGAGTCGATTATCGAATGCGGTATCGCTGTCGGCGGTGACCGTACGGGCTATTGCGCCTGAGCGGTTCCTGGCTGGGCAGAAGCTCCAGCGTATCGATTCCACGACCTTGCTTCAATTCCGGTTTGCATCGCTTACGGATGCGTTGGCGTTTAATACACCATTGGCGTTCAAAAATTATGGACCGGGTCAATTGGCAACGGTATCGTTTCGGGGTACATCGGCTAATCATACGGCGGTACTCTGGAATGGCATCAATATCAATCAGCCCAATCTGGGGCAAACGGATTTTTCGACACTGCCCGTTGCAGGATTTGACCGATTAGCTGTACAATATGGCTCGTCGTCCAGCGCCGTTGGGTCCGACGCGGTGGGTGGGAGTATTTTGCTGGGGAATACGCCCAGTTGGCAGCCGGGTATTCGTCTGACAGTCGGCCAGCAACTCGCCAGCTTTCGGAACAGCCAGACGCAACTTGGCGCACAGTATGCATTGCCTTTGGGGGCAAGCTGGAAACTATCGGGTAAGTCGCTGGTTTATCGGTCTCAACTTAATAACGAGTATCCATATACTGAACGCCAGCACTACTTTCTGGAACCATCCACAACGGGGCAGCGGGGCCTTATTCAAGACCTGGCTTTTCTGCATAGAAGTGGTCGGCAGTTATCCATTAATGCGTGGTTCACTGATAATGATTTGATCCAGTCGCCACAGGATACCCTGGCCCGTGAACGCACCCGCACACAATCGGCCCGACTGCTGGCAACGTACGAAGCCAACCGAACAACCATTCGAGTTGGCTGGATTCGCGATATACTGGATTATGCAAAAGGCAACCTAAACGAGCCCAGCCATACGCAGACCGACCGATTCATTACCCGGATTGAACGAGAATTTGCCCTAAAATCGACGATACGCTATCAATTAACCCTTCGAACCGGGGCCGAATGGTCGCATTACGGGACCCGGACAGATGGTTATGGCGGCCAGTTGATTGAGGAAGATCGGGCCGATCTATATGCTCTGTTTCGTTTTCAGACCACCCGCTGGCTGCTATCGGCCAATGTTCGGCAGGCGTTTGTAACACGCTTCAATCCGCCCATTACACCATCAGTGGGGGCCGAATACCAGCTTGTACAGCAGAAACGCTTTACACTGACGGCCAAAGGAGCTGTAAGCAGGAGCTATCGTGTGCCAACGCTAAATGAACGGTACTGGGTGGACTTAGGCAATCCAAACCTCTTGCCCGAAAACGGCTTGAATCTGGAAACCGGACTGACAACCGCAGGGGCTTTATCGGATCACCTCAACCTGACTGCCGAGTTGAGCGCTTATCGAAACCGGGTCGATAACTGGACTTACTGGAATCCTGCGACGAACTATCATGTCGAAAATCTACAACTGGTCGTTGCACGCGGCCTTGAATTGACTACGGGCCTGACCTATACACAGGCAAGCTGGAAAGCGGGAATACGGCTGGGGTACGCGTTTACGCGCTCATCGCAGGAGCGGGCATATGATGCCTATTCGCAGGATGTGATTGGCAAGCAATTGGTGTATGTACCCCTGCATTCGGGTACTCTGAATGCGCATCTGCAACAGGGACGGAGCCGCCTTAGTCTGCAAATGCAGGCTAATTCGCGTCGGTATACCACGTTCGATAATAGCCAGTTTTTTAAAGGGACGATGCTGGTTAACGTAATTTTGGAACATTCCATCAACTGGCAGTTTATGCCGGTTCGGATACAGGGCCAGGTGAATAATGTATTCGATACGCTTGTGCTGGGCGTAAAACGGAATGCCATGCCAGGCCGAAATTGGGCAATCAATCTGATTATTAATTTTCCTTCTAATACACAATGAAAAAGCAATGGATCAAGTCAATGGTAGTTGGGCTGGTGGCCCTGAGTGTCTGGAACTGTAAGACCTCAGATCCTGAACCAACTCCCTATGAATCAGGTGTGTTTATTCTCAACGCGGGTAATTTTTCCAGCAACAATGGGAGTGTTTCGTTTTTATCACGCACTAGTCAGACCGTTGCCACCAATATTTTTCAGACCGCCAACCCATCACTGGTGTTGAGTGGCGGAGTACAAGGCTATACCGAAGTAAATGGGAAAGGATTGATTCTGGTCGATAACAATACAGCCGGGCAGGATAAAGTTGAGATTGTCGACTATGCTACATTTAAATCACTGGCTACCCTAAAAACACCAGACATTGAAAATCCCCGGCAGGTTATTCAGGTTGGGCCTAATAAAGCCTATATAAGTTGCTGGGACGTTTCCGGTGATTTTAGCGCAGGTACCTTTTATAAAGATCCGGGGTATATCGCCGTAGTCGATCTGAACACCCGTACCGTTACCAAGAAAATAGCGGCTATAAAAGGGGTAGAAAATATGGTGGTTGTCGGAACGGAAGTCTTTGTGGGCAGTAATGCATACAGTGGGAATAAAACTCTTATGGTGATTGATCTGACTACTGATTCAGTAAAA
Source organism: Spirosoma aerolatum (assembly GCF_002056795.1). Lineage (NCBI taxonomy): Bacteria > Pseudomonadati > Bacteroidota > Cytophagia > Cytophagales > Cytophagaceae > Spirosoma > Spirosoma aerolatum. The sequence goes on along the minus strand of NZ_CP020104.1, from coordinate 7,303,388 downwards.
GAGCGGATTGATTTTGGATCAGCGCCCGAGCCTATAGCCGTTGACGCGAATAATAAACTATGGCTTCGGGCGGGTAATGCGCTGGTTCGGGTGAATCCGTCAACGCGGGGTACGGAACAGCGACTAACGTTTTCCGAAGCTCCCGGCTCTGTAGTGATCAGCACGGATAAACAGGCTTTTTACTATACGTTGGGTGGCAAAACCTACCAGATTTCGATTAATGCTACCAGTGCTACAGGTACGGTGGTCATTCCCCGTTCGTTCAGCACATTAGGCGTTGATCCCCAAACCAAACGCATTTATGGTACGCAGAATCCGCTTCTTTATACACAGGCTGGGTATGTGATTCGATACGAATCGTCCGGTGCATTGGTTGATTCGGTAAAAGCGGAAATTGCTCCTTCTGGATTTTATTTCCGATGAAACGACAGCGGGCGATTATGAATTGGAGCGGAGGCAAAGATTCGGCATTGGCGCTGTTTCATAGTCTCCGTTCTGGAGCATGGACTATTGAAGGATTGCTCACCTCCGTGAATGAGCAGTATGGCCGGGTAAGTATGCATGGGGTTCGGATCGGACTCCTTGCCTTACAGGCCGAGCGCCTGGGGCTACCCCTCCATAGGCTACAATTGCCTGGAGATGTTTCGATGGAAGAATACAATACCCGGATGTATAACGTGCTGCAGCCGTTGCAACGGCTGGGCACTACGCATGCCATTTTTGGGGATATTTTTCTGGAAGACTTACGCAGCTACCGAGAAGCCCAACTGGCAAAGGTTAATCTAAAAGGCGCATTTCCGCTCTGGAAACGTAACTCAACCGATTTGGTCCGTGAGTTTGTCGATCTGGGATTCAAGGCTGTATTAGTTTGCATCAATGAAGCCTATCTGCCAGTCGAGTTTCTGGGACGGGAACTGAATATGGACTTGCTGAACGACCTGCCCAACTACGTTGATCCTTGTGGAGAGAATGGGGAATATCATTCGTTTGTGTATGATGGGCCCATTTTCTCAGAACCTGTTGCGTTTCGAAAAGGCGATGTTGTCCGACGAACGTATTTGCCTTCAGCTGGTACCGATCAAACCTGGGATAGCGGCTTTTGGTATCAGGATCTTTTATTGGAGGACCTGTGATATGTATATCAGCGTTGGCAACGGGTCAGGGCGCCACATTCCAAACCTCGATACCCGCTTAGCCTATAAATGGTTGCTGGCAGTAACGGTAAATTCGCTCCCGGCTACGTTTTAGCCGCATCTTAACCGCACTGGGCTTTATTTTGTAGACTTGGGCAATTTCATCAATTGTTCGGCCGTCTTCGTACTTCATGCGAAGAATCGTCTGTTCATCCGTCGTAAGGGTTGCCAGGGCCTGCTTTACTAATTGGAGTGTCTCTTCCTGTACGTGGTTGTCTTTCGAGTCGGCCATAGATTGTTCATGGCCTTCGGTAATGGATGTAACATTCATCCGCTTTGACAGGCGCATCTGGTCGGCACAGTAGTTGAAGGCAATGGAATAGAGCCAGGTAGAGAAGCTGGATCGTTCCTGAAATGCGTTGAGTTTGGTAAAGGCTTTCAGGAAGATATCGTGAGTAAAATCTTCGGCTTGCTCAGAGTGTTTGGTCATTTGAAGGCATTGCTGATAGACTTTGCCAACATAACGGTTATATAAGGTTTCAAAACAATGGTCGGATTTAGTAAGGAGGTGGGCCCGAATCATTTCTTCATCAGATAAAGAGCTTTTCATAGGATAAGAGACAAGTTGCAGTTACATTTTAGGTAATAAATTTAAGAATAATATCAATTTTTGTTTCTGATTACGCTGGAATCGTATATAAGGTTGACAGTAATTTATTAAACGGTTTTGTTTGCTGGCTAATAAGTTAATACAGTGGTCTGTGACTAACTCACAGCATTTTGTCCCATTTGTCGAGCTATGAATTGGAGGCTACGGGCTTGCCGATCGGGCGTACGGGCATCAAAGGCCAGTTTTTCAACGCTCGACAAAGGAAGTATCCAGCTTTGCATATCGGCGTTCCATTCGCTGGAGCAGCGCATAATCTCCTCAAAGTCAGATTCACTCCATTTTTCAAGCGAGTACAGTTCAGCCAGTCGTTTTCGTTGATAGTGAATAATTTGAGTTACCTCTTTAGGGATTGACTGATTCGTTTTCATAGCACATTAATGGCCTTGTCCTGGAAAAGCGCAAGCAAATCCAACGCCAAACCAATAGAGATCTGATGGGGAGTTGCTTATTCTCTGCCCTAAGACGGCTCTATCAGGCATAAGCCAACGCAGATTTAATGAACAAGTAAGACTCATGAAGCCAGAAAAGTAACATATAGGAGAAGTGAATAATTGGAAGGTATATTGTTTAAAGGCCATTCTATCCTCCTTTAAAATTAAAACCGCCTGTTGTTGTGTATTGCCATAGTAGGCGGTTGAGAAGGAATTTTGTTGAGGGCAAATGAATTGATTTAAGCTATTGGGTTATGTACGATAATCGATATAGGCCACCTGTTATTGTGCGAATACCACTCATTATGTATTCTATGTGGTGTTTTAAAGGATAGGGGCTCAACTTGGAGGGATCAACCACAAGAATTCAGTAAAAAGGTGTCTGGAAAAATAAACCGACTAATAATCTCACTGTTTGTTCTGGCTGGTTTTTTAACTGGTTTTATACTCTATTGTGGCGTTTTAATTCATTGGGCACAAGCCATTTTAGGTATCAGTAGATACTGGCCTTCTATACAGTTTGTGGCAGAAACACTCTTTCTGGTGTTATATACCGCTCTGGGTATCCGATTCTGCCTGGGTAGGATCGATCGATTTTAGCCCAATAAATTCCTCCGTTCCGGTACGTATCGCTTCGTCAGCATGATCATTGACCATGCAATGGTTCTCATTCAGAATAGTCACCCTATTCAGGATAAATACAGAGCCTTCCGAATGGATGTAGTGGAAAGTAGAAAGGCTGTTTCTTGCTCTGGAAGATTGATGCTTTGAATATGAGACGTTTGATGGGAGATGGTTGTGATATAAGTAACCAACAGTGTCAGGCTAGGTGTACCACTTAATATATTTTTTGTACCCAACTGCGTCTCTTGTCGTCATAGACTCATTATTTATAAAACCCATAAATTCTATGAAAGGTCTTTCACATTTATCGCATAGGTCATTTTTTGATGAATACCTTATTGACAGACGAGGAGATGATTCGGCAATACTTGAGCAGCCAACCGCAGAAGTGTTTCGAAACGCTTTATAGCCGTTACGTAAATAAAGTCTATCGACGTTGCTTGTCTATGACCAAAAGTAGCGAGCAAGCCGAAGATTTTACCCATGATATCTTCCTGAAAGCCTTTACCAAACTCAACGCATTTCAGGAACGATCCAGCTTCTCTACCTGGCTCTATTCCATTGCCTTCAACTACTGTGCCGACCAGATGCGTGCTGGCAAACGATTTATTGCTTCATCTGTTGAAGAGAGTTTAAGGCATGACATGGCTGACGAACAGGAATCGTCGTTTCATGAAGAAGCCATTTTGTTTGTCAAACAGGCAATGGCTACTCTGTCAACGACTGAACAAGCCCTGCTGCAACTGAAATATGAACAGGATATGAGCATTGATGAAATTGCCCAAATCTATCAGTTGACGCCCAGTGCGGTTAAGATGCGATTGAAACGTAGCCGCGACAAAATTTATCAATTGTATAATGGGCAATCAGCTTGAGGCTGCCTGCTCTTCAACCTGCTGTTGACGAACCTGCTGACCGATAGGTACGTATTCAATTTCGCAGGGATATCCGAATAGGCAGTTGGCTTTAATTTGTTCGGCTACGCGCTCAGGTACCATAGCTTCCCAGCCGTCTTCACCTTGCTGAATCATTTCGAGTACATGGTCGGTGGAGATGTGCAGATGCTGTTCTTTGTAGTCGGTAATATCTTCGATTTTGTCATTGCGAACCAAATACTGGAATAGCGGCTCCAGCGTAGGGGGGAGCTTAAACTCATTACAGGTATAAATGGCGCCTTCTTTCAGGGTTGGGTAAACGAATAGCTTTACTTTCCGACTGAAGAGCGTGGCAAATGATTCCAGAATACCACCAGGTAAAAATTCATAGTGGCTTTCCTCGAAAATATATTCCAGATTGGGAATACCAATTACCAGGCCAATTTTTAACCGGGTCAGTCGGGCCAGGTACGCTACCAGTTTGTAATATTCCAGGTAATTGGAAATCATAACCGCCTGACCCATTGAGCATAGGATGTCGACCCGATCCAGAAAGTCTTTCTCATCAATTCCCTGTTCGTTGGCTTTTAGGTTATGCAATGTTAACTCGGCCAGGGATACAACGCGATTTCCGTCTACATCGGGCTCATCCTTAAACTGCTTCAACCCGTTTTCAATCATATCTAACTGCACATTCGTCAGAGGGCGTAACCGGCCCCGCATCACGAGGATGTGTTTTTTGTAGAGTGCTTCGGAGGGCTGCATTACCTGACCATCCGGACCGAACAAAGCTGCATCGGTAAAGCCGTTTTTGACCAGATGAAGGCTCATCAGACGGTTGTCGACTTCCACAAAGTCGGGGCCGCTAAATCGGATCATATCAATCTGAATCCGCTCGGGAGCCAAATCATCCATCAGCGACAGAACAAGTGTTTCAGGCGATTTAGCGTAGTAATAGCACCCATAAATGAGGTTTACACCAATAACCCCCAACGCCTGCTGTTGCAGAATATTTTCGTTATCGAGCATTCGAACGTGAATGATTACGTCGTTATACCCAGCTTGGGGGTTTAGCTGGAATCGGCAGCCAATCCAGCCGTGTGCATCGTTGGTCTTCTGATAATTGAGGGCAACAACAGTATTGGCAAAGGCGAAGAATGTCGTATCAAGCCCTCGTTTTTCAGCCAGCCGTTTCTCCAGCAGACTGTACTCTTTGTTGAGCATTTTAACGAGTCGTGACTCCACGACATACCGCCCACTTTCTTCTACGCCATAGATTGAGTCACTAAACGTCATGTCGTAGGCCGACATGGTTTTAGCAATGGTTCCCGATGAGCCACCGGCCTTAAAAAACATAGCTGCCGTTTCCTGACCTGCGCCAATCTCGGCAAACGATCCATAAATACGACGATCAAGATTGATGCGTAATGCTTTCTGTTTGGTACCTATATTCTTCTCGTACATGGTGTTGTAGCGAATTGCCTGATGATAAAGTTACAGTATTAAACAGCAAAAGCAGCCCCGAAAGCCGCTTTTGCTATAAAATAATCCAATTTTAACCGTTTTTCACCAGAAGCTCTTTTCATAAGAAATTATGTCGATAATAGCCTATCTGATAATAGCCAAAAAACATCCTGCAATTGTACTATTGGTTAGGTACGATGTCTGTAATAAACATATTCCCTCCACCAGCTTTACTGTCGATTGATGAGCCAATGGGTACAACATCACTGTCGGTTGAGGCAGCCCGGCGGGCCATACGCATACCCGTTATCTGGAAAATGGCTTCACCCAGCAAAGGTTCTGTCAGATCGCCTAGTGTTTTCCAGCTGTTTTTGCGAGGATCAGGCTCCGTTACTCGTACGGTTGGTGTAAATCCTCCGGCATAATCCGTAAAACCCTGTGCATTTGCCGATTTAAAGGTGATGGGTTGAATGCCCCATTTGATTCGCTTGTTGGCGTCAGAAATGGTAATTGAGCCCACATTTTTCCCAACCGTTGTGGTGCCAATCGTGTTGACCGTCATGAAAGGTTTTAGCCCATTGATCACTAACTCGCTGGCCGAAGCCGTACTGCCGGTGGTCAGAATAAATACACGGCTAAGGTTAGCCCCAATGGCGGTGGACTTGGTTAGAAAGGTTTGGTTGTTCCAACCCTTGCCGTATTTTTTATCTCTCTCATCGGTTTCAATACTGTTCCATTTCTGGGTGTAGTATACTTTCGATGCATCGATATTTTTACCGATCAGGCTCGCCAGATTAATGGATGAACTGACATAACCGCCCCGATTGTACCGCAGATCAAGAACCAGTTCGTTAACGCCCTTTTGCTTGAATTTGTCAAAGATCGACTCCATTTTCAGATCATACGCATTGTCGGAACTGCCATCGGCTTTGTTGACGCCCCTAATAAATTGATTGTAAACAATATAGCCAACCGTCTTATTGCCAATGGTATAGGTAGTATCGAGCAGAAAAGGGTCTGACTGAAACACCACAGCATTGACCTGTTTAGTCTGGTCACTGTCGGTTAGTGTGCCGTTCACCAGCGTAGCAAAACCAAACACATACGAATCGGCATTACTGGAAAGCAGGGTTTGGTAATTGTTCTTTGATAGTAATTCACCGTTCACTTTTGAGATCACATCCCCCCGTTTGATGCCCGCTTTGGCGGCAGGTGAACCCGGTTGCACATAAAGTACCACCGCAATAACCCCCGTATTCGATGCATCCCGATAATACAGACTGTATTCCATCCCGGTCGTTTTCGACTGTCCATTCAGCGACGCTTTTAACTCATCGGCACTTTGCTGAATCCAGGAGAACCGATCCCGGTCGATGTTTGCCGTATTCGTATAATCGTATAAAAGGGTATAGAAGTATTTGTCGGGCGTTAGCGAGGTATCGGTCGTTGCGGGGATTTTGTCGTTCCAGAAATAAGAATGTTGCATGTTGGCCAGTATCCAACTGTTTACCTCGCCATTACTAGTAGAGCCCGAAGGCGTAATGTCTGACTCTTTCTTACAGGAGGTCATCAAAAACACGCCAGCAGTTAGCCAAAGCAGTGCCGTCCGCCCGATAGGAAATATATTCATAAAGATGTGTTGATGCATTGTTTAGGTTCTTACTATCTAACGAAAATTATGCCTAAATGATTTACGGAAAGGTTGTTAGGGGGTAATTTTCATCTGGCAAAATCAAACCGCGAGGACGCAATAGGTGCCAGGATACATGAACCGCTTCCGGGTAACTATTGCGTCCTTGTGGTTTAATAAAAAAATTCAACTGAACGCGTCTTCTATATGCTTTATCTGTAGTTGACTGCCGGAAAGCGTAACCGCAATAATGTCAAATCGGACATCGAATGGCCAGTTGGTGTTGAAAATGTAGTGTTCGGCGGCTTTCATAACCAATCTAGCCTTGGTATACGAAACAAATTCTTCGGGATTGCCGAAGCTGACATTGGTTCGGGTTTTTACCTCCACAAAAACCAGCAGTTTCCCTTTCTGCGCAATCAGATCGATTTCTGCATGCTGGTAGCGGTAATTCCAGGCCAAAATTTCGTAGCCTTTTTCGCGTAAATACCGGGCGGCTTCTACTTCGCCCTGTTTGCCGGTTTCATTGTGTTGGGCCATTGATGCCGTGTTGTGCATTGAAAACCGTTAGACGAAGTATGGACTCTTTAGACACCAATACCCGTAGAAAAGAGCAATACCCATATCCATGTCTGGACAGTACCAAATTGCGGCACATCGAACGAAACAGAGGGAGACGGTTGTTAACCAATTGATGGATAGTTTTTCGTCCTGAACGTGATGAATAGTCGAATTAATAAACAAGTTGAGGTTCGTGACCTGGGATTGATTGAGTACAAGACAGCCTGGGATGAGCAGGAGCGGTTGTTTGCTACTATTGTTGACCAGAAGCTGGCTAACCGAGCCTGCCCCGTCGATGCGCAGCAACTAACACCCAATTACCTGCTGTTTTGTGAACACCCGCCCGTATACACCATGGGAACCAGTAGTCATGCCGAGCACCTGCTGATGGACGAAGCGCAACTGGCTTCGGAGCTGGGGGCAACGCTGTTTAAAATTCGGCGGGGGGGCGATGTTACCTTTCACGGGCCAGGGCAGCTTGTTGGGTATCCAATCCTGGACCTGGACAATTTTTTTACTGATATTCATCACTACATGCGGTTGCTGGAAGAAAGCATCATTCGAACAGTAGCCGAGTATGGACTGAAAGCAGGCCGGATCAATGGGCTGACGGGCGTTTGGCTGGGGCAGGAGGCCACTGGGGACGAAAATGATGGACCTGCCCGCAAAATCTGTGCAATGGGGGTAAAAGCCAGCCGTTGGGTAACTATGCATGGGTTTGCCTTTAATGTGAATACAGATTTGCGTTTTTTTAGCCATATTGTTCCCTGTGGCATTGCCGATAAGGCCGTCACCTCGCTGGCGCTCGAACTGGGTCATGAAGTGCCGTTAGCCGAAGTTGCTACGTACGTTCAGGATCACATGGCCACCTTGTTTGAGATGGAATTGATTGGAATACAGCGTGGAGCCAACCGCCAAAGCGACTCCGTTGCGCTGTGTTGAGTAGATAAGTATGAAAAAAGACATTAATTTTTTACCCGTTGAGGGGGTACAGGTTGTGATCGCCCGAAAGGAGGCTCTGACTGGCGGTTACGACTGGCAGGTGTTTTTAATCAACCAGAACGATGTGCCCATCAAGACGGTGTTCGTAACATCAAGGGGATATGGTAAGAAAGATGAGGAGGAGCAAAAGACCTCAACCCTGCGTCATTTCTTTGTTGAAATCATGCCGGGTGCTCATGAAGTTGTTGAAACGATCATGCCCGATGTGTTTCACCTCAACAATGAGTATTGGGTGAGCTACTTTATTGGTGATCAGATTTTCGATAAGAAGTTTATCTTCGTGCCCGACAGTATCGTGGAAGAAAACCTCATCACCATTCCTGCCTTGGGTCTGGAAGGGATTTTGCACGATTAAGTAGCGCGGGTAGGCTGGCGAATCAGTATCTTGTCCGCCATATCGTCCTAGCGTTAACATTGCGGACAGAATGTCCGCCTTACTATATGCCTCAGCCCGTCTCCTGGAAACGTCGTTTAAAAAATCTTCTGTTTATTGATCTCAAAACAGTAGCGGGTGAGCCGTCGCTGCTGGCCGTTGATCCGAGACTACAGCGGCAGTGGGAAGAAAAAAGCCGATTCTTTAAAAACGACGACGAATTGTCGGCGGCTGGCTGGTATGATCGACGGGCTTCGTTTTTTGCTGAGTTCGGTAAGATCATCTGCATCAGCGTCGGTGGGTTGTTTTTCGATGACGACGATAAGCCCCATCTGAAAATCAAGCTCATCAGCAACGACGACGAGTTACCCATTCTTCAGGAGTTTCTGACCATTGTCAATCGCTATCCGCCCGGCGAACTTACCCTGTGTGCACACAACGGCAAGGAGTTTGACTTCCCATTTCTGTGTCGTCGGCTGATGGTCAATGGCCTGCCCCTGCCGCCAGCCTTGCAGATTGCCGGCAAGAAACCCTGGGAAATACCACATCGCGATACGATGGAACAGTGGCAGTTTGGCGATAAACGGCATTTTGTGCCCCTCGATTTACTGGCGGCTGTGTTAAATATTCCTACGCGCCCACTGGAGTGGACCGGCGACCGCACCAGCGAAGTGTATTACCGTGAACACGACTGGGCCCGCATCGAGCAGTATGCCCGCGATTCGATGGTGATGCTCGTTCAGGTCTATTTAAAAATGCTGGGAGCACCGCTCGTAGCGGAAGAGCACATTGTGCTGAGCGACTAAAATGGGGTTTGAGCAGGTCAGACCGCCAAACCAGAGCCACTGAGAGCAGACAGAATGTCGATACGTATTCTAATAGCTCTGTGTACTCAATGCGCTGAGTTTACATCACTATAAACATTTAAGCCTGCTTTTCGAGTTAGGCAAAGAAGTATGAGAAACGGAAAACCAAAACAAAATAAATATGCCAGGCCCAGCTCGGGCTCGTCGTATACGGCGCGCCCTCGTGAAAAGGGCCTGGAAAAATCGAAGACGAGGCCCATTCATCAGGCCGACTCTTTTCTGGATGAATTGAAGAACGACCTGATGGCGTTTTTTCAGATTAACGACGACCGGGCGTTTACGCAGGATGAGTTATTGGACCACTTCGGTGTGCATGATCGGCGAATGAAACTGATTATGCATGGACTGGTTGGTGAATTGGCCGAAGAAGGGTCTATTGTACGTCAGCCTAACGGGAGTTATCGGGCCGATGCCGATGCTAATCTGATTGAAGGTGTAGTCGACCATGTAAATTCCCGCTTTGCCTTTGTGCTCCCCGCTACAGCGGATGGCAGCCGGGGCGACCGTGACGATGATATCTGGGTATCAACCGACGATCTGGCTGGTGCTGTCGATGGCGACCGGGTGCGGGTTATTCGCTTTACGGATTCACGTAATCGCGGCCGACGCATTGAAGGAAAAGTAGTCAGTATTATTGAACGGGGCCGCACTGAACTGGTTGGTCGCATTGAAGTCTGGCCGACCTATGGATTTGTTTCGCCGGATAGCAAAAAGATTTATGAAGACATCTTTATTCCGAATGATAAACTAGGTGGTGCCAAGAATGGGGAGAAAGTGATTGTTCGCTTAATGAAATACCCGGATGCCGAAAGCCACAAACAGCAGTTTGAAGGCGAAGTGATTACGGTGCTGGGTGTGGCTGGGCAGAATAATACCGAAATGCACGCCATTCTGGCCGAATTTGGCTTGCCAATCGTTTTCCCTGCCGAGGTAGAACAGGAAGCCGAAGCCATTCCTACGCAGATTCAGGAGGATGAAATTGCCAAACGGCGGGATATGCGTGAGGTGACAACCTTTACCATCGACCCCGTTGATGCCAAAGACTTCGATGATGCCCTTTCGGTAAAGGTGCTCGACAATGGTAACTACGAAATAGGCGTTCACATTGCCGACGTTACACACTACGTTCGGCCCGGTTCGAAACTGGAGGCCGAAGCCTACAAACGGGCAACATCGGTGTATCTGGTTGATCGGGTCGTGCCGATGCTTCCCGAAAAGCTTTCGAATGGGCTATGCTCCCTTCGTCCCAACGAGGATAAGCTCACGTTTTCGGCCGTTTTCGAATTGACTCCCGATGCCAAAATCAAAAACGAATGGTTTGGCCGGACAGTCACGCATTCGGACCGTCGGTTTGCCTATGAAGAAGCCCAGGAAATTCTGAACAATGACCGGGGCGATTTTCTGGAAGAACTGCGGCTCTTGAATGAGTTGGCCTATAAACTCCGCGACGAACGGTTCAAAAATGGCGCCATCAACTTCGAAACGGTTGAAGTTCGGTTCCGGCTGGATGAAAATGGCGTTCCTCTAGCCGTTTACCCCAAAATTCGGCAGGATACTAACAAACTCATCGAAGAGTTCATGCTTCTGGCCAACAAACGGGTAGCTGAATACGTGCATTCGTTGTCGAAACGAAATAAGAATGGCGAAGAAAACACGATGGTCTATCGGATTCATGAAGGACCGGACGAAGAAAAGCTGAAGGTGTTTTCCGATTTCGCCCGCCGATTAGGGTATAAACTGGCTGTGGATGAAGATCATTTATCCGCTTCCATGAATCGCTTTATGGAGAGTATCGAAGGACGGCCCGAAGCTGGAATGTTGCAGCAACTAGCCGTTCGAACCATGTCGAAGGCCCGCTACAGCACCGAGGATATTGGCCACTTCGGACTAGCCTTCCGTCGGTATTCGCATTTTACATCACCTATCCGTCGGTATCCCGATATGATGGCCCATCGGCTCTTGCAGCATTATCTGGATAAAGGCAAACCAGCCGATCGGGAAGAATACGAAGAAAAGTGTCGTCATTCATCGGAGCGTGAACGAATGGCGGCCGAAGCCGAACGAGCCAGCATCAAATACAAGCAGGTCGAGTTCATGAGCCGTATGGACCCCAATCAGGTTTTCGAGGGCGTTATTTCAGGCGTTACCGAGTTTGGTATTTTTGTCGAGATCATCGAAAATAGTTGTGAAGGGCTGGTTCGGATGCAGGACCTGAACGATGACTATTACGAGTTCGACAAGGATAACTACCGGATTGTAGGCGTTCGGCACAAGAAGATCTACACCTTTGGCGATCCGGTGGTGATACGGGTAAAAGAAACGAACCTGGCCCGCCGAAGCATGGATTTTGCCCTGGTAAATGATAAGTCGGATCGCGGAACAGAAGGGGAAGGCCGTTTTGACGTCCGGGAGCGTGAAAGTAGCCGATCGTCTGGTTCGGGTCGGTCGCGTAGTACGGCGAAACCGGCTATCAAAGCCAAGCGGAAAGAAGGTACGGCAGCCAAAGGTCAAAACCGCCGGGGTGGTCGTGGGCGTCGATAACGCCAAAACGCCTAAAGACTTCCAGAGGTGAACTTGTTTTTTAGCGATGGAATGTACTATCTTTGCAGTCCGAAACTGGAATGTCTGCTCCCGTAGTTCAATGGATAGAATTATGGTTTCCGGTACCATCGATAGGGGTTCGAATCCCTTCGGGAGCACACAAAGTAAATAAAGGCTAATTCGCATTAGTAAGCTTTTGCTTATAATCAGCGAGTTAGCCTTTATCCTTTATCGAGCTTTATTGAAAATAATAAGGTTTGGTAAAGCTCATCCGTCCCCTGTTCCGTCCCCTGTATTTATTTTATTCGTAACTTGGTCTTGACCAAACCAGGTAAGACTAAATGAAAACTGTTTCCGATCAGGATATAAAATTCCTGCTCAAAGAGACCCGCTCGGAGCGTCCAACCCTTATTAACCTCGTCTTTCGCTACAATAACGGCCGGTTTAAGACTTCCACGGGTTTAACGATCGAGCCGTTTCAATGGGATGCGGAGCGGCAACGGGCGTTTACCAATCAAAAATCTAGGGTAGCCCGTGAACCCTTCGAAACGATCAATGCCCAGCTCGAACGCTACCGATCGGCTTTAAAGACTGTGCTGAGCCGCTTACAACTGGCTAAGATTCCCTTTACTAATGAGCTGATCAAACAGCAACTCGATTCCGAGCTTGGCCGCCAAAAGAAAACCAGGGCTGAACCGAAGCTTACAGAAAAAGAAACGTTCACAGAATACATTTTGCGGTTTGTAGGCCTGGCTCAATCAGGCCTTCGACTCAATGCTCGTAGCACTCGTTATTCGGAGTTTACGCTAAAAGGCTATATCAAACTCAAACGATTACTAGAGCAGTACAGGGCTGAAACAGGAGCCTCTGTCGACTACGATGCCTTCAGCCTGGATTTTTATCATGCGTTTAAACTGTGGCTAACATCAAGAGGGCTCACGCTTAATTACGTGGGTTCGCTGATGAAGGACTTAAAAGTCCTCTTGAAACAGGCTCATGCCGATGGGCTGCACCATAACCTGATCTACCAGCACAAGGATTTTAAAAAGTTTTCAGAGGAGGTCGACAGCGTGTATCTGAACGATGAGGAGCTAACGCGTATATATCAACTTGACTTGTCTTCAACGCCAGGTTTGGATCGGGCCCGGGATCTGTTTCTGATTGGTTGCTATACCGGCCTTCGGTTTTCGGATTTCAGTCAGCTACGACCGGAGAATATTACCAATAATGGTCGCATTTTGACGCGAAAGACACTGAAAACCTCCGAGCGGGTTTCTATACCCCTTAACTCTAAAGTAGTCGCTATCCTGGCTAAATACGGCGGCATTTCCCCGAAGCCGATTACCAACCAGCGGCTGAATGATCATCTTAAAGAACTATGCAAACGGGCGGGACTAACCGATAGGGTAGAGGTAAGTAAGACGCGGGGAGGTACTAGCGAAACCCGGTATCCCGAGAAATGGGATTTGGTCGGGACCCATACGGCTCGCAGATCATTTGCTACGAATGCGTATCTGGCTAAAGTACCTCCTGTTTCGATTATGAAGATTACGGGGCATCGATCGGAGAAAATGTTGCTGAAGTACATCAAAATCTCATCGGAGCAGAATGCGCTACTGATGCTGGAGCATAGCCATTTTCAATAAGGACTAGCACTCTTCGGTAGTTAACAAGCAATCAATTTCTCCGTAACTTCATTTAAAATTGATAAGCTCGACTGATAGCTCAAAAAAATATTTTCTACCGAATACAAGAATTCATTGTATTTATTCAAGTTTTTTAATGGGAATGATTAAGCTTCATTAAGCTTGATTTTTCGGAGAGATCGATTGACTTCAACTCAAGTAAACTAAAATAAATCTAAAGACTTTGACGAAGGTAGATTGTCAGTTCGATGGAAGATTTTAGTGGAGTTTGAGTACGTGGAATTCACCTTTTTTTATATATTTATTTGTGCTGCATTTAATCAAACAGGATTATGTACGGCACACAAATTCTTATTCACCTCACCCCCGAGCAATTAGGCGATCTGGTCGAACAACGGATAGCCAAAGCGCTGGCCAGCTATACGCCACCACTCCCCGAAGGTTCCGATCTCCCCGAACTGCTGACCCGCAAGCAGACGGCTCAAAAATTACAAGTTTCGTTAACCACGCTGCATTTCTGGGCTAAAGATACCGATGAGAGACCCGCTATTCTAGTTCCGGTTAAAGCGAATAAACAGGTTCGCTACCGCCGGGCGGATGTACTGGCTGTACTCAAGGAGTCACGTCGCTTCAAATCCAGTAAATAATCTTTCAAACGTATAGTTCGCACCGGTATAAATACCTGTGATTGCCTATAACCACACCCTTTGAAAGAACTAACCCAGTACAGGAATGAGAGAGGCACCAAATCATAGTGAAAACAGTTCCGTACAATTTGCAGTATTCCCACGTATGAGCTGACGCAAGAATATATAAATGCAGAAGCCTTATTTGGAGTAGAGTTGCGATCGCTAAACAATCAAATTGCAAATGCTCGTTCGTATACTGATATGATAGAATGCACGGAACGTTATTTACTCAGAAAGCTAGGTTCCATCCGCCGTAATGTACAACCCGTTGATCGGATTGCCCGGCTGCTGCTCCACCAACCCACCCCATTTTCGTTGGATTGGTTAGCCAATCAGGCGAATCTAAGTTCTCGCCAGTTTGAACGAAAATTCAAGGAGCGTATGGGGATTGGCCCCAAATTGTTTAGCCGAATTGGTCGATTTTATCAGGCATTTACCGACAAAAACCTACATCCTGAGCATGACTGGCTGACAGTGGCTATTCAGTATGGTTATTCTGATTACTACCATCTGGCGAAGGATTTCCGACAGTTTAGTAACGTTACGCCCAATCTCATCCTTCAGCAGTATGCCCAACGCCCAGAACTCATTGTAGATCTGTTATAGTTCTTTTGGAGGTGTAGGATACGGACAATACTTGACCGTTATTAAAAAAGCTGTCCCGACAAACGCCCGAATAAAGATGCATATTGATGAGGACTAGGGGTTCGTCGCAGTTGAATGCGATTTCGCAAGAAATTAAATGTCCCCCAAGAGTAGTTAAGGACCAAATTTCTGGCCGAATAGAACAGATTTCTAATCCATAATCCCAGCCGCGCTAATGGCTGGTATAAGAAAGTTCAGTTTGTTCTTACCGACTCGCTCATACCTATAATTTGCCGGCGATGTTTCAAGCCAAAGTCAATCAGGGCCTCCAGAACGGGGCGTATCTCAATGGCATGCATAGTCAGTGCGTAGGAGACCGTAACCGGTTTGGTCGGATTGACCGTACGAGTAACCAATAGGTTTTCTTCCAATTCCTGTAATTCCTTAGAAAGTACTTTAGGCGTTATGCCCAGAGAAGTTTCCTGCAAGTCTTTGAACCGCATGGGGCCGCCATGATATAAATTCAGCAGGATGCAAAATTTCCATTTCCCACTGAGCAGCTCAATAGCATCCTTTAGCGCCAGAACCCGCTCAGTCTTATCTTCAGAATCACATTCAATGGTTGTCATAAATAGTCGCTATCCAAAAGGTAATTGATAGTAATTGTATAGTGAATATACAATAGGTTTGCCCCAAATTAAAATTACTTATGGAAAAGACAATCTTTATAACAGGTGCATCAGCAGGCATTGGCAAAGCAACCGCCAAACTCTTCGCTTCAAAGGGCTGGTATGTAATCGCTACTATGCGTAAGCCAGAAAAAGAGACTGAGCTTAATCAGATCGCAGGAATTACTCTACTGGCTTTGGATGTGACTGACTTAGAGCAGATCAATGAAACCACGCAAAAAGCGCTGGCGATGAGCCCAGTCGACGTCGTGTTTAACAACGCCGGATACAGTGTACTTGGTGCCCTGGAGGCCACCACTGATCAACAATTGGTGGCCCAGATGGAGACCAATTTTTTGGGTACAGTCCGCGTTACAAAAGCCTTTATTCCGAGTTTTAGAGAACGCGGAACGGGCTTGTTTATTAATACAACTTCATCGGCGGGACTGATGGCTTTTCCTATGAGTTCGATGTACGACGCCAGCAAGTGGGCATTGGAGGGGTGGGCCGAGAGTCTGTCGTATGAGTTGGGCCAGTTTGGCATTGGCATCAAAAATATTGAACCGGGGATGGTGGCTACTGATATGGGGGAGCGAACCATTTTACCGTCTCACCCGGCCTATGATGACTTGGCCAGAAAGTTTTTTGCGGCCATTAGTAATTCCCATTATTCCACGGCTGAGCAAATTGCCGAAGTGGTGTATGAAGCGGCCACCGACGGGACGGATCGGTTGCGCTATGTTTGTGGTGACGATGCCAACACCATGTACACGCAGCGTCTGGCAGGTGGCGATGAAGCATTTCGAAAAGGGATCAGGCAACTGATGATGGCCGATTAGGTCAACCGATAGATCACCTGTTTTTGATTGAGACATCAGGCAGTTCTTGAGGTCCAAGGCAGCCATGAGAACGTGAAAGGCATTCTTGTCACGTTCTCATGGCTAATTCATGGTATCGTATAACGTCCCAATAACAAAGCAGGTATTTGAATCTTCCTTCGTCTCAGGCGGGAGCGTTAATATAAGACAGTTGTATAGGCCACACTGCACACAGACAAAAATACTCAAAGTAAGTAAAGGCTGCCTTTATCTTTCTTTAACACTCATTAACAAGCCATTAACTAAAGGGCAATACAAAACCAACTAGGTTTGCGGCCCACCGCTGCGGTTAAATCCATTGGGCCATTAAACGAAATACGGATGAAGTACGTACTCCTATATGCATTAGTCTTGCTGGTTGCTGGTTACTCGTCCAGTAAAGCACTCACCAAAAATGACCTGCCAAAAGACACAATCAAGGCCAAATCCAAACAGCTAAGTACAGCCTATGGATCTAGCCATATCACGCGTACCATCAAGCAAGATCGAAAGGGCAATATTTGGCTAGCAACCTTTGGTGGGGTGTATCGATATGATGGAAAATCGTTTACCAATGTGACCAGCCAAGTGAGTTCGGCCCATTTTTTTTCGGTTTTAGAAGATCGAAAAGGGAATTTCTGGTTTAGTACTGTTGGCGAAGGGGTTTATTATTACGATGGCAAGTCCTTTCAACATTTTACCACTAAGGAGGGGCTTGCCAGTAATGGGGTTTTTGATATTTACGAAGATAAAGCGGGGACTATTTGGTTCGGTACGGGAGAAGGAGCCAGCCGGTACGATGGCAAATCCTTTCGAACTTATAAGATGCATGAAGGTCTACCTTTAACATCGGACGAAAGACGCTTCCTGAAGGATGATAATGATGTTAATTCGATTATTGAAGATAAAACCGGGAAATTTTAGTTTACCACCAGGGGCAATGTCTATAGTTATGACGGAAAAACATTTACCGTTCTCACTCATGACGGCGCTCCGTTTATCAATGTTCGTAGGATCATCGAAGATAAAAAAGGGGCTATCTGGCTGGGGAGCCCGTATGGGCTTTGGCGCTATGACGGCAGTAGCTTTACCAATTTCACCGAACGTGGAGTTGCGTATGTCTATGAAGATAGAAAAGGAGCCATCTGGACGAGTTCACTAACCAACTGGGGTTGGTCACTTTTTCGGTATGATGGAGAAACCTTATCAACCAAAAATCCCACGGTAACCGAAGTAGAATTAGACTTTGATGATACTAAAACCATGCTTTTTGGGATTTTAGAGGCTACTGATGGCAGAATTTGGTTCGGCTCAGGTGGGGCGTATCGGTATGATGGAAAGAGCATTACCGACTTTAAGAAGAAAGAGATTAACTAAAAGATGTATCGCTGTCTCTTTAAACTCCCGTTTCTACAAGTCAGCCTGTTTAAGTCTAAAATGATACCTGTGGAAGTTGACTGCTGTCGTAAACTGCCATTCGCACTGGCTACCTGGTTACTAATCAACGTCTCAATCGTACTGCTGTAGTTAAGTTAATGATGCATTGCAGACTTGCCAAATGACAGCGACGGTGAACCGTGGATTTTCCGGACCCGCAACAGCGTCGCGGTGGCCCATCACCCGTGCCTGTGCCGTACCAAACGGCAAAGCGGTCCGGTGATCTTCAGCGACCTAATGGGCAGCACGAAACTGACTCATAACACTGGCTTTAAGGAAAGCCTCATCTGGTGAATCCAACGGCTGCGGGTCTGGCTGATTGAGCAGCAGATTCGGGTACTGAACATTGCGGGGGAGACGGGCCAGTCGATTGATGTCAGCGCGACTAGAGCAGTATAGGCAACTACTAGTCAATGCCTTATAGTCAGGCCATTTCGTAGGTGATACCTACAATTTCTAGTAGTTGCTGACCAGCTCCAGCCGGCCATACCACCGTGTCACCAAGTCGTTTTCCCTGTATGGCGCGTGCCAGAGGAGCCGTGAAGGCAATTAGTCCCTGGCTAGCATTGGCTTGATCAACGCCTACAATGGTCAAGCGCCGTTCCATCCCCGCTAATTTTCCCATTTGGGTTCTTAGAACAACTGTAGCCCCAAAGCGAATGCTGTCCTGCTGCTGAGAGTCGACTACTTTAGCACTAGAAATACGCTGATTTAGATTGGCGATACGCCCATTGAGTAAGGCCAGTTGGCGGCTACGCTCTTTTTCATCATCGCCGATAGCCGCTTGCCAATGGGCGCGCTCGGTTTCCAACTCAATCAGTTCAGTGCGCAGTAGCTCAAGACCTTTGGGCGTAACATAATTGGGCGTACCGGGAGGTAAAGGGGCGCGTGCCGGAATAACAACAGGCGCATCCGCCGTTTCATTTTTCAAAAAAGCACTGCTCATAAGCGACGTACTAGAGAAGCATTTAGCTCTCTAATAAAAACAACCTTGTTGGTTGAATTGTTCTCAGGCAAATCAACTCGCTACTTCCCCGGTAATAGTTTTTGTTACCGTTCTTTTGCGTTCAGTGGAAAGGTACCAGCGGCCCGGATTATGCGTCTCAGGTGGGAGCGTTTAACGAGACGTTGTTCCATACCATTTAGCTTGATCCTTCGTACTTTGGCGATCAGTTAACAGGGTCGACAACACCGTTTTATTTAACTAAGCCGGTAGGCTGTGAAAATTCATGAGCTTCGTTAAACCAAAGGCCTTGAAACCCGGCGATAAAGTCGCCACCATTTCCCTTTCCTGGGGAGGAGCAGGCGAGCTACCCGAGCGCTATCAACAAGGAAAGCGACAGTTACAAGCTACATTTGGGGTAGAGGTTGTTGAAACTACACATGCCTTAAAATCGGCTCAGTGGATCTACCAAAACCCGCAAGCACGAGCCCAGGATTTAATGGAAGCCTTTGCCGATCCATCCATAAAAGCCATTATTTCTATGATTGGTGGAGACGACAGTTGTCGTATCTTACCCTATGTTGATGTCGAGATTATTCGACAAAATCCGAAAATATTTCTGGGCTTTTCCGATAGCACCATCACGCATTTTCTTTGTTTAAAAGCGGGGCTATCCTCCTTTTATGGTACGTCCTTACTGGTTGGTTTTGCCGAAAACGGGGGTATGCATCCCTATCAGATTGCCGATATTAACCGAACGCTGTTTTCAGGGGAGGTGATTGGCCAGGTAACACCCAATGAGATGGGGTGGACATCGGAACTGCTGGACTGGTCAGATTTGTCCTTACAAAACAGAAAACGCAAGTTAGAAGCTAATCCTGGGTGGAATTTTCTGCAAGGTCAGACAAGCGTGCAGGGCCGGTTGATGGGAGGCTGTATGGAGGTATTAGAAATGCTAAAAGGCACACCATTCTGGCCCGACCAAGAACGGTGGACCAACTCGATTTTATTTTTTGAAACCTCCGAGGCTAGGCCAGCCCCTGACTCTTTTCGGTGGTGGCTACGGAATTATGCTCAGCAAGGTATCTTGACCAGGGCGAATGGCATTATTTTGGGTAGGCCTGATAACAACGCTTACGTAAAGGAATATAATGATGAACTACTCAAGGTGCTCCACGAAGAGGATTTACCGACTATGCCTGTTATCACGGAAATGGACTTTGGCCATACCTGCCCAGTTTTTAGCCTCCCTTACGGGGCCATGGCTCAAATTGACTGTAGCTCGAAAACGTTTAGTATCCTAGAAAGCGGTGTTGAAGAGTAAACACCCCATTTAGGAGCAAATGCACAAAGTTTTCATCGTCTCAAAGTGGAGCGTATTTTGAGAATAAATATCTCGTGGCTACAACGTTGAGAGACCTCCAACTTTCAGAAGATTTAGGCTGATATACTAAACCTTCTCTACACAATCGGCGGAAATACCACTATTACAAATAGTGAGTTGCCATTAAACCAGCTTGTTTTCTTTGATGACTTAGTTATGGGGCCAATCAGATAGAGGGATAATACTTGAGGGAGCTCCTAACCCATTAGTACCAGGAAGTAGCCTGACCCGCCAGGATTGTTTGGTGTGAGGAGGAACTTTCACCTCAAAACCAATCAGCAAGGTGCCGGCATTGGTTGAATCATATTCATAGCGAGGCCCCGTTGACCAGGTTTGCATCTTCACCTTAACGGAAGAATCAACGACTAAACCTAACTGTTTGCCCGATTGCTGTAACACTATCTGCTGATCATCAATCACCTGTATCTGAGCCGCCGTTACCATGGCCCAACGTAATATCGTTTCCTTTTCGCCCGTTTCCACCTCATCCTGAACCAGCAAATACTGATTATCGATAATGGCTACTCCTCGCTTCGCACTTACTAACAAGTCGGGATACAGTTCTTTCAAATCAGTAACGGCATTCAGGAATGACGGTTGATCCGAAGAACTGATAATCGACGCATAGCCACTAGTCGATTGAGGGAGATAATTAGCCGTCAGGGTGCTATGGGCCATATTCGAATTACGAAAGACCAGCCAACGAGCGGCATTAGGTCCCGTATCATGCATGTTGGTTCCAGCTAGTACCAGCGAATCTGTATTTTGATAGCCTAAATCGATCCCCCAACGCTCGCCTTGAGCCTCGATGATAAAAGAGCCCACATCCATATGAGCGCCCCGAAGTGAAGGGCTTCCTGCTTTCAAGCCGATAAACAGGGGCTGTGGGTCACTCCAGGAGCTACGAAGGGAGGCTACGGGCATCGCACCGTTATCAAACCAGACCTTAGTAGGTGGCTGCAGGGGTTTGGTCCAAGTCTGATCATAGCTCCAAAGTAGAATAGCCGGTAGTAATGCTTCATGCTGCCAGCTGGCCACTGGCTGATTGGAGAACCAATTACGTTCCCAAGCGCCAAACTCATGCGTGTTTGGAAGCCGAGCTAGCCAAAACAAACTGGGTTGAACGGGAGCCGCCAGGGAGGATTCTCCATAATTGAAACAACGACCCGAGGGAGCTCGCATCTGTAAACCATACGCACTGGTGTTGACAAAGCCGGTCGGTTTCAATAAACCGAAGTCCGTTTTAAACTCCTTCTGCAAGGCACTAATCAATAGAGCTGTAAAGTTGGTTGCATCACTCCAGGCGGAGTAGCCATACGGATAAGCTCCATGGGGTGCGTAGAGAGCCAATAATTGATCAGTAGAGCGAATGGCTTGATTTAAACAAGCGTGAGCCAATAATAGCTTTGACTCGTAAATGGCTAACGCTCCGTAGGCAAGAGCGGTATTGGCCATCTGCTTTTGGGTATCGGTGGGTGGTGTCCAACTGCTATCACTGGGAGCCATGATAGCTTGTAGCCCTTTTTCGGCAATGGTTTTTTGCACGAAGATTCGCTCCTTAGGGGTTAAGTTGGGGTATAGCCAATCAAAGGCCAGCGAAGTAGCCACTGTAATTTGGGCCACAACATCCAGCCGTTCTCGATTCCACTGAGCGAGAATTAGCGTATGCCAGAGTTCACTTTTTGCCCGCTGGAAGTAAGTCTCTTTACCGGTTAATCGCCAGCCATACGACAAGACAAACAACCGTCGTAAAGCCTCCCGGACATCCCGATCTTGGAAGCGTTCCACTCGTAAGGCGCTTAAGGCCGTCCGTCGGATTGGCACTAAACTATCACATTGGGCGATGAGGCCCTGATGAATACGAGCCAGCGTTGAATCGGACTGAATAGCCTTCAAAAGAAGTTGTTCTTCTGCTTTAGGCAGTAATAATCGGGGATGGTCTGATAAAGTGACCCCCAAACTAATCGAATCGGGTTGAGCCAGCAGCAACAAGGGACACAGGAGAATCCAAATCAACAATACAGGGACGGAGGCTTTCATGATCGAATAGTTTACTGGCTAACCACCTGTAGGGACAAACTAATACTCAGAAGATAACTAGCTATCAGGTCCTTGAACGAAAATACATAATTACAATATTTTCCCGATTGGCAATGTCGATTGCGCTAGTCATGACTTCGCCTGACAGTATATCCGTCTCCTAAATGGCCCCAATTTCGGATACTCAAATCACTCTTCGTCTCATTGATGAGCGTTTTTGCGATACTCCTACTGTTGAAGTTAACCTAAGCTCTTCCTTCAGCGCGTGTTCTTTTTAGCTGAACCTCAATGTCCGGCTTTTGATGGAGAAGTTCAGCGATGAAGCTCATCTTGTCAGTAGGAGAGATGAGCACACTATCGAAGCGATTATAAACTACTTCAAGTCGATCCAGCGAAAGAGCGGGGGAACTAAGGGGGCTTCGGGTTTCGATGATTTTTTTGATGGAAGCAACGGGCACCTGTTTATGAAAGAAAAAGTCGGATTGAATGTTGAGGGTGTTTTTGTCCAGTTTATAGCGTGTCGTCATAAACAAGTGCAGGATCAGCAGTGACACCACCAAAATAATACCTACTCCTGCCCAAAGCCCTTTGTAGGCCATCAAGCTACCCAAACCAACAAATAAGCCAGCTAAAGGAATAGCTAGTT
The DNA here is from genome assembly GCF_002056795.1 of Spirosoma aerolatum. NCBI lineage: Bacteria > Pseudomonadati > Bacteroidota > Cytophagia > Cytophagales > Cytophagaceae > Spirosoma > Spirosoma aerolatum. The sequence goes on along the minus strand of NZ_CP020104.1, from coordinate 7,280,323 downwards.
CAAGTCCTACTTTTGATGGATACGTTTTCATCGTTTTCTCATTGTCATCCTTCCGCAGGAGTAAGATAGGAAGAAAGCGGCAACATTTGTATGGCTATGAATAAAATATGATTAATTATTCGTCCCAAGATGGAGGGTTTTCTGAGAATAAACCTTTTAGGGCACGAGTCAGATAGTTCACTAAATGCCCAACCCAATCATAGGGCATACACCTGTTGTTTACTATTGCTTTAGTTACGTAGCTGAGTAGTTTTGCTGAGTTAAGACTTTGTAACGTAAATTTAGTTATTGATGAAAACCAAAATTCTATTGGTCGATGACGAAGATGATCTGGAAATCCTATTTAAGCAGCTTTTCCGGCGACAAATTCAAACCAAGCAGTATGAATTTTTTTATGTTCGTGATGGACAGGAAGCATTGTCTGTTATCGAGCAATACCCCGACATTGATGTTGTCTTAAGTGATATTCATATGCCGGGAATGGATGGACTGACGCTCCTGACAAAGCTCTCCAATAGCCATCCAATGATCCGGACCGTGATGGTAACGGCGTTTGGCGATATGAATAACATTCGAACGGCGATGAACCTAGGGGCTTTTGACTTTATTACCAAGCCAGTCAACTATAAAGACCTGCTAGCAACCCTGGAAAAGACGATTCGGCATGTTAATCAGTTGCGGGAAACGGCCGAGTTGAAAGCCGTTGACGAAATGAAGACCCGTTTTTTTGCCAACATCACCCATGAACTTCGGGCGCCCCTTACGCTCATTGTCTCACCAGTAGACCAGCTACTAGAATCATCAGACCTACCGGCTCCTTATCAGAAGCAGTTGTCATCAGTTCGGCGAAATGCCTTACAGTTACTCAGGCTCATTAACCAGTTATTAGACATTAATAAACTGGAAGCCCAGCAAATGGATCTAGTGAATGAAGTAGGAGACTTACCCAGTTTTGTCGGTCAAATTGTGGAGTTGTTTCGTCCATCGACCGATATTAAACAATTGGCACTGACCTACCAGACAGACATGCCACCGGGTAATTATCTGTTCGATGCCGGTAAATGGGAAAAAATCCTCTTCAATTTGCTATCGAACGCCATTAAGTTTACAGAAACGGGGGAGATTAGTATTAGCCTCAACCAGACCTCCCAGTCGGCTCAATTAACCATCAGCGATACAGGCATTGGTATTCCGGCCGATAAACTACCCTATATCTTTAACCGCTTCTACCAGGCCGATAGCTCGCGAACCAAGTCCTACGAGGGAACTGGTATTGGGTTAGCCCTGGTCAATAATCTGATCGCGCGGATGGGTGGTACAATCAACGTTCGAAGTTGTGTAGAAGGGGGCGAAGGACTCTCAGGAACCGAGTTCAGGATAGAGCTACCGGTTCAGCAAACCAGTGGTTATCAGGAGGCCCTACAACTAGTAGCACCCACAGCAAAAATTGACCTACTCCATGCCGTAAATCAGGATGTTACCTCTCTGCATGGAGAGCGCTCACCGTTAATTCTGGTCGTTGAGGATAATACAGAGCTGCGCGAGTTTATGGTGGCCGAACTGGCCACTACCTATCGAATTCGTTCGGCGGCCAATGGCTATGAAGGGTGGCTACTGGCGCAAGAAGAGCTACCCGATGTAATAATAGCCGATTTGCTGATGCCTCGAATGGATGGCTACTCGCTCATCGAACAGGTACGAAATGATCCGGCAACCGATCATATCGCTATCATCCTGCTAACAGCCAGTGTTGAATCCGATAGCCGACGGAAAGGCTTTGAATATGGTGCTGATGAGTACGTAACCAAGCCATTCAATGTTGGCGAGCTACGGCTACGCCTACGTAATTTACTGAACCGTCAACAAAAACTGCGGGATCAATATCGGCAGCAGTTTGCTCAGGCTAACCCAGTAGCTCCCTTGGCAACGGTGCAGGATCAATTTCTTCGCCGGTTATACCAACTCATTGAGGATCGCCTAGATGATTCTTCGCTGACTGTTGAATGGTTAGCCACTCAACTAGCCGTTAGTCAAAAGACGCTTTACCTGAAAGTACAGTCGCTCATACAACTTTCTCCCAATGAAGTCATTCGACAGTATCGACTTCGCAAAGCGATTGATTTACTCAAAGCAGGTCACAACGCATCCGAAACCGCCTATCTGGTGGGCTTTGAGTCACCCTCTTATTTCGCAAGGGTTTTTAAGGATTTTTATCAGCAAACCCCAACAAGTTATCTGAGAAATTGATTGCTGGACACAGCGATGTTAACGCCTAATGCAAGGGTTTATGAAGAATCTTAATGAACTCATTTTTAATTAGAAACAGTATATTTATAAAAAGAGAAGCATCTGGGGTAGGTAAGTACAACTACTTATATTTGCCATTACCAACCACCGTACATGAAACCTTTACTATTCACTCTCTTCCTCTTGTTATTGGTGGATCCTGTTCAGGCGCAATCCGTGACTCTGAACGACCCGAATCAAACTTACTTCATTTTTGAGCACTGTACCGTGCTAGAGGTAAAGCCTGGCACAGTCACCATCGACTCGCTGCTGCGCCATCCCGAACATTATCAGTTTGTGTCGGTGAAGAAAAAGCCGCTTAAGCCGGAGGCTGAGAAAGACTATGAAGGAAAGAAAGATGTCTGGTTGCGGGTCGAGCTGACCAATCGAACCCATGCCAACGTGCTGTTGCAATTTCTCATGCTTATTGAGAATCATGTGGTGGTTTACGAAGTGGCCAATCGGCATTTGCTGCATCAGCAGATGTTCAGCGGGATGGGAGCAACTATAAATCCCAACGAAACCTTTCAGCAAAAACGCCTTATCTTCCCTCTACGTATCCCCAACGGGCAAAGCCATACGCTGTATGTGTACGTAGCTCGGTTTACATGGCCCACCCTGCACATTACGGCTCAATCCGTTTGGACATTACAGCAAACACTTTATAGCGAAGACCTGATGGTAGGCCTTTTTATGGGCTTCATTCTGATGATCTTAATCTACAGTTTGCTGCTATTTGTACGGCTGGGTGAGTGGGTTAATGTGATTTATGTAGTATGGATTCTGTTGGTTGCCTGGACCATGTTGGAAACCACAAACCAAGTGCCCAACCTATCGCCAGCCTTACACAATATTCACGCTATCATTAACAATCATAAGGTCTTTTGGATTGAACTGGTGCATACCCTGTTCGCCCTGTCTTTTTTGCAGATACGCCAGCGATCCCGAGGCTTATATCGGGTAAGCTGGTTGGTGATCGCTTTCTACGGTGTTTCTATTGTTCTGAAATTAATCAATCAAGGGTTTATCATGCTACCTTTCTTAGCTATGGTGCTTGATGGATTGTACAGTATTGTGGCCGGTATGGTCATTTATCGTCGAGGGGTCAAACCGGCCCTTTACTTTGTAATCGGAAATATCGTTTTCTATATAGGCCAGTACGTTTACATAATGACCTCGTATGGACTCTACCCGATAACGTTCTGGACCTATAACAGCTATTATTTCTCCGCCTTTGGCGAAATTCTGCTCTTCACGCTGGGGCTTTCCTACAAAGTAAATCTTCTCAAAAAGCATCAGGACGAAGCCATACAAGAGCAACTGCGGCTCACCCAAGAGAACCAAATCCTCATCGAAACCCAGAACCGGGTACTGGAAGAAAAAGTCGAGCAGCGCACCGCTGAACTCCGTGCCTCCCAGGCACAACTCATCCAAAAAGAGAAACTCGCCAGCCTGGGTGAGCTAACCGCCGGTATTGCCCACGAGATTCAAAACCCGCTCAACTTCGTCAATAACTTCTCCGAAGTGAGTAACGAACTAGTGGAGGAACTGGAGCAAGAAGTCGATGCTGGACATGCCGAGGAGGTGAAAGCCATTACAAGCGATCTGCGCCAGAACCTACAAAAAGTCTCTCATCATGGCCGACGAGCCAGTGCCATCGTCCAGGGCATGCTCGAACACTCCCGTACCAGTACCGGTGAGCCAACCCCCACCAACCTCAATCAACTCGCTGGTGAATACCTGCGGCTGGCTTATCAGGGGCAACAGGCCAAGAACAATGCCTTTACGGTTTCGATCCAAACGAATTTTGATACGAATCTGATCTCCGTAAATGTGGTAGCTCAGGATATAGGTCGGGTGCTGTTGAATCTCTACAACAATGCCTTCTATGCGGTTGGGCAGCGAGCCAAGCAGGACAAAGACGGTTACCAACCAACGGTTTGGGTCAGTACCCGACAAGAGCCGGGAAAGGTGATGATCTGTGTAAAAGACAATGGTACGGGCATTTCCAAAGCCATCGAGGACAAGATTTTCCAGCCCTTCTTCACCACTAAGCCTACCGGAGAAGGCACAGGTCTGGGCCTCAGCCTGAGTTATGACATTGTAACCAAGGGGCACAGTGGAACGATGACGGTGGAGAGTGTGGAAGGTGAGGGCCCCCAGTTTGTCATTACGTTGCCTTGTTAGTACAAAATCATAACCCCACCAATCATGAAGCGACTTTTACCGCTACAACTGCTACTCATCAGCTACCTGACCCACGCCCAGCCGCTGGTGTTAAACGACCCCAATCAGTCGTATCCTCTCTTTGAGCAGTTTTCGGCGCTCGAAGTTAGGCCCGGTACAGTGTCTATCGACTCTCTGTTGCAACAACCCGATAGATACCGCTTCACGCCCATCAAACAGCAAGGCCTAACGGTTGGCCATTCTTACTGGTTGCGGCTGGAACTAACCAACACGACTCACCAGCTTTTCGCGCTGCGTATTTTCCTGTTGAGCTTTAACCGGATGATTCTCTACGAAACTGATAACAAGCGAGTAATTAACCAGCGGGATTTAGCCTTGCTGGTTACCGACACGACGGATTACTTCCAACATAGCAAACGCCTGTGGACCCTGCATCTGGGTCAAGGGCGAACTCACACAGTCTATGTCTACATCGATCAAATCTGGGCAACAACCTTACCTATTTATGCTCAGGCCAACCTGTTGCTGCTCAGAGAAAGCCATCGCGAAGATTTACTCTACGGGTTCTTCTATGGCTTTGTGCTGATTGTGATGTTATATAGCCTAATTCTGTTTATGCGTCTGGGTGACCGGGATAATTTACTGTATGCGATCTGGGTATTCCTGACTGGTTTTGGGATCAGTCTTAGTTCTGGCCAGGAAGTTGAATTATCGTCCCAGACGCACAATCTGTATTTTACGTTTAACCCTGTTATCATTCCACTTGTTGGGCTAATCCATTTATTATTTCTAATATTCTTTTTGCCACTTCGCCGTGTAGCAAGGGGCTGGTACAAATTCGGGTTGGTATTAGGAGGCTTTTATATTTTTACTGCTGTCGCTCAACTGGCTTTAATTATTCTAAACAATCAGTATCCAAACCCTGGACCTCTACTTACACTTATAGACGGCTTATTCAGCCTTTTCATCGGATTAGTAGCTTATAGGAAGGGGTTCAGACCTGCGCTGTATATCGTCATCGGTACAGTTGTATTATACGGTTTCGGATGGAATTATGTTCTGCTACTCTTTAATAAGGTTCCCTTCAATTTCTGGACGTTCAACAGTATGGCAATCGGGTCCGGTCTTGAGATTCTGATTTTTACACTCGCTATGGGAAGCAAAGTCAACCTCCTCAAACAACATCAGGATGAAGCCATTCAGGAACAACTCCGCTTAACCCAGGAGAACCAAACGCTGATCGAAACTCAAAACCGGGTGCTGGAAGAAAAAGTCGAAGAACGCACCGCACAGCTAAAAGCCTCTCAGGCCCAACTCATTCAGAAAGAAAAACTCGCCAGCCTGGGCGAACTCACCGCTGGTATTGCTCATGAGATTCAGAACCCCTTGAACTTCGTCAATAACTTCGCCGAGGTTAGTTCCGAGTTGGTTGAAGAGCAGAAACAAGCCCTGATCGATGGTGACCTGGATGAAGCTGGCTTTATTGCCGATGATCTGCGCCAGAACCTCACCAAAATCGCCCATCATGGCCGACGAGCCAGTGCCATTGTCAAAGGCATGCTGGAGCATTCGAATGGAGACTCTGGCGAAAAACAGGAAACCGACCTGATCCGACTTACCGAAGAGTGCTATAAAATTGCCTTTCAGGGCTACCGTTCCAAACATCAGGACTTTAGCTGTGAACTGCAGACCAGCTTCCAGCCTGACTCCTTACCTATTCAGGTAATCACTCAGGACATGGGTCGAGTCTTGATTAACCTGTTGAACAACGCTTTCTACTCAGTTCATAAACGAAGCCAGCAGCAAAAAGTGGGCTACACCCCTCAAATTGAGTTGTGTATTGAAGCACATAATGGGCATATTGAACTACGTATAAAGGATAACGGCACGGGGATTCCCGACGCCATCAAACCGAAAATCTTCCAGCCTTTTTTCACCACCAAGCCTACGGGCGAGGGCACGGGTTTGGGCCTGAGTCTGAGTTATGACATTGTGACCAAAGGCCATGGAGGCACGATGACGGTGGAGAGCCAGGAAGGGGAAGGAACTCAGTTTATCATTACGCTGCCCTGTTGATCTATACACATTCAATCCACCACTCATGAAACGACTACTTCTAACACTTGTACTGTGTTTATTCGGGCTGGCTACCCACGCTCAGATGTTGGTGCTGAACGATTCGCTGAAAACTTACTATCTGCAAGACTTTGCCGAGGCCGTGGAGCTTGCGCCAGGTCAAGCCACCATCGACTCGCTCTTGAAGCACCCGCAGAAGTATGCGTTTGTGCCAGTGAAACAACAGATGCCTACCTGGGAGAAAGGAAAGGTTTGTTGGCTACGGTTAAGGGTGACCAATGAGCTAAACGCAGATCTGTTCCTGCACTTTCCGATCTTCAATAACCCGCAGGTATTAGTTTATACCGTTTCTAATAACCGTGTGGTGGGAAGCCAAACTTTTAGGGGGATCATAGCCCGGCCTTCGGACAGCTACTATAACATCCGGCGCGTTTGTCTGCTTCGAATTCCAATGGCCCAAACCCATACTGTTTACATTAGTTTGGGAGAATCCGGTTATTCTGCGTTTCATGCCACTCTACAGTCGAGTCTGGCACTTACCAAAGAGTTGCAGTGGCAAGACCTGATAGCGGGACTATTCTGCGGCTTCGTGCTGATGGTTATTATATACAGCTTATTGCTGTATCTGAGGCTGGGCGATAAGGCCAATTTAATCTACATGCTTTGGGTATTGTTAGTTGCCTGGAATGGTCTGAGTTTTTACAACCACATGGCTACTTATTGGCCCTGGCTCCACAATACAGGTGGTCATTATGCCCTTGTTTGGGCTTATGCGAATACCCTGGTGCATCAGTTGTTTGCCATTTCGTTTTTATCCTTGCAGCAGCGTTCGCCTGCCTTGTATCGGCTCAGTTTACTGGTAATAGCGTTTGATATAGTGGCAATGGGGCTTTTTCTGACTGACAACGCACCTGATATTTTTTTAAATTTATTTTTGGTAACTGATTCTTTGTATTGTTTGGTCGTCGGTATCATCAGTTACCGGAAGGGCTTTAAGCCGGCATTATACTTTGTGTTAGGTAATCTGGCGTTTTACGTTTTTATGCTTTTCACTGTCCTGATGGTGGTGGCCATTTACCCCATGAATTTCTGGACCTATAGCAGTAGTTATTTTGGACTGATTGTTGAAATTCTCTTCTTTACATTCGGCCTTAGCTACAAAGTCAACCTGCTCAAAAAGCATCAGGACGAGGCCATACAAGAGCAACTTCGGCTAACCCAAGAAAACCAGCAATTAGTCGAAACCCAAAACCGGGTGCTGGAAGAGAAAGTCGAGCAACGCACCGCCGAGCTACAGGAGTCACTTACAACCCTAAAAGCAACCCAAGCTCAACTCATCCAGAAAGAGAAACTCGCCAGCCTGGGTGAGCTGACAGCCAGTATCGCCCACGAGATTCAGAACCCCCTCAACTTCGTCAATAACTTCTCTGAGGTCTCTGCTGAGTTAGTGGACGAGTTGGAAGAAGAAGCTGATGCGGGTCATACCGAAGAGGTAAAAGCCATTGCTGGAGACCTGCGCCAGAATCTCCAAAAGGTCGCCCACCACGGCCGACGAGCCAGCGCCATCGTCAAAGGCATGCTCGAACACTCCCGCGCCAGCACCGGCGAGAAACAACCCACTGACCTCAACGTCCTGGCCGATGAGTACCTACGCTTGGCTTATCAGGGATTACGAGCCAAAGACCAGCGCTTTAGCTGTGAACTCAAAACAGACTTGGCTGCTGATCTACCCACTGTGTCGGTGGTTCCTCAGGACATCGGCCGGGTCTTGCTCAATCTCTACAACAACGCCTTCTACGCCGTTCGTCAAAAGCAACAAACCGCCCCATCGGATTATCAGCCCACTGTGTGGGTCAGTACGCGCCAGGAGCCAGGGCGAGTGGTGATTTGTGTGCGGGACAACGGCACAGGCATCCCCGATGCAGTGAAAGAGAAAATCTTCCAGCCCTTTTTCACCACCAAGCCTACGGGCGAGGGAACCGGACTGGGGCTGAGTCTGAGTTATGACATTGTGACCAAAGGCCATGGAGGCACGATGACGGTGGAGAGCCAGGAAGGGGAAGGAACTCAGTTTATCATTACGCTGCCTGTTTGATGCTTACCTATCCTAATCGACCATTCTGCATGAAACGACTACTCTTTACCCTTTTACTAAGTCTGCTGAGCATGGCTTCTGCTGCGCAGTCCGTTATTGTAAACGACCCAGACCAGACATACTCTCTCTTTGATCATTTTGTCGCACTGGAAACCCAGCCGGGACAACTTACCATCGATTCGCTATTGCAACACCCCGAGCGTTACCGCTTCGATCCCATAGGTAGCCATATAAACCCTGAGAAATCCTATTGGTTGCGTATCAATCTGACCAACAATACCCCAAATGATTTCTTCTTGCGTGTGCATTCCTTCGGGAACGATATACTGGTTTGCGAAGCGACTGGTAGAACCCTTTTTCAGCAAATCCACCAAAAGCGGTCAGCTACACCTGCGGAATTGGCTTTCCGGCATAGCCGAAACATTTTCCCCTTACAAGCCCGTGGAGGACAAACGCATCAGCTTTACATCTACATCAACCAAGAGTTCACGATGCCTAACTTCCAAATTTGCGGTGCGCTTCCGATGGCCCATCAACTGCATATAGAAGACTGGACCTACGGAATTTATTATGGATTTGCCTTGCTGATGGCCTTATACAGTCTTTTGCTATTTGTCCAGTTAAGAGATCGTGATAACCTCATGTATAGCATTTGGGTGTTGAGTCATGGCTTTAATATAGCCTTGTCAGCAGGGCTAACCATTGAATGGCTGGGGACCTGGCAGACTGTAATGCAGCGGTTTGGATGGGTAACGACAACTATTAGTATACTCCTCATTATTCTCTTTACGATGTCATTTTTGTCAGTTAGGCAATACGCTCCTTGGCTTTACCGCACCGGACAGGTTATGGTTGGGGTACTCTGTGTTAGCTTAGTTGTCCTCACCCTGGTGGCTATAGGTATTGTTGATTTTCCTTTAAATTACTTTTTCACCATCAATTACACTTCCTCATTTATTTATGTCTTACTTACTGCGATAGTGGTTTTACGACGAGGAAACAAGGCTGGCTGGTTTTTACTTTTGGGTCATCTTGCTTTATTCGCAAGCGTTTATGCCCGTATCATAGAAATTTTTCCTTTTGGCTTTTGGCAGACTTTCAGTGTTATCATAGGGTCTGCCGTTGAAATGCTTTTCTTTACCTTGGGTCTTAGTTACAAAGTTAACCTGCTCAAAAAGTATCAGGACGAAGCCATCCAAGAGCAACTACGTTTAACCAAAGAGAACCAAGTACTCATCGAAACCCAGAACCGGGTGCTGGAAGAAAAAGTTGAGCAGCGCACCGCCGAACTCAAAGCCTCTCAGGCTCAACTCATCCTGAAAGAGAAACTGGCCAGCTTAGGTGAATTGACGGCGGGCATAGCCCATGAGATCCAGAACCCACTCAACTTTGTCAACAACTTTGCCGAAGTCAGTTCCGAATTAGTTGACGAACTACAGGAAGGTCCATTACAGGCAATCGCCATTGCCGAAAAGGCGTATGCAGAAGACGTGATTAAGGATCTTCGACAAAATCTGCAAAAAATCACCCATCATGGCCGTCGAGCAGAAGCCATCGTAAGAGGAATGCTTGACCACTCGCAGGCAAGTAGTAGCGAAAGACAGCTCACCGATCTTAATAAATTAGCCAATGACTATCTACGATTGGCATATCAAGGGTTCCGCACCAAAGACAGCTCCTTCAACTGCCAGTTAGTAACGTCATTTGACTCAAGCATTCCCGCTATCTATCTGAATAATCAGGATATTGGTCGTGTATTGCTAAATCTGTACAACAATGCTTTTTACGCCGTTCGGCAACGAGAAAAGCAAAAAGCCATTAGCTACCAGCCGATGCTGGAGGTGAGTAGTTACGCTCAAACTGGCTATGTGGTCCTACAAGTCAGGGATAATGGCTTGGGTATACATGATTCGATTAAAGATAAACTGTTCCAGCCCTTTTTTACGACTAAGCCCCCAGGCGAAGGTACAGGCTTAGGCCTCAGTCTCAGTTATGACATTGTTACCAAAGGGCATTCCGGAGCTTTACTAGTGGAAAGTGACGAAGGTGACGGAGCCGCATTCACGGTTCAATTGCCGATTTAATCCATCAGGAAACTGTACGGTACAAACGATAAAGAAAATCTTCCTATTACCGAAAAGTAGCAGCTTTTGACCTAAAAGTGAAAGCTTTACGATGACCTCTGGACGACCTTTGTTCTGTCCAAAGCGGGTAGGCATGTGCCTTCTCAGTTGAAAACGTAACGTCAGGATAAGCCTTGGCGTTACGCCAGCAATCTCGATTTTACGTCCCCGCTATTGGTTAATTGTTTATCCAAAACGAACTCATATTAACCAACCAAACCCCAGTAGTAATGCAGGCCAATCAATCTAAATTACCGTATTGGATTATCCGTATACTGACTATCGTTAGCTTTTATGCACTCGCTTACTGGGTAAGTCATTCGCTTCTGAAGAATTGAAGAAGTTACCCCAAAGCCCTTTGTTCTGTTCGAAACGGGTAAGCCCATCCCTGATTTTTTCAAACCCCATCATCTAACTTTTAAAGCAAACATGAAAACACTCGTCAATTTCCTACTCTTAATTACCATTTTCTGTATGACCACGACAGCCAACGCCCAAAATCTAACCACTGCCGATCAGGTGCTGGCTGCTTACTTCAAAGCGTTGGGCGGAAAAAAAGTATTGGCTACTCTCAAAGATCTCTCAGGCGAAGCCGTTATGGGAACCAATGTTTTTGTGACGATGAAGTATAAGGCTCCTCTAAAAGCGTTAATCATTTCCGATAATGACAAAGGGCAGACGTTATACAAAGGAGTTGCCGATGGTCAGAACGTTTCAATTGAGATGGGGACTAACAAGGTGCCACTCAGCCTGGCCCTGATTGAGCGCGGGCTGTTTACCTACCAGATCATGCCTGAGTTGTACTTCGACAGGAAAGGAGTGAAATCGATCTTCGCCGGTAAGGAAACCGTCGATGGCAAAGAAACCTACAAACTGATCCATACTATTCCCGACGGCCTAAGCTGGTATACCAACTACGACACCCAAACGGGACTGAAAGTGCAGGTGGTCGTTCCCAACCCAACGGACAAGGGCGAGGAAATCACCCGCTACGGCGATTACAGGGTGGTCAGTGGCATCAAACTACCGTTTATGATGTACCCAGGAACGGGAACCATGACCATCAAAGCATACCGGGTCAATACGGGCCTCAGCGACGCCGAGTTCGTGGTGAAATAAGAGAGCCGATCTGTTCATAATACCATCCTATTTTACATTCTATCCTAATGGAAACCACTAACCTGCAAACGAGCGAACGCATTTATGGGCTCGATGCCTTACGGAGTATCATGATGCTATTGGGTATTGTCATACATGGTTCCCTGGCGTATCTCGCAACCAACTATAATCTATGGCCCCTGCGGGACTCTGTCAATAGTATATTATTTGACCTGACTTCTGGCTTTATTCATAGCTTTCGGATGCCCATATTTTTTGTTGTCTCCGGCTTTTTCTGCGCCCTGCTACTTTATAAAAAAGGGCCCAATACGATGCTAGTCAACCGCTTCAAGCGGATTGTTCTGCCTTTATTAGCTTTCACACTACTTATTGATCCGCTGGAGGCTTTCGTTTTTGCCTACTCAGGTGCGAAACTTATACATACGCCCTCCCCCGTTCGAGTTGGCTGGGAAGCGGTTATGGCTGGCAAATTTCTACCCTTTTACCTAGGCCACTTATGGTTTTTATATTTTTTAGCCCTTTATGCGGTTATTGCCTGGTTGCTAATACAGGCAGCTCAAAAAGCAGAAACGTATACCATTACCGTTAGAAAACTTTCCTCAACTGTGCTTCAACGTTTCTGGTTACGTACGCTATGCCTGGGCGCACTCTATTTTCTATGTCTTTACTGGCAGCAAAGCCCCTATCTGCTAACCAGTTTTGGGTGGATCGTTACGCCATCGGTATTTATCACCTATCTCCTCTTTTTCGGGCTAGGCTGGATCATTTATACCACTAATAGCCTGTCTAAGCTGGCTTACTATCCGATTTTTCAGGTAAGTGCTGCCACTTTTCTTTTTCTAGCGCAGTGCATTATCCAATGGCCCTTAACACCTACAGCGCTGGCTCTTAAAATAGCTCTTTCCGCTCTGTACACACCTTTATTTGTATTTGGCTTCCTGGCCTTTTTCCTGACGTATTTCAATCAGTATTCAGCTCGCTTAAGTTATTTGATGGATGCTTCGTATTGGGTATATATCATTCATCTGCCGGTTATTGCGTTCATCGTCGGGCTACTTTTCGATTATCCATTATCTGCCTTCTTAAAGTTTACCATTACTTTTTCAGCTACCAGCATCATTTGCCTGGTGAGCTATCACTACCTGGTAAGAGGCACCTTCATTGGCCTGTTCCTGAATGGAAAAGTACATAAACAAAAAAAAATTACTCCCGAAAAAGTGGTGGCTTAACTGGATTGGAGTAGTGCCTTTACTGATATGCAAAGAGCCCTAACCTATCCCTGTTTAAACGTATGCTACGAATACTTATTGACAGTTATTAAAATAAACCATCTATTAAAACGCCGGAATCACGGATACCCAAATCTCACGTCGGAGCCTTTCCTGAGGCGGTCCTGTCTAACTCCATCAGTAGCATGCAAGGAACCCAACACATTCATAACTAGAAGTTAACTTAAATCATTAGGTTAGCCCAGGGTTACAAACTATTCTATTCATTTTTTGCATTATGAAAGCATAAAAATATATTTGATCTTGTATTTTAACCATTTACATATCACCAAATCCATGAAACCGTTACTTCTTGTAGTAGCCTTATCCACAGCCTATTCGCTTACCGCTACCGCCCAGCAAAATCCCTCCGCTGATGAGGTGATTAACAACTACATTAAAGCCCTCGGAGGGAAAGAGGCCCTAGAAAAGATCAAAGACATTAGTGCTCAAGCCACTATCTCTACTAACAGTGCAAGTAACCAGCAAATTTGGAAGTACAAGATACCCGACAAAAGGCTGGTTGTCATCAACGACGAAACCGGGAAAATCATCTACCGGCAGGTTATCGATGGCAAACAAATGACGGCTAAATTAGGGGATAACCCCCTGCCAACTAAACCGGCAGATCGACAACTTGAGCTGCTAACCGGTCTGTGGATACCAGAGTTGTACCTCAAGAAGTATAACCTCAAGTACACGCTGACAGGTACAGAAGCCATCAAGGGCAAACAAGCCTACAAGATTGCTTACACCCTGGCGGATGGAACACCGCTTTGGACTTCTTACTATGACACCCAAGGCGACCTGTTGGTAAGAATAGTCTATGCGTATCAGGATGGTCCTCTGACGATGGACATAAGCGACTATCGAGCTGTAAATGGGATTCAGCTCCCGTATCAGTCGATCGATACGAACTCAACTGGGCAATACGTAAACCAAGTGAGCAAATATGAATTTAATACTGGCCTGAGCGACGAGGAGTTTGTCGTTAAGTGAACCCCGTTCTACTTTCAGTATCCAGCAATCATCTGCGCTACCCAACGTGTAACACGGTCCGCCCTGCGTCTGTTACAAATCAACAGGCGGATAGGCCATCAACTCTTTTGGCGATGGGGACGGTTTATTACCGTGCCTTCGGCTTCAGTCCAGTTTGTCGTCAACCTAGTTCAAGGCTCGGAGGTTAAGACAAGATGTCCGACTCTATGTTATGTTTTATCAAACCCAGTAAATACCCGGTTGGACAGGTAAGTCCAGATGATTTGTCTTATAAAATTTTTTACCGCAAAAAACCCTTTCCACTCATGCAATTTCGTCTCGTTTGGTTACTTCTTCTGATGACTACCTGTTCGTTCGGACAGACTAAAGTAATCCGCCTATACGACAACAAGGCCCCGGGTTCAGAAACCTGGAATTGGGCTGAACAATCCGATGATAGCCAAATCGCCAACACTAAAATTGTTTACAATGTGGTTGAGCCCACACTCACAGTGTTTCCAGCCCAGGGCATTAATACCGGTACTGCCGTTATCATTGCACCGGGTGGGGCGCTGGCTTTTTTATCAATTAACTCGGAAGGCAATGAAGTAGCTCAATGGCTGAGTAAAAAAGGCGTGACTGCTTTTGTGTTGACGTATCGGGTGGCCCATACAATCGACCCCATAAAGGTTTTAAAAGCGGTAGCGTCTTCCCCCGCAAAATTCGACTCTCTTGTTTCGCCGATTATACCTTTGGCGATGAACGATGGCTTGTCAGCCGTTGCCCATGTCCGAAAAAACGCGGCTATGTATGCGATAAATCCGAATCGGATCGGCTTAATGGGGTTTTCGGCAGGTGGAGGCGTTACGATGTCGGTTGCCTACAATGCCAATGCCGAAAGTCGACCTGATTTCATTGCACCCATCTATGCCTGGGATAAGAATATTGTAGGCAATCGGGTGCCCAGCCATAAAATGCTTGCTTTTATAGCTGTCGCTTCTGACGACGAGCTGAAGCTAACATCCACCAGTATTGATATTTATACCAAGTGGATTACGGCCAAGCAGTCGGCTTCGCTTCACATTTACCAGTCGGGAGGTCATGGATTTGGCATGAAAAAGCAGGATAAAGCGTCGGATGGCTGGATCGATCAGTTTGGCGATTGGCTAGGAGCAAATGGATTACTGTGGCCCGAGCAACCTACCGGCCTCTTGAAAGGGGTTACCTACGGGATGTACAAAAAATACCTGCAGGCCCAGGAGGAAGCACAGCGGATGGATTGGGCTAACCGAAACCGGTACGCTGGCGATAATGCGCTGGTAGCTCCCCTGAAGGCGGGTGAACAGCGAATCGTTTTTATGGGTAATTCCATTACGGAGTTCTGGTTAAGAACCGATAGTAGTTTTTTTACCGGAAAACCCTATATCAACCGGGGTATTAGCGGTCAGACCACCTCGCAAATGCTGGTCCGCTTCCGGGACGATGTCATTGCCTTAAAGCCCAAAGTAGTGGTCATCTTGGCCGGTATCAATGACATTGCCGAAAACACCGGACCCATTTCCCTGGAAAGTGTATTGGGCAATATCGTTTCGATGGCCGAACTGGCTAAGACGAACGGGATTCGTGTGGTGTTGTCTTCCGTGCTTCCGGCTTATGATTTTCCCTGGCGTCCTGGACTACAACCGGCGGAAAAAGTCGTGAAGCTTAACCGTCTGTTAAAGGCTTACGCCGATACGAATAAGCTAGTGTATGTCGACTATTATACGCCCATGGTGGACGCCCGGAAAGGCTTGCAAGCGGCCTATACGCAGGACGGCGTTCATCCGACTTTACCAGGTTATAAAGTAATGGAGCCGCTGGTGGAAAAGGCCATCGCCGATGCCTTAGCACGATGACCAAGAGCACATTAATTAGTAGAAAGGGAGTAAGCCTATTGAAGTTGTCACCCAATAAAAAAACCAGGGAATTGGTATGGTTTCAAACGCCCATTTTATGAAGCAACCGTTATTTTATTTCTTTCCAGGCTAAGTAACGGTAAACTGTCGCTCGGCTTAGATGAAATAATTGGCTAATCTCTAAAATTGTATGGGTTTTAAGAGCGTACATTGTCTTTACGGCTCGGGCCTTTACTTGGGCTTCGGCAGAAAGTCCTTTCGGACGGCCGCCTATTCGTCCCCTAGCCCGTGCTGCGGCCAAACCGGCTATGGTACGCTCGCGGATTAAATCCCGTTCAAATTCGGCTAGTGAAGCAAATAGATTAAACACTAAACGACCCTGTGCCGTAGTAGTATCAATAGCGTCATTTAGGCTGCGGAAACCAATTTCTCTAGCTTGAAAGTCATTGATCAACGTGAAGAGTTCTTTGAGCGATCGGCCCAAACGGTCGAGCTTCCAAACAATGATCGTGTCACCTTCCCGAACAATCTCTAGTAGCTTCTGAAGCTGTGGGCGTGCTTTAACCGATGACACTTTTTCCTGAAAGATTTTGTGACAACCTGCTTTTTTGAGGTCATCTAATTGAAGAGCTAAGTTTTGATCTTGTGTGGAAACGTGGGCATAGCCAACTAACATAATATTATCTCAACAAAGGGCGAGTGCTTCAGAATTAATGGCAGCTATCCATAGGCTGCAATAGAGAACTAGTATAGACAGGCCTGACTAATAAGTTACGGGCTTGTCCTTGTTTTGGGAAGATGCAGTTAAGAGTCCGTCAGTTGCGTTGACTCAAAAAATGTCTTTTTTTACCCTTTTCAGAAGTGAATGGAAACAATCACTCTGCCCTGAGCAGAAGCCGCTTAGACACAAAATCGGTAATGGTTAAAGCCTATACGCTTATATTGAACAGGACGGGGCTGTTTTAGATACGCATGAATTGATTTCAATTTGTTTATCCATTTATAAATGGACTTTTGGGTTGACTAGGCCCGCCAAAGCCGATGATCCACAGGCTGAATCTCTTGGCTGATTACTCTAATTTGATCGAATAACGGATGGGCCGGATGTAACAACACATTGTAGGACAGGGGGACCAGCACCGATGGAATGGCTACTCCAAGTCGATCTGGGTCTGCTAACCAGTCTATGAGCCATTCCTGAGTGCGTTCATAAGTTTGTTCCTGCCAGTATTCCGGCAGTTCATCTCGACGAATGTATCGAATATCATCTGGAACCTCCACCGAAAACACCCAGTAAGTGGGTAGGTCTTCATAACGGACTGAGGGCGCATGAGCTAAGGTTTCGACCAGACCCAGTTCAGGGGTTGATGTGACATAGAGTACACCGACCCCTTTGGGGTTCCAGCGCCCCCCAAATAAGCGGCTTCCTTCCGTAGAAAGCGGTGTATGCCGATACTTATCCCGAATGATACGGTAGAGAAGACTCATCAGCAAAAGCTAGGCGGGTAAGCCATAATCTAACCGTCCTAATACATCATCCGCCAGCCCAAAGCCGGTTACCGTATCCAGTAATTGAAGCGGGGATTGATTGGCTAGTTCCCGAATGGGGGTTCGTAACCAATGTAAAACGGTGGTTTTTCGTCCTTCAAAGGTATCTAGCGCATGTACCAACAGGTTCTTGAGGAGCAGAAGCCGTTCCGAAGCATCCACACGTACACGTTGCTCAGCTTTCAGCCGATGCAGATTACGTGGAGTCATATTGAGGGCATAGGCCATTTCCCGATCGGTTAGTCCGACCAGAGCCGCGACTTCATCGACTTGCGCACGTAGCATACCCTGTCGTGATGAGTCAATCACACCAAACGGTGAGGATCGAGTCAGGCTTGCGGCTTGGTAAGTTGAAGTAGCCATATACTAAGAGAACTATGTCACAAACATAAGTGAAACATGTCACCTTCGCAAGTCGTTCAGCTTGCCACTTATATTTTCCCGATAAGGGGAATGGGTTCCGTCCAGGCTATTTTGTTATATAGCTTTAAGCTAACAATACGCTTCTACTTTATCGAACAATGTCCCGTCTCAGTTAGGAGCATTTTTTGCGACATCTCAACACCAAAGAAAGCACCCTATGAGAAGACCTCACTAAGTCAGCACAGCTTTCTTAGTGAGATGAATTTTGTTGGTGAACCACTAAGTGGTCTTTCAATAAGGTCATGTTTATGGATTTTTGTAGGCCTATGCATCTCCATGAGAAAAGTATTTTTATCCGATTATGATGAAGTGGTTATGTGTATGGCTTCTCTTGATTAGTGCACCCCTGTGTTACGGACAGGATGGGTTTATTGCCGGTTCCACAAAACTTGCCTTTTGGCGAGTTGGCCAAAAGGCAACCACTGTCATTGTCTTACATGGTGGGCCTGGAGCTACCCATCAGTACCTACGGCCTGAATTTGATGCCTTAAGCCAGACTGCCCAGGTCATCTACTACGATCAACGAGGCTGCGGCAAAAGCGCCCCGGCTTCCTCCTATACCTGGCAAGATCACCTGGCCGATCTGAAACGACTGAAAAATACCTTGGCCAAAAATCAGCAGGTATTCCTGGCAGGTTCTTCCTGGGGCAGTTTTTTAGCGATTCTTTATGCCTATACCTATCCCCAAGATGTTAAGGGGGTAATTCTGAGCGGAACGGTTACCTGGACAGGGCAAGAGGAAGAATATCATCGGGACACTCTGCTGACCAAGCGGGTCGTCAAATCCCAAAAAGGCTCAATCGGTGAGACAGGGCTGGTGAGTCGGCAAACCCCAGGCGGTGTCAGTCAACAAGACACGGTTAGCATATCTAAAGAGATTGAGCTTACTTCGGGCTTACCACAATACGAACCCGTAATGAGTATGGTATCTGCCCCGAAGGCTGCACGCTTAAAGCAGATCAACGTGCCGATTTTATTGTTTAACGGCTCCAAAAGTGTCCATTTTGATGGAGCTAGAGAATATCTGGAGTTGTTTCCCCATGTCCGGGTGCAAACGGTAGGTGATGCGGGTCATGACCCTTGGTTAAGAGATCCGAAAGTGTTTTTTTCGATTTGTAACGAGTTTATTAGGGACAATACAGAAAGGTCTAAGTAGCTTGCTAATAGGTTCGTTAATACATTAAGGATGAAGCCTAATCGTCTCATCTATGAGCGTTTGGTGCGAAACCTACATCTGTACTCTCTGACCCCACAGGTGCTGGTTACCAGCTAATAATGAGGGGAATCAAGTCCGTAAAGTCTTGGCGCTCGCCTTGGTTACCACCGTCAAATTCTAAGGCAACTACATACGACTCCCCCAGGCGCGTATCCACCTTGCTTTGCCCAACAACCTTTTGCATTGCGGGCGATAATTCATTGCCTGGAACGGGTAAGGTCAAGGTCACTTTCGTCAGTTTCTGATACCCTTTTGCGTGGAGCAATGGCTGCTGCTTTTCTACCGGATAATCCTGAGGAGCCAGACCAAAAAAGGGCATTTCAAACAACATTGGCTCGAAAGCAAAAGCCTCATTGGAAGCTATATGGGCATACTGGCCTTCAGGCAGATAGTCCGAGTAGTAGCGCCAACCAGCCTCAAAGGCTAAGCTGAGCGAAGGACCAGCTGGCTGTGGTGTGCGAAAACAAAGGCCAAAGGGGCAATACCTAGTGAGCTTATACTGGGATCGTTCCCACAGGTTGGTTCTTTCTAAAAGTGGACTTTTCACTTCCTCTTCATCGACTATCCACACTAACTCTAGATACGCATTTTGGAAAAAGAAGCGTCGGCAGGCGGTTCCCTGCCCCGGATGGACATTGGCGGATCCTTCGCTGAGGCCAAACGTGGTTAGCCTGGTAGCGACCTGGTGTGCCTGGTGCGTAAAGATAAAAATATGGTCGAGTTCCATAGTAGATGGGCTTTTACCAAGAAATTGATGATAACCCCCTAATCGACAAAATGCCTACTTAATTAACGATCAATAGCCTCCATCTAACTCTGGAGGTAGTGTTCCGAATTATTGGTGATTCCATACCGGGAGTGCATCAGGGTCGAATTTCACCCTCTTGGCGGGCTAGCCGATCCAGGGCATTGTAATACCGATCCCGTAAACCTTGGCGAGCCCGGATGGGAATACCCAGGTCCTGATAGGCATTCGTCGTTGCCTTGTAGAGCGGCCAATAGGGCCATTTGCCTTTCCCCTTAGGTTCATTTGGACTACCCCACTTAGCAAACGTGATCCAGTAATCACTCAATGCATCGGCAAGCCTGGCGTCATCCGGGGTTCGTCCTTCATTGACAAAGGCTGTCCACTGGGTCGGTTCAATACCAAACACAAACGGCAATTCGGAGGTATGAACAGCGGGAATCCGATGACCCGAGGCATCCGTTGAAACCCGGGTAAACTGGTAGAGATATGCTTGGCCACCTGTACTTGTTACCAACCGAGCCAGGGCACGAGCCGGTGCCCCAAATCCCAGATCACCCACGAGCTGCTGTGATTGGGCTACGATCTGAGCCGTATCCTTAACCGGATATAAGCTGGCCAACGTCCCGGTGGTATCGCCTAAGTCGCCCGGACCCAGTAGGTTATAGTAGTCAGAAAGGCTTTTGGCCGGTGCGTGTGGCTGGAAAAGAATGCCTTCGTCGGCCGTTGTCCCCACCAAAATGGGAACCTGGTTCCAGCGGCCCTGGTGGATGGCTTTATCGAGGGGTAAAGGGAGTACCCACCCATCCACGACCGGACCAAACCAGACCTGATAGCCTCGCAATGGCCTCTGGTGGGGACGGGGGTAGGCAGCCACCAGTCGCTCGGCAGTCATCGAACGCAGTGCCGAGGCCGCCGACGCATCCTGACCGGCCACGCCGAGCGTTTTAGCACCCACCAGGGCCAGCGCTTCCGCTTTTTGACGAGTAATAATTCCATTGTGTAGCCCGGTTCCACTCTGTAGAATGGCCCGGTGAAAAAGCCCTTTAGCCAGGGGGCAAGCCAGGAGCGCTCCCACCGCAAACCCACCGGCCGATTCTCCAAAGATGGTCACCTGGGCTGGGTTACCTCCAAACTGAACAATATTTCGGTGCACCCACTGTAGGGCTGCGATCTGATCCAAAAGACCATAATTGCCGCTACGCTGATGCGGTGATTCAGCTGCCAGGGCCGGATGGGCCAAATACCCCAACGCACCCAACCGGTAGTTTAGGGTGACCACCACGACGCCTTTACGGGCCAAAACACGGCCATCGTAGCCCCGGGCACTTCCTCCCAGATACCCTCCGCCATGAATCCAAACCATCACGGGACGAGTAGGGTGCTTTGTGGTGCTCGTAAATACATTGAGGGTCAGGCAATCTTCGCTGGTAGGTCCCCAATCTGACGATTGTTGGGGACAAGCGGGGCCGTACTCGGTGGCTAACCGCACCCCTTTCCAGGAAGGTGCCCGAAAGGGAGGCTGCCAGCGGCGGTTGCCGATGGGAGCCGTCGCATAGGGAATCCCCCGATAAATGGTAACGCCACTGGTATCCAGAACGCCTTTTACGGATCCGGTTTCAATCCTTACCAGGGAATCGGTTTCAGCAGCGGCAGGCCAAGTCCTGAATGGGTCAACCCACGATCCGTTCTCCCCTCGATCGGTGAGCAGAAGCCCCGGAAAAACAAACCACCAGCAAAGGGTTAGTAGTGTTCGCATCGGAAGAAGAGGATAGCCGGTTAATGATGGGTAAATCCCCCATCGACATTGATGGTTTGGCCCGTCACAAAATCACTTTCATCCGACGCCAGAAACACGATGACGCCGGCTACATCGTCAGGCTTCTGCCGACGTTTGATGATTTGTCCATCCAGCACCAGCTGCTGAATGGAGCTCACTGTTTCGGGGTCGGCCATTTGCTGCACGCCCTCCGTTACTGTTAGGCCTGGTGTAACGCAGTTCACATGAATGCCGCTACCCGATAACTCACGAGCCAGGGCCCGGGTAAAGGCCAGAATAGCCCCTTTCGAGGTGACATACGGCAGCAGCATCGGGGTGCCGGCCCAGACTGTATCGGAGGAAATGTTGATGATCTTCCCATTCCCCTGCTGGCGCATAGAGGGGATCACCGCTTTACTACACAGCCACATGCCTTTCACATTGGTCGCCATGCCCCGATCCCAGCTCGCTTCCGAAACCTGATCAAAGGGCGTCAATGGAGGGATTAGGGCCGCATTATTGATCAGGATGTCAATTCGACCATAACGCTGCAAGACTTGGGCAACCATCGCTTCTACCTGTTGCGGCAGGGTTACGTCGGTCACTATTTCCAGGGCTTGCCCCCCAGCTTGCTGTACTTTGGTCAGCGTATCGGCACAGGATAGGATGTCGATGGCTACTAGTTGGGCGCCCTCACCAGCGAGTGCCAGGCAGTACTGCTGGCCGATACCACGGGCTGCTCCCGTCACAATAGCCACTTGGTTTTTGAGTCGCATGTTCGTCTTCATGTTAAGCGTACTAGGCTCTGACGGCTACCCAATGGCCGATCCACTCGTAGCCACGAGCCAGAATGCATACCCAAAAATAGAAGGCGGCTAGGCAGCGGAATTGGTAAAAAAAGGACTTTCTCAGCTTAACTCCGTAAGTCAACCCGCTGCTGATAAAGTAGATCCGTTAAACCCAGTTGTTTCTCGGGCGACTGTGCCTCCAGCTGGTGAAAGTCAATCGGGGTTAAGCCCGTAAAGTCTTTGTAGTCTTTAGCTAAATGCTGATAATCACAATAGCCACACTGGAGCGCAATGCTTAACCAATCCGCCTGAGGGAACCGGTTCTTGCGGTTAAAGGCCTGGTTAAAGCGAATGATGCGGGCGTAGGTCTTGGGATTGACCCCGGTGCTTTCGTAAAATTTTCGTTTAAATTGTTTGGTCGACAAACAGGCCTGATCCGCCCAGCTATCCAGCTTGCCCATCCCGCCGGTTCGCATCATCTGTCGGCTGACCCCACTGAGGACCCATCGATCCTGTCGCATCTGGCCAAGTAGCTGAAAGGCATAGGCTTCAATAATGGCGATCAACTCTGCATGATCCCGTGCCTGCTGAAGTCGTTCGAGAATTTCTCTCGTTTTGGCCGAGAAAATAACGGAAGCGTCCAGGTGCTGATTCGTCAGTTGATAAGCGGGTATGCCCGTCAATTGAAATAGTGCTGTTGGTTGAAAAACGTGTGTATTTCGGAGATAGTGACCAGGCGATTCCGTAGCAAATTGACCACCTAGTTGACTCGCAAACGACCCGCGAAAAGAGGCTGTAGAAGCGGTGGTAAAACTACGGTTATTTTCCCTTTATTGATAACTGATTTCTACTTGCGGTTTCCGTTTCCGGCGCATGGATTCGCCGGTCAACTCCAGCCGATGTGCATCATGTACCAGCCGATCCAGGATAGCATCGGCAATGGTTTTTTCCCCAATCACTTCATGCCATTTGCTGACCGGTAGTTGAGAGGTGATAATGGTCGAACTCTTGCCATGCCGATCTTCGATGATTTCCATTAACGCAGCCCGACTCTGGGCATCAAACGGCTGAAGCCCGAAGTCGTCCAGTATCAGTAGTTGTTGACGCTCGATTCGAGTTAACTCTTTCAAATACGATCCATCGGCTTTGGCCATTTTTAGCCGAGCAAATAGTTTAGGCGTACTGGCATACAGGACCCGATAACCCAGAATGCAGGCTTGATGACCTAACGCCGATGCGATATAGCTTTTGCCAATGCCGGTACTACCCGTAACCAGCAACGTTTCATTGCGTTTGATGAAGTTGCAGTCGGCTAACCGTAACAATTGATTGCGGTCCAGATTCCGTTCCGTTTGGTAAGAGAGTTCCTCAATAGAGGCTTTATAGCGGAAACGGGCATTGACAATCTGGCGTTCGATCCGCCGATTCTGTCGATCATCCCATTCAGCTTCAATCAGATAGGCGATCATCTCATCAATCGTATACCCGATGGGCTGGCCACTTTCCAGACTAGTTTTGAAGGCCTGGAACATGCCAAACATCTTCATTTTACGCATTTTCTCTAAGCTATTGTTGTTCATTGGTGCATTGATTTAGGGTTATTGATAGTAGTTCTCTCCGCGGATGTTCTCGTGAGTAGGCATGGTGGGTTGTTCAGCTAGAAGTTCGTCTTCATCATAGTTATCCATCCCCTTTTCCAAGATGGCCTGGATGGTTTTGTAGTTGTAGAGGCCGAAGCCTAACGCCCGCCGACAGGCGTTGGTGAGCCGCTCTTTGCCTACCTTACTGGCCAGACTCAGGATGCCCATACAGGAGCGATAGGCCTGTTCAGGATGCTGACGACGTTCCATCACTTTGAGGATGTAGAGCCGCACATCCTCGTGGATATCAGCCGCCCAGTCGACAAAACGCTCGGGCGACCAATCCGTTACGAAGCGATGAGTAGCGGCCAGATGTTCTTTGTCGGTGGTGTAACTGTAGGGACGATATTGCCGTCGATGTAGGGCCACGCGTTGATAGCGGACAAAAATCTCCACCGTAGAGCTGGAATAAAGCAGTTTGACCTTTCGGCCAACGTAGCGATAGGGTACACTATAATAGTGCTTATCAGCCCCTAAACACACATGCCCATTTTTCATCACTGTGGCATGGGATTGCTTTTTGAACTCGTAGCGTAGCAGGGGTAAAGGTGCGAGTACTTCGCGTTCAACTTCGTCAAATTGAAGTCGACGACTATAGTTGCGCCCTTTCATGGGTCGGCTATTATGTTGCTCTAAGAGAGCTAGTATAGCCTCATTGAGCTCGGTTAATGAGTGAAAGCGCTGTTTTCGTAGCGGTGCATAGATCCGATTATAGACAATCTTGACCGCCCCTTCGACCAGGGCTTTATCCCGTGGTCGATAAGCTCGGGTGGGTAAAATAGTAGTGCCGTAGTGGTCGGCAAAGTCGGCAAACGTCTCATTCAGAGTCGGTTCAAAGCGACTGCTTTTGGTGACGGCCGTTTTGAGATTGTCGGGAACGATGGCGGCTGGTACACCCCCACAATAGTGCAGCGCGTTTTCGCAAGCCGCAATGAAGTCTTCTTTTTGCTGACTCATTACCGCCTGCACATAGGTCAGTTGACTAGCGCCTAGAATGGCGATGAAGACTTCAACGGGCTTTTCTTCCCCCGTTGTTAAATCGACTAGACTCAACTTAACACCCGCGAAATCGACAAATAGTTTGTCGCCTGCTTTATGATCCAGATGCATCACGGGTTGTACCCGAGCCTTCCATTGGTTATAGTAAAAACAGAACTGGGTGTAGTGAAAGCCATCAGAATGGTCATTGCGGTAAGCTTCCCACAACATCAGTCGAGTGACTCCCTTTCGTTTGAGTTCTTTATCGACCTGAGGCAGGTAAGCTTGCAGAATAGTCAAGCGTGGATCGAGCTTGGGCTCAGGGGTCTTGCCAAATAAGTCTTCCAGATCCTTGTCGGTCAGGGTACGGATATCTTCATAGGTAAGTCCACTAGCGGCCAGGGCGGTCAAATAACGCTTGACAGTGTTCCGGGAAACACCAATTTGGGTGGCGATGGAGAGTTTGCTACGTCCCTGGCTAAATAGCCGAAAGATGTGTCGAATCTTGCTCATGCTGATTGTCGAGTTAGCCATACGGGTTTGGAAGTTGGTAGTTCATCTTCCAAAAGTATGGGTACTTCTACAGCCAGCTTTTCATCAAGACGAGGTGGTCAGTTTAGGCCGAAATCACCTGGTCAATTAGTCGCGGAATCGGGTGGTCAGCTTGTACCGAAATCAGATGGTCTCTATCTCCGAAATCTCCACCAAGGCTCGACGATAGAAGGGATCATAGGCCGTCCGAATAATTTGGCGGCATTGCCGCGGTGGCGGACCACCTCTTGGGAACGCAGCTGGATTTGAGGGGGCACTGTTGACAGTCTTGATAAGCTGCTCGATACACCTTCAGCCAGCCCCCATCCTCGTTCTTGTCAAACGTCTTAAACACTAAATGCTTGCCCACCGAGCAGGTAAAGTGATCTGCTTGAGGATGATAGGAAAAGCCTTCGATTTGGGATTTATAGTGACCGAAGACAGGTATCCATCCGGTGATGTTCCACCCTTCCAGTAAAGCATAATTAGCACTATTGGAGTAGCCAGTATCAGCCAGTATTTCTTCAAGGCGTAGCTCATTATGAGCCAACCGTTGTTGAAGCTTCAAGGTAATGTCAGGTAGGTTCTGGCTATCTCGACCATCGGCAAAATCGGCCTGCACATGACTGATGACGCCTTCGGCGGTATCAACCGCCAAGCTACAATGGTAATTGAGTTTACGAGCTTTGCCCGACGGTCCGCCGCTGCGGCTTGATGGAAATACGGGCATCGGGATCGGCAGGACTGTAATGGGTTTTACGGTCCGCCGTTGCGGTTGCTGAGTAACTTGGCCTTTTCGTTGCCAGCCCCTAGAGTTTTTGGTGCGCTCTTCAAGTTTTGCTGGCGCTTTTTTAACTGTCTTAACTGGTTGATCGGCAGCACTAATTACAGATGCAGCTTGACGGGGGCTGAGTGTGGCTATAGAAGTTACTGACTCATGCTGATTTTCAACCGACTGAACCAGCCTAGGACCAGGTAAATTGGGTTGTTTTTCGAGCAGTCGTTCCATCGACGCATTGGCTTTAACCGGGGCTGAGTCAATGGCAACCCGCCGACCTGCCACCGCAGCGGCGGACCGTCATATTGTTGGCCACGCATAGAGTGAATACTTTGTCAAATAGTAACTCAAAGAGTGCTTCCGGGTAGAGTTGGCGGGTACGGCTCAATGTGGAGTGCCAGGGTAATGGCTCATCCAGGTTATAGCCCAGGAAATACAGCATATCCAACCGCAGAGAGCAATGCTCGACTAACTTTCTGTCAGAGGTAATATTCTCCAGGCAACCGATCAGCATGAACTTAAACCGGGCCGCCCTTTAGGTTTGAGGGCTGGTAATCTTCCAAGAATTGGTAAGTTGCCAGCAGTCAACCAGAGTGGGGCTAACCTAACGGGTCGCCGAGGAAAGACCTATGCTCCGATTCAGGTTCCCACTCTGATGAACTTGCATCGACTCAGATAGAAAGACGGGTTCGCGGCCCATTACAAGGGTTTGAGTGAAGGCAGGTTCGATTGACTGATGGATCAAAACTAAATTGTTTTATGGACTTTCTCCACTACATCGGTATCGACATTGCCAAGGCTACATTAGATTGGGCCGTTTACAACCGACAAGGTTCCTTACTCCATTTGCACACGCCAAACACGGTGGCTGGTATCAAACTAGCCCTTCGCCAACTGAAATCAGTACCGGGTTGGGATATAACTCAAGTCGTATTTTGCATGGAGCACACGGGAATATATAATGCGCATCTGTTGGAATTTCTTCATAAACTACGACTGCCGATTTGGCTGGAAAGTAGTCTGCAAATCAAGCAAGCGGGTGGTATGCAGCGGGGTAAAAATGACACTGTTGATGCTTACCGCATTGCCGAATATGCTTATCGTTTTCGTGATCAAATTCGCCTGTGGCAGCCTCCTCGCCCTGTTATTCAGCAGTTAGCGTTTCTAAGTGCTGCTCGCCAGCGTCTTATTCAAGCATATAATCTGTTGGCTGGTCCCCTAGCTGAACAAGATTCATTTATCAATCCCCTTTTACAAAAGCAACTCCAGCGCAGCTCCCGTAAGTCATTAATCGCCCTCAAGGACGAACAGAAGGCCATCGAACAGCAGATCAACAAACTTATTCAAAACGATGGCCGACTTAAAGAACTCTTTGAGTGGATTGTTTCTGTACCTGGTATTGGCTCGACAACCGCTACAGAAATCATTGTTGTGACGAACGAGATGACTACGATTACTGATCCTAAACAAATGGCTTGTCACGCAGGAGTAGCCCCCTTCGAGTACCGCTCAGGAACAAGTATCCGGGGCAAGACTAGAGTTAGTCATCAAGCCAGGAAACGCTTGAAAGCGTAGTTCCATCTAGGGGCTATGTCATGCATACGAACGGAAGGGGAACTGCGTACCTATTACCAGCGTAAAGTGGCCGAAGGCAAGAACAAAATGTTAGTATTAAATGCCATTCGAAACAAGCTCATTCACCGAGTGTACGCAGTGGTTCGACGAAAGGAGAAATATGACAAAACTTATGTCTCAACGCTTGCATAGATCATAGAAATCGGAGCGGAATACGACTGGGTCAATCGACGGGTTGCCAGTATGGCCCTAGAGCTGTTTAGTGGCCTCATAGATGAAGCCGGGCTGCCGGAGCAGTCAGATCGAGCGTCTCTTTTAACCGGCGGTAGAGGTTGTGCTCAGGGATGCGGCTGGACAGCTGAAAATTGGTAATGCATTTATCGGTATAGTCTTTTCGGCCTTGCATCCCTGAAGATACAGAAAAGGCCATTTATATTCCTAAGCAGGGTTGTGCAACAGCCACGAGGGTATTTTGATACGGCGTAACTTCCGTCTATTTTGTTCGCTTAAACTTAAAATACGCTCCTACACCAACCCCGAGAGGATCTTCCCATGGGTGTGGTGCAGGAGCGTATAACGCCTTGCTTAATGGATCTTGATGACTTTCACCGTTTGAGATTGATGCGCAGTCTGTACCTTCACCAGCTGCACACCCATTCCCGCACCTAAAGGAACACTGACTCGCACCCTATCCGGGGACCAGTCCAACCGTTGCTGATGAGCAGAGCGACCTTGAGCATCCAGCACCGATACCTCCACCCAACGCCCGACCACGCCCTGAATCGCCAACTCCACCTGCTGACCTTGCACCGGATTGCCCAACACCGTCACCTGTAAGGATGGAGAAGGCTCCTCGCCCGCCCGACGCGCACTGCTACCACAAGCCGAAAGCCAGTTGTAATTGTAGACGGAGGTGGCCCCATCCTGCTGAGCAATCAGGGTCAACAGCGGTTGGTCAGTCGATAAGGTCTGGGTGTAAGGACCAGCCTGGGTGGTGATGTAGCCATTAGTCATCGCCAGCACGATCGGATCGCCCGTCAGTCCCGTATACTCCGGAGTAAACGTTACCTGCCGTTGAGTACCCCCTAGATTCTGACAGCCACTCGTGGTCACGCTAACCAACGCAAAGGACTGAGTGGGTGGAGTGATCCCATTCACACTGAGTTGGAAAGTAGTCGAGATAAATAATCCTCCTGGATCAACCGCCGTTACACTGATGGGAAAACTGCCTGTGCCGGAGGGCGTACCACTAATAATAGTCCCAGTTAGGGTTAGGGGCGAGGGCAGGCCGGATACGGTAAATGTTAAGGGATTTCCATCTGGATCGACAAAGTAGTTAGCCAAGCTAAGTTGATAGGCTTGCCCTGGCTGGGCCATTTGGGGGGGAATACCGGTCGTAGTCGGTTGCTGATTGGACGGCCCTACCGTACAGGCATCCAGCCAGCGGTAGTTATAAATGGCCGTGTTGCTTCCTTGTTGGGCGATAAAGGTGAGAATGGTCTGATTAGTAGATACCTGAAGGGTATAGGGGCCAGGCTGATCGGTGATGAAGTTATCGTAAGCAATAGCCAGGGTAATCTTCTCGCCCGTCAGGCCCGTATATACCGGGTTCAACTTGATCAGTCGATGGGCGTTATCAATCGGCTGACAACTGATCAGGTTGATGGTGGAAATGGCGAAGCTAGTGGGTGATGGATGAACCGTGAGAGTAATGGGCACCCAGGCCGATTCTGGCTGACCATTCGACGCGTTAATAGTCAGGTTCATCACTCCACTGGCTAGAGGAGTACCGACGATGGATGGGGGATAAGTCAAATAGGATGTACTCAATCCATTAGCTGGTAGCTGGGGCGAGGTGTAGAACGTGCCGTTAGAAGACAATAGGACAGGTATTTGGTAGGTAAATGGCACCCCCGCCGTGGCGGTTAGACTGATGGGCGTGGGGTCCGTAACGGTGATGCTGATGGGTACCCAGGCTGCATGCGACTGTCCATTCGACATGTTCGACGAGTTGATGGTTAAGTTCATCACTCCTGTGGCGTTGGGCGTGCCACTAATGGAAGGCGGATAGGTATCATAAGACAACCCCAATCCATTAGCTGGTAGCTGGGGCGAGGTGTAGCCCGCATTATTTTCGTGTATTAAAACCGGTATCTCATAGGTAAACGGCACGCCAGCCGTAGCCGTCAGACTGATGGGGGTAGGTGGATTAACTGTGATGGTAATAGCCACAGAGGCCGATTCTGGCTGACTGTTTACGGTAAGATTGGCATTGATGGTCAGGTTCATCACGTCTGTGGCGTTTGGTGTACCAACGATGGATGGAGGTAATGTTTCGTAAGATATGCTCAATCCATTACCCGGTAATTGTGGTGAGGTGTAAATCGTGCTAATGTAGGGCAGTAAGGCCGGTAACTGGTATTGAAACGGCACCCCAGCGGTAGCCGTCAGGCTGATGAGGGCGGGGACGATAGCCGTATTGGGTTCATGAAAATACGTTGTCGACTGACTTGTATGCGTCTTAGTTAAGGGAAGCCTATCCTCGGCCTGCAAATTCCAGCAGACCAGTAGCAACAAGGCGATCAACCAACCGAGCCTCTGAGTAGAAGTATGGGTAGACATAACATGAGTGTTTAAGACGATTATGATAGCCACTAATACTACTAAACTATTGGCATTAAGCTTCTTACATATGAGTAAATGGTACTTATTTTATTGACTAGCCCATGTCCGTACTACCATTTTATAAAACGCCCGAAATACGGATACGTCAATCTTTCCTCGTCTCACTTTGGAGCCTTTTATGAGAAACATTAACTATGAGTTCGTTTCTTAATTTTACTGACTCGATGACCAATCCCAACCAGATACACTAACCAGCCGAATAGGACAATACTCATCACCGCTATAACTACCCATATCTTACCATCCTGGCGTAATAATTCCGTTAACTGATCCATAAAAAGCTATTTATAAGTTTGGCGTATTTTGTACATCGGATGACTGCTTTGTGGAGGCCTTGTTCAGGTCGTCTTGCTCATCGAGCAGCGTTTCCAACCGGCGTAATCTGACCCGAAGCTGAGTAATCCAAAAACCCAGTAAAGTGAAGCCCACAAAAGCGGGTCTGATGATGCGCTTGATGGAATTATCGGCATCGTATTGGTTAAACCCTGGATTCCCTCCGTTACCAGGATGCAATGAATCTGTCAATCGGGGTAAGATGAGAATGAGCGGAATGAAAACAGCAAAGGCAAAAATGTTATAAACGGCTGATATCCTGGCCCGACGCATCTCATCATCCACTGGCCCCCGTAACACAAAATAGGCCAGGTACAACAGCATGCCCACGGCTACTCCATTGGTTTTAGGATCGTTAGGCCACAAATCGCCCCAAGCGAAATAGGCCCACACGGAGCCAGTAATACAGCCTAACACCCCAAATAAGAGAGCCGTGTTGGCCAGCTCAACCGAAATAAGATCGTCATCCAGCTTTCCTTTTCTTAGATAGCGGATCGCCATGATGGCCGATGCGAACAGCAAGATCATCATGGCGATCCAAAGAGGGGGATGGAAGAATGTATTGCGGATGGCTTCGTGTAAAATGGGCAATTTGGGCACCGGGCTCATCAACCCCGCGATGAAGACATAGGCCAGAATCAGAATGGTTAAGGCTTTCCACCAATGCTTAAGCATAACACAAAAAGTATTTTTATAACAGAGTGTTACACTTGTGTTTCCTACTGTGGGAGGTGGCTTATTGCCCTATTCTTGACTTGCACCTGACACTTTACCCGTTAAATTGTGGCAAGTTTACTATTTACTGACACGCCGAATTAACGAGTAGATACATGAAAACGCTCCTTCGTCTCAAGATGGAGCGTTTAATGAGACGGAACGTTTTATAAACTATCAACGCCAGTTGGTAACATACGTGGTTCGTTTTCTAAAACTATGGGATGCTCAGTTTGAAAAGCAATCCTTCATAATTTTAGAAATGTAAAAAGATCACTCTACTCTCAAACAATTTCATTTAGCCCTAGTTTAGTTTGTGTATTTCGCTCGAAGTAGCCTATACTCACTTGAACGCGGGTCTAGAACTATACACAGAGCGAAACCCAAAGCCAGGTGACTTTTTCGTCGTCTGGCTTTCTTTTGGCCTCCTGAAATAATCCTACATCTTCATTTTAGACGATAAAAGCCAAAACTATATTGCGTTATTTATTAGAATAAGTCAATTCTAACTTCTCGCCACTTATCGTTCGTTTTAAGTGGTTTATCCCCATAAATCGACGCTTGACCAGTTTTTCTTTGCGGACTTGGTTACTTCCCCTCATCTTTGTAGCACATTCACAAACAACAAAGACAATGAACACTAAATTAATGCACATCAACCGCCCGGCTCGGCCCCGTATTATTGAAGTAGGTGGCCCCTTAGTGGGTCTCCGTGGCCGGACGATTTATCGGATGCGAACTCGCTAACTGAGCTCCCCCGAAGCGGCAAGCTCCCCTAAGTGGGAGCTTTTTTTATGCCTAAGGAAGCCTTTTTTGAGAATGACCTTGTTGGGACTCGAAGGCTCTCCACAACAAATTAAGTTATTACCTATCCTGATTTTTTAGCCGTTCCCGATGCTGCTTACCCCATTTGATCATCTCTAGAATAATGTCACCAAACGAATGGCAGTACTCGGTTGAGTTGTATTCGACACCCACCGGTATGGAAGGGGTTACCGTTCGCTTAATCAACCCATTAGCTTCCATCTCTTTTAACTCCCGAGATAACATACGGGTGGTAATGCCAGGAATACTTCGTTCAATCTCCCGGAAGCGTTTGTTTCCATTGCAAATCGAATTGATGATGGGCAATCGCCATTTACCACCAACAACATAAATCGTATCCTGTAAGGCCTGTACTTCTTGGCGCTGATTTCGAGGATTGGCCAAAATATCCGTGGCTAGTTCAAGTCGCTTGCCGTCATGCATAGTTGGTATACTTGGTTATACTGGTAACAAAGTTATACCAAATCAGTCATACTTTTGCCTCACTCAAAAAAGTTTATAACAATGGATGCACTAACAGGAAAAATAGCGCTGGTGACAGGTGGTAACAGTGGTATTGGCTATGCTACAGCGAAAGAATTAAAGCACCAAGGGGCTCAGGTGATTATAACCGGCAGGCGAAAGGAAGCTGTTGATCAGGCGGCTGCTGAATTAGGGGTTATTGGTATAGTAGCTGATCAAGGGCAGCTAGCTGATATCGACGAACTGGCCAGTATTATAAAAGATAAGTATCAGGCAATTCATATTCTGTTTATTAATGCGGGTATATTGGATGGAGCTAGTATCGAGCAAGCAACTGAAGAAGCCTTCGATCGGGTCATGAGCGTCAATTTTAAGGGGGCTTATTTTACCCTGAGCCGGTTTATCCCCTTACTCAACGACGGAGGATCGGTCGTATTTCTGTCCTCGAATACAGCCAGCATGGATGGGGCCAATTCGTCTATTTATTCATCTAGTAAAGCGGCCTTAAACGCAGTGATGCGAATTGCAGCGGTCGAACTGGCTCCACGCCAGATTCGGGTAAACAGCGTTAGCCCTGGCCCTACTCAAACTCAGATTCTAACCAAGGCCGGATACAGTGATGAGCAATTGGTAAAACTTAATAAGTGGATGCTTGAGCGCATCCCGCTTAACCAAATCGGTAAAGCAGAGGATGTGGGAAAAATGGTGGCTTATTTTAGTAGTGATGCTGCTAGCTTCATTACAGGCGCAGAACTAGTCATGGATGGGGGTATGAGCCTTAAACAGTAAATGGCAGAGCTCATGTGTCGCCCCTGCATGTTGGCCAATAAACAAACCCGGAAACATCCGACAGATTTCCGGGGAATTGCTAATGGGCCGGAGTTCAATATCCAGGCTGCTAATGATCTGTTGGTCGTTAGGGCGTTGAGAGGAAACAACTACCTCGCTTAACTCGACGGATGCCGCTACGAGTTGGGTCTTTACATTAGTAGTTTGATCGTCGGTCACCGTGAATTCGATCACCTGACTTTTATAGCCAACATGAGACAGTCCCACTTGGTAGGGGGCTGCCACCAAGCCATCAAATCGGTATTGGCCTAGCTCATTGGGCAAGGTTGCCTTGCCCAGGCCGGTTAGTTGAACGGTGGCATCACGAATCGGTAAATTCGTGGATTGATCACAAACCGTTCCAAATAGACTTCCAAGGTGAGCGTAAGCAGGTAGGCCAATCAAGAGAAACCAAAGGGGATAAATGCTTTACTTCACGAATAAATGGTTGAAAAATGAGTGATTGTTTAACGGCAACCGAAAGTTAAACTACCCCAATAGCTTTGCCAATCCGCTTGGCTGGTGTCGGTATAGGGCACCATCTGAACCAGGCTAATCATGTTATTCCCGGCTTTGAGCTGAAAACGAACCTGCCCATTGACATCACTGCGTTGCTCTTGTTGGGTAAAATCAGCGGGTGCCGAATTCTTAATTGGTGCTCGATTCCAATAGCGTACCAAAGCCCCAGCTAAAGGCTTATTCTCAAACAGGATGGTAAAACGAAGCGTTGCCCCTGGCTTTAGATTGTAGGGATTTTGAGCCGGTAAAATTTCCAATGGCATGCCTGTATTCAGACTGAACGTCTGATCCTTAGTAGTCAAAGGACCCACCTGGATTAAGGTTTTCACACATCGTCGGTAAAACTCCCGGCTCCGTTTCTGAGTTTGATTATGCTTCTCACGCCATTGGATGACCTGATCTAAGCCATCTTCCTGCAAGTAAAGTAGAAAACTATCAGCCCGCATTTCCAGATATTTATTCGTGTTAGCCAAGGTAATTAAGTGGGTGCCAGATGCGGTTAAGATTAAGGGCACTGATCCATAATGGCCTTTCATAAGCTTTGGTGTGATTTCTTCTTTGGTGGAACCGTTCCAATGCGTATAGTGAATAATTCGATTTTTTTTACCTTCTGAGCGTTCTCCTTGAAAGTGTTCGCCCACGAGCACCTTAATTGGAACAACGTGGTTGGGCTCGGCAAAAAAGGTAGCCGGTTGGAGCCAAAATTCATGGGCTTGGGCCCAAAAAGCGATTCCAAGTATACAGGCTACAAAGAAGTAAATTCGTTTCATGGCTCAAAATTACTGGCTGTCTACCAAAATTAAGCAACTCGTGATTGGTAATGGGTACGCACCGGAACAATTGAATGTTTTTATAAACAAGTGCTTTGTGGCTAATCACCCAAAAGTTGAGGTAATGTAAATCAATAAACTACGATGATAAAATTCACAAATAATGCTCTAATCTTGTGACAGCTTTCGCAATAGCGTTTGTACGATTTCCACTGAATCGGAAAAACAAACTCAAGTCCCGAATTCAACGGCTCACTGGATTAGTTGGTTTTTAGATTTACCCAAACTTTATTAGCGATGACAGTAAAGCGCGGCCTTGGCGAGCATAAATAGCACCCAAAAAATTAGCCAATAATTTCTTGTGCCCTTTTCAGAGTCCGTACTCATCCGAGGTGCTCCGGGACTGAGGTGATAATTATCCCGGTAGATGGCATAGTTGTTTCTAATGGTTTTCTTGAGGTCTTCGTCGCACTTGATACGAACAAGCTGATGAGTGATTTCGTACACAAAATGCCGCTGGGTGTGCTGAACCGCAACCGTATAATTGACCGCATTCACACAAACCTCATTCACAATTCCCCAAAAGGTGTATTCTGGTAAACTGTTCAGGAAGTCGGCCCAATCATCGTATACGATAAAACCAAACGCGGCCGAATCCCGTGCAGAGCTAGGCCGTTCAATAGCGACTTCCAAAGCTACGACAACCTCGTGAATCTGCCCGTAAATCATTCCCAGGATACCATCCTGATGGTGGCTCGGCAAAGCAAACGCAACTGCTAGTGGTTCTCTAGCCTGACTAAACAGATGGTTTTTAAGTAGCCAGGAACAATGTGCCTGCAAGGCACTGGACAGAGTTTGTTGCCAGAATTCGGTTTGATTGCCCCCCCACCGTTTCTCGCTGATGGCTTTAGCCGGAAAAACTTCTTCCGTTGGTCGTTCAAGCCAGGCCAGTAAGGGCTTATCCTGAAAAATAAGGACATGCTCGCTCAGGTTCGATACATCTTTCAACCGATCGATCGCCTTTAGGGCCTCATCTTTGGTATACTGCCTGTCGCCTACCGTAATGCTATAATCGGGAGTCAGGTTGAATTCGGCCAGTATTTTTTTTCGCAACTGGCCTAGCGACGATAGAGTTAGCTCGCTGGGCACTAACTGCAATCCATCTAACAAGTGTAAAGGCGATTGGTAAGCCATAGTCGTAAAATCAGCCCAGGCCGGTACCTTTAATTCTGGTTTCGATCACTTCCGCATTTTTAGTCAGTCCCAGTAAATTCAGAAAAACCCCTCTAAGCTCATCGTAGTTCTGTCGATCCAGCGCTTTTTCGCCCCGTTTGATTTCGGCCTGCGCCCGCTGATAATCTGTGAATTCCTGCGGAGACAAACCGGCATAGATATGAAAGAAATAAACCAGCAAGGTTGGTGTGTAGAGGACTGTGTTGTGGTATACCCGACGGCAATGGGCATACTGCCCTTCGACGCGAAAGTAATTATTTCCGCGCATAGCCTCTGGCTCATTGGCTTTCAATTGCTGAATCTCCTCTCGCTGCTTTGGGGGTATCTCCTGCAACGTATGAAACCAGTTTTGCAACGACTCCATCAGGTCGTAATACCGTTCTTTGGTCCGGATAACCCGGTTGCTTACCGGGCCAGTGGTATATAACTGCCGGGCCAGTTTGCGCTTGGCCTCATCGAGTTGGTATTTCTCGTCGGTCAGCGTATCCGGTTGTGCCTGCCTGGCCTGCTCATGCAATTTGCGGGCCCGGTCCACTAGTTCCTGAAGTTGAGCGGCTGTTTCATATTCCTCATTTTGCAGAGCTTTCTGCAAGTCAACGTCAAGCTGGCCACGTAGCTCCTGTATCTCGTCGCGCAATTTGGTAAGACTCACATAGCGCTGGGTTGGACTGAATACTTCATCAATCTGCTGATCGGTCATGCTCAAATGTAAGCTTACCGACACATCCCGCGACTCACTCATATCGATTTTAAGTTCCACATCCGAACCTTTTACCAGGTCGGCTGGCAGATCGGTGGCCCGCACTTCAATGACGCCAATATTCTTGTTGGTACTGGGGTGTTGAGTGGCATCTCCTTCGAGCAGGTTGATAATGAGGCTTTCGTCCGACCCTTTCCGAATGGTCCGGCTCATTTCCCGATAAATGGTTTTGGTAAGCGGCAACACACTGTTTCGGCTAAAAATCAATTCACAGCGGGTTGCATTGTTCATCAGGTCATCGACTTCAATGCAGATATCTTCCGGTAGCGGCTGGCCATACAGGCTGAACAGCCCATGCGTAATCGAGATGGGTTCAGCCAGAACAGAAACAGGATTGTTATAACCATCATATACGCTGATCGTGAATGTATTGACCCGGTTTGGCAATAGCCCGACAAACTCACCAAAGCGGGCCGTAAGCGGGCGAAGCGTCGTATCGAAACCACCATCAGTCCGAATGATGCGATAAAACAGTCCGTCAATTACCCCATCTGCACTGGCCGAAATGTATTCTTCCAGGTCTCTGGTGGTTTTGTTATAGCCAGTTTGTATCTGAATAGCCGGTACTGAATCGGTCTGCTCAGGCTTCGGTTGAGCTGGTTGCCGGACCGGGGTGCTACCTGCAAAATAAGCGGCTCCAACAGCCACGGCCGTTGTTGGGTCAGCATCGGTATTGACTGGCAGGCCAGTCCGTTGGGCCAGTGTAGTCCGAACGTAGGGTATATAGGTACTCCCCCCAATCAGGATGATTTCGGAAATAGCGTCGGTACTCAGGTTATTCCGCGACATGATTGTTTCCAGCATGCCAACCGTATCGTCGATCCGCTCACGGATAACTGCATTAAACTGCTCACGATCAACAGGGATCAGCAAATCAAGTTCGTCGCCCTCATCGGTTTCAAACGTTACTTCAACCTCGGTTGAGAACCGGGTGGTGAGTTCTTTTTTAGCTTCCTCGGCTTTCAACAGAAGCACATAGTACAGTTTCTCGTAGCGAGCCTTGTGCGTGAGCAACTGACTGGCGATATCCATCTGGCCTGTCTGACGGATTAGTTCGGGCACCAGCACCTCCATAACCAGCGAATGATCGAAATCGACCCCGCCCAGGTAGTTATTCCCCTGGTGGTCCAGCACCCTCATTTCGTTATCTTCAATGCCAATCAGGGCGACATCGAACGTGCCACCGCCGAGGTCATACACTAGCCATTTTCCGGACTCTTTCTCCAGCGTATGCTTGTTAAAGTAGGCCAGCGAAGCCGCAATCGGCTCCTGTAGCAATACCACTTCCCGAAAGCCTGCATCCAAACCTGCCTGTTTAGTTGCGTTGCTCTGAACGGTATCGAAACTGGCTGGTATAGTAATGACAACACTTTCGGGAACTTCGCCCGTATGAATAAAATTTTTGAGCTCTTTCAGCACCAGCGCCGATAGATCAATAGGCGAGATCGTTTCCTGTCGCGATGGGATTGAAAACGTTTCACTCGTTCCCATTTTCCGTTTAAAGCTGGAGAACACGTTGAGGGGGTCTTTCAGGAGCCACTCCCGCGCTTTATCACCCACCCATATACGCTCTTTACGAAAAGCTACGCAACTGGGCAATGTCTCTTTCAAGCCGACAGGGTTCTTGAACACTTCCGCCTGAGATCCCGTAAACCGGGCAATCAGCGAATTGGTTGTCCCCAGATCGATACCAAAATTGATGGTTTGCATGGATAGTGGATTTATACACGCTCAACAATAACGATACCAGCCTGCACAATCTGGCCATGCTGACTAACAATCGGCTTAATTACCTGCGTAATCGTCAGATTATCCATCGATTCGCCAGTAACACTCGCTTCCACATCGGTTCGGGTTTCCGTGTAGCGTTCGCCTTCGGGACTGTGAAATGTGGTACCTAATTCGGCCAGCGACTGCCGGATACGCTGTATATGGCGCAGGTATCCACTCCCCGAATGACCTTCTTTTTGCACCTTCTTTTCGAGCGCGTGTACCTGGTTGGCAATATCAATAAGGGGTTGCATGAAGTACTAATTACATTTTGAAACCGCAAGTTAAAAATAATTGACCTGCAGTCTGCATGTATCCTAAGCAATCAATAAGGTTTATTAATAATGCGGGTATATTTTTTCTGGCCCGTAAACTTGGAATTTCTATAAACTACAGCGAACCGTTTTTTCGTTATTCTGCCGTGTTGAACGATTAACCTAATCTGGTTATGCTTGTGAGAGTGGCTTTCTCCCTACCCATGTTTGTTTTAAGTACGGCTCTGTCGGGGCCATTACTTGCCCAAATTCCTTCTTCTGGTTCTTTTATTTGTAGTTATACAGGTGGCAACGTTAATCCCGAAGTCGTTTGTTCGCCAACTACGAATTCGAATGTACACGCCGAGCGTGTGGTCGACCGGATTTTAAAACCGATTGGCCTGATGCGAAATTTCAAGGTCATCGAATGCTCCAATACCTCCAACTGTTTTGCGACTGTTCTGAAAGGTCAGCGGTTCATCGTGTACGATGGTGCATTCATGCAGGAAATTGAAGATGAAACTGAAACCGACTGGTCGGCTATTAGTATTATGGCGCACGAGATTGGTCACCATTTACAGGGGCATACCATCGACGGGCGTGGTGGGCAGCCTCAAAAAGAGATTGAGGCCGATAAATTTTCGGGCTTTGTGCTGCATCAGTTAGGCGCATCGCTCGATGAATCGCTGGTGGCGGTACGAAAGCTGGGCAACGAACGGGCTACGCCAACCCACCCGGCCAAACCTGAACGGATTGACGCCATTCGTAAAGGCTGGCTGGAGGCCGAAGCAATGTATCCTAAAAGCCGGACACTTGTGAAAACCCCGGCCGCTATGGCCCCCAAACCGATTGTTACTAACGCACCCACTCCCACTTCACGCCCGATTTTGGCCCCCAAAGCGGCTTCACGAGCAACTGTCGGTTGCGTTTCGGGCGACTGTGAAGACGGAACGGGCGTCTTCGTTTATCCTACGGGCGAACGTTATGCCGGTGAATTCGAAGATGGTGATAAACACGGCGAAGGCACTGAATACTACGCTGATGGTAAGGTTAAATACAAAGGTGGTTTTCGCGATAATCTGCGTTGCGATTATGGCGTCTACTTCTACCGAAACGGCGATAAATACGTCGGCTGGTTTCAGAAGAATATGCCCAATGGAAAAGGGACTTACCGTTTTGCGGATGGGGATCAAATTACAGGGAATTTCCAAAACGGCCAGCCAGTACAATAACCCCATCTACGCCTAGAACTGTATGGATCGAGGCTTCCTGCTATTGGCACTTGTCAATGAAGGGAAGCCTCTTCTGCATTACAGGGTTTCGATTTTCCCTCAATCGGTCAACCGCACTATACAAGAAACTTTACAAAACAGATTTGGGTCAGCGATCATCGGCCACTTTTTCAAGGCATAAGGTCATATAATAAATTTACGAAACCTTATTACGCTTTTACCGTCTTTAAGTAGAAATAACAACTAGCTATAAACTCCTTGCGGAAAAGTAACAGACGAAAATTTTGTCGTGATGTTTTCGTTAATTCTATCAGACATAAACTTTTTTAATGTAAAACCCCTTCATATGAGCTGTATAAGTAGAATTTGGCATAATTATAGATTATATTTTCATTAATTAGACAATTTTATCATTAAATAGTTAAATATTTGTTCTTTTTACGAAAATCACCAATAAAATAAGCTATGGGTGCTGTAGTAAAACTATCCATAAAGAATGTAATTGATCTTTGGTTTGCAGAAGAGACCCCCATCCGTCAGTACAGAGCCCGGATGAATCCAAGATTGTGGGAAATGTGTCAGCAAGTCAGTAAAGATTTCGTTGCTCCTTCGGGTCGGCAGTTGCCCGGTCAGTATCGCAAATCAGACAAAGTAGCATTTGCGAAACTCGTCCTGGACCGATTAGAAGACCGCGAAGCGCCTGTCGAAGACGATATGCTTGAGCTGACCTACTAAGGTCGATTTATATCGAAATACTATAGGCTAATCCAGAAAATGTATGATTAGCCCGGTTGCGTAAGAGATTCATTACCTTACTGCGTTGATATCTATTTGTAAATAAATTAGCAGATTTTGATAGTATAAATACACTATATCTGGCCCTAAATCGTAGTCATTACCAACCAATTAAGCCCCCTTTTTACTCATTTTCGCTTCAGTTTCGCTTCAGTTTCGCTGGCTCAACTTCTTTCAACGTATAGGCTACCGCCTGCGACCTCGGTTCACTAATCAGGTGCATCCAATCGCTATATTGACGAGTGAATGAAGCGCCATAGTAGAATATCAGCGACGCATAAAAAATAAACAGAAGCACCAGTATAATAGCTCCCGAATGCCCATACAAGGAACTAAGCTGACTATGAATCAATAGTCGACTGAGTATACTCTCCCCGATTTTGAACAGAACGCTGGTAAAAGCCGCTCCTAACCAAACGGCCTGCCAGGCCATACGGACATCGGGCAAAAACTTGAATAGAATAGCAAACCAGACCATACGAATCAGGACCGACGCAACTACATGACCCAAGTCAGTCATGATCTGGTAATAACTCAAGGCCGAAAGCATCCAATCGGTACTAATCCGGCCTAAAAACTGTTCCAGCGTAACCGATAGCGTAAAGAGAATACCAGAACCAATAATTATGGTTAGAGCCACCAGCTTATTCCGCAGAAAATAGACGAATGGATGCTTCGATCGGCTTTTGACGTTCCAAAGCTGATCCAGAGAATTTTTGACAATCGCAAATAAGGTAGTCGAAGCCAGCAACACTAAAAAAACGCTGAGTACAGTTAGTGAACTGCTCGGTTTAGGTTGCTGTAAACGATGGGAAATTACTTCCAGCTGACGAGCTCCTCTGGGTCCAAACAGATCAGCCAGTTCGTCAAATAGCTGCCCACTTACTCCCTGCGACTGTTCACCGAGAAAAGGGCTTAATAAGGTACTAAGAATGATGACGATGGGAGGGAGTGCGAAAAAAGAAAAGAAAGCCGTGGCTCCAGCCATTCGGATCGGATCGTTGGCCTGCAAGTGCGTGAGAGCACTTTTCAGAAGTTGAAAAATAGGTAAGACTTTTTTCAAGCGACAAGCAGATGATGATCTCGTCTGGAATAACCTTAACTGCCCGAATAAGGTTTTAGAATACAGATTCCATAAGCTACTCTAAAGCAATAGATTATAACGTTCTATTAGCTCGTGAACAGCAAAAAGCCCGGTAACAACGGTGAACCGGGCTTTGCCTAAACGATTTATGGGTTAGTCTGGAGAAATAATCATTCAGACGATAACCCATGGCACAAGTAACAACTTGCGAAGTCGTATGTAGGCTCCCCTAACCGGACACTACAACCAGCGGCTGATAAATTCCCCAAACGTATCTTTGTATTGATCGCTCACTGGAATGGTTGTCGAACCAATCTGCACCGAATTTCGGGTGACGGCATGGATTCGATCAAGAGCTACAATAAATGACCGATGTATCCGCATAAACTGCCGGGGAGGTAGCTTTTCTTCCAGGGCCTTCAGACTTGTTAACGATAGCATAGGCTTATCAGGCTCACTTTGCCGATACACTTTCACATAGTCCTTTAAGCCTTCGATATACAGGATATCGTTGTACGAAACGCGTACCAACTGATACTCAACCTTTAGAAACAAGTAATCATCACTTGGTTCAGACGAGGTTGGTAAGCCGGGCGATACAATAATGGGCTTGTTCTCGGGCCGTTGCACGAGTTCGAAATAGTTGCGGGCTTTACTCGCAGCACGCAGAAATTCTTCGTAGTTAAACGGTTTGAGCAGGTAATCCAGCGCATCGACCCGAAACCCATCGAGGGCAAATTGATCGAAAGCCGTAGTAAAAATTATTCGGGTCGTTTGTGGTCCCCGATTGCTCCGCTCCAGTACCCGCGCCAGTTCCAGCCCAGTCAGGTCGGGCATCTGAATATCCAGAAAAATAACATCGACCGGGTGTT
Organism: Spirosoma aerolatum; assembly: GCF_002056795.1. Classification (NCBI taxonomy): domain Bacteria; kingdom Pseudomonadati; phylum Bacteroidota; class Cytophagia; order Cytophagales; family Cytophagaceae; genus Spirosoma; species Spirosoma aerolatum. The sequence goes on along the minus strand of NZ_CP020104.1, from coordinate 7,237,179 downwards.
GCAAAATGTATTGCAAGGCCTGAACAGCACTACTAAAACGACCTGACAATGCCAGAAATGGCGTTTTTTCGATGAAAGCGCAGACCAGTCCCAGCGCCAGCGGCTCATCATCGACAGCGATACAGGAAAGCGTCATGCCAGATTCAGCGTTAGTTGTACGTGATATTCGCCAGCCATCGTATGCTCGTTGATATAGAGCGTGTACTGGCCAGGGTAGAGCAGGTCGAGCCGACGACGTGTATTGACCAGCCCAATTCCATTACCCGCTTCGAGCGAAGTTGATTTCTGGGTAAATAACGTATTTCGTACATCCATCTGCAACTGATGATCCTGTTGCTGTACACTAATTCGAATCCAGCTTGGCTCCAGCGTACTTACCCCATGTTTAAACGCGTTTTCCACAAAAGGCAGAAACAGCATTGGGGCAATCGACTGGTCGCGTAGGGGCGAAGGCGTATCGAGTGTAACGGTCACTTTGTCCGTGAGCCGAAGCTCCATTAACTGAATGTAATCACTCAAAAAATCAAGCTCTTTGCTAAGCAGCGTTGTTCCCGACTGTGTTTCATATAGTACGTAACGCATCATGCGCGAGAGTCGGTGCAGGGCTTCACGAGCCGTTTCAACATCAATCAGCGTCAGCGCATAAATGTTGTTGAGGGTATTGAAAAAGAAGTGCGGGTTAATCTGTGCTTTTAAGAACGAAAGCTCCGAAGTAGTTTTAGCCTGCTCCAGCGCCAGCCGAAGGTTGGCATCCATCTGCCACTTCTGCAAGAGCGTCATGCTGGTACTGATCCCTACTATCAGCAGAATGGTAAACAGGTTGGGCTGAATCCAGCCGTAGTATTTTATCTTGCCGCTTCCATCAGGATGAAAAGCCCGGTGAACTAAGATGGGCAAATTAAAGCTCCACTCTATAAAAGCCAGGATGAGCATCAATACGACGATAATTCCGAAGAGCGTAAGCAAATAACGACTTGTATGACCGGGCAGCAGGTACCGGGGCACAAATACATTGGCGTTCAGGTAGAACACCCCAACCATCAGCACGAAAAAAATACTCTGCCGAACCCAGAACACATCGGGAAAATGGATCTCAGAGGTGAACGACTGAAAGAATAGCAGATAGCCCATCAGCCCCCAGCCCAGCACGTGACTCAGCAAAGGAACATATCGACGAGAAAACAGCGCTGCACCCATAATTTGTAGTTTCTGTAGATCCTGCGATTTCTGTATGCCTATCTATACGCTTAGACAGCACTAAAAACAACAGGGGCGATCCGGCCATAGACAGGTACAAGTTTAGAAGAAAAGCCGAATAAAACACCCGCCAATCGTCACATTTACAGACTTCCCCGATAGTTCGGCCATTTTAACCGATGAATGGCTTTCTTTCCGGCTCAGGCCAGCCAGGGAGTCATTCATCGGCAGAAATGGGCTTTCTGCCGACGTTTGCAGAGTATCGGTCTATTGTATTTTTCGAATTAAAACCGTCGCTATTGCTTTGCTTCGTCAATGTTGACTTATACAACGATGAGAAAGCAATTCTTACTGGTCTTATTTATGCTTGGGCTTTGGACTGGTTTAACCCAAACAACCTATGCCCAGTTTGGCCCTCCGGGTGGGGGTCCCGGTGGATTTAATCAGGATAACCGCCGTCAGAAAGCTGAGTTTACAGGCGTAACCGAAGAGACACCCAAAGGCAACGGAAAAATTAACGGCCTCCTGGTCGATTCTACGTCAGGCAAACCCGTCGAATTCGCAACCGTTGCCCTGATTAGTGTAAAAACCAACAAGCCCGTCGATGGAACCACGTCGGATGCCAAAGGGGCTTTCTCGATGACTAAACTGGCTCCAGGCGACTACCGGCTCCAATACTCGTTCATCGGCTATAAAAATCTGGATTCCAAGCCCTTCACCATTGCCAAAGGCACCGAGATCAATATGGGATCGGTGCGGCTCACGGCCGATATTCGTACGTTGAGTGAGGTAGTGGTAACAGGTCAGGCGGCTTTGATTGAGGAAAAAGTTGACCGTCTGGTATTCAACGCCGATAAAGATATTGCCACGAAAGGCGGTGATGCGTCGGATGTACTGAAACGTGTTCCCATGCTCTCGGTCGACCTGGATGGCAATGTAAGTCTGCGGGGTAGTCAGAATATTCGCGTGTTGATCAACAACAAACCCTCCACCATTGTTGCGGCCAGTGTAGCCGACGCTCTAAAGCAACTACCCGCCGACATGATCAAATCAGTGGAAGTGATCACCAGTCCATCGGCCAAATACGATGCTGAAGGAGCCGCCGGAATTATCAACATCGTTACCAAAAAGAACACCTTACACGGCCTAACGCTGAATGTTGATGCCGGAGCCGGGTTACGAGCTTCAAACCTGGGCCTGAACGGTTCATACCGTCAGGGCAAATTAGGCATTACGCTGGGTGGTTTTGGGCGGGCTATGTATAACCGGGCTTCATCGACTCTCGATCAAACGACATTAGTAGGTACGCAATACCAGAAAACCCATCAGGAAGGGACTGCTTTCGACAAACCGCTTTTCGGTCAGTATAACCTTGGCTTCGACTACGACCTGGCCAAGAATCAATCCTTATCAGCCAATGTCCGGTTTGGCACCCGTAACTTTATCCAGCAGCAAACGCAGTTGACTAACTCTTCAATCGGCGATTCGTTGTTGAGCTTTACCAATCGGGATGTCGACCGGAAGGATTTATCGAATTCAGTCGATATGAACCTCGACTATATCCGCACCTTTAAGCCACAGCAGGAATGGAGTATTTCGACCCAGTACAGCCGCACGGGCCTGACCAATAATTTCTACGCCGATATTATGAACGACGCCAACGTTCTGACGCGTCGCCAGCAAAACATCAACAATAACACCAACCAGGAATTAACTCTTCAGACGGATTATCAGACGCCCATCAAAAAGAATCAGTTGCTGGAATTTGGTGCCAAAGCCATTATGCGTACGGTTGATAGTCGATTCAAGTACCTGATTGGCGGCAGCACGGGCGAACTGGCTATCGACCCATCCAACCAATCGGGTTCACTGGCTTATAATCAGAACATCGGAGCGGGCTATATCTCGTATACGTACGTAACGCCCAGTAAGTACACCTTCAAGATCGGTACGCGGTACGAATACACGGGTATTTCGGCCAAGGCGAATGAAAGCACAACCTTAGCTATTCCCAACTATAGCAATCTGGTGCCCAGTATCAATGTATCGAAAAGCTTGAAGGGGGGCACCACCGTAAAGGCAGCGTATAACCGCCGGATTCAACGACCTGGTCTGCAACAGTTGAACCCCAACCCGAACGCGGCTAACCCACAGATGATTCAGGTTGGTAACCCAACTCTAAGCCCCGAACTGACCGACAATGTGGAGCTGAGCCTGAGTTCAACCATCAAGAAGGTGTATCTGAACGCGGCTGTTTTTGGCCGGTTAACCAACAACGCCATTACGCAGATACGCATCCCATCCGATTCGTTGGCCGGTGGTATCGTCACCACATTCCAGAATATAGGTATTCAGCGCACGATGGGAACCAATGTGTTCTTCAATGCCAACCTGACCTCGAAATGGAGTGTTAATGGTGGTCTGGACGGTTATTATATGTACATGCAGGGGCTAACGCCAGGAGCCGATGGGAAGTCGATCACCATTAATAATTCCGGCATAAGCATCGGTGGTCGCCTGATGAGCCAGTTACAACTCGACAAAGGCTGGAGCGCTCAGGTGTTCAGTTTCTTCCGGGGGCCGAGTCCGCAGTTGCAGGGAACAATGGGTAGTTTTTACATGTACTCGCTGGGCGTTCGGAAAGATCTGGCCAACAAGCGGGGTAGTATTGGCCTGGCGGCTGAGAACTTCGTTGGCGGTGGCGTAACCATGCGCACTACGTTGAACTCGCCCTTGCTTTCGCAATCGAATGTGACGCACTTATACAATTCCAATCTGAAAATAACGTTTACGTATCGGATTGGTAAAATGACCTTCGAGCAGCCCCGTCGGAAAGCGCGCTCGGTCAACAACGATGATGTGAAGGGTGGTGAAGGAGGCAACGAAGGTGGTGGACAGCAACAACAGGCAGCCCCGGCCGGAGGTCAATCGGGTGGAGGGCGTCCTCGGTAAATTACCTGTTAAATCTACTTATACGCTGTGCAAATGATAATCAGATTCTGTAGATTACCGATCGTTACGATTCTCTCTAAGCAACCTTTGCCTCCGTGGAGCCGTATGGTCAATTAAGTCAATACCTGTTTTGCTTTAACTTGTAGTTCCTGTTCACCTTAAATCTAGCTTTACAATCAATGAAAAACCAACTGAAATCTTTAGTACTGACAGCCGTTGCCCTGTTTGCTTTCTCAACCACCTATGCGCAAACCTGGGCGCTGGATAAAGCACATGCTAAAGTTGGCTTTACCGTTACCCACCTGATGTTGTCGGAAGTAGATGGCTATTTCAAGACCTTCGACGCTAAAATTACCGCAGCCAAGCCCGACCTGTCGGATGCCGTTTTCGAATTCTCAACCGATATTAACAGCATCGACACGGGCAACGAACGGCGTGATGGCGACCTGAAAGGTGATCGCTGGTTCGATGCCGCCAAATATCCGACCATGTCGTTCAAGAGTACATCGTTTAAGAAAGTAGCCGACAATAAGTATAAAGTAGCTGGCGACCTAACTATACACGGAGTTACCAAGCCGGTTACTCTCGACGCGACGATGGTAGGTCCTAAGCAAATGCCCGGCCGTGACGGTAAGCCCGGCCCTGAAAAAGTAGGTTTCAAAATGACAGGCCAAATAAAGCGTACCGATTTTGGCGTAGGCGGAGCGGGGGCTATGCCAGTGAGCGAAGAAGTTGAATTACGCGCTACGGGTGAATTCACCAAGCAGTCGTAACAAACTTAACCCAACGAAGAAGCCACTTTCCAGCGCACTTTCTTTAAAGAAGGGCGTCGGAAAGTGGCTTCTTCGTTTTCTACTACAATTTAACTGTCAAAGCAAACGCCCCAGAAAAATGAGCACCACTGCACCTCCTACGGCAATCAGTAGGTTCATTAACAGGCCGTCATTGTCAGGGTCGTTACCAAGCTTTCGGGCAATAAAGCCTCCAACAAATCCCCCTACGATACCCAGAATTACATTGATGTACCAGGCATTATGGCTGTCCATGATACGGCTGGCGATATAGCCCGCTATACCGCCAATCAGAATAGAATACAGAAAACCCATACGTTAACGAATTTAGGTGAGATGCCATTCGGCACACAAGTGTACACAAAAGCCATCATAATGACAGTATAGACAAATTAAATGCAATTTAGTCACAGCATCCATGGGTATAAATACCGTGAACGCGACTCTTTGAATTAGCTAAAAGACAATCTCTTCCAGGTATAGACACATGAATCGGTCTTCTTCGGGAAATTCTCTCCTGTTTTCTCAACGAGCCCTACGTATCGCTGCCGCCAGCCTTATTGTCAGCGGTACATTTATAGGTGCTTTTCAAAATCGAAATCTCAACAGAGCATCAGGCTCTTACCTGAACACCCTATTTGCTCAATTGAGTGATGATGACAAACACGACCCCAAATATGCGGTGGGTAGCCTGAACGTAGCCAATGGGCTTGAAGCAACACTCTTTGCTGCCGAACCCATGCTTACTAATCCTACCAACATCGACGTAGATGCTCGTGGACGTGTTTGGGTATGCGAAGCCTATAACTATCGACCTGCTATTAACGGCAATCCTACCCGCAAGGAAGGGGATCGTATCGTCATTCTGGAAGATACCAACGGCGATGGCAAGGCTGACCTTACCAAAGTTTTTTACCAGGACCCCAGTATTGAATCCCCGCTCGGTATTTGGGTACAGGGCAATAAGGTCATCGTCTCCGACAGCCCGAACGTATGGGTACTCACCGACGAAAATGGAGACGATAAAGCCGACAAAAAAGAATTACTGTTTACTGGCATCGGTGGCGAACAGCACGACCACGGCATGCACACCTTCGTGTTCGGCCCCGATGGTAAATGGTATTTCAATTTCGGCAATGAAGGTGGCCAGCTTCTTGATAAAGACAAAAATGCAGTGGTGGATATTGCTACGGGCAAAACCATCAATAAGCAAAATTTCAAACAGGGGATGGTGTTCCGCTGCGATCCCGACGGGAAAAACGTAGAGGTGCTGGGCCAGAATTTCCGTAATAACTATGAAATAGCCGTCGATTCGTACGGCACGCTCTGGCAGTCGGACAACGACGACGATGGGAACAAGGGCGTTCGTATCAATTATGTCATGGAGTACGGTAATTACGGCTATACCGACGAAATGACGGGCGCAGGCTGGCAAGCCAATCGTGATAACATCGAACCCGAAATTCCGCGTCGCCACTGGCACCTGAACGACCCAGGCGTAGTCCCCAACCTACTTCAGACCGGGGCTGGTTCGCCTACGGGGATTATTGTGTATGAAGGCAACCTGCTTCCTGAAATCTTTCGGAATCAGGTTATTCACTGCGATGCGGGCCCAAATGTGGTGCGGTCATATCCTGTACAAAAAGAGGGGGCTGGCTACAAAGCCCAGCTTGTCAACGTACTGGAAGGTGCCCGCGATCAGTGGTTTCGTCCGGCTGATGTCTGCGTAGCACCTGATGGCTCGCTGATTATTGCCGACTGGTACGACCCAGGTGTAGGAGGCCACCAGGCAGGTGATCAGAACCGGGGGCGCGTATACCGGGTAGCTCCTCCCAACTCGCCTTACACGATGCCGAAAGTCGATGTATCGACAACCGATGGCGCTATAGATGCCCTGCAAAGTCCGAATATGGCTGTCCGGTATGCAGGCTGGCAAAAACTCCATAGCCTGGGACCGAAAGCCGAAAAAGCGCTGGCAAAACTGTACAAATCATCGGACAACGCTCGCATGCAGGCACGGGCTTTGTGGTTGCTAAGCCAGTTGAACAACGGCAAAAAATACATTGAAACGGCCGTGAAAAGCCCCAATCCCGATTTACGTATAACAGGACTGCGAGCGGCTCGTGAACGGAAAATGGACATCATTCCTTACGTGAAGCAGTTGGTCAATGATCCAGATGCTCAGGTACGTCGGGAGTGCATTCTAGCTCTCCGTCGGAATACATCGTCTGATGCCCCCGCTCTGTGGGCTCAGCTAGCTAGTAAACATGATGGCAATGACCGCTGGTATCTGGAAGCACTGGGCATCGGAGCCGATGGCAACTGGGATAGCTATTACACGGCCTGGCTGAAGCAGGTTACTGGTGATCCAATCGCCAACGCAACCGGGCGCGATATTGTCTGGCGGGCGCGTACTAAAGAATCTGTACCATTACTAGCCAAACTGGCTGGTGACCCGTCAGTGCTTGTTAATCAGCGGCTCCGTTATTTCCGGGCCTTCGACTTCAACCCTGGTGCGGTCGAAAAATCAACGGCGTTGCTGGGTATTTTACAGGCCAATAGCGGCTCTACGGAAGTAACCAAACTAGCCCTGCGTCATCTGGACCCAGCTTTTGTCCGCGATTCGCCCGTAGCGACCAATGCCCTTGCCAAATTAATTAATGATGTATATGGCACCCCTGAGTACCTCGAACTGGTAACCCGTTTCGAGCCTGTTTCCGAAAACAACCGCCTGAAACAACTGGCATTGACCAAATCCATGGATGGAATGGGTCGGGATGCGGCTCGGCAATTGCTTAAACAGGGAGGAGCACCACTGGTCTGGGAAGTTCTGAACGGGTCTGATGCCGAAGCCTCAACGAATATGCTAACGGCTTTGCGTCGGATCGGCAATAAAGAATCCATCAACATCCTGAAGACGGTAGCGCTGGATACCAAACGTTCAGCGTCGATTCGTAAAGAAGCAACTCGTTCGCTGGGCGGAAGCATGGAAGGAGCCGATCTGGTGTTAAACTTACTCAAGTCGGGCGACATTACAGGCGATTATAAAAAAGCGGCTGCACAGGGCGTAAGTAACGATTGGCGTAAAAACATCCGTCAGCAGGCTGCCAGCTACCTCGATGGTGGCCAGAGTGCTGAAGGTAAAAAACTACCTGGCATCACCGAATTACTGGCTATGAAGGGTGATGCCGCCAAAGGTGTTAGCGTCTTTAAAAATAATTGTTCTATTTGCCATCAGGTCAACGGCGAAGGCATGGATTTCGGTCCAAAATTATCCGAAATAGGCTCTAAGTTGCCGCGAGAAGGGCAGTATCTGGCTATTTTACACCCCGATGCCGGTATTAGTTTTGGCTTTGAAGGCTGGGAAGTGAAGTTCAAAGACGGTAGCTCCATGACTGGAATCGTGTCCAGCAAAACTGAGACCGACCTGCAAATGAAGTTTCCCGGCGGTGTGGTCCAGAACTATAAAATGGCTGATGTGGTCTCGATGAAGCAAATTGATTCGTCCATGATGCCATCGGGCCTCCAGGAAGCCATGAGTACCCAGGAATTAGTCGATTTAGTAGAATATTTAACCAGTTTGAAAAAGAAATAAAACCGGGAGTTAACGTATTTATGGATTTTCAGGATTTTGCTTTTCGCTTCTTTGATGCGCCTGATTACAAAATCTGTTCTAATCCATAAATTTGCTCAGTCCCGCCGGGCCGCCGGAGCGGTTCAGATCATTATGCAACGACGCAATTTTGTAAAATCAACGTTGGGAGCAGCGGGCCTGGGGCTGACTGCTGCCGCCGAATCAGTAGCCGATAACTGGCACTCACAGCCTGCTTTTCTGGCTAAGAACAATTTCAAACTCAAATATGCCCCTCACTTTGGCATGTTCGAAAACAACGCGGGTAAAGACCTGATCGACCAGCTCAAATTTATGGCCGACATGGGCTTTACGGCACTGGAAGATAACGGCATGATGGGTCGGGACGCGGCTACGCAGGAAAAGATTGCCAAAGAGATGACGCGTCTGGGTATGACCATGGGTGTGTTCGTACTCGATAAAGGTGGCAATGGTCAAAACACACTAGCGGCCGGGAAACCCGAATACATTGAGATTTTCCTGAATGGTTGCCGAAAAGCCGTTGAAACCGCCAAGCGGGTCAATGCTAAATTTACGACCGTCGTCCCCGGTGATTTTGAACGCAATCTGCCTATTGGCATTCAAACGGGCCATGTTATCGATGCACTCCGTCGAGGTGCCGACATTCTGGCACCGGCGGGCCTTACAATGGTACTGGAACCCCTCAGCGACACCCCGAACCTATTCCTGCGCACCTCCGATCAGACCTACGAAATCTGCCGGGCCGTAAACAGCCCGGCCTGTAAGATTCTGTTCGACATTTATCACATGCAGAAAAACGAAGGGCATATTATTCCACACATCAACTGGTGCTGGAGCGAAATTGGCTATTTTCAAATGGGCGATAATCCAGGGAGGAAGGAACCCACCACGGGCGAAATCAATTATAAAAACATATTCAAGCACATTTACCAGAAGCAGAAAGCCGAAAATAAAGAATTTATCTTTGGCATGGAGCACGGCAATTCGCAGCCAGGTAAAGAGGGTGAAATGGCAGTTATCAAAGCCTACGTCGAATCGGATAGCTTTACGGTATAGACTTTTTCTGTCATGCCGAGGAAAAACAGAAAAAGTGTAAAAGCAAACGGGTAATCAAATCTCTTATAGATTTGATTACCCGTTTTTCGTACGTAAATGTCTTTTTTAGAGAACAACGACCGAGTTCTCTTCACCTGCTACACCACTGGCTACGTATTTATCTGCAGCCCAATCGTTCGTCCATGTCGTGCCATCCAAAACGTAGCGGAATTGGTACTCGCTACCTACGGGCAGTTCAACGGTTGTTTTATAGGAACCGTCTTTTTGCTTTTTCAAGGCCTGGGCGCTGATGTCCCATCCGTTAAATTCACCGGCCAGGGCGACCGATTTCGCACCATTGACGGCCTCAGCCGACAATTCAAACGTTACTTTCGCAATAGGTTTGCTTTTTAGAAATTGTTTGGCAACTGCCATAGAGGTACACTATTTGGTTTCAATGCAAAATTATAGTACAAAATGAGTAATATCATAATTATCAGGGTCTTATAAGTGAAAATTCTTAAAATAATCTAATTATATGTAAACTGCTTTATAGTTTTTATTCTAAGAAACGTACAATTTTATTGGCGCTCATACAAAGTCGATCCAATCCAAATTAGGCGCATCAAATTAAACTGAAATTAAATTTTATCGCAAATAGGTTACCTTATTTCTGAACTTGTATTAATGGCTAATCAACCATTCGAAATGTATATATACCATGAAAAATTTCTTTAAATCGGTCTTGTTTGTAGCAGCTATGTTCTCGGTCGCGATTGCCTGTCAATCGAAAAAAACGGAATCTGAACAGCCAGCATCTGATACGGCAACGGTTGTGGAAAGCGAAACAATCGTAAAAGGAGACAGTGCAGAAGTGATTACCGACTCAGCGAAAATTGTCATTCCAGATTCGACAAAAAAATAGACGGCTCTAGCCCATCAAAAAAGCTCCTGCACACAGGAGCTTTTTTTACTAGTCCTGTGTCCCTACATCGGACTTGCAAGCAACAATTCACTGCTTTTTTTACAGGCGGCCAACCGCTCACCGTATCCACCCCCAATAAGTTCGTAACCTATTTTGCGACGCTCCAATGCCTCCCGAAAACGGGATAGCATTTCAGGGCGTCGGTGCCCCTGATCGCGCAGCATATCCGCTACCCAGGGTACGTTAATATCCAGCAGCATATAGTGGTCGTAGTGTACCTGTTGCTCCAGGTCGTATAAAATAGGAGGCACATGCTGGAAGTAGATTTCTGAGTAAATCTGGGTAGTAATCAAATCTGTATCGCAAAATAAAATTCGGTTAGCCACTCGCTCTGCTGTCTGAACCGCTTTGGTTTGAGCATAACCGATCCGAATGATATCATCTACCGTAAACTGGTTGGATGAAAGAAACTGACGAGCCATCTCCGGCACGAATATCGTCTGATAAGCCGTTGCCAATTGCTGGGCCAACGTTGTTTTGCCTACGCTTTCCGGCCCGAACAAACAGACTTTCTTAACAAAATATGGTCGGACAACCTCCGGAATATACGACCAATACTGAGCCGGTTGCTGCCGGATCAACGTTGCCGAAACGGGCACTTGCTGCCGGGGAGGGTCGAAAGCTACATGGGTTAGTCCAGAATGATGCGCCAGTGGAATAGCGTAGGATTCCGACGAAAAAAATATGCTCACAGCCGGAAACCGACGTTTGATAAATGCAGCCCATAATTTAGTAGCTTCCCAAAGCGGCAGGGTAGGGTCATGGAAATCATCCGGTTCGGCTACAACCTCGATGGATGGATAAGGAGCCAGTAACTCGGTCAGCCAGCGAAGCCGCAAATCGGGCGAAATCACGTCATCAGGTGTAACGGTCATCGACACAATAAGCTGGTCGCATTGCCGTCGGGCAAACTCGATCAGAGCCAGATGCCCCTGATGTACCGGCATGAATTTGCCAAACACCAAACCTGTTTTCATGCAAAAAAATCTATCGAACTAGTACGCCATAACTTCGGTATTCACGCGTCCAGGTCCAGGCACCCATAGCCGCTACAAAACAGAAGACAAAATACTCGGCTCCAACGAATTTCACCCCTTTCACAAAGTACATATACGTCAGAATACAATCGACCGCCAACCAGACATACCAGCATTCTACGCGTTTTTCAATCATCAGAAACGTAGCTACAATGCTCATGACCGTAGTAAACGAATCGAGATAGGGGAACGCGCTGGGTTTGCTGAAGAGCACCGGAAACCACTCGTGTAAGTTACTGGCAAACGTCCCCAGTACCACGGTGGCCACCATCCCAACAACGGTCCAGACAATAAGCTGGCGTGTCGGTATGCGGCTAATGCGGAGTTCTTGGTGCTGGTTGGCTTCATCCTGTTTAGGATGGGTCCATCGCCACCAGCCCTGAATGTTGGTCACGAAGAAAAACACCTGCAAAAACATATCGGGATAGAGCTGAATCTGGTAAAACAGGAAGAAAAACAGCAACACGCTCACGGCGCCAATGGGCCAGCTCCAGACATGAGCCCGTGCCGAAAGCCATACAGCTACTGCCCCACTGGTAGCACCAAAGAATTCCAGATAACTCATGGGGTAGTCCCACACAGTAAAGAAAATAGATTCAATGTCAAAAAAATTGGGCATGTATCCAGTAATCAAGTGGAGCTTCTCATCTTTATCGCTGCGAAAGTACGCATTAACCTTTTACCCAAACTCTTACCTATGCAACGTATTGCCATGCTAGGGGGCGGCTTCATCGGCCGCTTCTACGCCGATTCCATTCATGGGCAGCGGAGCCGCGACAAAGTGGTTGCGATCTATGCTCGTCGTCAGGAAACCGCCGATAAATTCAAAGCCGATTATGGCTGTAGCTTTGCGTCGACCGATATGGAAGAGGTCATTGCCCATCCCGATGTGGACATGGTCTGTATCGCCCTACCGAACAACATCCACGAAACAGCCGTCAATCTTTGCGCCAAACATAAAAAATCGGTTGTCTGTACTAAACCCCTAGGCCGCACCGGCGAAGAAGCGCTACGAATGATGAAAACGGTAGAAGAAGCGGGGATTTTCGCCGGTTATCTGGAAGACCTCTGCTACACACCCAAATTTCTGAAGGCGCTGGATAGTGTTAAAAATGGCGCCCTGGGGCGTATTCTCTGGGCAAAATCACGCGAAACGCATCCCGGCCCCCACTCCGACTGGTTCTGGGACAAAGAGCAGGCGGGGGGAGGCTGTATGCTCGACCTGGGCTGTCACTGCGTCGAAATCTCCCGGAATTTTATTGGCAAAGATGTCAAGCCTGTTGAGGTAATGTGCTGGGCAGCTACACAGGTAAAACCCATTGAAGCCGAGGATCACGCCATTGCTCTGGTGAAGTACGAAAACGGCGCTATTGGTCAGTTTGAAGTAAGCTGGACATTCCGGGGCGGTATGGACCTACGCGACGAAGTGATGGGCACTGAAGGCACTATCTGGATTAATAATTTCCTGCGAACAGGTTTTGAGATGTTCTCGACCGGCAAAGGAGCTGATTACGTGGCCGAAAAAGCTGAATCGAACACGGGGTGGCTGTTCCCGGTTGGCGATGAAGTAAACGACCTGGGTTACAACCACATGTTTACGGATATGTTCTCCGCGCAGGAAGAAGGCCGTGCCCCCGCCGAAACGTTTTACGATGGCTACGTTGTCAATGCCGTTCTGGATGCAGCCTATCGATCAGCCGAGACCAAACAGTGGGAACAAGTAATTCTTCCAGTATGGCGCGGCCAGGAAGGTCTGAAACCGGAATCGACCCTGGTGGAGTACGATGCCGACCATTATCTGATTAAACAGGAAATGACCCACGATGGACGCAACAAGCTGATATTAAAAGAAAAAGCCAGCGGTAAAATCATCGAACGCGATGTAGTATAGTGCTATATAGGAAAACCAGTGCCCGCTTACATTTAGTAAACGGGCACTGGCTAAGGCAAGCATGGTTCAACAGGTCCCCATTTACCCTTCCCGATCTACACTTCTCCAGCTCTCCTTCTGAAATCATCACGACAGTACCATGTCGAATACCTTTCGGCAGGTTTAGCCGATTCGAAACACTGGTCCAGGATTGCACATCGCTTGACATAACGGCTCCGTATTTGTGATCGCGGTATTTATCGAAGTACACCAGCCGCTAAATTACCAGTGATAACGGCACAAAGCTACAGTCTATTTATCCTGCTCCATCAGTAAACTGGGCTCAATTCTACGATAAAGAATATACCATGGCTTTTGTGACTAAATGGTGACAAAAATTATTGGATATCATACTTTTTTTAAAATTATTATTTATCTTGCCAGTGATGCACAAAATAAAAACGCCGGACTCATGTGCGTTCCGGCGTTTCGGCATTCTTTTCTTAACTTAAACGCTTATGGGGCGTCAATTGAATGACGCATTTTCCTGACTAATGTTGCATTTTAACCCTACTGTTGTACAAATGGTCAAATAAATGTACAAGCGGTCAAACAAAAAACGCCGGGCCTCAGGGCTCCGGCGTTTTTTGTTTGAATAATCCGTACAAACACCAGTCTAATAGAACAATTTCTTTAAATTTGTGTACAGAGCTGAGACAATTAAACGAAAGTTTGCCGTTCATTAGTTACACTGTAAGCACTCTGTAGAGATGACGCTTGTAGTGAGACTTACCAGCTTAAACCAACGGATTGTATTCATAAAGCAGCTAATTACGAATTACCACTCTATCTAAACAAACGGAGCAAATACCTTTGCTTTTAAACCTGTCATTTCTACATGAATACGCAATCAGCTATAGACCGATACCCCTGGAGACGTTTTTATCCGAAAGAAGTCCCCTATGAAATTAACCCTGATGCCTATACGTCGTTAGTAGCTTTGTTTGAAGAAGGCTACCAGCGGTTCGCCACTCGTCCGGCGTATGCCTGCATGGGCAAGCAAATTACCTTTGGTGAACTCAACGAATTAGCCACTCAATTTGCTTCCTTTTTACAAAATGGCCTCCACCTGCAAAAAGGCGATCGTCTGGCTATTCAGATGCCCAATACCCTGCAGTATCCGGTTGCGATATTCGGGGCACTAAAGGCAGGGCTGGTCGTGGTCAATACAAACCCGTTGTATACGCCCCGCGAGATGCAACATCAGTTTAAAGATTCTGGGGCCAAAGCGATTGTGATTCTGGCCAACTTTGCCAGCAATCTGGAAAAAATTATTGATCGTACCGACATTCAGCATGTGATCGTTACGCAGCTTGGCGATTTACTGGGCTTTCCCAAAAAGCAGATCGTTAATGCTGTGGTTAAGTATGTGAAGAAGCTTGTACCCGCCTACAAACTTCCCGATGCCATCTCGTTTAACGATGCGATGAGTCAGGGCAGTAAACAACCCCTGAAACCCGTGGTTGTTCAAAATTCGGATCTGGCATTTGTGCAATATACCGGAGGAACAACCGGAGTTTCGAAAGGAGCTATGCTTACGCATCGGAACATTATCGCGAATGTAGAATGCCAGCATTACTGGATGAAACCCGGTCATATTCCCGATGGCGAGGGCATTATTGTGGCTGCTCTACCCCTTTATCACGTATACGCTTTGACAACCAATGCATTAGCAGCGTTAAAGAGCGGAGCGATGAATTTGCTGATCACCAACCCCCGTGATCTGAATGCATTTATCGACGACCTAAAGAAATACCAGATTACAGCCTTCACGGGTGTCAATACCCTGTATAACGGGCTTCTGAATCATCCTCGCATCAGTGAAGTCGATTTCAGCCATTTGAAGGTTACCTCAGCAGGTGGCATGGCCCTTCAGACAGCCGTAGCCGAACGCTGGGCCAAGCTGACCGGCAATACGCCCTGCGAAGGCTACGGCCTCACCGAAACTTCGCCTGTACTTAGCTCTAATCCGGTTGATGGTACTGTGCGAGTAGGTACAATTGGTATTCCCTGGCCTAGTACCGAAATGAAAGTGATCCGGGAAGATGGGACCGATGCTCCTATTGGCGAACCCGGCGAAATAGTTGCCCGAGGGCCACAGGTATTCATGGGCTACTACAATCGGCCCGACGAAACTGCCAAATCGATGATGGGTGACTGGTTTAAAACAGGCGACGTGGCCGTGATGAATGAAGATGGTTTCTTCAAAATCGTTGACCGCAAAAAAGATATGATTCTCGTATCAGGGTTCAACGTCTACCCGAACGAAATTGAGGATGTGGTAGCCCAATGTCCTGGTGTACTGGAAGTAGCCTGTATCGGCATTCCCGATGAAAAGTCAACGGAGGTGGTTAAAATTTTCGTTGTAAAAAAAGACCCCAATCTTACTGCCGAATCCATCAAAGAATTCTGTCGCGAAAACTTAACGCCTTACAAAGTTCCGCGCGTGATTGAATTCCGAACCGAATTGCCCAAATCAAACGTAGGTAAAATTTTGCGTCGTCCTTTACGCGATGAAGAATTGGCCAAACTGAAAAAGTAAATCTTGTTTCAGGTTTCAGGTTAATTACCTGAAACCTGAAACAACAAGTTAAGCCTCCATTGTCATAATTTCCTGCTGGAACCCTTTGACCTGTTTGATAAATCGGCTGGCTTTCCGACGAGATACTTCAATACGATCACCATTGACCAGGCTGACACTAAGCTGCTGACGGTCGGGATGTACGGCTTCCAGATACAATAAGTTGATAATATTTTTTTTGTGCGGTCGAACAAATACTCTGGGCGATAAGCGTGTTTCCATCTTTTTCAGCGTCAGTGAAACCATCAACTGGCTCCCATCCGCAAAATGGAATAAAGTATAATTCCCCTCCCCCTCCAGTCGTACAATACGATGCATGGGCATTTTCTTCCGACACCCCCAAAACGGTAGGGTTAAATCAGGCATAGCAAACTGACCAGCAATTTGCTCAACGTGTACATCTGATAAAGGTTTAGCCAATAATGTCTTTTTCATTTGTTGAACAATGTAAAGGGTGTGAATGAACAAAAATCTATTTTTTTGAGGAAGCAATTTTAAACAAAATTCATTATCAAGCAATTAGCTAACCAACAATTATTTAAATCTGATTAGCGTGGTTGATCATACCCAGCCCTTCAGCGCTAACGAGCATAAATTAGCCTATAATTCCGCGAACTAATTGAGCGGGTTTAACCTTCTTCAACCTAAGAACAAGTTTCATCCGAATCAGCATGGCAACCCTGCTCGATTTAGTCGGTAATACACCTTTAGTTGAACTGAACCGACTCAATCCAAATCCAAACGTTACGATATACGGCAAACTCGAAGGCAATAATCCGGGCGGTAGTGTTAAAGACCGGGCTGCGGCCAGTATGATACAGGGCGCACTCAACCGGGGCGATCTTAAGCCAGGTATGAAGCTCATCGAAGCGACCAGTGGTAATACGGGTATTGCGCTGGCGATGATTGCCCGTCTCTACGATATCGAGATTGAACTGGTGATGCCCGAAACCTCGACCCGCGAGCGAGTCCTGACCATGGAAGCGTTTGGGGCAAAGGTCATTCTGACCGAAACCATGGAAAGTGCCCGCGATTATGCGGAAGAGCAGGTACAAAAGGGCGACTACCTGCTACTCAACCAGTTTGCCAACCCCGACAATTACCTGGCCCATTACCGGACTACCGGCCCCG
The DNA here is from genome assembly GCF_002056795.1 of Spirosoma aerolatum. Taxonomy (NCBI): domain Bacteria; kingdom Pseudomonadati; phylum Bacteroidota; class Cytophagia; order Cytophagales; family Cytophagaceae; genus Spirosoma; species Spirosoma aerolatum. Next base: position 7,219,927 of record NZ_CP020104.1, on the reverse strand, counting down.
AAATCTGGCGCGATACAGCTGGGCAAATTACCCATTTTGTGTCATCGATGGGTACTACCGGCACCATCATGGGTACGTCGCGGTATCTGAAAGAGCAAAACCCTGCGGTTCAGATTGTCGGCTGCCAGCCTACGGATGGTTCGTCAATTCCGGGCATTCGGAAATGGCCGGTTGAATACCTCCCTAAAATTTTTGATCCGAAACGAGTCGACCGCGTCATTGAAATCTCGGCCGAAGATGCCACTTTAATGACCCGTAAACTAGCCAGTATGGAAGGTGTTTTTGCGGGCATGAGTAGTGGAGGTGCCGTGCATGCTGCCGTTCAACTAGCCAAGGAGCTGGATAGTGGTGTTGTTGTCTGCATCATCTGCGACCGGGGAGACCGATATCTATCCTCCGACTTATTTGGATAAACCCAGCAGGTTTTCAGAGACCTTTTAGGTTTATGAGCGTATTTTTGCAGCATGTATAAACGTATTATTTTACCGTTGCTGTTTCGGTTTGATGCCGAAACGATCCATCATACTGTTACTACGCTACTTAAATTTGCTCTATCGATTCCTGGAGCCTCATTCCTCTGCCGAAAGCTTTATGTACTCGACGACAACCGTTTAGCCCGTACCGTTTTCGGCCTGACGTTTCCTAACCCAGTCGGTATGGCGGCCGGGTTCGACAAAAATGCTGAACTGGTCAGCGAGTTAAGTGATCTTGGGTTCGGGTTTGTTGAAATTGGAACCGTTACCCCCCGCCCGCAGCCTGGAAATCCTCGTCCCCGGCTGTTCCGGTTGAAAGCCGATGGCGGCCTTATCAACCGGATGGGATTCAACAACAAAGGAGTTGCCCCAGCGGCCGAACGGCTCCGGCAGTTTGCCCGTAACCGCAATGGCAATCCGGTGATCGTGGGTGGCAACGTTGGCAAGAATAAGGATACACCTAACGAAAACGCGCTTGACGATTACCTGATTAACTTTCGGGAATTATTTGATGCGGTCGATTATTTCGTTGTGAACGTCAGTTCGCCTAACACCCCCGGTCTGCGCGATCTTCAGGAACGAGAGCCGCTGACGAAGTTGCTGACTGCCTTACAACAGGAAAATCATCAGCATCCTACCCCTAAACCCATTTTACTGAAAATTGCACCTGATCTCACCAATGGGCAGCTAGATGACATTATCGCTATTGTGAGCGAGACCAAAATTGCCGGGGTCATTGCCACTAATACGACTATCAGTCGTGCGGGTTTACGCACCGAGCCAACCATTGTTGAGCAAATTGGGGCGGGTGGCGTCAGTGGTCGACCTCTCCGAAATCGATCAACGGAAGTGATCCGGTACCTACATCAACAATCGGGCGGGGCTTTCCCCATTATCGGGGTTGGCGGAATCACAACCGCCGAAGATGCGCAGGAAAAGCTCAAAGCAGGGGCTAGCCTGGTACAAGTGTACACAAGCTTTATTTACGAAGGACCTGGCCTGGCCAAACGCATCAACCAGCAACTGTTGCAAAGGCTGTAAACTGGCTCTTTTGCGTGTATTGTGTTGTACGGGTTGTGCAACGATTCCCAACCACCAGAATCAGCCGCTAGCCGGACTTTTTGCCCCCGGTTAGTAAGATGTTGTAATATTTTGTAGTACTAAACTGTTTTTCGGTAAAAAGTGGGAAATTTACCTACTGCTATCGCCTAACCCCAAGTTTATGGCACAACCAACTACGTCTCCACGCCAGAATACGCTCCGACGTCAAGACGAACGGAACGAGCCACGTCCCCGCTTACCAAACAACAAATCTAGTAACCGCTCCCAGCGTTCTACCTTCAATTGGGGAGCTGCGCTCGATCGCTGGTTTACCGATCAGCGATCAGTACTCACGCTGGGGGTTTTGCTGATGGTACTGGCTGTCGGGTTGCTGGTCGCTTTTATTTCCTATTTATTCAATGGTCCGGCCGATCAGAGTGTTGTTGGTGCTGCTTTTTCTGGACCTTTGTCAGAAACAGCCAACGAAACGCGTAACTGGGTAGGGCTAGTAGGAGCTTACATTGCCCATGCATTTGTTTTCCGCTGGTTTGGTGTAGGTGCCTTGGCAATACCCATCATTGTATTTCTGGCCGGTTATAAACTGACGTTCGGCACCGAGCTACTTCCCCTAAGCCGCACTACGGTAGCCTTATTGTTTGTAACGGTATGGAGTAGCTTACTGCTGGGTTATATTGTTTTGGTAACGAATTCGGCCACTACATCCAGTGTCTGGTGCGGAGGAGTAGGTTATGAGCTGAACGTACTGCTGTATGGCCTGTTTGGCTGGGGGAATCTGGCATTTATTGGCTTTTTCCTCTTCTTTTTTGTGGTATATTTCTTCGATGTACGGCACATCAAACTACCTGATTTATCCCGTCCGGTACGCACAAAGCCACGCAATCGCCCAGGCAATCCGTTGCAGACCTACGAGGAAAGTGAGTTTGAAGCCGAAGAAGAGGATGATGAGCTTAACGTCGGAGAGTTTGAGGAAGAAGCGAAACCTGTTCCAATTTCTCCGCTCGCCAATACATTTATTAAAAACGACCATACCGAAACCTACACGGAAAAAATACCTGAAGAGGAGGCTCCACCAGCCGACGTAATCACTAAAACAACTGGGGTTACGCTCACGATCAAAAATCGGGATGCGGTGGCCGAAGAGCCAATAGATACCAATGAATCCAGCACCACACCAGCGTCGGTGCTTGAACCTGATCCATTCGAAGATGATGATCTGGTATCCATTCATGGCTTATACGACTCTACTCTCGACCTGCCCCAGTATCAGTACCCGACCAACGATCTGCTAACGGATTACCAGAATAATCGAAAAGCGCAGGTTTCGGACGATGAACTGACAGCCAACAAAGAGAAGATCGAAACCACGCTCCGTAACTTCGGTATTGAAATCGACTCCATCCAGGCCTCTATCGGTCCAACCGTTACGCTGTATGAAATCGTACCGGCTAAGGGAGTTCGTATTTCCAAAATAAAAAGCCTTGAAGACGACATTGCGTTAAGCCTGTCGGCATTGGGTATCCGTATCATTGCCCCTATGCCGGGTATGGGTACCATTGGTATCGAAGTGCCGAATAAAAACCGTGAAATGGTTTCGATGCGGTCGATGATTACCAGCGAGGCTTTTTCGAATTCGAAGTTCGATCTGCCGGTGGTGCTGGGCAAAACCATATCGAACGACATTTACGTTGCCGATCTGGCCAAAATGCCCCACTTACTAATGGCCGGGGCAACGGGTCAGGGAAAATCGGTCGGACTTAACGTACTGCTTACCTCGCTCATTTACAAAAAGCACCCATCGCAGTTAAAGCTGGTTCTTGTTGATCCGAAAAAAGTAGAACTGACGCTCTTCAACAAACTGGAACGGCATTTCCTGGCTAAACTGCCCGATTCCGACGAGCCTATCATTACTGATACCAAGAAGGTAGTTAATACCCTCAATTCGCTTTGTATCGAGATGGATGCCCGCTATAACCTGCTGAAAGATGCGGGTTGCCGGAACCTGAAAGAATATAACGCCAAATTTGTAAAACGACGGCTGAATCCCGAAAAAGGCCACCGTTTCCTACCCTATATCGTCCTGATTATCGACGAGTTGGCCGATCTGATGATGACGGCCGGTAAAGAAGTTGAGCAGCCGATTGCCCGACTGGCCCAGTTGGCGCGTGCCATTGGTATTCACCTGGTTGTAGCGACACAGCGGCCATCGGTAAACGTGATTACGGGTTTGATCAAGGCCAACTTCCCGGCCCGGCTATCGTTCAAGGTGACCTCAAAAATTGATTCGCGGACGATTCTGGACACAGGTGGGGCGGAACAGCTTGTTGGTATGGGCGATATGCTGCTATCATCAAATTCAGAGATCATCCGTCTGCAATGTCCGTTTGTCGACACCAATGAAATTGAAGAACTCTGCGAATTCGTTGGCAACCAGCGTGGCTATGACGACGCCTACGCGCTTCCTGAGTTTGTTGGTGATGATGGTGGTCAGAACGACGAAAAAGATGTTGATCTGGGCAATCGTGACCCTATGTTCGACGAAGCAGCCCGCTTAATCGTTATTCACCAGCAGGGGAGTACTTCCCTGATTCAGCGTAAGCTTAAGCTGGGTTATAACCGGGCAGGCCGATTGATAGACCAGTTAGAAGCAGCTAAAATTGTAGGTCCTTTTGAAGGCAGCAAAGCCCGCGATGTACTTGTTCAGGATTTACAGATGCTGGAAGATTTGCTCAAACGGCTGAAAAATGATTAGCCTGATTCCCTTATTCTTCTGACTAACTATTAAACTTTTCCATTCTCTTTCCCGTCTAAGACGTATAAGCGGGTTAAACCTGTATTACTGAGTAACACCTATAAAAATGAAGAAAATAGCATTGTTGCTAAGCGTGGTCATCCTTACGGTATCATTGGCCTTCGCTCAGAAAGATAAACGGGCTCAAGACATTCTGGATGCGATGAGCAAACGATATAAATCCCTGAAATCGTACCAGGCTGCTTTTACCTACACAAGTGCCGGAGGTGGTTCGAAGGAGTCGTATAAAGGTGATCTGACCGTAAAAAATGAGAAGTTTCACTTGATTCTGGGTGGACAGGAAGTATTTACCGATGGTAAAACGATGTCGACCTACATTAAGGAAACGAACGAAGTAAACGTTCAGGATTACGATGCCAGCGGTAGTGGGGAACTGAACCCAACCCAGATCTATACAATTTACAAGCGCGGTTTCGATTATCGGTTTTTGAAGGAGCAAAAAGTGGGTGGCCGAACACTCGAAGTCATTGAACTAACACCTAACCGCCCCAAAAGCCCTATTGCCACCATACAGATTTCGGTTGACAAGACCGATAAATCAGTCCGAAACTGGCTCATTACCAACAAAGATGGCAAACGGACTACGTATAACATCACCAAGTTTATCCCGAATGTAAACGTGCCTGATTCATACTTCGTTTTTGATAAAACCAAATACCCTGGCGTCGAAGTGGTCGACCTACGTTAAGCAGTATCTAGGCAGGATGTATGGTGTATGATATAGTCAACAAAACCTCATACATCCTACATCCTGCCTAGACTTTCTCCCCAAATGCCAGATCGCCAGAATCACCAATGCCGGGCACAATATAAAAATGCTCGTTCAAGTGGTCGTCAATAGCCCCAAGCCACAGATGGCACTGCGGAAGTTGCCGCTGTACATGCCGAATTCCTTCAGGGCTGGCAATAACGGCAGCAATATGTGTTTGAGATGGAATACCGTATCGAAGTAAAGCATGATACACTTTTTCGAGCGAACGGCCCGTAGCCAGCATCGGGTCACAGAGGATCAAGGGTTTTCCGCTCAGGTCAGGACTAACGATGTAGTCCATAGCGATTTCAAAGGCATCATCATCGGCTGATGAGTACCCCCGATAAGCCCCGGCGAATGCATTCTCTGCCCGGTCGAAATAATTGGCAAACCCCTGATGGAAAGGCAGACCAGCCCGGAGGATAGTTGCCAGAACTGGCTGTTGTCGAAGGACTTGTGTGTTCGATACACCTAAGGGTGTTTGAACATTGACCGATTGATAGGGCAATTTTTTTGAAATCTCATATGCCATCAATTCACCAAGTCGTTCAAGGTTACGACGGAATCGCAGCCGATCCTGCTGAATGGAAACATCTCGAAGTTCGGCGATAAATTGGTTCGCTAAGGAAGGTTGCTGGGCAAAAACAAACATGGTTTGTAGGCTTCTTTGCCTGTAAATTAGCCCCAAGGTTGGCGTATATCCAAACCAATTGCCTAATTTAAGCGGCTCATACGGTTCAACTTAGTTCTCAAGAAGCCCGATAGGGCCAATGTTAGTACAGTACATGCGCCACAACGGTTACGTTATCTGTTTCCTTTTCTTTTCGTTATGTGTACGGGCACAAAGTCCATTTGTACCGCTCAACGCTGATTATTATCACCTCATCGATCGACTTGAAATTCGCCAGGGCCAGTGGGCAGATGGCTTTCACAGCACTGTCAAGCCCTACAACCGTCAGAGTGTTATTCAATTGGCCGATAGCGTTGCCGCTCACCCCAGACGTAGCTTATCCGACACTGATTACTTTACTATTGACTACCTCCGCAACGACAGTTGGGAATGGGCAACCCCTTACGATACACTGGGTAAAGACCCGTTTACCCGCCATTTGAGATCGCCAAAGACAGTTGGCGATAGCCGCAAACCCTTATTAACGCATTTTTATAAGAAGAAGGCAGACTTTTACAACTTACAGACTCCCGACGTCGATCTGCACGTTAATCCGGTTTTCTATATTGGTCCCGGTCTGGACCGGACTTCGTATAGCACTGGCATTCCGCCGACCGATCAGCAACCACTTTTTATAAACACGCGTGGGCTGGAAGTGCGTGGAACCATAGGCCGTAAACTCGGCTTTTACACCTATTTTTCGGATAATCAGGCTATTTATCCGGAATATATCCGACAGTATGGCCTAACGTATGGGCAGGCTTACAACTCAACAGGCGATATTCAGCCAACAGCACCCGGCGAAAGCTTCATCAAAAATTTTGGTACCCGAGGAGCCGATTTCCTTTCCGCGCGAGGGTATATTACCTTCAATACGCTTAAAGTTATCAATGTTCAATTTGGGCACGACCGAAATTTCTTTGGGAACGGCTTCCGGTCGTTATTCCTGTCCGACAATAGCCCGGCTTACCTGTTTCTAAAATTATCGACCCGGCTCGGAAAGAAAATCCAGTACACCAACCTCTTTACATCGCTGCAAAACAATCAGGCCCCACTACCTCAGGGCGAAAAACTGATTCCCCCAAAATTTGCGGCTATTCATCATCTGAGCATCAATGTGACTGATTTCCTCAACGTAGGAGTCTTTGAAGCCGAAGTTTTTAGCCGTGATCGGCTAGACCTAAGTTATCTAAATCCTGTCATTCTGTACCGCTACGTAGAGTCAAGCCTGGGCAGTAAAGACAATGCTTTTATTGGTATCGATCTTAAGGCTAATTTTCTGTCGCATTTTCTGGTGTATTCGCAGATTTTGCTGGATGAGTTTCGCTTAAAGCCACTGCTGGCCGGCCAGGGCGACTGGACCAATAAATTTGCCATTCAGCTAGGGGGTAAATACATCGATGCCTTTGCCGTACCGAATCTTGATCTTCAGCTAGAAATGAACCTGGCGAGGCCCTATACTTACTCGCATGAATCGTCTCCAACGGTCAGTGCCGGACAAACTAACTACGCCCATTATAGCCAGCCCCTGGCGCATCCACTAGGTGCCAACTTTGTAGAAGGATTGGGGATTATTCGGTATCAGCAGAAAAAATGGTCATTCAATGGAATCGGGGGCGTTATGATGTATGGAGCCGATACAGCCCCTGACATCAACTACGGCAGTAATATCCTGAAAGATTATACCTACCGATACCGGGACGAAGGTAATTACATTGGTCAGGGCCGCAAAACCATCATTACGTATGCCGATGTACGAGCTTCGTATATGATCCGGCACAATATATTTCTGGAAGGTCGTTTCTTGTATCGCTATCAGGATAGTCAGTACAAGCCGAATAGCTATGGCGAGCAGGTGGCCAGCTTTGCCCTCCGTTGGAACCTCCCATATCGTAATTGGGTATTTTAGAGGAATCGCCTGTTAACAAGCGAGCCCATTGATAACGAACTAGTTAATGCGCCACAGAATCAATAGATAGTATAAATTCCGTAGCCTGAGTTGGGTCTTAGTCGCCAACTTCAGAACTTTACAGGCGATAAACTTTACAACTGAATCAATGATTGATCTTATTCGTCAGGAATTAACCGAAGCCCAGTCGGTTTTGGATACGTTTCTGGCAAACCCCGCCCACCTGGAAGCTATTGAGCAGGCTGCGATTGTCATGGCCGATGCATTAAAATCGGGCCACAAGATCATTTCCTGCGGAAATGGCGGCTCTCATTGCGATGCCATGCACTTTGCCGAAGAACTATCGGGCCGCTATCGGGATAACCGTCGTTCGCTGGCTGCCCTTGCCATTTCGGATGTTAGTCACTTATCGTGCGTCAGCAACGATTTCGGTTATGAGTTCGTGTTCTCGCGGTTTATTGAAGGATTGGGCAACAAAGGCGATGTATTACTTGGCTTAAGTACCAGTGGCAATTCGGGCAATATTCTAAAAGCCGTAGAGGCTGCCCGCGAAAAGGGAATGAAAGTGATTTTGCTGACGGGAAAAGATGGTGGCAAACTGGCTGGTAAGGCCGATGTCGAAATTCGGGTCCCCCATTTTGGATACGCCGACCGCATTCAGGAAATCCATATCAAGGTAATTCACCTGTTTATTCTGCTGATTGAGAAACAGGTCATTTAAAATGGATTAGAGGAGTGATGAAGCCCATTTCTGCTGTCATCACTCTTTTGACCAATCCTATTAGTAGTCTCCGCCAGCACCACCACCACCGAAGCTGCCACCGCCAAAGCCACCGAAGCCGCCACCACTACTTCCACCACCGCTCCAGCCACCGCCTGAGCTACCCCAACCCGATCCCCAGCCTGGAGTCGGCAGGAAAACGGGGCCACCCCAGCCACCGCCACGGTTTCGATTGTTGCCTCCTCCGCGATTCTTACGGGCAATGATGAAAATGATGATCAGAAAGACGATCAGCACAATAAAAAAGGTGCCAGCCCCTTCATCATCAGAGTTGGATTTGGGCTCGCCTTTATATTCTCCCTGAAGTCGCTGGATAATTTCGGTCGTAGCAGCATCCAGTCCCTGATACCATTGCTCCTGTTTGAACGCCGGAACGATGGTATTGCTGATGATTCGTTTGGCAATGGCATCCGGTATTGCCCCTTCTACCCCATAGCCCGTAGCAATGTAAATCTTACGGGTTTGAGTAGCCCACGCTAAAACCAGTCCATTGTTCTTCCCTTGCTGGCCCACGCCCCATTTGCGGCCAACCTGAAAAGCGAAATCGCCAATTGGGTATGGTTCGGTGGTTCTGACAATAACAATCGTAATCTGTGTAGATGTTGAGTCGTTATAGGCGCGGAGTTTCTGCTCCAGTTGTGTCCGCTCACTACTACTCAAAATACCAACAAAATCATTGACCAGCCGGGGCGGATTAGGCTTATCAGGAATAACCGTATCCGTTGCGGTATCCTGCGCCCAAACACTGGCCGAAAATAGCAGTAGGAATATGACGAATCCGAAGCGACGTACCCGGAAAAGATAATTTACAATGAGGTGTACATTCACGGCAGTATTAGTCAAACGAAATATCGTCGGAGAGTTCGTTGATATCGTCGCTGGTGTAGGGGAAATAGTGTTTCAACTGCTGACCAGCCCGCTCAATGCCTAGGCTCAACCCTTGAGCATAAGCGCCCTGTTTGAAATGACTACGCAGTAAGTCTTTTGTACTTTCCCAGAAATCGACCGGAACCTTGGCATCAATTCCTTTATCGCCAATGATGGCAAACTTCCGATCGGCATGAGCTAGGTAAAACAGAACCCCATTCTGGTCTTTGGTCTGGTGCATACCTAACTGAGCGAATACCTCAATTGCCCGTTGTACTGGGTCTGTTTTGGGGCAATGGGCCTCCACATGAACGCGAATTTCGCCCGATGTGGCTTTTTCGGCCTGCCGGATAGCCTCAACAATGCGTTGCTGCTCGTCGGGAGAGAAAGGATTTGTTTGCATGGAGCAGGAGCAGGGAGCAGAGAGCAGGGAGTAAGGTTACTTTCTTTTTCCTTATTCCCTGCTCTCTGCTATTAAAACTGAACCGTTGGTGCACTTTGAGCCGCCTGCGAAGCCTCGAAAAAGCCTTTTACAGGGAAGCCGAAAATACCCGCAAAAATATTGTTTGGGAACGATCTTACCGACTGATTATATACGCGAACGGCCCCGTTGAAATCATTACGGGCCACCGAAATCCGGTTTTCAGTGCCTTCCAACTGCGCCTGTAACTCCGAAAAGTTTTGTGTGGCTTTCAGTTGCGGATAACTTTCGGCAACGGCCAGCAATCGCGAGAGCGACCCACTCAACTGATCCTGCGCAGCCTGGAACTTCTGAATATTCTCAGGCGTCAACTGGTCGGCCTCTAGTTTTATACTGGTGGCATTGGCCCGCGCCTGAATTACGGCGGTCAACGTACTTTTCTCAAAATTAGCAGCCCCCTGTACCGTCCGTACCAGGTTAGGAATCAGATCCGAACGGCGTTGGTATTGGGTTTGGACCTGGGCCCATTTTTCCTGAACATTGATATCATTCTGAACCAGGCCGTTGTAGGAACTACAACCGTACATCCCCAGAATAAGAGCAACTACTATGACAATAATTAACGATTTTGACATGGTTTTCTGAAATGCAAAGGTTATTACTGGATTCAAAGTTGCCCAAAGCTACTAATTTGTTTAAGCAAAACTACGCCAGCGGTGTTTTTCTCATCTTTGCCTACTATTTGTATGGATGATTGGTACCAATGCGTCTGTTTTCCAGTTTTACCTATGATTTTTAGGCCATTGGCCCGATCTTTAGCGTTGTCAACAAGTGAAACTACATGAATCTTGATTTACGCGGGAAAACCGCTTTGGTCGGTGGCAGTACACAGGGAATTGGTCGTGCCAGTGCTATGGAGTTAGCGCTACTGGGGGCTACTGTTGTTCTGATCGCTCGTGATGAACAGAAATTAAAATCGGTACTGGCCGAACTGGATACCACAAAAGGACAAACGCATCAGTACATCGTCGCCGATTTTAGCCAGCCAGATGCTGTACAGACGGCTATTAAAGCCTATATGGAGCGCTTTCCGGAGGTGCATATTCTAGTCAACAACACCGGTGGTCCTCCGGGTGGGGCTTTGGTTGATGCCCAACCCAACGAATTCGTTCAGACGTTCCATAATCATTTGTTAAACAATCATGCTTTAGTGCAGGCAGTTGTTCCTTCGATGAAACGCCTGGGCTACGGTCGAATCGTCAATATTATTTCTACCTCGGTCAAACAGCCCATTGTGGGGCTGGGCGTTTCCAATACGATCCGGGGGGCGGTGGCCCAATGGGCAAAGACCTTATCAATCGAAATTGGCTGCTTTGGCATTACGGTCAATAATGTATTGCCGGGTTATACAAAAACAGCCCGGCTAGAATCCACACTGGCCATGCGGGCGAAAACTTCCGGCAAAACGGAAGAGGCAATCGCCACTCAGTTGGCCCAGGAAATTCCCATTGGACGGTTCGCCACGCCCGAAGAGGTAGCTGCAGCAGTAGCATTTTTATGCACCCCTGCAGCTGCATCGATCAACGGCATCAACTTACCTGTAGATGGCGGTAAGACGGGTAGTTTATAAACCAGCGTAACCTACTAGTACTGTGCTCGTCCGCGATATAATCGCAGATATGCATGGCAACACACGCTGATAGTTTTATCAGGTCAAACGAGATTATTCTTAAACGCATAGGCCACCATACCGGCCGTATTTTTGGTGCCGGTTTTTTCGAGGATGCGTAGCCGATGCCCTTCTACCGTACGGGGACTCAGGAAGATTTTCTCACTGATTTCATTGGTCGATAATCCCTCACAGATCAGCATCAGCACTTCTTTCTCGCGCTCTGAAAGCAGAATTTTGCTGTTGTAAAAGGCATTCACAGGCTTATTGACCGTCGGCTTGTTGGTCATCTTGCGAAGCATTGCTTTCGACACAAATTCGTTCAGATAGACACCTTCGTCCATCACTTTTCGAACGGCTTTCTCTACCTCCCCAGCTTCAGCATCTTTGAGCAGGTAGCCACTAACCCCTTTCTCCAGTAGATGCAGCACCATCCGATCTTCGTCGTGCATGGTCAGAACAACAATTTTAATAAGGGGGTGGTTTTCGCGCAGGTAATCGGCAGTTGCTGTACCATCCATAACCGGCATCTGTAAATCCAGAAGTACGACGTCCGGTGTTTTTCGGGCGATTTTTTCAATCAGTTCCTGTCCATTTCCTGCTTCCAGAATCAACTCAAAATCGTGAATCTGACCAAGAATAGTTGCCATCCCGACTCGAAAGAGCGTATGATCGTCGCAGAGGGCCAATTTAATTTTTCGCATAGAGGAGGGTAGAGTTAAAGGATATACCGATTAAGTCCTGCTAACGACTATTCGGTAAACAAATTAACTCAATAAATCAACAGGCTGTGCATCATGTAGATGAACCTGCACATGAATCCGTGAACCACGACCAGGGGCAACGTCGAACGTAACGTGTCCGTTCACAACATTCAGACGGCTTTCAATATTGCGAAGGCCTAGCCCAGCTTTCCGATTTTCCATCACCGCATCAAAGTCAAAGCCGACTCCATCATCGATGACCGACAGGCGAACTTCATTTTCAAAGCGAATCAGGTGAATGGTAATATGTTTGGCGCGGGCGTGCCGGATGGCGTTGTTAAGTAATTCCTGGGCAATTCGATAGAGCATCAATTCGAGTGCGGGCAGAAATCCAAGCTCTGGTTCAGGATAAACGAGTTCAACCTCAATGTCATTATCAGTGGCCCGATCGGCCAGTTCTTCCAAAGCAGCCAGCAAACCAAACCGTTCGAGGGTCGTTGGGACAAGATTTCGGCTTATTCGCCGAACATTGGTCATGGTTTCGTCAATCATAGACCGCGTTTTTTGAAACTGAAAGCCAACCTGCACCTCCCCTCCTAATTGCTTCTCCAGTTGGTTCAGGCTCATTTTCGTGATCGAAAGCATGGTTCCAATACCATCGTGCATATCTTCGGCAAGGCGTCGGCGTTCTTCTTCCTGCCCTCTAAAGGTAGCTTCCATCAACTCCCGGCGGTGCTGCGCCTGTAATTCTTTAAATGCCAATTGCTGTTTGGCCTGTTTTTGCTGATAATAGGCCACGAAAATGATGATGAACACTGCCATCATCAAGAGTACGGCCGTACCCACAGCAATTACAAAACCAGCATCCATCGACATAATTCTATTCTACCGCGGTCTAAACATCGTAAAATTGGACAATCCACTACTGAATGTCAATGAATTAACACTCCGATTGAGTGAGCGGCAACAATTTTATGGCTATTAAGTAACCTTGTGTTTACTTTCTACATTTACAGAGTAGTGGCGTCAAAGATAATTTTCGTTATCGTACTTACTAACCCATACACCGATTGAGGCTGCCAGACAAAAGATAATACTTACAATCTGGGTAATTCCCCAATATATATCAAATAACTCGTCCGACGCTTTGGGGGTAAATATATATTCACTGAATAAATACATAAATAAAGTTCCTGCGGCATATAGCAAAACCCCAACACTCACCCAAAACATTCCGTATAGTATTACATTTCGTATCTTTAATTGTTCTAATAGCCAAACAAAAAAGTTTAGAGCAATATAAATCATATATACCCGAACAACTGTATTACCAATATTTGATATTTCAGCCTTCTTGAATGTAATAATATTGACTATCAATACTAAAATAAGTCCGATATATATACTTTTCCGCTTTGATTTACTGAGAATCACTTTGTCATACATCACTGCCAATACTATAGCCTGTAAACAGGAAAATATATTTTCGAGGCCAAGGCTATTTATTCGATTGAGTACAAAGTAAAGAGCAATTGTCTCTTTACTAAAATAGAGCAGGAAAAAGACAGTAATAATTTTCAGCTCCTGACTCAGAAATTTCCATCGCAGCAGACCTATACAAACGGGCAGTATTAATAAAATATGCTGTATAAGGCTTAATGGGTATTTCTGAGCCAGAAGAATGAATTTTTCAACCATTTACTAAGGTAATTATGATGCACACTGCTTGGGACATACCCAGCCATCGCCCACGACCATATCTCCATCGTCACCGCCGTCGTCTTTCAGGCCGCTCTGACTGGCAGGAAGAGGTAAATCGCGCCCTCGTTCATCGACGCCTGTCAGCAGAACGCGAGGTTTCAACTGGCCTTTTCCTACTTCAGTAGGCTTGCCATCTTCATCTTCCCAGCGCTTGGCATAATGAACCCGAATACCAACACAACCTTTCTGTTTCAGCAACTGATTGATTTTGGCAGCGCCGAAAAACTCGGAACGGGTATACTCATCTTCTTTCAGGCCACAGGCCAATTTAGCACTGCGGTACGTATCTTTCATTGGGACACTTTCTTTCGAATTCAGAAAACGTCCAACCTGTTCATTAAACACAGAATCTGTCATGCTAGATGTAAGGAGTAAAATAGGTGGTGTCAGGTCGTATTAGGTGGATGGAACCGGAAAGCCAGTCGAAAATACGACAAGCAGACCTGTATAACAAGTTTATCCAATGTTTACTTAAAGGTATTATATGGCTATAATTCAGCCACTTAGAAGTAAATCGTCGAGTCGCTAATACGTAGTTCTACGCATCAAACTGCGGATTTCTGCCTGATCTAATTAGGAGGTTCAAAATCAGTGATTCTGCTCTGAAATAACTGCCTACTGGCAGGTTACCTTTGTCATGTAGCTGATGGATCATCAGTAACGACACTTTCTCATAGGTTAGGTAAATGAAAAATGCCAACGCAACTTGCGCTGGCATTTTTTATGTTTGACTTTCAAACACGTATCTGGCAATATCGCCCACTAACGTCAACTCAACCAGCTTATGACAGCCAAGCCTGTTAGCTATTCACGCACCACGCTCACCGAATTAATGATTCCGTCGTATGCCAACTTTGGTGGGCGTGTTCACGGCGGTATTCTCCTATCGCTAATGGATAAAGTAGCCTATGCCTGTGCTGCCAAACACGCTGGTCAGTATTGTGTGACGGTATCGGTAGATGGCGTCAATTTTCGGCAGTCGGTCGAAGTAGGCGAGTTGGTCTCATTGCTGGCTTCGGTCAATTACGTTGGGCGTACATCACTGGTTGTGGGTATAAAAGTGGTAGCCGAAAATGTCCGTTTGGGAACTGTGAAGCATACAAACACCAGCTACTTTACGATGGTCGCCAAAAACGAAGCCGAGCAACCTACCGAAGTACCCCCGCTTTTGCTTGAAACACCCGAAGATGTGCGTCGTTTTCTGGAAGCTATGAAACGGAAGGAATTACGTGCGTCGTTTAGCGAGCATTTTGACAACGCCCGAACCCGTATGCTTCTGAATGAGAATCTTGATAAGCTTCAACACGAACGCTGTCAGCTTACCAATAGTCTGAACCAGGATTTGATGGATTAAGCGTTTGGGTTCAGAGTTCGGCCCGTACTAGTTTTGCACCGGTCACCATGTTTGCCAGTTTTTGTTTAGCAGCCCAGCGAGCGGTTTGACTAAGGCCACAATCGGGTGCTACGGCCAGTTTCTCCGCTGGAACATAAGGCAAGCACTTGCGGATTCGCTCAGCAACATCGTCGGGCGTTTCGATATAATAGCTTTTAACGTCGATGACCCCTACAGCAACATCAAACTTTTCGGCAAACCGTTCGAGCAGGTTTACCTCCGCAAAATTTAGCACCGTCATCTCGGTATGCAACTCATCAACATGCATATCCAGGAAGTCGGGCAGCATGGGCGCTATCGTTTTTTTACCTACTGAACGGCCTTTATAATTCCCGAAACATAGGTGCATCGATAGGCGGGTCTTTTTAACACCTGGCGCCACCGTCCGGTTGAAAATATCGACGAACCGTTTTGTATCCTCCCGATACGCATAGCATGACATGGATGGTTCATCGACGCAAATTTCGGGTACGCCCAGTTCGACCAAACGGGTAATCTCTGCACTAACCAGGGGGAGTAGGGCTTCGGTCACTTCCCAGCGATCTTTGTAAAGCGTTCCGGGCAGCAACCGGCCACTCAATGTATAAGGGCCGGGAATCGACACCTTGATACCTTGCCCTTCGGGAGCCAGTCGCTTTAGCCGCAAATACTCTTCTACAACACCCAAGCCTTTCGGTGCTGTTAGCGGTTCAATAATATTATGCTTCCCCCGCTGGTCATGAGCGGGTGGTCCAAACCGACGTAGTTCGGTTTCGTTATTCTGAATCCCGTTGATATAGCCGTAAAAGGAGAGGTTGAAATCGAATCGAGTTTGTTCTCCATCGGTTATCACATCCAGTCCAGCCGCAACCTGATCTTGAACCGAGGCAATTACGGCATCCTCAATGAGTTCGTTGATGTCGGCAGGTCCGAACTGCGTTAGGTGCTGGCTGGAAAATTCGAGCCAGCCCGGAAAAGGCATCGAACCAACAACGGTCGTTTTAATAGGAACAGGCTGCACAGGTTTTGTTGCGTTTTAAGGTTTGATAAGATCGTTCGTTGCAATAATGTGAACGGGCTGCTAGGTAGCTTTAGAAATTCTCATCGCAACGGGGTCCCAATGGATAATTTTTCGCTGGGCTGCACTGAGGTTAGCAGCCAACGACGGAGCGGCTGCCCGCAGGCCAAATTCAGCATCTTCCCGAACCAGCGATGGATTATTTTCCCGGATCGCATTGAAGAAAACGATCATGTGATCGAGCCGATCGTCGTAGCCATCGGGGGCTGTATAGGTAATGACCGGTTCGTTCTGTACGGTTCGGGTAAACTGACCTGTCGGGTATTTCTGCTCATACTGCCGGATAAACTCCTCCTGCATAGCCTGCGGATAGGTGAATAAGGCGTCATAACCCCGGCTGTACATAGGGGCATTGGGCCGTTTTAGCCGATTCATGACGAACGAATTCCAGCCAATATCGATAACGCCTTCCGTTCCAACCAGGCGGGTATGAATATCGCCACCAGCGCCCGTAGCCAGGTTTACACGGGTCGTAAATTGAAACGATGGGTGCTTATCCGTTTTGGGATAGTCCATCATAGCCGTGACCAGGTCATAAGCATCCCGTCCATCTTTCCAGAAATTCAGATCACCGAGCGCGAAAATCCGGGTTGGTCCGAGTGAGCCAGTAATGGTATGAACGCCCGTAATCAAATGGACAAATAGGTCGCCCGCTACGCCTGTGCCATAGTCTTTGTAATTCCGCCACCGAAAAAATCGCTCTGCCTGAAAAGGATGTTTGGGTGCATCGCCCAGGTATCGGTCCCAATCCAGGTCTTTAGGGTCCAGATTCGGTGGCATCGTATACTGCCAGGCCCCTAACGCATCCGTCCGATCCAGAAACGTTTCGACGGACGTCAGTTCGCCAATGTGTCCGGCTTCATAACGCCGTTTTGCCTCAAGTACAGCCGATGCACTTGCGCGCTGGCTACCTACCTGAAATACCTTACCTGATTTCTTGTGCGCGGCAATAACGGCCTGTCCTTCTTCGATGTGGTGTACCATCGGTTTTTCGCAGTACACATGTTTCCCGGCTTTTAGTGCAGCAATCGAAATATGGTCGTGCCAGTGATCGGGTACACAAATCAGGACCGCATCGACATCTTTTCGGGCCAGTATTTCCCGATAATCGCGGGTGGTAAACAGGTCCTGTCCCCAAACCTCCTTTGCCCTGACCAGTCGGGGATCGTATAGGTCTGCCACAGCGACTACCTTCGTACCTGGTACTTTCAGCGCACAATCAAGATCATAATGGCCGATGATTCCAGCGCCAATCAGACCAATATTGATCGTATCGGCTACAGAGCGAGGGGGGATAATCTCTATCAGATGTTCGCGATAAATTGAAGGGACAAGGGTTTCGGCGCCAACCAGGGTAGTTCCTCCGGCCAGTAAAGCCGATGTACCACCGAGCCGACGGAGGAATTTACGACGTGAATGCATAGGTAGGGTTCATTTGCAGGAAGCCGAAATTACAATTTTACCAATAAAAAGTACCAACGTTACTCGCTACCGAATTGGATACTCCCACCAAAGCATATCTTCAATCTGATCGAACAACCGAAACCCACTCTTCTCCAGCACTTTCTGAGATGCTACGTTTCCTGCCTCGGTGTCGGCTACTACCCGCTGAACGTCAGGTTGTTCGCCAGCCCACTTTAGAAGTCCACCCACCATTTCGGTCATATATCCCTGCCGATGCACAGCGGAGTACGTACCATAGCCAATTTCGATGGTGCCGGTTTCGTCGGGCTCCCCTTTAAACTTAGCTTCGGCTACAAATTGCTGTTTTTCACGGTCGATGGCCATCCAGAGCGTATGGTAGAGTGGGTCGTTGGTGGGATCTTTCAACCGTGGAATCGTAAAGTGAATGATAATACTCAGCACCGGTTCAACCAGTTCCCGGCAACCCGTTTTGAGCCCCATAGCTTCTTCTAGCTGATGGGTATCAACAATGTACAGATACAATTGCTTAAGCGTAAGCGGAACAATAGTCAGGCGCTGGGTTTCAATCATCGACAGTAACCATCATAATTGCCCTTCACTAACACTCCAGCCACCATCGACAGTCAGTACCTGTCCAGTGGTAAATGCCGAATAATCGGACATGAAATACACGGCGGCTCCGTCCAGATCGTCTGGCTGGCCGATACGTCCTCCATCCAGAGGTTGCTTTGTTCTGGTGAAGGCTAGTATCGTATCGTCCTGAACGGCACGTTGCGCCATGGGGGTTTCGACCAGTGCCGGGGCTAATACATTGACTCGTATGTTGTCGTTGGCATAATAGGCAGCCACCGATTTCGTAAAACCAATTACAGCCGATTTCATGGCAGCATACGCGTGGGTAGCAAAGTAGGTCGGAGAAGGGCTCGACCCTAATACCGATCCCATGTTCAGGATAGTGCCGCCGACACCTTGGGCCCGAAACGCACGCACAGCCGCCTGATTAGACAGCATGAGCGAGGTTAGATTCAGGTTCACTGTATAATTCCAGCCATCGAGGGTCAGATCATGCAGTGGCCCATCGCCGAAACGCCGTCCACTCCCCCCGGCAACGTGATACAACCCATCGAAACCACCGAAAATCTGCTGACAAAGTGCAATGGCTTTGGGTGCCGTTTGCGGATCAGATGCATCGCCCGACATCGCCAGGCCATTGCCATCCAATTGTCTTTCAGCAGCGGTGCAACTTTCTGGATTACGCCCAACTACCACAACCTGTGCGCCTTCGCGAATAAAAGCCAATGACGCTGATAGCCCCATACCTGTGGTGCCACCAATGACCACAATCTTTTTAGAATCTAACCACATTCGGATATACTGATGAATTAGGTATGCAAGAAACAAAATTGACTGACTATCGCCAATAAGTCGTCAAGATTGTTACTTACCTGTCCGTTATCCCCTGGATACCCACCTGGAGTTATGCGCGATCATAGCCCATAAACTGCCTGATAAAGTCATCGAAATGCTGATCGACCTGAAACCCCAGCCCCAACGCTCTTGTATTATCGGCTAGACCCGGCCAGCTACTGACAATGGCATTAATAGCAGGATCAGGCCTGAACTGAACCCGGTCAAGAGCCTCTTTACCCGCAATTCGTTCGAGAGAATCCAGCATGTGTTGCACGGTTACGCTGATTCCCGGCAAATTGACGGTACGCCATTCGCCAAATGTTTTGCCATCCAGAATGGCCCCTGTCAGTATATTTTGAATTACTGTATTCGGGCTCGATAACCACAAGGGCAGTTCTGGAGCTACCGGGCAAATAGCCTCCTCGCCCTGGATAGGCTCCCGAATGATACTACTGACAAACGAAGAAGCAGCCTGATTAGGCCGACCAGGGCGCACACAGATAGTAGGTAACCGCAATACACGACCATCGACAAAGCCTTTTCGGGTATAATCGTTCACCAGTAATTCACCGATGGCTTTTTGAGCTCCGTATGATGATTGCGGTTTTACAGCTACTGATTCATCGACAATAGCCGGAAGCTGACCACCATACACCGCCAGCGAACTGGAAAAAATCAACCGGATGGCCGGATTTTGACGCCGACAGGCCTCCAGCAGATGTCGGGTAATATCCAGATTGACTTTCAAACCCAGATCGAAGTCTTTCTCGGCATGACTGCTTACGATAGCCGCTAGATGAAACACGATTCCGGTTCTGATCGATATGATTTTTTCGGCCGCACCTTCTTCGGCCAGGTCTAGCTGCTGACAACTGATTCGCGCATCGTCAATCGGTTTTGGAGGTAGCACTACATCGATCAGACTGAGTTCGTCGAATGGAATTGAACTACTCACAAGAGCTTTTGCCAGACGCTGTCCCAGAAATCCCGCTCCCCCTGTTATAATTAGTTGCATACGGCTATATTCTTTTACCCTATGAAAGCCGAAACCAAGTTGAAACTCCTGACCAATAGGTAAACTGTCGGCTTTAAACAGGCTTTTGAGAACCAGACCATTGCCCCATGTATCAATCTGTTAGTCAGAAGATAACTCAATTACCACGCGAATATTCAGTCGATCTGTTACCGGCCATTCGCGATGTATTCGAAAAACGTCGGCAAACGATTGTTGTGCTTGACGACGATCCTACTGGCACACAGACCTGCTATGACGTCATGGTACTGACTACCTGGCGGGTGGAACTTATTGCCGAAGAATTACGAAAAAATCCTTCCATTCTGTATATCCTCACCAATTCGCGTAGTTTACCCGAAAACGAAGCCGTTGAACTCGCTCAGGAAATTGGCCGGAACTTACAGCAGGCCGTTAGCGAAAGTGGGCGCGACATTGTCGTTGTTAGCCGAAGTGATTCAACCTTACGGGGTCATTTTCCGGCTGAAGTAGATGCCGTTGCGCAGTCGCTGGGTATAACAAAGGCTATCACTGTGCTGATTCCCGCGTTTATTGAAGGTGGCCGCTACACGATTGACGATGTTCATTATCTGGTTGAAAATCACCAGCTAGTTCCCGTTTCAGACACACCGTTTGCCCAGGATGTGGTATTTGGCTATACCCATTCGAATTTAAAACAGTGGGTAGAGGAAAAAACAAACGGGAGAATACAGGCATCAGCCGTACACTCTATCAGTCTCAACGAAATCCGAACAGGTGGTCCAGAGGCTGTTAGTGAAGCATTCACACGCTGTACCGATGGCAGCGTCTGCGTCGTTAATGCGGTCAGCTACCGCGATTTGGAAGTAGTCGTGATGGGCCTCCTACTGGCCGAAGCATCGGGCAAGCAGTTCTTATACCGAACATCGGCTACGTTTGTTCCGATTCGGGCCGGACTGGCATCGGGCAAGCCATTTATCCCCACCAAAACAGTACCTCCATCAGCCAATGGTTATCTGGTTATTGTCGGGTCGCACGTTCCCAAAACGACCCAGCAGCTAAGCCGGTTACTGAAACGAGGAATGTATAAGACCATTGAAATCGACGTTGCCGAACTCCTGATCAGCCGTGATTCGGCAGCGCATGCCGTTGGCATAAGCCAGCAAACGGACAACTGGCTCGAAGCCGGAGAAAACGTTGTCCTATATACCAGTCGCCAGCAAAAGGTAGGTATTGATGCCGTTGAAAGTCTGACCATAAATTCGGTAGTTTCTAATTTCCTGGTCAAGGTACTTCATGAACTCGTAATTCGCCCGAAGTTCATTGTGGCGAAAGGAGGGATTACATCCAGCGATCTGGCAGCGAACGGGTTATCGGCCGAAAAAGCATTGGTACTGGGGCCTATTATTCCCGGCGTACCCGTCTGGCAAATGACCGAAAGCAGTAAATTTCCGGGTATTCGTTATGTAGTTTTCCCAGGCAATGTTGGCGATGAAGCTGCTCTGGAAACTGTTTGTCAGTTGATCGATATGTCTTATTCTAGCTAATTTATATACTTATCTCTCCTCTTTTGGCGGGCTGTTTTCCGTAATTATTTCCGAAAATCAGAAGGGCCGAAGATTTAAACAAAATGAAAGTGACAATTGCGAAAAAACGTAGTCAAATACAGTACAGAAGTTAAGGTTCTTTATGGCAACAAGTTTTATTGATATGAATTCTCAGGAAACTTTTCTGGCGGTTTTTCAACTCCAGGAAATGCCCGGTGTTGTTGCATTCGACTCAACAGACGATGCTATAGAGTTTCTGGAAACGAGTGTAGCCCTGGGCGACCTATCACCGTTGGGTGTCGTCGAATGGGATGATAGCAAGCACAGCGCTAAAGAAGTGTACTGGCAATATAACTCCTCCATTTCACCAGGCATGATCATGGCAACCGCTTTTCAGGGTTACGTGGGCTGCCGAAATTAACCTACCTAACAGATTACCAACCTACAGAAAGCCTTGCAACTTGGTTGTAAGGCTTTTCTGTTTGATTAGCAGTAGCCTAGCTCTCCGCTCCCTGGCTTTCCCATGATTCGACCCGTTATCATTGCTTCCCTGCTGGTCACAGTGGACCAGGCAAACCTAAGAGTGACGGTAAGAAAATAATCGCCAATAGCCTTCAAAGCATCCCTATCAGTAACTATTTCTATAGTCAATTATCTTGATGATTCACTGTTTTGGCACTCTTTACCCATCATCTATTCGACACGGTAGTAACGAAGCTGCTGATTCACCTTTAAGTAATTGACTGTTTTCTGATTTTTCTCCCTCCACCATGTCCGATATTGTCGAGCTACTGGTTAACACGTTTGGCAACAACACTGTGCTCAGCCGTGAAGAAGCCAGTTCACGTGTAGCCAGCCACTGGAAGCAAACCGGAAGCCTCGATTGTCGGGCGCTGCTTTTGCCTACCACTACCCAGGAGGTGTCCCGAATGCTTCAAATTTGTCACGAGTTTCATCAACCCGTTGTCCCCCAGGGCGGATTGACCAATGTGGTTGGCGGTACCGATACAAGCGCCCATGAAATAGCGTTGAGCCTTGAGCGGATGAATCGGGTTGAACAAATCGATGTAGCCAACAAAACCGCAACGGTACAGGCGGGAGTTGTACTGCAACAGCTACGCGATCAGGTAGCCGCACATGGGCAGCTTTTTCCACTCGATCTGGGCGCTAAAGGCAGCTGTATGATTGGGGGCAATATCGCGTCGAATGCGGGGGGCTTACAGGCCTTACGCTATGGTGTTATGCGTAATCTGGTGCTGGGCCTGGAAGTGGTTCTGGCCGATGGAACCATCGTTTCGTCGATGAACAAAATGATGAAGAATAATGCCGGATATGACCTGAAACAGCTTTTCATTGGCTCCGAAGGAACGTTAGGTATTATCACTAGAGCGGTGCTGAAACTGGACGATCTGCCCAAAACCCGCAATACGGCTTTTATAGCCGTAGATAGCTTCGAAAAGGCCAATAGCCTCTTGCTGGCCGCCAAAACCCACCTAAAAAACGATCTTACCAGTTTCGAACTGTTATGGCAGGACTATTATCAGTTGATGACCTCGAAGCCTGCCCTGTTCGCACCGCCCCTGGCTCAGCATTATCCTTTTTACGTATTACTGGAATCCCTCGGGCAGGATGCCGACAAAGACAAACACCAGTTTGACGCCTTTTTAGAGCACGCCCTGACGACTGACCTGATTGTTGACGCGGTGATAGCCCAATCGCAAAAAGAGCTGGACTGGTTTTGGGGCATCCGCGAAAATGTAGAGTTTATTTTCTCGGTTCATCGACCCGTTTTTCTATTCGACATCAGCCTCGCCATTTCCGAGATGGATACCTACATCAAAACCATACGGTTAGCCCTTCAACAAACCTGGCCCGATGTGTACCTCTACACATTTGGGCACATGGGCGATGGCAACCTTCACCTGTTTATTAGTTGTGGCAATGAGGACCACTTTACCAAACACGCCATAGAAGAGACGCTATACGCCCGACTCCAACCAATCGGCGGTTCCATAACTGGCGAACATGGCATTGGTCTGGAGAAAAAAAACTGGCTTTACTTAAGCCGTACACCCGAAGAAATCACTCTGATGCGAACCCTTAAAAAAGCGCTGGACCCGCGTGGTATCCTGAATCCCGGAAAGCTATTACCCGATTAATAAGGCGTTTATAGCTTATCAAGCACCACTCACCGTTTCGGCTTCAACTATTCACCTGAGTGCCGCTACAGAACAAGGATTATTCTGGGGATATCGAACGCTCCAGCAACTGGCTCAGTCTAAAACACAGCCATTCCTGGCGGGTTGCCAAATCGTCGATTTTCCAGCCTTTCCAATCCGTGGCTTCATGCATGATGTAGGACGCAGTTTTATTCCAATCGACCGCCTGAAAGCGCATATTGTCATCCTGTCCCGCTACAAAAGAAATACATTTCACGGGCATCTGACGGATTCGACGGTGACCAAACGCTTTCCCGGCCTTTACTATACCAAACAGCTAGCCTGTGAACTGGTCACTTTTTGGAAAGCGCAGCGCGTGCTACTCATCCCGGAAATCGACATGCCGGGGCATAGTGGAGCTTTTCGGCGGGCAACGGGGTATGACATGCAAAGTGATTTCGGTAAAGTGCTGGTAAAGAAACTCCTCCCGGAAGTCTGTGCGTTGTTCGACGTACCATACATCCACATCGGCACCGATGAGGTTGCGTTTAACGATGCGCAGTTCGTGCCCGAAATGGCAGCAGTGAGTCCGGGATTGTGGTAAGGAAGTCCTAGGTTGGAAAAAGACGCATCGCCCCCGGCTGGCCAGTGGGATTATAAAGGTAGCCGCATCTGGATCAATGGAAAGGTTATTAATCCGCCGGTCTGGTCTACACCCGGTCAGCATTCTGCCGATCTGGAAACACCGTACACCAATGAACCCTACGAAAACCGGCCTCCTCTCGTTGTTGCCTTACGCAAAGGATGGAATAAAGTACTGCTGAAACTTCCTGCCGGTGCTTTCCAGACCGCCGATATCGTCTGGTCAAATGGATGTTTACCTGCGTCTTTGTCCGTCCGGCAGGTACGAACTACGACGTCACAAGTGAGTTGGTATTCTCACCCGATCAACACCTTTCACCTCACAGCGAGTAAAGTTTAGTAAATGTAATCAGTGGTACTATTTTGCTACAAGCACTGATCTACCCTGAAATGCTTATTTCCAGATCGATTTTGCAGTATATAGCTTAAAACTCTTCACATCGATACGGTTACCCCAAAACTGAATAGCCTCTTTGGCGGTCGAAATCGGCTTTCTCGCAAGTGAATACGAATAGGCTCCTCCATCGATAAACACCTCTATACTAGTCCGATCAACGTAAATATCAGCGGTCACCTCCATACTGGTCATGTTTTCTGGGGAATAAAAGACGCCATTGACCAGGTTCGAATTCAGGTCATAATCGAGTATCCGCTGACCGAAAAGCGAAACACCCGCACTGGTTGCATGCGATAGTTTAAGCGTTGTCGTCAATCGAAATCGGTCCAGCTCTTTAAACGCTTTCACTTGTTCATTGGCTTCGGCTGCGCTCAGATCGCCCCCCTGTTGAACCAGATCGAACAACTGCTCGGTTTCTTTGACGGGTACGCTAACCAGACGGGGGCCATTTTTAGTTGTTCGCAATTGTAGCTCAGTGGGCATAAGCATCTGGTTGTTGAAGGGCATCCCCGGTTGCGAAATGCGGCCCCAGCCAATCTGAATGCGCCGGGGGTCGGTATCGGGCATATTGGCAAAGGTTTGGGCGGCATAGAGGCTACCTGTCGTATAATAATGCTTACCGGACTCCGGCGTAAAAACTTTTCCATCAAACGCCCCAATCATATACGTGGCCGACGCGCCATACATGACCCATTTTGTCTGGCTCTTATCCCCATCTATGGGCAATTCAAACAAGTCCGGGCATTCCCAGAAGCCCGTCACATGACTCTGATACGTCCACTCCTTCAGGTTTTTTGAAGTATAAATCGAATGGCCATCCCGTTCGTTGAGTACCATTACCCAGTGATTGCCCGGCTTATACCAAAACACTCGTGGATCGCGCGTATCCTTACTATTCCACTTCGCTTTGGAGTCGATGAGTGGGTTCTTGGTATACTTTGTCCAGGTGCGGCCTTTATCCAGGCTATAGGCCATACACTGAACCTGTTTATCCGGATTGTCGACGGTAAACAGCGCAATCATCGCTGGTGTATTGCCCCGGTTGAAACCTGCCGTATTCGCATAATCAATCACGGTTGATCCCGAAAACATCGTCCCCAGGCTATCGGGCGAGAGGGCTGTCGGTAGCTCCTCCCAATGAATCATGTCGCTGCTGACGGCATGGCCCCACGACATATTTTCCCAGTCGCGTTCGTAGGGGTTATGCTGGTAAAACAGATGGTACTCTCCCTCATAGAAAATCATTCCGTTCGGGTCGTTGATCCAGCCTCGGCGGGTAGAAAAATGGTATTGGGGCCGATTAGTTTCTTTGTATAGCGAATCCTGTCCGGCGATTTTATCATCCTGATAAATCGGGGCTAATCCCTCCAAATTGCCGTCGTAGCTGATCGTAATGGCTTTGCCTTTCAGAGCAGCCATGTCGCAAAACACCCAGTAGTCGGGCTTTCCGGTCGCCAGCCGTATTTTGAACGAGCGCTCTGGTTTACCCTGAATCGTAAACTGCATGGTTCCCCGGCTCTGCGACTGCGACACGGGCAGGTTCAGGTAGCGTTTGGTAATTGTTAAGGAGAGGCTCTGCGACTGGAGTGAGCCACTGATCCATACGAGCAGACAGATGAGCTTACCAACGGATTTCATTCATAGTAGGGGTTTATCCGAGTGAAGTATAAACGGCAGGGATTATACTTTAAGGAGCAGAGATCTAACAAACCATGTTCTAAATCCTTATCTACATGAATCGCAGAATTTTGGTCGTTACGGGCGATGGAGGTGAAAGTTATGAAACCCTATATGCTGTTCACCGCTTTCAGGAAGAAGGCGATACCGCTGTGATTGCGGCTCCCAGCAAACGCCGACTTAACCTGGTGATGCACGATTTTGAACCGGGTTGGGATACGTATATGGAGCGCCCCGGTTATTGCCTGGCTTCCGATCTGACCATTGCCGATGTGGTGGTTGATGATTATGACGCTATTCTGCTACTGGGAGGCCGCGCTCCCGAATACCTGCGCAACCATGCCCCCTTGCTGGATGTCGTGCGCGAGTTCGACCGGCAGGGAAAATGGGTTTTTGCCATCTGCCACGGTATTCAGATTCTGGTCACGGCAGGTTTAGCCCAAAACCGAACCCTCACGGCCTACGAGCATGTGCGTGCCGAAATTGAAATGGGCGGAGGAACCTATGCGACCGAACAGGCCATCCGCGACCGGAACATGGTTACAGCCCAAACCTGGCAGTCGCACCCAGAGTTCTACCGCGAGGTGTTTGCCTGCCTCAGGGAATCAGAACTGGTAGGGCAATAAGGGGATAGGGCTTATCGAAGCCCTATCCCTAGATTTTATCAGCTACCTGCGCGCTCCTTTACCCCTGCTTTTTGCTTATTAGCCACAATTATTCCCAGCCGCCAGTGGGTTTGTGTACGTTTGTATTTTTCGGTACGTAGTCAATGGCCGCCTGGTTTAGAATCCACAGAACCCATGTATTGATCGGAATGGCTCTGGCCATTCTACCAATCGTTTATTACGGGTTTAGCGGAGCAAGCGTTTCGCCTTTACGCCCCCATGAACATCTTGTTCAGAACAGTCTGGCTTATTGTTTCCTGATCACCTTCTCATACATTAACCATACGGTATTTGTACCGCGCCTGTTTCTGAATAAGCGGTACCGACGTTATGTCCTTATAGCCATTAGCTGCATACTGGCCGCTGTTTATCTGCCCTATCGGATTGAACAGTGGATTTTCTTTAAAGCCCCATCAGAGAACACCCCACAAGCCTGGTTCCGGCAAATCTTTGTGGAAGAAATGATGCTACGCCCCCACGATTTGCCACCCTTTGCAGCACAGGCACGCGACCATAAGCCTCACGTTGACCTGCCTGACCATTCACATCGATCGGACGATCATCCCCATTACGGCGTCGGACCTGATGGCCGACACGGCACCTCGTTTACGCTATTGCTCCCGGTCAAGCTAGCCATCTTTTTCTTATTGGGCAGTGTTAGTACGCTCATCTCGATTTCGGTTCAGACAGCGAGTCGGCTTCATCAGGTTGAAAATGACCAGCTACAGGCTGAGCTTCGCCAACTCAAAGCGCAAATCCAGCCGCATTTTCTGTTCAATACCCTCAATAGTATTTATGCCCTGGCCATTCGCCAGGATGAGCAAACTGCCGATACAATTGTAAAACTCTCGGAGTTCATGCGGTATATTATTCGAGACGCCCATCGGGATAAAGTGGCTCTGTCGCGGGAGATCAACTACATTGTCAACTACATCGACCTCCAGAAAGCACGCTTACGGGATGCTGTTCGGATCAACTGCCAACTGGAAGGGAATGAGAACCATCTGGAAATTGCTCCCTTACTGCTCTTCTCCTTCATTGAAAATGCCTTTAAATACGGCGTAAGCCCAGATGAAGACTCACACATAGACATTCATGTACGAATTGAAGAAAATCGGCTGAGCCTGTACGTAGCCAATAAAAAAGTGCGGATCAGCCTGTTGGAAAACTCAACGGGAATAGGCCTGCAAAACACCCGTGAACGGCTTCGGCTTTTGTATCCAGACGCCCATGAACTAACCATCGATAATGGACCTACCGATTTCCGTGTTCATCTACAGCTAACGTTATCCTGATGAAAGCCATCGCCCTCGACGACGAACGTCCTGCTCTTGATGTGATTGAAGCCTTCTGTAGCCGAATCGAGGCCGTAGAGCTGGCCAAAACGTTCATTCGTACCGGAGAGGCTCGTCTGTATCTGGAAACCAATCCGGTTGATCTCATCTTTTTAGATATCAATATGCCCAAAGAGTCGGGGCTCGACTTTTTCAAATCCATCACACAGCAAACCCTCGTTATTTTTACAACAGCCTACAGCGAATACGCCCTGGAAAGCTACGAAGTCGAAGCCGTCGATTACCTTCTCAAACCCTATACATTCGACCGATTTACCAAAGCCGTCCAACGAGCGCAAACCCGATGGCGAGCGCTCAAACAACTCTCCGGTGAAAACACAGGCAACACCGAGCGTACGCACCTTTTCTTTCGGGCCGATTACGGGTTGGTGAAAGTGACCATCGCCGATATTTTCTTCATAGAGGGTCTGGATAATTACCTCAAAATCCATCTGCAGCATGGAAAGACCATCGTTTTACGTCTTACCCTAAAAGCCATACTGGACGAATTACCAGCCGGAAAATTCACTCGTGTTCACCGGTCGTTTATTGTAGCTCTTGGTAAAATTGAGGCCATCCGCAGCAAAATGATCCTGATCGACGATGAAGAAATTCCCATTGGCAGCAGCTACGAAAAGGAGTTTTTCAGCCTTTTCATGAAATAGACAGACTATAAACGCGAGGGCGCGATGTGCGTAAAGAATGGAATTTAATCCCTATTCTTTGTGCCCATCGCGCCCTTGTGCTGTAGCTGAAAACCAGCGATTTAACCCCGGAAAATTCCTTATTCATCACAAAGTCAGCGCAATTACCCCCAAACCAATAGAGCTAACCACTCTTTTTCCGCTACCCGGCTTTTGCACATGACTTTTGTCCCATAATTCATTCATCTGGTTGGCAATCACTACAGACGGATGAATCACAAAAGAGGCTGTTCGCCACAACTTTCCAGCTCTTTACCCCAACACGGCATGGGTTGTGCAACAGCGATTCATGGTTATAAGTACTCGGTAGTAAACACGTAGGCACTGAGCAAACGCTGCTCAACTTTCAGTATGAAACGCAAAAACATATCGATTCTCCTGCTCTTGCTGCTTGGCTTCGGCAACCTCTTCGAAGGCTGTAAATCATCCGATGTTGACGCCACCAACTCAACCAGTACATCCACGGGCACATCGACCGGTACTACTACAGGTTCCACAACGAGTAATTCCAGCTCCATCACGACGGCCCTGTCGGTCACCGGCACCACGACAACCTGCAATTCGACGGGCGTGGCCCAGATCGTCTGTCTGGCTGAGGCCTTCAAAGCGACGCTAAGCAGTACTCAACTGGCCGCTACCCAACTGACGTATTCCAAAACCAATGCTCAGAAATGGTCAAACCTGCCCGCAGGCATGTCGGCCCGGATTGGCATTAACCTGGGTTCGCTTAGCGACACGCAACTGGCCGCTTTCCGTAACCTGATGGTCGCTGTACTGACGTTGGGCACTACCGACGAAGGATATGATGAGATGATTGGCAATCTAGTTGCCGATGATTACCTTAATTCCATCGGTGGAGGTTCTACTTATGGAGCCGGCAATTACTACATCTCGTTTCTGGGCACACCAAGCACCAGTAGTTTATGGGCTATTCTGTTTACGGGTCACCACTATACCCAGCCGATCACCTTCAATGCTGGGGCCGTTACTGGGGTTACCCCTGCCTTCCGGGGTACTGAGCCACAGGCTGCCGTTACCGCAGCCAGCCGTACCTACCAGGCCTTTGAGCAGGAGCGTGTCGCTTTCGCAGCCATGCTGACCGGGCTGAGCACCACCGAGCAGACAACAGCCAAACTGTCGGGTTCTTACAACGACCTGGTACTAGGACCGGGGCAGGATGGTAAGTTTCCAGCAACCAAGTCGGGGTTGCAGGTGGGCACCCTGAGTAGCGACAAGCAGGCCCTGGTACTCAAAGCCATCAAGCTCTACGTCAATGACCTGGACGCCACGACATCAGCGGCTATATTGACCAAATACACTTCAGAGCTGGCCAATACGTACATTTCGTATTCAGGCACAACGGCCATGAGTTCGCAGGGGGACTATGTTCGGGTTGATGGGCCGAGTGTCTGGATCGAGTTTTCGTATCAGGGCGGAGTCATCATCAAAAATACACCCCACTCTCACTCCGTGTGGCGCGATCACTCCGGTGATTACGGTGGCAACTAGGATTGATGGGAAGATAATTGTTCCAAATACAGCCGTTTATTTCACTGATGACCAAACGAACGGCAACTACAATACAATGTCTATAAAGCTTTTGCCAACAAATAAATCAGGCCGTCTCAGCAGTCGTCTATCCAACTGGCTGTTGGGCATCAGCCTACTTGTAGTAACCCTGGGGCAGCCCCGCTTAGCCACTGCTCACCCTATGCCGAACTCGGTAGTACTACTCAATGTCCATGTAAACCGCATCGATGCTGAACTACAGATACCCCTAGTCGAACTACAATCCGCCTGGGGCCATGCAGTCAACGATTCGTCGGTAGGGCTAGTGGAGCGGCTGGGGCCTCAACTGCGGGATTATCTCAAATCGCACATTCGCCCGCAAAGCCCCGATGGGCGCTTCTGGTCAGTATCGGTCGGGGAGCTAACCGCTCACGAAAGCCAGAATCCAATTACCGGCGTATACCGCGAGCTGACGGCGCAGGTGCAGCTAGTTCCTCCGGCGGGAAGTGATGTCCGGCAGTTTACGTTTCAGTACGATGCAGTGTTACATCAGGTGATGACCCACAAAATTCTGGTGTCGGTACGTCAGGACTGGGAATGTGGGCAACTGGCCGAAACCGAACCGGTTCAGGTGGGCGAAATCAGTCTGGACATTGTGAACAACCGCATTCTGCCACTCCCGGTCAACCTGGCATCGGGTAGTTTCTGGACGGGCTTTATGGCCATGATCAAACTAGGCACCCAGCACATTGCCGAAGGCACCGATCATTTATTATTTTTACTTGTTCTGCTACTGCCTGCGCCACTTGTGGTAGTCGGGCAACGTTGGGGGCAATTTGGCGGAGTTCGCTACAGCCTGAAACGGTTGCTGCTGATTGTAACGGCATTTACCATCGGGCATTCCATCACCTTACTGGCAGGCTCAATTGGCTGGGTTCGGTTAGCATCGCAACCCGTTGAAATCCTGATTGTCGTATCGATTCTGGTATCGGCTATTCACGCTGTCCGACCTGTTTTTTTCGGTCGTGAAGCCTGGGTCGCGGCTGGGTTTGGACTGGTTCATGGACTGGCGTTTGCCAGTACCCTGGCAAACCTACAACTCGATGCAGGTCCGATGGCGCTGAGTATTCTGGGCTTCAATCTGGGCATTGAACTGATGCAGTTGACCATCATCCTGGTAGTGATTCCCTGGCTGATGCTTCTGAGTCGTACACCCGTCTACACCGTCGTCCGGCGGTCAGGCGCTTTTCTGTCAGGTATTGCCGCCCTCGGCTGGCTTGCTGAGCGCATATCAGGTCAGCCTAATCTGCTGACAGAAGCGATTGAAGTTATTGCCAGTTATGCTCCGTATGGCCTTATCATATTAGCTTTGCTGTCGCTTTACCTAACCTGGCGGGCAAGGCCCGCAAAACCGTTACCAACAGCGTAGAGGCTTATGAAAATGATGGCGAAAAATATACTCACGACACTTATTATCGGATTGTTGACATTACAGGTTGCTTATGCTCACCTGGGTACGCTTACGGGTATCGTGTTTGATGGCAACACGCATTTACCCCTACGGGATGTTACCGTCCAATTGGTAGGTCTGGGCAAAGCCACACTGACCGATGAGCTGGGCCGTTATCGTTTCGATGGTCTGGTCGCATCGCCTTACAAAGTTGAGTTCTCGCACATTGGGTATGGAACGGTTACCCAGGAAATTGCCATTACGGACGACCAGACGACGCACGTTCAGACGGCATTGA
Organism: Spirosoma aerolatum; assembly: GCF_002056795.1. Classification (NCBI taxonomy): domain Bacteria; kingdom Pseudomonadati; phylum Bacteroidota; class Cytophagia; order Cytophagales; family Cytophagaceae; genus Spirosoma; species Spirosoma aerolatum. The sequence continues at coordinate 7,187,392 of NZ_CP020104.1, read as the reverse complement.
CGGTAGCCCCGGTAAATCTGAGTTCAGTAACGGTGTCGGCCCTGAAAGCCAATACACAGCAACTTATCAGTAGTCTGGACATTCGTTTGCGGCCCATTACAAACTCTCAGGAGATTCTACGGCTGGTACCGGGCCTGTTTATCGGGCAGCACGCGGGTGGAGGCAAGGCGGAGCAAATTTTTCTGCGGGGTTTTGACCTGGATCACGGTACTGATATTCGCCTGACGGTCGATGGGATGCCGGTTAATATGGTGTCGCATGCGCATGGGCAAGGCTACGCCGATCTACACTTTGTGATTCCTGAACTGGTTGAAAGCGTCGATTTTAAAAAAGGCCCTTACACGAGTGATAAAGGCAATCTGGCAACGGCAGGCTGGGCCGATTTCCGAACCCGCACCACGCTGGATCGCTCGTTTGCCAAGCTGGAAATGGGGCAATATGATACCTATCGGGCCGTGGCAGGGATTGATTTGCTGGGCCAGAAAGGCAAATCGAATGATCAGTCGGCTTTCCTGGCGTCCGAATACTCTTATTCCAACTCCTACTTCGACAATCCGCAGCATTTCAAGCGGGTGAATGTAGTGGGCAAATACCACAGCCACATTGCGCCCAACACCAACCTGACCCTGACGGCCTCTACCTTCTGGAGTAAATGGAATCACTCTGGCCAGATACCCGACCGGGCCGTTGAATCGGGCTTGATCGGCTGGTTCGGCTCCATCGATCCGACCGAAGGTGGCGAGACCAGCCGTTCGAATCTGAATGCCCAACTGGTCACCGTAACGCCCAAAAATCATACGATCAAAAACCAGTTCTACTACAGCAATTATAACTTCGAGCTGTATTCCAACTTCACGTTCTTCCTCAACGACAGCCTTAACGGCGATCAGATTCGTCAGAAAGAACACCGGAACCTGTTCGGCTACAACGGCAGCTACGCTACGCAGACCTTCATTGGCCAAACCCACTGGACCACCACCTTCGGCGCTCAATATCGGCAGGATATTACCCATGGCACCGAATTGTCGCATACTAAAAACCGGGTAGAAACCCTGAATCAGATTCAATATGGCAACGTCAACGAAATCAACGCGGCACTGTATGCTGATGAAGTTGTTCAGGTGTCGAGCCGCTTCAGTATCAACGCGGGCGTTCGGATCGATTATTTCCGGTCTCAATATGCAGATCTGCTAATCAATCCCGCATCGACCCGGCGCGTATCGCAGGCGATTGTATCGCCCAAACTGAACTTCTATTATACTGTTAATCCGCATTTTCAGCTTTATCTAAATACGGGCAAAGGCTTTCACTCCAACGATGCCCGCGTCGTTACGGCTCAAAATGGGCGCGAGATTTTACCCGGTGCCTACGGGGCCGACCTCGGAATTATCATCAAACCGATTCCTCAATTGCTCATTAATGCTGCTGCCTGGTATTTATACATGAAGCAGGAGTTTGTGTATGTAGGCGATGAGGGGGTAGTAGAACCCAGCGGCCGCTCGCGTCGTCAGGGTATCGATCTGTCGGCCCGGTATCAGCTTACCAAAAGTCTGTTTGCCGATATTGATCTGAACACAGCCACCCCCCGCTCACTGGATGCCGAAACAGGGCAAAACTATCTTCCGCTGGCTCCGGTATTTACCTCTACGGGGGGCTTATCCTTACAAACGGTATATGGACTCAGTGGCTCACTACGCTACCGCTACATGGCCGACCGACCAGCCAACGAGGACAATAGCCTTGTAGCCAAAGGCTATTTTGTGACCGACATGCAACTGAATTATGTCCGTCGTCAATATACCCTTGGCCTGTCGGTGCAGAATCTGTTCAACACGCGCTGGAAAGAAACCCAGTTTGCTACAGAAAGTCGGCTGAAAGGCGAAGCCGCTCCGGTCGAAGAAATACACTTTACGCCCGGTACACCCTTTTTTGCCCGGCTAAGCCTAACGTACTTTTGGTAAGGCTCTGGATTACACACATACAACTTGTAACTATCTAATTTTACGGATAACGCTCTGCCTGCTACTACTGGTGATTTAGTATGCGTAGAGACCATCAACGCGAGCGGCTGTCTTTCCTCGACAACTGTTTCTCTTCTTCGCTTTTTCTGTTTAAGGACTGTGTTATTGGCCAGATGAGCTATATTTATTTCGTTATCCAGGGCATTATGAAACTCTTCTCGTTCGTACTCATTTTTACGGTGTATACGTCCAGCGGCTTAAAGGCCCAATCCATGCTGGAAAAGACACAAATCGAATCAACGAATAAAGCCTATGCACTAGCTATCCATGCGCTAGCATACGACACTAAACGGATAGCAATCAACAATGTTTCTGACTCCGTCTGGACCGACACAACCAGGCTAACCCGTGCCTATTGTGATCGTCAAAAAAGCTATATCAGAGAAAACGAAACGAAAAGTATACAGGCAAATGCTCACGACAGAGCCCGGCGCAATGCCGGAATGGCCAATCTGGAGCGGGTTTTACATGCGCTTTTTGACTACTGTCTCACAGAAGTAGCCGCCGGAAAAACAATCACTCAATACTGTGACGCCAACGACTTCCCCTGCCCGCCACTCGGTCTTTATAAAAAATAAGGTTATGGCACTAGTTAATACATTTCTTATGCTGCCTGTAGAGTAGGCGATATTTGCCCAAACAAGCCAATAAACCGTACTGACTCGGCAAACTTCCACACAGATTCATCCCGTAGTTCGGTGCGCTACCGAATGGCCAGTTGATCAGATTTCGGCCCATTCGTATGCCGTTCTATAGCCCCTTTAATCCGTTCAATTAGGTCGAGCAGTCAGACTACCATTGTAGCCTGCCCTTCGGCATTTTGGGGAGTCTATGGACTTTATGCTACCTAAGAGACTTGATCTTCATTCGCCTTTTATAACAGGTAATGTCAAAATGTTGCTTAAAGATTTGCCCAGTGAATTGCGTCCAGCGTTTTGTTGCAAGTCCAGTTCGATTTGTTGTTTTAACATGTTATCGTCGAATTATGGTCGGGTTGAAGGACCCATATCTAATTCGTAAATGCTATAAAACGGTAATTTATTGATGCTTACAAGTCCGGATTGCCGAGATTTTTTTATGTGTATGCGACGAGATTGGTATTGATGCGACGTAGGGAGTAGTTGAATCAAAGGTATACGCAGTACTTGCCGGGGCCATTTCTGGCCTTACTAAATGACTGCTCATTACTAACGTTACACGTATGAAAAACTACTCCCTAACTCATCTTTTTATTGGGTTATACACGCTCCTACTAGGCTCGCAGACGTTGGCTCAGATTCCTACGATTACGGCCTTAAGCCCTACACGAAACCAACGCGATGCGCCGGTTAGTACCAATGTCGCCGTGACTTTTGACCAGTCGATAAACAACGGCGCGGCCAGTAAAGGCGCCCTGCGGGTGTTCAGCCAGCAACGGGGTGGCGCCATGGGGGATGGGCTTGGTGGGGTTACAACCGTAGCAAATGGAAACACACTTCGATTTAACCCGACTAATAACTTTAAACCAGGTGAAACCGTCTTTGTTACATCAACAACAGCCGTTAAAAGTGACGCGGGCGGTAATCTGGCTCATGGCCATGTATATCAATTTACGACAGCTACGAGCGGCATGGGTACTGGCGATTACAGGTTAGTAGGTGGTACAGGGGCTGGTACAACTACAACCCGCATAACACTAGGTGATGTAGATGGCGATGGCGACCTGGACGCCGTAGCGACTAACAATGACGACTTTGTAGTGACTGTACATCGTAATGCTGGTGATGGCTTTCTTAACTTCGGAGAGGATGTATCCGTCGCAGCCTATTGTTCGGCGGCTGTTCTGGGTGATATCGATAGCGACGGTGATCTGGATATTGTTGCTGTCAGCCCTAATACCGGCCAGATAAGTATACGGCTGAATGGGGGCGATGCGTCGGGGTCGAATACGGGAACATTTAGTGGAGGAACGAACAGAGCAGCAGGCAGTCCTGTTAATCTGGCATTGGGCGATGTAGACGCAGACGGTGATCTGGATATTGTAACGATAAATGGGACGTACGCTAGTGTTTTTCTTAATACTGGCGCTGGCGTTTTTGACAATGGTTCTACTATCAACCTGGGAGGAACTGCTCGTGATGTGGCCCTGGGCGATCTAAATCAGGATGGTTATCTGGACGTTGTAGCTGTTGGTGCTAATTTGCTTGCTGTGGGTTTGAATGATGGCAACGGAACGTTTCCCAGCGTCACTAATACGGCAACGCAAAATTATCCTTACAGTGTTGAATTAGGCGATCTGGACGCCGATGGCGACTTGGATATGGCTGTACTGCTGCGTAGCATCGGACAGGTTCTCATACGCTTTAACAACGGTAGTGGTAGTTTTACGAATGGCAACGCCTACCCGGTAGCCAGTGGTGCTTCGGGGCTCGACCTGGGCGATCTGGATCATGATGGCGATCTCGATTTCATCACGGCCAATGATAACGGCGGTAATGCCGGTACGGCTACTAATAATCCGGGTACGGCCAGTGTGCGTTTTAACAATGGAGCAGGTACATTCAGTGGTGGCAACGACTTTGGTTCTGGAAACAATACATCTGATGTGGCCCTTGGTGATTTGGACGGCGATGGTGATCTGGATTTTGTGACAGCTAACGCTACGGTTAATGGCGGAGTTGTTACGCAATGGAATATTACGGGCCCGCTCCCCACTATCACCAGTTTCACCCCAACCAGCGGCCCCATTGGTACCCTTGTGACGGTTACCGGAACAGACCTGTCGGCCGCGCGAAGTGTAAATTTATTCCTCTCTACACAGCGTTCACCGGGTACGATTGTAAGTAACACTGCTACTTCTCTCACGTTCGTGGTAGGCGCCGGTACCCGAACCGGTGCTATTCAGATTGCAACGGCCGGCGGCATTGCAACCAGTAGTGAATACTTCACAATAACGAGCAGTGTAGCAGTCAATACCATAACGCCTGTCAGTGGGCCGGTAGGCAGTAGTCTGGCTATAACGGGCAGTGGTATGTCGAATGTCACGAATGTGCAGTTTGGGGATGTGCCAGCCTCGTTCACTATCAATTCATCCTCAACCATAGCCGTTATAGTACCTAGGGTAGCTTCTTCACAGCCAATCCGCCTGACGTCGCCAACCGGACAGACGTTGTCGAGTGCCTTTACCGTAATTCGACCCAATACCAGCCTGTTGTATGCTTTACAGAGCGCCAACTTTGGGGGTATTAATGCAACTGCAAACTCGGCACCTGCAATAGTGGATATGGACAGTGATGGTCGACTCGACCTGCTTATTGGTAAAGCAGACGGCACTATAGATCACTATGAGCAGAATACCATTAACGGAAGTGACTTCACGCGAATAGGTAGTTTAACGGATGGCTCAGCGGCTATTACAGTGGGAACAAATGCTGTACCAGCCGTAACAGACATTGATGGCGATGGTTTGCTGGATTTGCTGTTGGGCAGTGGTTCCGGATTGGTGTATCACTATGAGCAGAGTACCATAGGTGTCAATGTGTTCACGCTCCTAGACGCCAACTTTGGGGGTATTAATACAACTGCAAACTCGGTACCAACATTGACGGATTTGAATAGAGATGGTCGGCTCGATGTATTAGTTGGGAAGGCAGATGGAACGATTAGTCATTTTCGGCAGTCAGATCTGAACAGTAATAATTTCTTTCGGATTACGTCGAGCTTCAACAGTATCAATGTAGGGGCTAATTCAACGCCATTGGTAATTGATCTTGATGGGGATGGTTTGCTCGACTTGCTTGTAGGAAACAATCAGGGGAATGTTTATCATTATAAACAGAATACGTCCAGCTCACTGAGTTTCAGTCAGGTGACGACCAATTTCAATAGCTTAGCCATGGGAGGGAATGCGCGGCCCGTTGTTACAGATCTTGACGGAGATGGCAATTTGGATTTATTGGTAGGTCGTGCTGATGGTACCATTAGCCAATATGAACAGCAGGTTTCAGGCCCAATCATTACCGGGTTTTCGGCCAACATTGGTGAGGTCTGTGCGGGTGGTCTCGTTACCTTTACCGCCACAGTGGGAAATTATTCGGAAAGTTATACTTGGCGTCTGTTAACGAAGGATATTGTATTGCAAGAAACAAACAGTGATGGTAATTTCAGTTTTTCGGTCAATCCAACCAGTTCAGGTGTCCAGACGTGTACACTGGTGGTGATCAGCGGTGATCAATCCGTGAGTGCTACGACCAATCTAATCGTTAATCCCAGGCCCGTGGCTACGTTAGTCAGCAGTGGCACCTTGACCTGCGCTATAACAAGCGTCACCCTGACAGCCGCCAGCGGAGCCAGTTCATATACCTTCACGAATTCGGACGGTCAGCAACTGGCTGGTTCTGGTAATACGCGTACCGTTACTACACCTGGGAATTATATGGTGACTCTGCTAGGGAGCAACGGCTGTACTAACATAGCAACAACATCAGTTAGTAGTAACACGGTGTTGAACCTGACTGCCGGAGCTTCACTGCCCCAGGCCAATGTAGGGGTAGTGGTGAGTTTGACAGCTTCAGGCGCTACTGCCTACCAGTGGAGTGCTCCGCCTACGGCACCGCTTACCCCTCCAGCTACTGGCTCCGCTGTATCGGCCAGCCTAACGGCCTCAGGTGTACAGACCTTTACGCTGACAGGCACCAGCGGAGTCTGTAGCCAGAGTGCTCTGGTCAGTGTGACAGCGCTGGCAGGCCCCGATCTGTCAGCGATTATAAACCTGCCCGATGCCAACTTCTCGGCTGGGGCTAAAAAAGGCCTGGTGGTCGGGATCCAGGAAGTCAATGGGGCATCGTCCAGCGGGTCCATTGTCGTCACCATCACGGTACCGGTTGGCTACAGTGTCAGTTTCGACAATACCCTCACCAGTTTCAGCGTCTCAGGAGGCTCTGCCAATCCGGTGGCTGTGCAGAACAGTCTGTGGCATCAAAGCAACGGGGTAGCGGGTCAGCAGATTAGTATTGCGATTAATACGGGTCAATCGGTGGGTGCCAACAGCGTGATGAATCTGGGTTTTAGCATCAGTCGCACGACGGCCAATGCCGGGAGTGCCTCCAACATCACGGTCAACATCGCCGATGACAGCAGTGGGAGTTATGATGTGAACCGGCTCAATAACGTTTATGCCCGCATTATCAATGGTTTGTGAGTAAACTGGCGATCGCTAGCCATAAAACGGAGGGTTTCCAGGGAATAAGTAGCGATAAGCTACCTGTCTCAAGAAAGCCTCCGTTTCGATTGAACCGGTAGCGATTGCGACTTACTTAGTGTCCATCCCAGCTTTCCCTTTCATCATGCCCAAGCTGATGGCACTTAATTTGTTGAACTTAGCCAATCCCAATCGCAATTTTAGCACGACTCAATAAAGCGGAGCAATGAACGATCTAGTGTTTCACATGGGGGGAGACGGTTATTTTGCCAATTAACCAATTGACCGAGCCGCCGGGACAGTCCTTTTTTAGTTTACCCCAGTTTATTTGAAGACCTGTTTGCTTACCTTCCCTTTTGCACCAACGGCATAGCAGGTGCCTTTTACACAGGCCATGGAATGAAAGCCCTCGGTGTCGAGCTTTTGCCAGGTTTGACCCTGATCGGCTGATAGGCTGGTGCCCGATGGGCCAATCGTCAGTAGCCGATCGCCGGGGAGTAGGGCGACGGCTTCTTTCAATCCTGCCGGATCGGTCTGTGCAGCAGTCTGCCAGGTTTGTCCACCATCGCGGCTAATAGCCACGTTCGGGCCGGGCTGACTTTCCTGTTTGTAGTTACCACCAACGACCACGCCCACTTTATCGCTGAAAAACCGCATGCCAAACAGACCAGTTGCTTCACCACCTGGCAACGACGTATTGCTGACAGTCCAGGTTTTACCCCGGTCGCGTGAATGGAAAACACGACCGGCCAAGCCACCGCCCGACGCAATCCAAACATTTCGTTTGCCCTCAACAACCAGACTGGTACCGCTGGCGGCAAATGCGGCTTCATTCGGCTGCATGAGTGGTAATGCCGATGGCGGAATGGGTTGCCAAGTTTTACCCCCATCGTCGGTCGTTAGGATGGCCCATCGCCCGTCAATGGGATCGCTGAATACGATGCCGTGCTGGCTATCCCAGAAGTCGATGCCATCGAAGAAGATACCTTTCTGTTCCGTTTTATAGAGTAACGTCCAGGTTTGCCCGGCATTGGTGGTTTTGTAGATACGGGCCTGACCATTTTCGGCGGGTCCGGCACTCATGAAGTAAGCCGTTTGCGCGTCCACCGCGTGTACATCCCGAAAATCACAGGTTTGGGCGTCGGGAACCGTACCCGTTTGCCAGGTTCGGCCACCATCGGCCGTTCGAACAAAGGTGCCTTTAGTGCCACCAATCCAGACGACCTCGGCATTGGCCGCACTAACCGCCCGGAAACTGGCATCGGTACCCACCGATTGAGGTTGCCATTGAGCGATGCCGTATAAAGGAGTCAGTAATGTGACGAATAAGAGGTTTATGATGAGTTCTTTACGAGTCATGGGCTGTGTAATACTGTTGTATGCTTTCGGTGAGAACCTGATAAATTTCCGAAAGCCGGGGTTGTGATTGCAGGTATGTCAAATGCGTATCGAGAGTACTCAGGTCGGCCCGACGAGCGGGGCCGGTTTGTACGTCGGCTGGATTACCAACGGCCAGGCCTTTCCGAAATGTTTCGGAAATGAGGGGTTTGAGCAGATCAAACTCAAGCCCTTTCTGCACGGTTAAATCATGGGCTAATGCCATGAGGTGATTGGTAAAGTTACAGGCAAACACAGCCGAAACGTGCAGAGTTAGCCGCTCTTCAGACGAAACGATGTACACAATATCGCTAATATCCTGCCCTAGCTGAACCAGCGATTCTTCGGTGATAGCGTCGGAGGCTTCGATGCATAACGGAATCCCTTCAAAAGCCATGAACGACTGCCCCCGGCTAAATGTTTGAAGGGCGTAAAAAACACCTGTTCGAACCGGAACGTCGCTATAAATCGTCATCCAGCGTTCCAGATCCTTAAGCGATTGCCCGCCAGAGGTATGAACCAGTATGGCATTCTCGGGAAGAACGAGCTGCGAGCAAACCGTTTCGAGTGCCTGATCCGAAACGGCCAGAACGAACAGTTGCGACGGACTGTCGGCAAAATTCAGGTCGGAGTGGGTACGGGCATCATACAGATTACTCACCAGTTGCCGGGCATGCTGGAGCTGCCGACTATAGACTTCATTGATGTGATGCCCCGCATTTTCGAAGGCTGGAGCAAGGTGCCAGGCCAGGTTACCGGCGCCGATAAACGAAATTTCCATGCTCAAGTATAGGCATTTTGCCTGAATCACAGCTTCTGTTGGCCATTTCTCTTTTGACCAATAGCCGATCAATCATCTAGACAGAATATGGCCCGGTAATTGTAAGGCATTTTAATGTTCTGGGTTAATTAATCGGTAATCACAGCAAACTATTCGTATGACATCACCTTAATGCTTAATTTTGGGGCTTATCTTTAGCGATTCAAAGTATAGCCTGTTAAAAAATCTATTAATCTGTTAGACGAATGGGCCGTTTTTGGCCGTTTGATAGAAGTACATTCCATACGCTACTAATTCTGAACCCGAAAGTACCCTCAATGGTGAACCCTTACTTTGTTCACATTCCTGTTATCCATCACGTTTTTTCCGTCGTTAGTCGATTCTCATTTGCGTCAAATGGGTGGCTGACGCTGGGATGCTGGGTATTGCTTGGACTGGGGGTAACAGTCGGTCAGAACCAACCTGCACCAGCCCGACGTGGCGCGGCTGCCCGACGGCAACAGGCGGCCAACGACTCAGCACGAGCCGAAGCGCGTCGGAAGGCAATCATGCGGGCCGATTCGGTTAAGCAGGCTATTCAGGATCGAAATGATAGTGTCCGGGCGGCACGCAGTGCCAATCGTCGACCAACTGTCAACTGGCCCGACCGTCGAGCAACGCGTTTTTCGGAACGTCCATCCCGATCTCCGTTTATTTTACGAGACCCTAAAGGGGTTTCGACCGATTTCCGGCTTAGCCCTAATGGGGGCATTGGCATAACGGAACGCGTGCGTTCGGGCGTATCGCTGTCGGGAGCTCCTCCGGCTAATAATACGCCTGGGCGTAATGAACCTACCACCCCAGCTACCTCTACAACAGCAGCCCCTGGGCAATCGATTCCTGGCCTGTCATTACCACCATCACAGTTTGGGTTGCCCTATCGGCCAGCGGAAACGATTCCTTACTCGACTTATAATCAGATTCAGAACCAGACGCTTGAACAGAATCTCTGGCGAGAATATGGAGCTAAGCGGGATGGACAAAGCGCCATCAGCGGCCGAGGCCTAGTGCCTAAGCTGGAGCTTCCTCCCGTCATCGATCGGCTTTTTGGGGGAAGTCAGGTTGATTTTAAGCCGAACGGTTTTGTCACCCTCGACTTTGGGTACCTGTATCAGTTCAACGATAACCCTGCCTATCCGGTTCGTCAGCGTCGGACGGGGAATTTCCTGTTCAATGAACAGATCAGTATCAACTTCAATGGTAAAATCGGGGAAAAGCTAGGCGTACTGGCTAATTTCGATACAAAGGCCAGCTTCAATTTTGAGAACGCGCTTAAACTGAATTACCGTCCGGGAGGAGGTTTGCCGGCTTTCGGCACGGGGCAGGGTATGCCGAGTTTGCCTGGTTTACCGAATGCGCCCAACCTGCCGAATGTGCCTGGCGTAAACGGTTCAATGCCGGGTATGCCCAACTTTACCCCTCAGAACGAGAGTATTATTCAGGGCCTGGAGGTCGGTAATATTAGTTGGGCCGTTAATAGTCAGCTTATTCCGGGGGTACAAAACCTGTTTGGGATCAAAACACAGTTACGATTTGGTAAGTTGAATGCTACGCTCGTCGCTTCGCAACAACGGTCTCGGAAGAATGAGATCGTACTACGTGGAGGCACCTCAAACCGCCCTTTCGAAATTCGGGCTGATAATTACGACGAAAACCAGCACTTTTTTCTGTCCCAATTTTTCCGGGCTCTTTACGAATCATCGCTGAAAACACTGCCGCAGGTTACCTCGGGGGTGAACGTAACACGGGTAGAAATCTACGTAACTAACCGGACCAATACCACCGAAACCCTTCGTAATATTGTCGGCTTTCAGGATCTGGGCGAAGGCAATCCCTACAATCAGACCAATGGTAATCTGGCCCCTTTTTCGCGAAACAACCGTACCCCTACAGACAACTCGTCCAATGGTTTATTTACCAAGTTAACCGCCCAGCCAAACCAGCCCTTTCGGCAAATCGATCAGACAAACGATCAGTTAGTCAACTCGTTCCAGCTCGCTAAAGGAACAGACTACGATCTGCTTCGGGGTGCTAAACGGCTGACGGATAAAGAGTTCAGATTGCAACCCGATCTGGGCTATATTTCCTTAGTCACGCCACTTCGGAACGACGAAATTCTGGCCGTGGCCTACGAATATACCTACCAGGGGCGTCGGTATAAAGTGGGGGAACTGACCGAAGATTACCAATCGCGACGAGCCGATGAAGTGCTGGTGCTGAAGCTGTTGAAATCGTCGACGCTGCGCAATAACCTTCAGTTGCCGATGTGGAACCTGATGATGAAAAACATCTATCCACTCAGCACATCCCAAATCACGCGTCAGGGTTTTCAATTGCGGGTTATTTACAAAGACGACCTGACGGGTATCGATAACCCGAACTTACAGGAAGGCCGTCGGACGCAGAATCGGCCCCTGGTCCAGCTTTTCGGTATGGACCGATTGAATCAGCAGTTGGATGCCCAGCCCGACGGTAATTTCGACTACGTTGAAAACTATACGATCGATAGTCGCTATGGCAAAATTATCTTCCCGGTATTGGAGCCGTTTGGGTCCTATCTGGAGAAGCAGTTTGATGCGGATGAAGATGCGTTGAAGGCGAAATATGTATTCAAGCAACTCTATACAACCACAAAAGCCGATGCGGCTCAGCTTGCCGACCGAAATAAATTTTTCCTGAAAGGGTCATTCCAGTCGGGAAATGGGGCTGACGTGCAACTGCCGTATGGGGTTAATGAGCAGTCGGTTCAAGTAACAGCCGGAGGAGTTCCCTTGACGCCGGGCCAGGATTATGTGCTGGATGGGCAGTCGGGCCGATTGCGAATCATCAACGAGAGCGTAACCAATTCCGGGCGCGAAATCAGGATTAGCTACGAGCAACCTGATTTGTTCCAGAACCAGATTCGGACACTGATCGGAACCCGGCTGGACTATGCCATCAATCGTGATATCAGCATTGGCTTAACGGCTATGCACATGAAAGAAACGCCTGCCGGGTTTCTGACCCGGGTGGCTCTTGGAAATGAGCCTGTAAATAACACAATAGTTGGGCTGAATGCGAATATTCGGAAAGATGCGCCTGGACTGACCCGCCTGCTCGACGCTTTACCTGGCGTACAGACCAAGGAATTGTCGACCGTTCAGTTTACGGGTGAAGTTGCCCAATTGTTTCCTGGTACAAACCCAAGGGCGCGTAACGAGAGCTATCTGGACGATTTTGAAGCGGCCCGTACCATTTATGATCTAACTCGTCAGCCGACCCGCTGGCGGTTGGGTGCTACACCACAGCAGTTTCCACAAGGCTCCTTTGCCGATCCACTGCCGTATGCCTACAACCGGGCACTGGTCTCGGTCTATACAGTGGACCCTAGTATTTTCGGTTCGACGGGTGTATTGGGGGTATCGTCCAATATTGATGTGGATGACGCCAATTCACACGTGTACGAACGCCCATTTCTGCCGCAGGAATTATTTCCGGGTCGGTCGGCCCGGCCTGTTCAGTTACCTGAGAATATTCTGGACGTAGCCTACTTCCCCAGCGAGCGGGGTATGTATAATTTCAACCCCAATCTCGACCAGAACGGGCACCTGCCTAACCCAAGGGGCAATTTCGGCTCGGTTACCCGAGCCATTGCCTCAGACATCGACTTCGATAACGCCAACATTGAAAACATCACGTTCTGGCTTATGGACCCGTTCGTTCCTGGAGAATCCGGTAAGATTCGGGGTGGACCAGATGCGAGCCAGTTCTTTGATAATACGGGACGTGTACGCGGTGGGAAGCTGGTCTTCAACCTGGGCGATATTTCGGAAGACGTTATTAAAGACAGCCGCTACGAATTTGAAAATGGATTCCCGCTCGATTCGGCCATTAGCGCCCGAAATCCAGGTACAGAGACTACCGCCTGGGGCCGGGCACCAACTCGCCAATTTGTAACAAATGCTTTTCAGAGTGGCTCTCGGGAACAGCAGGATATTGGACTGGACGGGCTGAGCAGCCAGCCTACCATTCCGGCTGGTGTAGTGGCTGAAAAAGATTTCTACAGAAATTATCTAAATGCGATCCGCACGAAAGTTACCGATCCTAATGCGTTGGCACAGATCGAGGATGACCCGTCGGGCGATGATTTTAAATTTTATCTGGGCGATCAGGCCGATGAGCAGAAGTACATTATTGCCCGATATAAGCGGTATATGGGTATGGAGAACAACTCCCCCGAAAATACCAGCGCGAATCAATACCTGACCCCAGCTTCATCGACCCTGCCCGATATTGAAGATCTGAACATCGACAACACCATTAATGATAACGAGGCCTATTACGAATACGAACTGGATCTGCAACCCGGAAAAATCGAAGTAGGGCAGAATAAATATATTGTCGATAAGGTATCTGTGCCTACAAAAGGCGCTCCGGGTGGTATCGTAAACTGGTATCAGTTCCGAATTCCAGTGCGGGAATACCTGCGGAAGGTGGGGAGTATCAACGGCTTTAAATCCATCCGGTTTATGCGGATGTATCTGACGGATTTTGATAATCCGGTAGTACTTCGCTTTGCTGAGTTGCAGATGGAGGCCAACCAGTACCGTAAGTATACAGGAGATCTGAATCAGCACGGTTTGCAGGAGGTGCCTGAACCGTACGACGCAAACTTTACAGTATCGACGGTCAATATTGAAGAGAATAGTAGCACGCAGGTTACGTCGCAGGGCGGTGATAAATACGTCTACTCGGTTCCCCCCGGCTACGTTCGTGACCGTGACTATACGCAGCCAAACGTCGTTGAACTGAACGAACAGTCGATGCGTCTGAGTGTAACGAACTTACGTGATGGTGACTCACGGGGGGCATTCAAAAACACGAATTTTAATCTGTTGTTCCGCGAGCGGCTCAAAATGTTTGTGCACATGCATAACCCCGACAATGAAAGCGGACAGGTATCGGCGTTTGTACGGATTGGAACGGATTATACCGACAACTACTACGAAATCGAAATTCCCCGTCTGATTGCTACGCTCCCAAGCGTAACCGATGCGGACGCTATCTGGCCAGCAGCTAACCAACTGGACATTGCGCTGGAGGAACTGATCAACCTGAAAGCAAACCGCAACCGTGAATTTGGCCGCCGTACTTCATTGCCCTATACACAGACGTCTTCAAATGGCATCTATCAGATAACGGTAGTCGGTAACCCCGATTTGAGTTCGGTACAGTCGATTATGATTGGGGTGCGTAATCCTAAAATTGTGGGCGATGGTGAACGACCGAAAACGTTTACAGTCTGGGTGGATGAACTACGAGCCAATGGGTACGATCAACATGCTGGAACGGCGGCCGTAGCGGCTTTGAGCATGAAGCTAGCCGATTTGGGAACGTTGACCGCTTCGGGCCGAATTACGACCTTTGGCTTTGGTGGTGTACAAAGTCGGATTGGTGATCGGGCTCTTGAAACAACTACAGAGTTTGGTTTGTCGTCGGCCCTGGCAATCGACAAATTCCTGCCAGCCACCTGGGGGTTGAAGATTCCGTTCTATGTCAACTACGACCATCGGAATGTTGATCCGCATTTCGATCCGCTTGATCCCGATATGCCGTTGGAAATGTCGCTTTCGACAAAAGCGAGCGACGCCGAGCGAAATAGTTATCGGCAGCTAGTACAGGATAATACGACTCGACGTGGCTATAATTTCTCCAATGTCAGGAAGGTAAAGACGAACCCGAATGCCAAATCGCACTTCTGGGATATTGAAAACTTCGCTTTTACCTATGCCTTCAATGACATGAAGCGTACGAACATTCTGACGCAGGAGTACCTGCAACGGCAGAATAAAGGCGGCATTTCGTATACCTATAGCGCTCAGCCACGGGCGTTTGAACCATTCAAAAATGTTCAGTCGTTCGAGGCTCCTTACCTGCGCTGGCTGAAGGATTTTAACCTGACCCTGGTGCCATCGCTGGTGTCGATCCGAACCGATATGGACCGGAGTTACATCAAAACGCAGCTTCGTTCGTCGGACCTGACGACTAACGGTATTCTGCCGCAGTTTGAAAAATACTTCCTGTTTAACCGATATTATGATCTGACCTGGAACCTGACGCGCAGCCTGGTATTGACGTACCACGCCCAGGCCAATGCGATTATCGACGAACCAGCAGGCGATATCAATACCCAGGCTAAGCGTGACTCGATCTGGAACAGTATCAAACACTTAGGCCGGATTAAAAACTTTGTGCAGGACATTCGGGCGACGTATCGCTTACCGCTCGACAAAATTCCACTGCTCGACTGGATTGCGGCCGATGCTACTTATGGGGTAGGGTATCAGTTCCAGGCCAACTCGTTTGGTATTGCCGATTCGCTGGGTGTGCCGTTTGGCAATATTATTCGCAACAACCGCGAACGGGGTTTAACCGGACGAGTGGATTTGATTCGGTTGTATAACAAGATTCGGTATCTGCGGTTTGCCAATACACCAGCGCCGGTTCGGAAAAACTTTGCCCGGAACCCAGGCGATATTGAAGAGATTGAGCGTGGGGATAGTAAAGTGCTGAAAAACTTTACACGGGCTTTGCTAACCGTTCGCGGGATTAACTTCTCGTATAATCTACAGGAGTCAACTATTTTGCCGGGGTTCTTACCGTCGCCCAAATTATTCGGATTAAGCGCCGAAAATGCACCGGGGCTGGCTTTCGTATTGGGTGGGCAGGATCGAAATATTGCTTACAAAGCGGCTCAGAAAGGATGGCTGACGCCCAGTACGGTATTGAATACGCCCTTCCAGCAAAACATCACCAAGAAGTTTACGGCCAGCACCACACTCGAACCGTTCAAAGATTTCCGAATGCAGATAAACTGGCGTCTTGACCGGACGGATGCGTATCAGGAATACTTCCGACCGGGCTCGCAGGGTGGACCGTTCGAGACGCAGTCGCCAGTGCGGAGCGGTCAATTCAGTATGTCGTTCTGGTCGTTCCGTACGGCCTTCAAAGGACTTCGGAGCGATAATACATCGGTACTCTTCGATAGCCTGGAGAGTTATCGGACGTACTTTGCAGGTAAGCTTAATCAGCAGGCCCGAGAAGGTGGCCGTGCCGGAACCTACGATCTGAATGCGCAGGATGTATTGATTCCATCGTTTTTTGCAGCGTACAGTGGGCAGCAGAAAGAAAAAGCCAAGTTCTCGCCCTTCTATAATTTTCCGCTGCCCAACTGGCAGGTCACGTACAATGGCTTATCAGGTTTAGGGTTTATCAAAAAGGCATTTAATGCGTTTACCATCAACCATAGTTATACATCAACCTATAGTGTAGGGAATTACATCTCTAACCTGGATTATGGGGCTGCGTATGTCAATCTGGCTGTGCAGGACTTTGGGGTTGGTACATTGACGAACCAGCTAGGCCAGTTTATGCCCATTGTGGCCATGAGCACCATCACCATGTCGGAGAAGTTTGCGCCGATGATTGGGGTTCAGGTGCAGACGAAGAATCGGATTAGTGGACAGTTGGCGTATAACCAGAGTCGGGATGTGGCCCTGAGTTTATCAAATGCTCAGGTGGCTGAGTTGAGCAATAAGGATTTGACTGCGTCGCTGGGCTTTACCCGGCAGAACGTCAGGATACCGTTCCGTATTAACGGGGCCTACAAAAAACTGAAAAACGACCTGACGTTCTCCTGCGCGTTGACCTTCCGGGATACACGCACGATTCAGCGAAAACTGGATGCCGAACAGACCGTTACGGCTGGTAACGTGAACTTCCAGTTACGGCCGCAGATCAGTTATATTGTCAGTCGCCGATTGAATTTCAACCTCTATTTCGACCGTACCTTCAATGATCCGCTTGTTTCAAACTCGTTCAAGCGAGCTACCACGTCGGGTGGGGTACAGCTGAAGTTCAATCTGGCTGAGTAATTAAGAGCTGACTACCTTCTTCAATTCGAAAGCTTTCTTTAACGATTACTTATTACTTCGAGAACTATTACTGGTTCTCGAAGTAAGCAATTGGTGTTCGTATGGCTAAGTATAAACAGCCCTGAGATAGACTTTATTCGATTGCGTCTGTTAGGAGATGGACAGAATTAAACATATCAATCACACACTAATCGGCCTGGAATCACTGTCTAACAATTTCGGCGTTTTCAGGTTGGACAATCAAACCCAATTAACGAACAGATGAAATACAACCAGCTTGGAAATACCGGCGTGTTAGTTTCTGAACTATGCCTGGGAACAATGACCTTTGGTGGAAATGGCTACTGGAAAGCCATGGGTGAATTGCAGCAGAATGCCGTCAATGATATTGTGAAAACGGCAGTCGATAACGGCATTAATTTTATTGATACGGCCAATGTGTATTCATTCGGAGAATCCGAACGGTTGCTGGGGCAGGCCATTAAGTCGCTCGGCTTATCGCGCGATGAACTCGTCATTGCAACGAAAGTACGCGGCCGCATGGGCGAAGGCAAAAATCAGGTTGGCTTAGGCCGGTTCCAGATCATGCAGCAAATCGAAGGGAGTCTGAAACGTCTTCAGATGGACCACGTTGATCTCTATCAGATTCATGGCTTCGACCCCATTACCCCACTGGAAGAAACCATGCGCGGGCTGGAAGATGTGGTGCGAAGTGGTAAAGTACGCTATATTGGTTGCTCCAACCTAGCGGCCTGGCAGGTGATGAAAGCCAACGGCATTGCCGAAAAATATGGCTGGACAAAATTTATCTCCACCCAGAATTATTACTCCATTGCGGGTCGCGATATTGAAAACGAAATTGTACCGATGGTGCAGGACCAGCATATGGCCATTCTACCCTGGAGTCCGCTGGCAGGTGGATTTCTCTCAGGAAAATATACCCGTGATAACAAGCCCGAAGGCGACTCGCGACGGCTGGAGTTTAATTTTCCACCCGTCAATCAGGAGCGGGCATATGATATAATCGACGTTATGCAGACTATTGGCGAAGCGCATGGTGTGTCGGTCGCCCGTGTTGCGCTGGCTTGGGTGCTGGCTCAACCGGCTGTTACAAGCGTAATCATCGGCGCTAAAAATACCGATCAACTGCTGGACAATATTAAAGCGGTAGAAGTGAGCCTGACGAACGAACAGCTCGAACAACTCGACCAGGTAAGTGGCAATCCCAAACCCTATCCACAATGGATGATTCAACGGCAAAGCAGCGATCGGCTGGGAGCGTATAATTTTACACCGCCCTCTATTGTCGTGAAGTAACGCGGCTGGAAAGCTACGCATGATTCTTGTTAGCAATGGTTAGTTTCTGATTGGGTAAGTTCAGCACGGTTTGCAAATTCGGTACGGGCTACCGTATTTTGTAGGTGTCATAGATAATCACCCCTACAATGAATTTTCCTGCAGAACTGAGTTATACGGAGGATCACGAGTGGATTCGGATAGAAGAAGACGGTACGGCCGTAGTTGGTATTACGGATTTCGCGCAGCATGAACTGGGCGATATTATTTTCGTCGACATCAACACCGTTGGCCAAACGCTGGCAAAAGGTGAGGTTTTCGGGGCTGTAGAAGCCGTTAAAACGGTATCAGACCTGTTCTTGCCAATTGAAGGTGAAATTCTGGAGTTGAATCCAGCGGTTGAGAAAAAGCCCGAACTACTCAATACCGATCCATATGGCGAAGGCTGGATTGTCCGCCTGAAACCGGCCGATGGTACTCAGAAAGATGAGTTGCTGACAGCTGATGCGTACCAGAAACTGGTAGGTGCGTGATCGATAAAATACAGTTGTAAAAGGCTCCGAAGGGGCCTTTTTTTTAGCTAATTAAGTCACATTTACAGTCCCTCTTTGCAAAAAGCAGCGGAAGTTTTTTATGCAATTTCTCATCCGTTCTGCCCGTATAGTCGATACTGCTTCGTCGTTCGACGGGCAGGTAGTTGATATTCTGGTTGACAACGGGCTGATTCGTCAAATTGGCGAAAATCTGTCTGCTGATACAGATACTCCGGTTATAGAATCGGATAATCTCCATGTCTCGTCGGGCTGGGTCGATATGCGCGTACTGACACAGGACCCAGGCTATGAGCATAAAGAAGACCTGACCAGCGTTTGTCGGGCCGCTGCTGCCGGTGGCTTTACGGATATAGCCGTACTGCCTAATACGCAGCCGGTAGTCGATGATAAAGGGACATTGGGCTATGTCCGTCGCATCGCCGAAGGACAACCCGTTACGGTACATGCCATTGCGGCCGTTACGAAAAAGGCTGCCGGTGAGGACTTTACGGAGATGCTCGATCTGCATCGGGCAGGCGCTGTGGCATTTTCGGACGGAACGCACCCCCTTCAAAATCCGGATTTACTCCTTAAAACCCTGCAGTACCTTCAGCCTATCAACGGCTTGCTAATGAATCGGCCGGAGGAGCAATTACTGACTCGCTTTGGACAGATGCACGAAGGTATCCAAAGTACTCTATTAGGCTTGAAAGGTTTGCCCGCTCTGGCCGAAGAACTGATCATTGAACGCGACCTTCGGTTGCTCGACTATGTGCTTGGAGAAGAGGGGAGAGGCCAAAAGAGTGAAGGGTTGACTAGTAATACCGCTACTACCTCAGATTCTACGTCCGCTATCCTTCATTTTTCCACTATTTCCTCCGCTCGTTCGGTCGAATTGATTCGACAGGCAAAAGCGGCTGGTGCTCCTGTGAGTTGTGATGTGGCCGTACACCAACTGGTTTTTGATGACTCGGCCCTTGCTAACTTTGACACCAACCTGAAGGTAAATCCACCGTTTCGGTCGGCTGCTGACGTAGAGGCACTTTGGGCTGGTTTGGCCGATGGTACTATTGACGCGATTGTATCAGACCATTCGCCACAGGATGCCGAAAGCAAAAATCTGGAATTCGATCAGGCTGAGTTTGGCATTACCGGATTGGAGACGGTTTTTTCGGTACTCATAACCCATAATCGGCAGTTGCCCCTGGCTCAATTGATCGAGAAACTTACCGTTCGCCCACGCGAAATTCTTCGGTTACCAGCGCAATCGATCGCTGAAGGGCAGTTTGCCCGTCTGACGCTTTTTGATCCTACGCAAACGTGGGTTTACGATCGTACGTTCTCTAAATCGAAAAACTCGCCGTTTCTTGGCCGTACATTTACAGGACGCGTTATCGGTACTGTGCATCAGGGCCAATTGATCCGTACATCATGAAAAGTATTCTCAATTATTTTAGTCATCCGTTGTTGAAGATCCCGCTTCTGGCGGGCCTAGTAACGGGTGTTTTGTGCTTTGTTTATTTCCTGGGTCTATATGCGCTGGACATTCCACCACTGGGTAATATCCGGGTATTGGATTATGGTATTCATATTATCGTGATGGTCGGTTCAGTCTGGTATTACCGAAAATACATTGGTCATGGGCGGCTGCATTTGTGGGAAGGGCTAACAATTGGTTATGTTATCAATACGGTGGCTGCGCTGATAACGGGCTGGCTTATTTATTTCTTTGTGACTCAGGTTGATCCGGGTGTGTTTGCTGAGTACGTTGCCAATTCGAAGAAACTTCTGCTGGATGGTAAAAAACAAATAACGGATCAATTCGGGCCCGAGACATTTGCCGAACAGTGGAAAAAAGCGAGTACGATGGAGCCTGCCGTACTGCTGCCCGATGAGCTTACTAAAAAAACAGCGCTGGCGGTGATACCCGTACTGATTATTTCGCTAATATTCCGTAAGCAGGATTACAGTGTTATGCAATAATTGGTTTCACCTAAACTCTTTGTAGTATGGAAGAAAAGACCTCGACAACGCGTGTTGCCTTGAAGTGGGCACTAATATTGGCCGTAGTTTCCATTATTTACTCCATAATTCTGTTTGTTACGGATAGCATTGGTAATCGTGCGCTGGGTTTTGTTGCGTATGGATTGACCATTGCTGCGATTATCATGGCCATGCGTGAGTTCAGGACGCTCAATGGTGGCTTTATGACGTATGGAGAAGGTGTAGGCTTAGGGACTTTGACGGCCGCTATTTCTGGCTTTATCTCCAGCTTGTTTTCGGTATTCTACATGACCGTTATCGATACGGGTATTATGACACGTGCGGCTGATAAAGCCCGTGAGCAGATGGAGAACCAGGGAATGCCGGACGAACAGATCGATAGTGCCATGAGCATCATGGAAAAATTTCAGAGTCCCGGAATTTTGTTTGCATTTGGAGTTATTGGGTCGATCTTCTTAGGGCTGATTTTTTCATTGATTATTGCCGCGTTTATACGTCGAAACAAAAACAATCCGTTTGAATAAGGTAGTTGGTGGAATGATTAATTCGCTGCGTAAAGCCTACCTAATAAGCATTTAACTGCTTCACTGTTCAACTAGAATCACAAGTGCTGGCCATTTTTCGTAAAGAAATCAATCAATTTTTTTCGTCGCCCATTGCGTATATCATCATGGGCGTCTTTCTGACAGCTATGGGGCTGCTCCTGTGGGTGTTTCCAGATACGAGCCTACTGGAAAATGGGTATGCCGACATGGGTACGTTTTTCAATCTGACTCCCTACCTGCTGCTATTTCTGGTACCGGCTATCACGATGCGTTCCATTGCAGACGAAGTACGGCTTGGTACGTTAGAATGGCTATTGACAAAGCCCGTTAGCCGCTGGAGTATCATAGGGGGTAAGTTTCTGGCAAGCTGGCTGCTGGTAATCATTGTTCTGTTGCCAACGCTTCTTTATTATATTAGTCTTTATAAACTTGGTTCGCCCGTTGGGAATATCGACTCGGCAGGGGTGTTTGGTTCCTACACGGGTTTGATCTTACTAGCTGGTGTATTTGTGGCTATCGGCTTATGGGCCTCATCGTTCAACGATAATCAGGTGGTGGCCTTTGTCCTGGGTGTATTTGTAAGCTTTCTGCTGTATGTTGGGCTAAGTGCGCTGGCAGGCCTATCGGTACTGGGCGGTATAGCGTACTATTTATCTTTGTTGGCGTTAGACGAACAGTATCGATCGCTTGGGCGTGGGGTAATTGACAGTCGAAATGTTATTTATCTGATTAGCGTGATCGTGCTTTTTCTTCTTCTGACAACCAATCGATTAAAATCAACTTTATGAAAATTTCGCCAATACTAGCTCGGTGGCTGGCTATAATCTGGACAATCATTATGCTGATTGGCTGTCTTACTCCTCATGAAGAGTTACCTGATGAGTTACTATCCTGGAGCGACAAACTGTTACATGTGCTTATTTTTGCGCCATTTACGCTGCTATGGGCACTGGCTGGTTTTCCTATGGGCCGAGTACTCATTGCTGGTGTACTTTTCGGCGCCCTGATCGAAATCCTTCAATATGTTCTGCCCATAAATCGAAGTGCTGATTGGATTGATCTGTTGGCCGATAGTCTGGGGGCTGTTGTCGGAATAGGTATGGCATGGCTAATTCCGCAGAGGTATCGATTCGTTTAAAAACGGCATCAGGTTTCAAGTTGCTCTCTTGCACAACTTGAAACCTGATGCCACAAGTTACAACTTACAATTTTGCGGCTGTTGCCCGATGAACAGAGTTGCATTTAGCGCTAATAATTTTGTAGGCCTCCGTGTAGCCCAGCTCGCCAGCCCGACTCATATCGATACAGGCATTAGCCTCATCTCCCGAATCGTAACGAATGATTCCCCGCAAATAATAAGCCTCTGCATGGCGTGGATTCAATTTGATGGTGCTGTTGCAGTCGATCATTGAGCCCCGTTGGTCGCCCAGTGAAGAGCGAACGATTCCCCGGATAAAGTAGGCTTCGGCATTGGTCGGATTCAGTTCTACGGCACGGTTTAAGTCCTGTAAAGCTAGTTTGCCATCGCCAGCCGCATTTTTCAATATACCTCGCACTAAAAAAGCATCTGAACGGTCATCGGCAAGTTCGACCACTTTATAT
The DNA here is from genome assembly GCF_002056795.1 of Spirosoma aerolatum. Lineage (NCBI taxonomy): Bacteria > Pseudomonadati > Bacteroidota > Cytophagia > Cytophagales > Cytophagaceae > Spirosoma > Spirosoma aerolatum. The sequence continues at coordinate 7,164,102 of NZ_CP020104.1, read as the reverse complement.
CGATCCTGTACAACAGAGCCAAATAAAGGTAAGGTACTGGTTGTGATAAAATCGCTGTAATACGCCTTGTTCTGGTTGGTGGCCGATCCCGTTTCAATGGCTTTGTCGAGATCGCTGATCGCCTGTTTCGTCGTATTCAGACGGCTCTTGGCAAAGCCACGACTAAAAAGAGCTTTATGGTGGTTGGGGCTTAGCTGGATTGTTTTGTCGAAATCGGCTATTGCGTTCTCAAATTCACTCAAGCGGGACTTGACCAGGCCACGCCGATAGTATAAGTCAGCTTCGTCTTTACTGAGTTCAATGGCCCGGTTGAAGTCGGCCATCGAGCCTTTGTAATCTTCCAGTTTAAAACGGGCATAGCCACGACCGCTCAGAGCCTGGGTTTTGTTGGGCATTTTTTCCAGCGCCAACCCATAATCGGCCAAAGCGCCTTTGTAGTCGTTCAACTGCATTTTGCAGTTACCTCGAGCGGTCAGAATATTGGCATCGGTAGGAGCAAGCCCAGCCGCTTTATTAAAATCGGCCAGAGCACTATTGGTATAGTTGATCTGAAGACGACATAGACCGCGTTGATAGTAGAGTATGGCATCGTTGGGATTAAGGTCAATGGCCCGGTTGAAATCCTGCATAGCTCCCCGAAAATCCTCCTGACGAGTTCGGTTTAACCCTCGATATAAATACGCATTGGCATCGTTGGGATTAAGGTCAATGGCCTGATCGAGGTCGAGGTTAGCGCCCTGAATATCATTTAAGCTGATTTTGGCTAATGCTCGGTTATAGTAGCTGGGTGCATTTTCAGGATTCAGAATGATGGCTGTCGAAAAAGCCTGTAAAGCGCCGGGGTAGTCTTTAGCGTTACTTTTCTGAACGCCTTCGTTGAAAAAGTCAGCCGCCGTTTGCTGAGCGACAGCCAGTCGTCCCACTGCGCAGAAGAGTAACAGTAAGGCAGTTACGGATAATTTTTGCATATACATGATGGATTAGGTTTATGAAAGAGTATTCAGGCAAATGTATAGTTTTATTACTATTTTATCCGATAATGGCTAAAAATCTGTTATCTATTTTTTGATTTTATTACTGTTTATGTAAACTATATAAAAATAATATACTTTTTAAAGGAGGTGTATGAACGAACCTAACCAAAAAGAGTACAAAACGTGTAAAAGGACTTTATAAGTAACTTTTTAGTTTGACTATAAAATAACAATGCACCAATAATGTGGTTTTAGATTGACAGTTAATTGAATTCTAATGGAGCAGGTGGGCAGAGGTAATTAGGAATTTACCAACTTGGTCATCTAATCTTACATAGCTATGCATATTGGATTTATTGGTTTAGGCAAGATGGGTTATAACCTCGTCAGCAACTTGGTGGGGCATGGTCATACCGTGGTGGGTTACGACATAAATGAAGCACTGGTTGAGGCTGTGAAGCAGGAAGGAGCTCAAGGGGCCAATTCCCTACAAGACATGTATAATGCGCTTCCAGAGAAACGAGTCCTTTGGCTGATGATTCCGGCCGGGTCGTTGATCGATAAAGTGATCGAGCAATTGTTACAGGTTATGAATCCAGGGGATGTGGTGATTGACGGCGGAAACTCCCATTACAAAGATTCAATTCGGCGGCATGATTACCTGAAGCAGAAAGGAATTGGTTTTCTGGACTGTGGTACTAGTGGGGGTATGAGTGGAGCATTGCATGGAGCCTGTACCATGGTTGGTGGCGATCCAGATGTTATTGAGCCATTGCATGCGGTTTTTAAGGATATTTCGGTTGAAGATGGCTATCTCTATACCGGCCCAGCGGGCAGCGGCCATTTTACGAAGATGGTCCACAACGGTATCGAGTATGGCATGATGCAGTCGATCGCCGAAGGGTTCGAAGTATTATCCAAAAGTCCGTTCCCGATGGATTATCAGGCGGTTGCAAAAATGTGGAATCATGGCTCGGTTATTCGAAGCTGGCTGATGGAGCTGACAGAAGATGCATTTACGAAAGATCCTAACCTTGATTCGATAAAAGGGAAGATGTTTTCGTCGGGCGAAGGGAAATGGACGCTCGAGACAGCCCTCGATCTTGAGGTGCCAACACCCGTTATTGCCCTGTCGTTATTGATGCGTTATCGGTCATTGCAGGAGGATACGTTTACCGGAAAAGTGGTGGCCGCTTTACGGAATGAGTTTGGTGGACATGCCGTCGAGAAAAAATAAAATTCGCACAAACAAAAAAATAGTTCAATTTCGTTCGTTTTTTTTCGTTAGTATTACACGAAGGTTCGGGCAGTTTCGATTGTCGTCCATAACGATATCGAACTGTTTCGGACCTTTTTCTTTACTCTTAACCACCGTAAAAGCTAATATGAAGCTTCTAGGCGCGATCAAAGACCCTACGTTTACAGGAAAGAATTACAATCGATTTGATCGGTTTTTTCTTCAGTTTATCAAAGATGAGCGCGATTTGCCATTTATTTATCTGACCCTTCGCATCACATTTGTGCTGATTCCATTAAGTGTGTTGCTATTTATGCCGTTTGTAACAGGTTGGATTTGGTGGACGATCGCGGCTGCACATTTTTATGTAAGTAACTTTGTGTTTAAAGGCCCCTTTGGACTTATGCTTCACTGCACCAGCCACCGCCAGTTCTTCAAATCGGAATATGGCTGGATGAATAATTATCTGCCCTGGATTGTTGCCCCTTTCTTCGGGCATACGCCCGAAACCTATTACAGCCATCATATTGGTATGCACCATCCGGAAAACAATCTGGAAGATGATGACAGTAGTACCATGACATTCCAGCGGGATAGCTTCCGCAGCTTTCTAGCTTATTTCGGACGGTTTTTTGTGATTGGTGTGCGGAATTTGCTGGCTTATCTTCACCGGAAGAATCGTTCAAAACTAGCTACCCGTGCGCTTACTGGCGAAATTATATTTGCCGTTGTTGCCTGTATTTTGCTCTATGTGAATTGGGCCGCAACAGTACTGGTATTTTTGTTTCCACTTCTGGTGTATCGGTTAATTGCCATGATGGGCAACTGGACACAGCACGCCTTTGTCGATGGCGATGAACCAGGTAACGCCTATAAAAACAGTATTACCTGTATCAATGTGAAGTACAATAAAAAATGCTGGAACGACGGCTATCATATCAGTCATCATGTTCGGCCTGCTTTGCACTGGACTGAACACCCTACATTTTTTCTGAAAACAATTGATAAATATGCCCATAATCAGGCCATTGTTTTTGATGGGCTTGATTTCCTCCAGATTTTTTTCCTGCTGATGCGCGGTCGGTATGATGTGTTGGTGAAATATATGGTGAACATAAACGATGCCTTTGCCAGCGACGAAGAAGCCATTGCCTTGTTACGTCGGCGTACGCGACGAATCACGACTAATGATACCGTATTAGATGTACCCCAAGTGGCTGTTGCCTAGCTACATTTCGGTATAAAGCAGAAAGCTACAGAGAAGTATCAAAACAGATTCTCTGTAGCTTTCTGCTTTTTGTATTAGCAACGTTAGTTAGTACCTCCGTCGATTCGGGCTTCAATAACCTGTTGAATGTCAGTAGGTATATTTGACAGGAAGTCGTACCCAGTCAATGCTTCGAGTTTGTCGACAGTCGTGATGTAGGCACGCCAGGGTTTATCGGCGGCTGATTGTTCATTGGGAATATTGACGGCAATGATGCGTGTATTTTCTGTGAGCTGAAAGGTATTGTCAGGTCCGGTTGGAACAACAATCAGGATTTTCCAGAGTGTGGCTGGTACAGCTAATTTTCCGTTGGCTATGGATGTGGCAAAGCCGTTTTGGCCCGTACCACCTGTGCCGCTTACACCCGCAATAATGTAGACGTCGTTGCCGTTGCTCATCAGTTGACGCTCATACTCTTCTAAATTTTTCCAGACCTCGCGGTTATGTCGTGGGGCTTGTGGCACGATGTTGGTTAGGAGAAACGTAGCGGCATTATCTTCGGGGGTTGCATCGCGATCGTCCGATGGACAAAGGTGCCCCCGATCGAAGCCTGTATTGGTATAGTCGGAAGGACGGGCAGCATACCAGCCAGTTGGCAATGTGGGGTCAGGCCTGAAATCATTGGTACGTTTGCTATCGCCTTTTGAGGTGGATGTCAATCGCCAACTGACCCAATTAGCAATGCCACGGCTACGATTGTAGGATAGCGTATACTGTGGCTTTGTCAGTAGGTAATTGTCAGGGCTGTTGCTGGATGCGTTGCTTGGATTACCCAGGGCCAGATTGTCGGGCCGATTTAGCGTACTCGTTGTGCTGGTGCTGGGCAAGGTTGGCCGAACACTAACACAGCCACTGATGAGCAGACTTGCCCCAATGGCGAACGCAAATGTTTTTAATTGATAATGTATCTGAATTGATTTTGCTAACATTCTTACGGAACTTTACAATCAATCCATAAATGTAGTGATTCTCTACGTAGTCAATATCTGATTTCCAGAAGAGAATTAATACGTCCTCAATAGATGAGTAACTGCTATCATGGCTAAAAAGAAGCAACCTACTGCCTACGAGAATCCTCGTTCGGCATCATCCAAACCTGCTCAAACCACCGCAACGAATTCTACCCGGCCAAGTTCAACCCGTGTTAACGAGACGGCTCAGCGTCCGGTAACGCGCCCAACGACAACTAAACCGACTACGACACCGCCCTCGTCGGATCTACCTATCGAAAAACGCCCGGTCGTCTGGTGGCCTGTAGCGGCTCTGGCTCTATTAGGCTTCGTTTTGTACATTAACACCTTTGGACACCAGTACGCGCTCGACGATATAGCGGCCGTTGGTCAGAATTTATTCGTTAAAAAAGGGCTAGCTGGTATACCTGACCTGCTTCGTACCGAATTCTGGCATTTCAGCAATATCTCTCTGGGGTATTATCGCCCACTATCGCTGATTACGTTTGCGATGGAGCAGGAGTATTTCAAAGATAATCCAAACATCAGCCACATGATCAATGCCGGTTTGTACGCATTAACTGGTTTGTCTATTGGCGCATTGCTTCAGAAATGGCTACCGGGTCAAACGATCACCGCTTTTCTGATTGGGCTGGTGTTTATTGCACATCCTATCCATACTGAGATTGTAGCGAATATCAAGGGACGTGACGAAATCCTGAGCTTCCTGTTTATCTCGCTTATGTTACTGTCGTACTGGAAGCACCTGGAATCGGCTTCGTCGTTCTGGTATAAGGGGGCAGTTGGCGACTGGGCGTTTGGTGGATTATTTGGCCTGTTTGCTATTGTCGGGGGCTGGGTAATTGGGAGTAGTCTGACGGGAAGTACGTTTGGTGGTATCGTCGGGGTGCTGATTATGGGCTCTTTGTCGGCAAGTTGGGTGGGGCTGGCATGTGTATCATTGTATTTCGCGTTCCTGTCCAAAGAGTCGTCTATTGTGAGTCTGGCACTGATTCCGGCCATGCAATACTGGTTTGCCCGTCGGAATGTGTGGCAGTCGCTCATCAGTTTATGGCCATTTCTAATTGTGGCTGCTCTGTTTTTCTTCCAGAAACAGAAGATGATTGGTACTCTAAGCGGAACCCCTCCGGTCGACTGGGCCAACTATCCGTACAAGATTTTACAGACTGAGAAATCGACAACCTTCAAATTCCTGATGTATTATATCCGGTTGTTGATCTTGCCACATCCGCTTGTCTATGACTATTCGTATAATGTGATCCCATCGGGTAGCAAAGGCGATTTACTGACCTGGGCTGGCTTCTTGTCGCTGATCGCCTTAGCCTGGTTAGGCTGGAAGGGGTTCATGAAGCGTACACTCTGGGGCTTTGGTATATTCTGGTTCTTTGTTACGATGGCTCCTGGTCTGGGTTTTATCTGGATGCGGGGTGGTATTTTCGCTGAACGGTTTGCCTACGCAGCTGTGATGGGCTTCGCGTTCATTCTAATCTGGGCCTTACAAAAACTGCTTGTTCGGGGAGACGCCAATGCATCGGATGAGTCTGCTACCAAACCCGCATTGGTTCGTTATGCGCCGTTGCTAGGGCTGATGGCTGTTGTCGCTGGGCTCTATTCGTTCAAAACGGTTGAACGTAACCGCGACTGGGAGAACAATTTCATCCTGTTTAATTCGGCGCTACCCTATGCACCCAATAGCTGCCAGGTACAACGACATGTAGCGAATGAGTGGATTGAGAAAGGGCTGAAAGATCGTGCCAAAGCGGATTCAATTGCAAATGCAACCAATGCGATCAAGCCTAAACCGACACCTGAACAGATCAAGAAAGCGCAGGCTTTGATCGACACTAATATCGCCCACGCGAATGTGCACGGTCGTTGGGCACTCGACCATCTGCAGGAGTCGACCCGTATCTATCCAAACTTTGGGGAAGCGTATTTCTCGATGGCCTATGTTTTTCAGAAAATTACACCCAATGTCGATTCGGCCAAGTACTACTATAAGCAAACCATTCGGGCAGCCAACGCGTATGCACCAGCTTACAACAACCTGGGGGTAATCTATCAGGGGGAAGCTCAGGCACAAAATAATCGGCAGAAGCTCGAACTGGCGTCGTACTATTACAATCGCTCGATGGTTGTAAACCCAGCTTATGTGGATGGGCAGAACAACCGGGCTAACTTACTGAAAGCGTATGGAATCGATGTGAAAGTGCTACCAGATTCGATTATTAATAAGTACTAGATAACTCAAGGCGGTGGAGAGCTAGTGTAAAGCTGCTTAGGGTCGCTGGTTCCTCTCATATTGTATAATTGACGTTTATCTTTTGGGGGTTGACGATATCGTCAACCCCGATTTGTTTTATTCTTCCGCCAGCGTACGGGAGATATTCATTCGGTAAACGCCCAAAGCAGGCAAGGCAGCGGCCAGTATACCAATGAGGAGGGCAATGCCCAGAAGTGCCCACTCTTCGGGCAGAATGCCAAAAGCCGCCAGATTATAATGATACTCATCCGAAACAGTCCCCGAGAATAGCCATAAACCAACCCGACTTAATAACAACCCCAACACAAAGCCAATCAGCGCCAGTACAATACCTTCCAGCAAGAGCATGCCAAACAACTGGGCGCGTGTGGCGCCCATCGACAGCATGAGCGCCATTTCGTAGCGCCGTTCTTTTAGGGAGTTATAGAGTGATACGAACACACTAACGCCCGAAATCAGCATAATTACAATAGCAAGACCGCGCAGGGTTTCTACACCTATACCCAGCAGAGAAAAAAGCCGATTGATTTCAATATTTGGTAAAGCCGCCTGAAGTTTGGAGTTGCTGTTGATACCCCGTGCCAGCATCATACCCATCGGATTCCGGAACTTGATGAGCATGCTGGTGATTTCGCGGGGCTCTTCCTCATGTTCGTCGTGGGTTTCACCGGCTTCATGCGCTTCTCCTTCTTCGTGATGCTCGTCATGATGTGCGTGAATGGCCCATACGCTCGATACGGGGGTCAGAATAAGTTGGTCGGTAACTGTGTTGGTTGGGTTGAGGACACCGACAACCTTGTATTTGGAGTCCCCGTGCACTTCACCGTCTTTATCCAGCCCATGCGAACTGGCAAAAGTATCCCCGATTTTTAAGCCCGTCACATCCGCTACGCGAGGACCAATGACTACTTCCAGGTCCTTTTGAAATAGCTTTCCCTGACCCACCGTGGCACCAAAATGATCGAGGTATTTTTTGTTGGTACCTATGATCCGAAACGACCGATAATTGTCGCCCATGGCCAGTGGAATGGCCGTTTTAATCATTGGATTACGGGAAAGCCGCTCGGCTTCATCGAGGGGGATATTACCAACGGGTGAGTCGATCTGATAAATACTGGACAGAATCAATTGTAAGGGGCTTCCTTTCGCACCCAGCACCATATCGATGCCCCGAATATTTTTCCGAAACTGATCGTCCAGCTGTTTGTTGAGCAGCAACAGCAGCGAGATAATCGTAATTCCAAACGTCATCAACAGGCCGCTTAGGAAGCTGCTCAGAGGCTTGTCGCGTAGATTACTCCAACTAATTCGGAAAAGATTCATCCTGAAGAAATTTAATAGATAATGAACAATGGATAATGTAAAAATGAAAAACTACCAAGCTAATTATTCATTCTACATTATTCATTAACCTAAAGGTCCAGTTTGAAATGGTGACTGACTATATTGAACCGTTTGTTCAGGTAGAGCCGATGGGCATCGTACCGAGCCGGGTTTTGCCCCGAATCGAGCGAAACGCATTGGCAACCCGCCTGCTGGGCCTGATCGATAATGAAATCGACGAGAGCACCAGCGTAACCTTTTCCACGCGCTTCAGGTAGGGTGGACAGATCGTCGATATAGAGCGTTTTGCCACTGTACAAAAAATTCAGGTAACGATAGCCCGTAACGGCCGGGATGGGCTCATCAGGGTTTCCGGTATCGATATAGGCCAGTACGAAGCCATCCGTTTGTTGCTGGGAACGAATCCGGTCGAAAGCCTCGGCTGGGGTCAGGTGCGAACGCAGAGCCAGCATAGCAGGAATACACCGTTCAATTTCGGCGTCGGTAGTGGCAATCTTAATCGTCATAATTGTTGGCGGATTTGCTGTAAAATTACATCGCCCCCTCGTTCCAGAATAGCTTCGGCCAACGAATGGCCTAACGCTGACGCTTCGACTGGAGAGCTTGTAAAGGTTTCGCGGAGTAACTGGCTCCCGTCCAGGCTGACAAGTCCGCCTGTAAGGCTGATGGTCTGGTCGGATGTCCAGTGCGCCAGCGCAAAGGATGGAATACTACAGCCTCCTTCCAGCCGGGCCAGAAAAGCACGTTCGGCCCGTAAACAGGCCGCCGTTGGGGCATGATCGATACGCTGCGTAATGGCTTCACTTACCAATGGGTCTAACGCTGTGGCGGCTTCGATCGCAATGGTTCCCTGGCCTACGGCGGGTATAAATTCGGTAATGGGCAACTGTTCGGCAATCAGATCGTCGTATCCCATCCGGTGTACACCCGCATACGCCAGCAGCAGCGCATCGCATTGCCCTTCGTCGAGCTTACGGATACGCGTTTGCAGATTGCCCCGCATTTCAACCGTAGTTAGGTGTGGGCAATAGTGTTTAAGCAGGGCCACCCGGCGCGTGGATGATGTACCGATGCGGAAGGGCTGTCCGCTACTAAGTGACAGCGATTTATTTCGGCTGACGAGTACATCATTCGCCTGTTCGCGTTCGGTGAAGGCAATAATGGTCAGATCGGCCGGTAAACTAGAGGGTAAATCTTTGGCACTATGAACAGCAATATCGATACTACCATCACGAAGTTGGTCTTCCAGTTCCTGCGTAAAGACGCCTTTACTGCCAATTTTGGCGAGCGATCGGTCGAGTACCAGATCCCCTTTGGTCTCAATCAATACCAGTTCGGAGGATAAGCCTCCCTGTTGAAGCAGTGTTTGAATATGCTCCGCCTGCCAAACGGCCAGGCGACTACTTCGGGTTCCTATTCGAATATGCATGATTCACAAAGATACGGCATGAAACACAGCTTTCCGTATATCAACAAATTGATATTGTGGTGTGGCCGACTTTCCACAGAAAGCCCAGAAATCGCAACAGTCTGACTAAACGTAAGTATTTGTAAGAAATTGGCACAAAGCCATCTAAACGTGTCAAAAAGGCATTTTTTGGGCGATTTTTTCAAGATTTTGCCTGTCATACTGGCCGAAAAAGTCAGAATAAACCTTTAGGCACGAGGTTTGTCTATAATACAGTAATTGAACAGTAAACAACACCACTATGAAAGCGATAGAAAACGTGTTTCAGGGAACAGGCGGGCAGATCGACTTGCTGAATACCCTTTATGGTGGATCTAGTCAGACCACTATGAATGTAGAGCGGGAAGATGAACGCTTAATTATCACCCTGTCAGCTCCTGGTGTCAAGGCCAACTCGTTTAATGTGCTGGTTGAGGGCAGTAAACTCGTTCTCTATACCTTACTGGTTGGCACAAGTGAGCATCAGGAAGATGGTATCAGCCAGCGATTGGCCGTACCAATGTTCCTTCGGGTTTTGGATATTCCGTCCTTTGTTGACGCTGATCATATCGAAGCCATTCATGAACAGGGTCGGGTAATGGTCATGTTGCCTTTCAAAGATGAAGAGCAGATGCACCGTCGAATCGATATAAAAAACTTATTTTAAGCAAACTACCGCGAATCTCTTTCGGAACCCAGAGACGGTTCTGTTGCCTATAGATGAGTTCGGCCGCTTCTACGGAAGCGGCTTTTTGCGTTTAAGGGCTTCGCTTGATTTTGGAGGCTTTACGTTTTTTGACAATGCCGATTAGGTCAGACAATACTGATTTCCTGTTCGTCGTGGTATTGCCTGCGTCCATCCGACCATTCGAGGTACACCCGCCAAAGACCCTTCGCGAGTTTATCAGTCGGTACTACATATCTGGACTTACTCGTTGGCTGAACAGGTATATGAATGTCGTCATCGATACCATTCCGCTTGCTGAACGTTAGATTACATCGTAGGAACGACATAGGCAAAACAAAAGCCAGTATTTGGGAGGCAGGTTCGAATGTCATGGTTCAAAAGAGTAGGTGTCAAGATTATTCCCTGTCAAAAATAGCCCTATTTATTGGCACCCTCTATGATATACGTCAGGAAACCGCTTGACTGGTTTCAAGTTATAGGCTGATCTCTATCAGGATTGTGTCACCAAATCGTGTGCAGTTTTGGGCTGTCATTACAACTGCTCAGTATGCTGAACCGACTGATAATCATACTACTCTGCTTCCCTTCGATGGCCTTTGCTCAACAGCCTGACGACTGGGCCAGATTACGGCAATATGCCAGTGAAATTGGTATAGAAGCGCCATGTGATACGCCCACTGCTAGCTGTCTGCGGTCGTATTTTACGCAGATCGTTTACGGAAAGCCTCATGTAAGGCTGGGCTATCAGGGGTTAAAAGAGCAAGTGGATACCGCTCGTATTCATCGACTGACGGCCTTGTTCCTGACAGGCGACGACTGGTGCCCGCTGCTGGATTCGCTGGAGTCACATGCCCCTACCTATCAACAGCTTAAGGCTTATTGCATACGCTGTCTGGTTGATGATTATATGGCCGATTCACTAACGATTGAGCAGGTCAAATCCACGCTGAATTTTTACCGATGGCTTAATCGGTTTCCGGCCGATAAACGTGTGATTGTCAACATCCCGTCGGCTACGTTACGGGTAGTTGATCAGGAGGGCATTACGCGGCTAAGCAGTCGAGTGATTGTCGGAAAAGCAGGCACGCCCACTCCTTTGTTCAATGCGCAAATTACGGGTCTGGTTACTTATCCGTACTGGAATGTACCACGCTCGATAGCGATAAACGAATTACTGCCTAAAATCTGGAAAAATCCGGCAGGGGTGTTGGCCGCTATGAATCTACAAATCATCGACGGAACAGGAGCGATTGTGTCGCCAGAGTCAGTCAACTGGTCGACCTATACGGTCAGAACGTTTCCGTATCGGCTTCGGCAATCAACTGGTTGCGACAATGCGCTGGGCGTCCTGAAATTCAATGTAAACGACCCATACGACATTTACCTGCACGATACCAATCAACGTACCCTGTTTACCCATGACAAGCGGACGCTGAGCCACGGCTGCATCCGGGTTGAAAAACCCGTTGAACTAGCTAACCTGATGCTGGGCAAACCCCGTTTTGCCCCTTCATTCCTGACGACCTGTCAGAAGCAGGCACAGCCTAAAACAATCGCTATTCCAAAACCGATTCCGGTGATCGTAACCTACAATTTGCTCGATATTGACGACCAGGGTGCCATTTTGGTGTACAAAGACGTGTACGGCTGGTGGAAACTGGATTCATAACCTTGCCTTGACCAATAGGCTATCAATAAGTTGTTCTACTAAATCATACAGACCATGAAACGGATTACAAAAGGAGTTTTTACTCTGGCATTAGGTGTTTTGCTTATCGCCTGTGCCACCAAAGAGCCAAATGAAACGGTTGAGAAAGCATTTGTTAAAAAATTTGGTAAAGTAGAGTCGGTCAAGTGGACGCGTAACGCCGATTATTCATATGCCCATTTTGTTTTTGATGGCAAACCGGTAGTGGCAGTATTTGGTAATGATGGCCAGTATATCGAAACCGACCTGGCTAAACCAACACCACAATGAAACCTAAATCGTGAACTAGTCAAAGGAACTAACCGATTACCAGTGTCTGCATAGGGCACTTTGGTGTTTGCATACGTACACCTGTATGGATAAAGTTATTTGACCATTCTGATCATCCGTCTATCCGCCTATAAATCATGCTACGTGTCTTGTTTATAGTGGTATTAATCACTCATGGATTAATACAATTGATGGGGTTTGTCAGTCAGTGGCAACTGGCAATTCTACCTCAACTGACCGGAAGAAGCCTAATTCCCGTTTCATCCGATATGGCGAAAGTGCTGGGTATCGGCTGGTTAGTTGCTTGTGTGGGGTTTGTTCTGGCGGCTGTAAGCTACGGACTACGGAAAGACTTGTGGCTGGTAACGGCCTTATTAAGTATAGTTGTGTCGCAGGCGCTCATCGTTGTGTACTGGCCCGATGCCAAAGCCGGAACAATAGCTAATCTGATTGTTCTGGTCGTAATTGGATTTGCCTATGCGAATCTGCGATTTGACCAAAAAGCCGATCAGGCAGCGCAACAGCTTCTGGCGAAAGAGCCTCTCGACCGGACAATTATAACAACGGATATGCTGGTAAACTTGCCAGAGCCGGTAAAGCAGTGGCTAATGAAGGCAGACGTGTTGGGTAAGGAGAAAATTCGTACCGTTCGGTTACGGCAACAGGGTTTGATGCGAACCCGTCAGGATGGAAAGTGGATGGCCGCCGAAGCTGAGCAGTATTTTACCGTCGACCAACCCGGATTTGTCTGGAAGGCTACTATTCAGATGGCACCCCTGCTTCAACTAAATGGTTTTGACCAGTACAAAAATGGCCATGGTGGAATGACCATTCAGTTTATGTCGCTTATCAATATCGCTGATGAAAAAGGGCCCGAAATGGACCAGGGAGCCCTGGTACGTTTCCTGAGCGAAATTATATGGTTCCCAACGGCCGTTCTGAGTTCGTATATTCGTTGGGAGGCTGTTGATGATCGATCAGCGAAAGCCACGATGACTTATGGAGGGGTGACGGCTTCGGGTATATTTCGGTTCAATAGCCACGGAGATATTGCAGGTTTTGAGGCACAACGTTACCGGCAAGCGGATAGTCATTATATACTGGATACCTGGACAACCACCAGCGATACCTACCGAGCCCTCTGCAATGGTATTCGTATACCTACGCAGGGAGCAGCCACCTGGAAATTTAAAACAGGCGATTTTACCTGGTATAAACTGGCTATTACGGCCATCGATTACAATCAATCGGCTCTTTATTAGGTACCTAGCGTATAAAGACGCTAGTAATCAATCCCGATTCTTGAAGTGTAGCAGTAGCTCTAGCTTGCGTTAGATCAGCTTAAGCACTAACCAGTATCATTGAGGTATCGGAGTCAACCGGATTAGTTTGTATCGACCTAAAATCACTTCCTAATGAAAAAGATTCTGCTCCCAACCGATTTTTCGGCCGCATCGAAAAATGCGATTCAGCACGCACTCCGATACTTCTCGAAAACACCCGTTGAATTTGTTCTGCTTAATGCCTGTGGCAACACACTGGGCGTATCGCCCGACGGGCTGGCGTTATATGCTGATCTGACAAAACAGGTTGAGGCCAATCTACAGAAACTGGCAGAGGAGCTAACAAGCGCGAATCGAGATACAAATTGCCAGTTCCGAACCGTTGCGATGGCTGTAGAACCCGATCTGGCTATTAGTATGATGCTTCAGGCTGAACATGTTGACTGGGTAGTAGTCGGCGCAACGGGGAGCGAAAAGACGATCAGATTTGGGAGTGTCGCTACGGCACTGGTGCGGGCTAATCGGTGCCATGTGCTTGTGATTCCGGCCACCAGCCAGCCGGGGCCACTGCTCAACGTTGTGTTGGCTACCGACTACCAGCCGCTCGGCTTCGCTGGCGCTAAAGCGTTACAGGACTTAGTCGGCAATCACCACGCGCAGCTTACCTTTCTGACGATTTTGGCTAAGGACGCCATGACGTCAGCCCCTGATAAAGCTATTCGTGAAGCGTTCCAATCCCGATTTGCTGATCTCAACACAACTGAAGTAATCGAATCGCATGTTGGGTTACAGGCCGGTATTAGTAACTATGTAGAATCGCACTATGTCGATCTGCTGGTAACCGCTTCGCACCATCGGTCCTTACTTGACGTATTACTTAATCGGAGTACAACTTGCTTATCATCCTCTGATTCCGTTAGCTGTTCTGGCCGATAACGAACCCGTTGCATCGGGCCTTTGGGAGCGTAGCCTGAATGGTGAGCTCATATTTTAAGCTGTGTCTGGTGTAGGTCTTTTTAGAAGGGAATGCAACTTGCTAAACTAGGTTTCGGTTAATGATAGCGATAGACTTCAACCATGTTTGTTGCTATGAACATAAGCCTGAACTACCTACAGGAAACATTCAAAGGTCAGTTTGAATACGCTTTGCTTGACGATCTGGCTAAAGTTGGCCAACAGAAGATTGTTCCGGCAGGAGAATATCTGATCCGTCCGGGCGAATACATCCGTTCTGTTCCAATAATTGTTCGGGGCTCGGTTAAAATCATGCGCCCTGATCAGGAAGGCCGCGAAGCGTTGCTCTATTACCTGGGCGGTCTGGATGCCTGTGCCATGTCGCTTACGTGCTGCCTGGGTAGCCGACGCAGTGAAATTACGGCTGTTGCCGAGGAAGAAACCGAACTGATTGCCATACCTGTCGATAAAGTGGACGAGTGGCTTTGCCGCTATTCGACCTGGAAGCAATTTGTTTTTCAGACCTACCAGAAACGATTCGACAACCTGCTGACCACCATCGACGAAGTTACCTTTCATAAACTTGACGAGCGACTGCTGGCCTATCTTCAGAAAAAAATGCAGAATTGTCAATGCCGCGAACTGACGATCACCCACGAAGAAATTGCCAATGAGTTAGCTACTTCCCGTGAAGTGATTTCGCGGTTATTGAAGCAACTCGAAAAAATGAACAAACTAAAGTTGCAACGGGGCAAAATTGAGATGGTAGCCGTTTAGTACTGTTGGTTTTATGAATCGCAGACGAGCATGGCTATGTCAAGTTAAGCTTCATGAACGGGCTGTGTAACAATTATCACGGAAAAGGCTCGGGGCGTGCTGTTGCTTTGCATAAAAGTTAAACGGGCATGACCACAATTCAACTAATTGGCTTTTCGGCTTCCATTTTCATTGGCATCAGCCTCGGACTGATCGGAGGAGGGGGGAGTATCTTAACGCTTCCTGTTCTGGTATATATGATGGGGATTAACCCCGTCCTGTCCACAGCCTATTCCCTGTTCGTTGTTGGCGCTACATCGCTTGTCGGTTCAGTTAATTACATGCGAAACGAGCAGGTTAATTATCGGGCGGCTATTGTTTTTGCCATTCCTTCCTTCCTGGCTGTTTTCTTAACCCGTAAGTATCTGGTTCCCGTTATTCCCGACCCGGTGCTTACTATAAACTCCTTCGCACTTAGCCGGAATGTGGCTATTATGCTATTTTTTGCCCTGGTTATGCTGGCCGCTTCGCTGTCTATGATTCGCGACAAGAAAAATGAAACGAATACGGAAGCTGATGAACCACACTTTAACCTACCCATGATTGCCCTCGAAGGGGCATTGGTTGGCACGCTCACAGGCATTGTGGGCGCCGGGGGTGGGTTCCTGATTATTCCGGCGTTGGTACTGCTGGCCCGGCTGCCCATGAAAATGGCGGTTGGCACCTCATTGCTGATCATTGCAGCCAAATCACTGATCGGTTTTCTAGGCGATTTGTCCAATATGCAGGTCGATTGGCCATTTCTACTCGAATTCACCGCTCTTTCGATTGTTGGTATTTTTGTGGGTTCGTATCTGTCCAAGTATGTAGCCGGTGAGAAACTTAAAAAGGCCTTTGGCTGGTTTGTACTCATGATGGGTGTTTATATCATTGCCAAAGAGCTTCTTTTTTAATCGACTCGATTTTTCTCCAGTTATCAAACACGAATGAACATGAACATAGAACAGATTTATACGGGTTGCCTTGCGCAGGGCGCTTATTATATTGAGAGCCAGGGCGAAGTAGCCATTATTGATCCACTCCGGGAAGTAAAGCCTTATATAGAACGTGCCGAGCGTGCAGGGGCTACGATAAAATACGTTCTGGAAACTCATTTTCATGCTGATTTCGTGTCGGGGCACCTTGATCTGGCTAAACAGACTGGCGCAACGATTGTCTACGGTCCGAATGCCCAGACGGGTTTTCAGGCTTATATTGCTAAAGACGGCGAAGAATTGCCATTAGGACATGTGAAAATCCGGGTGCTGCACACACCGGGCCATACGATGGAGTCAACCTGTTATCTGCTGATTGATGAAGAGGGCAACGAGAAAGCCTTGTTTAGTGGGGATACGCTGTTCATTGGTGATGTTGGCCGTCCCGATCTGGCCCAGAAATCAGACCTGACCATGAACGATCTGGCGGGCTATCTCTTCGACTCGCTCCGTACCAAAATCATGACCCTGCCCAACGATGTGATCGTATATCCGGCTCATGGTGCCGGTTCGGCCTGTGGCAAAAACATGAGCAAGGAAACCACCGATACACTGGGGAACCAGAAACTATACAACTATGCGCTTCGGGCTACAATGACCCGCGACGAATTTATTAAGGAGGTTACCGATGGGCTACTGGCTCCCCCGAAATATTTTCCGCAAAACGTGATGATGAACAAGCAGGGCTACGAAAGCATCGATACTGTATTGGACCGGGGTGCCCAACCGCTGAGCCCGGAAGCTTTCGAAGCGGCTGCCAACGAAACGGGGGCGGTGGTACTCGATGTGCGGTCGGCGCAGGTGTTTGCGAAGGGTTTTATTCCCAACTCGATCAATATTGGCCTGGGTGGGCAGTTTGCGCCCTGGGTGGGTGCCCTTGTTCCCGACGTTCGGCAGGAACTTTTACTGGTGTGCGAACCTGGTACTGAACAGGAAACGCTGACCCGGCTGGCCCGTGTAGGTTACGATCAGGTACTGGGGTATCTGGAAGGTGGCTTTAGCAGTTGGGTATCCAGTGGCAAAGAAGTAGACACCATCACGTCGATTTCGGCTGATGAACTGGCTGAGCGGCTCGAACAGGGGCTTATTCCGGTTATCGACGTTCGGAAACCTGGTGAGTTTACAGCTGAGCATATCGACGGAGCTAAGAATGTTCCGCTCGATTACATCAGCGAGTATATGGCCGAGTTTCCTAAAAACGAACCATTCTATGTGCATTGTGCAGGCGGCTATCGGTCAATGATGGCGGCCTCTATCCTGAAATCGCGGGGGTACGATAACGTGATCGATGTGGCCGGGGGCTTCGGGGCTATTCAGAAAAGTGGACGCATCAACACGACCGATTACGTTTGCCCAAGCACCCTAAAGAAGGATTGATTACCCGTTTCGATAAAATTCTGTACATCCTGTCAAAAACTTCTTCGGCATAATTCACAAGTAAGCTATTTAAACATTTACGAATGGAGCGAAAACGTCCGTTTTCCTGGCCTGAGCAGAAAAGTTTAAACAGCTTCAGGATTTATTCACTTACCAGAATCAGCCTCCTGTGTAACAATTATCACAGATTTCGGTAAAATGGCCGGCTACTTTTGAGCTATAAGTGATCGCCAGCCAATGAACGGCCCGATCAGCACATAAACTCGATAAGGCCATGTTAAAGGGAACCAAACTCAATAGCATTCTTTTCAATAAATGCCCACGTTGCCAGGAAGGTGATTTTTTTGTGAGTAAAAGCGCCTATAACCTGAAACAGTTCGACAAAATGCACGAGGAGTGCAGCCATTGCCATCTGCGGTATTCGCCGGAGCCGGGCTTTTTTACCGGAGCCATGTATGTGAGCTATGCCTATTACGTAGCCTTTATCATTAGCTCCTTCGTACTCTTTTATGCCATACTGGACATCAATCTGGACTACTATCTGATCGTCCTCCTGCCGTCGCTAATAATTCTGACTCCCTTCTTTTTTCGGCTTGCCCGACGAACCTGGATCAATTTTTTTGTGAATTATCGACCGGAAATGGCAAGAATGGCTGGTAACTCCTTGCAAATGAAAGCGAATTCGAAGGCGTTGCAATAGTTGGTTATGTGATTTTTATCACGGAAACAGGTTTACAGCTAGTCGTACTTAGCCTAAAAAATACAGCTATGAAAAAGAACATGGGTTCTGCTGACCGAATCATTCGGATTATTATTGCCGTGATACTAATTGCCCTGTTTGCGACAGATATTCTTACCGGCACCTGGGGCATGATAAGTTTGGTGGTTGCTGCCATATTCATCGCTACCAGCCTGGTTAGTACTTGTCCGCTCTATCTGCCGTTTGGCATTCGAACCAACCGGGCCCGAAAACACGCCAATTAACCATAGCCTATGGAAACTTTACTGAAAAACTGGGATGTCATGCGGATTGTCCGGTTAATAGCCGGAAGCCTCATCATCTGGAGTGCCATTACGGATCGTCAGCCGCTGCTTGGCCTGATGGGTGGTATACTGCTGTTGCAGAGCCTGTTGAACATGGGCTGTGGGGCGGCTGGCTGCGACATTCCCAGGCGAACGCCTATGAGCAAAGTGAATACAAAGGAAGCTCTGGACGAGATACCATATGAAGAAGTATAGTAACCGATGGCAATGGGTTGGTGCTTTGCTGGGAGCCGTGGGTGGGTTCGTGTACTGGCGCGAGATTGGCTGTTTGACCGGGCATTGCCCGATACAATCGCATTGGCAAACGATGACCATTTGGGGAGCTGCCACCGGATTTTTGCTGGGCGATATGCTTCATCAAATCAGGCAAAAACGAACGAATACCTATGGAAACGCCGAAAAAAGAAACGTTTAATGAAATCATCCAGGGCGATATCCCCGTCCTCGTCGATTTCTCTGCCGAATGGTGCGGGCCCTGTAAAATGATGACCCCTATTCTGAACGAGTTTGCCGGACACATGGGCGACCGAGTCCGCGTCTTGAAAATTGATGTCGACCAAAGCCCTACCGTTGCCAGTTCATACCGGATTCAGGGTGTACCCACCCTTATCCTGTTTCAAAAAGGGCGGGTCGTTTGGCGACAGTCAGGTATAACCGAGGCTCGGCAACTGGAATACGTAGTGAATCAGCTTGCAGCGGCCCCAGCCCGATAAATAATCATTACCCACTTTTCTTAACTTGGACGAAAACGGCGCCATGGGATGATCCCGTGGCGTTCGTGTTTGCGGTCGATTTTTAGGGTTACCTACGAAAACGCTGAGCTATCTTTTTTAACCAGTTTGGTACATGAACCCGCCATCGAATTATGGGTGATACCATGGCGTTGAATTCCTGGCCAATTTCGGTTGGTATTGCACTGGACTTGGGTATAGTAAGAACCTGCGATGCGTACAGGCTACGATGGCCGGACATCAGAAAGCTAATAACGCAGGAAATAGCTGCGTAGGGGGCAACCTCAGCGCCAAACAGTTCGATGGCTAAAATGCTACAGGCAATGGGCGTGTTGGCCGAACCCGCCAGCAGACTTACAAAGCCAATGGCCGCGAATGTTGAATGATCTGCTCCGATAAGGTCAGCGTAAAAACTACCTGCCGTAGCGCCAATAAATAAAGTGGGTGTAATAACGCTTCCACTCCGGCTGATGCTCAGGGTAATAACCGTGAAGAGGGCTTTCAACAAAAAAGTATACGACCTCACGGGATGTCCTTCGATCGCATTTTCCATCAGATTGAGCCCCAGGCCCAGATAATCGCGGGAGAACAAAAGTGTCAGGCCAACCAGTACCACACCGCCCAACAAGCCTTTCCAGGGGCGCCAGATTGGAATGGAATTTACTACCGATGTACTGGATTGAATTGCCCGAATCAGCCCATAGGCGCAAAGCCCGAAGAAGATGCCACCACCCAGCAATTGCAGGAAGAAACCTCGGCCGAATGCCGGAACAAACTGAAGCGGGTAATAGAAAAAAGTGACCCCCAACGCCGAGGAAATCTGATAGGCCGTGATCGAAGCCACGAAAGCGGGTAGTAGCACATCGTAGAGAATAACGCCTACGGCCAGTACTTCAATGCCGAACAATGCCCCTGCAATGGGAGCGCCAAACACACAGGAGAAACCCGCACAAAAGCCACATAGCACCATTTTTCGTCGGTCAATATCATCAACTCGGAATAGATTGGCGCAGAAACTGCCTAATCCCGCTCCGATTTGTGCACACGGACTTTCTTTACCCGCCGATCCTCCCGTAGCCAGAATCAGGATGACATTTATGATTTTGGTAGGAACGAAGCTTCCTTCGATTTTGCCAAAGTTTCGGTTGATGGCTGCAATCAGGGCATCGGTGCCAATATGATGTTTTAAGACAAACTGACTCAGTAGGTTAGCGACGAAAAAGCTGAGTGGAAGCCAATAAAATACATACTGATAGTGATTGCTTTGCTCGATCACATAATGAATAAAGAGAATGAAGCCCGATGCCGCCAGACCCGTCAGACAACCAATCAGTACCGACAGAATGACCCATTTAAGGACACTAAAAAACAAAACCAGTTCTTCATGGATGCGCATGGTCGTTTAACCCGTTAGCGGCCTATGTGTTAAGGTAAGTCGTTTCTTTACTAGAATGGGGACTAGTTGCAATTCATCTTAATCATAAAACCCTTGTTTCGGCGAGTTTAAATACGCTATGTAACAATTGTCACGGAAAACAGTCGGTCGTCTGAGGAGCTTTGTGAAATTACTCAACAAAACATAGGGGTTGATCGGACGTTTCTGGTCTACGGGCTAATGGCCATACTTGCGGCTAATGTGTCGATGGTAGGGGTCAATCAGTTTATCTGGATGAGTTGAGTGATGTATACGCCTGGGGAGTAGGGCGGGGGTTATCAATCTCCACGACTATTCAATAGGTAGCCTACGACAATCAATCGGGTAGGTAGGCACCAATTTAATTCTCAACTATCGTTTATCAATCAATTCATGGAGTTTATCGACCTCATTCGTAAGCCCTGGCCCTGGTATGTGGCCGGGCCACTGATCGGCCTAACCGTTCCAACCCTGTTACTGATCGGCAATAAATCATTCGGTATTTCGTCGTCGCTTCGGCATATCTGTGCTGCCTGCCTACCCGCTGGTATTCCGTTTTTTCAGTACAACTGGAAACGGGAAATCTGGAATTTGTTTTTTGTAACGGGTGTGCTGCTTGGTGGTTTTCTGGCGGCTAATTTTCTGGAAAATCCAACTGCTATTCAACTTGCTCCCGCTACCATTTCTGACCTTAGGGTGCTTGGCATACAGGACTTTTCGGGACTGATGCCCGCCGACTTATTTAATACTGCCAATCTGTTTACCCTGAAAGGACTGATATTTTTTGTAGTTGGTGGGTTTCTGGTAGGCTTCGGTACGCGCTGGGCGGGTGGCTGTACAGCTGGTCATTCTATTACGGGCTTGTCGAATCTGCAATGGCCGTCGTTGATAGCCACCTGTTGTTTTATGATCGGTGGTTTCACGATGACCCACCTGATTCTGCCTTACCTGATGAAATGGTTCTAGAATTATGCAACACATAGAAAACTTTGATGCGTTGGCGTGCGATGCGCCCAACGATATGAAAAAAGCCGAAAGCGGTCTTGCCAATCTCAAGTTCCTGATGGTTGGGGTCATGTTCGGCATTGTGTTCGTAAAAGCTGAAATCATTTCGTGGTTTCGTATTCAGGAAATGTTCCGGATGCAGAGCTTCCATATGTATGGCGTTATTGGCTCGGCGGTGCTGGTCGCTATGCTGTCGGTATGGCTCATTAAACGCTTCAGGATCAAAACACTGGCGGGTGAAACGGTCGAATTTCACACCAAGGCGTTCAACAAAGGGCAAATTTTTGGTGGCTTGTTGTTTGGCCTTGGGTGGGTTATTACAGGGGCCTGTCCGGGTCCATTGTTTGCCCAGATTGGTAGCGGTTATGTAGTTGTAGTGGCTACCTTGCTGAGTGCTGTGGCGGGTACGTGGGTGTATGGGTATCTACGAGAAAAACTACCTCACTGAACCGAGTCTAAACTGACGATAATCATGTACTCTCTGTAACATACATCACAGAAGCAGCCTCGCCTTTCAGCCAATTTTGATCTATCCATTTAATCATCAAAATACCATGAAGGTAGAGCAAATTTATACCGGCTGTCTGGCCGAGGCCGCTTATTACATTGAGAGTGAAGGCGAAGCGGCTATCATCGACCCCCTGCGCGAAACCAGTCCTTATCTCGAACGGGCAACTGCCGATGGGGCTACGATTAAATACATTTTTGAAACCCATTTCCATGCCGACTTTGTATCGGGTCACCTCGACCTATCGGCCAAGACTGGAGCCACCATCGTATTCGGCCCAACGGCCCAACCTGGTTATACTGCCCATATCGCTAAAGACGACGAGGAATTTCCAGTAGGCAAGGTGACGATTCGGTTGCTGCATACGCCGGGTCATACGATGGAATCATCGACGTTTTTATTGATCGACGAGAATGGCAAAGAAACCGCCATTTTCACGGGCGATACCCTATTTATTGGCGATGTTGGTCGCCCTGACCTGGCCGTAAAAACCGACCTTACCCGCGAAGACCTGGCCGGGTATCTGTACGACAGCCTGCATACAAAAATTTTACCCCTGCCCGATGCGGTAATTGTGTACCCAGGCCATGGGGCTGGCTCGGCCTGTGGTAAAAATATGAGTAAAGAAATCACCGATACGCTGGGGAATCAGAAACGCTTCAATTACGCCTTGCAGGCTCGCTCGAAAGAGGAGTTCGTGAAGGAAGTTACAGCCGGACTGATGCCCCCTCCGCAGTATTTTCCGAAAAATGCAGTGCTCAATAAAATGGGCTACGAACGGGTCGATGCGATACTTCAGCAAGGTACTCAGGCACTGTCGCCAGCTGCGTTCGAAGCAGCCGCCAATGAGGTTGGGGCTTTGATGATCGATGTTCGAACGGCCCAGGAGTTTGCCAAAGGATTTATTCTGAACTCGGTCAATATTGGCTTGGAAGGGCAGTTTGCTAGCTGGGTTGGTACACTGGTGCCTGATCTGAAACAACCGATTTTATTGATTGCCCCCGAAGGGAAAGAGGAGGAAGCAGTGCTGCGACTAGCCCGTGTTGGCTACGACAATTGCATTGGCTATTTGCTGGGTGGGTTTGCGTCCTGGCAGGCAGAAAACCGGGCGGTCGACACGATTACCTTCGTTACTGCCGATACGTTTGTTGAACGCTACGAAAAGAACCCAGATTTACCCATACTGGACGTTCGGCGGAAAAGCGAATTTGAGTCAGAGCATATTGTCGGCGCTGAGAACCTGCCGCTCGATTACCTGAACGACAACATGGCTCGAATCGACCGTCGTAAAACGTATTACGTTCACTGTGCTGGTGGCTATCGGTCGATGGTGGCCATCTCGATTCTGAAAGCACGGGGGTTCACCAATCTGATCGACGTAGCCGGTGGCTTTGCAGCCATCAAGAAGACCGGGAACCTACCGCTTACTGATTACGTGTGTCCAACTACACTTCTTTAACATACACCATAACCGTGAGCCTGATTTGCAAGGCAGGCCCACTTCTTCTCGTTTATTCTCATGGAAACGCATGAATATAAAGTAAATCTCGACTGGCAATATGCTCGGCTGGGCCGACTCAGTTCGGCCGATTTAACCGAAACGATTGAGGTAGCTACTCCTCCCGAATTCCGGAAGGGAATGCCCGGAATCTGGTCGCCGGAACATTTGCTGGTGGCCGCCGTTTCAAGCTGTTTTATGACTACGTTTCTGGCCATTGCCGAAAATTCAAAACTGAATTTTGAAGACTTTAATTGTCGGGCCATTGGTAAGCTTGAGCAGGTAGACAATAAACTGTTGATTAGCGAAATAAAACTGTTTCCCCAGGTTCTGCTCAATCATGAAGGCGATATGGAAAAAGCCCAGCGTGTGCTTCAAAAGACGGAACAAGCCTGCCTCATCACCAACTCGGTTAAATCGAAAGTGACTATGGAGCCTAAGGTTCAGCTCTCGATTCAGGTATATGATTAATAGCTGGGTAAAGCGCTGTACTAACCGCGAGGGCGCAATAGACGCAAAGAGTTTTTTCTCCTTTGCGTCTATTGCGCCCTCGCGGTTAGTACAAAATTCAGTACCTCTGCTATTCCAGATTTCGCCAGCTACCGGCATCGTGTACATTGGCTACGCCGTGACTGGCTAAGAACGCTTTGGCGCGGGCACTCCGCATACCCGAAGCACAGCAGACCACAACCGGTTTCTGATAGCCTTTGATCTTGTTTAGTTTCGTCTCAAGCTGGTCTAGTGGGATGTTTACGGCCCCTTTGGCATGACCTCCGGCAAACTCCCCCGCCGAACGAACATCGACAATAACGGCACCCTGTTCCAGGACTTCTTTGAGCTGCGTATTCCCCGAACCGCCAAATACTGATTTTAATAAATTTATCATGGTTGTTAATGGCTATACTTGATGATGTGAAGTTCGGAAATGTTAAAGGGTGATTACGTGATAAATGTCACGTAGTGAGGAATATATCGGAATTTTAGGGGCCAGTTGTTCAGACACGCATGACCAGTACCGGCTTTTTTGAGTGGTTGAGCACATCTTCCGCTACACTACCCGATAGCAAATGCCGAAGCCCTTTATACCCGTGAGTGAACAGAACGATCAGATCGGCATTGACCTCATCGGCATAGTTGATGATTCCGTCGGGGATGTTTCGGGCCTGTCGAACGGCAAAATCGAACCCGGCAATGTTCTGTGAGCGGGCAAATTCACTGACCCAGTCATGTACCCCCTCCGGTACATGATTATCCAAAGGCGTAGTCACATACAGAAATTGATGCAAGCCCTGTTTCCCCATCTGGAACGGGTAATGCTGCGCTACTTTCAGTCGGTCGTCGATGTCGATGCCGCAAACAATGGTCTCGGGCTGGAAATGAGCAATGGGTTCCTTTACAATCAATACCGGGCATTTGGCATACCGGACAATGGCTTCGGCGTTGGAGCCAATCAGCCACTCTTCCAGGCCTGTTGCTCCTTCCGACGTCATCACAATCAGGTCGGCCGACTGCTCAGTAATGTTATGAACCAGACCCTCGCCATTGGTTAGTAGGACGGGCACAATAGTAACACCTTTGTATTTTTCGTTGGCAGCCAGGCGCTCTAGTGTAGTTCTGGCTGCCTGCTCAATGGCCTGACACTCCTCCAGCGTACGATTTACGGCAATGGTGGCCGCTTCGGCATAGGCAGGTACGGGCAACGGGTATACAACCGAATGAATGAGCTGTATGGTGGCCCCGGACGTTCGGGCAATATCCACAGCTACAGACAAGGCGACATCGGTTTCCGTACTTAAATCGGATGGGACAACAATCGTGTTCATACTCATTGGTGGTTTTAGATACGTATCAAAGCAACGGTGATAGGGTCGGATTTGTACTGATCAATGAGGTGTAATGCGCTGATTTTCATCACTGATAATAATCACCTGATTGCCTGACGACGCTCTGTATATGCCTTCCGTATAGCCTGTAGTTTTGGGTATTCCAAACCCATTGAATAGGTCTAACCACGAGCGCCATGTTACACAATTTATCGCCAGAAGTGACCGATTTTGTCTTGCGTAATCAGTTCTTTGGACGCATTGGCTGCTATGCTGATGGGCAGGTATTGGTTTTGCCGGTTTCCTATCTCTACGATGGGCAGGCCATTTATGGCCAAACGCGGGAAGGAACTAAAACGCATCTGCTTCGGCAAAATCCGAAAGTATGTTTTGAAGTGGATGAAATGACTACACCAACCTGCTGGCGAAGTGTGGTAATACAGGGGGAATACGAGGAATTGGAAGGTGATGAGCGGATGTATGTAGCGCAACGCCTGGGGCCTGGGCGGGTCGCCCCACGCATATATACTCAGGAAGTGGTCGCTGAGCCGGTTATCGAGAAACCCATGATTGTGTATCGGATTCGGATTCTGAGTAAGACGGGGCGTAGTGAAACAAAAGAGTAGAACCGAAAACCTGTTTTAATCCATACAGTCATGGAAGCGCTTGATACCACCATCATTACCGTGTACATAGTTGTCAATAGCCTGTCGGTGCTCCAGTTGATCGCCAGTTTTCGATGGCCGCTGGTCGCGCGGATCGGCTTCTTTGTACTCTTCCTGGGAGCAGCTATCATCAATACCCGTACCGGGCTGGAGACGCCCTGGCTTTATCAGGATTTTGCCGATTACGCCATTCCATTGTACCGTCGATTTATTCTGGGGTCTTTTGAATCAATCATCACACCCATGGTGCAAAGCATTGCTGTAGGTCAATTGCTTATCGCAGCATCGATGTTTATGGAAGGCAACTGGTTTAGGGCTGGGTGCCTGGGTGGCATTATTTTCTGCCTGGCTATTACTCCGCTTGGGTTCTCAGCCGCTTTCCCGGCTACCCTACTCATGGCGATGGCTTTTTATCAGCTTTATCGACGGGGTAATAATCGACTGAATAAGAAAGAAGTAGCCACCAGAACATTGGCTTTGCCTTTTAATTAAGATGAACGTTTACAGATCTGCGTTATGGCTATCTGAATGGTAGGGCTCTTAGGCTGATTACGCTTGTTTGTTTTTGCAATTCTTGTCAACATGATACCAACCGAAACCCCTCCCCAGGCTCGCTCTGATCAGCACCGTATTCGACCGCTGGTGACGAATGCACTCACTCAGGCGCTCGATGGGCCCAAAGATCGCCGGTCGGAACTCCGGTTTATTGTCCAGGTTGGCTGGCAGTTTTTGAAAGGGCTACGGACGCTGCACTTTGTGGGGCCATGTGTTACGGTCTTTGGGTCAGCACGTTTTCAGGAGGACCACCCCTATTATAGCCTGGCGCGCCAGGTTGGTCGAGCCATTCGGGAGCTTGGCTTTACGGTGATGACGGGTGGTGGACCAGGGCTGATGGAGGCAGCTAATCGGGGTGCGTATGAGGCTGGTGGCCGGTCGGTTGGGTGCAACATCCGGCTGCCATTTGAGCAGCGGCCCAATCCCTATTTGCACACCGGCGTTACGATCGACTTCTTTTTTGTACGGAAGGTTCTCCTGCTGAAGTATTCCTACGCTTTTGTGGTAATGCCTGGTGGCTGGGGAACGATGGATGAGCTATTTGAAACGCTGACGCTCGTACAAACCGGCGTAATTCACCGGTTTCCGGTGGTTTTGATGGGCCGCGACTATTATCAGCCTTTGCTGGAGTATATGCAGGCTATGATTCAGGCGGGAACGATCAGTCAGAACGATTTACAGTATGTCTGTTTAACCGACGATGTAGCGGAAGCCCAGCGGCATATTCAGACGTATGTTCAGCAAAACTATAAGGTTGTTAAACGGCGCAAGCCTTTATGGTGGTTGCTGGAACGGGTGTGAGCGCGTTGTTTTTGCTATAGAACCTTACCGAGTCATTTCTTAAGACGTATCATGTATAAAATCCTTCTATTAACCGATTTCTCAGCGGCCTCGCAACATGCGATTGCGTATACCCAGGCCCTTTTCGACGATACAGCGGCCGACTTTTGTTTGCTGTATGCCTGCCCCATTGAGCCCGATATGGAATATGCTGGTGCTACGCTATTAGCCGAACGCTGGCAGATGGCCGAAAAATTGCTCAAACAACTCCGTGCCGAAATGACTGGCCAATCAGCACCTGCGTACCATAGCTACCGAACTATGGCCGTGATGGGGTCACCAGCCGCTATTGTGAATCAACTGCTGGTGAAAGAGCCTTATGATTTGGTCGTACTAGGGGCTACGGGTTCAGGATGGAGCGAACTATTGGGAAGTGTAGCCACCGATCTGGTCCGTGATGCGAAAACAAACGTGCTGGTTATTCCGGCGTCGGCGCCTATCCGACCTACGAAAACGATTGTTCTGGCAACCGATTATCGGTCTGTCAACGATTCACGGTCGCTGCGCATACTGAACGATCTGGCGAGTCGGAAAGACGCTGACCTGACGGTACTAACGATCGAAAATCCAGAAAAACCCGAAACCCGGACATCTGCATTAGGGCGTCAATATGTACTGGACGCCTTTCAGGAAGTGCAGACGGATACCTACACCATTTATGACGACAGTGTGTTACATGGCATCAGGACCTACCTGAAAATGCATACGGTCGATATGCTGGTTATGCTGCCGCATCATAAAAGCTTATTCGACATTATCCGGCACAAAAGTGTGAGCCGCACAATGGCTTTTCAGCCTACGGTTCCCTTCCTTGCCCTTTACGATGCCCCGTTACGAGACCAGCCATCGAAATTTGATAAAATACCATTTGCCACTTACCTAGACTAATATACGTATGAAAACCGACAAATATCGTCAGCTCACGGATGTGCATCTGCTGCATCGGATCTGGCGCAGCGAACTGGAACTGGCTCTTCAGGAGGTGAACTTTTGGGAAGATCTGCTGGGAACCTTAGATGAAACAATAGACCCAACGTTGATGCCTGTCGAAACCTGGCGAACAGAAATTAGCCAGCTTCACCATTTTCGACGCTTGATCAAGCGGTTGCTGAATGAGATTCAGGAAGTGAATGAACAGGTCGCTTTGGGGGTGCGGTTCGATCAGGTGCTGGATAAAGATACCCGTCTGAACCACCAGTATTTACGCGAAGAAATGGATAGCTTCCATACTGATTTTCGTGCCTTCAAAAACGACATACGGCAGTACCTGGCCGCTCAGCCTGCCTTATAAAGACAGCTAGTTTCGTCCTGATAATCCCGCTACAGCCTACAGGGTCGGTAGCGGCAGGGCTTTTAAGTTCCGCGTTTCACCCCCCGGCCCCCTGAAGGGGGAGCGGGGGGAAGAGGCCAAACAAAAGTTGGTTAAAATTAGAACCAACCAGAGTACTTAACAGCCCTACCTGTAGCGCCATTGTCGTTTCAGCATAAAAAACCAGTTCAGGAAGCCCGAACTGGTTTCTACACTCTTATACTAGTTTAATTAACCAACTACAACGCAACTGTTTGCTGGGTGCGCTTGCTCTGGATGAGTGAGATTGTTGAGGGTTACCTGAGCGATCTGTGAAAGCGCTTCTTCGGTTAAGAAGCCCTGATGAGAAGTTACCACTACATTCGGCAAATGGGTCAGCGTATTGAGTGCTGAATCCGGTAAGAGTTTCTCCGACCAATCGGCAAAGAAGAAGTCATCTTCAAGTTCGTATACATCTATGCCCAAAGCTCCCAGTCGGCCCGATTGCAGAGCATGTAGCACAGCTGAGGTATCTATCAGGCCACCCCGACTGGTATTGAGCAGGTAAACCCCCGTTTTCATCAGCTTCAGTGAATCGCTGTTGATCAGATGATGCGTTTCGGGAGTAAGTGGGCAATGTAACGAGATAATATCGGATGCCGATAGTAGCTCAGGCAGTGTCCGGTATTCGACACCCAACTGTTGCAATACCGCCGACCTTACCTTGTCGTAGGCAATCACATGGCAACCAAAACCAAGCATAATTCGGGCAAAGGCGACCCCGATCTTTCCAGTACCCACAATGCCAACCCGCTTTCCGTAGAGATCAAAGCCCAGCAGGCCATCGAGTGTGAAGTTATTTTTTCGGGTACGCTGGTAAGCCAGATGTATTTTTCGATTCAGCGCCATTAGCAGTGCTACCGTATGTTCGGCTACCGAGTGGGGCGAGTAAGTTGGGACTCGTAAAACCCGAATGCCTAGTTGCTGGGCCATTTCTACATCGAGCTGGTTATATCCTGTACAGCGTAAAGCCACCAATTTGATACCAAGATCGGCCAGGCGCTGAAGCGTAGGCGCATTAAGCTGATCATGGACAAACACACAGATCGCGTCGTGACCAGCCGCCAGTATTGCCGTTTCTGGAGAAAGCGCCTGAGGAATAAACGTCAGTTGATGTTGCGTAGCCCGATTGGCCGATTCCAGAAACGGCTGTTCAAACGGCTGGTAGCTAAAAAAGGCAATTTTCATCGTGTGGCGAAACGGAGTTCGATTTAAACAATAGCCAGTAAGGGCAAATCCGTCAGGCGGGCCATGCGTTGGGTCTCGCCTTCCGAAAATAACTGCCATAACCAGCTTCGGCTTTGGGGAAGCATCATGATCAGATCCGCTTTGTTGGTGTGCGAAAAGTCAAGCAGGGTTGTGTATACTTCCTGCCCTTCGACAATACTCAATGTATGCGGTTGCTGACTAAGCAGTCGACGAATGAGCTCGGCTCCCTCTTTCACCTGAGGATCTGCCGGGGTTTCGCTGATGCAGAGAACGTTGATGACGCTGCCAAACTCCCGGGCAAATGTGAGGGCGGTTTCCAGCGCAATCGCATTCGGTGGTACCGCAAGGTCAATACCTAATACGATGTTTTTCAGTCCAGCATAGGCTGTCCCTGGTGGAACCAACAGTAACGGGACTTCGGTTTCGGCAACCATATTGGTGGCAATACTGCCCATTAGCTGCGCACTTTGCGGAGCCGTACCTACCGTCGACATGACGAGCAGATCAGCCCGTTGGGCTTTGGTAAACTGCCGGATGGCGTTCATAGTATGCCCTTCCTGAGCAACACACTCAACCGGGATGGTAAGGCCAAAATCCGTTTCAAGTTGTTGGGCAAGATGGTTTAAGGCCTTTTCACTATTGGCCTGCATGGCTTTTACCGACAAGGGGAAGTCGCCTTCTTTAGCCGGATTATCGGGCCAGAGGTGAAGGGCATGAAAAAGAACAAGGCGGGCTTTTTGCTCATTTGCCAGTTGGGCCGCAAACTGAGCAACCCGATTGGCATTCGCCGAAAAATCAGTAGCAAGAACAATCGTTTTCATAAGTGAAGTAGAGGCTGGCATGCGCTGCGAACCAGTCGGGCAAAGCGCCTGCGTGTTAAATGACCGTGTAAAACAACGGCTATTCTGCCACAGCACTTATGATAGCAATCAGATGATTGGCTGATTTTGGTAAGTAATCGAGCCCTGAACAAGGCCGCTGATCCGAATGGGCCTTCTCCGTTTATCGGCTATTTTCGACAACCTATTGACCCATTCCGACGCTTCGTCAAGTTTTGCTTTTAGCCGGACAGGGCAACCCACTACTTTTGTCCACAAGTGAACGAGGCCTGTCCAGTTATGGACACTATCCAAAAATGGGACGACGGATAATAGTCTGATTTTTAGATGGTTAATTAAATTGGCACAACCTTTGGATTCATATAGGCAACACAGTAAACAACACATTCAAAACACACAACACAAATACTACCATGTTAACACTAATGAGCAAAGTCGCAGCGTCAATCTTAGTAAGTGCTTCGGCGTTAATGAACCCTACTACCCCTAAAGGCCTTTCTTTCGATGCAAGTGCCTATGTTACGGCCAATCATGAAATTCGGGTGGCTGTTCAGAAATCAGCACCTATTCCAGTCGTTGTTTTATTGAAAAACAAGAACAACCAGGTTGTTTTTGAGCAAAACATTGGCAAGAAGGAAGAGAAGTATGCGATGAAACTGAACGTAGACGAACTGACCGACGGCGATTACGAACTGGAGATAAAATCCAGCGAAGGCAGTATCCGCAAACAGGTGAATTTGTCAACGAAACCAGTTCTGCAAAGTAATCGGGTTATTGCTATGCAATAAACCTAGATGAACAAAAAAGCACCAAAGCCCGGTAATGCCGGGCTTTGGTGCTTTTTTGTAAATGGCAATTAATAAAGGCTCAATTGCGAGGCACAGATGGCTTGTATACGCTCACGGCTACGTTTCAGCCGCATCTTAACGGCACTTGGCTTGAGCTTATACAACTGAGCAATATCATCGATACTCATTCCATCTTCATATTTCAGGCGTAAAAACTTTCGTTCACTGTCGGTCAGCCGATCCATCGCAACCCGCATGAGTTGTAAGGTCTCTTCATGAAGTTGAGTATCACCATAATCGGCCTGGGTTTCCTGTAGATGGATCGTTAAATCCGTGGTAGGTATACGCCGGGCTAGTCGAAGCTGGTCGGCACAGTAATTGTAGGCAATGGAGTAAAGCCAGGTAGAAAAACTTGAGCGCTGTTGAAAAGCATCTAGCTTATGAAATGCCTTCAGAAAGATGTCTTGTGTGAAATCCTGAGCCTGCTCAGAGTCGTTGGTCATCGATAGGCATTGCTGATAGACCTTTCCTACATACCGGTTGTAAAGAGCTTCAAAACATTGGTTAGGCTGCTGGGGCAGGTAGTGGCGAATCATTTCTTCGTCACTTAAGTGAACTTTCATGGTGTAAGAGTAACAAGTAGTTTAGAATTATTCTTCAAATTTAATTAAATATTTCATTATGGAGTATATAGGTCTGAAAAACAGGCTGTAAACTTAATGAATCTATTAAACGGTGTATATACATGGATTATAAATAGTCGAATAGTTATTTAAATAAACAAAATATTAATATTTTCAACACTATTTTTCTTGCTTTATTGGGTGAGAATCTGCACTCAGGCTTGCCTATGAGCCTATGTATAGAGTGGGATTAATTTAGCTATGCAGTAAAATAAATGCGCCAAAGCACGGTGAGATCGGCTTTTGTTTAACTTTGAAGGCTTTGAATCCTTTTAATGTTAAACAAAAATTTGCGTGGAAGATGAATCTTCACCAGATGGCCTTCCTGCACATGGAGGGAGCTATAAGCGTGTGTTGATGAACTGGCTACTGGTTACTGCCGATTTTCATTCAAATTATAATCGACTGGTTAAGTACCTGAATGCTCATAGTGCCCAACAGAAACCGCCTGAACATGGTAAACTATACGCAGGTCAATGCCCGATTGGTCCGTTAATCTCGCTGGTGAATACGATGCAACAAGAACTGGAAAGGTTAGTCACCGATATAGATCAGTACCATCAACCAGATTCCGCTAATCATAACGAGTACTATACCAAACTTGCAGATCATACGCGGACGATCAGGGCGTTAAATAAGCAGGCGAATACGCTGCTGCAATTGGCCACGCTGCCATCGCTGCAACGGTGAGGGAGTTACGCCAGAGGCAGATAGAGCTGAAATATAGCCCCGTGACCCGGTTGGCTGATGGCCGTAATGGCCCCACCGTGGTTTTGAGCCACCTTCTCACAAATGGCAAGGCCCACACCCGTTCCAGCAAATTCATTCTTTCCATGCAGCCGTTGAAACACCTGAAAAATGCGGTCCAGGTACTTTTCATCGAAGCCGATGCCGTTGTCGGCTACACTGATGCAGGTATACACAGCCGACAGCCGAACTGGTTTAATCGAGCCGGGCAACTCTGTAGACGGAACGGTATGAGAAAACACTCGAATCTTCGGTGTAGTATTTTTTTGTCTGAACTTCAGTGAGTTGCTTAATAGGTTCTGGAATAACTGAGTAAGCTGGGCAACATCGGCTGAAATTATGGGTAGGTCTTCAACCGTAATTTCAGCCATCGACTCCTCAACGCTCACTGATAAATTGTCCAGGGCTGTGTTGATCACCTGCGTCAGAGGAATTTCGACGGGTTCTTCCTGCCGAGTAGACAGACGCGAGTAGGTGAGGAGGTCTTTGATTAGAACCGACATACGGGCTGCGGCCGACTGCATACGGTCCAGGTACAGCAAATCTTCGCTCGACAGGGTTGTACTGCGGGTTTTGACCAGATCGCCAAACTGCTGTATTTTTCGTAAAGGCTCCTGTAAATCGTGACTGGCAATGTAGGCAAACTGACTGAGCTTGGCATTACTCAGGTTGAGTTCTTTAATAGTTGTTTCCAGTTTACGCTGCGATTGTTCCAGCTCTTCTTTGGCGCGGCTTAGCTCTTCTTTTTCCTGGAGGGTTTGTCCAACAATCTTTTGTGCATCAATATTGACGACAAACCCTGTCCAGGCATTTACTTTGCCGAGGTCATTTGCGACGGGCTGGGCCGAGAATAAATGCCACAAATAATCCTGCGTCGCTTTTTCTTTTAGCCGGAACTCATACTGAAAAGGCTGATGCTGGCCTGCCTGTTCGGTCCATAGTTTCCAGAAAGGAAGGTAATCGTTCGGGTGAATAATGTCCGACCATTTACTTTGATTAAGACTTTGAATGGATCGGCCCGTAAATTCGGTTACCCACTCATTGGCATACAGTAGCTGTCCCATCTGATTGGCGGTAAAAATCATCAGCGGCAGCGAGTTGGTTACCTGTTTATAGTGCTGCTCGCTGGCTTTCAGCCGTTGTGACAGTTCCTGTAACTGATCATTTTTTCGCTTTATTTCATCATAAGCAGACAATGGCTGATCGGCCATGAACTGAGCACGCCAATCCTGAATTCGCTCAGCGCTGATCCGGCGACTGATGGGCAAGTTGAAATATAACGTAATCTTACTTTCGCGTCCGGTGGTGCTAATTTCCAGTTTTTCAACCAGGCGCTGTGCATACTGCAATCCCTGATGAAGCGGATTGGCTACAGTAAGGGTTTTATCTTCAATAACTGCAACCAGTGCCTGATTACGCTGATAATGGGTTGCTCCTAGCATCAGAATGGGCTCGGTGCCATGTTCCAGGCTATAGCGGGCCACTTCTGATACGGCGGTAGCGAAAGTCGTTTGAGCAGCCAGCGACAATCCGGCCAGCTCGGCTAATTTCATAGCGCGTTTATGGGCCAGAATCAGGTCCATTTCATTGCTAAGCAGTACTTTAGCTAATTCCTCCATAGGTAGCCTGCATACGCCCGATAAACAGCGACACATCATCGGTTTGTCGGGCGTAATCTTTATATAGAGCTGCGGCCAGAACCGTTAGGTCGTAGCGATGAATTAAAGGATATTTATTGGCATCCCAACGGGATTGAATCCCGTCGGAACACATAATCAGTAACTGGCCCGGTTCGAGCGGTAAAAAGTGGTCATTCATGGCTGAGGGAAGATTCATGCCAATAATACCATTATACGACAACAGGTTTTTATTGGTGATGGCTCCACTCAGCCGAGTCGAAATATTGCCAACGCCACACCAGTTCCACCGATGATTCTGAACATCATACACAACAATGGAACCGACCAAACCGCGCGTTTTATGTACGGAGCGGTGTAAAAACCGGATAATGTCTGCCGGGCGCTGATCGACACAAACCCGAAACGCATTGATAGCGGCCTGAACAGCCGTATACGCTTCTGGACCATGCCCCAGCCCATCTCCTACAAAGAGTTTGATGTAACCGTCGGTCTTCTTAACGTAAATGCCATCACCACACATCGTTTCGCCCGGTTTGGCAACTATTAAGGAGCGAAACTCGAATCCCGATGCCTTTGCCTGCGCAGTCAATGGGTTTTTGAAAATCCTGACTAATAAAATGGTTCCCCACCCTTTAATCGAATAAAGCTGCGACTGATCTGCCAGGCGTTTTATCGACCCCAGGCCATGCCCCAACGTATTGGTGGTCGATATGCCATCCTGCATCATCCGGGCCGGATCGGCCATCCCTGGGCCATTATCCAGGCTGATGATTTCCAGCCCCGCATTGCTGGCAAGTTGAAAGTGCCGGACCAGCAACTCACCTCCTCCTGCGTGCTTGATGAGGTTGGAAGTTAGCTCGGCTATAATCAAATCAATTTCGTTCAGCCGTTGCGTAGTAAACCCTACCAGCGTGGCGAGTTGATAGATGCCTTTTTTGATGCTTGATAAATAACTTCGATCAAGCGCCTGAAAGCGTACATGGGGGGAGTTATCCATTCTTCCATTTTAAAATAGTTACTGTCGTTCCCTGTCCCACAGTGCTTTGGATTGAGAATTCATTGACCAGCCGCTTGGTGCCTGGTAATCCTAAACCCAGGCTCTTTCCGGTCGAGTAGCCATCCTGCATAGCCAGACCGATGTCGACAATGCCCGGCCCTTTGTCGGAAAATGTCAAGCGAACCCCCGTGTCGCGTCCACGGCTTACCACTTCAATCAATACATTACCTGTACCCGCGTAACGGAGCATGTTGCGGACCAGTTCACTGGCGGCCGTAATGAGCTTGGTTTGATTAACAACGCCCATCCCAATTTTCACGGCTACCTCTTTGACGCGGTTACGGAGAGGCACCACATCCTGCTCCCGCGTGATAGCGATGCTGTCTTTATTCAGGGTTATCAGCATCGTCGTCAATCAGTTCATCGTCGGAGCCGAGTTTTGTTTGCAGAAGAGCCATACCACGCTCTACATCAAGGGCCGTATACACA
This sequence comes from Spirosoma aerolatum, assembly GCF_002056795.1. Lineage (NCBI taxonomy): Bacteria > Pseudomonadati > Bacteroidota > Cytophagia > Cytophagales > Cytophagaceae > Spirosoma > Spirosoma aerolatum. The sequence continues at coordinate 7,127,706 of NZ_CP020104.1, read as the reverse complement.
CCACTTAACGATAAGCCCAGTTCAATTAAGGTAATGGCAACCGCAGGCTGCATACCTACAACCACCGTTTCGGCATCAAGGACTCGGGTCATGCTGGCAATATTGCCCAGGATACGACCCATAAATGAATCGACGATTGAGACTGCCGAAATATCGATCAGTACTCCACGAGCGCCGGTTTTATGAACCATATTCACCAGATCAGTTTCCAGATTCAAGGCTAACCGATCGTATAAATCAACCTGAATGGTGACCAGCAGAAAGGGGCCCATTCGCAGAATTGGTATTTTATCCATCTGGTAACGACGCTATAGGACTTTCTTTTCGGACTCTACTCGTTTCACTGTCAGTTTATTCATACTGAATGCGTGTTTGAGGGCACTGGCCAGCGAGGCTTTAGTAATGATATTTGACAGGTCGATGCCCAGGTGAACGACCGTCTGGGCAATTTCTGGCCGAATACCGCTGATAATACAGTCGGCACCCATCAATCGGGTAGCACTGACAGTTTTGATCAGGTGTTGCGCTACCAGTGAGTCGACGGCCGGTACGCCGGATATATCCAGAATAGCAATACTACTACCCGTATCGACAATTTTTTGGAGGAGGCTCTCCATCACAACCTGTGTTCGGGCACTGTCTAGCGTACCTATGATCGGCAGGGCAAGAATACCATCCCATACCTGAATAACTGGCGTTGAGATATCGCTGATCTCTTCGGTTTGTCGGAAAATAACTTCCTCACGGCCTTTAATAAACGTTTCGAACGTAACGACGCCAAAACTATCCAGCAGGCGATTGAATTTCAGAACGGTTTGAAAGAGTAGAACGGGATCGCTGCTTAACTCCTGTTGGAGCAACTCAAAAATGGCTTCTTTCAGGCTGAAAATATAAAGGCCGGTTTCGCGCGGGGAGAAGCCCTGCCGCGCTCTCGACATAGAAATACCCGACAATAGCTCGAATAACTCGTCGAAGCTGGACGACTCGATTTGGTTTATATTGTCGTCGTTTACGGTCTTTACCAGCAGATTAACCAATTCGTCAGATTGCAGACGAAGTTCGTCATTCGTCATCAAATCATCCCGAAGGGTATCACTGGCTAACTGTTTCTGCGTCCAAGTATCTAAAAGGCGGGCCTTGTTTTTTTTTAGGAATTGAGCTATGCTACTGGTCATGAGGCAAGTTGATTGTATAACAAACAAATGTATAAATTACTGGATGATTACTATAAATAGTTAGGGAGTGGTTCGACTAAATACCCCGTGAAAATAACAGCTCTACCAGTCTATGATCTATATAATGTAGATATGTTGAAATGTATGATTGGTTAGCAGGCAGGTCGTCATCAACTCAATCATTTTGGCGAAAAAAAAGCCTGGGCTCACTAATGCCGAAGGACGAATAAATAAGCACGGGCTCTCTCATAACGTTTCTGGCTGGTAAACCAGAAACGTTATGAGAGAGCCCACCTTAATTCAGGATTTATGGGTGGAGGAATACGAGGCAGGTTAGGTTGCTGAACAGGCTCTCAGACCTACTATCCCTATGCCCATAACCACTAAAAAGAAGAGTTCGGTAACTGACCATGAAGCTCTAAAAACGGCTACATCAACGAGTTTTACCAGCGCTAAAGTCATGGCAGTCCAAATGGCGAAAGCCGTTGGTGTAGGAATTTGTTTTATAGCCAGCGAGAAGAAGAACATGTTGACGAAGCCGAATACGATATTCCCCAGAAATGGTAATAGCACTGGTAAACCGGCATCTGGAGAATAAAATGAGTCCCAGCGTAAGGTTTTCAGGTCATCGAAGGCCATGTATTTGAGCGAATACGTCCAGCCGGTCTGAAAGAATGCTGCAATCAACAGAAATAACCAGGCATGCATAGGTAAACGAGGTATTGTACTCAAAAGGTAGCTGTCGCTGGTAAAAGTAAGGCGTTCCCATGATCTATATGTTACCGGGCTGTTATTGATTTATAAAGGATTCGCTCAGAGGTGATTGTTTCCTATAAGTGGTCGGGTTGCCTATCAGGTAGAGGCTCAAAACGAGTGAAAAATCAGGAACTTTTGAAATCATAACAGTTTGAAAATACTTCGGTAAAACTGGGGTAATCTCTAACTGCTTGTTTTGCGCTTTCATTGATGGCTTTTTCGGGATGGCCTTTCGTTCAGTTGTCTGTTTTATCGGTTAGCTGAGTACACTCTCTCAACAATAGATGCATGATAATGAAGGCTTTACTCTTCATTGCGGTTGGTTTGGCCGGGTTTTCTCCCTTTTTTAAATGGGATCTTGCCATTAGCTTAAACTCCTCTACCACAGTTGATTCGCTCGGAGCCTGTCAGGGCGTAAGTTACCAACAGGATAAGGTGTACTTGTATGGCGATCGGGAGGTCGGTATGATCCGCTCCTATTCGGTCGGAAAAGAATCGCTCACCTTTACCGGGCAGGAGGTGAAACTAACTGTCGATGGTAAGGATGTAATTAATCACCCGACGGGTATTGCCTACAACCAAACAGGGCCGACCTTCATCGGCAACAGCATCCGGCTGAACCCTGAAGGTACCAAATGGCGGGCCGTGATTTATATGGTCAATTGGGCGGGGCTGCTTCGGGCGGGTACGCTGGATGATAATCTGCTGAATACAATTGAGGATGATGCGTGCATTCAGGGCACACGGCCCGAATATGTGCGCTACCAGAATAAATGGTACGTAGCTACAGCCGATTATGGCGATAAAGCCAATGAAGTGCGGCTCTACGATCCGATGCTGCTGGCGAAAGCGAAAAAGACCAGTGAAACTGGGGTAGTTGTGAAAAAATTTACCTGCTCACCCTGGGTACAAAATCTCCATTGGATACCATCGAAAGGCGTGTTGGTCCTGATTCAGAATCAGATAGAAGGACGGCGCTGGCGATTTACGTTTCTGGACCTTAAACGGTCTATCGAGTCGGGACGGGAACAGGTCATTAAAACCGTCGACATCGACAAAGCGGACGAATTAGAAGGGTTTGCTCTCCTGGGCGATAAACTGACTGGTCTTGCTGTGACCTCATCGCGGACGAATAACGTGCATTTTATGAACCTTGCCTGGTAACCCACCAGGATTTTGCTGTACAACTAATCCAATACTATACAACTTGACATGAATCGTTACTCAATTTCATTGAGCAGGTGTCTCTTTTGCCTAACATTGCTGGCCTGCCTGCTCGCCAGCCATCAACCAACGCTGGCGAGTCCACGTACAAGGTCTTTGCTTCATCAGGTTATTCGTATTAGCGGTACGGTCACCGATGAACAGAACCAACCCATTCCGGGCGTTAATATTGTTGAAAAACAAACCCGGAAAGGAACTGTTACGGATGCCAATGGCCAGTTTTCGCTGGATGTAAACGCTGGGGCTACGCTGGTGTTTTCGTCGGTAGGGTTCGCCACGCAGGAGGTGACGGTAGGTTCGCAACCGATACTAACAGTACGGCTGAAAGAAGACGTCAACCAGTTGAGCGAAGTAGTGGCCGTGGGGTATCAGACTCTGCGGAAAAGCGATGTAACGGGCGCTATCGCCAATGTGAAAGCCCGCGAACTGAACGTAGCCGCCCCAACACTGGGTCAGGCACTGGTCGGTAAGCTGGCGGGGGTACAGGTGTCGCAGGTGAGCGGGGCTCCGTATGTGAGTACTAAAATTCGGGTGCGGGGTATCGGGTCAATTAATGCCAGTTCCGATCCTTTGTATGTGATCGACGGCTTTCCGGCGGGCAACGATGTATTCATCAACCCAAACGATATTGAAAGCATTGATATTCTGAAAGATGCCGCTTCGGCCGCTATCTATGGGTCGCGGGCATCAGGCGGGGTCGTACTGATCACCACCAAACGCGGGAAAGATGGCAAGGGTAAGTTCGATTACGAATACCAGTATGGCATTAACCAACTGGCTAAAAAAGTAAAACTGCTGGATGCCAGCGGCTTTGCGCAACTAGTGATCGATGGTCGCAATAACACCTACCGCGACCTGGTGCAGAATAGCGGCAAAACCTGGAGCGATGCCATGTTCTCGGACGATAATGCAACCCGGATTGCCAAAGTGGGGAATGCCTCGTCGGTCAGTATCCCCACCGAATTCTACGATTTCGCTAACCAGAAACTGATTACCCCTAAATACAATACCGACTGGCAGGACGAGCTGTACCGAAATGCTCCCTTCAGTCGCCACAATCTAACGTTCTCAGGTGGAAATAATGGAGTTCGCTACTTGATTAGCGGTGGCTACCAGAATCAGCAGGGCATCATCGTGGCTACCAAACAGGAGCGGTTGAATTTTCGCGCCAATATCGATGCCGACATCAGCAAGAAGTTTAAGGTAGGCACCAGTATGTTTGTGACCTCGACCAGCAACCGTGAAGTGCAGGAAGGACGTTTTAATCAGGGGCCAATTCTGGGCGCTTTGATCTATGCGCCGATTTTCCGGGCGCGCGACGAGAATGGTAATCTAGTCAAAAATGAGATGGCGTCTCAGCAACCGGTTTATGGGTATCAGACTATTGAGAATCCGGTGGCGATGGCTATGGAAACGAACATTACCCGCAAAGGGCTTCGTGGCACATTCAATGGTACGGCCAGCTACGAAATCATTCCGGGCCTCGTAGCCAAAGCGAATGTGGGTATGCAGACTTACAATGAGAAATATGAGTATTATCTGCCCACCAGCCTCAGCAGTGGTAATAACCCACCGTATTCGCCCCAGGCCATTGCAGCCGCTACCGCTCAGGCCCTCTCGCTCAATACGCAGAATCTGCTGGCTGAGTTTACGGCTACCTACGCCAAACAGATCGGCCGTCACCGGATCAATGGATTAATTGGCTACACGGCGCAGAAAACCAACCTCGACCAGATCAGTGTATCGGCCCAGGGATTCCAGAATGATGCCGTGCAGGAAATTACAGCCAAGGGTGCCGATCCTACCAACTTTTTCCTGAATACCACCACTACTACCAGCAGTGTTGGCTTTACCGGAACGGGTAAGCAGGAAGAAACGCTGCTATCGTATCTGGCGCGGGCTGAGTACAACTACGACGACCGCTATTACCTCACGGCTGCCTTCCGTACTGATGGCTCGTCACGCTTCGGGCCATTGAATCGCTGGGGTAGTTTCCCATCTATTTCGGGTGGCTGGACGATCTCGAACGAACCGTTCTATGCCGATGTGTTTGGCTCGTCATCGACTCTGAAACTGCGGGGAAGTTGGGGGCTTACCGGGAACTACAACGTAGGCAACTACAATTACCTGCAAACGATGGCTAGCCCAACTGGAGCGGTATTTGGATCAGGAACTATTCAGACGGCCTTTTATTCTGGGCCTATCAAAGACCAGAAGCTGGGTTGGGAGTCAACGTCGCAGTATAATCTGGGCGTAGATCTGGGCTTATTTAATAACCGAATACTGCTGATTGCCAATGGGTATCTGAGCTATTCCTATAACCTGCTATTTAACCAGCCAATCTCGGCTATTTCGGGCACTACTAGTATCCTGACCAATCTGCGCGACTCGAAAATCCGGAACCAGGGCGTTGAATTGCAGATCGATGGCCGGGCTATTTCGACACCGGATTTCAAACTGAACCTGAGTGGTAACATCTCGCTTAACCGCAACAAAGTATTGAATATGGGCGGAGCCAACACCATTCTGGTAGCCGGTGCCGAGCGGTCGTATATCACACACATCACGCAGGAAGGCCAGCCCGTCGGCATGTTTTATGGGTTCAAAGCGATCGGTATGGTACGCCAGAAAGACATGGACAATCTGGCGGCCGACAATGCCGTCTACAACGCAGCTACGCAATCGTTTCCGGCAGGCTATGTTCTGAAAGGCCCCGCCCGGTCAACTGCTTCGACGAACCCGCTCCGTCCCGGGGATCTGATTTTCCAGGACGTAAATGGCGATGGTGTCGTGAACGATGCCGACAAACAGGTGATTGGCAGTCCGTATCCAAAATTTACGTATGGACTTTCCGTGAACGCCAGCTACAAAGCGCTGGATTTCAATGCCTCGTTCAACGGTATTTATGGCAGTCAGGTACTGGATGGTCAGGACTACTACCTGTTCAATATGGAAGGGTCGGGCAACCAGTATTCGGTGGTGGCTGATCGGTATCGGTCAGAAGATCAACCCGGTAATGGACAGGTATACCGGGCATCGCGCGGGGGAACGCAAAGCAACAGCACCCGCTTGTCGACTTTCTACCTGCAAAACGGGTCATACTTCCGATGCACAAATCTGACGCTGGGCTACAATTTGCCCGCTAGCCTGGTGGCCAGAGCACATGTCAGTGGGCTGCGGCTATATGTAAACGTCAACAACGCCTTTACCATCACCAAATACAAGGGCTATAACCCAGAGGTAGATTATAACAACGGGGCTAACCTGGCTCCGGGTGTCGATTACGGCAAATATCCGCTGGCTCGTGGCTACAACCTGGGTGCACGCATCACTTTTTAAAAATGGATAATGGACCGTGTAAAATGAATAATGAGCAGTGAGGTCGGGCGAGGTCTCAAGCCTTATCCATTATCCAGTGTTCATTTTACATTACCCATTATCAATTATTCATTAATCAACCATGATATCTAAATCATCATTTCGCTATATGCCGCTGTTGACCCTGTTGTTGCTGGGTTCGTGCAGCCAGGATTTTCTGATTGAAACCAATCCAAACGCAATTGCAACCTCTGACTATTATAAGACAGAAAATGATGTATTACTGGCGCTGAATGGGGCTTATAATGCCCTTCGCGACAACAGTGGTATCGCAGAGGGCAGTGGACTATATTCCGAGGAACGCTCCGATAATACGGGCCGAAACGATAACCAGTCGAATGCCGGGGAGCCGTTTCAGTTTAATGCCTTCGCCCTGCTGCCAAGTAACTCGTATCTGCAAACGCACTGGACTTCGCTATATCAGATCATTACCCGAGCCAATTACGTGCTGGCCGGTTCGGAAAAAGTAACCTATGCGAAGACCGACACAAAAGCGCAATATCAGGCTGAAGCCAAATTTATCCGGGCACTCATTTACTTTCAACTAGTTCGGAAATGGGGCGATGTACCGCTGGTGACCAAGCCGTTAACCACGGTCGATGAGGTGACGGCCAATACATTCCGGGAGAAGAAAGAGAAAGTATACGCTCAGATCGTGGCCGACCTGACGGATGTAGTCAACAGTTCACTGCCCGACGTTCGGGTTGCTGCTGATAAAGGTCGGGTGTCGAAAGTGGCCGGAAATGCACTGCTCGGGCAGGTATACCTGACCATGGCAACTACGCTGGATCAGGCGAATCGGGCTACGAATCTGGCGCAGGCAAAAACATACCTGACCTACGCCTATAGCAAGCGGACATTCGGTACGCTGAAGGAAATTCCGTATACCGACGTGTTCGATGTAACCAAAAAAACGACCAATCCCGAAGCCATATTCCAGATTGTTTACAAACAGGGCGATATCAACTATTCGTCGAGCATTGCCGCCAACAACCAGGCGCAGGGCGAAACCATCAACTCGCTGAAAACGACCACGGGTGTAGGCGGCAACGTAACACCTGATTTGGTAAAAGACTATGAGGACGGCGATGTTCGGAAAGATTACTCGATCAAGTACGCCAACGCAGCCGTCGTAAAAGACTATTTCATTACCAAGTTTCGGGATGCCAGCTCGGCGGCCGGAACGAGTGGCTATGGTGGTAACGACTGGCTGCTGATTCGGTATGCCGATGTCATTCTGATGCTGGCTGAGGTGAATATGTACCTGGGCGATGAGGCAACGGCCATTGGCTTTCTGGATCAGGTACGCGAACGGGCAAAACTGCCACTCTACAATGTGGCTAAAACAAATCCGGCCTATAGTGCTAAATACCCTACGCTGAAGCTGGCTATCCTGCACGAACGACGGGTTGAACTTGCCTTCGAAAACCAACGCTGGTTCGATCTGTTGCGGTTCTTTACGCCTGACGAGCTGGTTACTTATTTCAAGTCGAAAAGTCAGGCTGATTTTGGCGCGGCCCAACTGTCGAATTTCGGCACGAAAGATTATTACTACCCAATTCCGTTCAACGAGTATAAGCTGAACCCGAGCGGTATGTATCAGAATCTGGGTTACTAGATCAATTTTTCATAAACCGCGAAGGCGCAAGGACACGAAGAATAAGTTTCTGGCTTATACCCTTCGCGTCTTTGCGCCTTCGCGGTTTATGAAATGCTAGTTCAAAGAGCTAGTTAGCTCATTTCAACAAAATAGATGAGCAGAAAAGTAATCAGCAAAAAGGCCAGAATGCCTAGTATAAAAAGAGATTGCCGGTTTCTTGAATAACGTATATATCGGCTATTGCCAGCCAGTAGATTCATAAGCTCATTGATCCAGTGTTCAAGCATGGCAAATACATAAATGTCTGTCTAGTATTGACTGACTTGCCGAACAGAGTCACTGATTTTCAGATTATCAAATTGTTATAGTTAATGTATATGGTTTGCCCGTTACCTATAATTCGACCATTCTTTCGGATCTACGGTTCTTTTTTAAAACGGATTGGTTTGTGCCGGAAATGAAGATTGGCAAACTGGATAAAATGGCGCCAGTCGTAGGCAGTTAGGTTGTGTTCGCCTTCGCGATTATGATAGCCAATCGGGGAGTTGATAATCGGATGATTGATGGCCGGGGGACGAGCGGGCAGGTGAGACGTTAAGCCATATAAAGCATACACGCTCTCGGCCTGTTTTAAAGCCAGGAAAGTACCCGTTGGATCTGCCCACAGATCCTTCGACGCATTAGTTGCATAAAGCGGTCGTGGGGCTACGGCAGCCAGCAGCATATGCTGATCGAGGGGTAAGGCATCTTCGTTGTTGTTGAATTTTTTGTAGTTGTTTGTAAACCAGTGGGGGAAGGTCGTGTTGATTCGGCTAATCGTTTCGCCAAAACGTCTGTGCGATAAAGCGGCTCCCGTATTTCCTGAACAGTTCGTTATACACATAGCGAATCGAGGGTCTTCGGCAGCCGCCCATAAAGACGCTTTCCCGCCCCGCGAATGCCCCACAAGTGCTACTCTTTTGGTGTCGATGGTGGCATCTTTTTCCAGATAATCCAACACACGACTGGCGCCCCAGGCCCAGGCTCCTATAGCCTTCATACCGTTATTGGCCGTCAATTGGTCAGGATAAAGCTGTAGTACCCCATTTACGTACCGAACGCTATCGTCGGGGGCCAGGTCGCTGACGTGGAAAGCGGCAATAGCATAACCGCTATCAATCACCATTTCGGCTGGCCAGAAGTCACTTTTGTGGGCTCGGGTAGGATCGGTATTATCTTTGCCCCGGTTGTTGATCAACAAAAAAGCCGGAACGGGCTTTTTCGGCTGATTCGGTACGAAAAGAACGAGGTTTATTTTTACTGACTTTGCGTGGTTGACAACCTCAATGAGTACCTCGTTCAGGGTAGCTTTTCCTCCCATAGCGTTGGCATCTTCATGGGTTACCGAGTACGTAAGCCGATCATAAGACCTGGGCATTTGTCCATACACATTCTCTTCAAAAAGCCGGATGATTTCAGGGCGTCGCTGCTTTTCCCAGGTTGTTTTGTTACGAACAGGTCGATTGGCCGTTGTGTTGAGCAGCGCCGGTAAGACATAGGTCGGAACCTTGGCTTCGTTATAGTTTACCTGTTCCGTAGGTTGCGCCTGAAGCCTTGTCCCTATAGCAAGCAAAAGAAAAATCAGGTAAACCAACTTATAAACTGTGCGATGCGGCTCCATCGGGAAATAGACTGTTGAGTTGTATCGGAAATGGGATAGAGAGATTCCTCAGACGAATCGATAGAATAAGCCGCAAGCCTTATAGAATTACTTGCCGATCAATACGAGTAGAGAGGTAGATCATGGAGATAGCCAGGCTATTCCCATGATCTACCAGCGACCTCTATAAACCCGTACTGATGTGGGCGTAGAGGTTGTTGAGCTGGTTGAGATTGGGTCCCCGCGTTGCTACCATCAGTTAGGTTTACAACCGGACTGGATGAACTACTTACTGTTTTGTTACCGCCGGGTGTCAGCACACCGATACAGGATCAGAACCTACTCCCGAGACGGGGCAACGGGTCACTGTATTGTTGAAACCGACGCTGGAGCCAATAAGGACTGTAATCGTACTTGATTCATTTGCCTTTCCTACTTCCAGCCGCAAAGCTGGCATCAGGAAGGCAGACAAGAAAACTGCCTGGAGTTACGAACTAAACCGCATGATTCGCTCATTGTATTGATCTAGTAAGGCATCGTCCGGCGCGCCAGCCTGCTGTAGTTCGAAGCGTAGAAAATCAACTCGATCGGCTCCTTCTACCATCCCTTCAAATTTTAACTCCTGTTCCACCCACTCCGATGTTTTGTGAAGTTGGGCAGCCTGCCTCAGCACAGCCTTTACGATCTGCGAGGTCCGGTCTACATCTTGAGTTGTCAGTAGTAAAATGCGTATATTGGTCAGATAATCGCCATACGTTAGCTGTTGGGTGGGCAGTTCGGCCAGTGCCCATTCCAGAGCCAGACCTCGAATGAATTCATTGTAGGGCGATCTTTCCAGATCATTAAAGCCAATACGTTGATCCATAACGTAATGAATAAGCTACGGCTATATACGTTGCCGGGGTTATAACGAAGCGGTCACTAAGGCCAAAGAAGCCACGTTGATTGACTCTAAAAAATACTTCAGGCACAGATGCGCACTCGGGTAAGCCGAATGTCTGGTCGATTAAACTGCTGTTGCATTTGGGTGAAAACCTGATCAATCGCTTCGTCGGGATCAGCAGCGGTGATCGATAGATCGCCATTTATAAAGAGACTATGGTTTCGCTCATCCAAAACATCGAATACGATACGAATTACCTGTTTTTTTGCTGCCATTGTATAGAGTAATTAGAAGATTTGGAAAATCCACGCCAACTACCTGGGGTACATAGGTAGAGTCCATCAAAGCGACGGGAGCTTTGCCGCATGGATCTCTAGCAAAAATACAGCGACTATGTCATAGTTGTATTATATATAGCAAAATAAAAATAGGAAGTCGTTTCTAGTTGAAATCGTGTAGCACCCCTACTGACTAGCCAACCTCCTACCGAACAGGAAGCCTGCAATGAGTTGTATCAAAGATTTACTTTTTGGGTTGCTAAAGAGTAGTAAAAAGGCCTAAACGCAAAATTCCCCTGTAAATGGTTAATTTACAGGGGAATCAATGAAGTGTGCACTTTGCTTTTTGTAGCCCGACCAGGATTCGAACCTAGACAAACAGAACCAAAATCTGTCGTACTACCCTTATACTATCGGGCTATTTTGCATTTGCGAGTGCAAAGATAACGGATTGTGGGTGTTAAAAACAAATTATGGTCTAAAAAAAGTAGCCCTTTTGTGTAAAAAAACGCTTGGGCATTGATTTACAGTTGGCTAGCATTTCTTAAATGCCTGCTACAGGTATAGCTGGGCTGATCTTTTTAACCAGGCCCTGAAGAACCTTACCAGGACCGCACTCAAAAAATTCAGTAGCGCCATCTGCCACCATCCGTTCAACAGACTGGGTCCAGCGAACTGGCGACGTGAGTTGCGCAATCAGGTTGGCTTTGATTTGAGCCGGGTCAGTGACCGCCTGGGCATTTACATTCTGATAAACTGGGCAACGGGGCGTATTGAAGGTCATCCGTTCGACGGCTTCGGCAAATTCGGTACGGGCGGGTTCCATAAACGGAGAGTGGAAGGCTCCACTTACCGCCAGCGGAACGACACGCTTGGCTCCGGCTGCCTTTAGCCGCTCTTCGGCTAGTTGAATACCCGCTACGCTACCCGAAATCACAACCTGACCGGGACAGTTATAGTTGGCTGGTACCACAATTTCTTCGGTGATCTCAGCGCATACGCTTTCGATGACTGCATCGGTCAGACCCAATACTGCGGCCATCGTTGAAGGCGTCAGATCGCAGGCTCGCTGCATGGCCGTAGCACGTACCGATGCCAGGCTTAATCCATCGGCAAACGACAGAACACCAGCTGCCGTAAGCGCCGATAGTTCGCCCAGGGAGTGACCCGCTACCATGTCAGGAGCGAATGAATCGGTTGTCAGGGCCAGTACTACACCGTGTGCAAAAACAGCGGGCTGGGTATAAATGGTTTGTTTGAGTTCTTCGTCGGAACCTTCAAACATAATGCCGGTGAGGTTATAACCAAGCACCTCATTGGCCTGATCGAACAATTGGCGGGCCGCTTCGGAAGCCTGGTAGAGATCCTGTCCCATACCCCGAAACTGAGAGCCCTGACCGGGAAAAACGTATGCTTTCATTGTAAAGAGCGAAAGAATGATAGAATAAAATCGAACGACACAGTCTGCCCTGCACCGTAACGAAAGAGCGCAAAAATAGAGCGATATTTAGCGTTGTTCAAAATACCGCCACGTTTGCTGGTTGTTTGGGCAGAAATGTGCCAACTTATCTAACAACTAACCACAACGTAGTGTTGAGCAGGTCAGTCGTTGATTTCGACTAATTTATATCAGCTGTAAATAAACTATAAAACCGTTTAGAAAGGGGCTTTAACTTGTTTCCATCGGGTTTGTGGCTTAGTTTTGATGCGCCATTCAAACCGGCTTTTTTTCAATTGTTTACCACTAAATTTTTCGTGTCGTTCATCCTATGGCTTGGGTAACACAAACGCTATCCAGCTCCCTCGGTCGAAAGGTTATCATGTCGCTGACGGGACTGTTTCTAAGTTCATTTCTGATTGTACATATGGCTGGAAATCTCCAGTTGTTTAAAGGCGATGGCGGTCGGGCTTTCAATGAGTACACCTACTTCATGACCCACAACCCGCTTATTATCACCATCTCCTACCTCCTCTACACGTCGATTCTGGTTCATGCGCTGATGGCTTTTGTGCTGACGCGTCATAATCAGGCGTCTCGCCCCATTAAATATGCCTATAGCAAGCCCGAAGCAAACAGCGCCTGGGCTTCGCGGAATATGGGTATTCTGGGGACCATTTTGCTGCTCTTCATTGTTATTCACATGCGGACATTCTGGTACGAAATGCATTTCGGATCAGTGCCTATGGCTGAGTATGATGGAAAGGAGTATAAGGATTTGTATGCTGTAGTGCAGGTCGCTTTTGGTGAGTTATGGTACGTTGTTCTGTACGTCATCTGTATGGTAGCTATTGGCTATCACCTGTGGCATGGTTTCCAGAGCGGGTTCCAGACTCTGGGTGTCCGGCATAAGAAGTATACCCCAGTCATTGAATTTCTGGGCAAGTACTTTTTTGCCATCATCATTCCGGCGGCTTTCGCAGCCATGCCGATTTACGTGTATTTACAGGTTCACAATATTATTTGAATGACTGAATGATTGACTGATTGGATTGGTGAATAGGCGAAAACTACACGCTGTCTCTGTCAATTCAATCAGTCAATTATTCAATCATTCGATCATTCAAAATTTGACGAATGAAACTGGAATCTAAAATCCCCGAAGGCCCTTTAGCCGAGAAATGGGCACGGCATAAGTTTTCGCTGAAGCTGGTTAACCCGGCTAACAAGCGTAAATACGATATTATTGTCGTTGGTACAGGTCTGGCGGGAGCATCAGCTGCCGCTTCGTTGGCTGAACTGGGATATAATGTAAAAGCGTTTTGCTATCAGGATAGTCCTCGTCGGGCACACTCAATTGCCGCTCAGGGAGGGATTAACGCTGCTAAAAACTATCAAAACGACGGCGACAGTGTTTTCCGGTTGTTCTATGATACCATCAAAGGGGGCGATTACCGCGCTCGCGAAGGGAACGTACACCGGCTGGCTGAAGTGAGTGTTAATATCATTGACCAATGCGTGGCTCAGGGCGTACCGTTTGCGCGTGAATATGGCGGAACCCTGGCTAACCGTTCCTTTGGGGGCGCTCAGGTATCCCGGACGTTCTATGCACGGGGGCAGACGGGCCAGCAACTGCTGCTAGGGGCCTATTCGGCGCTGAGCCGTCAGGTTTCTAACGGGAAAGTAAAACTCTATACCCGTACCGAAATGCTTGACCTCGTTGTGGAAGGGGGTAAGGCACGGGGTATTGTCGTTCGTAACCTGGTTACCGGCAAAATTGAATCGCACTCAGGGCACGCCGTTCTGCTTTGTACGGGTGGTTATGGTAATGTATTCTACCTGTCGACCAATGCGATGGGTTGTAATGTAACAGCCGCCTGGCGGGCACACAAGAAAGGGGCTCTGTTTGGTAATCCCTGCTTTACGCAAATTCACCCTACCTGTATTCCCGTATCGGGTCACTACCAGTCGAAGCTCACACTGATGTCCGAATCGCTTCGGAACGATGGGCGTGTATGGGTACCAAAAACCGTTGAAGACGCTGAGAAGATTCGGAAAGGGCAATTGAAGCCTACTGACCTGCCTGAAGATAAACGCGACTACTTCCTGGAGCGTCGCTACCCATCGTTCGGTAACCTCGTACCACGCGACGTTGCCTCCCGAAACGCGAAAAATATGTGCGACGAAGGCCGTGGCGTGTCGAAAACGGGATTGGCTGTTTATCTGGATTTTGCCGACGCTATCAAACGGGACGGGCATAAAACCATCGAAGCCAAGTACGGTAACCTCTTTGAGATGTACGAAAAAATCACCGGTGAGAACCCTTACGAAACACCGATGATGATTTATCCGGCTGTTCACTACACCATGGGCGGCTTGTGGGTCGATTATAACCTGATGACGACCATCCCCGGCTTATATGCATTGGGTGAAGCCAATTTCTCCGACCACGGTGCTAACCGGCTAGGTGCTTCGGCGCTGATGCAGGGGCTGGCCGACGGGTATTTCGTGATTCCGTATACTATCGGTGATTATTTGGCTACGATTGGCCCGACCGATAAAATTCCCGTGGACGCTCCGGCTTTTAAAGAGGCTGAAAAGAAAATCCAGGACCAAATTCAGAAGTTCCTGTCAATCAAAGGCAGTCGTCCGGTCGACGATCTGCATAAAGAACTCGGTCATATCATGTGGGAATACTGCGGTATGGCTCGTACGGCTGAAGGACTGAAAATTGCCAAAGAGAAAATTCAGGCGCTTCGGAAAGAGTTCTGGACAAATGCCAAAGTACTGGGCGATGCCGATGAAATGAACCAGGCGCTCGAACAGGCTGGCCGTGTCGCCGACTTTATCGAACTGGGCGAGCTGATGGTGGATGATGCCTTGAATCGGAATGAATCCTGCGGTGGGCACTTCCGTGAGGAGTACCAAACTCCTGATGGCGAAGCCCTCCGCGACGACGAAAACTTTGCCTACGTGGCTGCCTGGGAGTATCAGGGTGAAGGTAAGCCTGAAATTCTGAATAAAGAGCCACTGGTATTCGAAAACGTAAAACTGACACAGCGGAGTTATAAATAAATGCTGGGTTCATGGTATCCGGTTTACAGCGGTGAAAAACAAACGCTATGGTAAACCGGATACCGTAAACCGAAAACCCATCGACAATGAAAATCACACTCAAAGTCTGGAGACAAAAAAATAGTAATACACCCGGTAAACTAGTCGAATATCAACTGGATAACGTGTCGGAAGATATGTCGTTCCTGGAGATGTTCGACGTACTGAACGACTCGCTGACCCGCAAAGGTGAAGAGCCTGTAGCGTTCGATCACGATTGTCGGGAGGGTATCTGTGGGACCTGTTCTATGTACATCAATGGACGGCCACACGGTCCACAAACGGGTGCAACTACCTGCCAGTTGCACATGCGCTCGTTCAACGACGGCGACACCATTGTAGTAGAACCCTGGCGGGCGCGGGCCTTTCCGGTCATTAAAGACCTGATGGTTGACCGGCTTGCTTTTGACCGGATCATTCAGGCGGGTGGATACGTTTCCGTCAATACGGGATCAGCGCCGGATGCCAACGAAATCCTGATTCCACGTAGCATTGCCGACGAAGCTATGGATGCGGCTGCCTGTATCGGTTGTGGCGCTTGCGTAGCAGCTTGTAAAAATGCTTCGGCTATGCTGTTTGTGTCGGCGAAAGTGTCGCAGCTGGCCATTTTACCACAAGGTAAGGCTGAGCACAAAGAGCGGGCCGAACGGATGGTTGCTCAAATGGACGCCGAAGGATTTGGGGCCTGTTCGTTTACGGGTGCCTGTTCCGTTGAGTGTCCGAAGTCCATTTCGCTCGACCACATTGCCCGGCTGAATCGTGAATATCTGGGAGCTAAACTAACCTCTGATAACGTTCAGGGCTAATTTGTTTATCGGTACCGATAAATCCGGTGCTTTCTCAATGAGGAAGGGCCGGATTTTTTTTAAGTTGTCTTTTTTCGTAAAAGTGAACGAAGCGATGAGGCATATATAAAAAGCCGCTGTTTTGTTGCTTATTCTTTGAAAGAATACATGTCAAGTGATCTTTTTAACCGCCGGGATGTACTGGCTTACTTTATTGTTGCTGCTATTGGTGCTTCGTTACAGTTAATTGCCGGTAGTTTATTGCAGGAGTGGTTTCAAATTAGTTACCGGGAGGCTTTGCTTATTGGGTATGTTGTCGCGTTTTTCGTGGGTTTTCTGCTAACCAAATTGTTTGCTTTTAATGCCCGAAATTCGGCCCAGACCAATCGGGAGGCCATTAAGTTTACACTTGTTTCGATTCTTTCCTGCCTGATTACGGTGTATGTTGCCTCTTTTCTATATGATTTTTCGGTCAATAATTTTGAGCCATTCACCGTACTAATTCCTTTTTCGGTAAAAGAGGTAAATGTGAATAAACTCGTGGCTCAGATTATCGGTATGGGGTTGAGCTTTATTAGCAATTATGTGTTACACAAGCAGTTTACGTTTCGTAACACGGGCTTTTATGAACGCCTGAAAAGCTTGCTGAATCTGTAAAACAATCGCACAGTGTTCGACAAAATAAGTATGCTCCCGATGGGATCAACTGTTTATGGAAAGTCATAATAGCCATAAACAGTTAACCCCATCGGGGGCATACTTATTTTGCAAAGCAATTTACGCAGCTGCTCCTTCTTTGAGTCGTTCGGCGTTTTCGGCAATGCGGAGTTGCTCGATGAAATCGCCAATGTCGCCGTCCATAACCGATGGGAGATTATAAACCGTCATACCAATGCGGTGGTCCGTAACGCGGCTCTGAGGGTAGTTGTAGGTGCGAATCTTATCAGAGCGGTCGCCACTACCCACCATCGTTTTCCGTTGCGAGGCAATGGCTTCATTATGTTTCTGCAATTCGATCTCGTAAAGTCGCGACCGCAATACCGTCAGGGCTTTGTCGAAGTTCTTTAACTGAGAGCGCTCATCCTGGCATTGGACAACCAGTCCGGTAGGAATGTGCGTAAGTCGAACGGCTGAATACGTCGTGTTTACCGATTGCCCACCCGCTCCCGACGAACAGAAGGTATCCTTACGGATGTCGTTCATATTGAGTTCCACATCGACCTCTTCGGCTTCGGGCAATACGGCTACACTAGCCGCTGAAGTATGAATGCGTCCCTGTGTTTCCGTGGCGGGTACGCGCTGAACCCGGTGAACACCCGATTCGAACTTAAGCTTTCCATACACATCTTCCCCTTCGATTTCGGTCACAATTTCTTTGTAGCCACCCGACGTGCCTTCTGTGTAATCGACCAACGACATGCGCCAGCCCATTTTTTCGCAGAAGCGCTGATACATCCGGAACAGGTCACCCGCGAAGATAGCGGCTTCATCGCCACCAGTACCACCCCGAATTTCGAGAATGACGTTTTTGCTGTCGTTGGGGTCTTTCGGAATCAGCATCTCTTTGAGCGTTTCCTCCATTGTTTCCCGGCGGGGGAGGAGCTCGTCCAGTTCAGCTTTCGCCAATTCACGGAAATCTTCGTCCTTTTCGGTGGAGATGATCTGTTTGGCGTTCTCTATTTCTTCGAGCAGTTGCGTGTACGCCTTATACTGCACAACAATTTTCTCTAAATCTTTATATTCTTTGCTCAGCTTCATGAAGCGTTTCTGGTCCGAAACTACTTCGGGCTGCACAATTTGCTGAGATACTTCATCGAAGCGTTCACGAATGGCTTCTAGCTGTTCGAGCATAGTATATACCTTTACTTGCCATCCAGTGAGAATGACAACGAATAAGACAAATGAATAAAAAACAAAGTTACAAAAATCCTGTGGTCTGGCATTCCGGCAGTTGGGCTTATTTTGGCGGTATGCAACCAAGCAGAGTAGAGGTATGTTGTCCTAAAACAATGACAAAATAATGCTTAAGTACGTTCTAACCATGTTTCGTATCGTCGTCTTATCGGGTTTATCAATCAGTTTTTTATTGTCCTGTAATCCTGAACGAGTACAGTATACCAATGAATTGAAGCAGGAAATGGCTGATTCGAAAATTAAACGGGTTACGGATGCCGACCTGATCGAAACCATTGATAATCTGGGCGGCAAAGTAAGCGCAACCATACAAAAAGAGTTGACTACAGCGCTTCAGAGAACAACAGACCCAGCCGAACGAACCAGGCTGTGTCAATTACAAGACCTGCCCCGAACCAAAGCTATTGCGGATCGGTATGTGCTGGACATCCGTTTGCTGGGGCCAGCTGATATTCAGGATAAAGACATCAGTGCGAAAGAGCGCGAGATTCTGTCGGCTTATTTCTATAATGCCAAACAGAAACTGGCTCCTGTTTCAAATATTCAGAAAACGTCGGATACGTCATTTGTGTATAATCTGGCCGTGCCTGCCGATAGCCCCATCTGCGAGGCCTGTTTTGGCAAGCAGGACGTACCGTTTGCGGTCTGGCATATTGGTTTTCAGAAGCGCGAAGTAGTCCGGCGAATGGGTGCCTCAAAAAAGTAAATCACCGCAAAACGCCACTGGCAGGTTGACCATTGGCCCACTGGAGGAGCTGTTGAGCTGTCTCAAACGGATTATCTTCATCCATTTCTAGTGAATAAATACTTTCTGGGTCGCGTTGAGCCAGTGCGTGTGTATAGGCCTTGTCATAATAAGCCAGCGTTAAATCGGCAACGGTTGCGTAATCCTGTCGGATAAGGGCCTCGAGGGCGTCCTGAGTGGCTTTGCCTCCCAGCCGTTTTTTAATTCGCTCGGTTGCCTGTACCAACAGATTATGATCAATGCCCGTATATTCAGTGACCAGTCGATGAATACGTCTGTCTTTCGGAACATCGACAAAAACGGTAGTAGCCTGCTGCATCTGCTGCCAGAGCAGTAACGGGATAAAACAACTGCCTAGACTGCGGCTTTCATCTTCTAACCAGATACGGCGAGATACATCTAACGTTTTCAGCTGCCTGAAAATGAGGTTTTCGAATTGCTCATTACTCGGTTGAGGGTGCTGCCCAATAGCGCCATACGATGAGCCTTTGTGATTGGCCAGTGCTTCCAGGTCAACGATTTGTTCACCCTGCCGGGCTAGTTCTTTCAAAATATCCGTTTTGCCACTGCCTGTTTTACCACCCAGAATAATCAAATTGAGCGGCTGACCAAACGCCGACAGCACGGCATTTCGGTAAGCTTTATAGCCACCCACGAGCGTCGATGTCCTGATACCAGCCGTATCGAGTAACCAGGCAAACGAACCGCTTCGCATACCACCCCGCCAGCAATGGACCAGTACTTCTTTATTGGTAGGGGTTAGTTTTTTAGACTGTATAACGAAATCAGCCAGCTTTGGCCCTACCATTGTAAGTCCCAATAATACGGCGGCATCTTTTCCGGCATGCTTGTATTTAGTGCCCACCTGTGCCCGTTCGTCGTTATCGAACAAAGGAATACTGAATGCTCCTGGAATGTGAGCATGTTCGTACTCGGCGGGTGAGCGAACATCAATAACCGGAAGCTGTTGCGCTTTCTCTAAAAACTCGTCAACGGAAAGTTGATGAACCATGACCGGGATTGAGTTGATTTTTGGATTAAAGCTGATTTTGACTTTTGATCTGCGAAAGCAAAACAAAATCCTGTCAATCCCAAAATCAGCTAAATCCCAGTTCAGAAGAAAGACAGCGACGATACATCTGGATCGTATTTTCAAGGCCGTAATACAGGGCGTCGCAGATCAGCGCATGACCAATCGAAACTTCCAGTAGTCCAGGAATGTGCTCGTCGAAATAACGGAGGTTTTCCAGGCTTAAATCGTGCCCCGCATTTAGGCCCAGCCCCAGTTCATTGGCTCGTTGAGCGGCTTTAACAAAAGGAGCAATGGCCACTTCCTGATTTTCGGCATAGTGGGCTGCATACGGTTCGGTATACAATTCAATTCGGTCTGTACCAACGGCTTTCGCTCCTTCGACCATCCGCTCGTCAGCATCCACAAAAATGGAGACACGAATGTTATCTTCCTTAAAGATGGCGATTAAGTGGCGAAGGAGGTCGGCATAACGGACCGTATCCCAACCCGCATTCGACGTAATGGCATCAGGCGCGTCGGGCACAAGCGTTACCTGATGGGGTTTTACCCGTTTAACCAACTCGATAAAGCGGTCGTCGGGATTCCCTTCGATGTTAAACTCGGTCGTCACCACCTCTTTCAGATCCAGCACATCCTGATACCGGATATGCCGTTCGTCGGGGCGAGGGTGTACGGTAATGCCCTGGGCGCCAAAACGTTCGCAGTCGAGAGCAACCTGAACTAAATCGGGGTTGTTGCCTCCACGGGCATTCCGCAGGGTGGCTATTTTGTTAATATTGACGGATAAGCGAGTCATATTTAGTAAAGAGCGAAAGAGTGAATGAGCGAAAGAGCGAAATCGGTCTGCCGAAGCGGAGCGAAATACGAATTACAAATTTGTAACTTTGCCAATCAAGTGAAGGTTCAGATCTGCATGTTCGCTCTTTCACTCATTCACTCTTTCGCTCTTTAATTATGTCGCTGAAACAACAAATTGACGCCGATATTAAGCAGGCCATGCTGGCCAAAGATCAGGATAAACTTCGTGCTTTACGGGCCGTAAAGTCAATGATTCTGCTCGAAGAAACCAAAGAAGGCCAAACCGGCGGTCTTAAACCCGAAGAAGAAACCCGCATTTTAACGAAGGCCGTAAAACAGCGTAAAGATTCGGCCGATATTTACCGGCAGCAAAATCGCGCTGATCTACTGGCTGTTGAAGAAGCTGAAATTGCGGTTATCGAGCATTATCTGCCCAAACAATTGTCGGAAGACGAATTGAAAGAAAAGCTTAAGGCGATTATGACTCGCATCGGCGCATCGGCTCCGTCGGATATGGGTAAAGTGATGGGTGTAGCTACAAAAGAGCTTGCCGGTCTGGCTGATGGGAAGGCCATTTCGGCCATGGTGAAGCAACTACTTTCTTAAAGAGCGAAAGAGCGAGAGAGTGAATGAGCGAATTAATCGCGCAGACTTTTTCGCTCTTTCGCCATTCACTCTTTCGCTCTTTGAATAGCCTCGACTTATTCATGTTTATTCCCCTCGCCTGGGGGGCTTTTAACGGGTACCGCAAAGGGTTGCTGGTCGAAATCGTGGCCATCATAGCCTTTGTGGTCGCTATGATTGTTGGGCTTAAATTTCTGGCTTTTGGTATCGACCTGCTGAGTCCGTACATCAGCCGCGAACTAGCCCGGAAAGTATTGCCATTACTGGGCTTCTCCATAATATTCTTTCCAACTGTATTGATGGTCAATCAGTTGGGTCTGGCGCTTCGTCGTTCACTGAAATACACCTTACTCGGCACATTCGACAGTGTAGCTGGAGCAACCGTAGGGCTTTTTACCTGGGTGTTTGGAATTAGTGTTATCCTTTGGTTGTTCAGCTATATGAACGTCGTCATACCTCCACGTTATACCGAAAACGCCTTTCTATATCCCTATGTACGGCCCATTGCGCCCAAAGTGATGGACAAAGCCGCTGTCTGGGTTCCCAAAGGTCTGGATGCCGGGAAAAAATGGCGAGCTGAAAACATAAAGAGTGAAAGAGCGAAAGAGTGAAAGAGTGGTTATTCTGCTCCGCTCTTTCACTCTTTCGCTCTTTCACTCTTTGAAAAATGCAGGACATCCGCAAACTAACAACGATTCAACTTAAGGACTGGCTGACACAACACGGTGAGCAGGGATTTCGGGCCAAACAGATTCAGGAATGGCTCTGGAAGAAATCGGTATTGTCGTTTGACCAAATGACAAACCTGTCGCTACCGATGCGGGAATTGCTAAAGACCCACTTCGAAATCCGACCGCTTATGGTTGATCAGGAGCAACGCAGCAGCGATGGGACAATTAAATCGTCGTTTCGGCTGTTCGATGGCAATCTGGTTGAGGGTGTACTGATTCCGGCGCTTCGCAACGATGACGTGGACCGGATGACGGCCTGCGTGTCGAGCCAGGTAGGATGTTCGCTGACGTGTAAGTTCTGCGCAACGGGTTATATGGATCGCAAACGTAATCTGGATGCGGCCGAAATCTACGACCAGGTGGTAGCGATTGACCGACAGGCTAAAGAGAACTATGATGTTCCACTTTCAAACATCGTGTATATGGGTATGGGCGAGCCGTTGCTCAACTACAAAAACGTACTGGAATCGGTTGATCGCATTACGTCGCCCGATGGCTTAGGCATGTCGCCCAAACGGATTACGGTATCGACGGCGGGGATTGCCAAAATGATTCGGCAACTGGGCGATGATGCGGTAAAGTTCAATCTGGCGCTCTCATTACACGCGGCCAATGATCAGAAGCGCGACCAGATTATGCCCATCAATGAAAGCAACACGTTACAGGCTTTGGGCGACGCATTAAGTTATTTCTACAAAAAGACGGGCACGCGTATCACCTTCGAGTACATTCTCTTCTATAACTTCAACGATACCCTTCAGGATGCAACCGAGCTTTGGAAGTTCACGAAACGAGTGCCTGCCAAAGTGAACATCATTGAATATAACCCGATTGCCGAAGCTAATTTCAAAAATACAGATCCCCAAACGCTGGACAAGTTTGCGGGTTTTCTGGATGGTAAAGGGGTAACGGTGAACGTTCGCCGAAGCCGGGGTAAAGATATCGATGCTGCCTGCGGCCAATTGGCCGGCAAAAAGTAGCGACAGGCGACCTGGTCTCTACTTAACAATTTGTTAACACTGCTCTGAACAGTTTGACGTACTTTTGTGGCAATCATTGGCTTACGGACCCACTGTTAGCCTACTTACTGAAGATACTTCACTTATGTTTGGATTAGAAACGGATGTTTTTATCCTCCTTTTTATCAGCTTATTTGCTGCTTGTGCCTTCGAATTTGTCAATGGTTTCCACGATACTGCCAACGCCGTTGCTACGGTTATTTACACCAATTCTCTAAAACCGACCGTTGCGGTAGTATGGTCCGGGATTTGCAATTTCACGGGTGTGTTGCTGGGCGGTATTGGTGTGGCGATGGGGATTGTTAACCTGTTGCCCGTCGAACTGCTGGTCGATCAGAATGTGTACCATAGTGTAGCTATGGTACTGGCGCTGCTGCTGAGTGCCATTATCTGGAACCTTGGAACCTGGTATTTTGGTATTCCCAGTTCCAGTTCGCATACGTTGATTGGTTCAATTCTGGGTGTTGGCTTAGCGTTTTCTACGCTCCCTGAAAATAAAACCGGCGCTGCCGTCAACTGGGATAAAGCTATTGAAACGGGCGAAGCACTACTGCTTTCTCCATTACTCGGTTTCAGCCTGGCCATTGTGCTGATGTTCGTTTTGCGTCGATCCGTATCGCAGGATGTTAAAGATCAGCTTTTTAAAGAACCAAAGAAAAATACCGAACCACCATCCTGGATTCGGGGTGTCCTTATTCTGACGTGTTCGCTGGTGAGTTTCTTTCATGGCAGCAACGATGGACAAAAAGGTGTAGGCTTGATTATGCTGATTCTGATTGGCATCGTACCCTACCATTTTGCCATAAAATCGGAGCTTGATCCACGGCTGATGCAAACCAATATCACGGGCATTGAACAGACAATTGCTACCCTGGACTCCAGCCAGCTTTCGCCCGCCAACCGTGAACGACTGGTTGAAACCCGGTCGGAATTGGCTGAGCTTAGCAAGTTGATCAATGGACCGCTGGTCGAGAATAAGGTCCCAAACGAAAAGCGACTGGACGTACGGAAAGACTTGTTGCTGATCAACAGCAATATGAAAAAGATTACGGCCGATGAAGGCGCTAATGTGAGTTCGGCCCAGATGGCGGTATTGAACAAGAGTTTGGGCGAGGAAAGTGGCTTGCGTCGATTTACAGACTATGCGCCTTTCTGGGTTATTCTGATGATTGCCTTGTCGCTGGGTTTAGGGACGATGATCGGCTGGCGCCGAATTGTGGTGACGGTGGGCGAAAAGATCGGTAAACAACACCTGACCTATGCACAGGGAGCTTCGGCCGAATTAGTGGCCGCCAGTATGATCGGGTTTGCTTCCTGGCTGAAACTGCCAGTTAGTACCACCCACGTTTTGTCGTCGGGAATTGCCGGGAGCATGGTGGCCAGCAAAGGGGTTAAAAATTTACAGGCCGATACCATTCGGAATATTGCCCTGGCGTGGGTGCTGACGCTACCTGTGTCGGTTCTGCTGTCTTTTTCATTATATATTTTCTTCCGCTGGTTGCTGTAACTGTAACGAGGGCAGAAGCCAGCGAATTAAAAGAACTACTAGTCTTTAACTCGCTGGCTTCCGCCCTCGTTACAGTTCTTTAATCGCGACGTTGCGGAAGCGGTGAGCGGCACCGGGTTTCCAGGAGCCCGCCATGTTGAACGCTTCAGCGGCTACCGAATACACCGCCGACCAGTGCGATTGCAGACCAATCATGCCTGTTGTAGCGTCGGCAATAAAATCATTTTTGGGCTCGGTCACATCCCACATAAGCTCATCATTGACCCACAATCGAATGCGGGGAATGGCGCCCTCCATTCGAATACGAAACGAGTTCCAGTTCCCTGCTTTCCAGACGTTACGAATGTTGGTGGCCTGAGCCCCCTTGCTGACGTTCATGCGTTCGCCCAACAGATCGCCCAGTCCGCCGGGGGTCGCCAGTTCAACCTGATAGGCCATGCCGCTTTCCGTTGACCGTAGGAAGATACCGCCATTGCAGAACGAATCAATTTTGGCTTCCAGATACAGTTCGTAGTTGCCGTATTTCTTGTCGGTCAGCAAGATGCCACCCTGACCATATGGATATTGTTTGAGGGTGATAACCCCATTTTCCACGTAAAAATTACCCGTAGTCCCCTGGTGAGATGTACGGCTGGTATGCCACCCTTTCAAATCTTTCCCATTGAAAATAGGGGTAAATCTTGGCGGTATTTTCCCAATCTGGGCGTGCGCCAGACAAGCGACCAATGATAGGCAGAGAATGAGTGTTATTGTTTGCAAGCGCATGATTAACGTGAGATTATTGCTTTGCTTCCATTACTACCCGGAAACCAACATCCCATCCGTTACCAGGCCCGGCAGCGTGGGTCATGTAGGTTGCATTTTTTACATCACCGACAAATGAGGCCCCTTTCAGAACGTGTTGCGTACCCGAACGCGTAGGGGTTGGATCAGCAAAGGTTTTTTCATTATAGTAGTCCTGTACCCATTCCCAAACGTTGCCCAGTGTATCGTATAAGCCCCAGGCGTTGGGTGTTTTCTGGCCTACTTTGGCCGTTGTTGGCGAACCCATCTGCGCTGATGCCCAGATCGTTTTCCAGGGGATGTCGTCATCGGCACCAGCACGGGCGGCATATTCCCATTCGAATTCGGTGGGTAATCGATAGTGATGCTCTTTGTCGAGCGCGTTTAGTTTGGCGAGAAATTTTTGGGTATCCTGCCAGCTAACCTGTTCTACCGGATGCTGATCGGCATCGTCTGTGACGCGATCGCCCTGGAATGTGGATGGATTCGTTCCCATAACACGCTTCCACTGTCCCTGCGTTACTTCAAATTTGCCGATGTAGAACGGCTTAGATATCTTGACGTCAAATCCTGGCCGGGCGTCCTGATTAACTAGATTTTCGGCAAGCTGATAGTCTACCTTCGTCCACTGAACCCCGTTCTTCTTAGCCGCTTCCTCCGATTGGGATGGTTTGGGATAAGGCGGCTGAAATCGACCAACGACCATGCTCCCCGGTTGGATACGCACAAACTCCATGCCGATAGTATTGGTAAAGATAGTGGGTTGAGCGGCCAGCCGAGCCACAAGGCCAATAAGAATACCGCTGATAATGAGTGTCTTCATGATGGTCCGTGACGATGGTTATTTCGTTTCGGGTTTGCTCCAATTTGTCCGCTCGGCCCGGCCTAACTTAAATATTTCCAACTCCTGCTGGGTCATACCTCCGGCAATGACGGGTGTTGTAGCTCGTACCTCAGCCACTTCTTTGGGTGTTACCACAGAGGCTTTATTCCCCAGTTCGCCACTATTCCGAATATAACTCAGCACCGATGCGATCCATTTGTCGTCGTTGCTACCCATCGATGGCATTATATCTCGGTAGGTCTTGCCATCCAGTGGCCCTTTCATGCCATTGAGCAATAATTGGATAACCAGCGTTTTGTCGCCTTTTACCCGTGGTGAACCAACTAATGGAGGAGCTGGCATCTGCGAACTTCCGGCTACTACGATGCCTTTGCCGTCGGGACCATGACAGGTGGCACACAATTGCTTAAAAATAGTAGCGCCATTTGTGACCAGTGCCCGGTCGGCGGGGCTTAAGTTGCGAGTACGCTCCTGTTCGGCCAGAAGCATTTTCTGTGCTTCTGTAAAGGTTTTGTACGAGAACTGCATCAGTTCGTTCTGCGGGTTATCAGCCAGAAGTTGGGTCACCACGGCCTTTGTACGAGGAGTCGAATGGCTCCGAAGCGATAGAGCCAGTTGGATACGAACGTCGGGGCTTGGGTCATTGGTCATGGCGGCCAGTTTCTCAATCACCTCCGGATCTTTCTTCTTCAGATAAACTTCACTGATCCAGACGGCTGCTTTACGAACCTGCGCGTCGGTATCCGTCAATGCTTTGAACAGCGTAGGCTTGTCGACGGCTTCGAGTCCTTCTAGAGTCCAGAGAGCGTGGATGCGGGCGAGGGCGCTGGGGTCTTTGGCTAAGGAGGCTTTCTGCCCAGTGGCGATTTGTTGCAGCGTTGGCACAACCGATTGATCATTTCTGACGACCAGAAGCTGTTGGGCGTTATCGCGCCACCAACCGTTTGGATGATCCAGATAGGTTACCAGTTTACTACTTGGCTCATTGAGTAGGGAAGGCTTTTGGGAGTCGCGTTTGAAGTCGTCATGTACAATACGATAAATTCGACCCATACCCCGGTTTTTATACAAGCCTTTGTCCTGAATAACTTTACCCAGATACGAACCCGGTTTGGTCCACTCGCTTTCCTGAATGATACCATGATACATATCCACTATGTAGAAGCAGCCATCGGGTCCCGTATAGGTGTTTATGGGGCGGAAATTCATATCGGCCGATGCCAGCCAGTCTTTCTGTTTATAGGCGTCCTCGATATAGATTTTTCCGTTTCGGTTAATAACTTTCCCTCGTTTGATGATCCGGCCGACAGGTTCCGGGATGAAGTAATCGCCCTGCATATCGGCGGGCAGTCGGTCGCCCCGAAAAATGGACTGTCCACAACCGGCGGTGTATTTGTTCAGGGTGTTGTCTTCCTTTCGAAGGGCTTCCCGGCCGCCCTGGGCATCAACATTTCCAATAATAGGCCAGGGTTTGGTGAAATCTTCGGTATACTGATCGACGAAGTTCAATGCGCCATAAGCCGGGTTTTGCTGAATCTGTACAGCTGGTAGGCCCGGCCCGGCTTCAGAGTAAAACAGGCGACCGTAATTGTCTGTCGTCATACCCCACTGGCCAATCATGTTATCGACCAGCGTATCGGCAATGAGTTTCCCTGCTTTGTACTTGTACCGGAGGTTGTCGCGGGTGGGGTAAATCCAGTTGTCGAGATTCCAGATCAGGCCACCATTCTGATGCTCCAGATTCCGGGAGTCGATGACGTCGTTTCGGAAAACGATTTTTTTCTCGTCGGCTTTCCCATCTCCATTCGTATCCCGATAACTCCAGATGTGCTGAATATTGGTAATACCGACCAGCAATTGATCGCCTACGGGCAGAATGGTACGGGGTAAAACAAGACTGTCGATAAAAATGGTCGACTTATCCATTTTGCCATCACCGTCCGTGTCTTCCAACCGTTTGATCCGACTGGTTGGTGCATACTCACCGGTGGCATTGGCATCTTTCATGTAGGTGTTCATTTCAGCCACATACAGGCGTCCATTACCATCCCAGGCTATCGCTACGGGTTCCTGAACCATAGGTTCACTGGCAACCAGTTCGACATGAAATCCGGGCGGTAACTGAATTTTGGCCATACTCGCTTCGGGCGATAGCGGTTCAATAGGTGGATTGGTATCCAGCACAACTCGGGTGAAATCGCTTTTAGATGTGGTTGTAGAGGTTTTATTACAACCAAACGCTAGAGCAATCAGCGAAGCAAAAAGAGTTGGTGATAGGAACGATTTCATAGTTAGGTAAGGGTAACGCGCATTACCGCGTTGCGTTAGCGTTGTTCCTGCGCCCATTCTGGGGCATCCTGTTCAATGGCATGACGGACTCGGGCCACCAGATCATCGACGGTATCTTCCGGGCTGTAGGGAAGGGGCGGTTTGAACTGGACAGTCAACAGGGTATTTCGTTTTTTAAAACGCAGCCCCTTCTTGTCGAATGCCCGGCGAAAACCATTGATAACAACGGGTATTACGATAGGCTCATTGTTTTTAATCAGGTGACCAGTGCCTTTGCGAATGGGTGCGTAAGGTGTTGTGGTTCCCTGCGGAAAACTAACCACCCAGCCGTGAGCCAGCGCCTTCGCAATTTTATCATTGGCGGAGGTATCTACGCTCCGTTGTACTTCGCGCCCTTCGGCCCGCCAGGAACGTTCGATGGTTAAGGCGCCAATGGCTGAAAAAACGCGAGGAACAAAGCCCTTCTTCATCGTTTCAGAAGCCGCTACGTAGTACTGACGCGCCCTGGGGCCGAACAAATACATAGGCGGAACAATAGTGTTCTGAAACCCCCATTTCACGGCGCAGAAAATATGAAAGAACGCGATGACATCAGCGAAGTAAGTCTGATGATTGGAAAGAAACAGGACGTTGTTGATGGGCAGATTCTCCAGGTTTTCGGTGCCTTCGATCTGAATGCGGTTCACTACAGTATAGCGGGCATAAGTTAACCAGCCCACAATACAGATAAGTATTCGCCTGAGCAGGAGCGAGCTACCGAACGGATCGCAGTCAAACAGCCCAAGAATATCCAACGGCATCAGAAACTTCGGCAGGTAGCTGAATTTGGTTGGCTTGATGTAGTTCATTTCGGTAATAGGGTCAATAGGTAAGGGTAAAGTTAAAAGGACGCTGCAATGTTTTCAAGAAAAAATACAACACCTTGATTCGCAGCATGCCACTACCGTAACAAATCGTCAAAATCGCTGCGTGTAAATTTTTTTTTCATCGGATTAATCCTTTTGTATTCACGGCTCTCTAATCCATGAAAGCACTTAAAAAACAACACTGCCTATAGCCGACGCTTTACACAATCAACTTCAGGTTTACCCGTTTTTCATTTTCAATTTTTTCCCTTCAGAACCATGAAACGAATTGTGCTTGCCGGTGCCATTGCCCTCTTAACCCTTGTTGTTGTCCCTGCTTCTTTTGCTCAGGTTCAGGTCGGAATTCGGGGCGGTGCTAACTGGGGGTTTGCTTCTAAACCCGATTTTATGGGTAGCTTACTGCCCGACTTATACCCCACCGTTGGCCCTACTGGTGCTATCTTCCTGGATATTCCACTCAGTGACCGCGTATCGTTCCGACCCGAGTTTGCCTATGTTCAGAAAGGGGTGGCCATCAAAGAAGGTATGGATTTGAATCTGGGTGGCTTTAACCTGCCGATTGGGGCAACCATCGCCTATCAGTCGCAACATCTGGAGATTCCGCTGCTGGCAAAAATCAACCTGACCGATGGCGCGGTTCAGCCCTACCTGATTGTTGGTCCTTCGGTAAGTTACGCTGTTGACGGGCGAATTCGCACACGGGCTTCTGCCTTATTTACGACCCAGCCATACGATATCGATGTTAATTATGGCAGTACACTCAGCCGCTGGGACGTTGGCGCCGTGGGTGGCCTAGGTCTGGCGATGGATGCGGGTCCCGGAAAGTTCTTCTTCGAAGGCCGCTACACACAAGGATTTACCCGTCAGATACAGATTCCCGTTGTCAATCTCAATGTACGTAACCGTGGAGTCGCGGTTTCGCTCGGATACTCATTTCCGATTGGTTATTAACCAGTCCACCATTCACCATCCCACCCACTATACGAATTTGTTGAATCAACCTGAATCAGTAAAGGCGGAGCTAATCAGCTTCGCCTTTCTTATTTTGGTGGAATATCTGATTAAAATCAGGCAATTTTCGATTCGCTAAGTAGGATTGCCTGCTAAGATTGTGTTAATTTTACTGTCTATTTTTTCACTGAGCCGCTCGCACGGCTATTGTTGTTCAGGCGACACCTTATTTATGGCAAGATTCACAGATTTTGTTCGTTCAAACGCAACCGAACCGCACCGTATTCGTACCCGACAAATTCTTAAAGCGCATCCTGAAATCAAACAGTTAATCGGTCAGAAAAACCCTACTACGTTCTGGGTTATTCTGGGCTGTGTAACTATGATGGTAGGCATGGCCTGGCTGGTACGTGATCAGTCGTGGTGGATTGTTGTGGCGGCTGCCTGGTTTATTGGTGCGTTTCCAGCGCATACCTTATTCGTTTGTATTCACGAAGCGGCCCACAATTTAATTTTCCGCAAGCCAGGAGCCAATGCCTGGGCGGCTATTTTGGCGAACCTGCCAACGGTATTACCAACGGCTTTGTCGTTCAAAAATTTTCACATTAAACACCATGCCTTTCAGGGCGTACACGAACTTGATGCCGATCTGCCCGATTGGTACGAAGCCAAACTCATCAACAATTACTCCATTGGTAAAGCTCTTTGGCTGCTTTTCTTTCCGATTTTCCAGGCCATTCGTACGCTTCGGATGCACGAACTCGCGGTGATCGATAAATGGGTAGCGGCTAATATTGTCGTACAGGTAGCGTTCGATGCTGTAATTGTCTTCTTCTTTGGCTGGAAAGCACTGGCCTTTCTGCTGCTTTGTTTGTTCTTCTCAGTCGGCCTGCACCCACTGGGTGCTCGCTGGATTCAGGAGCATTACCTGACGCTCGATCCTGAGCAGGAAACGTACAGCTATTACGGTCAGTTGAACGGCTTGAACCTGAACGTTGGCTTCCATAACGAGCACCACGATTTTCCGTCTATCCCCTGGAATAAACTGCCTGACATCAAAAAGTCGGCTCCTGAGTATTACGATACGCTGAAATACCATACGTCATACGTTCGGTTATTCTTCCGGTTCCTGTTCGATCAGGAGATTTCGCTTTACTCCCGGATTGTGCGTAAGGAACGCGGTCGTGTTACGGTTGCCGACCAATCGAAACCGGATTTGGAACTGATCGAGTCACAAGCCTTGAATCGACCCACTAAAACGGCTGCTTGATCGTAGCGCCTGTTTTGACTTAGTCAAGCGTATTCAATGAAAAAGACCTAGCTATCAGCGCTAGGTCTTTTTCATTTGCAGACTACTACTAATTCAGGTTATGGATTTTGCTTTACCTTACCCCCACCCCCCGAAGGGGGCTTAGGTCAATTATAGTCAACCCTGGATGGGGGGTGGGGTAAAGCGAAAAAAGTAGTTTAACTTGATATAACCAGTGCTATTGCGCTTCGGCTCGCCAGGTGTTGTTCTTGGGGTTGATGTCCGGCAGCTTTTCGTCGGGGTCAATCACAACGGTCTTGATGGACGATGTCGAGCTGTATTTAAGCGTCCAGGAACCACCGCGTTGCCAAACTTCGATTGGTAAGTTTACCCGGCCTTTTTTGCCATTGCTTTCAGTCACCTCAATCGTTGCAGGCATAGCCATTTTGTCAAGGTTTTCAATGGTAATCAATGAGCCTTTGTCAGCGCTGCCATCTACATATTTGACGTCTTTAACGCCTTGGTCCAGCCGCCAGGTTTCGTAGAAAAAGCCGCGCCAGAACCAACCCAGATCTTCGCCAGCACCGTCTTCGATACTGCGGAAGAAATCATAGGGAGTTGGGTGCTTGAACGCCCAGCGCTGCACGTAATTTTTAAAAGCAAAATCAAAACGGTCGGGGCCAAGAATCACATCACGCAGCAGTTTCAGACCGATACCCGGCTTGTAATACGCCAAAATGCCTAAGGCTCTGGGCTGCTGCACATCAGGGATGGTCATAATTGGTTCAGTTGGGAAGGCCAGTGCAGGAGCCAGATCGTGCATGGTTCCCCGCTCGCGGTTGTACTCTCCTTTATTAAAATTGGCCGTCGACAGCCCGTTGATAAAGGTGTTGAAGCCTTCGTCCATCCAGGGGAACTTTCGTTCGTTATTGCCCACAATCATTGGGAACCAGTTGTGCCCAAATTCGTGGTCGGTAACGCCCCAGAGCGCGTCTTTTTTATCGCGATGGTCGCAGAAGATGATGCCCGGATATTCCATTCCAC
Source organism: Spirosoma aerolatum (assembly GCF_002056795.1). Taxonomy (NCBI): domain Bacteria; kingdom Pseudomonadati; phylum Bacteroidota; class Cytophagia; order Cytophagales; family Cytophagaceae; genus Spirosoma; species Spirosoma aerolatum. The sequence goes on along the minus strand of NZ_CP020104.1, from coordinate 7,095,039 downwards.
CTACGATGCCAGCTACATTTGTAGCAACGGGATAGCTAAATTCATAGAGGTATTTGGAGTAGAACTCAACGCAGCCTTTTACGTATTCGGTCGAGCGGTTCCACGAATCATTGGTAGCACTTTCGGCGGGGTAAACGGATTGGGCAAGAGCAGTTTTGCCACTGGGGAGATTGATTCTGGCCGCGTCCCAGACAAACGCGCGCGACGAAGCCCAGGCTACGTCGCGGCTATTCTCACACCGAAATTTCCAGGTAAGCGTGCCTGACTTTTTCGGGCGGGAGTTGGCATTTGTTACTTCATCTTTTCCACGAATGATTACGGTCTGGTCACTTTTACGAGCCTGTTCCAATCGTTTCTGTTGATCGGCCGTTAGCACTTCGTTTGGGTTGAGCAGCTCGCCGGAACCAACTACGATATGATCCCAGGGAGCGGTAATACTGTATTCATAGTCGCCATAATCCAGGTAGAACTCACCAGCGCCTAAGTAGGGGAGTACGTTCCAGCCTTCAATATCATCGTAAACGCACATACGCGGATACCACTGGGCAATTTCGTAAATGATGCCGTCTTTCCGCTTGAGTTGCCCCATCCGATCGGAACCGTATTCCGGAATTTTAAAGGAGTAGGCAATTTTTACTTTTATAACGTCACCTTTGGGCTTTACGGACTCGGCCAGGCGAACCTGCATGCGGGTATCTGTAATGACATAAGGAACGGTTGAAAACTTTCCTTTGCCCTGATCGACAGTTACATTAGAGATTGTTAACCCACCCGCAAAACCCTGATTGCCAAACCGACCACCTGAAACAGGAGTCGTTTTGGAGGCCCGTGAGGTATCGCTAAACGCATTTTGATCTAGCTGAAGCCACAAATAGGCTAATGACTCCGGCGAGTTGTTTTTGTAGGTGATCGTTACTTCGCCTGTAATAGAATTCTGCTGATCATCGAGCGTAATATTGATCTGATAATCCGAGCGATTTTGCCAGTAGTTGGGGCCAGGAGCACCACTACCGGTTCGATAATCATTGCCCGGTTGCATGTTGAATAATGGATGAAATAGAGCCAGTGGGTCATATTTGGAACCCGGTGTGGATGTTGACGAAGGAGACGTTTGAGCGAAGGACGAGACACATAATGCCCAAAAGCCTGCCCAAAGAGCGATTTTTCTCATGAAATTCAGATGCCTAACTCGATTAATTGAGTGAACTTACTTTTCGATTTGCGGATGATGCTTACAAAAGCAGAACTAACTTTCTGATTCGTATTCTCTTACAAATAACGCTATAAAGCCTTAAAATTAGCTAATGTCCTATGGGTAGCCCCCAGTTGATGCCATGATGGACAAGTAAAAATAAAAATAGGCCCAGCCAGAGCACATCAACAAAATGCCAGTACAAAGCAATGAGTTTGAGCTTGAGCCGATTGGGCGGATTTACACTATAGACAAAGGCGTCGACATACGGGCGTCGGAGTAAGGCTTCCCATAAGACTATACCCAGTAGAATCAGCCCAAGCAGTATATGCAGCAAATGCAGGCCGGAGATGATGTAGATGAAGCTACCAGCGGGGTTGCCTTCCAAACGAATGCCGGCTCTGAACAGATCGCGCCAGCCCCAACCCTGAAGCAACATAAACAGAATACCCAGCCCGAGTGTAGTGGCCAGATTCGTACGATAACTCCCAAATCGTTCGTGCCAGAAAGCCTGTTTGGCATTGTTAAGTGTTAAACTGCTCAGCAGGATAACACCGGTACTAACCAAAAAGACGAGGGGTAGTTTTACGGTAGCCCAATCTGACGCGGTTTGACGAACAACATAGGTAACCAACAACATTGTGAAGAGCATCGTACTGCTGGCGATGCCCAACCAGACCATAAAACGAGACGGCTCACGCCGTTTGGTCACGAAGTTGCTCATGGAAACAGAAGTTCTTAATCAAGACTTGTTAGAATAGTAACGATTGGATGATATTTATAATTTCCCTTGCCAAACGTTGTAGTCCAGAAATTGGTTTGGCATGGGTATAGGTGCATTAAAAATGCCGTATAGGGTAGACCCGGACCCGCTCATGCTCGCATAAACAGCTCCTTCCTCATACAGTTGTTGTTTGATGTCGGCTAAACGTGGATACTTGGGAAATAGGCTGTCTTCGAAATCGTTATGAATGGTATTGCGCCAGTTATCGATTGGTGCCTGTAACTGTTCGAACAACGACAGTTCGGGTTGATGTGGTCGAACACCTGCATACGCTTCGGCCGTTGAGATAGCCAGATTGGGGTAAACGAGCAGGACATAATAGCCAGTCAGATTAACCGAAATCTCTGAGAAAACATCACCTTTCTCCAGGCAATACAGGGGGCGATTCTGAACAAAAAAGGCACAGTCACTTCCCAACGTCCGGGCATAATCCTCCAACTGGGCGATGCCTAAGCCAAGGCCAAACTGGTCATTCAGCAATTTCAGTGTGAATGCTGCATCGGCCGAGCCACCGCCTAACCCCGCTCCAATAGGCACAATCTTGTGTAAATGCATGGACACAGGGGGCAGGTCAAAATCGGTCTTCAGTAGATTGTAGGCCCGAACGCACAGATTCGTTTGGCCATCACCCGGAATAGGCAGACCACTGCTGCTGAAGCTAAAATCAGTGGCTGGAATAGTTTCCAGTATATCCCCCCAGCTTACGGGATAAAAACAGGATTGTAGATTATGGTAGCCATCCGGCCGTTTTTCGGTGATCCGAAGGCCAATGTTGATTTTACAGGTTGGAAACGCAATCAAATGAAGGATGAATTAAAGCTTTTACACGATGATGTAAAAATAGGATGCTATAGTTCATCATTTACTTGATGGAGACAACTTTAAATTCGGTTCGGCGATTTCGCTGGTGTTCGGCTTCGGTACAGATCACACCATCGGTGCAGTTATTGACGAGCTGCGATTCACCCATGCCCAGGGTAGCCATTCGCCGACGGCTAATGCCTTTGGAAACCAGGTAATTCGCAACCTGTTTGGCTCGCTCCAGCGACAGGGCCTTGTTCCGCTCTGCATCGCCCCGGCTGTCGGTATGCGACCGGATTTCAATGATTAGCGACGGATATTTTCGCATGGTAGCCACAACCTTATCCAGTTCACGCATGGCCGCAGGACGGAGGCTGAACTGATCGAGATCGTAATAAATATTATCAATCGTAACCACATCGCCCACACTCAGCATTTTCAGGTCAGCCGACAGTTCCTTGGGCTTTGCCTTGGGAGCTATCTTTTTGATTTTGCTGGTATTGGTACCAAAGGATGGCTTTGAAGCAATCAACGTATAATCGCAACCCTCGTTGATGTCGAACGAGTAATGGCCATCGGCCCCGGTTATGTATTCTTTTATCGAATTATCGCATTCATTCCGAAGACGTACTTTCACCCCGGCGAGTGGCTTGCGGTTATTGTCGCCTAAAACAGTCCCCTGAATGCGTGATTGGGTAAGGGCGGGGGCAGGTGTCGATTGCGCTTCTGAAATGGTATCGACCGGAACGGTTGGCTTCAATAAGCCGATTTCCAGTCGGCTGGGCTGATCATCGACTAATGAACGAGTTGTGAAACCAACGGTACTGTTGATATACCCATCGCGGCTGGCTTTGAAGGTAAACGTATTACTTCCGGGAAGACAAATGCGAACGAGGCCGTTCTGGTCACTTAGCAGGGTTTGGTCGGGTTGCCCATCTGCATTGGACTTCACCAGCACACTGACGCTATCTAAAGGCTGATCGGTAAAGGTGTCGTATAATCGAATGGTCAGGTCGCGGCACCCATACAGAGAGCTTTCGCGGACAAACCGATAAATGTCGTCGCTGCCATCGCGTCGGTTTGTACTGAAATAACCCGCTTTTCGATTGGCATCGGTGATGAGACCAAAGTCGTCCTGTGGTGAATTGATGGGCGCATCCAGATGTTCAATTGACTGAACGGTTATTCCATTGGTTAAGGTAGCATAATAAATATCCAGTCCACCCAGTCCCTTTCGGCCATCGGAAGAAAAGTAGAGATTACCTGCATCATCGGCAAACGGGAATAATTCGTTTCCTTTCGAGTTAATGGTACTGCCCAGATTGACAGGCCGGCTCCATTTTCCATTCTGGAAGCGCGTTACATACAGGTCGGTTCCACCAAAGCCACCGGGCATATCCGAAGAGAAATAGAGCAGTTCGTCACTCTTGTTCAGGGTCGGATGCCCCACCGAATACTCATCACTATTGAACGGCAGTTCGACAATGTCGGTCCAGGCGCCATTTTCCTGAACAGCCGTGTACAGTTTAAGCTTATTGACCCCCTCCGAACTCTTACTGGCTCGACCGTTATTGTAATTGTTACGGGTAAAAATGATCTGTGAGCCGTCGTGCGAGAATGTAGCTGGCCCTTCATGATATTTGGTGTTCAGCGTCTGGCTGAAGCGTTTGGAAACATTCTGCGAACTCGCATTCGCTGCGTAGCCCAGCCCTTCTGAAATGTTGATGCCCTGGCCAAAATTGGGTATAGTCGGCGAATCATTCGGCGTTTGACGGCTGTAGTTTCCGGCGGAGCGGTCATCTCGGGCAGGAGTATTTACAGGGCGGCTGGTGGTGCCGTCGGTATTGAGAATGCTGCTCACCTTCAGGTTGTTCCGATTGGGTAAGTAAAAGAGATCAAGGTAGCCTGCCCCGCCACCACTGCCTGTGGTTTCGATGGCTGACCCTCCCTTTTTACCGGCCACATAGACGAGGCCATCCTGGTAATAGGCCGGGCTGAACTCTTCTCCCGATGTGTTGAAATCCAGAAACTCCAGTCGGTACTTAACCGGCTCCTTACGAAGGCTTGCCGAAGAGCTGCCTGCCGTCGAAGCCGTTATAGCTGCGCGGGGTGGTTGTTTGTCTTTGAGTTGTTCATAACGCTCAAACATTTTCTGCCCTTCCTGGAACTTACCATTGCCGACCAGCGTCTGGGCAAAAAGCAGAAGTAGTTGAGGGTTAGGGTCAGGATTAGCGGCCAGGGCTTCCCGATAATAGCGCTCAGCTTTTGCCCCATCGCCAACCTGGTGGTAGGCAGAAGCCAACTGACTTTGTACAGTTATTTTTTGCGTGGGCGTGAGCTGATCGGCCTGCTCGTTCAATAGCTGCGAGTAGGCTTCAATAGCTCGGCCATAGGCCTTATAGCTGAGCAGACGGTCGGCCTGCTGCAGCAACGAGTCTACCTGTGCCCAAGTCTGTAAACTGCTTAGCCACAGAAACCCGCCTATGATCCATACGATCCACTTGTTACTCATTGGTATTACCCCCTACGGCCAGCTACACGATCTCCCTACGAAAAACGAAATTGGCCAAAAATCATTGCTACAAAAGTTATCTTACTAAGGTCAGGAACCGAACAAATTCGCGTCCGTCGCTGAGTCGAATCTGGTAATAGTACGTACCATCTGGCAACCCCTGTCGACTATCGGCAGTTTTGACGCCCTGATTGGATGTGCCGTCCCAGTCATTTTTGTAATTCATATTCTGATAAACCAGATGCCCCCATCGGTTGTAAATCTCTACCTGTATGGTTATCCCTGTAGGAACATTCTGAATCACGAATCGATCATTCACTCCGTCGCCGTTGGGCGAAAAACCTTCCGGAATGAAAACGCTCGAATAGTCTTCGCCCTGTACCGAATGCAGCGAGATAACGGTCGGTTCATCGTTATCGGCTGGGTTGCCATTCTGGTCAGGGTCGGTGTCAAGACCATTGGTCGACCGGTCGCGGCAGATGTTGCCCGTTGCATCGACAGCCTGGGCCATCGCTTTATTGGTGAATGTCAGGGTGTTTGCCTGGCTTACATCCAATCGGACCGTCAACCACGCATGAGCCTGTTCACCCGCCTGTAATGTTCCTCCGGTTACTAAAATGGTATCGGTGCCTAGCCCAGTATAGTTCTTGTTTATAACCAGATCGCTATCGACGCGAACGTTGACCGATTGAATCTGAGCACCAGCCCCCGAAAAAGCTGCGTCCAGATCATCGGCTAGTTGTATACCTGTTAAGGCCTGCTTACCAAGGTTGGCAACGGTGAGTTGATATGTAAGCTCAACCAGGCGTTTTTGGTTTTCGGTTAGCCAGATCGGTTCAGCTACTTTTTTGCTAAGTCCCACAAGTTCGCGTGAAGATGTCATCACCAGTTTTTGGGCCGATGCACCCACACAAGGCCCATCACCATCCGGGTCTGCTATAGACACCGTAAACAATGTGGCTCCTCGTTGACGGTCGGCCTCAGAGAGTAGATAGCGGGCCTTGGTTTCGGTATTAGTAAATAAGCCCCCGCCGTCACTCTGCCAGGAGGGGTTATTGGCCGAGCCTCCTAGCTGTGCCGTTAAACGAACAACGCCTTTTGCCGGGTCGAGTGAGTCGAGTCGGATGGCTACGAAAGCTGGGTTGCTTAGGCAGGGAGGTATTGCGTTCTGGCAGGGTTTGATGGTGGCAACGATGGCTATCGGCTCTGTATAACACCCATCAACTGTTCGGCCAAATAGGTAATAGGTTCCTGCTCCCACGGCTCCAGGTGATTGTACTGCCGGGGCGAGTAGCGAGGCTTCGGTTCGAAATTCATACCGTTGTATCGAAGCGTCTTTGTTGATAATTGCCTTCGACAGATCAACGGTTTGAAAAGGACAGTTACTTGTTAACTTGGTTTGCAGGTTGAGCGGGTTGCTGGCCGATCGAACGGTTATCGAAACGGCCTGAGAGCTGTCACTCTGGCATGAACCAATTTGACAAATAGCCCGATAGTTAATTGATGAGTAAGGCGTTACTGTTCGGGTTAGTCCTTCGGCTCCATCGGTCCAGCGAATGTTTCCGAGGCAGCCCGAAGCCGTCAGTCGGATCGTCTGGCCTGCGCATATATCACGCCTGTCGGTAGTAACGACGGGCGTTTGGGGAGCGGCTACTTCGACGGCACGAGGAATGGATGGATTGCTTGTGCAATTGTTTTGCTCGCAGGTGGCCCTGAAAGCGGTCGTCGTCTGTAAGGCAGTTGTCCAGGTTTTTCCGACAGTTTGTTCACTCCCATCCTGACTAATCCAGTGAACGGTTCCGGTACAATTAGTTGCCGTTAAGGTTACTGTCTGGCCAGGGCAAACCAGTTTTGACGACGTCGTTACTGTGGGGGCTTCGGGCGTATTGACTGTAATTTTCCAGACGTCGGCAAAGCAACTGATACACCCAGGTTTTGCCCGGCAAATAGCGGTATATTTTGTTGTTTGCTGTGGTTTTACGCTGATTGTTGGTCCTGTGTCGCCGTTCGACCAGATGACTGTTCCCGAACAGCCAGTAGCGGTTAACGAAACAACTTCATTGCGGCAAATTGCTTTGGCAGAACCCGTAATTATGGGTGGTTCGGGGTGTAGGCAGGTATCGGCTGGGCTATAGTTGTTCGACGTAGCCATGGCGCCTGACCACGAAAGTAGCCAGACGACTATCCACCCATACCTTTCGATAAATATATACAGTAGTCGTTTCCTCATCAATATACGTTGCTTGATACGATATAGGACGAATTTCATGCCAAGCCCATTTTTTTAGTAAATGAACCTGATTGATCGAGGGATTTATCGGATTCCCTTATCGATTTTGTGAGTGAATGGTCAGTTCAGAAGCCTAGGGGAAATGACCGGGGTATGCCTCATAAACCATGCCAACATAAAGGCCATTTTGTTTACAAAAGGATACCATTACGATTATAGAAGACTACAAGTTTAATTAAGTGTATACCAAAAGCCGTTAAAAGGATTTATTTGATTTTTAAGAAGCAGTAACATGAATAGAAAAGACCTGATTGATGCTGCCCGGCAGTTCAGATTGGTCGTGCGTAACGAACAGGATTGTTTTATTGGTAAAACTGTCGATCAACTGCCTGGCCAGCTGAACATGGCTATGGTCGATGGCTTGAAACGGTTCGTCGAGAAGTAGAACAGGGGCATTTTTTAAAAAGGCTCGAATCAGCAATATCAATCGCTGCTCACCTGCCGACAGTGTGCCAAACGAGCGGTGAAGCAATTGGGTCAGCCCGAAATAAGCAAACAAGGACGATAAATCCACTTCAGAAACAGCTGCAACCTGGCTGGGAGGGGTAAGCGTATCGGTCAGCCCGGTAAGGGCTACCTGACGAGCGGTCAGATTTTGAGGGAAATAAAGATGTAATTCGGGCGAAATAAAGCCGATACGACGTTTTACATCCCAAATGCTTTCGCCCGACTTCCCGCGTCGATGGCCGAATACACGCACATCATTCGAATAAGCCTGCGGATGGTCGCCATATAGCAGACTAAGCAGCACAGACTTACCAGCCCCATTCCGGCCAAACAAGGCCCATCGTTCACCAGTCCGAACCGTCCAGCCGATGTGATCGAGGATGATGGTGTCGCCATAACGTACCGTTACATCACAAAGGCGAAAGGCCTCTTCAAAGTCGGGTGCTGGAGCCGAGACCTGTAAGGCTGGGGGGGCTATCGATGGAGGCTCTGGCGGGCTATATTGATAGGCTTCTTTGGGGCCAGACCAGGCAATTCGCCCCTTCTCCAGCACGACCACGTGTGTTACAAACGCCGGAATATCATCGGGCTCTTTGACTAGCATAAGTGTTAACCCGTGGTGCATGAGTTCACCGAGCCAATCGGTTAGTTCCGCACGGGAAATGGCATCGAGACCCACAAAAGGGCTATCCAGCAATAGAACGGACGGGTGTTTTAGCAGGGCTTTGCCAATGCGAGCTTTACGAGTCTGACCGTTGGATAACTTGATGAACGATCGATTGAGCAATGGAGATAAACCTAAACGGTCGACCAGCGTTGCTGATTCCTCCGTATTGGTCAGTTGCAAGAAGTCGCGTAAGGTTGGGGTCGATGAATAGCTACCGTCTGTGCCTTCGTCGCTCATGGTAGCCTGATAGCGTTGTTGGTAGAAATAACTGCTGTAGGAAAAGCGGCTGGATTCTTCTTTGAACGACACGAACTCTGTGCGCGCCTGTCGCATGAGTGTATCTGGTGGCGCATGAAATTGCCCGGCAAGCGTCTGTAAAAATGTGGTTTTACCACTACCCGTTGGACCTACTACGGCCCAGCATTCGCCTGGACGGAGTGTAAAGGTTAAATCAGTTAAAACAGGCTGGCCACTTCGACGGACAGTCAGGCCATTTAGCGTAATCAACTCAGCAGAAAGTGACATAAAAAAAGTAGGCAACTTTACAAAGTTACCTACTTCGTTGTATTTCAGTCATCGATTTACCGGGCAAATGATGCCAATAAACCTGACTTCATCAGTTAGTTGGTCATTGACCGGGGACGTGTTGTTGTTGGCGATGTGGTCGTACCACTACGTGTACGGGTTGAACCGTTAGTTGTGGTCCCGTTATTTAACCGATCAGTAGTACCCATTGTACTTTGTGGATCGGTTGTCGTTGTTGTACCGGTATTGGTCGTACCTGTATTCATTGTACCGGTTCCAGTGCCATTGGTTGTGCCTGTTCCGGTCGTTGAGTTATTGATACCCGTTTGCGGCTGCGTTTGGTAAGTCCCCGTTGTAGGCTGCGGATTCACCGTTGTTGGGGTCGTTGGCTGAGTAGGGTACGTACTCATGTTCGTATTGGTTGCCGGATTTGTTGAATTCGTGGTTCCGGTTGGCGGCTGCGACTGGTATGTACCCGAATTAGTCCGTGTTCCGGTTGTTGGCGATGTTGCGGTTGTACCCGCATTTGTATTTGTCGTCGTATTGGTCGATTGTGCCGTGGCACTAAAGGCGATGCCAGCTACTAGCATACATCCCATCATCATTACTTTTTTCATCGTTGAGTTCTATTATTGCTTGATATTCTATGGTATAACTATACTAATGGCGGGTTGTTTTAAAATTTAATTAAAAATGTAATTTGCTTCATAAAAAAGGCAGGAAGAGTAGCTCTCCCTGCCTTTGACGTACATAAAAACGGTATTACAGATTGCCCTTCTTCATTTCCTTCACGGCAAAGTCAGCTGCACGGGCCGTCAGCGCCATATAGGTTAAGGAAGGGTTCACGCACGAAGCGGATGTCATGCAGGCACCGTCCGTATTGAATACGTTTTTGACCGCATGAATCTGATTGTGGGCATTTAAAACCGACGTTTTAGGATCACGGCCCATGCGGGCCGTACCCATCTCGTGAATACCAATACCTGGGTTCTTGGTCGTGTCGTTATAAGGCGTGACGTTTTTGAAGCCAGCAGCTTCCAGCATTTCGGCTGCGTCGTTCATCATATCGATCCGCATTTTCTTCTCGTTTTCGCCGTAAGCTGCGTCGAAAACAATCAGGGGTAATCCCCATTTGTCTTTCTGATCAGGCGAAAGCGTCATGCGGTTGTTGGGATCGGCAATCATTTCGCCGAAACCACCCAGGCTCATGGTCCAGGGGCCGGGTTGCGTCAGACTTTCTTTGAAGTCGGCTCCGAAGCCTTCCATACCGTTTCCACGTCCCCAGCCGCCACGGCCAGCGCCACCCTGATAACCGAACCCACGGACGTAATCGCGCTTGTCGCCATTCCAGTTGCGGTAACGAGGGATGTATACTCCATTGGCCCGACGACCGAAATAGTATTGGTCTTCCATGCCTTCGAAGCTACCAGCCGCACCTGCCGCCAGATGGTGGTCCATGATGTTGCGGCCAAGTTGATCCGAGTCATTACCCATGCCGTTCGGGAACCGATGCGACTTAGAGTTCATCAGAATAGATGTACTGGCAAAGGCCGATGCGTTCAGGAAGATAATCCGGGCATAGTATTCACGGACTTCTTTGGTGTTCTGGTCAATCACCCGAACGCCGGTAGCTTTTCCTTTTTTCTCATCGTACAATACCTCCGATACGATGGAATCCGGTCGGAGCGTCAGTCGTCCGGTTTTCATAGCTGCTGGTAAAGTAGCGGCCTGGGTGCTGAAATAAGCCCCATAAGGACATCCCCGCATACACTGATTGCGGAATTGACAAGCAGCCCGCCCCAGATCGGTATGCCATTTCTGGGGTTGGGTCAGGTGAGCGGTACGGCCAATGGTAACGAGCCGTTTGGGGAACGCTTTTTCAATTCGCTTTTTGGCTTCCCGTTCGAGGCAATTGAGCTGCATGGGGGGCAGGAAGTTACCATCGGGCAGTACGTCAATACCATCTTTATTACCCGAAACACCGATAAACGTTTCGACGTGGGTGTACCAGGGAGCCAGGTCTTCGTAACGAATGGGCCAGTCCACACCGATGCCCTCTTTGCCGTTAGCCATGAAGTCTTCTTTATTCCAGCGGTAACTCTGACGCCCCCACATCAGCGAACGGCCTCCTACGTGGTAACCACGAATCCAGTCGACTTTCCGTTTTTCGAGGTATGGGTTTTCCTTGTCATTCTCGAAAAAGTGCCGCCATTCTTCGTTAGCCGTGTAGCCCGTCCGCATGTTGGCCCAGTATTCTTCAGCTGCCAGAGTCGTGATGCGACCCCGGTGAGGGAAATCCCAGGGATTATTCATGGCTGTTGGGTAGCCTTCAATGTGTTTTACATCACGGCCCCGTTCCAGCATAAGTACTTTTAAGCCTAGCCGGGTTAGCTCTTTCGATGCCCAGCCTCCCGAAATGCCTGATCCTACAACGATTGCGTCGTAGGTCATATCTTTTTTTGCGTCTATATTGAGATTCATGTCTTTATTAAGGAGTGAGGAGCCAGGAGTGAAGAGTGAGAATAGCTGGCGCAATCTCGTCATGCGAAGCATTCTCACTCTTCACTCCCCGCGCCTAATACTAAAAATTAGATAGCCCACGCTTTCTGGCCCGGCTTCAATGTAATACAGCCATCATAACGGCCCGGAACAGGCACATACTCCAGTGCTTGTGTGCAGCCGATTTCGGAGGTGAAATAGCCAGTAAGTGTCAAATCTTTCAGTATTGAATAGAAAGGCGTGTACCGTTTTTTGGCGGTAGGCATCTGGAGGTCGGCCTGGGAGTTTTCGACTTTAGCAACGGATTTAGCCGGAGCCATTTGGGCCCGCTGCGCTTTGTCGTCAGCTTCAAGTTTTTTGACGATCTCAATCCGCTGTGCCGGATCAAGTTGCACAAATGCTTTTCCGTAGGCTTCCTGGCTCCACTTATTGGTTTGCGCTAACCCTTCGACGAAGCGTTGCTGATCATCAGGTTTATAGCAGTCCTTCAGAATAACGTCGATAACTTCATTGACCTTAGCCGCTTTGGCTCCCGGAGTCTTAGTGGTCGGGATAATGGTATCGGCCAGTTCAGCGACAGTAGCGTCCTGATCGGCCGTAAAGAAGACAGGTTTGCCGGTGAGGGCACGTCGAGTGGCTGAGGCTTCAAGCGTATCGGCCAGAGCTGGCAACGACATGGTTGCGCCTGCCAGCGCGGCCACCCGCATGAGGGCATCTCTTCTGTTCATAGGTTATAGCAATTAGACTTTCAGGTAGAACGAATTAAGGAATTACAAATGTATAACAATCAAGGAATGGTTTGTGCTATTTAGGGATAGAGTTTTCAGGTGTGATGAGGTCTATCCCCAGATGGATGGAGCCAGGAATTCGTCCAGTAGCGTTAACCGAAGTTTTAGGCCTGTCAGGTTACGCCATTTTCAAAATAAACTCCGGGCTAATATCTAAACGCTCGTAAAGTTTTTTCGCTAAGTCAATGGTAATGCGTCGTTTCCCATTCATTACCTCCGACAAACGGGCGGTTGATACTCCCAGAAGCTTTGCCATATCCTTTTGTTTCATATTTCGTTCCGCCATTTTGATATGGATCATTCCTGGCAACGTATCTGGTGTACGAATTGGCATGAGCGGGATGCTGTCTTCAAATGCCTCAATCGCTTTTGCCAAAACCAAAAACCTAGTTTCTAGCTCAGCATTGCCCTCAAAGCCCTGTGCGATAAGGGCATCAATTTTCTGGAGGGCAATCCTATGTTCATCCCAGTTTGTTATGTTCATCAATCCTGTAAGTCTATTGTTCCAGCGTCAATCTTATCGTATTCTGCATGGGTACCAATAAATTTAATATAGACTGTGCGAACCGAAAAGAAGATCATCGCTACTAATCGGTAGTGGTTTCCTTTGATATTGAAAACATATCGGTTATCGGCCACGTAATCAACAGAATTGAAAGACTGTTTGATATCGGCTAAATTCTTCCAATCTGCGTCTTTGACAAGCGTATACCAGTCATTTAAGGCAGAGCCTACGTCAGGATGTATATCGGCATATTTGCTTAGTACCGTTTTGCTGATAACAACCATAAACATAACAAATTATAGCTGAGAAATATTTCATGATTCGGAATTATATTTCCAAATATGAAATTATAGAATTGCCAATTCCTGAACCGCTAGCCAGCTCATAAGCCCAGCACCCGTTTCGAGAGCCGCTTCGTCGATGTCGAACGTGGGCGTGTGGACTCCAGAGATGATCCCCCTCGCTTCATTGCGGGTGCCGAGTCGGTAAAAGCAGGAGTCAACCACTTGTGAGTAAAATGCAAAATCTTCACCAGCCATCCACAAATCCAGATCGACTACATTTTCGGCACCCATGTAGGTTACGGCTTCGGCCCGTACTCGGCGGGTCAGTTCGGGGTGGTTTTTGAGGTAAGGATAGCCGTGGACAATTTCAAATTCGCAGGAGCCACCCATGGCTTCGGCAATGCCCTGGGCCAATTTTACCATGCGTCGTTTACCTTCGGCCCGCCATTCTTCATTCATGCAGCGGAACGTCCCCTGAATGGTAACTTCGTTGGGAATCACGTTGGTAACGCCATCGGCGATGAATCGGCCAAAGGATAATACGGATGGGCTGGCTGGTGGCCGATTTCGACTAATAACCTGCTGCAAGGCCACAATGATATGCGACGCAATCAGAACGGGGTCTACCAGGTTGTCGGGCATGGCGGCATGGCCCCCTTTGCCCCGGACAGTCAGGTACAATTCGTCGGTACTGGCCATGTACATACCTTCGCGGAACCCGATTTTGCCCACCGGAATATTGGGTGCTACATGTTGCCCAATCATACTGACAGGAGTCGGATTTTCGAGTACGCCTTCTTTAATCATAAGCGAGGCCCCACCAGGCGCTTTCTCCTCGCCGGGCTGAAAAACCAGCTTGACGGTTCCATCGAACTGGTCACGCAGTACATGAAGGATACGCGCTACACCCAGTAAGCTGGCGGTATGCACATCGTGTCCGCAGGCATGCATTACCCCATCGATGGTCGATTTGTAGGGGACATCATTGGCTTCGTGGATGGGCAGAGCGTCCATGTCGGCCCGTAAACCAACTACCCTTGTACTACCCGACGACCCTTTGTTTCCTTCAATTAAGGCAACCAAACCCGTATCGGCAATACCTTCCTGGGGCGTTATACCAATGGCTTTTAACTGGTCGGCGACGAACCGGGCCGTGTTGCGCTCCTGAAAGGATAGCTCGGGATGGGCATGCAAATGTCGGCGGGTCTGAATGATGTCAGCCGCATACTGACGGGCGAGCGATTTAATTGAATCAAGCATAGGCAACGCGGCTGGAAAGCCGTTCATTAAATAGTTTGCGGCTTTCCAGCCGCGTTACTGTGTTGTAATAAACTGATAGTCATTAATAACGGTAAGCAGAAACTCCCGGTTTTCCAGATCACTACGAATTCCGGTAACGTCTTTAACCTTGTCGGCAGTACGTTGGAAAAGAGGTTGGTCGCCCTGCCGTACTACATTTCGCACAATGGCGATGTCGTGATCGGAAAGTAGCCGAACGTCGGGAAACTGAACGATGTAGTTGTCTGTAAAGGGTTTAATAACGACGTCGTCGAGCGTAACAGCGGGTTTCAGCCGGACAACGGTGGTCCCGGCAGCTATGTCGCCAAGGCGTTGGCCTTTTCCATTAGCAGCTATCGTAATGACGGGGACAATGCCTCCTAAAAACGCAGCCGACTCAATGATTCGGAACAACCACCGAATCAGATAGGCGCCAATCCCCGGTGGTGATCCGTCGAGCATAACCACCCGAATACGCATGGCGAGCTTACCGATGCTGCGGCCGTTGAGTAACCACTCGCTCAGGAGGTCGTAAAAAACGGCGGGTAGAGCAATGAAAAGGCTGTAAAAGCTATTGATCTGATAACCTAGCGAAGTGGGCAAAAAAACGGTCAGGATAAGCCAGCCAAATATCACCAGGTAATCCATCAGTGCTGCCAGAATTCGTTCGCCAATGCTGGCTGGTTCGTATTCCAGAAGAACGTTTTGGGAGGTGCGAATCGCAACAGCCATGCAGGAGAAATGAATAAGTCGTCTGTCAAAAGTCGTAAGTTACGATGGTTTAGTCAAAAGTTTTTCATAGAAAACGAATGCCCAACTTGGTCGCCATTGGGAACTTCACTAATTTACCCTTTCCTAGCCGACTGACGGCTACAGACCGACGACTTCCTATGCGTGAAGCCCTTTTCGTTAAACGCAACTCTGATAAGTGGCGCGACATTGAACAGAACCCGACCCGTGATCCTGATGAACTGACGGCCCGTTTTGTGGAACTGACCGATGATCTGTCGTACGCCCGAACCTTCTACCCGAACGCGAATGTAACGCGATACCTCAATGGGCTGGCCGGGCAAATGCACCGGGGACTGATGCAGAATCGGCGGGACGATCGGGGACGGTTTCGGCTGTTCTGGCAATACGAACTGCCGCTTTTATTTCAACAGTCGCATCGAATGCTGGCGCTGGCGGCTGCGATTTTTCTGGTGGCATGTATACTCGGTTGGGTTTCGGCGGCACACGATAATACATTTGTACGGCTTATTCTGGGCGATTGGTATGTAAACATGACCCTCGAAAACATCAAGAAGGGAGATCCACTGGGCGTTTATAACAGCAGCGATCAGGCTACGATGTTTGTTCAGATTACCATGAATAACATTTTTGTGGCTTTCCGCACGTTCATTTTCGGGTTGTTTGCCTCGGTGGGTACCATCGTTATGTTGTTTTATAACGGGGTGATGCTGGGATCGTTTCAGTATTTCTTTTACGAACGAGGTCTGCTGCTCGATTCGGTTCTGAAAATCTGGATTCACGGTACGCTCGAAATTTCGGCTATTGTTATTGCGGGTTGTGCAGGACTGACGGTAGGGAACAGCCTTCTGTTTCCGGGTACGTATTCGCGGCTGGAATCGTTTAAGCGAGGAGTCAAACAAGGGCTTAAAATAGCCATTGGGTTGGTCCCCATTTTTATCACGGCTGGCTTTCTCGAAAGTTTTATTACCCGTATGACGTTGCCCCCGGTAGTTAGTGGCGGAATTATTCTTATTTCAGCTACTTTCATTGGCTGGTATTTTGTGTATTACCCGATTCACCTAAACCGTAAACTGCAACCATGATTCAGCTGTTTCAACAACGTGATTTTGGCGATAAAATCAACGTAACCTTTCAGTACATCACCCAGAATTTTCGGAGCCTGGGGTTATCGCTCCTGTACATTGTCGGTCCGGTTGCTTTAGTGGCGGGAATCGCTTCGGGAGTGATGCAGTCGAATATATTTGACCTGGCCACATTATCGAGAGGGGGAGGTGACCCGGACGAGGCTCCTTTTCAGATGATACAGGCTGTATTTTCACCGTCCTTCGGTATTTCGATTCTGTTTAGCCTACTGGCTATTCTGGCCGTCAGTCTGGCTACCTACGCCCATATGAAGGTGTATGCCCGTAAAGCGGAGTTTAATGCACCGACGAGTTTTACCGGAACGGTTGACATCAGCGTCACAGAGGTTTGGGAAGAAATGCAGCCGCTGATTGGTCGGGGCGTTCTGATAAGTGTACTGAGCGCGATTATTTCATTTATAGCGACTATGTTTTTTGTCATTCCGGGCGTTTATGTCGGTATTGTTTTATCGCTGGGACTGGTCGTTACTACGTTTGAAGGAACTGATTTTGGGCAGACCTGGAACCGATGTTTCACCCTGATTCGGGATAAGTGGTGGTCGACCTTTGGGCTGATTGTGGTGATGGGGATTATTTCCGCAATTGTTGGGATGATTTTTTCCGTTCCTGCAGGCATTATTGGTGTTCTGACGGGTATGAAATTACTGCCCAATATGACTAGTTTCTGGCTTGTATTGGGCAATGTAATCGCAACCGTGGGCGGTACACTGTTGCGGGCTTTAATTTATGTAGCCATTGGTTTTCAATATACGAATCTGGTAGAACGTCAGGAAGGTCGAGGATTACTGTCAGCCATCGATTCGATTGGTACCAGCCCAACTCAGCCTCGCGCATCGGATGAAGGAACGTATTGATTGTGAGTTTTTAGTTTTCAGGTTGCGGTTCATGGTTTTGAATGTGGGCCAATTTTGGCTGATTATTTTTTTGTGCCTGATCGGTAGCCCAGGCGTTTATGCCCAGCAAAAGCCGACTACAAAGCAGGTAAGTGCTGTTCGTGACGATCGTTCGCCCATACACGTACGATACCCGGAGGCTGATCACCTGCAGGATCTGCAAACCGATCATGATTACCAGTACGGTAACGATACGCCACCGCCCGAAAATCCGATTGCCCGTTTTTTTAACTGGCTATTTCGAAAACTAGCCCAGTTTTTTTCCAGCAAAGCGTATCAGAATGTCTGGCAGTATGTAATTCTGGCAGCTATTGCCTGTTTTGCAATCTATCTGCTCATGAAAGCGGAAGTACTGGGTTTTCTATTTCCGAAAAAAGCACAATCGGGTACGCTGGATTATGAAAATCTGGCGGAGAATATCCATGAAATCAACTTCGAGACAGCTATTGACGAAGCCGTCGCTGCCCGAAATTTCCGGCTGGCCGTTCGGTTACTCTATCTGCAAACACTGAAGCGATTAACCGATGCCGGGCGTGTGCACTATAAGCCTGAAAAAACCAATCGGCAGTATGTGGCCGAACTGGTCAATTCGCCCTTGCAACCAGAATTTGAAACCCTAACCCGACAATTTGAATTTGTCTGGTATGGTGATTTTCCGGTTGACGAGCAGCGATTTCAGGCCATACAAAATCAGTTTCGGCAGTTTAATCAGGCCCCATTAACCAAAACCACCCATTCTATCCAGTAATTACGCTTTGCGAAAACCGAATAAATACCTGCTGATTTTACTAACGACGGTGGTGGCGTACATGCTCTTTGAGTACTATCGTCCAAAACCGATTGATTGGTCGCCAACCTACCAGAATGACGACAAAATTCCGTTTGGTACGCAGGCCTTGTTTGAATTACTACCCGATGTACTGCCGCAATCGTCTCTGCAAACGGTACGCTTACCTATTTATAATTTTCTGGGAGAAAGTAAGTTGCCCAGTCGAAGTAACTACGTATTTATCTGTCAGGAATTTAAGGCCGATAGTATCGAACAACTACGGCTGCTTGATTATGTAAAACGAGGCAATACGGTATTCATTTCCGCTTACGCTATACCTGAATCGCTGGGCGATACACTTGGCTTTAAGGCTGATGTGAAAGAGCAAAGTGAAGCTGACACGACATTACGTCAGAATCTGGTCAATCCGCAACTGCGAAAACCGGGTGGGTATAATTTTTTTCATGACGACGGACGCAACTTTCTGGTTATTAAGAAGCCGAAAAATAGTACCGTATTGGGACGAAACGCTCGGAAAGAGCCCGTTTTTATTGAGATACACTTTGGTAAAGGAACGTTCTTCATTCATAATCTACCCCTTGCCTTTACCAACTATTACGTACTCGATACGAAGACAGCCGACTATGCGTTTAAGGCCTTATCGTATTTGCCTGTGCAACAAACGTATTGGGATGAGTATCAGAAACAGGGTCGTTTTAACGAGGATCAACAGTCGATCTTCCGCTACATTCGATCACAACCAGCCTTGAACTGGGCCTATTATCTCATTCTTATTGGGTTATTGGCCTATGCCATCTTCGCTGGAAAACGTACGCAACGAATTATTCCAGTGGTAGAAGCGCCCAAAAATACATCACTCGACTTTGTGAAGACTGTAGGACGAATGTATTTTCAGCAGGGCGACCACGATAATCTGGCCCGGAAGAAAATTCAGTATTTTCTGGCTGATATCCGTGAGCGGTATAGCCTCAATACAACTAGTTTAGATAAAGAATTTACAGAAGCCCTTGCCCGGAAAAGTGGCGTTTCGTTAGTTGAAACGTCGGAGTTGGTGATGCTCCTGCGTAATGCACAAAAGAGCGTTTCACTTTCCGAATTTGATTTACTGACGCTGAACCGGGCAATAGAAAAATTTAAACAATCAGAACCGGGATTTAACTGATTTATGGATTTGCAGGATTTTGTGATCTCATTGCTTCAGAGAAGCGAAAAACAAAATCAGATTAATCTTAAAATCAGCTAAATCCCGGTTCAGACATCCTATGGAAACATTCGATTCTCGCTTAGACCTAACCCCTCTTAAAACGGCCGTTGACGCTATCCGGGTGGAGGTTGGTAAAGTAATTGTTGGCCAACATCAGACGGTTGACTTACTGCTTACGGCCCTACTGGCCGATGGACACGTATTGATTGAAGGCGTACCTGGTGTTGCAAAGACATTGACCGCAAAGCTGCTGGCTAAAACCATGTCAGTGGGCTTCAGTCGTATTCAGTTTACTCCCGATCTGATGCCATCTGATGTGTTGGGTACATCGGTATTTATGCCCAAAACCGGCGATTTTACCTTTCGGCACGGCCCCATTTTCTCCAATCTGGTGCTGATCGATGAAATTAACCGGGCCCCGGCCAAAACCCAGGCGGCCTTGTTTGAAGTAATGGAAGAACGGCAGGTGACTAACGATGGGACTACCTACACGCTCGATGAACCCTTCATGGTTCTGGCTACACAGAACCCGATTGAGCAGGAAGGGACCTATCGGTTGCCCGAAGCCCAACTCGACCGTTTTCTATTTAAAGTAGTAGTTGGCTATCCGGCCGTCAATGAAGAAGTCGATATCCTGCGTGGGCACCACGAACGTCGCAATCTGGCTACGGCCATTGATGCCGTCAGCGCTGTTTTAACTGCTGATCAACTGGCAACTCTACGCAGCCAAGTGCATCAGGTGCATGTTGAAGACAAATTGTTCGATTATATCGCGCAGATTGTACAGGCTACACGTGCCAATAAGTCACTGTACCTGGGAGCCTCTCCGCGTGCTTCAGTAGCGTTGTTGAATAGTGCCAAAGCGCTGGCTACCTTACGAGGACGCGATTTTATTACGCCTGAAGATGTGCAGGAACTAGCCGCACCCGTATTACGCCACCGGGTACTGCTTACGCCCGAACGCGAAATGGAAGGCGGCACAGCCGATGAAGTGGTTGTTCAGTTAGTGCAAAAAATTGAAGTACCGCGTTGATAAATGCACAGTGGATAATGAATAAAAGGGAATGGCAAAGTCGGTTGCTCTGCCTATGGGTAGTCATGGCTCATTATCCATTTTTCATTGTGCATTCTTATGCTCAGGGGCCTACCTACGAACAGCTAGTAGGCACCTGGATAGGCGTCCATATCGAACAGGACATTGATTTTGTCTGCCCATTACCCAACTACATCCGGTTGGATGCCGACAGTACCTATCACCTGGGTATGGTCGACGGGTCGGCACAAGAGCAGGTGTCGAGGTGGGCTATTCGTGGAGAAAGTGTACGGTTCGATACCGTTCACTTTGCTCCTAAGCTGGTAACCGTACAGAACGATCTGCTGCGAATTGGTAAAAACTATCCGATGGTGCTTCGGCGGTTTGTCGATATACCCGTTGATTCGGCGCGAGCTTACCAACAATTGAGTGGGCGAGTCTGGCAGTCAGATAGCCTGGTCATGGCCTTTTATGCCAATGGAAAAGTGAGCCTTGAAAACCGCACAACAAAGCAGCGAACGGCCCACTTCTGGCGATTGGCCCGGTTTGGTAAATCGGTATTCGTCGTCATTCGGGGTAATCAGTACAATCGGTTCAGAGGGTATAAACCACTTTGGCAACTTAGCTCGCTACAGCCTGGCCAGCTAGAAGCGATTGGCTGGAACGGACGTAGTGTATCAACCGAACGGTTTACGTTCGTCAGCAAACTACTCCCTAGCGATTCCTGCCGCCCCAGCGGTTTTCAGGCTTGTGGCAATTGTTTCAGGCCTACTTGGTATGAGCGTTCGTTAACGCTTGGCCAGAAACGATACGACCTGCTTGCCTTTGTGATGAAACAGTATCAGCCCGTTCAACGGGAAATCGAAACCGGTTTGATACAAATTCAGTTTGCCGTCAATTGTGAAGGCGAAAAAGGCCCGATAACCCTGAACAGCTTTGGTGAAGACTATTGCCCCAGGCGATTCGCTCCACAAATAACCAGTCAACTGATTACAATCTGCCAGAATTATGTGGCTACTGACACGTCGCTTCGGGAACCTGAACGCTCCGGCGAATGGCCGTTGGATCTCTGGGTTTCGCTTACGTTTCGGCTTAAAGAAGGGCGTATAACAGAATTATTGCCATGAAAGGACGTTGGGTTTTCTTTCTGCTAGTACCGCTGGTAAGTTGGGCGCAGGATGGCGAACGATTCCTTCAATCATTTTCTTCGACACTGGCTGCTAATCGGACGGTGCCTCCTCAGTTCTTCTTCCGGGAACGACGGGAACGGCTTCGATTAGATACCTTATCGGCTAGTGCGCAGAATTATCGTTTTCGGGCGTTCAATTACGTTTGGCGGGGCGACTATGAACAGGCTGTCGTCTGGCTTGAAAAAACAACGGCGCTTTATCCCAAGGAACATGGCATTGTCGGCGAACTTTACCTGGCACAGTTGCGGGACTACCCCCGTGCGCTGGCCCACTTTGATGCTTACGATGCCTTGACGCCGAATTTTGATGACATTATAGGGTATAACCCGGTTAGCTACATGCGGGGTCTGGCCTACCGAAGTCAGGGGAATCATGAAAAGGCCATCGAGCAGTTTTCGAAAGCTATTGATCCTTTAGCCGAAAAGCACGGGGACGAATGGGTTAACTACAAGCATTTTGTGAGTCGGGCGGTTAGTTATATCGCTACTAATCAGGCGGAAAAAGCCTTGGTCGATCTGGAAAAAGCGACTAAGAATTTCCCCCGTAGTGCACTCGTCTATTATCATCGTGGCCGAGCCTTGCTGCAACTGAATCGGATTGCCGAAGCCCGCAACGCTTTCCAGGATGCATCGTTTTTCTTTAAAGCCCTTCGTGCCGAACGAACGGGCGATTATCAGGAAGATGACTTCAACCCGGTTTACGAGTCAGAGATTGATGAAGCCGTCCGACGACTGAAACCGTAACTTTTTATGACTACTTTTTACGAGCAAATAAAAACCGTTCTGGAAGAGGCCCGCCAGAAAGCGTATCGTGCCGTTAATTTCGGTATGGTTGAAGCGTATTGGCACATCGGTCAGCTCATTGTTGAAGAAGAACAAGGAGGTAACAGTCGGGCTGAATACGGAAGTTGCCTGCTTAAGTACCTCGCTGAATGGCTGACTCAGGATTTTGACGAAAGTAACCTCCGTTATATTCGACTGTTTTATAAGGCATTTCCAATTCGTGACGCACTGCGTCACGAATTAAGCTGGACTCATGTTCTGAATGGAAGCCAACAGTTGTTTGCCTCGAAATGCAAACTGTTTTTACCTACCGAAGAGGAATTAATGGCTGAAATAGAACGTGATAAACAATTATTGGAACAAAACCGCCGAATAAAATGAAATTCATCCGCGCCCTGTTTATCGCCAACCGCTTGTGGTTTAGCCTGATTGCCATTATTCTGCTATTTGTTGCTTCCTATGCATTTCCAATTCTGT
Source organism: Spirosoma aerolatum (assembly GCF_002056795.1). Taxonomy (NCBI): domain Bacteria; kingdom Pseudomonadati; phylum Bacteroidota; class Cytophagia; order Cytophagales; family Cytophagaceae; genus Spirosoma; species Spirosoma aerolatum. The sequence continues at coordinate 7,072,203 of NZ_CP020104.1, read as the reverse complement.
TTCCATTGATGCAGGTCGTTTTTGCTGTCTTTATTCTACTAATCGCAATTGATGCAGGACTGTTGTTTCGGCAGAAAGCGGCCTTTTTCGCCCGTCGTGAATTGCCCGAGCGCTTATCAAATGGCGACGAGAATCCGTTGACGATTTACCTCGAAAACCGCTATACGTTCCGGGCCGATGTGGAGGTGATCGATGAAATACCGTTCCAGTTCCAACGGCGTGATGTGTTGTTTCGGGCTCGATTGAAGCCACGCGAAACGCAGGCGATTCGTTACGAACTTCGCCCCACACGTCGGGGTGAGTACAGTTTTGGAGCCGTCAATGTGTTTGTGTTGTCGCCATTGGGTTTGTTGAAACGGCGCTATCAGTTTGAACAGGGCAGAATGGTAGCTGTATATCCATCTTTTTTGCAGATGCGGCAGTATGAACTACTGGCTGCTACCAACCGTCTGACGGAAGTGGGCGTGAAGCGAATCCGACGGATTGGCCATAGCATGGAGTTTGAACAAGTACGCCCTTACACAACCGGCGACGATGTGCGGACCATCAACTGGAAGGCCACGTCTCGTCGGAGTGATTCCCAGGGAACCTCGCTGATGATCAATGCATTTCAGGATGAACGGTCGCAGCCGATTTATTGCCTGATTGATAAAGGTCGAGTAATGCAGTCGCCGTTTGATGGATTAACACTACTCGATTATGCGATCAATGCCAGCCTGGTGTTGAGTAATATCGCTCTCATGAAACAGGATCGGGCTGGAATTCTAACGTTTTCGGATCATATAGGCCAGCTTTTGCCGGCTGACCGTCGGTCGGGACAGATGCTGAAAATTCTGGAATTGCTATATCGACAGAAGACCCGCTTTCTGGAAACTGATTACGAAAACCTATACGCAAGTGTTCGGACGCACATTCGCCAGCGGAGTTTACTGTTGTTATTTACCAATTTTGAAACCGTGAGTGGCATGCATCGGCAATTGCCCTACCTGCGTCGGTTGGCTAAAGACCATCTGTTGCTAGTCATCTTCTTTGAAAACACCGAGCTACGCGCTTTACTTACCGAACCGGCTGCGGATACCGAAGATATTTACCTCAAAACCATTGGTGAAAAGTTTGCCTTTGAGAAACGTCAGATCGTGAAAGAGCTAGGCCAGTACGGTATTCAGACCATTCTGACCGCCCCACAAAACCTGACAGCTAACACGGTCAATAAGTACCTGGAGCTGAAGGCAAGGGGTATGATTTAGTTTTTTTCTGCTTCCTTCGTCAGCAGGAAAATTTATCAATTATCGCTAAAACTTCCTTTGACGGACTCGTAATCGGTTTTCAGCCGGCCCATTTCTTTAGCCAGGAAAGTCTGTAACTGTCGATTAAAATCTTCTTTTTCATCATCAGGTAAAGACGCATACAACTCTTTCAATTCCTGATTGATGGCCGCTCGTTCGGCATTAGTGGCCGCGTTGATGGAGCGGTAATGATATTTACGGAAATCGTATTGGGGCATAGTTTACTCTTCTGGTAGGTTGGCAAAAATTTCGTTGAGTGGTAGCTGATAGCCGTCAATATTGATTAGTTGTTCAGGCAAAGAATAGGCAGTTTCAAGCCAGGCATTGGCCTGTTCGGTTCGTCGGCAAACAATAACTTCCTTGGCAAACGGATCTACGAATACCAGTTCCTGAAGGGTTTCCATTTGCTCATAGTTCCGGCGTTTAGCCCCCAGATCATAATTAAGCGTTGACTCGGAGAGGATTTCTACAACCAGGTAGGGATTCGTGATTATGGAGCGAGATTTGCCTTGGAACACAGGCTTGTCTTTTACGACCAGCACATCGCCATTGTAGTGACCTTTTTTGCCATCCTTTCGAATACCGGCATTACTACCGGCTACATAAAAAGGTTTGCCAGCATAGAAGCCAGTAAGTATATAGCCAAGTCTGATAACTAATAACTCGTGAATAATGCTAGCTAATCCCATAATAACAATTTGCCCATTGTGATACTCGACTCGGTAGTCGGTCTCAATAAGAAATTCCTCAAATTCTTCCCAGGATGCAGCTATCATGACAAGTTCACTCCGTTCAAGCGCTGCTTTCTGCTCATCGGTCAACCGTATTTTCTCTACAACCTGCATACATTTTGGCGTTTAGGTAAAGATACAGGAATCTGTTACAAAGCAAAAAAGCCCTCTCCGTAGAAAGGGCTTTTGGTTAACACGCTTTATTTATGAATTCATTAACTCCTTCCGATCTTCTTCGCGCATACGCTGGACTCTTCCAGAAACCACAATACTTACCTCGTAAAGAAGGGCAAGCGGTAAGGCAACCAGCACCTGACTGTAAATATCAGGCGACGGCGTAATAATACCCGCTACGACCAGAATGACAATCCAGGCATGCTTGCGGTATTCGCGCATGAAAGCAGGTGTTAGAACACCAACTTTCGACAAAACAAAGGCAACAATCGGCATCTGGAAAATGAGCCCGCAGCCCAACGCCAGCGTCACAATAACTGAAATGTAGGACGTAATGTCAATGTTGTTCTCAATTTTACTCGATAGCGTGTAGTTGACTAAGAAGTTGATTGCCAGCGGAGATACGATGTAATAACCGAACAATACACCTAGTCCAAATAATAGGGAGACGTAGAAAACGGCTCCTCGGGCTGCGCGTCGTTCAACCGGGCGAAGACCAGGTTTTACAAATCGCCACAGTTCCCAGAAGGCATAAGGAAAGGTAAAGCTCAGTCCAACAAAAAACGACGACGTAAGTGACATCGTAAACTGATCCGATAAGCCCAGCGCCTGTAGCTTAAACGTCAGAGTTTTGACGCATAAATCGGCATAGCCTGTCAGATCAGCCAGTTTACACATCTGCCGATACGTCCAGAAGTCCGTTTTGGCAGGGCCCAGCAGCACATATTCAAAAATATCGTCGATGAAAATGAAGGCGGTAATTGTAAATACCAGAATGGCTGCGGCCGAGCGGATAATGTGCCAGCGCAGTTCTTCCAGATGGTCCAGAAAGGACATCTCTTTACCTTCAGAATCAATCTCTTCGTCAGTCAGTTGGTCGAGTGGCATTGTTGTTAAGAGTGAAAGAGTGAAAGAGCGAAAGAGTGATAAAGATTGGTGGTACATTACATACGCTCTTTCACTCTTTCACTCTTTCGCTCTTTAATGATTAACTTTTATAGAGCGGAAATGCTTTCATCCACTCGTTGATTTCTTCTTTAACGGTAGCTAGAACCGAATCGTTGTCATGGTTCATCAGCACTTTGTCGATATATACGACAATTTGCTCCATGTCCGATTCTTTCAGGCCGCGTGTGGTCATAGCTGCCGTTCCGACGCGCATTCCCGAGGTAACCATCGGTGATTTGTCATCGAACGGAACCATGTTTTTGTTGATCGTAATGTCGGCTTTGATCAGCGTATTTTCAGCCAGTTTCCCGGTTAGTCCTTTCGAGCGTAAGTCGATCAACATCAGATGGTTATCGGTGCCCCCTGAAATGATTTGATACCCTCGGCTTAAGAAGGCTGCTGCCATTGCCTGCGCGTTGGCTTTCACCTGGACAGCATAATCGTAGAAATCGTCACTAAGAGCTTCGCCAAAAGCAACGGCTTTGGCCGCAATGATGTGTTCCAGTGGGCCGCCCTGCGTACCGGGGAACACGCCTGAATCGAGCAGTGAGGACATTAAACGAGTTTCGCCTTTCGGTGTTTTAATACCAAATGGATTCTCGAAATCATTCCGCATCATGATGATACCACCACGCGTGCCTCGTAAGGTTTTGTGCGTCGTAGTCGTTACGATGTGTGCATGGGCGAGCGGATCGTTTAATAGGCCTTTGGCAATCAGGCCCGCAGGGTGCGAAACATCAGCCAGCAACAAGGCGCCAACTTCGTCGGCAATGGCACGTAGGCGGGCATAATCCCAGTCGCGGCTATACGCCGACGCACCACAGATCAGTACTTTGGGCCGTTCGCGCTTGGCTGTTTCTTCTACGACGTCGTAGTTAATTACGCCGGTTTCCTGCTCCACACCGTAGAAGGTTGGCCGGAAGTATTTACCGGAAATATTTACGGGTGAACCGTGGGTAAGATGACCACCATGCGAAAGGTTGAAACCCAGAATAGTATCACCGGGTTGCAGACAAGCCAGAAAAACAGCTGTATTGGCGTTAGCACCCGAGTGAGGCTGTACGTTCACCCAGGTAGCACCGAACAATTCTTTAGCACGGTCAATGGCAATTTGCTCAATCTGGTCAACTACTTCACAACCGCCATAATACCGCTTGCCAGGCAAGCCTTCGGCGTATTTATTGGTGAGAACGCTTCCAGCCGCTTCCATCACGGCGGGCGACACAAAGTTTTCAGAAGCAATTAATTCAATACCCGATTCCTGCCGGTGCTGTTCTTTCGCAATCAGATCAAACACCTGCGTATCGCGGGTGGTGGTAGCGGTTGTCATCAGAATGAGCGATTTATTGTGTTGGTTATCTGCTGGTTCGATCTAATAAAGTCAGTAGTGTAAATGTGCGAACAGCCAGATAGTTATACTGCAAAGGTACGGCGGAAAATGGTGAAATGAGGAAGAATTTCCTGACAAAACCAACAAAACCGCTTGGGCGATTTAGAGGACATGTTTTGTTGTTGATTAAACCTTTTAGCAACCTTATAATCTGATTAAAAAGGACAACGAGTACAAACACTACATAGTTAGTTTTCATTGGTAGTGTAATATTATATAATTCAAGTATTTAACGCTATGAAAACGAAAAGAAATGTATTAGTAGTAGTTAGTTTTGTGTGTATAGCGCTGGTGTCGGCCTGTACGGCTACCACCACCGTACAGGGGCCTCCGGCTGCACGAGTTGAACGAATTCCTCCACCACCTTCGGCCCGCCACGTTTGGGTGCCAGGTCACTATGTGCGTCGAGGGCGGGATTACCGCTGGGTAGGCGGCTCGTATCGGCTAGCTCCCGGACGGTATACGGCCTGGTCGCCGGGGCATTGGCAACAAACCCGTCGTGGCCCAGTTTGGGTTGAAGGCCATTGGCAATAAGTAGTGATTGATGATAATGTCTGAGTTAAACTCCCCGAAAGACCTAATCTTTCGGGGAGTTTTGTTTTGACCGGAAATGCATAGTGGACCCATGCTCCTGAATGGTAGACGAGACTCTGTTTCGCCTTATGAGTCTAATCTATTTTTCGCTAAACCTATGGAAGCGCTGGCAGACAAATCTCTCTTGCTGAGTCAACTTGCTGAACCGTATACGATTGGCCCGGAAGCCGTCGATTTTTACCGGGAAAATGGGTATGTAAAACTCAAGCACGTATTAAGCCCGGCTGTGCTGGACTATTACGGGACGATCATTACCGATTTGGTTTTTCGGCTCAATACACTCGTTAAACCTATGGAAGAGCGCACGACCTATGAGCGGGCGTTTTTGCAAATCATGAATCTCTGGCGGCAAGATGAACAGGCTAAAGAGTTCGTTTTTTCGAAACGATTAGCCAAAATAGCCGCTGACCTGATGGAAGTAGACGGAGTACGACTTTATCATGACCAGGCTTTATATAAGGAACCGTCGGGTGGCATTACGCCCTGGCATGCCGATCAGTTTTACTGGCCGCTGGCATCGCCAAAAACGGTTACCGTCTGGATTCCGTTTCAGGAGACACCTATGGAAATGGGACCGCTTGCCTTTGCCGAAGGAAGTCAGCACGTTGAAATTGGGCGTGATATTGAAATCAGCGACGAGAGTGAGACGATTCTGGCCGACGAACTACAACGTCAGAATTTCAGTATGAACGACACGCCGTTTGAACTGGGTGAGGTTAGTTACCATGCTGGCTGGACATTTCACCGGGCTGGCCCTAATCTGTCAGATCGCCCTCGTAAGGTAATGACCATGATTTATATGGATAAAGATCAGATCATTAGCCAGCCGCGAAATCAATATCAGGTGGCCGATCATGTTACCTGGCTGGGAGGTTTACCAGTTGGGAGCCAGCCTCAGGATGAAATGAATCCAGTACTTTATAGTCGGTAAGGCACAAGCGATTCAGACTACTTTCTAATCGTTAATCGGGGTGAAATGAGCAAAATCACCGTCGATTAACGACTATTCTTAGTTAATGGAAATATTTTTGCAGTATTTCTGTTCTAAAACAGAACCATTATTTACCCGGAGTGGTATGAAATCTATTCTTACGCTTGTGGTGGGCCTCCTGCTTCCCCTGGCAACATTTGCTCAATTACTTAAGCCAGTCACCTGGAGCTATAAAGCTACGAAGTCATCGGCCAAAATAGGCGACGTGATTGAGCTTCGATTTTCGGCATCAATCAAAGATGGCTACCACATTTATTCGTCCGATGTAAACCCTAAGATTGAAGGGCCTCTACCAACCGAGTTTAAGTTTACGCCGAACAAAACGTATGAGTTAGTTGGGAAAGTAAAACCAATCAGTAAGGTCGAAACCAAGTACGAAGAAGTATTTGAAGGCGATACGTACGTGATGCATGGTGTGGCGCAGTTTTCGCAACGGGTAAAGATTTTAGCCGAAAAGCCAGTTATTGACGGAACGGTTAGCTTTCAATCCTGTACTGATAAAGACGGCCAATGTATCCCGGGCGATGATAATTTTTCGTTCACAGGCATACTGGTCACAGGTAGTCCCGCGAGTACAACGACGGCCGTAGCCGAAACGCCTAAAGCAACATCAGTAGCTACTACGCCAACGCCCGAGACGGTTGCTGTGGCTAGTGCACCCGCATCAACGACAACGGTTGCAGAAGCGTCAAAACAGCCGGATCAGACCACCACAGACCTGGCACCCAAGGCAGAGGTTTCACTAGCTGAGCCGAAGGGGGCATCCAGCGAATCATTAGGCGGTTTTCTGGTAGCGGCTTTTCTTTCGGGTTTGGTGGCCTTACTGACTCCCTGCGTATTTCCCATCATTCCAGCTACGGTTAGCTTCTTTACCAACCAAAAGGGGGGGCAGTGGAAGGCGCTGCTCTATGGTGTGTTTATCATTGGTATTTACGTGTTGGTAGGTACGGTAGTATCCCGATTCAATGGCCCGGCATTTGCCAATTTTGTTAGTACACACTGGGTGCCGAACGTGTTATTCTTTGCCATCTTCTTCATTTTTGGCCTGTCGTTTCTCGGCTTGTTTGAAATTGTATTGCCCAACTCGTTGATCAATGCGTCGGATGCAAAGTCGGAGCAGGGCGGCCTACTGGGGGTTTTCTTTATGGCATTTACCCTGGTGCTGGTTTCATTCTCTTGTACGGGGCCTATTGTGGGTAGTCTGCTGGTGGCATCGGCAGGAGGGGAGGTTGTCAAGCCAATTCTGGGTATGGCCGCTTTTTCGTCGGCGTTTGCGGTGCCGTTTACCTTGTTTGCTGCGTTTCCGCAATGGCTCAAAAACTTACCCCGCTCGGGTGGATGGCTCAATTCCGTTAAGGTGGTTCTGGGTTTTCTGGAGCTTGCGCTTGCGCTTAAGTTTCTGAGCGTGGCCGACCAGGTATATCACTGGCATTTGCTGGACCGTGAAGTGTTTCTGTCGATATGGATTGTAATTTTTTCCCTGATCGGGTTCTACTTCCTGGGTAAACTCAGACTGCCGCACGATAGCGAAGTGAAAGTTATTAGCGTTCAGAAACTGCTGTTAGCTATTGTGACGTTCTCGTTTGTGGTTTATATGATTCCGGGTTTGTGGGGCGCTCCTTTAAAAGCTCTTTCAGGCTACCTGCCTCCCGAATCCTCCCAGGACTTTAATCTGCATGAGCAGCGAACAGCCGTGAGTGGACCGACAGGGGCTGGCATTACGGAGAATGTTAAATACGCCGATCTTTTCCATTTACCACACGGCTTGCAGGGATTCTTCGACTACAAGCAGGCACTGGCCTATGCCAAAAAGGTGAATAAGCCTGTCTTTATCGACTTCACCGGGCATGGTTGCGTCAACTGTCGCGAAATGGAAGCGCGCGTCTGGTCGGACCCCGCTGTTTTGTCGCGATTGCAAAATGATTTTGTGATGCTGGCCCTTTACGTAGACGATAAGACCGAATTGCCCGAATCGGAGTGGTATACGTCTACCTACGACCAGAAAGTGAAGAAGACAATTGGAGCCCAGAATGCGGATCTACAGATCATAAAATATAACAACAACGCGCAACCGCATTACTGCCTGGTCAACAGCGACGGGAAGTTGTTAGTACCGCCTAAGAATTACGACCGCGACGTGGCCAACTTTGTCGCGTTTCTGGATTCGGGAAAAGCGAAATTTTAATGTGATGTAACCTGGGCGGGAGCCCGCGAAGCTGTAGAGTCTGCATAGTTAGCCTACAGCTTCGCGGGCTCCCGCCCAGGTTACACTTCTACTAGCATCGCCCCGTAGGAATAGCCTCCGCCAAATACGGTGATGACAATATGCTGGCCCTTTTTGAACGTATCCCACTGTTCGGAAAGCGCTATGGCGCAACCGGCACAACCCGTGTTGCCATAATGCTGAATATTGGAAATTAATTTCTCTTCGGGTAGGCCAAGCGTATTCATTACGTTGCGGGAAATACGCAGATTCGCCTGGTGGGGTAGTATATAATCGACATCGGCGAGGGTAAGTCCGCAACGCTCCAATACCTGTAGGCTAGCTTTGGGCATGTACTGGCAGGCATTGATAAAGACATCACGTCCGTGGGGCATCGTAACACCTCCATCGGCAGGGCGCATCATCACACCAGTAGTAGCTTTGGGTGTATGGGCAGCTCCGCCTGTCAATAAAGCTTTAATTGAGAAATCATTTTCGCTTTGCCGTTCTTTAGTAATTAGCAAGGCAGCCGCACCATCGCCCCATAAATGCCCCGAAATCGTATCCTGTTCGTTGTAGTAGAGCGTATTGTGCTCTGCTACTATGACTAACGCACGCGTTGCTTTATTCAACGCAAAGTAGCCTTCAACAACTTCTATGGCATTGAGCAATGAGGAACAGGCTGTTGATACCGAAATAACCGGAATATCGGCAATACCTAGATAATGCTGAGCTTCGTGAGCGAGTGAAACGATGGTATCGTATGGTGTATAAGTAGCACCTACAATTAAATCGATGGTCGAGAGATCGGTTTTTTCCTGAAGCCGTTTTACGACTTCGATGGTCATGGTATTGGTATTCTCACCGGGAGCAGCTTTACGTCGCTCCTTAATTCCGGTACGTTCAATAATCCAGTCGCTGGATAAGCCATTGAGCTGGGTAAAGTGTTCATTGCCAACTACCTCTGTTGGAAGGTAATGGCTTACTGCATGTATATACATCAGGCCAAATAAGTTGGGCTATGCGAAGATAACCCTTAATTAACGTCTAAAGTTAAATCCTTCCGGGAAAACGTAGTATTACACATTGGAACAATACCATAAAGTATTTGATATGTCCTGTTAATTCGCTCTATACGGCTCCCTGGTTACGAGTGAAGTACCCGCTCATAAAAGCTAAGTAGCTTTCTGGCCTCCATTGTCCAGTTATAGTGCTTTTCGACAGCTTCGTGTCCGAGTCGTCCCATGGCCAGAGCATCTTTAGGATGCTCGATCAAATACCTGAGGGCATCGGCAATTTGAGTTGGCTCGTTTGGCGACACACAAAAGCCACACTGGTGTTGTTCTACGACTTGTTTATAAAGCGGGAAATCGGAGGTGATGACGGGCAACCCCAGCGCCATGTACTCGAACAATTTGGTTGTATACGAATCGGGGTAATCACCAACGGGCTTCAGTAACGCCAGGCCAGCCGTTGCGCCGGCTGCATATCGAAAGGCCTCCCGTTGATCAGTATAGCCATAGAAGCGCAGATTCGCTTTTACTTCGTTGAAACGGGGCAATCTGGCCAGATCGGCATCGGTAAATGTGCGATTGCCGAACAGATGCACCACAAATTCAGGATAGCTAGCTTTCAGTTGGGCCAAAGCATCGACCAATGTATCGAAAGCCCGTTCGAAGCTAAGTAGGCCAATGTGGAAAAAAGAAGGTTTGGTCGGGCTAGGATGATACGGTGCCCGAAACGGTTCCAGAAAGCTAGGTAATGGGTAATTGTAAATCACTTCGTGTGGTTTGGCCAGCTCAGTATAAGTATTCAGATAGGCATGTTCCGTAAAAACCAGATAGCAGTGTTTGCGGGCAAGCTGATCAATTTTATAAAAGGCTTTTTCTAGTAAACGGCCGCGGTTTAGAGTTTTAAAGTGCATCTTCTTGTACAGATTTTCCTGCACTTCATAAATCACGTCAGCGCCCAAAAACTGGAAGACAAAGGCAAATGGCAGAAATTCGGGTACGTACACATGCACGAGTTTCGGACGAAGCCATAAACCTCGAATAAGGGCATAAGGACTGGTAAATAAAGCTCGCCAGATAACCCGCCGAAAATACGGCAAACGAATAAAGTGGATGGTGTTAGAACGGTTGGAGTCTGCGTGTGGCAGGGCACAGTACACCTCATACTGTTCGGCCAGGGTAGGGCATTGCTTAAAAACAATTCTTGGGTCCTGAGCCGGATGGGCTGTACTGATGTGCAATACACGGATTTTCTTCATCTGATCACACCCAGACTACGCAGTTCGGCATCAATCTTCTGGTTCCAGCGCTCCTGAGCAGCCTGGTTGATGCTGTGATTGGTTTCGTCGTCGTACTGAGTCTGCATCTTGTTTAATTCCCTGAACGACTCGATAAACTTGTATTGAGCAATGCTGTTGTAATCCTCCAGCGTCAGGCTATCGGCCACCAGCTTGCGTTTGAATCGTTCCACAATGATTTTGGTAATATCAAAGTGGCGTTGCTCATGGTTGAGCGAATAGGCATTACGAGCATCAGCGCGGCCCCACGATGAGGTTTTCAGCATATAGGCTTTTGCCGCCAGATTCAGGCTAATGATCCCATCCTTGACCGAACTTTTGCCTTCATACGAAAAGCTGGTAAATACTTCGGCTGCATAATGGCTACCCTTACGGGGCTCGGCTTTAAAGTCGGCCCAGGTTAGCTTACGCACAGGATTATAAAGAACAGTATCATCGTCAGTAATACGAGTATCATCAATGAAGTTGACCCGCAGGGTTTTTGCCAGTTTCTCATTCTGATTGCTCTCCCGATTCATATATTCGTTGAACCGGCGAAGTGCAGCTACCAGCGTCTGTCGAATTGACGACTCAATAACCGCTGTCTGGCCCAGCGGACGTATGTATTTAGTCCCCCCCCGGTAATCCATCAGATGCGTGTGCGTTTCTGTCCCGTTATCATCCTTTCCGAGCAGTTCAAAATCGACATCGAACGCCAACTGACCATTGACCCGATTGCCACTAGCTGTTTCGATGACCTTACACTCCCGTACGTTCAGCCCAATAGGACGCAGGGCTTTGTTTTGCTTAAGGTTTTGATTAATAAAGGATTGAAAACTACCTATGAGGCCGCCTTCCAGATCGACCGGCAGGGGCGGCTGATTCAGGTTCAGCGCCAGACGGGCAATCGGTCCTCGGTCTGATCGTTGGTCAATAACTTTGGCAATATAAAATTCTTTTGGGACCAGCGACAGTGATTCAGCGTGAAGTCTGATTGGATCGGCTTGTGGGGAAAACGACAAGAGTCCAGCAAAAAGCAGGGTAAAAAAGATGTAACGCATGCTGTACTAATAACGATTCTGTTTACCAGAAAGTGTCTGTTGATTACCTATCCATAAAGTGTGCCGAAAGGTATAAATAGCTTCAAAAAATCAGGCAGTAAAAATGCCCGCTAAACAGATAGTTCGGCGGGCATTTTTACTGCCTGATTTCAGAATCGTTTAGTCGATGAGCATAGCTTTGCCACTAATCACATCGTTTTCAACCGTTTTGAACTTAACATCTCGCTTTACTGACCCATCCGCATACTGTACATTGACGCGGGCGTTCCGGTCAAGCTTGGCCACCCGTACTGGAGCCTGGCGTTGGGCAGGCATAGGCGGAGCACCTGCCCCCATCGCGTCGTTTTCGGCCATCCGACGAGCATACTCCTCAGGGCCTGTGGCCAGGTGGTCGTCAGAAAAGTCCTGTGCATTCGTTTGCAGTTTAGGTTGCGGCTGTGGTTTTCGTTGGGCCGGAGCCTGACGGATTTCCTGCTGCACTTCTTCTGGCTCCTGGGCTGGAATGTCGGCTTTGGTCAGGAAGCTGATGGTATCGAAATTTACCTTGTTCAGGAATCGCTTGAATAGCTCTACAGACTCAAACTTATACACCAGCAAGGGGTCTTTCTGTTCAAACACCGCATTCTGTACCGATTGCTTAAGGTCATCCATTTCGCGGAGGTGTTCTTTCCACTCCTGGTCGATGACCGATAGCGTGACTGCTTTCTCCATTTCGGTCACGATTTCACGAGCGCCCGATTCAACGGCTTTACGCAGGTCGGCTACAACGGTCAATTCATGGATACCATCGGAGAAGGGTACAACAATATTCTTAATCTGATGTCCCTGCTCGTTCAGCACTTGTGTCAGAATGGGCAATGCTTTCTCAGCAATAGCCTGGTTCTTGGCCTGATAGTGCGCTTCGGCCTCATCGTATAAACGCCGGGTCAGATCAGGTTTTTTCAGACGATTAAACTCTTCGTTACTTAAATCTGGCGAAAAGCCCAGCGTGGTCAGTAATTGAAGTTTAATCTCCTCATAATTGCCTTCGGAGTTATTAACCACCTCCTCAACCACATCGTACATGGTGTTGGCAATATCCAGCGGCAAACGGTCGCCAAACAGAGCATTCCGACGGCGTTTGTAAATAGCTTCCCGCTGATAGTTCATCACATCATCATATTCAAGCAATCGTTTCCGAATGCCGAAGTTGTTTTCTTCAACTTTCTTCTGCGCTCGTTCGATGGACTTTGTGATCATCGAGTGCTGAATCACTTCACCTTCTTCCAGACCCATGCGGTCCATAACTTTAGCAATCCGTTCGGAACCGAACAACCGCATCAGGCTATCTTCCAGCGAAACAAAGAATTGGGAGGTACCCGGATCGCCCTGACGGCCAGAACGACCCCGTAACTGACGGTCGACCCGACGCGATTCATGGCGCTCAGTACCGATAATGGCCAACCCACCGGCTGCACGCGATTCGGGGGTTAGTTTAATATCGGTACCCCGACCAGCCATGTTGGTAGCGATCGTAACCGTCCCTGGCAAACCTGCCGTAGCAACAATTTCGGCTTCGCGCTGGTGGTACTTGGCGTTCAGAACCTGGTGTTGGATTTTGCGAAGCGTAAGTAGGCGGCTCAGTAATTCAGAGTTTTCGACCGACGTTGTGCCCACCAGTACCGGACGACCCTTTTCGACCAGGCTGGTAATTTCGTCAACGACTGCATTGTATTTTTCCCGGACCGAACGATATACTTTGTCCTCTTCGTCTTTCCGGCTAATGGCGCGGTTTGTTGGAATCACAACCACGTCCATTTTATAGATCTGCCAGAATTCAGATGCTTCCGTTTCAGCCGTACCCGTCATACCAGCTCGTTTGTGATACATTCGGAAGTAGTTCTGAAGCGTAACGGTGGCGTAGGTTTGAGTAGCGTCTTCTACCTTAACGTTTTCCTTGGCTTCAACGGCCTGGTGCAAACCATCCGACCACCGACGACCTTCCATAATTCGGCCCGTCTGCTCATCAACGATTTTAACCTTTCCGTCCATAATGACGTATTCGGTGTCTCGTTCGAACAGGCAATACGCTTTCAGAAGCTGGTTGACAGTATTAATTCGTTGGGTCTTAACGGAATAGTCACGAATGACAGCCTCTTTGTGAAGCAACTTTTCCTGCTCTGAGTACTCCGAATCTTTGTCAATAGCGTTTAGATCAATTGACAGGTCGGGCAGGATAAAGAAGTTTGGGTCTTCGCCCGAACCAGTGATGTAATCGATACCTTTTTCGGTGAGATCAATGCTATTGTGCCGCTCATCGATGGTGAAATAAAGGGGAGCATCCGCTTCTGGCATCAGCTTCTGGTTTTCGGCCAGATAAATTGCTTCCGTTTTCTGAAGCAGCGCCTTATTCCCGGTTTCACTCAAAAACTTGATCAGGGGCTTATGCTTGGGCAAGCCCCGGTGTGCGCGGAACAGTGATAAACCTCCTTCTTTTTCATCGCCAGCGGCAATCTTCCGTTTGGCATCATTCAAGAAGTCGTATACTAATTTCCGTTGCGCTTCAACAACTCGAGCAACCCGAGGTTTTAATTCGATGTAATCCTGCTCATCACCACGCGGAACGGGACCGCTGATAATCAACGGTGTCCGGGCATCATCAATCAGAACGGAGTCAACCTCATCGACCATGGCGTAGTGGTGCTTCCGTTGCACCAGTTCGCCGGTTTCGCGCGCCATGTTGTCGCGGAGATAATCGAAGCCGAACTCGTTGTTCGTGCCATACGTAATATCGGCAAGGTATGCTCTCTTACGCTGTTCGGAGTTTGGCTGGTGTTTATCGATACAGTCAACACGTAGGCCGTGAAATTCGAACAGCGGCCCCATCCATTCGGAGTCACGCTTGGCCAGGTAATCGTTGACCGTTACGATGTGCACACCCTGACCTGCCAGGCCATTCAGAAAAGCAGGGAACGTAGCCACAAGGGTCTTTCCTTCGCCCGTGGCCATCTCCGCAATTTTACCCTGGTGCAGAACAACGCCCCCAATAATTTGAACGTCGTAATGAACCATATCCCATTTGATGAGCGATCCGGCAGCATCCCAGCTATTGGCCCAATGTGCCAATTCGCCATCAATAACTACACTTTTTTTCCGAGCGGCCAATTCACGATCGAAATCCGTAGCGGTAACGGTAAGCTGCTCGTTTTCGGTGAACCGCCGGGCTGTTTCTTTTACGACGGCAAACGCACGGGGTAGAATGTCGAGCAGAACCCGTTCCAGTTCGGTGTTACGTTCAACTTCGAGTTTGTCAATCCGATTGAAGAGTTGTTCTTTTTCGTTGACGTCGATTTCTGGATGGCCAGCCTGTTCTTTAAGCTCGGTGAGCTGGTTATCAATATCGGCTAACTCATCGGTAATCTGAGCTTTAAGGGATGCCGAAACCTGCCGCAATTCATCATTGGACAGATCTTTTAACCGGACAAATTCGGCATTTACCTTTTCCACATAAGGGAGCAATTCTTTAATGTCCCGTTGGGATTTGGTACCGAAAAGTTTCGCTATGAGGTTAATCATTTTGCTAGTCGTTAGTCGTCAGCCGTTAGTCGACAGGAGATAAGTCAATGACAAACGACTATCGACTGACGGCTTTTTTTCTACAAATTTAGTGCATTAACGTGGGACTACAAGGTAAGACCATGTTGCACAGACACCTTATTATAAGGGAATGATGATTTGAAAGGAATCTATTACTTTTGCAGTTCAATTTTCGGCCCAACAGCCACTGTTCATGCATACTAAGGACAAATTGTCACGTTTTCCCCATTGTATTAACCTGTTCCAAGCTGTTGTCCTGCTATTTTTACTGACAGGATCGTACGAAATCTTCGCTCAGACTCCTCGCTCTCGGGTAGATCAGCTAACGGATGATGAAGTAGAAAGTTTTTATCGACGCGCCCAGGCTAGTGGTCTTTCAGAAGCACAGATTGAACAGGCTGCCATGTCGCAGGGCTATACGCTGGACGATATTGCCAAGATGCGGAAGCGTATTGACGCGATCCGTACCAAAACATCCGGTGCTTTAAGTTTAACATCCGTTGATTCAAAAACAACGGGCCGGACCCTTCCTTCAGACCTTTCCCGTCGATCAGATTCTCTATTCGTAACGCGTAAAGATACCAGCCGAAAACTGCGCGTATTCGGGGCTACCTTATTTGAAAACGCCAATTTATCATTTGAACCCAATTTACGTATTGCCACACCCCGTAATTATGTAGTTGGCCCTGACGACGAAATTCGCATCGACATTGCCGGCGCATCGACGGGCGAGTTCCTCTTAAAAGTTAGCCCGGACGGAACTGTGAAGGTGCCTAATCTGGCTCCCATTTTTGTCAGTGGGCTGACCATAGAACAGGCAGAGCAACGCATCATTGCCCGACTACGGCAGGGAGGTTACCAAGGTTTAGGAACACCGGGTAGTAATACGACGGCTAATCTGACCCTCACAAATATTCGCAGTATCCGTGTTACATTGGTAGGTGAGGTAGTTCGTCCAGGTACTTATACGATTTCGTCGCTGGGGTCAGCATTCAATGCACTTTATTTAGCGGGGGGACCAAATCCAGAAACGGGATCATTTCGTAAGATTAGCGTTATTCGCGGTAATCGGATCGTTCGTACGATTGATTTGTATGATTTCATTCTACGGGCCGATCAGCGCGACAATATTCAATTGCGGGATCAGGACGTAATCCGGGTAGCTGATTACGAAACGCGTGTTGAACTGGCAGGCCAAGTTCGCCGTCCGGCTATTTTTGAGTTATTACCAGGAGAAACACTGCAAACGCTATTGAGTTTTGCTGGTGGTTTTGCTGACGACGCTTATCGGGCTGCAATTACTCTTCGGCGTAATACCAACCGTGAGCGACGAATCGTTACCATCACGGAAGATCAGATTAAAAGTTTCATCCCACAGAAAGGCGATAAATACGATGTCGGGAAAATTTTGGAGCGGTATGAGAACCGGGTTCAGGTGGCAGGTGCTGTGATGCGTCCTGGCGATTATGCCTTAGAGCCTGGTCTGGAAACGGTTCGTCAATTAATCAATCGGGCCGATGGGCTCCGCAAGGATGCATTTACGAATCGGGCGTCAATTATTCGGGAGCGCCCTGATATGGATAGAGAGAATCTGTCATTTGATTTGGGTAAACTGATGCGTGGCGAAATGGCCGATATTCCACTTATGCGGCAGGATAGCTTAACGGTCTTATCAATCCGGGATTTGCGTGAAGCGTATTATGTAACGATTGAAGGCGCTGTTAACAAGCCGGATACAGTCGAATATGTCTCGAACATGAGCGTAGCTGACTTAATTGCGCAGGCAGGTGGTTTCCAGGAAGGAGCCAAACCCAACCTAATCGAAGTGGCCCGACGGATTCGGCAGGATTCGGCTGGAATCAGTACCACATTACAGGAAATTCACCGCTTTTCAATAGATCGTAATCTACAGATTACAGCCTTAGAAGGTACCTCCCCCGAATTCAGGTTGCGCCCATTTGACATCGTTTATGTGCGGACTTCTGTCAACTATGAACCACAGCAACAGGTATATATTTATGGGGAGGTAATGCAACCAGGAAACTACTCTATTTTTAGTAGGGCTGAGCGTATAAGTGATATTATCAAACGGGCAGGTGGACTTAAGCCACAAGCTTATCTACCTGGAGCACAGTTCAGGCGAAAAGGTACTATAATTGCCAATGATTTGAGTAATATTCTTGTTAGTTCAGGAATAGAAGAGAATCTGTTAGTTCAGGAGGGTGATTCTTTATATATTCCTCAACGACAGGAAGTTGTCGCTGTTCAGGGCGCTGTTTTAAACCCAGGGATCGTTAGCTATAAAGTAGATTATGGGTTTAACGATTATGTTAGCGAAGCGGGAGGATTTACTGACAATGCACGAAAAAGTAAGTCCTATATAGTTTATCCGAACGGTCGAAAGGATCGTACGCATCATTTCCTCTTTTTTTCGTCTCGCCCTAAAGTTTACCCTGGCTCAACAGTTGTAATACCATTTAAGCCGCTGGATAATAATAAATTAAGTGTTGCCGAGCGACTTGGTATTCTTTCGTTATTAACTACAGTTTCGATCGCACTTGTTAATTTGATTCTTCGTTAAGGATGCTTTTGCGTTATGTCAGTTAAAGATGCTAATTTAGGGAAAGCAGGTAAAGGGGACGAAATAGAAATTCGACTGAGCGATATTATTCAATTTTTAAAAGATAGTCGTAAAACTGTTTTTTACTGGGGGATGGCTTTTCTCGTATTGGGTATTCTGTATGCTTTCTCTCAAAAAAACGAATATACGACGATTGTTAAAGTGATGCCTGAGTTGAAAACGACAGGCACTGGAGCAGGATTAGGTGATTTGAAGTCGATAGCTAGTTTAGCTGGCGTTAATTTAGGGACTTTAGGCAGTGCATCAGAAGCCATTCGCCCCGATCTGTATCCTGATATAGTACAAAGTCTACCTTTCACTTTACATTTGCTTAAGCAACCGGTTACGACGGTAGAGATAACTAAGCCGCAATCTTTACAAAATTATCTGCTAGAGGAATCCCACAAGGGTATATTTAGTTTCTTGCGGGGTAGTGACAATGATGCAATGAAGGGCCTGCCTACTGCAACAGTGAATGTGTTACATCTTACCCGTCAGCAAGAAGAACTGAGCAAGCAGGTGAATAGCCGAATAACGGCTGATATCGATAAAAAATCAGGAATAATTACCATAACATCACGAATGCCTGATGCTGTTGTGGCGGCCACAGTGGCCCAGCAAACGCTTAATTATTTGACGTCTTACGTCACTAATTATCGAACTAGTAAAGCTCGTCAACAACTTAAATTCTTGAAAAATCAGGTCAATGATGCTCGGAAGCGTTATGAGGCTTCAGAATTACAGCTATCTGCATATCGAGACCGTAACAGGAATCTGTTTTTGAATACAGCTAAAATCGAAGAACAACGTCTTCAGGCTGATTATATTTTAGCGCAAAGTGTTTATGGCGATCTTTCAAAACAATTAGAACAGGCACGAATAAAAGTAGAAGAAGAGGCACCTGTGTTTCAGGTGCTTGAGCCATCTCGTATACCCCTGAAAAAAAGTGGTCCTAAGCGAACTGCAATTGCTGCTGTATTTGGGATATTAGGTATAATACTAGGATCGGCAGTTTTTTTTTCAAAGCATTTCTTTAATCATTATAAATCAAATAGAATGTCATGAAGAAAGCGCTGATTTGTGGCATTTCAGGGCAGGATGGAGCCTACCTTGCAAAATTATTGTTAGAGCGAGGATACGAAGTATACGGAAGTTCTAGAGATGCACAAATGGCATCTTTTTCTAATTTAAGTCGATTAGCTATTCGCCAGTCTGTTAAGTTTGTATCAATCAGTATTCAAGATTTTCGTAGTGTACTACAAGCTCTACTTAAGATTAAGCCAGACGAAGTTTATAATCTCGCAGGTCAAAGTTCGGTAGGGCTATCATTTGAACAGCCCGTTGAAACTCTTGAAAGCATTAGTATAGGTACATTGAATCTATTAGAGGCTATTCGCTTTAGTGATTTGCCTATTAAATTTTATAATGCTGGTTCAAGCGAATGCTTCGGTGATACTGGTAGCTTATCAGCTGACGAGAATACCCCATTTCGCCCCCGGAGCCCCTACGGGGTAGCTAAAGCTGCCGCTTTCTGGCAAGTAGCAAATTACCGTGAAGCCTATCAGTTACATGCTTGTACAGGCATATTGTTTAACCATGAATCTCCTCTTCGGCCTGAACGTTTTGTAACGCAAAAAATAGTTGCGTCTGCTTGCCGTATCGCTCAGGGGAGTAACGAGATTTTGACATTAGGCAATATTAATATTGCTCGAGATTGGGGTTGGGCACCGGATTATGTAGAAGCTATGTGGTTAATGCTTCAACAACGTAGTGCTGATGATTATGTGATTGCCACTGGCCGAACTCACCAATTGCGGGACTTCATACAAGTCGTCTTCGATGAGGTGGGTCTGAACTGGGAGGAGCATACGAATATCGATGAATCTTTTTTTCGGCCGACGGATATTGCTGAAGGGCATGCTAATCCATCTAAAGCTCATCAAAAATTAGGCTGGGTAGCACGGCACTCTATGGAAAATGTGGGGTATTTGATGGTAAAGGGATATAAAGAAATTCGGGATAAATCAGGTAGATAATTTGTTATCTGATTTTCAAAGATACTTCCTGTGATAGTTTGAAGGGGCAGGCGGATTAAACTCTAAAACATTCATAATTGTACCATTTGTTATATGAAAGTAGTAATTCTTGCTGGAGGTTTAGGCACTCGTCTTAGTGAAGAGACAATAATAAAGCCTAAACCAATGGTAGAAATAGGAGGAAAACCTATTCTTTGGCATATAATGAAGATATATGCTCATTATGGATATAATGAGTTTATAATTTGCCTAGGTTACAAAGGCCATATGATTAAAGAATACTTTATAAATTATTTTCTCTACAATTCAGATATTACTGTCGAACTGCACAATAACAAACTGGATGTTCATTACTCAAGTGCAGAGTCTTTTAAAGTTACATTAGTTGATACTGGGATTGATACGAATACCGCCGGTAGAATTAAACACATAGAGCCATACTTAGGTAAAGACGAAACATTTATGCTTACTTATGGTGATGGCGTAGCTGATATCAATATCCAAAAGTTAGCCAACTTTCATGAAGCGCATGGGAAATTAGCTACCCTAACATCGATACAACTTCCAGGAAGATACGGTAATATTCAAACAGACGAACAAGGTATAGTTCATCATTTTCAAGAAAAGCCTCAAGGAGATGGTACCTGGATTAATGGCGGTTTTTTCGTGTTAAGCAAGGGTATTTTTCAGTTTTTGCAAGAAGATATGCGTACAATTCAATGGGAGAAGAAGCCATTAATTGATATTGCTCAACAAAATCAGTTAGCAGCCTACAAGCACTATGGTTTCTGGAAAGCTATGGATGCTATGAGAGATAAGATAGAGTTAGAAGAGTTATGGAATACTAATCAGGCTGCATGGAAAGTATGGTGATCAGGAATGAATATGAAACTTGTTATCGAAACAAGAAAGTGTTTTTAACAGGCCATACAGGATTCAAAGGCTCCTGGATGTTATGTTGGTTGCAAATGCTGGGTGCCGAAGTGAAAGGGTATTCATTAAAAGCTGAAGAAACAAGTCTTTACAATGAAATACATGGTGATCATTTATGTCAGTCAATTATAGCTGATATACGTGATCAAGATAAATTAAGAACTGAAATTTTAGAGTTTCAACCTGACTTCATTTTTCATTTAGCCGCTCAACCATTGGTCAGACGTTCTTACGATATACCTACGGAAACGTTTGAAGTAAATATGTTGGGGACAATGTATATTCTGGATGCTGTTCGTTATTTACATAAACCTTGTGCGATTATCTTGATAACAACGGATAAGGTTTATGAAAACAAGGAATGGCATTACCCTTATCGAGAGTCAGACCGGTTAGGAGGATATGACCCTTATAGCGCGAGTAAAGCAACTGCGGAACTCGTTATTTCGTCGTACCGGAATTCGTTCTTTAATCTGGAACAGTACAACGAGCATACTAAATCCATTGCTTCAGCACGAGCCGGTAATGTTATTGGAGGTGGCGACTGGTCAAAAGACCGCATCATCCCTGATATTGTGCGATCATTACAGGCAAATGTCCCTATTCCAGTTAGAAATCCTAAAGCAATACGTCCATGGCAGCATGTTCTTGAACCAGTCCATGGCTACTTAGTACTAGGTGCACAAATGGCCTTAAATCCTGTGAAATTTAGTGAGTCTTGGAATTTCGGTCCTTTCATGGAGGATGCTCTGACAGTCCAGGAATTAGTTGAAACGGCTATTCAGGTTTGGGGAACGGGCCAATATGCTTTGGTTCATAATGAGGCACAGCCCCACGAAGCAGGCTTACTTAAGCTCGATATCAGCAAAACGGTGAATGAGTTAAAGTGGAAACCCAAATTAAATTCTCAAATAGGTATCCAAATGACGTTAGATTGGTTTAAATGTTATTTGGAGAGTAGAGAAGGCATACAAGAGCTCACAAAAAGACAGATTGAGGAATACATGCAGTCATAAAATTGGTACAGTTTCTATGAGAAAGCTGTTGATGCCTTGTTCATATTCTGATGTAGCTATGAAGTAGAAAAAGAAACTTTGCATAAATGAACTTGATTGTATGATAGACCCTTTGAATTAAAATATAAATACTTTCAATTTTTATTTTTTTATTTTGAAAGATTTAGTAGTAACTTTTAGAGGATTATTGGGTATAGATTTGTCTATTTTCTATACCATACTCGCCAAAATTTTGCAGGCGAGTGGGGCGCTCATTATAATAGGACTAATATCGTTTTTCCTAACCAAGGAAGAGCAGGGATACTACTACACATTTAGTAGTATCCTGGCAATCCAAGTTTTTTTTGAATTAGGGCTTACATCAATAATTACACAATATGTAGCCCATGAAGCTGTACATATACAGTGGGTAACTACATCTGAAGTGACTGGTCCTCCTGAAAAATTATCGAGACTTGCCTCTATATTGATATTATGCCTTAAAGTCTTTGGCATACTGACTGCCATCCTATTCTTTGCGTTATTAATTGGCGGATTCTTGTTTTTTTCTAATTATAAGCTAGTTTCTTTAAATGTAAATTGGCAATTTCCTTGGGTAATTGTCTGTTTATCAACATCGTTGATGTTACTGATAAACCCCATTCTTGCTTTTCTGGAAGGGTTGGGACAAGTGAAAGAGGTTGCTCAACTACGCATGCAACAGCAACTCCTTACTTTATTAATTTTAGTTTTTGTTCTGACGGCTAAAGGCGGTCTTTATGCACAGGGAATAGCTAGTTTATTAGCATTCTGTTTGCTGGCAGGGAACTTATTTTTTTCTTCTAAAAAATTGTTATTGATAAATATTTTCGGGCATAGAGATCGTTGGAAAGTATCATACCGAAAAGAAATATTTCCATATCACTATAAAATTGCATTAAGTTGGGTAAGTGGCTATTTAATTTTTCAACTTTTTAACCCTGTCCTTTTTGCAACGCAAGGCCCTATAGTTGCTGGGCAAATGGGTATGACTCTAGCTGCTTTAAATGGAGTCTCCGCGATTTCTATGAGTTGGATCAATACAAAAATTACTTTGTTTTCATCATTGATAGCTCAGAAAAAATTTAGCGATTTAGATATAATTTTCAACAAAACAGTACGCCAACTAACCATAATAAATGGTTCATTACTACTGGTCTTTATAGGAATATTGTTGGTGTTAGAAGAAGTGTACTTACCGGTAAGAAGCCGGTTTTTACCAATAGTACCTACTGTTTTACTATGTCTTACCGTGTTCGTCAATCAGTTCGTCTTTTCCTGGGCAGCTTATCTTCGATGCCATAAGGAAGAGCCCTTTTTGTTGATTTCGGTATTGAATGGGATATTTTGTGTTATCTCAACTCTCACTCTGGGTCGATATTTTGGCGTGATGGGCATGGTAGTTGGTTATACAATATTAACTGTCATTTTGGGCGGATTGGGGGGTATTATGTTTTTGTTACCAAGAAAAAAGCATGGCACTAACTTCTATTTGTTAAAGTGCTGAGTACTGATCAGAATCTATCAGGAAAGGTATCCGTGATATGTAAACACTATTGCAGAGCCCTACGGTAGTGATGCAATAGGCCAATTAGCTTTGCATTCTTGCTGGGTACAGTATGAACGAATATAAACCCAGTGTCAAGCTTGTAGAATATTCGTTTTCAAACAGATTTCTTTTAGCCCCAATCATATCATCAATCCGGAAGATGTAGAAGGTTGAACTTAGAAGGTAGTAGAGGGTTAGTAGATAAAGTTGCTGCAAAGAGTAAATCGTTGCGGCTTGCCAGCGGAAATGGGTAGTGTAGCTGATATAGAGTTGGTCGATGGTTTGTCGGTACACATAAACAAAATAGTTGGTTGTATATGGTATGTGGCAAGTGATTTTCGGCTAGTATTCCATTATAGTAAATGCGCTAATTCGATCGGATTTCCGGAACAAGATGGTAAAGCCAACCAATGTAAGACAGATGTATAGGCATAAATTGAAACTTCTAAGTATATCTGGTAGATTGTAGTGAGATTCATAGGGCATAACTAACTTTGATTGATTCAGTATCTCAACAGATAAGTAGAAAGTCTGTTCGAGAGTGGCAGGACTCGGGTTGAGTGTTGATTATAGTTTGTACACATGCTCGGAATCCTAAACGGCTGTAGGCTTTGGTCAGTTCTAAATCCCAATTGGTAAATACTTTTATTCGTAAGTGTGAATAATATGGAACTTATAGATGAGGATTTAGAACAAATAGTGGATAGTACTCTTGATATTTGGGAGTCATTGAGAAGGCAGTGTATATTTATAACTGGAGGCACCGGATTTTTTGGTATTTGGCTAGTAAACAGCTTCCTAAAAGCTAATAGAAGACTGAAACTGGAAGCTAAGGTGATTCTTCTAACGAGGGATAAAAACGCTCTTCTGGATAGATTTCCTGAGTTGATTTATGCTTCGGAAATAACTTTGTGGGAGGGGGATGTCGTTAATTTTGACTTTCCAGAAATTGGGATCGATTACATCATACACGCAGCTGTCGATGCTGATGATCGGATAATTTATGGAAAGCCGCTGCTTACATTCGATACTATCGTAAATGGCACTAGACGGGTTCTCGATTTATCAGTACAAAAGAACGTCAAATCCATTCTAATAATTAGTTCTGGAGCGGTGTATGGCCCCCAGCCTAGTCATATATCGCACATAAATGAAAACTACAACAGTGCGCCCAATGTCTTACTTTCTTCATCATATGCTGAAGGAAAGAGAATTGCCGAGTTCTTAGGGTCTGTTTACAATAGTAAGCATGGGATCCCTGTCAAAATAGCACGTTGTTTTGCTTTTGTAGGGCCATATTTGCCTTTGAACAAACATTATGCAATAGGTAATTTTATTGATAATGTGATTAAAGGGCAAGATATTACTATCACCAGCGATGGTACACCTCGTAGATCTTACATGTATCCAACGGATTTAGTTATTTGGTTATGGAAGATTCTCATCAAGGGTAAGTCAACCTATCCATATAACGTAGGATCTGAAGAGGACTTTTCCCTTCTTGAAATAGCAACCGCAGTTGCTGAACTTTCGGATAAAGATATATCCGTAAACGTAATAAAGAAGTCAGATGCCAACGTTTCTATAAATAGGTACGTTCCCTCAACTGAACGTATTAGAAACGATTTGGGACTAGTTGCCTATTTTGGTCTTAAAAATTCAATTCGTAAAACCTTGGCGTTTTATGAAAAGCTGGACAGACGAGCTTTAACCTAGTAATAACACAGACGTATCTTAAATCCAAGCATATTTTATATGCTTATTTATTTAAATAACATGAAGGTAAGTGATTTGATTGCTGAGTTTTTAGTGAAGAAAAACATCAGGTACGTATTTGGAATTATCGGAGCTGGCAATGCGCACCTATTCGATGCCATATATAGAAGAGGTTTTACGGAGATAATATGCGTTCATCATGAACAGGCTGCCTGTATGGCTATGCAAACCTATTACCGTACGAGTGGTATAATTACAGCCGCTATCCTGACGACAGGCGCCGGTTCTAGCAATGGGGTTACCGGGGTTGTTAGTGCCTGGGCTGATTCGATTCCTGGCCTTATTATTTCGGGAAATGAAAACTCAAAGTATTTGCAGACAGATCGGGAGCTACGAATGTGGGGAGTTCAGGGCTATGACAGCACTCAGATGGTTAAAGAAGTGACCAAATACTCTAAAAGAGTAACCGAGGCAGCCGATGTCGAGTTTGAATTGGAAAAGGCTTATTCCATAGCTCAGAAAGGTCGACCAGGTCCCTGTTGGTTGGATATTCCTATGAATATCCAATCGCAAACTTTAATACCAGATGAATCTAAGTCTGAGGTTTATGTGGAAGACAAAGTCAGTCCAAATAAAGATTCTATAGCAGGCCAAACCGGAAAAGTAGTACTAGCCCTTCAAAAGGCCAAACGTCCGCTTATCTGGCTGGGGCACGGAATCCGGCTGGCAGATGCTGATCAACTTATTGAGCCTTTACTTGATCAGATGCCGATTCCTGCGTTAGTGTCCTGGGCAGGAATTGACCTGATTGATTCCTATCATCCGCTTGTATTTGGGCGAGCTGGCGTCTATGGCCAGCGCTGTGCAAACTTTATATTACAAAACTGTGATTTTCTGTTATGTGTGGGTACAAGACTTGCCATTCCTCAAGTTGGGTATGACATACAAGAATTTGCTCGTGACGCCGAAATTGCTGTAGTGGATATCGATGAGCATGAACTGGCAAAATACAAGCAGCGTATTCAATTCCCCATCAAGGCAGATGCAAAAGACTTTTTGACCGAATTGATGCAACAATCAACCTCATTTCAAAATCCTCACCTGGCAGCGTGGACTGATCGATGCAATCAATATCGACAACAGTATCCATGGGTTACTGACACGGATCACCCTGATGAAGATGGCTTCATGAACTCATACCGGTTTATGGAAAAGCTTAACTCACACCTTAAGGAGGATCAAATCATTGTTACTGATATGGGAACTGCACTTTTAAGTGGCCATCAGGTGTTACGAATGAGAAAAGGGCAGCGTTTGATGACATCCACCGGATTAGGTGAAATGGGCTATGGGCTACCAGGAGCTATAGGGGCATCGTTTGCTACCAATAAAGGAGAGGTTATGTGTCTGAACTGTGACGGGGGAATGATGCTCAATCTTCAGGAATTGCAAACAATGGTCCATCATCAGTTACCTATAAAATTATTTATTTTTAATAACGATGGCTACTTGATGATCAAACATACCCAAAAGGCACTGTTCGATGGTCGAAATACGGGTACTGATAAGGCTTCCGGAGTTACCTGCCCTGACTTTAGTGCAGTAGCGAAAGCCTTCAATATACCCAGTTATCAAATTAGAACCTGGATTGATTTCGAGACAATAATTCCAGAAGTACAAGCCTATGATGGCCCCTTAATATGTGAAGTTTTTATGCACCCACATCAACTTTTCGTGCCTAAGCTTTCACTAGCCGTACAAAAAGATGGATCTTTGGTGTCTCCCCCATTGGAGGATCTCTCTCCTTTTCTTAATCGTAGTGAATTATCTGAGGCTATGCTAATTGGTGTGCATCCAAAGTCCGAGATGATTCAAGTCTGATATTCCAAATTAAATGAAGAAGTTAAGAGTTGCCATATTAGGCACTGGTAATATAGGAACTGATCTATTGATTAAGATCCAACGGTCGGCTGTGTTAGAATGTACACTATTTATCGGCCGGAATCTAGCCTCACCTGGTATGAAAGTGGCTGTAGGCATGGGCGTTCCAGTATCCGACCAGAGTATTCATGCCATTGTCAAGAACCCTGATTGCTGTGATCTCGTATTTGACGCCACATCGGCAAAAGATGCTCAGGTACATTGGCCAATACTTGAGAAATTAGGCAAAATTGTTGTCGATATGACACCTGCCAAATTAGGAGAGCTTTGTATTCCTGCAGTCAACCTGAAAGAGTCGGTGGAGTGTCAGAATGTAAATATGGTTACGTGTGGTGGGCAGGCCTCTATCCCAATTGCGCATCTTATTGGTCAAACTCATGAGGATATTGAATACATAGAGGTGGTGTCAAGTATAGCCTCCAGAAGCGCTGGCCCCGCGACCCGAATCAATCTAGATGAGTACATTGATACAACAGAGGAGGGTATTAAGCTCTTTTCGAAGGCACACAAGGCGAAAGCTATTTTGAATCTAAACCCTGCTCAGCCTTGTATAGATATGCAGACTACTATATTCGCGAAGGTTAAAAAGCCAAATATGGAAGCGCTTACTGAAAGAATAGACGCTGTAATTCAGGCTATCAATTCATACGTTCCTGGCTATAAACTCTTAGTGCCACCTGTTTATGAGAACGGGCGGATTATAATAATGGTAAAAGTGCAGGGTTTAGGAGACTACTTACCAAAATATGCTGGTAATTTAGATATCATTAATTGTGCAGGTATCGCCGTTGCTGAAGAGTATGCGAAAAAACTGGAGCAAAGTGAATCTTTAATTAACTGGCAGAATGGTTAAAAACATAATTATTAGCGATACAACGCTACGGGATGGTAACCATGCGGTTGGGCACCAACTAAAAGCTGAACAGATTGCTATTTACGCAGCAGCCGCAGATCGTGCCCTTATTCCAATCGTTGAAGTAGGGCATGGCAATGGGCTAGGAGCCTCATCAATGCAAGTTGGTATTAGTGCAGAAGATGACAAAACATTGCTGACTACGGCCAGGGAAAACTTAACGACAAGTAAGCTTGGTATTCATGTCATTCCTGGTTTTGCAACAATCAATAGGGATTTAAAACGAGCGATTGATATAGGTGTTGATGTTGTGAGAGTGGCATCTCATTGTACGGAGGCCGACATTACTCAACGACATTTAGGCTACGTACGTGAAAAAGGTAAAGAAGCCTATGGCGTACTGATGATGAGTCATATGGCATCTGTAGACCTTTTAGTCGAAGAAGCGCAGAAAATGGAATTATATGGGGCTGAAGGTATAATCATAATGGATTCAGCCGGGGCTTATTTGCCTTCAGATGTCGAAGAACGTATAAGTGCCCTGATAGAAAGCCTATCTATACCAATTGGGTTTCATGCACATAATAATCTTGGTATGGCAATTGCCAACTCTGTAGCTGCCATAGAGGCCGGGGCAACTATACTGGATGGCTCGGCTCGTGGATTTGGCGCTGGAGCAGGGAATGCACAGGTGGAAGTTTTGGTTGCTGTATTGGACCGTCTTGGCTATCAAACGAATATTGATCTGTATAACATCCTGGATGCAACAGACATTGCCGAAAAGGATATCATCCCTGTTGTCCCTATAATCAAATCAGACAATATTGTGAGCGGGTTGACGGGCGTCTTCTCGGGATTCTCGAAGCATGTTTCACGGATTGCAAATGAATATAATGTTGACTCAAGGGATGTTTATTTTGCTTTGGGGGAACGAAAAGTAGTAGCTGGTCAGGAAGACATAATTGTTGAAGTTGTCTTAGAACTTGTTAAAAACAAGAAGAAATGAATCCGTTATTAGTAGAGGCTATACGATCAGATTGTAGAGTATCCAGCGATGGGTTTCAGGCAAATCTCGCCAGTTTACGAAATCAAGCTATCCTGGTAACAGGCGGTACTGGTTTTATGGGAACATGGATAGCCGAAATGATTGCTTTTCTAAATGAAGAACATGGTTTCAATACAACTTTATTCTTGCTTTCCCGCGATAGTAAAGAGTTTGAAACAAAAGCTCCTCATCTGGCAAAGCAAGGATTTATTAACTTAATCGAGGAGGATATACGGAATGTAGCAATTCTGCCAGAACAGATAGGCTGGATAATACACGCAGCCGGTACGCCAGATAATCGGGAACATGCATCGCAGCCATTGAAAACTATTGATGTCGCCTATAAAGGAACGACAGCGTTATTAGAAGCTAGCTTACGTCTGCCTGCCTTAAAAAAAGTTGTCTGCGTAAGTTCAAACTACATATATGGCCAGTTGAACGCAAACGTTGCTATCGAAGAGCATCAACCTGGTTCTCTGAATTGTAACTCCGTTGGTGCAGCATACGCGGAAGCAAAACGTATTACCGAAACAGTTTGTGCTGTATATCGAAATCAACAACAGCTACCTATTGATATTGTCAGGCCTTTTGCTTTTATGGGACCATATCAAGGTTTAGAAAAACCATGGGCCCTAAATAACTTTATTAGAGATAGTATTTTGGGGGGGGCAATTAGAATTTTAGGAAATAGGAATACTACCAGAAGTTATTTATATGGAAGTGATATGGCTTATTGGATACTCAGTGTATTAGCGTCCCCACATTCTGGTAAGGTTTACAATATTGGAAGCCCATATGGTATATCTCTGTATGAATTGGCGCAAAAAATAAAAACAAGCTTTCATAGGAATATTGATATAGTAGAAAAGGCTTCAAGTGGTAAGTCTTCAGCTATACAATCCTCAGTGCCAAGCACAAAAGCAATCGAAAATGATTTGAACGTAGCCCAACGTATTGATATTAATAGCTCATTAATTAAAACTATTGAATGGTATGAAAGTATCTTACATGATGAGACTTATAAGTAATCGATAATAAAAATGTAGTTATAATGAAAAAATAGGGCTTTTAGATAGAGTTTGTATCGAGCTCGTTTAATAGAAGGCCTTTAAAAGTGTAGTGGTTTTAACTATGTCAATTGATGGAATCTACGAAGCAAAAACTAAAAAACATTGACGCATTATTAGAAGAACAACTTACCCAGTCATTAAAAGAAAAGACTGGTAAACCGATTGTTCCAGGCGTAGACTACATTCCAGTAACAGGGAAAGTATTAGATACCAATGATCTTTTATATGGTATTGATGCTATAATGGATGGCTGGTTAACAACAGGGCGATATGGTAAGAAATTTGAATATGAATTTGCCAAATATTTTGGTGCTAAATCTTCTGTATTGGTAAACTCAGGATCATCGGCTAATCTATGTGCATTTTATGCATTGACTTCTGCCTCTTTAAAAGAGCGACAGATAAAGCCAGGTGATGAAGTGATAACAGTTGCCGCAGGCTTTCCAACAACAGTGAATCCCATGATTCAATATGGAGCCATTCCTGTATTTATTGATGTTGATATACCAACGTACAATGTTAAGTCTGAATTGATTGAAGCTGCTGTAACTCCAAAGACAAAAGCGATCATGATTGCCCATTCGCTTGGTAATCCATTTGACTTGGAAACGGTTATGGCGGTCGCAAAAAAATATAACTTGTGGGTTATTGAAGATGATTGTGATTCGTTAGGGGCGACTTATCAGGGCCGGAAAACAGGTACATTTGGCGATTTGGCAACTGTTTCCTTCTATCCTGCTCACCATATTACTATGGGTGAAGGAGGGGCAGTGCTGATAAATAATCCAAGGCTCAAAATGATTGTTGAGAGTTTTCGGGATTGGGGGCGGGACTGTTATTGCGAAACAGGTAAAGACAATACATGCCGCAAGCGATTTGAATGGCAATTAGGCGATTTACCCTATGGTTATGACCATAAATATACCTATTCACATATTGGGTTTAATCTTAAAGTTACTGATATGCAGGCTGCCATAGGATTAAGCCAACTACAGAAAGCAGATACATTTGTTGAAAAAAGAAGAGAAAATCACAAGTTGCTATATAATGCGCTTAAACCCTTTGAAGAGTATTTTATCCTGCCTGAAGCTACTCCTAAAAGCGAGCCGAGCTGGTTTGGTTTCATGCTGACTATTCGGAAAGAAGCTAGGATTGAGCGAAGCGATTTGATAAAATATCTAGAAGATAATAAAATAGGAACTCGTTTATTATTTGCAGGTAATTTAATCCGTCAACCGGCATATAAAGGTATTGAACATCGCATTGTTGGTGATTTGAAAAATACGGATATAATTATGAACAATTCATTTTGGTTAGGTGTATGGCCTGGCCTTAGCGAAAATCATTATAATTATATTGCAGAAATTTTAGGGGATTATATCAAGGGATAATTGCAACTATCAGGCTCGGCGAGTAGATATCCATTCGTCGAGCCTGATAGTTAACAGGTTAATTTTTACCCAAGAAATGACAACGTCGCATGCAATCTGCAAGTAGAGATCTGTTAGAAATATTCATTATAACTTATAATCGTTCTGCTCATCTCAATAATACATTACGGCAATTAATAGGGTGTCCTTTTGTACAGTTTTCAATTACAATTTTAGATAATTGTTCTGATGACAATACGTATGAAATTTATCAGCGTTATGCGAATAAATTCCCTGGCCTTTACTACATTAAAAATAAAATAAATATTGGTGGTGATGCGAATGTACTCCGAGCTGCCGAATTAAGTAATGGGCTTTATACTTGGATTTTATGTGATGATGATAATTTTGACTTTTCAGTTTGTGATGACGTCTTGGATGAATTAGCCAAGGACGAAGTAGCCGCAATAATGGTTGGTTGGGCTGCCGGTTTCACTTGGCCGGAAGGAGGTATGCACGACACACCTGCTAATTTATTAAAACGAGATTTTCCTTATTTCAGTGTCCCGACTTTTGTCCCAGGTAGTATTTTTAAAACGGATTTACTACAGGAGCAGATCAGAATATCGTACACAAACATTGTGAATCTGTTGCCTGTGATGACCTACTACGTGAAGTTATACGAAGAAGGTCATCCAATTTATGTATCACGAAACAAAATTGTATCAGCTGAAGGCCATGCAGGCTATCACCATTCGTACTTACGAGTGATGGTTGCGACCTGTAACACATTCTATTTAATTAAGGACTCTACTCAACGGCGCAATGCGTTTTACCGAAGCTATTTTACAGGGCAAAAGTACATGGTATTACAACATGCACTTTTTTGGTTTGAACTGCGTAAATTATATAGCTTCTCAGATAAATGGCGGTATTTTAATATACTGAGATTTAAGGAGCGTCTACTTTTTTTAGGTGCTTATTGCATGGCCCCTATTATAAAAAATGTAAAACTATCAGATAAAACAGCTGCAAAAATAAAGTCCTTGATCAAAGGAGTGTAGGATGGTAAACAATATGTCTGAGATAACTTCTTTGAGTTTTTGAAGTCAGTAGGAATAAATAATTACTCATAGTTAGTCACGATAATACTAGTGTTAGAGAAAAAATATCATCTGGACGGAGCCAGTTATTTAAACGTATGGCTTTACTGCTTTTTCGTAACGTCTTTTGTTGTAACGAACGTTGTAAAAGGGACTACCCCAGCTTTTTTGCTAGCATTTACTAGCTTTTTGGTCCCTTTATTCGGATATGGGGATAAAGGTAAGTTATTTATTCAGAGACTTATCTTTTTTTTTGTCATATACGGGACTCTAACAGTTCTCTCGCAATTTGTACTGATTTTTTTTACAAATCTACCTTCAAAAAGTGGTTTAGTTTTTGTAAGTAACGAGTTAAGTATGATTTTACGTAACAGTTTGTTTACGCAATCACTTTATTTAATTGCCTCGTTTTTAATATTCATTTTTGTATGGACTTATTATACAGATAGCCATGATAAGCATTTAATATTAGCACTGTATATATTTATCGCTTTCGGTTTTTATAAATGGATTTTTTATTTGGTATTTGGTAAAGATGGAGATTTTATCTCTAACCGTATCTTTGGTAATGATGATTTGAACCCTGCACAATTCCAAACGATAGCAGTAGCTGGTATTCGTGTAAGTCGCTTTGTCAGTGCAACTGGGGAAGCCTCAATGTTTGTATTTTCGATATTGCCGTTTTGTATATATTTTGTTTATCGTAAGGTATATAGGTTAGCAACGGTTTTGTTGATTTCATTAGCTCTAACTCTTTCAGGCTCATTTGTGATGGGGCTAGCTATATGGGGAATTAGCCATTTACTACTAACAAATCAACGAATTAAAGCCATCATTGTGATCTTGGTAATAGCTTTAATTGCCTTTGTCGTAATTCCGGATGAAGTTATCGAATTCTTTATTAAAGAAGCTGTAGTGGACAAGCTTAATCAGGAGAATCAATCAGGTGTTGAACGAGGTGAAAACTTCTATTATCATTTTCAATACTTCTGGTCTTTGCCATTTCCTGTAAAAATTTTTGGCCTCGGCTTTGGCGTTGTTCGATCTACGGACTGGTTATCTACATTGTTAGTCAATGGAGGGATTGTAGGGTTTGCAGTATTTACATTTTTATTTGTTTACCCGATACTAAAGCTTCAAGAACATGACTTAGGTATTAAAATCGCATTAATTACGACTTACATTATAATGATGGTCAGTGTGGCAGAATACGCTTATCCTGCTCTATGGTTATTATTAGGTATAGCTTACAATAAGCTAAGAATGAGTGATTTGATTGGTGAATGACCTCATCAGTTTGTGGATAGAGTGGACTCAATGAATCAATTTATTATACCATTACAAACTTACCGTGTATATTTGTAGTGGTATAAATATGTGCCATATGGTCGCTTAAGTCAAAACATTGATTACAGAGAGACAATGTTGTTGAAATCAATCTAGTTAAAATTTTTAGTTTTGGCAACAGAGTTAAAATATTGACCAATGTTAAATTCTTTGTTACGTTTTATCAAATCTTTTTTTTTCTAAAAGACTTATTATATTTCTTCAGGATTTAAGGTGTTCGAAAGTTGCTGATATGTCGATAGCTAAGCTTAGGTGTTTACTTATTTTTAACTTTTGGACATGACGTAAAAGCTTACGAAATTTTTAGCTGTTAAACAAATGTGCTATCGGTTGAAAATATGGTATAGCTAGGATGCAGTAAAGTTTTATTCAATTGATAGCTGTCATTATGCTTTGACGATTGGTAATGTTTGGTGGTATAAGTTACTATATTAATTATAATTAGTTTTCTATTTGGAAAAAGTATATATTTAAGTTATGAGGTAGTTATGAATCAGTTAAACAAGCGTAAGAATTGATTGTCTATGGCAGCAAATATAGTAGTAAATGCGAGGTTCTTAACTCAGCAATTAACAGGGACACAGAGGTTTGCAATAGGATTGTGTTTTGAAATAAAAAAAAACTTTCCTGATGTTATTTTTGTGTGTCCTAATCGAATTATTCATCATGAAGTAGCTAAAGAACTGAACGTTGTTATTATTGGGTATTCCCAGAATGGATTATTTTGGGAGCAAGTAGAGTTACCTATATATTTGTCTAAACAGGGCTTTCCTTTGTTAATAAGTCTTGGTAATGAAGCGCCTGTCATATACTCGAAAAATATAGTAGCGGTTTTAGATCTAGCTTTTTTTCACAATCGCAATTGGTATTCGAAGACTTTTTCGTTTATTTTTAATACCATTGTTCCGTTGGTAGCGAGACGTGCTTTGCATATAATTACAATTAGTGAGTATTCAAAACAGGATATAGTTAAAACATTTGGTATATCTGCTGACAATATAGATTTAATCTATCCTACAGTTGCAGAGAAATTTTTGGCTGCTCCTCGCAAGGATTACCCCAACAAGTATGGTCGTTATATACTAGGGGTTTCTTCCATTGATCCTCGTAAGAACTTTATCGGACTGGTCAAAGCGTTTCGGGCCTCTGGGTTAACGGATACGAAACTGGTCATTGTTGGGCAACAACATAAAGTGTTTGCCGATTCGCAACTTAAGAGCCTTATCGAAGGCGATGAGTCCATTATTTTTACGGGTTATGTCGATGATGTTGAGTTAGTTAACCTGTACCATCATGCCATGCTGTTTGCTTACCCATCTTATTTTGAAGGCTTTGGTATCCCCCCTCTTGAAGCAATGGCATGTGGCTGTCCTACGCTGGTATCCAATACGACCAGCATGCCCGAGGTTTGTGGTGATGCCAGTCTGTACGTTGATCCTTATGACATCGATAGCATCAGAAAAGGGTTGATTCGCGCTATTTCTGACGTTGTTTTACGTGAGCAGATGGTGACGCGTGGCTATAGCCGGGTACAGTATTTTATAAATCAAGATGTGTCCAGGCAATTTGCTGATATAATTGAAAAGGCAGTAAAGAAAAGCTCATAACTCTTGTGGTAACTTGACAGACAACGTACTAATTAATGCTCGCTTCTTAACTCAACCTATTACAGGAGTTCAACGATTTGCCATTGAGTTGTCAAAAGCATTGAAAGCAATAGATATTTCTATCCGTTTTATTGCTCCTAGGAATGTAATACACCGGGAAGTCGCATCTTTATTAGAGGTTGAAACTATTGGTACCTATACGGGGCATTTATGGGAACAGATTGAGCTACCTTTATTGCTTAAGCAAAGAAGGAATCATTTATTAGTCAATTTGTGCAATACTGCGCCTGTCATTTTAAAGAACAACATAGTAGTGGTTCATGACATATCTTTTATGCACCACCCAGAATGGTATTCTAAGAAGTTTGCTACTACTTATCAATTATTTATTCCTTATATAATTAAGAAATCAAAGCAGGTTTTAACGGTTAGCAACTATTCACGACAGGATATAAGCTACACACTAGATATTCCCAAATCCTCGATCGAGGTTTTATATCAACAAGTTGCTCCCATTTTTTTTGATATCTCTAATGTTAGAAGGCCCAACAAGTATGGTCGTTATATACTAGGGGTTTCTTCCATTGATCCTCGTAAGAACTTTATCGGACTGGTCAAAGCGTTTCGGGCCTCTGGGTTAACGGATACGAAACTGGTCATTGTTGGGCAACAACATAAAGTGTTTGCCGATTCGCAACTTAAGAGCCTTATCGAAGGCGATGAGTCCATTATTTTTACGGGTTATGTCGATGATGTTGAGTTAGTTAACCTGTACCATCATGCCATGCTGTTTGCTTACCCATCTTATTTTGAAGGCTTTGGTATCCCCCCTCTTGAAGCAATGGCATGTGGCTGTCCTACGCTGGTATCCAATACGACCAGCATGCCCGAGGTTTGTGGTGATGCCAGTCTGTACGTTGATCCTTATGACATCGATAGCATCAGAAAAGGATTAGTTGAGATAGCTACGAATTTGCGTTTGCAGGTAGAACTAAGAGAAAAAGGTTATAAGCAAGTGTTGAAATATAGTTGGAGACAATCCGCTGAAAATTTAGTCCGTATAATCGATAGGTTGCCAAAAATATAATGAACATGCTTTTTACATTGCAACCCTAAATTTCTACCAACCAATAGGATAATGGAGTTGTTAGTTTAAGGCTCTCCCAAACACTGGAATGCTCAAATATTGAGGGGCGGACGTTCGTTTGTTCTTCTTTCGATGTCCATCCCGGCCTCATTTGGCGTTCGTCCGCCGAGCGAACTGTGCGGTCGAAAGGAATTATATTCTTGACCGCAATGGTGGACCGTTCAGAACACTATAATGAACGTTTCAATGGGACCTTTCGACGATAAGTGCTTAATCGTTGGCATTCAGCAATTATCGCAAGGGCGTCAAACGGTAGATACTTGGTTAATGCAATACAACACGGAGCGACCCCATCAGTCCTTGGAGTTTATAATACCGGTCGAGTATCGTCAGGTGGCTTGACAGTCTTAAAAGAGAGCAATTTATGATTAGCCTTGAGAAGATGAGGATATATATAAAATACAAAGGTGATGAGGATTATTGTGCTCATGCCACTCACAATAAACGGACGATTATGGAAGATGGCGACTTCTTTAAAATCGATAGCTTATTACAGGATATAGAATTAGCCGAAAAGGGGCTAATTACCGAACGCTATTTAAGAAGCCTGAGCGAAAAACTATCCGAACTTTGCGATAGTTCTGAAACGATCAGTGAATTGAAACGAATGGCAAAATTATAGCTGTTCAGCCGAACAATCAGTTTTCAAAGCAAGGAGTCATCACACTATATCAACTATGGAAAGTATAACAAATTTTAACCTCTATCCAAAACTGACTCACCAAATGGTGCAAGACCAGTCGGGACTTTCTCGGTAAATTCCATGCGATAACCGTCGAGCAATTATGTCATAAGCTAGGTCTTATCAATAAAAAAAATAGGCTAATGCCGCCCTGTTAGCATCTACCTATTTCATTTTCAGATCTAGTATTAACTATGAAACACATCAACAATTTATTAAAAGAATAGAAGTAAAAGAATAAGTAAATACCCTTATTTCTTTTATCAGAATCCTCCAGAGCTTACTTTTACCTGATAGCGGTAACTTTAGCCACTAAAGCGTATAAAATAATAGTATATGAAGTCAGAGACTGAACAATCTGTCGTAAATAGTAGAATTTTCGGTTTAGATTTATTGAGATGTATAGCCATAGTTCTTGTTCTGATAGCGCATACAATAAGACCATTGGGGGATAATGTTTTTATTAATGCGAGTGGTATCTACGGGGCAGTATGGGGTGTAGAAATATTTTTTGTCCTTAGCGGATTCCTGATAGGGACAATTTTAATCAAGATACATAACCAGCATCCTGTTACTAGTCTCGATAGTATTAAAATTTTCCTTATCCGACGTTGGTTCAGAACATTACCTAACTATTATTTAATGTTATGTGTTTATATGTTGTTGTATTATATAAGTCCAAAGTTAGAGTCTACTCCAGCTATAAACCCATTCCCTTTCCTATTCTTTTTGCAAAATGTAACTCCTACTTTCCCTCACTTAAGTTTCTTTGGTATTTCTTGGAGTTTATGTATAGAAGAGTGGTTTTATTTATTGTTCCCTATTGTAATGTTTTTAATACAATTTATTTCAGGCAATAAATACACATCTTTGTTTAGAACAATCATTTTCTTTATGTTAATCCCTCTTTTATTCAGATTATGGGTTGCAGAGCGTTTCGACTGGCCGTGGGATGAAGGATTTAGAAAAGTAATGCCTTTACGGCTCGATAGTATAGCGATTGGAGTTTTAGCAGCATTGTTCAAGTTCTATTCAGGCGAAATGTGGCACAAGAGGAAAAATATAATGGCAATTATGGCTTCTATACTGTTATTAACGATGTTAATACTATTGAAGTTTGATTTTATAGATAATTATGATGCTCAAAAAGACATTCCTACAGGCTCTGTGAGCTTATTTCTAAATACGGTATTTTTTTCTGTTAATAGTCTAGCTATTGCTATGTTTATACCTTTTTTTTATTCTATAAAAAGTAATTATAGTTTTTATGGAAAGGTTATTACCACTATAAGTTTGATATCATATTCCCTTTACTTATCTCATCCCTTGGTGATTACAATAGTAGGGCATTTTTTTAGGGATTATCCTATTGTTAATTTTATTTTAACTTGGTCAATTAGTATCGTTGGTGCTTATTTTCAATATCATCTTTTTGAAAAGAGGTTTACATCTTTTCGTGATAGTTTTGGTAAGAAAAAAGATGCAGTAGGTTTGTTGAATTGATAGGAAGGCACCCTCTCATTATAAGAAAAATAAAGATAGTAAAAGCTAAGATGTTTTTTACATGAGGATGTAATATCATTGGCTCTGTCTTTAACCTGGTTCACTAGTACACTTAATGAAAACATATTTAGAATCGTTTGGGTTGTAATTTACTCAAGATAGTAAATTATACCCCTTATGTCAGCCAAGTTATACCTACTTACTATAATTTCTTTGGTAAGTACACTTTCGGACGTTTTTAGCCAGACTACATATTATGTAGCAACTGCTGGTAACGATGCCAATGATGGACGATCAACCAGTACACCATTTAGGACTCTGGACAAAATTAATGCACTTACTTTACAGCCCGGTACTAAAGTATTGTTAAGGCGTGGCGATACGTTTCGTGGTATGCTTACGATTCAACAATCAGGTAGTGCATCAAATCCAATTAGTGTCGATGCCTATGGAACAGGTGATAAACCTATCATAGCTGGTAGTGTACCGATTACAGGGTGGACCAGCGTTGGTACAAATTTGTGGCAGGCAACCTGTAGTTCGTGTACTAACCCTATTACAGGGCTGTATCGAGGAACAGACGCATTGCCGTTGGGTAGGTATCCAAATTTAAGTGATTCTAATAAGGGGTATCTGACCATTCAATCACATACCAGTAAAAATCAGTTTGTTAGTCAGCAAACGCTTCCTGCCGACTTTACCGGAGGAGAAGTGGTTTATAGACCCACCCTCTGGATACTAAATCGAGCTTCTCTTACTCAGCAAAGCGGCAACACACTCAATATTGACAATGCTAGTTCAGTTTATGATTTGCAGGATGGTTGGGGATATTTTATTCAGAATCATCCATCCACACTTGATCAGAATGGTGAATGGTATTTTAATTCAAGTACAAAAACGATTCGACTCTTTAGCACAACTAATCCGAATTCGTCAACAATAACCGCTACGGTATATTCGAAATGCATGAATGTTATCAATTCATCGAATATAAGTGTTAGCAACTTGACATTGACCCAGTCTCTGAACTTTAGTTTTTATGTGGCAAATGTATCAAGTTTAACTATTACAGGGGTTGATATAAAAAATTCCGGAGAAAACGGAATGGAAATTGATGGTACGGGTTCCAATATAAATGTTCTGAATAATACGGTTGATCTGGCTAATAACAACGGAATAAACCTTCAGGCTTACTCGAATATAACAGTCCGAGGTAATATAATTAAGCGTATTGGTATCGTGCCTGGACGTGGGAAGAGTGGTGATGGTCAGTATCGTGGTTTTGATGCCAGTGGTACAACTAATCTGTTGGTTGAAAGTAATCGTTTAGACAGTATTGGGTATACGGGTATCTCTTTTTCTACGCAGACCTTTGGGCTTACTATTCAGAAGAATATCATTTCCAATTTCGGTATGACAAAAAGTGATGTCGGAGGTATATATACGTGGAATGGCGTTCAGCAGTCGATGGGCAATATAAAAATTTTGTCGAACATCATTTACAATTCCTTGCCTGCAACTGAGGGTGCGCCTACAGCTGCCAGCAACCCTTATTCAGGAAGCAACGGCATTTATTTAGACCAGTGTTCCCAAAATATTATTGTCAACGATAATACTGTATATAATTGTTACGGGATCGGGATCTTTCTGATTTCGGTTAGTAATATTACGCTTCGAGGAAACACCAGTTTTGATAATAGAGAGAGTCAACTAGTACTGACCAAAAGTGCAGGTCTCTGTAGTCCACGTAATAACATTCTTAAGAAGAATGTTCTTGTAGCTAAAAGCACAACAGCTACAGTGGCCAGGTATGAGTCTGATCAAAATGATTTGGGTCAATATGGAGATATAGATAGTAATTATTATGCCCGGCCCTTTGATGATGTATTGAAGATTGGCATTTCATTTCCCAATGTCAATGCGCCATATACCCTGAAAGACTGGCAAGGAGTTTCAGGTAAAGACCTACATTCGGTAGAGAGTCCAGTAACTTATAAAGGGTTTACTTTAAATACGCTGAATGAACCCAATCGGATCGGCAACAGCACATTTAACACAGATGCGACAGAATGGTATCAGCAGAGTCCTTATTATAACAATGGGAAAGTTGCTTGGGACAACACCAATAAGCTGGATGGAGGAAGTATGCAAGTGTATTTCGATCCACCGTCTGGCTTTTTTGGTTCATTTGTAATCGTTTTTCATAGCGCTTTTTCTATTGTTAATGGGCACAACTACGTCTTGCAATTTGATGCCGTTGCCTCGGCTAATGGCAAGGCTATTCAGGCCTATATCAGAAAGCGGTTTGGTCCTGATGAATTAGCAATTCGAGTGGGAGCTGCGGTTGGCACAGCTAGAATGCATTATGAAATAGCCTTTACAGCAACGAAGGATGAAGCAGATGCGATATTAATATTTCAAACTAGGGAAGACGGTGAGTCAGTATGGATAGATAATGTAAGTTTACAAGAAGCTAATATAACAAGAGATAATCCTGACACTATTCTGAAGTTACTATATAATCCAAATAATAGAGATACCACAATCGCATTAGCAGGGATTTATAAAGATGTTAGAGGGCAATTGTATGTTCGACAGGTTACGCTAAGTTCATTTACTTCCCTTGTTCTAATGCGGGACACAAGTCCTGATTTGTCTCCGACAATTAATTTGCCTCAAAGTAACTTTGCCTCCTCCCCCGACAATGCTAGAAACTTTCTGGTTAATATTTTTGAGACGAACAGCCAACCCACCTCTGCTGGCAACGCCACTATTACAATCTCAGCACCTACTGGGTATGTTATCTCATTTAACAACGCACTTACAAGTATTAATGTCAGTGGCGGATCGAATAATCCAGTTGCTGTTGATAATACGAAATGGACTGTAATAGGCAATGCATCGAATCAGCAACTTACTCTCAAAATGAATAATGGCCAGATTATTGCGGCAAATAGTTCGTCGACCATAGGGTTTACGGCAACAAGGATTTCGGCTAATGCTGGTAGCACCTCTAGTATCACTGTGAATATATCAAATGACCCCTCCAGGGTATACGATGGAAATACAATCAATAATGTTTATGCGAGGATAATAAGCGGTTTATAAGCAAAAACGCCACTGACCGGATCAATCCGGTCAGTGGCGTTTTTGCTTATTATATAGCGGTTTAGAAAAATCTAGTGATTATATAGAAGTAATATTATACTTTTATGACTGATTAGGCAGTTCTTTTTTTGTTTGTTTTTTTGGATTTTTTTTGCATTGGCGTGAATATTGCTCCTCTATTATAGAAAGCCAGCTTGATTTACATTAGTCCTATTAGGAGAGAATTTCATAATAAAACAATTGTTATGTATAGAAATCTACAATTTGCAGCTTTACTGTGCCTTGCTTACGCAAATGCCGTTGCTCAAACTAATTATGTGGCCACTACGCCAAGTTCTTCTACACCAGGTTCCGATAATACATTAGTTGGCGTTGGGGCTGGGAATGCAAATATGTCTGGAGCATCAAATTTGATAATTGGTCGTGGGGCGGGGGGCATGAATATGGCTGGTACCCAAAACGCTTTTGTTGGAGCACAAGCAGGGAACAAGAACTCATCGGGTCAGAATAACTCATTCTTTGGTTATAGTTCCGGTTTTAATACGACTACTGGCAACGGCAATACGTTTTTAGGCAGTTTTGCTGGTTTTAGCAATGGTGTAGGGTATAACAATACTTTTGGAGGTCAAAACGCTGGTTATACTAACTCGACCGGCAACTACAACACATTTTTTGGTAGCAATACTGGC
This sequence comes from Spirosoma aerolatum, assembly GCF_002056795.1. Taxonomy (NCBI): domain Bacteria; kingdom Pseudomonadati; phylum Bacteroidota; class Cytophagia; order Cytophagales; family Cytophagaceae; genus Spirosoma; species Spirosoma aerolatum. The sequence continues at coordinate 7,029,609 of NZ_CP020104.1, read as the reverse complement.
TATGCAAATAATGAGGGTTCTAATAACACTTTTATTGGTTCGGATGCAGGAGGGGCTAATACATCAGGTTCTTTAAATGTTTTTTTAGGCTCTTTAACAGGGGCAGCAAATACAACAGGAGCAGGGAATACATTTATTGGAGCTCAAAGTGGAGCCAGTAACGTATCTGGTTTCCAAAACACTTTTGTTGGATTTCAGTCTGGGCAAAAGAACACAACAGGTCAAGGAAATACGTTTCTCGGAGCGTATGTAGGCCAAAATAACACATCAGGGGGCTTCAATATGTTTATGGGTAATGGAGCAGGAGCAGCTAATACTGGTGGTAGCTTTAATACATTTTTGGGGAATGGTACGGGTTATTCTAATGTGTCTGGAGAATATAATACATTTATTGGCTATAACAGCGGATATAAAAACACTATAGGGACTAATAATGTGTTTGTAGGCCGTGGTGCAGGCTCTGAGAATACTCAGGGTACTTTCAATACATTTATAGGAGGATCCGCCGGTTACAATAACCTGACTGGAAGTTTCAATGTTGCTATTGGAGATGGTTCTTCTTACAGCGCTAAAGATGGGGGCTACAATGTATCGATAGGGAAGAATTCTGGTTACAATAACACAACTGGTTCAAATAACTTGTTTTTGGGATATGGCGCAGGTTTACAAATTACAACCGGTAGCAATAACACATTTTTAGGATATGGGGCTGGTCTTTCTGGCCCTAATAATTTAAATAATGCAGTAGCAATCGGGAGTTTGGCCCAAGTTGCTGTATCAAATGCAATTGTTCTAGGGGGTACAGGGCCTAATTCGGTGAGTGTAGGTATCGGAACAGCAAGCCCTCAAAATAGGCTTGAAATCACCCATGGCACAGCCGGTAATTCTGGCCTGCGCCTGACAAGCCTGACAAGCGCAACCACGCCTACCCTGAGCACCAATCAATTCCTAACCGTTAATGCAGACGGAGATGTGGTCTTAGCGCTGGTAGGGGGGAGCAAAGGTGCCTTCCGGCAAGCTGCTTCTGATTCTAGTGTTGCTTCGAACTGGAATCTACAGCCAAATGGAAATATCCAAAATACGAATTCCGGAGGAGTCGTTATTGGGGCTGGTATTCAGCGAACGCCAGCTGGCTATCGATTATTCGTTGAAGATGGTATCCTGACGGAAAAAGTCAAAGTGGCAATTAAATCTACAGACGATTGGTCTGACAAAGTATTTGGCACAGGATATAAGCTTCGTAGCTTGGCAGCTGTTGAACGCTATATCAATGCAAATCAACATTTGCCTGGAGTTCCATCGGCGCAGGAAGTTGTTGAGAACGGCGTTGATGTAGGGAAAATGGACGCTAAGTTGCTCGAAAAAGTGGAAGAGCTTACACTCTACATGATTCAGTTGAAGAAGGAGAACGAAAGCCTCAAGCGCAAAGCCAGCCAAATTGAGAAGCAATTGAATAAGCTACAACGTCAAAACCATCGCTGATATGCGCCCACTTTTATTGTTGATTTTGGGACTATGTTCCGTTCAGGCCATAGCCCAGCAGATAGAAACAGAACGGCAGATTAGAGTGGTTTATCCTGCTTACTCCGTGAGGGATGAAAAAGCTCTGGTCAGTATAGAAACGGCTAGTAAATTGATTTCTGGTGCTGTTGTATCTTATCGGGCAGGACGTTCAATAACGTTGAGCCCTGGTTTTAGTACTGAAAAAGGGGCTATACTCAGTGCCACTATTCAGCCTATCGCTACAGAAAGTAATGCGGGCTTACGACTAGCTATTGCTCCCAATCCGGTTGGACTAAATGCGGTTATTGACTATACAATTCCTACTTCAGGTGAAGTAGTGTTGGCTATAATAGATGCAAAGGGTAATACTATAAGTGAACTGGTCAAAGAGGTGAAGGAATCGGGGACCCATCGCCATAACTGGGATAGCTCCCTTTTATCTACTGGTGCTTACATATGTATATTACGGATAGGAAATCAATCCCTGTCTGCCCGTGTAATTAAGCAGTAGACTATAGAGTGATAAAGTAATAAGGGACGTAAGGCGAACTCCGGTAGCCTTACGTCCCTTATTACTTTATAGGTAGGATGAGTAAGGTAATTTAGTTATTTTTGTGGGATTGACTACTAATTAAGCGTACTAATACATGCGTATTGCAATAGTTCATGATAGCCTGATGTGCAGGGGGGGAGCCGAACAGGTAACGCTTAGTTTTCATAGAGCTTTTCCAAAGGCACCCATTTATACGCTTTGCTATCAACCAGAGCTGACATTCCCAGAATTTAAACAGTGTGATATTCATACTAGTCAATTACAGCGCTTTGCAAAAACAGACGCTATTATGAAGCGATTATATTTCCCTTTTGGTATAATCGCTATGCATCAATTAGATGTAACACAATATGATATAGTGTTGATATCTTCTACACATTGTGGTAAATATATTAAGGTTTCAAAAAAAGCGATTGTGATTAATTATTCTCATGCTGCGTTTAGACTAGTATGGGAACCTGAATCATATGCACAGTATGTAAATAGCCGTTCGATCAAAAGAAAAGTATTTGATTTAGTCATTGCTAAATTAAGATCGATAGACTTCAAAGCTGCACAGCGGACTGACTATTTTATTTGTAATACTGAACGCATGGCTAATCAGGTTAGAGGCTATTATAAGGTAAAGAAGTCAATTGAAGTTATTTATCCGCCTGTAAATACAGCCAATTTTTATGTAGATAATGGCCCGAAAAGATACTTCTTGGTCGTATCCAGATTAGAATATTATAAGCGAATTGATTTAGTGGTTGAAGCTTTTAACCAATTAGGCTATTCATTAGTAATTATTGGTAAGGGTGTTCAGGCGGATGAAATAAAAGCCAAGGCTAACAATAATATTATCTTTAAGAGTGGTCTCTCAAAAGAAGAACTGGCTGAAATTTATGCTGGGTGCCGAGCTTTTATTTTTCCTCAGTATGAAGATTATGGAATCACGCCATTAGAAGCGAATGCTGCTGGTAGGCCAGTCATCGCATATGGGCAAGGGGGAGTATTGACAACCCAGATTCCAGTCAGTGATAACCCGGCCGAGGCTACAGCTCTATTTTTTGAGCAGCAAACCGTTGAGGATTTGGTCAATGCGGTAATTAAGTTTGAACAGATAGAACACCGCTTTGATCCCAACTTTATTCGCAACCATGCAGAGGCCTTTGATGAGGATGTGTTCATTAATAAGATCCGCCAATTTGTTAAGGAAAAATACCAACAGGATAGAAAGCAGCAGACTGAAATCATCAGATAAGACCACAACTATTATTGATGAAGACGAGGTATACTCTTTTATAGCTGGCGATCCATGTAGATGATGTACACAATTGGAAAAATAGGAGTATTTATTTCTAGTTTTTGTTGGTTTTCTCAACTAGTAGCTCAGCCTATTCGACAGCCGAATCGGTATACGGCAGAAATCGGGACTTATCTCTCCTCATCTACTGAAACTCCTTTCTGGTTAAGGGCAAACCAATACGGTATAGTACCTAACCAGTCGCCTTCGCTTACATTTCGAGTAGGCGCCTATGCTGGCTATGATTCTACCCGGCATAGTACGGGGCGGTGGCGCACTTCTATGTTCGATTATAGCTATGGTATTAATACGGTAGTCAATGTTAATAAAAATCAATTGCCGTATGAACATAACGTTTTATTGCCCGAAGCTTTTATAAAAGTACGTCGCGGCATTTTTGAAATGTATATTGGGCGTCAGCGTGAGAAGTTTGGCCTAGCCGACTCTAGCCTGTCTACCGGTTCATATGCTTGGTCGGGTAATGCGATGCCTATTCCCAAAATTCAGATTGCGATACCGAATTTTACACCAATTGGCTTTACAAAAGGGTGGGTGGCTGTTCAGGGAACCTTTGCTCATGGCTATCTGGATGCTAAAGGGTACATCTTAAACCCAATGCTTCACCAAAAATCACTTTATTTTCGGTTTGGAAGGCCGCAGGATGTAGTAAGGGTTTATGGTGGGGGAAATCACCAGGTAGTTTGGGGGGGGCGCTTGGCTGATCCTAACTCAAACCCTACTACTATTCCTAATGGCGGCCAACTTCCATCAGGGTTACTAAATTACTTTTATGTTGTATCTACGCTTGGGCCACCTCAAACGGATACAAGTAAGTATAACTATTTTGATCTCACCAATCGTATAGGTAATCATTTAGGGTCTATTGATGTAGCGGTAGAAATTGATCTTATACGTCACACGCTCTATATCTATCGTCAGAATATATATGATGATGGGTCTCTGTTTTACCTCACTAACATCGCGGATGGCCTAAATGGTATTAGGCTCAGACGTAATAATCCCAAAGCCATAGTACGGGATATTCTCTTTGAATTTTTGAATACGACAAACCAGGGTGGCGATGAGTTTGTATTTGATGATGCGAAACGACGAGGTAAAGACGACTATTTTAATCATCAACAATTTCGAGATGGGTGGGCTTATCGTCAACATACAATAGGCACTCCGTTTATCCCGCCTGCATTGGGCCCAAATGACCAGTATCCGTATGGAACATTTACCAATAACAATCGTGTATATGTCTTTCATGCTGGCTTCGCTGGAACTTTACCAATACTTAGGAATCAATGGCTGAATCCTATTTCTTATCATATGAAGCTGTCGTTTAGCCGTAATCTGGGTACCTACAATCTTCCATTCGCGAAAGCTAAAGATCAATTCTCGGCATTAGCCAGTATTGTAGCTCCATTTAATGTACTTGGTGGAATTCAATTAACCGCAAACTTGGCAATTGATAATGGAAGCTTGTACCAAAATTGTGTAGGAACGTTCATTAGTTTACGGAAGGTATGGATACAAGATAAGTAATTGATTATGAGTCAATGTATTCTTTAAGTTTCAAGTTAGAGTCCAGTTAAGTCCGACTTTATGGCTAACTTACAGACTAGTTTCTGAGCCATAGAATAATATTCATACTAATTCGCCCATGTACTGTGTTATTTTAGCACATTATGTGCTAGTCCAGTACTACAGAGACTCTAAACGAGAACAAATGTTGTCGGAATGAAGCATCGATATTCCATATTATTTTTCCCGCTGCACGTAATCATTGACTTCCTAAGTCTTAATGTAGGATTCTTAGGCGCTTATTGGATCAAATTTCAGGAAATTGAATCGGTAACAAAATATCCCTATGGATCTCTATGGGCTATCTTTAATATTATATGGTTAATAGAAATAGTATTAGTAAAACCGTATGTTTACCCTCGACAGTTATTTAAATCAGATCATTTAGTCAAGCAATTAGTAGTACTAGTTTTTGTGCATATAGGCGTTATTGCTATTTACTGGATTGCAGTAAAAGGATATTACTACTCACGTGGACATTTAATCGTAGCTTATGCCATTTTCTTATTGCTTGGCTCGCTGGTTCGAATAGGGGGCGTCCTATTTTTACAGGAATATAGAGCAAGAGGGTATAATCATAGACGCTATATTATTGTAGGATACGGTAAACTGGCTAAAACTATTCAGGGATTTTATGAAGCCCACCCTGAAATGGGCTTTCATTTCTATGGCTATTTTGATGATCAATCCCCTGAAAATGGCGAATTGCTGCAGGGAAACTATCAAGGCTTATCTGCTTATATAGAAGCAAACAAGATTGATTGCGTATACTGTTGTATGCCTTATATGGACAATAGCCATATTCGAACGATTGTGGATAATGCAGCAGAGGCAGATTATCAGGTTAAATTACTAGTTGACTTTAGGGGCTTTCTGATGCGTGGTACTTCGGTTGAATATCATGATTTTTTGCCTGTCCTTAATTTGTCATCACAGGTTATTGCCGATTTTCGAATTAGCTTTTTCAAGCGAGCTTTCGATATTTTATTCTCCTCGAGTATGCTAATTCTTGGCTCCCCCATCTTTTTAATACTAGCAGCCATTACCAAATTAACATCGAATGGGCCTGTAATTTTTGCCCAGAAGCGATATGGGCGATTGGGTCAGGTATTCACTATTTATAAGTTTCGCAGCATGTATATTAGCTCTGAGATATCAATTGATGGGCTACAGCATTCGCAGGGCGAGACGGATCCGCGTATTACACCATGGGGAGGGTTTATGCGTCGCACCCGCTTGGATGAGCTTCCTCAGTTTGTTAATGTTCTGTTAGGTCAGATGTCGATCGTTGGACCGCGACCATTGGCTCAATATGATGTTGATGCACTGATGGAAGAAGTGCCCACTGATTTTCAAAAGATTCTGACTGTTAAGCCTGGCATCACGTCGATCGGTCAGGTGAAGTTTGGGTATGCAGTTAGTATTGAAGAAATGGTTCAACGATTACGCTATGATCTTCTCTATCCTGAACGTCGATCCTTTTTATTTGATATATGGATCATTGCCCAAACGGTTAGGGTAATGATACAGGGGCGTGGCAAGTAATATATGCTAAAAAGCTCCTGGAAGTGATTCACGATCATTGTGTCTATGATATTTAGAGTAGCATGGTTCAACAGCCTATTAGTATGCATATTAAAATGTACTCTGGTTCATGGGCAGCATATAAATCAATACCAACTTGAACTAGGCACTTTTCCCGCATCTAATCAAACACCTTTTTGGCTGCGAGCAAATCAATATGGTACTATCCCGCTGAGTAGTCCTGTTGGTAGAGCAGTTTTAGGAATTCAGTCTGACTATCAAGTAGTAGATAGTACAGGGCATAGACCATTAGTAGATTGGGGCTATGGTATAAATGTAGTTGCCAATATAGGTCAGACCAATCAGGTGATGCTTCCTGAAGCCTATATAAAAGGCCGTTTGGGAGCCTTCGAACTTTATGCTGGACGGCGTAAAGAGGTGATTGGGTTAATGGATACGTTATTAACCACCGGTTCATATATCTGGTCGGGTAATGCATTGCCAATTCCTAAAATCCAGCTAGCTATACCCAAGTTTACTGCTCTCCCCTTTACCAAGGGTATATTATCTCTGATGGGAGCATTCTCGCATGGATGGTTTGAAAACGCTGATCGTCTGGTAAAAGGAGGATATTTACATCAGTCGTCTTTATATGGGCGATTCGGAAAGCCAACCTGGCGGATTCGACTGTATGGAGGGTTTAATCATCAAGTAATGTGGGGGGGATATTCTGATTACTTAGGGCCTAGTGTTACCGCTAATGGGCGCTTGCCATCGGCAATTAAATATTTTCCGGCTGTCGTATTTGGTACGCGAAACCCTTTTCCAGACGACCCGAGTATTCAGACCATTACAAATTTTGAAGAGAATCGGATTGGGAACCATTTAGGCTCAGTTGATCTAGCCGCTGATGTAAATCTTGGCCATTGGAATCTATTTCTGTATCGACAGTTTTTTTATGATGATGGGTCCCTTTTTTATGGTACTAATCTGGAAGATGGCCTGAATGGGATACGATTAAAGAATCGAAATCTTCTAGGGAGCACTCCCTTTTTTCTACGGCAGATTACATTCGAGTATTTGTTTACGGGTAGCCAGGGTGGAGAGTCGTTTATACTTGACGATCCACAACGAAGAGGACGGGATGACTACTTTAACAATAGCCAATATTTAGATGGCTGGACGTATTTTGGCCATACAATTGGGACCCCTTTTTTAACGCCACAGCAGGAAGTAAATTCGTCGTTACCCCCTCGATACGGTATTGCGAATAATCGAGTAAGTGTGTTTCATTTAGCTTTAAGTGCTTTACTTGGAGGCAAAGTGGATGTAACAACTCGTTTATCATTTAGCCGTAATGCAGGTTCTTATGCAAATCCATACGTATCAATTCCAGGTCAGTTCTCAGGATTATTAACGGCGTCAATACCGGTTAATCTGTTTGGTGGAACTGTATTAAATGGCGCGTTGGCACTTGATTCGGGTGAGTTATTGCCTAATAGTGTTGGAGGGTATATTAGCTTAAGGAAGACAGGTATGTTTGGGCGTCAACAGAAGCCTCGGTCTGTACTATCTCCCAGGTGGCCATTTAAGTAGATGGAAGGAAGTCCAATAGCGAACTTTCATCCGTTTTTAACTAAATGGAGACTGCTGAATCTGGTATAAATATTATTTTTGTTTAATGTCTGCTAATAAAGGTAAGTTGAAATAAAGTGCGTGAGGATGGTGAGGACGAATAGTATCTGGAGTTTTTGCACTAGTTTAATTCTCATAGCGATTAGTGTGGCGTGTACGCAGGATTCCCAAAAGAATCTGAATCGATCGGCACGCGAAATGCGTAACTGCGCTGATGGACAGTTGCTCACCACAGATCAGGAAGATGTTATCCGGCAACAAATCGATGCGGACCGGAAAACGCAGCAAATTGATGAGATAATCCGTCAGAAAGTCCGAAGCGGATTGAATGGGAATGTACTGATTGCCCAAAAAGGAATCGTACTTTACAAGCATTCGTTTGGCTTGGGCCATTTTGAAAAAAGCCAGCGTGATACACTGGTTGAAGATTCTAAATTTCAATTAGCCTCCCTATCGAAAACATTCACGGCTGTGGGTACGCTGAAACTTATTCAGGCCGGTAAGCTGAAGTTTGAAGATACTATTCAAAAATACTACCCGGATTTCCCATATCATGGGATTACGATTCGGGACCTATTGTGCCATCGGAGCGGCTTACCCAATTATCAGTATGCCTTCGACGATAGTATGAAGGTCAATTTCTATAAAAAAGAAAAGCCCTATCCAACTAATGCTACAATTATGCATTGGTTTGCAACCGTACAACCCACGCCCAGAGCTTATAATATACCAGGCCGTGGTTTTAGCTACAGCAATACAAATTATATGGTGCTGGCCTCTATTATTGAGAAGGCGACCGGGCAAAGCTATGAGTCGTTTATAAACAAAAATATTTTTGAGCCGCTTGGTATGCATCAGACCTTTGTGGCAACCACCAAGAACGATTCAATTAATCATCATCGAACGGCGGGTTATCAATGGAACCGTCGAATTCCTAAAGATTATTACGACGATGTTGTTGGTGATAAAGGAATTTATTCAACAACGGGGGATCTATTTCGGTGGTATCGTGCCTTGAATGGCGATTGCCTGTTACCCAGAAAAATGTTGGCGGAAGCATTTATTCCGCGCAGTTTTGAACGAAAGGGTGCCAAGAATTATGGGTACGGATTTCGGATGATGCTCAACGATATGAATCAGCCAGAATATATTTATCATTCAGGCTGGTGGAAAGGCTATAATACGATGTTCTGGTTCAGCCCCAAAGATGAGTATGTCATCATCATTCTTGGTAACCGCTATAATACAACTGTATATCGGGTAAAGGAGCTTATTGATATACTGCACGGCGGGTCTAATACAAATTCATCAGATACTGATAACGAGGTGGAGATATGAGTAGAGCCGACCTTACGGTCGGCTTTTTATTTTACAGGCTTCTTCGATCCATTTCTACATCTATGCGCGCTTTATTTGTTACTATGCTATTTATTTCTGGTTTAACGACGGTTGCCCCGGCACAGGATGTTATAAAGCTATGGCCCGACGATGCGATTCCAAATGCTATTGCCGGAGCAAAAATTACTGAAGCGTCTGCAACGGATGCTAATGGTATTTTGCGAATCAGCAATGTATCGGTTCCTACATTAACGGCTTATATGCCTGCTAAAGAGAAAATGACCGGGGCAGCTGTGATGATTTGTCCAGGAGGAGGCTATTCAATTCTGGCGGCTAGTCATGAAGGATCTGACATTGCTCACTGGTTTAATGACATGGGTATAGCTGCTTTTGTCCTGAAATACCGGCTGCCCAATCCTGAAATTATGACTAACCAGCAGGAAGTCCCCTTGATGGATGCTATGCAGGGGATGACAGTAATTCGGAAAAATGCCAGCAAATATGGTATCGACCCAACCAAGATAGGAGTTATGGGCTTTTCGGCAGGTGGGCATTTGGCGTCAACACTTTCGACGCATTACCATCGAGGCCCTAGAGCCAGTGAGATGGCCAAACCAAATTTTGCTATCCTGATGTATCCGGTAGTCACATTCGGGGAGAAAGCCCATACGGGTTCACGAGATAAACTATTGGGTAAACTGAATACCTCCCCCGATATGATTGCGTATTACTCCAACGAGCTACAGGTAAGTAATCAAACACCGCCAACGTTTCTGGTCCATTCCGAAGACGATAAAACGGTTCCGGTAGAAAACAGCATAAATTACTACCTGGCCTGTCTGAAAAGTGGAGTTCCGGCCGAAATGCACCTCTACCCAGCCGGGGGGCACGGCTACGGATTGCGAACAGCAAAATTTGGATCGCTCAACAAATGGCCTGAAGCCTGCAAAGCCTGGCTAACAAGTATAGGGGCAGCCAAATAAGGAATTCGAACGAATTGATTTGACGTTTGGTGTTTGACGTGCGATGAGGCCTTTGTGGACTGGTCGTTTCAACTACCAAACGTCTTACCCTATTACTAGTCATTCAGGATTAGGGGTACATTCCCTCGGCTACCCATAATTACGATTTTTGCGTTCGGTGAGGCCGCAAGCTCTCGCTGGGCTTTGATCTGTTCATATTGCAACTGCTTGTCGGTCAGCCCCGTGGCCAGAATTTTCTGATAATCGGCAATGCCCTGCGCTTCAACTCGTTTTCGTTCGGCTTCCTGACGCTCCTTTTGCAGAACGAACTGCATCTTCTGGGCATCTTGCTCGGCATTGATCTTCGATTCGATGGTTTTCTTGACTGAAGTGGGTAAGTCGATGTTACGGATTAATAGTTGTTCCAATAGAAGCCCACGCTTTTTAAAATCGACTTCGATGGTTTTATAAATCCGTCCTTGAAATTCATCGCGACGAGTAGAGTACAGGGCAACAGCATCGTAATACACGGCATTATCCCGAATACGCGTACGAGTGATTGGTCGAACAATTTTATCCGTGTAATCTTCCCCAATCTGGCGGTAAATCTTTGGAGCATCATCAGGGACAACCCGATAAAGAACGGTCAGGTCAATAATTACCTCCAGACCATCGGCCGTAAGAACTCGAATGGCATCGTCACCTTGCTTCTGTCCTTCATCGTGCGAGGCCGACATCGTGTAGTTCTGCGTTTTTATATCAAATTCAGACACAGTGGCCAAAGGGTTCACGAAGTTAAGGCCAGCATTCAGGACACGGTCGCTTACGTTGCCAAACAGCGAAATAATGCCAACCTGCCCAGCATCGATTTGCCGAACGCTGGCAGTCAGCGCACCAAGTACGATTAAAATAAGCCCAACCACCTTGGCCGGTCTTGAATAGCGCGAAATAGTCAGCGCAGGGGTATTGATGGCAAATCCGGCAATGACGGCCAGAAAGCCGAGCATAATAAAAAACATGATGTATAGTAAATGAGCTGTTCGGACTCGAACAGACTGGTTAAATGATGGTTAAGAACAGATTCTCTTTAGCAGGTATATAAGCCGTTAAGGCAGAAATGACAGGTGCCGAACGGATCGGCGATGGGGCGGAGTCATGATAGGCTGTAGGTCTGTAGATGAGCCGAATATACCGGGTAATTGATTGATAAAGAAAAACTATCGGAGGAGTGGCCGGGCGGCAGGTCGATTGGTTATAGGACAGGATGACGGCACAAATGTGCAAAAAAAAGGCATCCGGTAAACTACCAGATGCCTTTCTTAACCACACTATTAACCCTTCAGTAGATTAGCGTGAAGTTTTCTTCTTAGGCGCTGTAGCCGCTGGCGTAGCTGCGGTCTCTGCCTCTTTCTGTGTCACAACCTCGCCCTTGAGATACAAAACGGTTTGACCGGCTTCAGCGTTGCTGGTTACCGTTACCGATTTATTGAACGGCCCCATAGCTGCTGCGTTGAATGTTGCCGATACCGTTCCCGTTTTGCCCGGCATAACTGGTTCACGGGTCCAGCTTGGCTTTGTGCAGCCACAAGATGCCTGTGCATCACTGATGACAACTGGATCGGTGCCTGTGTTTTTGAATTCAAATACGTAGGTTACTGGTTTGCCTTGCTCAACTTTGCCGAAATCATGCGTTTCTTTCGCAAATTTCAAAACGCCTTTCTGTGCATAGCTAACTGCAACAAACACAAATAAAGCTACGAAAAGTGAAAAAATCTTTTTCATTGGACTAAACGGAATTATGATTTGGTTGTTAAGATATTTACCCTCACAACCTCAATCATAGCAAACATTTTGCCAATCCTTGCAGGTTGTTGTTTGGTTAACAAAGAAACTCAAAAAATCGTTTTTTTGAAAGCTGTCTTGTTTTGACTTACTTTTACTTTTGTTAAGTAAATGGGCTATTGAAAGCCATCCACTTCATCGATAAATTGAAAGTTAGACGATTTTAATCCGTAGCTCTGTTGTGATAGCAAACGAACAACTCCGCTCAACTGATATTTTAAGTCGCGAAAAAATCCTATCGGACTACCGGCTTGCCTGCGAAAGCCGGCAGGCAAGTTTACTGGGTCGGCGCGATGTAATGGGAGGTCGGGCTAAATTTGGCATTTTCGGCGATGGTAAAGAACTGGCACAACTGGCAGCTGCCCACGCATTCGCAAGGGGCGACTTTCGGTCAGGATATTATCGCGACCAAACGTTTGTAGCGGCTCTGGGTGAACTTCGCTGGACGGAATTTTTTGCGCAGCTCTATGCGCATACGGACTTAGAAGCTGACCCGAATACCGCTGGCCGTTCGATGAATGGGCATTTTGCCACTCGCTGGCTCGATGAACAGGGACTTTGGCGTAACCAGACAGAGATGTACAACTCCGTTTGTGATATTGCTCCTACCGCTGGGCAAATTCCTCGTTCGCTTGGATTAGCATATGCCTCTAAATTATTCCGGAATAATCCTGCCCTGAGCGATCTGACGAAGTTTTCCCATAATGGGAACGAAATCGTATTTTCGACAATAGGCGATGCATCGACTTCGCAAGGCATGTTTTGGGAGACCATGAATGCCGCCGGTGTATTGCAGGTGCCTTTGCTCATGTCCGTTTGGGATGATGGCTATGGTATTTCGGTTCCCGTTGAGTATCAGACAACTAAGGCAAGCATTTCGAAAGCCATGGCTGGTTTGCAGCGGGATGCGCACGACAAAGGCATTGAAATCTTTACCGTAAAAGGCTGGGATTACGTCGGGCTGCTTGAAACCTATCAACAGGCTGCTCACATTTGCCGGACTGAACACGTGCCGGTATTGGTGCACGTTCAGGAACTGACCCAGCCACAGGGCCATTCAACTTCGGGTTCGCACGAACGGTATAAGTCGAAAGAACGCTTAGCCTGGGAAGCCGAATATGATTGCAATCGAACATTCCGGCAATGGATTCTGGAAAATGGTTATGCGACCAATGAGGAACTTGAGCAAATCGAGGACGAAGCTAAAAAAGTAACGAAAAAAGCCCGTACAGAGGCCTGGAATGCCTATCAGGCGTCTTTGAAAGATGATTTTGATGAAGCTGTCGATTTGATTCAGCAAGCTGCCCGACACAACCCGAAATCGGCTGAGTTGATGGCAATTCGTGAGGAGCTTCGGAAAGCCGACATGCCCATTCGACGGGATGCGGTTAGTGCTGTTCGGAAAGCATTACGCTTATTACGAACTGACTCTGGTGCAGGGCGGCAACGGTTGAAAGACTGGCTGGTGCGTACCAACGTTGAGAACGACGATCGGTTTCATTCACATCTATATAGTCAATCGCCCGATTCACCGATGCTGGTAGAAGGTGTAGAAGCTGAGTTCTCCGACGAAAGCCCAATACTGGATGGCTACCAGCTTCTCCAGCACTATTTCGAAAGCCTGTTTGACCGCGATCCCCGCGTAGTAGCTTTAGGCGAAGATGTGGGTAAAATTGGGGATGTCAATCAGGGGTTTGCAGGCCTTCAGGAGAAGTTCGGTGAGATTCGTATTACGGATACCGGCATTCGCGAGACGACGATTATCGGGCAGGGGATAGGTATGGCTATGCGTGGTCTGCGGCCTATTGTCGAGATTCAGTATTTCGATTATGTCTATTATACCCTGGCTACCCTCACCGACGATTTAGCCACGCTGCTGTACCGAACCAAAGGGGGGCAGAAATCACCAGTAATTATCCGTACCAGGGGTCATCGGCTGGAGGGTATCTGGCATTCGGGCTCACCGATGGGGGCCATGCTGGGTAGCCTGCGTGGGCTGCATGTGCTGGTCCCGCGAAATATGACCCAGGCGGCTGGCTTTTATAATACGCTTATAAAAGGGGACGATCCGGCGCTCATGATTGAGTCCCTGAATGGATATCGTCTGAAAGAAGTCCTGCCCGATAATTTGAGCGAATTTTGCGTTCCGCTGGGGGTTCCTGATATTATTCGTGCGGGTACCGACCTGACCATCGTAACCTACGGATCGATGTGCCGGATTGTTTGGGAAGCGGCTAATCAGTTGGCACAGATGGGTATCCAGACCGAAATAATCGATGTACAGACCCTGCTTCCTTTCGATGTGCATCACCTCATTCTGGAATCGATCAAGAAAACGAACCGGGTGATTTTTGCGGATGAAGACGTTCCCGGTGGGGCTTCGGCCTACATGATGCAGCAGGTTGTGGACGGACAGAATGCTTACCGATACCTGGACTCTCCACCCCGAACCTTATCGGCTAAAGCGCATCGCCCGCCCTATGGTTCCGATGGGGACTATTTCTCAAAACCAAATGTTGACGATGTAATCGAGATGGCTTACGAGCTAATGAGCGAGTGCGAGCCCGACCGATTTCCCAAACTATACTGATTGAATAGCTGAATGATTGAATGATTGAATAATTGAAGAGGGACGATCCATTCAGTCATTCAATCACTCAATCATTCAATCATTAAAAATGTCTTACTTCCACGATATACAGACCGGGATTCGGACTACGTTGAAAGGCTTGAGTCTTACGCTGAAGCACCTTCGACGAGCGACGAAACGCCGGACGCCTGAAGGAATTGCCAGCGATAATTATTTCGACCTTCAAAATGGGCTGGTTACACTTCAATATCCACACGAGCAGTTACCCATTCCCGATAATGGACGGTATCGACTTCGGAATGAGATCGAGGATTGCATCGTCTGCGATAAATGTGCGAAAGTCTGTCCCGTCGACTGTATTACGATCGATGCTATCAAGGCTACGGAAGAAGTAGGGCGGGCGTCGGATGGCTCCCCCATTCGATTGTATGCTGCTAAATTCGACATCGATATGGCTAAGTGCTGCTATTGCGGCCTTTGCACGGTGGTTTGCCCAACCGAATGCCTGACGATGGACAAAAAGTTCGATTACAGTGAGTTCGAATTGGGCAAGCTTACCTATAACTTCTCGAACTTAACGCCTGAACAGGCCGATGAGAAACGCTCTTTGTACGAGCAGTTCTTACGTGAAAAAGAGGAAGCGAAAGCAGCACAGAAAACGGCAAAACCAACCATTGCTCCTGCATCAGAATCAACGGCTGCGCCTACTACTCCTAAGCGCCCTGTTTTCCGGCCGACAGCCAAACCGGCTGCACCTGCCACTGATAAACCAGCTAACTCAGAAGGGTCATCAATTGAACACCCATTGACAGACGCTAAACCGGAGGAAATGCAACAGATTGCCCAGGGAGGGCTGGAAGCGGCCAAACGTCCGGTGTTCAAACCTACGCAAAAGCCAATAAAGTCAGTTGTAGAGGATGTTGGTGAAGATAAACCGGCTGGCGAGAAATCGGTTGAAGATAAGCCGGTTGTTGTCAAACCGGCGTTCCGGCCAACCATGAAGCCGGGAAAAGCTGAACCAACAAAATCGCTTGAGCCTGATGCCATCGGGCCAGCAAAGTCTGAAGTGGTGACTCCGAAACCAGGTGCAAAGTCTCCCAGTTTCCGACCAACTATGAAACCAACGGTTGCTAAGGCGGTTGAACCAGAGAAACCTGCGTCGGAAACTAATGAGTCGGAGCGTGTGGAGCCTGTTAAACCGAAGCCTGCTGGTTTTCGCCCAACCATGAAGCCCGCCAATCCGGCTAAAACAGCGCCCGATCCAAAACCCGCAGCACAACCTACCGAAGCAGCAAAACCGAAACCTGGATTTCGGCCAACGATGAAGCCAAAACCAACACCGGAAGGAGAAACTAGCGGACGGATAGAGTTGAATGCGAAACCAGAGGCCGCTGAGGAGTATCAACCATCGGAGCCAACAGAAACAAGTCAGGAGGCCCCTAAGCCCAAACCCGCTTTCCGACCGACCATGAAGCCTAAACCCAAATCGGACGAAGGCGAATCGACTAATTAAACCAGCTAATTCAGTGATTCAGGTTGCTTTTTATACGTTTGCTGCGCTTAGTCTCTCGGGAGGGCTGGCGGTGCTGTTTACCCGTAATGTAATTTATGCAGCGTTTTTTTTGCTCCTGACTCTGTTGGGCGTAGCAGGCTTGTTTGTACTGGCAAGTGCCGACTTTCTGGCGATAGCACAGCTTATGATTTATGTTGGGGGGGTATTGGTACTGGTTATTTTTGGAGTAATGCTCACGAATAAAACCGATCCTGCTGCAGACGCGAGTAACCAGCAGCCCAATCGAATTGCTTCCCTGAATCGTTCTACAGGTTGGGTGATTAGTGCCTTAGTGGCCGGAAGTTTATTTGTCGCTCTATTTACGTTGCTGGCAAAGGCAAATTTTGCCTTATTAAATCAGCCGGCTGGGTGGCAGAGCACCGTAAATACCATCGGTCGACAACTCATGACCGAATATGTATTACCGTTTGAAATCGTCGGGATACTGTTGTTAGCCGCTCTGGTAGGAGCAACCTACCTGGCATCGCCATTAGCTAAATCATTTCGAAATGCAGCCCGTTGATAGCCATTTGTTTCTGATTGTCGGTGCCGCCTTGTTCAGCATAGGGCTCGCAGTTGTGCTGCTTAAGCGTCATGCTATTGTGGTACTGATGGGTATAGAATTGATGTTGAATGCCGTCAATATCAATCTGGTAGCCTTTAGCCAATATGATCCCGATCGATTACAGGGACAGATGCTGGCTTTATTTGTGATGGTTATCGCTGCGGCCGAATCGGCCGTTGCCCTGGCTATTGTGTTGCAGGTCTATCGCCATTTCCGAACGGCGCAACTGGATGAGCTTAACGAACTGAAACAGTAACAGACCAGGTAGGGTTCGAAACCGGAAAGGTCTTGCCATATGAATACAGTTTTTGAATCAGTTATCGATGGTATCGTATCCGAAGGGTATGGTATTGCCGATAATTTTCTAACACCCGAAGAAGTTACAACCCTGGCCAGCCGATTGCGTGAGCACAGGGGAGCGGGCCAGTTTCGGGCTGCTGGTATTGGTAATCAGCAGAAAATTGTTCAACATACGATCCGGGGCGACGAAATACTTTGGCTGGATGAAGCGTCGGCTACGCCTGAGGAAACTGCCTTTTTACATCGAATCAACGAGTTTGTAGCGTATGTAAACCAGACTTGTTATTTAGGCTTGCGAGAGTACGAGTTCCATTATGCCGTATATCCACCAGGCGCGTTCTATAAACGGCATCTGGATCGGTTTCGCAGTGATTCGCGTCGGAAATTATCCGTCATTTGCTACCTCAATTCCGATTGGCTGGAAACCGATGGTGGTCAACTGGCAATCTATCTGCCGGAAGCCGAGGGTCAATCCGAGCACCAGATTACGGTTAATCCGTTGGGCGGACGACTGGTATGCTTTGAAAGTGGACGGTTAGAGCATGAAGTGCTTCCGGCTACCCGCGAACGGCTGAGTATAACGGGCTGGTTGAAAACGGGCTAAAAGCTATTTGCATCCCCACCGGATAATAGGGATATTTGCGGCCAATTCTGACCGAATACGGATGCCCATCCATACACCTTTGTCATTATCGTTACTAACTACCGTTCTACTAGGCCTTCCTTTTGTTGGGTTTCTGGCGCTGGCTGTAGCAAGCCGACGGGTAGCTGCGTTGTTAGCTATGCTGGTAACTGGTTTAGGATTGGGTTTATCTATCGTTCTGGCCCTGAATGTGTCAGATCAGCCACTTACGATTCAGGCTGAATGGGCTAACCTGTCGGGTAGGTTGTTTTCGGCCAGCTTCAGGCTTGATTCATTAGCGGCTCTGATGCTTGTCTTGGTACATTTTGTGGCGCTGCTGGTACAGATTTATTCGGTTGCCTATCTCCATGACGAACCCCGGCTCCGGCGTTATTTCGCATACCTACAACTGTTTGTCGGGGCAATGCTGGGGATTGTACTGGCCGGAAACCTGCTGGTGATGTATGCGTTCTGGGAGCTGGTGGGGCTTGCCTCCTATCTGCTCATCGGATTTTATGCCGAACGGCCCGCTGCGTCAAAAGCTGCGAAAAAAGCCTTTTTGATGAACCGCGTTGGCGATGCTGGATTTCTGATCGGTATTTTTCTGACTTATTACTACTTCAGAACGCTCGACTTTTCAGTATTGGATACTGCCGGAGCGGGGGGAACTTTACCTACTGCATTGGGGCTTTGCCTGTTTATGGGCTGTATGGGAAAATCGGCTCAGTTTCCGTTACTGACCTGGCTTCCCGATGCTATGGAAGGGCCTACGCCTGTATCGGCCTTGCTGCATGCCGCCACCATGGTAGCCGCCGGTATTTTCCTGCTTGCCCGGATTCACCCGTTGCTGTCGCCCGATGCGTTGGTCGTAGTTGCCCTTATCGGTACCATCACGACCGTATGGGGTGGGTATTCGGCCCTCTTTCAGACTGATATTAAGAAAGTGCTTGCGTTTTCGACGGTTTCACAATTAGGTCTGATGGTGGCGGCTATGGGAACCGGCAATGTGAGTGGGGCCATGTTCCATTTGCTGACCCATGCCTTTTTTAAAGCTGGACTTTTTTTAAGTGCAGGTGCGGTTATTCATGCCGTTCATACGCAGGATATGCGGCATATGGGTGGGCTGCGCCAAACGCTGCCCATAACCTTCTGGAGTTATACACTCTGTGCTGCAGCGTTGGCCGGTGTTCCATTCCTGTCGGGTTTTCTGTCGAAAGAAGCCATTTTAGGTGGGGCTTTCGATTGGGCGAATCAACAGACTAGCGGGCTTGCCAGTATGATCCCCATAATACTGCTCTTATCGTCAGGGCTGACCATGTTATATATGGCCAGGCAATGGCGACTTGTTTTCTTCGGGAACTACCGGAACAAACATAGTTCATTAGACCAAACGCATGAACCTGCCTGGCTCATGCGTGGACCAATAGTAGTGTTAGCGATTTTATCGCTTGGGGTTTGGTTTTCGGTAAACCCGCTTTCGGTGCATGGGAGCTGGTTTTTCAAAATCATATCCGCAACTTCAAGAAGCCATTTTTGGTGGTTGGCCCCCGTTTCAGTTGGTCTGGTTGCTATGGGAGGCTGGGCTGGATTTCGTATGAGTACTCCTCGGGCTGATACATTGGCTGTTCGGCTCTCACTTGAATATGGCTTTTTAGATAGACTGTTTCAGTATCTGGTAATAACCCCAACACACAAACTGGCAAACCTGCTGAATCGGACGGATAGGCGTCTGGTCGATGGGACGGTGAATAACCTGGGCGTTGCAATGGTTGTACTGGCTTATATAACGCGTGCAATTGATCGTCTGGTGATCGATGGTATCGTAAATGGTATTGCCTGGGCCGCCAGTTTATCAGGGCAACTAACACGATCTATACAGAATGGCCGGGTACAGTCTTATATTACAGTGGCTGTGGTTGGTTTGGTATTGGTTCTTTGGTGGATGTTTTACTAGTGGGGGCTATAGAGAATGTGTCCCTGACAACTTATGATTCTTTCGTTACTTATTTTCCTGCCATTACTTGGCGCTCTGGTAATAGCGTTGCTGCCTGAGAGTCAGGTGATTCAGTTTCGCTGGATTGCCTTTGTAATTACACTGGCCGAAGTCATGCTATCGGTGGTAGCGTATCAGGAGTTCAACCAGACAAGTGCCGGTTACCAACTGGTAGAACAAGCTGACTGGATTACCCTGCCGCTTGGTAATCTGGGCATTGTATCGATTGATTATCTGCTTGGCATCGATGGCATTAGTCTGCCGTTGGTGATTCTGTCGGCGGTAGTCATGTTGAGCGGTGTAGTGTCGTCCTGGACAATGACGCATCGACTGAGAGCCTATTACTCCCTGTATTTGCTCCTTACGGGCACCATCATGGGCTGTTTTTTGGCACTGGACTTCTTTCTCTTTTTTCTGTTTTTTGAGTTCATGCTCCTGCCGATGTATTTCCTGATTGGTCTTTGGGGAGGGCCACGGCGAGAATATGCATCCATCAAGTTTTTTCTGTATACCCTGTTTGGCTCGCTACTGATTTTGCTGGTTATGATTGCATTGTCGTTGTCGGTTATGGACCCAGTAAGTACGGCCATAACGGCTGGGCTTATTACAGATTCATCGGCCATTACGAATGAGCTAATTCAAAGCGTTCAGATAGCATTGCAGAGCGGTCAGTTAAATTCTTCACAGATCGTTCATACGTTCGATATGCACTATCTGGCCGACGGGGATAACTATCTGCCAAATGCGTTACTGAATCCTGCCTCTCAATTGATTGTTTGGGGCTTTTCGGTAAGGCAACTGGCTTTTTGGGCAATTTTTATCGGGTTTGCCATTAAGCTACCCATCGTTCCTGTGCATACCTGGTTGCCTGATGCGCACGTAGAGGCACCTACGCCCGTATCGGTTGTGTTGGCAGGGGTCTTGCTCAAAATTGGTGGATACGGGTTCCTGCGAATTGCCTGGGACTTCTTTCCCGATGGAGCGACCAATTATGCGCAGATTTTAGCTGGCCTGGGCGTATTATCGATTGTATACGGAGGGCTTAACGCGTTGGCACAGGCCGACCTCAAGAAAATGATTGCCTACTCATCGGTATCGCACATGGGGTTTGTGTTACTGGGTATAGCCTCGCTAACAGCCGAAGGAATCAATGGCGCCATTTATCAGATGGTAAGCCATGGGGTGTTATCAGCCATGCTGTTTCTGATTGCAGGTGTCATTTATGATCGCACCCACGATCGCCGAATCGATTCGTATCGTGGACTGATGAAGCCTATGCCTCGTTACACCACTCTAACCGCCATCGCCTTTTTTGCTTCATTAGGATTACCAGGATTCTCGGGTTTTGTGGGTGAATTATTCACGCTTATGGGAAGTTTCCAGTCCCGATGGCTGGCAGGCTGGCTTACTATTGTGGCTACAACGGGTGTGTTGCTGGCGGCTGCTTATTTTCTCTGGACGTTGCAGCGTATGTTCTTTGGGCCATACTGGTCTCGCTATGAGGCTACAACGGTGCTGACGGATCTGTCTGCCCGCGAAAAATTAATGCTGATTCCGCTGGCGGTTCTGGCACTCCTGTTGGGCTTATTCCCCAACCTTATTTTCAACCTGACCAATGCTACCGTAGGGCAGTGGCTGCTGAAATTCTCGGTAGAGTAGAAACTGAACCGTTCGTTAAGCAGGTAAACGACCGATCAGTAAGGCTTAAGGGCGACCTTTGGCACGATACCACTATAAATTTTGTTAACTTTATAGTGACGAATTGTTGATTGTATACATTTCACCAATGGCCATGGATTGTAAATTTATTGAGAAGGCGACGGGGGCTATGGCCGACAAATCCCGACTGTCAATCCTGATCGAGCTGGCCAAAAAAGAAACGCTGACCAATGCCGAAGTAATGGAATTGGTGGGGCTTTCGCAGCCTTGCGTTTCGCATCATATTAAGCAGTTGATCGACAGCGGATTAGTGAGTTCGTCGAAAGATGGTCGTAACATACATCTCCGTTTAAACAAAGAAGCGATTCAACAATTGACGATTTTTCTGGATGGATTAAGCTAAAAATTTTAATCAATACATCCAAACTTTTGAATATATGGATGTGTTAGGGCAGAGAGGATTTAAGAAAACCCACTCTAGTCTTATCACTAAAAAGCAGTCAGACAATGGCACAGAAACTGTTCTCAGAAGCTAAACTTGGTACATTAACCCTTCAGAATCACGTAGTGATGGCTCCTATGACCCGTAGCCGAGCGTTGGGAAATATTCCAAATGATATGATCGCCGAATATTATGCACAACGCGCTACGGCAGGTTTGATCATCACCGAAGGAACAGCTCCTTCGCCCAATGGGTTAGGTTATGCTCGCATACCAGGTATTTACAATGCTGAACAGGTAGAAGGGTGGAAGAAAGTAACTGCAGCGGTTCATGATAAAGGAAGCCGAATTTTTGTCCAACTGATGCACACTGGACGAATTTCGCATCTGGCTAATATGCCTTCAGGAGCTGAGGTTGTAGCCCCTTCGGCTATTGCTGCGGCCGGTAGTATCTGGACGGATACCGAAGGGCTGGTGCCAAATGCAACCCCGCGCGAAATGACCAGTGAAGATGTTCAGTCGGCCATTCAGGAGTTTGCCCAGGCAGCTAAGAATGCTGTAGAAGCAGGCTTTGATGGGATCGAACTGCATGGGGCCAATGGCTATCTGATCGAACAGTTTCTGAGCGCCCGTAGCAACCAGCGTACCGACGAATATGGAGGCCCTGTTGAAAACCGGGCTCGGTTTGTTCTCGATGTTGCAGCCGCAGCGATAGCAGCGATTGGTGCCGACCGAGTAGGGGTACGATTATCGCCTTTCGGAGCTGCCGGTGATTTGATGCCTCATGCCGAGGATACGCACGATCTGTATGTTTACCTGGCTCATAAACTACAGGAACTGGGGGTCGTGTACATACACCTGGTAGATCACTCATCTCAGGGTGCTCCAGCAGTGCCACAGGAAACGGTGGATGCTATTCGGGCGGCTTTCAAGGGAACACTGATTCTGTGTGGTAATTACGATACGGAGCGGGCCGAAGCTGATCTGGAAAGTGGTAGAGCTGATCTGATCGCTTTCGGGCGTCCATTCATTGCTAATCCTGACCTTGTCGAACGCTTGCAAACGGGTGCCGAATTGGCTCAATTTGATGCGTCAACATTTTTTGCGCCCGGTCCTAAAGGCTTCGAGCAAGGCTTTATCGATTATCCGGCGCTTGCAGAAGCACAGGTCTAATCAGCGTCATACATCTTTATACGGAAAGCGCTCTAAAGTGATAGAGCGCTTTCTGATTATTGACCATAACTTCGTCGTCGTATAAACTGCCAGACAACGCCTACAAGACTTAAAAGGGCTAAAGGTCCTAACAGGTTAAGGGCCTGCCAGCCGGTTCGGGTTGAATCGACCCGAATTTTGTCGAGCGGGCGGAGGGTAACAACCCGGTTGCGGGCCGCAATAACCCCGTTGGGATCAATTAGATAATCAATCGCATTCAGGGCGAAATCCTTATTGGCAAATGTAGTACGTGTATATCGGTCGAAACCGAGTGGATAGGGCGTTTGCCGTTTATAATCGACATCATTAACGATTAAATCCCCATCCGAGCAAACCAGTATGCGCGAGGCTATCCCTTCCGCCTTGAAACCCGCAGCACGTGGATCGCCGGGTAAAATCCGATTGGCATACAATGATTGGAAATTGCCCTCGAGCAGGCAGCCTACAATCTGGGGTCCGTCGGTGTAGGTTGCCGGATCAGGTTGCTGACGGGCTTCGTTGTATGAAATTAAAGCAGGTGTTTTCAGTAGCTTCGTATATTCCGATGTCAGCAATAAAGGCGTTTTCTGAATACCTGCCGACCGAACCGTGTCAATTGTACTAACAAACCGACCGAGTACAGCATCCAGATTGCGGACAATTGGATTGTTCGAGATGCCGAAGTTGTTAAGCATCGGATAAAATCGCCACGGCACTAGCTGAATATTCGGTTTATCGCCCATATTACCCACGTTGAATGGGATAGGAGCGCAATACATATCTTTAACAACATCCCGATTCATTCGGATGCCCCATCGGAAGAACAAATCATCGAGATTGAGGCTAAGCGGCTGTGCATACGTACCTTCGTTGCTAACACTATCGACCCGCTGCCCATCGACAAAAAATAAGGCCCGGCCACCCTTTACCACGAACTGATCGAGTTTGAAAATTTCGTCGTCCGAAAACGCTTTGTCAGGTTTTGTAACCAACAGGAGATCGACATTCTCGACTGGCCCCGGTTTAGTCATATCGACAAAAAACAGATCGTAATTTTCCTGCACAGAAGCCAGCAGGTCTGAGAAGCGAGAGGGAGGCACCTGCGTATGCCCAAATACCAGACCAACTCGTTTTCGATTTTCTTTGGTCTGGCTTAGCTTCCGAATGGCGGATGCCAACTGAAATTCGACGCCTTCATACGATTGGTTCAGTTGTTCCTGCGGTGAAGCTGTTTTATTTCCTTTCAGGAGCTGAACAGCAACTTCCTGACCTTTGTAGGAAACAATAGCACCGGGAAAGATCAGCTTTTCGGTACGCTTTCCACCTTCATTGTCAAACAAATTCGTGGGGAGAAGGCCCTTTTGCTGGAGCTTGTCAATCAGTTTATTTTTGGCATCGGGGGCTGTAATGTCGTCGGGGTTAATAAACCGATACGTAACCGTTTTAGCCGCTTCTGCCTGAAAACCATCCAATGTTTCCCGAACGGCATTCTCGAGTCGTTTAAAACCTGGCGGCAAATCGCCCGTAAGGTATACATCGACATGGACATCATCGGGTAGGTTCGCCAGCAGATTTTGAGTAGCCTCGGAAAGGGTAAAGCGTTTTTCCTGCGTCAGATCGATTCGAAAAAACACAAACGCCGAAAGAATATTAACGGCGAGTAGAGCAGCAATTATAAGAAGCGTACGTAAGAGTGCAGAGTGCATACGGGACTATAACGAAAGAACGCCGTGCCTTGTATACATAGTTTACAGGATTCGGTATGGGCTGGTAAGAACGGACTAGGGAACGGTCAATTCAATCGCTGTTCGGGAATACGGGTTAGATTAATGGTTTTAGCATCATCCAGTGCCGCCTGAGGAGAGTCGATTTTATCAGGATCCATACCCAGTTCTTTCATAATCCGATACTGGCGGGCTTCAATGTAGGTTAATCGCGCTATAAGTTGGCTCATGCGGGTCTCCTGTTCATCCTGCCGGGCAAGCAGATAAGCCGTTTTTTCTTCCAGTTCGTTCAGGCGTTGTTTGTCACGGTCGGTCATGTATAACAGTCAGAAAGAGTTACACTTGCAAGATAATAAATTTTGGTCTCCTGTACACAAAAACACTGGATCAACGCAAGGCTTACCGACCATAGAAACCTCCATTGTCATAGAAGCTCCGACGACGGCTTAATTTTAACTCCTGGAGAATGGACGATCGTGCCCGCAGGTCGAACGAATAGTTGCCCGATCGGAAGTTATTTCCCGAATAGGGCGTCCAGTTAAACGCCATTTCCCAGCAGTGCAGGTCGCGGTTGATACCAATAGTCGTCAGGGTTGGGCTGTGGAACTGGAAGTCATATCCTGTCTGGATAGTAATTTTCCATTTTGGCGTCAGGCTCAGGTCACCGGTTAAAGTGAGTGCCTGTACCACCTGCGAGAGTTGCGGGGTTAACTTGGTCAGACCGAAGGTATAACTCACGTTCATCGACCAGGGGATGTTGAAATCGACGTACAGTTCGGGGTTGTTATTAATCGCTTTGAGGGTTGCTTCCGACGCATTCGGGCTGGATTTCGGTTTATCTGCCTGCTTCGGAGCAAAGCGGGCACTCACGTATGCCTGTAAGTTTGTAAGCCGCAGTAGACCCTGCCCAGCCTGAAATGCGTATAGGTTCGGAACGCGAGTGTATTGCTGATCGACATACGGCTCCTGCAACGATTGGAGCGAAGGCGAATACGAGAGGGGAGTTATTGGACTGGTCGTAGTGGCAAAATAATAAGCTGCTGTGCCACCGTAGGCTCGATAGGCGTACGGATCGAAAGTTGATGAAAAGTTGAAGCTGATGTTTTTGAAAATCTGCGTGTTGGCACTAACGGCAATAGGCGATAGCTTATAGTCGGGAGCCAGGAGGTTATAACTGCCGTTGATACTTAGGTTATCGAAAATCGGAATCTTCTTAAAGTCTTGCCCCGACGAATCACTGCGTGTACGAACTTTCATTTCCAACTGGTTCACAATGCCGAAGTTAATGAAGGCCGATTGCGTACTGGAAGCACTGGTACTTCCACCATCGATACCCCGGAAAACTGAAATGGTTCTTCGGTAGAGCGGCAAATTTGCCAGCGCTCCGCGAGCTTCCAGAACGAAAAACTGCCCATACTTCGGGTTGGTAAAGTCAGGTACATAACTAAACGAAATAGAAGGCGCTACGGTATGTCGTATTGCCTCAACACGTTTGCCACGGATAAAAAACGTTCCGTAGAAGCGCGTGTTCATACTAGCATTGATAGAGAAATTATAGGACGGAAAAAAGCCCGGTACAGTATCAATTTTCACATCGTTATGGGTGGCATTGTACCCTGGATCCAGTTTTAGTTTCTTGGTATAGATGTTCCCTTGCAGCGAGAAACCTGGTGTCAGGTTGATGTACCGCAACAGCTTTACGTTGGGAAGTGAAATGGGGATACTATACTGAGCCTGTAGCGTTCGATTCCGCCAGATCCGGTCCAGGTTGGGGAGGCTGAAAGCAATCAGGTTCGGGTCGGCCGTAACAATGCCTAAGCGAAGGTTGTTTGCCCGTGTGATACTATCCTGAATGCGCTGTACTGTACTAATCGTAGTCAGATTTGTAACAACGGGGAAGCCCAAACCTGTTGTGTCGATCTGCCGACGAATGGTATTGCTTACGCCAATCGATCCACTTACATCCAGGCCTACCCGGAAGCTTTCGTACCAACGACCTGAACCGCCTTTCAGCGCAAATGGCGAGATTTGATTGATACCAAAATTGAAGCTGGACGAGACATCGGTCTTTCCATTTTCCCGAACGCCCGTTTGCTGGTTTACCTGCCCAAACTGCTGGTTTACCCGTATGTTGGCACCTGCTCGTGCATACTGCCCAAAACTACGGCTATACTGAACCGACGAACCGGCTACGTTGGAGATATACGATTGCGTATTGTAGGAGTTGAACTGGTTGTAGCTGTTACTGCTGACGTTAACGTTGGCCGAGAAGCTTCCCCGTCCGCGTGGTACCGGTGAGTGTGACCAGGTAAAGGAAAAGTCGTTGCGTGGGCTTTGCGTCGTATCGACCCGGTCGCCGGAGCGGTTGCGATTGAATTGCAGGTTCACACTGCCGCTGAATCGATAGCGTTTATTGTAGGCCGACGATACGCCCAGCCCCCAGCTTCCGCGTGAATAAATCTGTCCTTTGAATTGCAACCCCAGGTTTTCGCTGACAGCCCAATAATAACCGCCGTCGCGTAAGTAAAATCCACGTCCGTTGGGTTCTTCACCGTATTGAGGAACAATGAGCCCCGACACACCGATCTCTTTGCGTTTGGGAAATGGGAAAAAACCGAATGGCAATCCGATGGGCAGCGGAATCTGATTGATAACCAAATTGAAAGGCCCTGCCACCACCTGCTTGTTGTGGATAACCTTGAGTTTACTGGCATTGATATGAAAGTGCGGAACCGCCAGATTACAGGTTGTATAGATCGCTTTACCAATGTAGAGGTTATCCTCAGCATCTTTTTTGACCGTTGTTCCCCGAATATTGCCTTCACCCTGTTGAGTTACCACTCCCTGAATTCGTCCTTTTTGGGATTTGAAGTTGTATCGTATTTCTTTGGTATCGTACTTGCCTTCACCATCCTGAAAAATAGGCCTTCCAATCGTTTTTTTGGTCGTTGAATCGTAGCGTCCTCGGGCATATACCTCATTGGTCAGGTAGTTCAGACGGATGTAATCGGCTTTCAGTGAAATATCACCATATATGACGCTGGCGTCCCCAAATAATTCAACGGTTTGGCCATCGGCAGCATAAATAGTTGAATCTTTGGCTTGGTATTTGACCGTAGTTTTAAAATCATCTGTACCTTTTGTGGTATCGACTTTGGCCGTATCGTTTGCTGTAACTTGCAATGAATCAGTGCTATTGCTCGTTGTAGACTGTGGTCGAACTGTGTTGGGTGACACAACACCTGGCCTGGTCTTGTTGGGTACTCGCTGAGCGGGTACCGTGGCTGGGGGAATACTACCTTTTGCGGGTAGTTGAGGCAGCGTTTTTTGTTGCCCCAGCGCCGTAAACGCCCAGAGTAGCCAGAAGAGACAGACGGTCATCTGTATCCATATCGGTCGTTTATGCAGGGGCCGCAAAATAAAGTCTCTGTTTTTCAGGTTTATTAAAAAAATTATATTTGCCATTAGACCGTTAAGTCTATGGTTTACAAAGGTATCCACGAACAGTTATCCTACTATCGCTTTGAAACGTTTTTGGCTGTTAAAAATTATTAAACCCATGAGCCTTCCTGCTCCCGGAATAATGACAACTTTGGTCTTCGCCATCGTACCATTACTGGCGATGACCAGTCCAGATTCGTTACCCTTCGACCTCACCCAGGATTCCATACAGCAGGTAGGTTCGCAGGATAAGGAAGCCACGCAGGAGAATGACGCCCCTAATCAGCTCCGAACCATCGTTCTGGATGCTGGTCATGGTGGTAAAGACCCTGGTACGCATGGCCGCTACGCCAAGGAGAAAACGATTAACCTGGAACTGGTTCTCTTACTAGGTCGCAAAATTAAGGAGAAGCACCCAAACGTTCGGGTCATTTATACGCGAACTTCGGACCATTTCGTCGAATTGTTGGAGCGCGGAGCTATTGCCAACCGCAACCGGGCCGATTTATTCATCTCGATTCACTGCAATGCCAGCCCATCGAGTAGTCGGGTATATGGCACTGAAACGTACACACTTGGGCTGCACCGTACCCAAAGCAACCTTGATGTCGCCCGTCGGGAAAATGCGGTTATCTTACAGGAAAAGAACTATCAACAGACCTACAAAGGCTTTGATCCGAACTCACCACTGGCTACCATCATGCTGGCCAATTATCAGCATGCCTTCATTGCCAGCAGCATCAGTTTTGCTGAAAAGCTGGAGAAAAGCTTTCATTTTAATGCCAATCGGAAGAGTAATGGCGTCAAGCAGGCCGGTTTTATCGTACTCTGGAAAACAACCATGCCCAGCGTTTTGATCGAGAGTGGTTACCTGACCAACCGTGACGAAGAAGATTACCTGCGTTCGGAAGAGGGGCAGGAAGAAATGGCGGATGCTATTTATAAAGCTTTTGCCCGGTATAAGGAAGAAATTGAAGCGGGTGAGTGACTTGGCTAAGTAGTACGCTTACGTTCAATCAATTCTCGTATCAAGTTAGTCCACTGCTTCACTAAATTCGCCCGACTGTGGGACAAACGCCCCCAAAAGTTGGTTATACATCCAACCAGTCTGGTTAGGACTGCCCATAACTGGGTTGTTCACCTTCACGCAACACATGAAAATTTCACAGGAAGTAAAGGTAGGCTTGTTGGCTGTTGTCTCGCTGCTGATGTTCTACTACGGATTTCGCTTTTTGAAAGGCTCTGATTTCTTTTCCTCAACGAATAAGTATCAGGTCATTTATGATAATATCGATGGGCTGGTGCCCTCAAACCCGGTTCGAATCAATGGCTTGTCAGTAGGTCGGGTAAAGAGCATAGAAATTTTACAGAACCAGGGTAACAAACTGCTGGTAACGCTGGAGTTAAATAAAACAATTCGGGTTACGCAGGGGTCTAAAGCAGTTCTGGACGACGATGGGCTGCTAGGCGGCAAATTGATTAAGCTGAGTATCGACCCGAAAGGGGCTACGCTGGAAGATGGGGGTATGCTGGTAGCGACAAAAGAGTCGGGCTTATCAGCACTAATTCGGGAAAAAACACTGCCTGTTCTGAACAATGTTGATTCGCTGACTTTTCAGCTCAATCGGGTTGTTGCTCAGTTCGACCAGACAGGGGTTATGCTTAAACAAACTCTTCAGAGTGCGAACGCTGGTGTGAAAACGCTCGACCTCACTATCGCTGAAAATCGGGCTGGTTTGAAAGCTACGCTGGCCAATGTAAGCCATTTGTCGGCCTCACTTGTTGAGACGGAGAAAATGCTTAAGCCCATACTTTCCAAAGCTGATACCTTTGCCGATTCGCTTCAGGGCCTGCAATTGAAACAAACGCTGTTGACGGTTAACAAAACGGTCGATAACCTGCAGAAGATTCTGGCCGATGTTAACAACGGACGGGGTTCGTTGGGTAAACTCACCTCAGACGAACAGCTCTATCGGAACGTGAACGCTACGGCCGCTAGTCTGGAAAAGCTCCTGACCGACCTGCGCGAACACCCTAAACGGTATGTTCAGTTTTCACTTTTTGGTAAGAAAGAGCAACCCTATACGTCTCCAACACCCGCAGCCAGCACAACCATCACCACCGTGATCCCGGCCGATTCGACGAAGAAGTAAAAGCCCGAAATGGCGGTTGATTTTGGATCGCTAAACCCGTATCTTAGGAAGCTAAAACTCGTCGGAATATGGTAGTAGCCGAAAAACGAATAATCAGCCAGGAAGAGTACCTGACCCATGAACGGCAGGCACTTGAGAAAAGCGAGTTTTTCAACGGCGAACTTATCCCTATGGCCGGTGCAACCTTTAATCACAATCGCATTAACGAAAATTTATCGATTATTATAGGAGCCTTTCTTGAAAAAGCTTCCTGTCAGTCATTTTCGTCGGATATGCGTGTTCACCTCCCGGCAACGGGCCTGTATGCCTATCCTGATATCGTCATTGTATGCGGAGAGCCTGAACTCTTGCCAGATGGATTTGACAACCTGTTGAATCCAGTTGTATTGATTGAGGTGATGTCGGAAGGAACGGAAGATTATGACCGAGGACGGAAGTTTCTACGTTATCGGAGCATACCCACATTTCAGGAGTATATTCTTATCGACTCGCAACAGGTAGCTGTAGAGGCCTGGCGTAAAAATGATCTTGGGCAATGGACGCTGGCTGAACAATCTACCAGCCTGTCTGGCGAATTTTCTATTCAAACGATTAAGCTGTCGATTTCGTTGGCGAGCGTATATGCCCGGACAATAGGGTTGGTTACTGCTAAACCCGTTTAAATGTCTTTCTCAAAAATAGTTTTGTCCCATTTTCGGAAGTCGTAGTATTTGCCTTTGGGCTCACCAGTCCAGCCATTAATACCTTTCTTCTGTGGCAGATAATACCCATGGACGTATAGAAACGGGATTATAAAAGATCCCAGAACACTCATCGCCACCGTTCTTCCGAAGTAGGTTGAGAGGACCATTACGATCAATAGTGTAAGAATATACTTGCCTAACCTTCGCCATTTGGGTGTTCGTTCTTCAAATTGGTCAAACAATATATTGCCTACCGCATAAATAGCACTTACAACGGCTATTTCAAACCAGATCGAGTCTGTTTGCCACATAACGTTTAGGTTTATAACTAGTCGGTAATTTCGTCTTTTTCTCGTCTCGGTCACAGACAATTGTTCGGAGATGCAATGAGAAGTGCCCAATGCTACGTTATTCGCGATAGAATCCCGATGTTTGTCCAGCAAAAATCCCGATAAACGTTTATGCAAACCCTTCTTGACGAACTCGCTCAACGCACCGCTCAAACCCAACTGGGGGGTGGTCTGAAGAAAATAGAAGACCAGCACCAGAAAGGAAAACTAACGGCCCGCGAGCGCATCGACTACCTGACCGATTCAGATAAACCGTTTGTTGAAATCGGGCTATTTACCGGCGATGGTATGTATGCCGAACATGGTGGATGTCCGTCGGGAGGAGTGGTAGTGGGTATAGGCTATGTTTCGGGGCGTCAGTGTGTTATTGTCGCCAACGATGCGACTGTAAAAGCAGGCGCCTGGTTTCCGATTACGGCCAAGAAAAACCTTCGGGCACAGGAAATCGCGATGGAAAACAGGTTACCGATTATTTACCTGGTCGATAGTGCGGGGGTGTACTTGCCCTTACAAAATGAGGTATTTGCGGATAAGGAACACTTCGGCCGGACTTTCCGGAATAATGCGCACCTGTCGGCTATGGGCATTTTTCAGGTGGCGGCTATCATGGGTAGTTGTGTAGCGGGTGGTGCCTATCTGCCTATTATGTCCGATGAGGCTCTGATTGTAGAAGGGACAGGCTCTATTTTTCTGGCGGGGCCTTATCTGGTTAAAGCCTCTATAGGCGAAGATGTCGATGCCGAAACCCTGGGCGGAGCCACTACGCAGACTGACATTTCGGGTGTGGTCGATAATAAGTACCCTGATGATAAAAGCTGCCTGGATGCCATCAAGCGAATGTTCGATAAATTGGGCCACCACGAATCGGCTGGGTTTGATCGCGTTGAGCCCGCTGCTCCCGCTAAAAATCCAGAAGAGATTTACCAGATTCTGCCTGTTGATCGGGTTAAACCCTATGATATGCAGGAAATTGTGGATAGACTTGTGGATAACTCTGCTTTCGATGCATATAAACCCGGCTACGGCCAGTCGTTGCTATGTGGTTATGCTCGAATCGATGGCTGGGCGGTTGGTATTGTGGCGAATCAGCGAAAGGTGGTAAAGGCCAAAGGCCGGACAGGTCAGGCAGGGGAGATGCAGATGGGCGGAGTCATCTATGGCGATGCCGCCGATAAAGCCGCCCGGTTTATTATGAACTGCAATCAGAAGCGAATACCGCTGGTATTTCTACAGGATGTTTCGGGCTTTATGGTGGGTAGCCGGGCCGAACAGGGCGGGATTATTAAAGACGGTGCCAAAATGGTGAGTGCTATGGCCAATTCGGTCGTCCCGAAGTTTACGGTTGTGGTCGGGAATAGTTATGGAGCGGGCAATTATGCCATGTGTGGTAAAGCCTACGACCCCCGGCTGATGCTAGCCTGGCCTACCGCGCAGATGGCCGTTATGAGTGGCGCTTCGGCAGCCAAAACATTGCTTCAGATCCAGGTAGCGGCCCAGAAAGCCAAGGGCCAGCCCATGACCTCTGAGGAAGAACAGGCCCAACTGACTAAAATTATGGATCAGTATAATGCCCAGCTCTCGCCCTACTACGCAGCCGCCCGACTTTGGGTCGATGCAGTTATCGATCCATTACAAACCCGTGAACTTATTTCGGAAGGCATTACAGCCGCCAACCATGCACCCATCACAAAACCTTTTTCGGTAGGCGTGATTCAAACATAAAAGCAGACGCAAGCACAGGGGATTCAGAGAATCTTAGAAAATTGTTAAATAACCGTAGTTATAAGTGATTTAATTTTGCAGGGGTTGTATGTTTATAGGGAATATCCTCACAGAGCCTCTATTCAGTATAGCATGTTAACCGAACCAACGTCGTGTGTCTCTCGATTGCTTAACGGCACTCATCTTCATAATGTCGAATTAAGGCAACTTCGGGAAATACATGATCACAGGGGGGCTTTTACAGAAACGTTTGCTGACCATTGGGGCCTGGCCATTTCGCCAACACAGTGGAGCATGATTCGTTCGGAAGCGAATGTACTTCGGGGGCTACATATTCACCAACGGCATGGTGAATACTTTTGTCTGATTCAGGGGCATTGTCTGGTGGGCTTATACGATATCCGATCCGAGTCGCCAACGTATCGTCAGTACGCTCTTTATGAGCTATTCGGAGCAGATCTGAAAGCGCTTGTATTTCAGGCTGGTGTCCTTCATGGCTGGTATTTTTATACCGCTTCCATCCATCTGCAGGCAGTATCGGAATCGTATAACAAGTATGCACACGACGATAACCTCGGATGTCGCTGGGATGATCCAGCTCTGGCTATTCCCTGGGGTATATCTAATCCAATTTTATCGGATCGGGCAGCCAACTTTCCTCCGCTGTCGACTTTGTTTGATCAGTTAGCCACCAGCGAAGTTTGTTCATAAACCAACGGGGCAATTCAGAAATGCGCCGTCCGCGAACCAGAAACCAACTTTCCTTAAACTGATTGCGCTCATAGATCAAATTGATAAAGGCCTGATTCATAGCTGACTGAAGCCGTTCGGGATTCTGCCGAATGGTGTCCCAGCGAGCTAATTCCTCGTAGCGCTGAGCTGTTGGCCAACCTGGATGGTTATTTCGTTTAAAATACAACAACGTTGGCTGCCAGACCATTGCTACCCGGCAGTTGGGGTGAGCCAATAGCTGATCCCACATGTAGAGGTCAGTAGCCTGATTGGAAGGTGTCGTTCGCCAGCCATAAGGGAGCTGCCGGTAAAAGTCGAGCCGATGGGCGGTTGCCGAAAGAATACCTCTGGCCCTTTGGCGTGGAGAACTGGGCAGGTAGGGTAGAAGGAGTTGCTGATTCCGTCTTACGAAATAATAATTTGTGGTTGCCAGTGTTGCTTCCTGTAGAACGCTAGATAACGCATCGAGGTGGTTAGGTAGCCACAAATCGCGGTCACAAATATAGGCGACAAAGAATCCCTGCGCCTGTTGAAGCGCCTGATGCCGATATACCTCACCACGGCGTTCATGCTTTGGGTGATCAAAAAAACGAATACGATTGTCCTGAGCCATCAGGTGTTTAATCACGGATCGGGTTGGCTCATCGACACCGTCGCCAATGATAAATAACTCAAATGCCTGTAGGGTTTGCTGTTGAATACTACGGATGCAGAGAGGCAAAAGTAGCCCTCGGTCGGCAGTGGTTGGCAAAATGATTGTGGCCTGAATAGCCTGGCTCATAACTGTCGTTGAAAGAGGATACGCAATCAGGCTAACTGTTCAATCGCATCGATCAGACGCACAATGTCAATGCCTTCTGCTAAAGGACTAAGTGGGGGCGGTCCCCCACGAAGGTACTCAATAAAGGCAGCCAGTTCCAACTCGAGCGGGGGAGTGGAGTCAAAAAAGAGCTGCTCATACTGACGTTCGGCCAAGGATGTATGATCGTTGCCATACCAGACATCAATCGCGTTTGTTTGCTCATTGGCCAGCACAGCAACACCCTGCGTACCCTGAAGTCGTACCTCCCGGCGTTTGTCAGCGTACCGGGTCGATACATCAATAATACAGCCTGGATCGTTGCCGAGGATGGTCGTTAAACTGCGTATATATGCTCCATGCCGTTCTGCAACTGCCGCTTTAGGAGTTGGTATATATCCCAGAATCTGCTGAATAATAGTTAAGTCGTGAGGAGCCAGCGTCCACAGGCTATCTGCATCAAGGCGTGGACTAGTCCAGTTAGTTCGGCTTGTTCTGAGCATTAAAAGGCGCCCAAGTTTACCAGAGCGTTGAAGATCACCCAGCAATCGAATACCGGGATGATAACGCCAAATATGCATCAAAAAAGTAGGGGGTAGCGCTAACCTGCCAATAGCCAGCGCATCGGCGTAAGAGGTGGCTAACGGTTTTTCAACAAATATGGGCTTGTCGAAAAACCGTATTTGCTCGAGCACGGCCCGATGAGTTGTGGCTGGCGTTGCCACGATGAGCCCCCTCACCTGCTTTAATAAATCGAGTTGCGATGTAGCGTTGATAGCTCCTAACTGTAGCGCCTGACCACAGTGTTCAGGATTTATATCGTAGACAATTACTCGCACCGACAGCTTTAGCAATGTCGTTAAAATCTTGCGGCCCCAAAGCCCACAGCCGATTAAACCAATATCCATTGCCCGGAGAAAACTAC
This sequence comes from Spirosoma aerolatum, assembly GCF_002056795.1. Taxonomy (NCBI): domain Bacteria; kingdom Pseudomonadati; phylum Bacteroidota; class Cytophagia; order Cytophagales; family Cytophagaceae; genus Spirosoma; species Spirosoma aerolatum. Next base: position 6,993,938 of record NZ_CP020104.1, on the reverse strand, counting down.
CTAAGATCGTTGAGCGCGTATAGGAACAGACAGCTACTTCTGCGCCCGGGTGGCCTTTACTTCATCGGTGGTGATGGCGTCGGCTTTATTACCGAAACTGCTTCGGATGTAGGTCAGTACATCGGCGATTTGGGTGTCGGTCAGAAAATCGTGGGCGGGCATAGCATTATCGTACGCGTCGCCTTCCACTTCCTGGCCTTGTAATCCTTTCAGTACCACATTAATGAGCCGGGTTTTATCACCCAAAACCCAATCGGTACCACGCAGTGGAGGATTTAGGTTTGGTACTCCCGAACCATTCGCCTGATGACAAGTCAGGCAATTTTGTTCGTAGACAACCTGGCCGGGCGATTTGGTAACGGTAGCCGACGGTTTACCACTGGGTTTTACCGAGGCTTTTTTCGTAGGGTTTTGAGCCAGCGCGAACGAGTGAACAACGGCAAGAGCAGCTAGCAGACTGAACAGCGAAATTCTATTTATTTTCTCCATTTCAGGGTATTGAGTAGATGGATAATGTCTTTCCGAATGTATTGAATGACAGGCTGTAACGAGTCGTTTTCGGTGGCCGTATTGAAGTATAAAGCTCCCCGTAGAAAGTGTGTCGTGGAATCGGTCGTAACAAACTGTACCTGACTCGGCACATCGCCCGTCAAGTCAATTACACTGGCTTCCAGGCCCGATTTCAATCGCATTTTTTTCTGCTCAATGGCATATGCTTTTATGTTGTGACGGGCTGCCAGTTTATACGAGTCTTCGAGCATGGCCCTCAGCCGATTCACATCATTGTAAATCGGTTTATAGGTCAGCTGGATGCTGGCGTGAAACATCGGGTAATGGATAAAAATCCAGTGTGGTTCGGACCGGGCGAAGGTATCGGGTAGCAGTCGGGCCACTTTGTTATACTCAAACTGATACGGGTGAACAGGATCGATCAGCTTATACTGCTGCGGAGGTAAATCCAGTCTTGGAAAACCTTTGGGTTTGGGTACGTAATTATCTGACGAGCTACCACCACAGGCAGCCAGCACAAGGCCAATAAGAATAATACAGGGCTTTATCACGTTCATAGTTTTCGTCATGCTAACGAAGGTGTTTCAGCAACGGCCGCCCGGTTTCGTCAGGATGACAAATTTAGTAACGCAAAAGCCCGGCAGTTTGGTGCTGGGCTTTTACAAGAGACTATTTATAGCCTAATCAGACATTTACGTTCTCTACTTCTTCCTGCCGAACAGGTTGCCCCATCAGTGTAGCAAACCGATTGATATTGAATGTTGGCTCGAACCAAACCTCCCCCATAACCGGATGTTTTACAGGTACATCAGGATTTTTGATTTCGTTCAGCAGAACCCCCGTTTCGCCCGTTGTGTGACGCTTTACCTGACGAATGGTGTACATTTTGTCGCGTTTTGGGGTTTGAATGCCAAACTCCGCATAAAATGCCAGCACAGGAGCCGGAAAATTGTCATTTGTGCAGATAACTTCCATGTATGGTCTGTTTTTCAGATAACGGTACAAAGGTAACAACGAATTGCCAAAACAGATTCCCTATTAATCTTCGAACAGGTTACCCAACTGGCCCAATACAGAACCGCCTTCTTTATGGGCCTGAGCGCTATTAGGCGACAATCGCTGAACGAGTTTTGAGATAGGCATCGATTGGATCCAGACTTTACCCGTACCGCGAAGTGTAGCCAGGAACAGACCTTCACCACCAAATACCATACTGCGCAGACCACCAGCCCGCTGAATATCGAAATTAATGCTCGGCTCAAAACCGACCACGCAGCCCGTATCGACCCGTAGTGTCTCGTTGTTCAGCGTGCGCTCTACCACGACACCGCCCGCATGAATGAACGCCATGCCATCACCCTGTACTTTTTCCAGGATAAAGCCTTCGCCACCGAAGAAACCGGAGCCAAGCCGTTGATTAAACTGAATACTTAGTTTGGTGCCCAGGGCTGCGCATAAAAACGCATCTTTCTGAACAATAAGAGTATTACCATATACATTGGCCAGGTTAACTGGCATCACAGTGCCCGGATACGGTGCGGAAAAAGCTACTTTACGCTTGCCCACGCCCCGGTTGGTAAAATGGGTCATGAACAACGACTCGCCCATAATCATGCGCGAACCGGCCTGAAGCAACTTACCCAAAAAGCCCTGATCGGGTTGTGAACCATCTCCCATTTTGGTTTCGAAGGTGATGCCATCTTCCATGAACAACATAGAGCCAGCTTCGGCAATAACGGTTTCGTTCGGATCTAGTTCGATTTCTACAATCTGAATGTCTTCTCCAATGATTTTGTAATCGATTTCGTGCGAGTACATGCCAAGAGTTGTTAGTGGTTAGTTTAGTTACCGAAAACTACGGAAACCATCGCATTTGGCTGCTAGTTTTTCTGACAAACGGGCAAAAAAAAGCCCGACCGGGCATATTTCGCTGGTCGGGCTTTTGAGTGAGCTTTAGAATTAGTTTTTTAATGCAACGGTTCGATTGTCGTTAGTGGTTTTAATGATTTGGCTAATTCCCAATTCGTCAATAGCTCATTCTGGTGAATAAAAGCCCATTCAATTACCATACCTAGCGCACGAGAAGGGAGTTTGCCATCAATAACTTTCAAGTCATTGATGCTAATTAAACATTGATCATTCCCATATTTAGCATGGAAGTGTGGAGGGTTATGAATAGCTATGATGATACCAAAAAACGACTAATCTGAGGCATGAGAAATGTCTTGCTGTTTCCAGGCCTCAAACGTAGTATTTTTTATCGTTAAGTAAGCATTTAATAGATCTATGTCGAGTAAATCGTTCCAGGCTACGGTACCCATTTCATTGATTTAAGGCTTGAAAAATAAGTTGTCTTCATCCCAAGCCTTAAAAACTCCTCTTCCTGCCAGATTTGAAAGATCAATTAGACCTTGGGTGTCACCTTCAAACTGTAGTCGGAGCCGGTACATGGGCAGGGCTTCAACCGAAGTTAGAGAAGGGACTATCATTTTGTATCCTCATCAAGATTTAAATCATCTAAGTTTAAATCGTCATCATCCTGGTCGTCCGGCTCGTCGGGCTCAGGCTCACCTTTGAGATTAAGGTCGGTCCGATGACGCAGTTTTTTATCGTCGACGGTTTTATTCAGAAACTGGTTGATGCGGTCAATGTCAAAACTCGTGGTGATTTCACCGAACGAGTTAATCTTGATATCGAAACCTTCGAGTTCTTTATGGACTCGTGGCTTATCGTTTTCGTCGGGATTGGTTTTCTTCTTTGCCATGAGTTTAGTGTTTGAAAAACAAAAGTAAACCTATAAGGCCTTTACGACCTTATAGGTTTGAAAAAGTTAGCTGATTGCTGATTTTAGATTGGCCAGGGCGTTTTCCAGTCGCTTAATCGTTTCGTCTTTACCAATAATTTCCAGCGTTAACATCAGATCTGGGCCAGCCCCTAAACCCGTCAGAGCCAAGCGCATAGCCTGCATGATTTTACCCTGTTTGATACCTGCCTGCTGCATCGCATCACCTAGGGTGTGCTTGATCGCATCGGCGACAAAATCACCGTCAAAGGTTTGCAGAGCATCCCGGAAAACGGTGACAGCCCGAATGGCATCCTCATTCCATTTGGCGGCTACAATGGCTTCATCGTAGGTCGTGGGGGCGTTGAAAATAGTGCTCGCTTCTGTAAAAATTTCGTGCGCGAAATTGACACGTCCTTTCAACAGCGAAACGATCTTTTCGGCTTTCTCCAGCGAGCAAGCAAACCCGGCAGCCTCAGCCTGTTGCTGAACAATGGGAGCCAATTCGGAATCGGGTCGTTGGCGGATGTATTGGTGGTTGAACCACTGCGCCTTCTGAATATCGAACCGGGCTCCGGCTTTATGTACCTGAGCAATGTCGAAGGTGGCAATCAGTTCATCCATTGTAAATAACTCCTGCTCTGTACCCGGATTCCAGCCTAACAGAGCCAGGAAGTTGACAACCGCTTCGGGTAGGTAACCATCCTCCCGGAAACCACGGGCCACCTGACCTGTTGCAGGATCGGTCCACTGTAATGGGAAGATTGGGAAGCCACCCAGGTCGGCATCGCGTTTGCTGAGCTTACCATTGCCTTCGGGTTTCAGTAGCAGCGGCAGGTGGGCAAACTGCGGCATGGTCGATTCCCAGCCCAGATACCGATACAACAAAACGTGCAATGGTGCCGAAGGAAGCCACTCTTCACCCCGAATTACGTGGGTAATGCCCATCAGATGGTCATCCACGATGTTGGCGAGGTGATAGGTTGGCAGTCCATCCGATTTCAGCAGTACCTTATCGTCAATAGCCGAAGAATGGACATTGACCCAGCCCCGAATCAGATCGTTCAGCCGAACTTCTTCTTTGCGGGGCGTTTTAAGCCGGATCACAAACGGATCGCCTGCTTCGATTCGGGCCTTCACCTCGTCGGGTTTCATGGTGAGCGAGTTGCGCATCTGCATCCGCGTGATAGCGTTGTATTGCGCGGCTGGCGCGTTGGCCTGTTCCAGCCGTTTGCGCATGGCGTCCAGCTCTTCGGCCGTATCGAAGGCATAATACGCTTTGCCTTCGTCGATTAACCGCTGGGCTTCTTTCTGATAAAGCTCTTTCCGCTCCGACTGACGATAAGGCGCGTCGGGACCACCGACACCCTGACCTTCATCAATCTCAATGCCAATCCAGCGTAGTGATTCAAGGATATATTCTTCCGCTCCGGGTACAAACCGATTCTGATCGGTATCTTCAATCCGCAGGAGCATTTTGCCGCCCATTTTTCGGGCAAACAGATAATTATAAAGCGCAGTGCGCACCCCGCCAATATGAAGCGGCCCCGTAGGGCTAGGTGCAAAACGAACGCGAACAGGACTTGACATAATTTTGAAGGAGTGAAAGAGTGAAAGAGTGAAAGAGCGAATAAGCTGCGGGAAAGTTTTCGCTCTGTCACTCTTTCACTCTTTCGCTCATTGAATAGCTATTACTGAAATTTCGACATTAACATCTTTGGGCAAACGGGCGACTTCTACGGTTTCGCGGGCAGGTGGTTCGGAAGTAAAATACCGGCCATATATCTCGTTGATAGCCGCAAAGTTGTTCATGTCCTTGACAAAGATGCTGCTTTTCACGATGTTGATATAATCCAGACCGGCGGCTTTCAGGATCGCGCCGATATTTTCCATTACCTTTTGGGTTTCAGCCTGAATATCGCCCTGACCCGCGACATCAAGGGCAATCTGACCCGAAACGAACAGCATTCCATTAACCAAAACGGCTTGGCTGTAAGGCCCAATTGGGGCTGGTGCCTGATCGCTATAAACAATTTGTTTGCTCATGGTTTTTAGTAGTCAATAATGAGTAGCCTTATGGCAGAGGCCGATCGTCGCCTGCCGTGAGGTTAACGCCAGCAAAGTTATCACTAAACCCTGGATAGGCTTATGTTTGGGCTAAAGTTTGGCATTTGCCATTTTTTCGCGTCTGCCAGCTTTACTCGTCAAACCCAAAGAATCAAACATTAAATCGATCAATATGTCCAGTTGGAAAGATTTTTTGGTAAATACCGCTGCTGATGTAGATGCCCAGTTTGATCGACTCAAAAACCGGCTGTCGGGACGGCTCGATAGTAAAAAGCCTTACCGGATCATTTATTATCGGGGATTTGGGAGCCCGACGGCTGTTTGGCTGAAAGGCCGGGTATTGCGCCAAAACGACCTGAGTACGCCCAGTGATCACGATACTTTCTGGCAGAATCTGCTGGCTACCTACCAGCGATTTGGGAGCGAGGCCGTTGCTAACGTAACGGTTCGTATTGAAGCCTTTGGACAGGTGCATCGGACTATGACCAACGATGAAGGGTATTTTGAGCTGACGATCAATCCACCGAACAATTTGCCACCTGGCCGGGCCTGGTTTCCGGTCCGGTATGCGCTGGAAGGAGTTTTGCAGTCCGATACACTGGAAACGACGGCTAATGAGCCTGTAATCAAGGATGGGTATCTACTGATTTCGCCGACCTACAGTCAGTTTGGGGTTATATCTGATATTGACGATACTGTTCTGGTCACCGATGCGACCAACCTTTTGCAAACTGCCCGACTGACGTTTTTAGGAAATGCCTATACACGGCTACCCTTTGCTGGGATAGCTGCGTTTTACCGGGCCTTGCAAAGCGGGCCTGTCACCACCTTGTTTAATCCCATCTATTTTGTGTCGAGCAGTCCCTGGAATCTGTACGATCTACTGGTCGATTTTTTTCGAATTCAGGGTATTCCCAAAGGGCCGCTGCTACTTCGCGATTTTGATCTGTCGGCCAAACTTCTAGCGTCCGAAGGGCATCATACGCATAAGCTGGCCATGATTCGGAAGGTACTGGACGTGAATCCGCAGTTACCGTTTGTACTGATTGGCGATAGTGGTCAGCAGGACCCCGAAATCTATACGCGAGTTGTGCGCGAAAATCCGGGTCGCATACTCGCCATTTACATTCGCGACGTGTCGGAAGATCAGCGGGACGAAGCCGTTCGCGAACTGATCCGAACCACCCAAGTTTACCAGGTTCCCATGTTGCTGGTATCCGATACGGTAGCTGCTGCCGAACATGCGGCCTCACTCGGATTGATTGATTCGGATACCATTCCCGAGATTCGCGCCGACCGTCGGGCGGATAAAGAATAACTTTTTTTATTGGCTACGCAACCTAGCGTTATACGACTCCGTATTGCCCATTGAACCGGTTCAACTGTTCTTTTTTCAACCTAAAAACACAGTTGATAGAATGAAACCTTCTGTTTACATAAATCGATCAGTTTTACTGACAGCTTTGTGCGTAGCGACCTTGTTGGGCTGCAAAGAAGATAACCCAACCATTACCTCGGATGTAGGGCTAGGAACCACCACGCTGGGTCAGGTGCTGACCGGACAGGATGGCAAAACACTGTACTTCTTTTCACGGGATGTAGCGGGTGATGCCAATTGTTCAGGATCTTGCCTGGATAACTGGCCAATTTTCTATAAAGAAACGCCTTCGTTAGCCAGTGGTCTGAAAGCGTCGGATTTTGGTACAATTACGCGGGCCGATGGCAACAAGCAGACAACCTTCAAAGGATGGCCATTATACTACTACAAGAATGACGCAAAAGCAGGCGATGTAACAGGCGAAAATGTGGGTAATTTATGGCTTGTCGCCAAGCCAAACTACACCATATTGCTGGGTTCAAGGCAACTAGTTGGACTAGATGGAAAAAACTATACTTTTGATACAAAAGAGGGAACCGGTAATTCGTTGTTTCTGACCGATAGTCTGGGTCGTACACTATATGCCTATGCGTTCGATAAAAAGAATGTCAACAAGTATACCAAAACCGACCTGAGTAACGATGCTACCTGGCCTATCTTCCAGACATCATCGAAACTGGGGGAAATTCCATCAGCACTTAACAAAGCTGATTTTACCACGATTACGGCCGTTGGTAAAACCCAACTGACCTACAAAGGCTGGCCACTGTATTATTTCGGTGCCGATGCCGGACAACGAGGTAATACGAAAGGAGTTAGTGTGCCAAAACCGGGCATCTGGCCAGTGGTCAATACCACATCGGTCGAAGCTCCGGCCCAGTAATGATAATGGATAATGTAAAATGAATAGTGGACAAGGAGTTATGAATGAGTAATGGGCTCCTGATCAGTGATTTAGTTGTCGGTCATCATCCTTTCAAATTGCCCATTATTCATTGTTCATTTACGTGCAATACCCATTTAGATAAAGCTTATTTTGTCCAACGCTTCAAACATATCCGCGCTAACTGATCTGCTGGCCGGTTGCCTTCGCAACCATCGGCAAAGTCAGGAATTGCTGTACCGGCAATTTTATGGGTATGCTATGAGTGTGTGCATGCGCTATGCACCTACACGCGAGGAAGCACTGGAAGTATTGAACGATGGGTTTTTGAAAGTATTTACACGATTGGATCAGTACGATCCTGCACAGCCGTTTAAAGGCTGGCTCCGACGCATTATGATCAATGCGGCTGTCGATCAGTATCGTCGGGAAGCCCGCCATCAGCATGAAGGTGTCGAAAAGATTGAATTAACGGCTGTTGCCGAATCGGCCGATGCCTTTAGCCAATTAGCGCATGAAGATTTATTGGCCCTGATTCAGCGCCTGTCGCCTGCCTATCGGCTCGTGTTTAACTTATACGTTATGGATGGATTTACGCACGAAGAAATAGCCGGTCAACTGGGTATTTCGGTCGGTGCGTCGAAATCGAACCTCGCCCGGGCGCGCGAAAATCTGCGTCAGCTATTGAAACAACTAAACTACGACGAGTATGCCAGAGCTAACCGATGACCAATTGGACGGGCTCTTCAGAAAGTCGGCTGAAGAGTTCGATCCCCCGTTCGATCCGGCGGCCTGGCAGGATATGAAAGCCCGCCTGGACACCAATGAACATACCACGCCCGCCGGAGCTTTATTCTGGAAAAATATGCTTCGGTGGGGTCTGCCTGCGCTACTGCTATTACTGCTGACAGGAGGGGGATGGCTTGTCTATCAAAAAACAACAGCTAAAGGAACTACTGCCATCGATCCGGCCCGACTAGCCAGAACACAACCTCGCCAATCGTCGGAGCACACAGCCGCCCGTGAGTCAGACTTGCCCGGAACCCATACTGCTGAGCGTAAGGAAAACGAGGTTTTGAAATCGGCTAATCGGAACGAATCGATACATGAAGTCACGAATTCAGACAACCGACTTAACAAATTGACAGAGCAGCCGACGTCCGCACCCAAACCAGCCATAGAATTGACGCGAAGCCCTGCAACGAACCGGACAACAACTACGTATAAGCCAGTAACCGACCATCGGTTACTTCACCCGAAGCGTGGCACTCGATCCTCAGTGCTAGCTTCAACCAGTGGTGAAGTTATAACCGGCCGTTTGGAGCAAATCGCGCGAAAAGGGAAGAATGGCCGTGTGCGTAAGGTCCGTAATGGTATTCCAGGTACGGAAGCCGTCGCATTAGTTGGTGCGGATTATTCGACAATACCTACGACATCGTTTTTGAACACGAAACGGCAAGACACACGTCGACGGGAGGTCGTTCAGCCAGATAGGAATGCCGTTGGAGGAGGCATAACGCCCGGTGAAGAGTTGGAGTTGTCTTCATCTGAAGCGTTTACGGTTTATAAACTGGCAGTTCGCCCGCCAAAATGGCCAGTCGTGGCGTTTACGAATCCGCCTGTGGTTGCGCATCCCGATACGACGGCCCGCCGTGTTATTTCAAAGACAGATGTACCATTTCAGCGGGGGTTGAGTGTTCGGTTTGGTGTGTCGCCTGATTTAAGCTCGGTTGGACTGGATAATTTTTCCCGGCCAGGTACTAATATAGGTGCCTATCTGGAGTATCGGATGGCATCACGCTGGAGTATTCAGGCAGGGCTGATCCAAAGTACGAAAATTTATCAGGCTTACCCTGACGAATATGTTGCGCCAACGGGTGCCTGGGGAGGATATGTAAAGCCCAATGATATCGACGGACGTTGCAATATGTTCGATATTCCGATTAACGTGCGGTACGATTTTTCAGTAAAGCCTAAAAAAGGCGATAATCGACTCGCTAACCGTTGGTTTGTGAGTACGGGCGTAACCAGCTACATTATCAAACAGGAAGCGTATCATTACAATTACCCAGCGCATACCTATAATCAGCGAACAGATTCTACCGCTAGTACAGGAGGCTATGGATTTAGTAATCTGAATTTTTCGGTGGGCTATGAGCGGGCGCTAAGTCGTCGGCTATCCTGGCAAATCGAGCCATTTGTCAAAATGCCATTGCGGGGTGTTGGTCTTTTCAAAGTCGATTTACTAAGCACGGGTGCCTTTTTCTCGCTTCGTTTGAAATTATGACAAAATCTCTACGGATAGTCTATAGGAGGCTATTAATTGATGTAACTACATGAAACCAACTAATCAGATGAAGAGTAACTTAGCAACCGAGACAATAAAGCGTGGAGAATTTTTACGTAGCCTGGGCTTGAGCACGGGTGCCCTGATGGCTTTCTATTGCATGGGGACAGGGCTCACCGCTTGTTCGAAAAGTGATAGTAGCGATCCTGCACCTACGCCAACACCAGCCGCTGGTGTAACAGGAAATGCTGATGCCTCGAAAGGCGCTATTAGCTTTACCGTTGATCTAACCAATTCTAATTATAGTAAGCTAAAGACATCGGGGCAGTATGCCATTATTGGTAGCCTGATTGTGGCCAAAGCGAAAAGTGGCTCATTTATAGCGCTTTCCAAAACTTGCACGCACGAAGGTACAGAAGTGAAGTATCGGGCTGCTCAGGACGATATTTATTGCGACAATCACGGTTCAGAATACAGTCTGACGGGTGCCGTCGATGTTGGCCCGGCTACCAAGCCGCTCACGCAGTATAAAACGTCGCTGAGTGCCGACGGAAACACGCTGACCGTAACTGCCTAACCACTAAATCGTACCAGATGAAATTTATTTGTTTTGCCTTACTGGTATGGGTTGGGCTGGGTTCGTTGCAGGCTCAGGATACAACCGCCGTACGTCGGGATACAATAGTTACACCCAGTCAGACGCCGGATAATTCGGCGTCTGACCTACTGGCTGATCTGACCGATTCGACCGAAAAGCAGGAGTTGTTACCTCATAAGATGATTTTTACCCAGCGAATTTTCTGGGGTCCCAAGGGTTTGCTGCGAACCATGAATATTGCCCCGCTTACCTCAGAGGCACGTATTCATGAATTAAAAGTGCGACGGACCATGCTGGTAGCTCACCAGATTGGCGGTTTTCTGACGCTGGCTGGTTTCGTAACCCAGGGTATTCTGGGTGCTAAACTGTACAATGCCAAAGGACAGGACTATGTCGATACAAAGAAATGGCACGAACGGACCGCTACGTTTATTAACATTTCTTACGGAACTACCCTGGCCTTGTCCTTAACTGCTCCACCGCCCATTGTGGGACCTAAGCGTGGTTTTACCACCATTAAGCTGCACAGATACCTGGCCATTGTTCACCTGGCGGGCATGGTAACAACCAATATTCTGGCCCACCTGATTGAGGACAATTCGTCGCTCAAACCGTATCACCGGGCCGCTGCCTATACCACCTTTGGCGCTTATGCTGCTTCGATTCTGGCGTTAAAATTCTAAGATCATGAAAAACTATTCGATTGCAAATGGCTGCCTGGTAGCCATCATGGTTCTTTGTGCCTTTACAGCTCCCCTGGCGAAACGAAAAATAATGGCCGATAAAGCTGCTTCGACTGTTACGTATGCGGCCAAACACCCGCTGCATAGTTGGGAGGGCATTAGCCACGATGTGAATTGCGCCATCATTTATAATGATGATACGAAACAGCCCGAAACCGTTGCTGTTTCCATCAAAGTAGCCTCGTTCGACAGCGACAATAACAACCGGGATTCGCACGCTGTAGAAGCGATGGAGGGCATTAAATACCCGAATGTTACGTTTATAAGTTCGGATATTAAAGCAGGCGATAACGGGACTCTAACGGCCAAAGGAACGCTTACGTTTCATGGGGTAGCTAAGCCTGTTACCCTAAACGCTACTCGCAAAGACAACGGAAACAAGATGACCATAACGGGTGAGTTTCCGGTGAATATGACCGATCATAATATTGAACGTCCCTCGCTCATGGGATTAAAAACCGAAGACGCTATGATGCTCCGGTTTACTGTTGTATTTAGTTTATAAATAGGTTGTAAATGGCATGATTTACAGGGAAGTATTCTGTATATTATGCCATTTACAACCTATTCATAAGCTACATGAAACTATCCGCTACCGTTCTGCTCTTGTTGAGCACCGTTTCGCTATGGGCGCAAAAGCCCATTTCTTCCAGACAACTTCAGGATTTTGACGGCTATGTAGAGGCCGCCCGCAAGCAGTGGCAGGTACCAGGCATGGCCATAACGGTTGTTAAGGACAATAAGGTAATTTTTAAGAAAGGGTACGGCGTTCGGGAGTTGGGCAAACCAGAACCTGTGGATACACAAACCTTATTTGCCTGTGCCTCAACCACCAAGGCAATGACTGTTACGTTACTGGGGATACTGGTCGATGAGGGTAAACTCGCCTGGAATGATCCTGTCAGCAAATACCTGCCCGAACTTCAACTATACGACCCTTACGTAACCCGCGAACTGAGAGTACGGGATTTACTAATTCATGATACGGGCATCGGTAGTACCGATTTTATGACGGGAGCGATGAGCATTCCAGCCAACGAGATGTTTCTGCGAATGCGGTTGGTGAAGCCGAGCTATTCGTTTCGGGCAGGATTTGCATACCAGAATACATTTTACTCAGCCGCCGGGCGAATTATTGAGCGCATTGCCGGAAAAAACTGGGCTGAGTTTCTGAAAGAGCGCGTGTTCAATCCCCTCGGTATGACCCGCACGGCTCCGAAACGCAGCTATATCAAAGACGATAATCAGACCCGACCGCATTATGCCATCAACGATACGATTCGGGTTATTGATTACGGAGCAGATAGCGAAATTGGTTCGGCCGGTGCTGTCTGGTCGTCGGCTGACGACATCAGTAAGTGGGTTAACTGTATGCTGGACAGCAGCAAATACCGAGGTGGCCGTCTGTTAAAGCCCGAAACCTGGACCGAAATGTTTACCCCGCAGACGTTCTTTCCCGAGGACGAATACCCAACTATGTCGGTCCTGAAACCCAATTGGCGGACGTATGGACTGGGTTGGTATCAGCATGATTATAAAGGGCATAAAGTCAATTTTCATACAGGAAGTCTGGCAGGTTTGACAGCCATTATTGGGCAGGTACCCGACGAAAAGCTGGGTGTTTACATTTTTGGAAATTTAGACCATGCCGAAGTGCGCCATGCATTGATGTACAAAACGTTCGACTGGTTTGCTTTGGGCGGTAATCGGGACTGGAGTAAGGAATTGAAAATAGTATATGATGGCTTGAAAAAGAAGCGAAAGCAGGCGATTAATGAGTTCTACGAAGATCGGATAAGGAATACGTCACCTGTTTTACCCCTGGCATCGTACGCAGGAACCTATACCAGTCCATTGTATGGGAAGGCCGTAGTGAGTGTACAGGGCGATGGATTAGCCGTCAATATCAACGATAACAGCCTGCAAGCTAATCTGGCTCACTGGCATTATGACATCTTTTATGGGCCTTACCAGAAAGCCTGGTATGGAAAGGCACAGGCCCGGTTTCTGTTCGATAAAATGGGGAAGGTGGATAAATTACTGATTGATGGACTTGAGTTTACCAAAGAGTAGCAAAGCTGGTTTTGATTTAGACCTTTTACCGGGTATCAAATACAGTATGCCCACATTCAACTATAGGTTTTCCTTCAGTAAAATATAGGTTTTCCCGGATTGAAAATGGGTTGCTTATGCTTGATCTTTGTCCTGTTCAATTCCTTGATTGACAGGTACTATGAATAAATTATATGGTTCGCCAGCAAGAGCTGACCGTTATCAGCCTACGGTACTGGCACTAGGTATGGGACATGGGTTTTCGGACGCAGCAGCCGGTTATCTGGTAGGCGGTTTTTCGGCCAATACCTCGTTTGCTGAGTTAGGTGGTGCCATCATGCTCTATAACCTACTGGCTTTTGGCGGGCAGTTGCCTGCCGGAATCTGGCTCGACCGTGTTGGACACTACCGGGAGGCTGCCATCATCTCCCTGCTGAGTATGGCAGGGGCAGTGGGCTTGTTGGCCAACGATCTAATCTGGCCTGCTGTAGTGCTGGCCGGACTAAGCTCAGCTATCTATCATATAGCTGGTGGTGCTATCACACTAAGAAGCTTTCCAGAAAAATCACGGTTTGTAGGCATTTTCTCCGCCTTTGGCGTACTGGGGCTGGCACTAGGTGGCTGGTCAGGCACGATGCATTGGGCTGGTGTTAGTTATCTGCTGGTAAGCGGATTACTCATACTTGCCCTGATCATTGTCAAAGCTAGGCTACCCCTGAGTCGACCACAGCTGGTAGTGCCAGAAAAGCCCCAACTTGATCGTCATGACTATCTGATGATCTTACTGCTGACAGCGATTGCGATGCGGTCGGCAGTGTGGAATATGATTCAGTTGCTTTACGCGCATCAATACGACTGGCTCCTGTATATCGCGCTGGCGGCAATGGCGGGTAAGTTGATCGGTGGTTGGCTGACCGACCGGATTCCCTGGAAACTGTATACGCTTTTGGCACTGGGTATTGCTATCCCGGCCCTCGGCTGGGGGTATCGCCGATTGTTCTGGCTAATGCTTGGAACGGGACTGTTACAATCGTTGACACCTGTCAGTGTAGTAGCGCTCCAGCGGCTTTTTCCAAATACACCGGCCACCGTGAGTGGGGCTACGTTCGGGCTAGCTATTGCGCTGGGTGGGCTAATCTCGTCAATTTCGCTGGGTTCTTATTTCTCGTTGTTTACCCAGTTGCTGCTGTTGGGTATCCTGACCTGGTGCCTTTACTATTCCTTCTGGTTGGCCGGCCACCAGCAACCAACCTAATCCGTTCATGAGTAACTTTTATAGGTGTTGCTAGCCGAATTATAGCTCATTCGCATCATGAAAATATGGCCTCTGCTCTTGCTCGTTGCCAATGGCGTTTTGTCCGCTTTTGCGGATGAAATTCCTCATAAAGGGTCGCCCCATGATTCTTCACCACTAACAAGCACATTAGTTATTGGGGTGTTTGCCGTGGTAATACTACTAATTGTTCAGCGCGTTCGTAAGCGGAGAGATAGATGATTGATTCGTTGTAACGCGGGTGAAAACCCGCGCTATTCAGTCGAATGTCGCGGGTTTTCACCCGCGTTACAATAAGCATAACACGTGGTAAATAATCCTGCCAATAACCCTATACAATTATGAAAAAACGTATCCTTAGTCTGCTATGGCTCTGTTCCTTTTCGCAGGCATTTGCTGATGTTGTCAATAGCGAACCAACGGGCTATCCTGTGTTGGATTATGCGCTGGTGATCGGTGTAGTTGCGGTGGTTGTTCTGTTGATTGTGCGTCAGGTTCGTAAACGCAGACAGATATGATCGTTTCATGTACACTCAAACGATTACGCATGAACCCTTGGCGATTAGTTCTTCCTGGCTTGTTTTTCGCAAGCACTGTTCAAAGCCTTCGGGCCGATATGATTCCTACAGGGCAACGACGGGTTGAGGCTTATTTCCGGTTGGCTAATGTCAATCAGTATCCGAATTATGTATTTCTGGCCTACGCTCAGGGTCGATTCGGTGATAGTTATTCTATACTGGATCAAAAGCGTGTTGGCCTAACTAAGCAAAGCCAGACCACCATTTTCGCTATTCCCAAAGATGATTTTAACGCGGCTGATATTCAGGTAGATACGGTTAAAAGTCCTAATGGATACAGTCAAAAGTATGGGCATTATTTTACGGCCCATCCCAAGCTGATCAGAGCGGCTATCAATATATATCCACACGATTTTATTGCTGAGTCCGATTCGGCAGTGAGTGTAGAAGATGTGTGGACAATTAAAACTTTAACGCCTGACACACTTATTCTAGCCTCGGATACTGAGGTATATACATACGCCAGTGGCCGATTGGATGTACGTCGGAACGAAGTGGTAACGCACTGGAGTTGGCTGGTGCCCGGTGTGTTTGCTGTGGCGGTATTAGCCGTTGTTTTATACTTCCGTAAGCGAAAGCAATAATGTGGATGTATCTGGTCAAAACTTGGCTAATCGAAATTCCATTGTTGTTCCTGTTTCTCCGAAAGTTGGATACACCTTTAAACATTTTCTGGCTGGGGTTACTAATCAGTGCTTCGACCTGGCCGTTTTTGGTTTATTACTGGTATACGTTTGGCGGAAATATTTTCCTGCTCGAAGGGGTAGTATCGTTGGTAGAAAGTTTTTGGATACGCTCGTTATGGAAGACCTCCTGGCGTTATAGTCTGCTGGTCGGTTTCGCGTGCAATATCGTCAGTTTCGGGCTTGGCTGGCTGGGTTGGATTTGACTCAGCAACCATGTTCCGCTTGAAGCCACGGCGGGCCAGAAACGCGCTGATAATGACCAGTAAAGAGCCTAAAAAATATGGTGCACCGGGCAGATAGATAGGTGCCTTGGGCGACGTAAAGTACGAAAACAGGTTGGTCATAATCAGCGGCCCGAAAATCGATGTCGTACTGGTCAGACTGGTTAACGCGCCCTGTAGCTCTCCCTGCTCATTCGCCGGAACCTGCGTAGAAATAATGCCCTGAACCGATGGCCCTGCAATGCCGCCCATCGCATAAACAGCCATGAATGCGAACATCATCCAGCTTTGTGTGGCTAATGCAAACAGCAGGAAACCAATGGCGCTGAACATCAGCCCGACGTATACCGACCGCTGTTGACCCAGTTTAGGAATGATGATTCGGGTTAGGCCACCCTGCACAATCGCAAATGAGAGGCCAATAGTCGCTAATGATAGACCGACTGTTTTTTCGTCCCACTTGAATTTCTCCATCGTATAGAACGTCCATGTGCCCTGTACGGCAAAACCGGCTATATAGATCAAAACCAGCGACGCAACAAGTCCCAGAATGACCGGGTACTTACCTAGCCGCATCAGTGAGCCTACGGGATTGGCGCGTTTCCAGTCGAAGGGACGGCGGTGAGCTTCGTCAAGCGATTCGGGCAAGATGAGCAGGCCATACAGGAAATTAATCATGGTAAGGCCAGCCGCCACAAAAAAGGGAACACGTGGGCCATATTGCCCTAAAAAGCCGCCAACCGCTGGGCCGAGAATGAACCCCACACCAAAGGCCGCTCCTACTAGCCCGAAGTTCTGCGCCCGCTTTTCCGGGGGGCTCACGTCGGCAATGTAGGCTGTAGCGGTTGTAAAGCTTGCCCCTGTAATACCAGCCAGAATCCGTCCCACAAACAGCCAGCCAATGCTGGGCGCGAATCCCTGAAGCACATAATCTAAGCCAAAACCGAGCAGTGAGAACAGCAGGACAGGCCGACGTCCATAGCGGTCGCTCAATCCGCCCAGAATAGGGGAAAACAGGAACTGCATGGCTGCGTAAGAAAATGTCAGCCAGCCCCCCCAGCTTGCCGCCTGACTGATATTACCATGAATGAGCTGCTCAATCAGTTTCGGAAAAACGGGAATAATAATCCCCAGACCCGTCACATCGATCAGCAACGTGATAAAAATAAAAATCAGTGCAGGTGCGGTGCGCTTTTTCATGAAACTATAAAAGAGTTAGGAGCGAGGAGTTAGGAGTGAGAATCCATTCGGCAGCAATCTTTTGCGTCCACTATTCTCACTCCTGACTCCTCGCTCCTAACTCCTTAAAAATTAGGCGTATGTATTCAACATCACGGGCATCACCAGCATCAGGATGTCTTCATTCTCTTCTTTATCGGCTGGAATCAGCAGGCCGGCGCGGTTCGGGGCCGACATCTCCAGCGAGATCATTTTCGCGCTGAGGTTGCTCAGTACTTCCGACAGCAGTTTGGCATTGAAGCCAATTTCCATCGGATCGCCATCGTATTCGCAGAGGAGCTTTTCGTTTGCTTCGTTGGAGTAGTCCAGATCCTCAGCCGAGATGGTCAGCGAGTTCGACTTGAGCGACAGCCGAATCTGGTGTGTAGTACGGTTGGCATAGATCATAATCCGCTTGAGCGAGTTCAGCAGATCGGTACGCCCGATGGTCATCACATTCGGATTGTTGGTCGGGATAGCGTTTTCGTAATCAGGGAACCGTTCATCGATCAGGCGGCAGATCAGTTTGGTTGCTCCAAACGTAAAGGCCGCATTCGACTGGCTGAACTCAGCCGTAAGGGGCGTGTTCTCAGGCAACGAGGCTTTCAGCAGTTGCAGGGCTTTACGGGGAATAATAATCGACGTACTGCCCGACGCGCTGAGGTCGGTCCGGCGGTAACGGATAAGCCGGTGTCCATCGGTAGCTACGAACGTAGCATTCTCGCTGGTGAGTTGTAACAGCACCCCGGTCATGGCCGGGCGAAGGTCGTCGGTACTGGTCGCAAAAACCGTGTTGTTGATAGCGCCCAGCAAGACATCCGAAGGCATTTCGACCGACATATTTTTGTTGACTGTCGGCAGTTTGGGGAAGTCGATCGGGTTTTCGCCCGACAGTTTATAGCGGCCGTTATCGGTCAGGATTTCGGTACCAAACGTATCCGTATCTATATTAATCGTAACCGGCTGTTCGGGCAGGCTGCGGAGGGTATCAAGCAATAATTTGGCGGGAATTGCAATTGACCCGTTCTCGCTCGATTCAACCGGAATCTGAGTCGTCATGGTCGTTTGCAAATCCGAAGCGGTTACCGTAAGCGTCCCATCCTCAATGCGAAACAGAAAATTTTCGAGGATCGGAACAATAGGATTGGTGGCCACAACGCCGTTAATATGCTGAAGGTTTTTTAGCAGGACAGACGAGGAAACTATAAATTTCATAGGCCAGGTGTCTAAGGCGGTTTCTAGTGATATATAAAAGCAAAAGTACGAAAAAAGCCGACAGCCTGTGTATGTTTTTGCAGAACCTTTAGGCGTTAAATAACCGTTATAATGAACGAAAGAGTGAATGAGTGAAAGATCGAATGCCATCCGGCAGAAAGGGCTATATCAGTTATTCAATCATTCATCAATTCAATCATTCAATCATTGGAAAGGATGGAAGCTGAAATTGTAAATCGCGTTGCCAATAGCGGGCTGATCACGCTCGATCTGGAAGACTATTATCACCCTGGCGAACGGATTGTCTATGATCTGAAAGATAATCTATTCATGGGGCTTATCCTGAAAGAGAAGGATTTTCGCGCCTTTCTGAAAGAGCACGACTGGAGCCAGTACGCGGGTAAAAACGTGGCCATCACCTGCACCGAAGAGGCAATCATTCCTACCTGGGCCTATATGCTGTTGACACTGCAATTACAGCCTTATGCCCATGCCATTGTTTTCGGCTCTCTGACTGATTTGGAAGAAAAACTGTATTTCGATGCTATTGCGCGCATTAATCCTGAAGTGTATCGGGATGCGCGGGTGGTGGTAAAAGGATGCTCAAAAGTGCCCGTTCCCACAGCCGCTTATGTTGAACTGACCCGCGTGTTGCGCCCGGTCGTTCAGAGCCTGTTGTTTGGTGAACCATGCAGCACTGTTCCCCTCTATAAACGCCCGAAGGGGTAGTTGATAGTCATCTGAATGTATGGCGCTTCAAGTGGTTGAAGCGCTTTTTTTATGCCTTTCAAATCAAATTCATGCCTTCGGCAAAAGTTTGGGTTTGATATTCACAGACTTTCAACATATTTGCTCCTATTCCCTTCAACCAAATAGTCTTCCGCTTCCTATATGCAACTCGAAATTAAAGACCTCTCCAAAACTTATTCAAATGGTGTTCGGGCGTTGAAAGGCGTTTCGCTGACCATTCCACAGGGTATGTTTGGCTTATTAGGCCCTAATGGTGCCGGTAAGTCATCGCTCATGCGAACAATTGCTACCCTTCAGGAAGCCGATGGCGGAAGTGCCCAGTTGACAGGACTTCCCGAAGGAGACCTGGATATACTGACCCAGAAAGACGCTGTTCGGCGATTGCTGGGCTACTTACCGCAGGAGTTTGGCGTATATCCTCGCGTAACCGCCGAGGCCATGCTCGATCATATTGCTACGCTGAAAGGCATTGCGAACAGCAGAGAGCGAAAAGAGATTGTACAGGGTCTGCTTCAAAAAGTGAATTTGTATGAGGTGCGGAAGAAAAATCTAGGAACGTATTCGGGTGGTATGAAACAGCGCTTTGGCATTGCTCAGGCCCTGATCGGTAGCCCCCGCCTGATTATTGTTGATGAACCAACTGCCGGTCTTGATCCTGCCGAGCGCAACCGTTTTCATAACCTGCTATCGGAAATTGGCGAGAATACTATTGTCATTCTGTCGACGCACATTGTAGAAGATGTGACGAACCTCTGCTCCGACATGGCCATCATTTGTCTGGGAGAAGTTGTTGCTACGGGTAATCCGAACGATCTGGTGACTCAACTGAATGGCAAGGTCTGGCAGAAATCCGTCGAGAAATCAGAGATTGATACCTATCGCCAGACGCATCAAATTATCTCCACACAATTGAAAGGTGGCAAAACGCGGCTGCATGCCTATAGTGAAGTTCCCCTTGACGGGTTCACCCCCGTAACTCCCGACCTGGAGGATGTGTACTTTACGAAAATTACGGAGAAAATGGGGGCTGTCACTGTTTGATAGTATTAGGAGCAAGGAGCGAGTATTAGAAGTTATCGGCCACGTAGGCTGACGCATATAAATCAAATACCCACCTTGTAAACATCTTTCAAATGGAGAAAACACGACATTTTAAGGAACTCATTGTCTGGCAAAAGGCTCAGCGATTTGTCTTGAAAATCTATAAGCTGACCAAACATTTTCCGAAGGAAGAATTGTTCAGGCTGACTTCCCAGTTGCGACGAAGTGCTGTTTCAGTTCCTGGGAATATTGCCGAAGGTTATCGAAAACGGACGATACCCGATAAAGCCAAGTTTCTTAACACGGCACAGGGGGCATTTATTAATCACATTTCGAAAAGTGAATTTCTACATTTCCAAATGTGAAGATTTGGGTTTTGCCTTAATTGTACTTAAACGAGATAAACCAACTTTCCAATCATGTTTGACTTCCCAGACTGGCTATCAAAAAAAGGCTTCAACAAGTCACAGGCCAAAAATGGCAAAAAGCTCCTTAAACAACTTAGAATATCGTCTTGCGATATAGTCTCGACCTTTGAGTGGGCCAATGAGAAACTAAGATGTCATATATTTTTGAAGCCTAATTCATCAGTTTTGATAGTGACTACAAGTCTATTTTCAGACGATATAGACCTGACGCACATTAAAACACCTAAAGATCAAGACACCGCCCAAGCAATTATTGATCTATTCGGACTGGAAATGTAGTCTGAAAATTAGCCCAAAATCGACTTTTTGCCACCACGTTCGAGATCGTCAGCAAGGTTTGACGATCTTTTTTTTTGCTCTGCTTAAACAAGAGAAATACCCTAAAAGAGCTTAGAATGAATATATTCGCTTCATCATTTCACCCCGTTAATCATGGCTGACCTTCCACCACTTCCAAGCAGTAGTACAGTAAATAAACTCCTAAAATGGGAGGATATGCCGCTTTCATCACTATTATCGGTCCTGACAAAGTGGTTCAACTGCGATTACTTTACCCTAACAGTTGATAGCCGCCCAAGAGTGGAAACGGGGATTTGGTACACCTTAAAATTTGAATTACCAGAAAGATATGGTCACGAGTCAAAGCGCACTCGCTTTTTATCGGCATCATCGCTTGAATTAATGAAAGAGCGCCTAATCAAATGTTTAGACAGAGATCGACTCTGTGAAGAACGGCTAAAAAAACAAGCCTAAAAATTCACTCAAAACCGAATTTTTGCCACCTGATCGACTATCATTTGTCAGGATCAACGATCTTTTTTCAACCCTGCTTAAGCAAGCCAAATAGGGTATAAAGGCTTAAAAACAAAGAAAGGCGTCCTGAATCAAGACGCCTTTTGCTTATTAACTCCCTATTATTCTCTTTCCGGCCAGTGCCATGTACCTGGCTCTTTTTCTTCGCTATAGCGAGTTGATGGCCGCCAGGTATCATAAATACCATCGGTAAATACTTTCAGGTTAACCAGCGCCCCTTCGCCCCAGGCAGCTACCACAATAGCCGGAACCTCTTTGGCATGATTAGACGCTTCGATGGAATTTTCAAAAGGCACATAATGGACTATTCGTCCGATGGTGGGTTTTACTTCTGGATTCTTGTACAACATGACGGTAGGCTCTGTTAACCTGCACAGAAAGGACGATCTTTTTTAAATGCTGTTTAAATACAGCTTAAACGGTGGTTTTCTTGTTCTTCACCTTGACGAGATAGCCATCTTTGATCTGGTACCAGACCCGTTCCGGGTGTTCGGTTCTGGCGGGTAGATCAGGGTGAAGGATAAAGGCGTTATCCCGATTCGCCCATAAATGGCGGAAGGTTTCGGGAACCACACTGACAGGTTCGACCACGAAGCGGGTAGGATCAGTATGGAAGTTACCCGCTTCAAAATCGGCCTCGGTGGGACAGGCGGAAAGCAGGCCATTGCGGTTGACGATTAGTCTACACTTCATTACAGTACGGTTTTAGGGGTGATAGCCACTTTCACGGCAATAATCGAATCGACATAATAGCCCAGTTCCGGGCCAGTGGTGATCCAGTGACGATCCGTTTTAACATCGACCACCAGATAAGAGCCTGACAACCCGCCAACGGTGGACAGTAACCAACGTTGTGATGGACCCGCGCCAGCGGTGCCCGTGGACCCTAATGGGTTATAGGCGCTACTATCGGTCGTGATCGTCTGCTCAGTCCAGGTTAAATTGATCTGCGTAGGACGACCCGGAATCCCTGTCCATTTCAATTCATCATTGATCCGGCGTAGATCGCTGTACCCCGTCAAAATACTGAAGACATCGCCCAGCGTTGAGCAAACCCCGTCCACGTTCGACGCTTTCAGGGCTGTGTCATAGGCGGCAATCCGCGTATTGACCACCTGCGAGTCTACGGCCTCCTGATCGTCCAGGTGAACCAGGCTGTCGATAATTGCCCAGAAGTCTTCCTGTGACAGTTTCTTGCCAATTACAAACAGGGCGCGAAGATCGGATTTGGATAGTTTCATTAGATGGTTTCGTTAAAAGTCTGTGCGGTACATCCGGGCAATACAGTACGGATCATTACGTTAGGCACCGGATTAAGAATGATAGTGCTGGATTTATTGATGCCCTGACTGGCATCCCCGGCAATCACGTCCACATACGCGCCTTTATTCCGGCAAAGCACATAGGGACGCCCCCGACGCTTATTGCCACCATTCGCCAGGGCATAGGGACCACCGAAGGCGCTGGCCGCTTCCAGAATACCCGTGTAATCGCTGGTTGGCTCGATCCAGTTTTCCGAATCTTCAAACCGCCAGCGACATTCCCGCCAGGACACGCCTTCAGTATTCCGACAAAGCCAGTAAAAATAGGCAGCCTCGTACCCACTGTCATGCCAGCGTTGGGGTTCGGTCGGATACCCTAGCTGACTGGTCGATGTTGGATCAGTACCCCATACCGGACTACGCTCATCGAATGGCATCAACCCATTGCACATACAGAACCCAATCATGAGTCGGCACATGACCAGCCATTCGTATTCGACTTGTGTATGCACGTAATCGGCTGATGTAACTTTGGTGCCATTTGGGGTGTAACGTTCGGGTTTCTGACCTAACGTGATTTCGCCAGGACTCACACCCAAGCCTTCGATTTTCGGCCAGTCCAGATATCCCAAAAAGCCAGGACCAATACCACCCACTTTGCCCATGCCTTTCCCCATGACCAAAGCCGCGTACATCTTGCGGTAAAAATCGGGTGCATAGTCCAGGGTATCCGCGTAATTTTTAATGATCGCCCCAACATCATACTGCTCAAACAGGGAGAAATACGCACAGGAAGCCCGTGCATTGGCTACACTCTGAAGCTTTGACTTGAAGCGTTGATCGTTGGGCAAAACATTCGGATTTCCATCGGTAGCGTATAACCAGGGATCACCGTTAAAATTTTCAAATCCGCCATAGGTGCCCCCATCGAATCCGGGCTTATTAGCAGCTTTTCGCATCGACTGACGCGCTTTGAGAAGAAAAGCTTTCTCCGGCGCCCAAAAGGGCATTCCCCAAAAGCCTTCTCCGAACTCATTCGCGCCAATTTTGGTCAATGGATACGTTCCAGCGATCCGCTTCATGTCGTCTTCGGAATACCCTTTCACGGCATACGCATCAGGCGATGTATTGGCAGGCTTTCCAATCAAACTGCACTGTTCGGCATGCGTCCACTCATAACGAAGCCAGTCTGGATTGATACTTGTATCCATGACCGCATCGATACTCGCTTTACCAATGATACTGATGCTGGCCTGATCATTTCGGCGGTTGATGGCGGTATGAATCCGACCATCGGGCAAGGTGAAGTTTGGCGCGTTCTTCTGCCCGGTACAAAGCCATTGATTACTCTGATCAAGCCAGGGTGGTTTAGTTGCTTTTCCCATTATTCAGGCTGTCCAAAATAGATGATATTAAAACCAGTAGCGACAAAGGCATTAGCGAACCGATCCGGCGAAACGGCTACGACCTTCCAGACGGTGAGTGTCTGACCCGGCAAGTATTCGTAGTCGGTCGATAGGCTATTGACATAGGGCGAACCCGACAAGAAGTAATAGACGTTCTTGCCACTGGGCACGACATAGCCCGACGTGTCTACGACCCGCGCCTTGCCATTGCTCCATTGTACTTCACACTTCAGTACGTTGGAATTGTAATAGACGACATTGGACGTTCCGGTGCCTGATGGAATCGGGTCCGGTGCATCGGCAGCAGCGATGGTTAGCACAAACGAGTCCTGAACGGTAGCGCCCTGGTTATCGGTTGCGGTCACGTACACGGTGTACGTTCCGGCTGTCGTGGGTGTACCCGCCAGCGTTCGGCTACCGGACGTGTAGCCTAGTGGTGAGGGGTAGCCCGACACCGCAATACTGGCTATCGTTCCGTCTGGATCAGTGAACGTATTCAGGGGGAACGTGGTCGAAAATGGCACCCCAACTTTACCCGATACATCCGGCAATTGATAGCTGACAATCGGCGGCTGATTGGCCCCCGCCCAGGTTATATCCACCGTCGTTTCCTGCGTTTGGCCTTTGATCCGGGCATAAGCCCGGTACTGACCGTTTGGCACTGTAGGGTAAACCCGCTGGCGGTTATAGGTCACGCCCGACACGGTATTATTGGCCACACTCGCATCCTGATAGGAGTCGCTGAAATTCGTTCCATTGATACCAACCAGCTTCACTTCGACCGTGCCTAAATCGACATTCGGCAGGATCATAACCAGGTTCCCACTTCGCAGGTACCCGATCCGGTTAATGACACCACTAGCAACGTTCCGCGTCAGTGTAGCCGATACAGGACCGACCGTAATACTGACATTAGTAGCGGTGTTATTGGCGTACTCTAAGGGCACCCCATCCAGGTAGTTAAACGACTGATCAATGACCGTTTCCCCGTCCGCAACGACAACCGTATGGAAACTACCCGACTGATCGACTGCCCAGGTTAGTTTTGTACTCGATAAGGTAGGGTAACCCGGTTCCCAGGCCAGCGGAGTGGTGATCACATCATAATCCGCATCAACCTGAATCGTGTAGCGTTTTCCGGCTTGCTTGTGGGCATCCAGCACCCCCCGGATATTCGACACAACCGATTCCGATAGACCAGGCGGAATGACCACCTGAAAATCTACCGTCGTGTTGCCATCCAGCAAATAGATACGATCCACAGCCGCCCCGAAAGCCACCCGGTTGCAAAGCTCCTGAAGGATTAAGACCTGACCCGTGGAACGGGCTTCGATCAGGAGCTTAACCCGCAACGCTTCGATAGCCAGCAGGAGCGTTCCAATCGGCGCAAACAGGATTTGCACGAACCCTTTGTTGGTCGTGGTACGCTTATAGGGGGGCAATAATTGCGCGATAAAGGCGACCAGATCAAACATAGGTGATAACGCTTTCGTTGAGGTTCAAGGCCATGTACCCGGCTCTACTCGTTGTCTCCCTGGCAAACTCCGTCCAGGCTGTCGTACCAGCCGCCCGAATGAAGGTTCTGGTAACATTGAAGTCAGCCACACCGGGCAATTGCTGAAGGCTATCCGTTAAAGCGGTCCAGTTGATTTTCGAGTCAAAAGGCAACGCCTGTAAATACGCTATGATGGCATCCCGAACGGGATACTTGGTTATGTCGGTCAGCAGTTGACCACTACCATTCAACACCAAACGATCATACTTGACCGTGACTTCCAGCCTGAGTTCATCGGCAGGTAGTGAGATCACATCGACAATCACACCTGCATATTTGACCTGCCTGACGTATTCGATCAGGGCCGTTAGTTCGACCGTGGCCAGGGGCACCAGAACGCCACTGACCGACTTCGCCACTTTCGCCAACAATCGCCCGTCCGGTTGCTCGGTCACGGTTGCCTGTTTGATGATCTGCTTATCGGGATTAACAGTCGCATAACCGATTCTTGCCCCCTCGTAGACCGTCACGGCATCGCCAAACTGGAATGCTTTGAGCTGCGATACATACCAGCTTAGTGAACCCAGCTTGCTATCAGCCATTGCCGCCATGACCTGAGCAATCAACGTGTCCTGACGCTGTTCAATGGCCATGACCAACAGCGCCCACATATCCTTCAGTAGCTTAAAAAAACCGACCTGACTGGTACTGGTCAATCCTTTTAAGGTTGGGAACTGATCCTGTACAGCGGACATTTCCGCCTGAATTTCTTCTTTCGTTCTCATTACGGTGGTTATTGAACAACGTATTCCTCCAGGAGCCAGTAATTGATCCCTTCGGGTTTATCACTTTCTTCAATCGTCTGAAATTCGGGGAACTGTTGCAGGTAAGCGACCTGACGCGGATTGATCACCTGGTCCCGAACGTTCAGCACGTCACCCGCTTTGATCCGGTCGGTTAGACCGATCAGTTGGGGGTTATCTTCTAAAATCCAGAACACCCCTTCGACATCGCCATACAGATAGGTAGCGATGTCGAAAAGGCTCTGTTGCGTTTTGACAATGAATGTGGTCATGATGGATAGGAACCGTCGATGGTGATTTGTCCGCCTTCCTCTACTTTGACAGTATCAACATCCTGCCCATCCGCAATCAACTCCAGGCGAATCGTAGAGCTAAGGCCCGTTACATTTTCCACATCGTTGGTGTAATTGAACAATCCAACACCCGTACGGGGAGCATGTTTATAGTGCCCCTTATCGCTCAGAACAATATCCCGCTGGTGCTGATGGGTCGAATCCCCAACAACCAACTCGCCATCCTGAATCAGAATGTCACCTGTAACCGGATCAAACAGAATATCGGTTGTCATGATAGGAGTTGATTGATTTTGGTAGACAACTGGGTAACCTGCGTGATCGTAGCCGGAAACGGAGCCGATGGCGATCCGGGAGCCGCGCACGTCACGGTAAAATTTTGAAGTAGGCTAGTCAAATCGTCCAGGACACTTTTCAGACTCGTGGCCGAATTGTTGATCTTCACTTTACCGCTGGACAGCTCTATCGTCGTCTGATCCTGTTTCAGTGTGGCCTTATCGGACAGGGTTAGTTCACACTTATCACGAACGGCCTTCACCTGGTCTTTGTCGATAGTGACCAGCGAATTACCAATCTTCACCTCGACCCGATCCACTTCACTGACCTGGCAGACAAACAGGTTATCGACCGCATTTTCGACTGCACCCACGTAAACCAGACTACCGACACGAGGCACGATCAGCACCCCTTCAGTCGCTTCGTCGTCTGCCCGTAGGTTTACTTCATCCACATCAATCAAGTCTGTATTCAGAATATCGACGGTACAGTTAGTTCCCTGAATCGACTTGACAGTGGCAGGCCAAACCTGTATAGGCGCTACACCCTGAAGCCGCTTTAAAGCAGCAATGAATTTGGCGTTACGATCCATAGAAAATTTGGTGTGAGCTAAAAAAAGAGAACCAGTAAGCGGATAGGCCCGGTAGGAGCCGGGCACGATCAGGCACTATTCCAGCTAATTCAATTCGGCCAGACCAAATTTTATGCGGTTTTGGTCAGAACCTTGATACCCAGCGAAACCGTACGCCTTCCGCCATTTTCAGAAAACTCCGTCTTCACGCCATTGACGTAGTAGGTGCCTGCCCGGTCGGGATAATCCACATCGACCACCTTAGCCGAATAACCAATTTCACAAACCGGAATCAACCATCCTTTAATGGCTCCTTTATAGCCATCATAACTAAGCGTCTTTAAAAGCTCCTTTGCCCGTTTCTCCAGAACAACTTTATCCGAAACGGTTGGTAGTTGAATTGTCCGCAAATCACCTTTGGGATCGCCAACCTCTACCTCAACCTTTGTCCCCTTCTTAGACCGTCCGATGGCTTTTATTTTCACCTTTACATCTTCCGCTTTCACATACTCCAGCCCATCGGACTCCTCCACATTCCGAGCGAAGTCATACGTAACATTCCCCCGCTTTTCAGTGTAGGTAAGGTGACAATGCAGCTCATGACCCCGGCAATAGATTGCCGGACCAAAGTCGGACTTAATGCGCTCCAGCACCTCGTAGCCATTCGAGCGAACAATAGTAAACTTGTCGTACTGGTAGCCGGACAGATCAGTAACTAGTTTTAGTTGCTGATCAGCGGTTAGCTGTGGATTGATTTGCGTCAGTACGTATTTCAGAATATCTGGCACCGTAACTTTTTTGAATTGCTTATCGGCTATCTGTTTACGGAGTAGATACGCTGAATCTTCGCACTCCAGCAGCATAGGCGCGTTCGGATGAATCGACTTTAGATAGCCTGTAAATTCGGTGTGTAGGTTGCCATCATAGCCCAGGCGAACCGTAACCACATCCCCACGCTTGATTGAATCCTCAATGGCAAACGCTTTATTGTAGACCATTCCGGGTAACGTAATCTGGCAGGTATCCGAGATCAGATCAACACTGGATTCAACGGTTACGGATTCAAGTCCTTTCAGCCTGGCCTTACCAATGCTGATTTCGTAGTCCATTTTAAACATTGGCGTAGTAGCTTGCGTGTGTACGGCGGTCGATAGAAGTAGACCGATTGCAGAGAAAAAAAGTGATTTAAACATGTGTTTCGTCATGACGATTTAAACGGGGATTAAGTGAAAAATTAAGTGAGGTCAAAATACTGGTCACTGTAGCCTGAAAAGCTGAACCGCTGATTTTCCAGCCCTGGCGTTTCAGGTATATTATAGTTGGTTATGCAGATCAGGTTGATACCCCATACATCCAGCACCTTCGCCCGGATCACGACGCTCTGACCCACCTTTAAAAAACTCTTCAGCCTGGACACATCCGCTTCCGGGTAGGCACCGTCACCCATCAAAATACCCGTAACGGTAATCTGATCGTCGTCCTGGTTCCACTGTTCTTTGACGGTTCCCATTCCCTGCGCTTTGGCGATATTGCGACGAATGACGGTTTTGCCACCCGTAATCGAAACCAGGGGTTCGATGGGAAATAGCCATAGGTCTGACCCGTCTTTCTTTAAGCCCATCCGCACCGGGCACTGCATCGTCTGCCCGGTTGATTTAACCGTTGCTGTGGCGTCAAAATCAGCCTGAAGCTGGCCAACCTGGAAGGTATTTGGATTCGTAGTAGCCATTACGATGGTATTGCCGTTGCGGAGTTAATGACACGCGTAAAGTGGTCAATCAGCATATCGCGAACCTCGGCCACCCCTTCTTTGAGTTCTGTCGAATGAATATGCACCCCCCCATCGATCAGGCTTTTTAAATTGATCGTGATGTTGGTGGATTTTGACCCGGCAACGGTAGCCTCCAGCCCTGAATCGGATGCACCCTTTTTACCCTTAGCAGTCTGAAGTTCTCCCGATCCCAGCAGTCCAGTTGTATCAACGGCTTTTTCCCCTAGTCGCAAACGCCTGGCCTGACGCCTGGAGTCCAGTTTCGCCAGTCGCTGTTGCTGTTGAGCATACGCCCGGTTGCCTTCTGAAAGCTTGGCATTGGATTCCGCCAGGCGCTTCATGTAACCCGGATCAAAATCGGGATTTTCGGGCGTTCGGGAAAACAACCGACCTTGACGACGAAATTTTTCTTCCGGCGTTTCAACGGCTTTGGCCGCTTCCGGCGCTGAGTCCTGTCCATTCCAGTATTTCCCTGTCAATGCTCCGATTGGATCACGAGGAAAGTTAAAAATCGACCGAAACAGACCCATTACCTGATCGACAAAGGCCGCAAATCCAGATAGAAAGTCGCCCGTAATTTTAGCGGCAACCCCTAACGCGCCAATCGTACCCGCCAGAACCTTTATCACGCCTTCAGTCGCTGTACCTTCCTTGCTGATGATACCCAGGGCCACAAATACATCTTTCATACCCCCGGCAAACACACCCAACTGAACGCCAGCAAAGGCGAGGGCTTTGGCAAATGGCCCCTCAGCTCGCCTTAAAAAATCATCCATCCATACCAAAAGCTTATTTAAGGTAGGCAGCATTTTATCGCCTAAGTTGGCGGCTCTAAGGCTTAAGTCTTCCCAAAGCTTTTGTGTCTTTCCATACGTAGTCTGATCGCCAACCTTTTCAGACATCCCATTATAAACTCCTCCTTTGGCGGTCATCATGCTCAAGGCTCGAAGCACATTCTCATAGCTGATCTTCCCGTCTTTCATCAAATCGGGTAAGTCCGTCTGTTTCTTGCCTATGGCTTTGGCCAGGTAGGGCATGAGATTGACCCGGCGTTCCGCAAATTGAAGCCCTTCCTCGGCCTGAAGCCTGCCCTTCATTTTCACTTGACCTAAAATCAGGATCAAATCTTTTAGCTCGTTTTGCGAACCTACGGCCACGTCGGACATGGTTTTTATGATGGGCATAATCCGATCATATCGCTCCTCTAAGCCCACCATTTGCGTACCCGCCGACTGAATATCCTTATAGCCCAATACCGGGTTTTGTTTAGCGTAGGCTTGATACTGAGCATCCAGAGCCGACGAACGTTCCTGGCTATGAAGCATAATCCCAGCACTGAAGCGGTTTCGCTCCATTTCCATTGCGGGGCTGATTGTTTGACCATAGGCCGCTTTCACGCCCTGCCAGCCCAGATACCCACCCAGCAGACCACCCATGCCTAACCCGGCAAACCCCAAACCCTTCAGCCAGCCACCACCACTGGAGCTACCACCCTCACCCACGAAGCGCCCCCGGCTATCCCGAAGCCGCCCTTGTGCATCACGTAACCGCTCGACTTCCTGCCTGGCCTGACGAACGCTTGAGTAATCGACATTCAGACCAATCCGACTTGGTAAGCCCGATAGACCCCGGCGCAACTGATCGACGGTCTGGATCGCCTTACGAAACCCGCCTGACAGATTGCGTCCGAATGTCCCACCAAAACGGCGGCTCTGTTGCTCCATCCCCCGCATAGTTGAAGAATAGTAACGAGACATTCGCGCTAGTGGCGAACTCATCAGGTCGTCTAAGCGAATAGCGAAACGATACATCCGGTTCATAGTCGATCAGCAGCAAAGGGTTTTAGTTCCAGCATCAATAGTTCGGCTTCCCGCCAGTGGGTGGCAAACTCTTTTGGGGTGAGCTGGTAGGGATTGACGTGCAGAAAATGGCGGATCATAGCCGCCATGTATCGGTAATTGTCGCCATCGGACCTACCATGCTGGATAGGCCCGATGGCGACTAAAGCTTTTTTACTTTCGCCTGGTACACCTGAATCCAGCCCGAAATTTGCGTGGCCGCAAAGTGAAGCTTGGCTTCATTCATCAGAATTTCGTTATCCCCGCCCAGCCAGCAAGCTTTGAGCATGTTTTTGGCAGCGGTCACGTAGCCATCCGAAGCCAGGAACGAATAGGCCATCGAACTGATTTGTTTATTGGGCTTACGTAAATACCCTATTAGAGTTTCGCCCGTAATGTCTACATCCGCATCACTATCAAAGCCGAGGGAGTCAAACATATTTTCGGGCGTAATTGGGTCTTTGGCTACTTCGACAACAAAGACTTCGCCATACTTCTTTTTCCAGGCATCAATGTGTTCCTGAGTGACAGCCGTTGCTGTTTGGGGTTTTTGATCTGTATTCATAGGGAGTTTATAAAAAGGGTGTTTAAATGCTATTTAACGAGGCTTTTACACTTCGAAATGAGGGCGATCTACCAGCCGTTCATCGGTCGTCTGACCATCGCCATCCCAATCAGCCCCCCAGATTACATCCGGGAAAGCCGCCCGAACGATTTGAGCCGCCCGGTTATAGTTGACTTCATCCCACACCATTTGCCCATTCAGCGTAAAGCCAATGTCAAAGGCTTTCGAGGGGCTTACCTGGTGTTTCGATTGCCCTGGCTTCGCGTTGGTGATCCGGCGTTTGTTCTCAGCCGCCGAAATCGCGGGTAGGCCGACATTAGCCCGAAGGCGGTTGACGCTGGCGAGTTGCTGGCGTCCCTGAGCGTAGTAGGCCAGTTGCACCGCTGGCGAACGGTAGGTTTCGACCAGGATGATTTTGGGGCCGTTTGGATAGGCCAGTGTCCAGGTAGCCAGCAGATGCGCCCACGCCTGTTGCAAGCGTGGGACGCATAGCTTTATATCACGATTGATCATTGCTGGACTTTTTGAACGATGGAAGTTTCCACGACCAGATCAGGTTAATAACCTTACCTGCCGTTGAGAATGGATCAATCTCAGCCATTTTCAGAGCCGTCAGAAACACATTCATAATATGATAGCCGAAGCTTCCAACCAGATAGGATATTCCAGACGACAAAAACGGTAACACAGCCCGCTCTAACAGGATATAGCCAATCAGACTGGCTAATACGAAACCCGCCAGCGTATTCAATGCGCGAACCAAAAAGGGCATTCCAACATCATTCTTGGTCGAAAGCAATGCCCCGATAAGACTGAAAAAAGTAACCATGACATGATCTAGGGTAAGTCCATCCAGCCCGGTGAGCTTAATCAGGAAGTCTTTCATTTAGATGTCGTATTGGACTTTGAGAAAAAGAAAAGGCAAGGTCACTTCCATGAACTTATCATTTTGGCGAAGTGCCTTTTCAAGCTCGGTAAACTCAGCGCCCACAATGGCATCCGTCACCACCGTTCCGTCTTCCTGGCGATAGGCCACCACCAAGCTGAGATCACGATAATCGTTGAGGTCTTTGTTGGGGGCATTGGAAACCAGAAGCTCCAGTTCACTTTGCAACAACATCAGTTCACCCCGATACGCCTTATTGCCCCGCTGGATGGCTTGCGGCTCATCGCCCTTACCATACACTGGCTCTTTTTCCTGACTGGAGGTGTAGGATAGACCACGGGCACCCGTCAACAG
The DNA here is from genome assembly GCF_002056795.1 of Spirosoma aerolatum. Taxonomy (NCBI): domain Bacteria; kingdom Pseudomonadati; phylum Bacteroidota; class Cytophagia; order Cytophagales; family Cytophagaceae; genus Spirosoma; species Spirosoma aerolatum. The sequence continues at coordinate 6,960,895 of NZ_CP020104.1, read as the reverse complement.
TCGATTCCCAATCTGAATATCGACCTGTGACCACGAATATTGCTTGGTATTAAATTGTTGTGCCATGTTTACGCGTTGGGGTTATAAAGTCCTAGTTTCACTTTGATAGCCCGGTTGGTGCCCATTGGTGTTACCCGAAGGTCAATGACCAGCATTGATGTAGCAATGATGTCCTGAGCCGGATCAACAAACGCCTTCACACCTGAAATTTCCCCGCTTGCCTTCATCTGAAGGGTAATTGCTCGTTCAATTTTGGTTTGGTAGGTCTTCACCTGCGTTGGAAGGATTTTCCCTGTAACCTCATCGACCAAAACCTCATCGCCCAATTCTTCCACGAACGTGGCATAAGCCAACCGCGCGACCTTATCAATTGTCCGACCGTTTGCCAGACTGAAATAGTCATCCGTATCAGGACAGGCCATGTGGTCATCGTTCCAGTAGTAGCCCGCTTTGTTGGCGAACTTGCGAAGGAAGATGTACCCCTTATTGTGGATGGCGTCAAGCTGTCCAGGCGCGAACGTCGATACCGCTGTGTTGTTGCTGAAGTATCCGGCATCCACACCAACCGCCCCCGACCGCACCCGGCCTAAGTTGCGGTTCACCGGACTGCCAGCGATTCGACCCATAACCAGGCCGATGGCGGCATTTGAGCCACTTGCCCCACCCTTGCTACCGATGCACACCGCAACCCGGTTGTAGCTCATACCCTTCAGATCAGCCAGGGTAGACAGATCAGCAGCCGCATAACGACCATCGACAATGACCCGGAATGGCATATGCAGATCAGCCATTGCGACCGCTTTGGCCTGCGCTTCGTCAAGCCCGGCAACAATGTCCGCATCGATGCCGCCCGTTCGGGTGATCGTGCCAGGTGTCGTTTCCAGTTTCCGGGACACCCCGATAACATTGATCCGACCACCTGAAAGTTGCATGAGCTGTTCGATGGCGCCCACGGTAAAAATCTGTGCCGTGGTCATTTCTGGGGCTACGGTCTTGATCCAAAGCTCCCGACCGTCCCCGGCCTCCTGGTAAAAATCAGCGACCTCGTTCTGAATGTAAACATTGAGCGGTGCGCCTATATCCGCAAGTAGCAACGCCCGTTTACCCAGGAAGTCCGCGTACGAGTACACGACAAAAGGCGGGGAGTCCTGCGCGTAGCCATTGAAAACAATAGCTATCACCCGGTCATCCGCCGACGCCACCAGCCCCAAATTGCCGTTCTGATATTCTATCGAAACGTTAGGTAATCCCATGTTTGTTTTGAGTTAAAAAGCCCGTTTGCCGCCCTACTGCGTGACGCGAAGAGCAGCAAACGGGCTATGTTATACGTTAGAGGAATCCAGACTAAGCCGAGGCCGCTTCAATGACCGCAACGATACCAGCCCCGTCATTCCGGCGCTGACGACCACCCGCCATTAACAGAAAGGAAAGAATATCCCCGTAGTAGGTAGGCGCTCCTTCGTGCGAGAAAATATCAACCGTGCCCAGCGCCCGTTCTACAGCAAAGGGATGCCAGAACAAAGCCGCCTGGTTATTGGCCGCTGCACCAGACGCGCCAGGGTCTTGCACAACGGGCGTAGTCGCGTTATCGTACTCCAGTACGGTCGAACGCTCCAACAGCTCGAAGCCGAACAGCCGCGAGATCACTCCGCCCTTCATGTCGATTTCACCCGCATAATCCCGCTTCAGCAAATCCGAATCCGACAGTAGAAAGTCCATCTGGTCCGAAGGGATCAGCGCCACCCGGCCATCTTTGGGAGCATTCTGTTTGTTAAGCTTGGTTCGCGCCTTACGAACGTCTTCTTTGGTCAACCCCTTCCGGTTGCCCGTTGCGCCATTGGCCGCACCTACTACAGCCGCACCCGTCGTGCGGAGATACTGAGCCGCTACCGTGGGTGCCCAGGAACGAAGCATCCATTCGGCCACCAGTTGGTTTAAAGCCGCCCGGTCTTCCTGCATAACCGACTGACGCTTATCATACGACAGTTGAATGTCATCGATATTGGGAATCAGAACCGGGTTGGTGGTGTACTCATCGAGTGCATAGGTCACGTCGATGTCCGTCCGCTTGGTCACCGAAGCCGGAAGCGAGGAACGGTTTTTAACGACCCCGGACGCTGAATTGGCGTTGGGGATGTGAACAACTTTACCAGCCAATACGTATTGATCGGCAATGGTGGCGTATTTCATGAAATCGTTGTCCTTATACAGGTTACTAACGATGTCGGTCCGCCAGATTTCTTTTTCAAGTGCCATTTAAAAAGTATAGTTACAGTGGTACGGGTAAGAGCCTGAACCGGGTTATGGTGCCAGGGCTGGAAGACTCCAGCCCTGGTTCAGCATCAGCCAGTCGGTTCGATGGTTATACTAGGCAGACGGTTTGCGGTTCCATTTGGCCTCAAACAGTCGGGAATATTCAGCCGGATTTTCAGCCTTCAGGCGAGCCATCGAGCCATCCTTATCTTTCTGATCGTAGAGCTTTACCAGGTCTTCTTTGCTCAGGCTGGCCGCCAGGGTGACACTACCCGTCACAAAGGCATTCAGATCGACAGGTTTGGCGATTTTAGCCAGGGCCACTTTAGCCGCTTCGTGATTGGCATCAAACAGAGCTTCGTAGGTAGGCTTCTGATCCGCTGTGATCCGCTTGTCCGAAATGGCGTCATTGATGAGCTGGTCACGCTCCTGCGTTCTAGCCAGCTTCATCTGGCCCTCCAGGTCTTCGAACTTTTTCTTAAAGCCCTTCTCCTGGGCAAGTTGATCCAGAGCCGCTTCAACTTCGGACTCTGTGGCGGTTTCGGGTAAACCCAGTTTGACCGCTGTACGTTTTAACTCCATTTGTACGGGGGTGTTTGGTTGTAACTCGTGCGTAGTTAGCTTGGGAGCCGATAGTTGAGCGATGCGATTTTTCAAATCGTCACCTTCCAGGGGACAGCCATTGGCATAAAGCCGGATCGCATTGCGATTACCGGGAATGTCCACCAGGGAGATTTCTTCAAGAATCGATTCGGTAGCGACCCGGATTTCATCAGGACCATAATCAACATCCCGGATGTCAAGCCCGGCGCTGGCGGCTTTCAGAACCCCGCGCTTGGCTTTTCCAATAATGGACTGAACTTCCGGGTCTGTATCCTCCTCATCGAATACTGCATCGGCCAGTAGTTTACCGTCTTCTTTTCTGAGATTAGCCCAAGTCCCGTAAAGCTTTCCCCTGATGTGCATATACAGCATAACCGGATTTTTTTCGAAGGCAGAAATATCAATGCCTGCGGTCGAAACCCGGAAACCATACGCATTCACCGATTCGTCACTAATGACGTAGGTGTAGGTTTTTTCTTCGGACTTGGGCTTACTCATAGTATAGTGTACGGTGGTTACGCTACCTAGCTCTCATGGCCTCGGCTCGTTTTAGTGACCGAAAATTGGGGGGGCTTTTTGTGCCGCGCAAAAGTCGCTTTACCAGGTTCCCGAAATCCGGGAACCACGTACCCGAAAACCGGGAACCTGGTAAACATCATTTTTTTGAAATCAGGGGTTTGCGGCAACTTTGATCGTGGCTTACAAGGCCAACCACCGTACGATCAATGAGCAATCAGGAAAAAATCATGGGCGCTGGCAAGGCGCTGTTTATGCTCAACGTGCCCAACGTTGAGATTGCCCGTACGCTCGACGTGTCCGAAACGACCGTTTCCAACTGGGTAACAAAGGGGGGATGGCGGGATGAACGAGCCAGCGGCATGGCTATCAAAAAGACCATCCAGGACAACGTTCTGTTTCTAATCGACTACCAGCTTGAAGCCCTTCGCCAGCTAACGGAAGAATACCGGAGTGCTGGCAAACTGAAGCTGATCGACAAAGGCGAAGTCGATGGGTTGTCCAAACTATTCGCTACCGTCAAAGGCAAGGAACTATCCTGGGCAAACGTGGTAACGGTTATCCGTGAGCTGCTAGAATACCTGGCATCGAAAGACCCGGATTTAGCCAAGGCGCTGGTTCCGCATACCGACGATTTTCTGAACACGAAACGAGAAACCATGACGGTATGACAGCCCAGGAGAAAAAAGCCTTCCAGGAGTATATTGATGCCCGGACAAAGGTCATTAGCAAGAAAACGTCTGATGTTCCGATCAACGAGCCATCCGCCGTTAAAGAGGCCCGAAAAGAGCGGCTTCGAGGTGATTTCATTCAGTTCTGCCAATATTATTTACCGCATTACTGTACGGCTCCATTTGGCTGGTTTCATAAACAGGCCGCTAAACGGATCATTGCCGATAAAAATATTTTCGCCGTGCTGGAATGGCCGCGCGAACACTCCAAATCGGTATTTGCCGATGTCCTGATTCCGCTATTTCTGAAGGCCAACGAGGAATTAGACGGTATGATCGTTGTCTCCTCAAATCAGAATAAAGCTATTGGCCTGCTCATTGATTTACAGCTCGAACTCCAGCACAACGAGCGGTATATCTATGATTATGGTGAACAGTACAGTTTTGGCGATTGGGCAGAAGGAGAATTTTCAACCCGCGATGGCGCTGGCTTCTGGGCGCTAGGCCGTGGGCAATCACCCAGGGGATTACGAAATGCCGAAAAACGGCCTAACCTTGGCGTTGTCGATGATTTAGACGACGATGAGCTGGTTGAAAATGAAGACCGGGTCGAAAAGACGGTCAACTGGGTGGAAGGTGCCCTATTCCCTTGTTTCTCTATCCTGGGTGCCCGGTTTATCGTGGCAGGGAACCGCATTCACCGAAAGTCCGTTTTGGCGCACCTGGTAGGCGATGTCGAAGAAGGCGACCCGGTTAAACCAGCCATTTACCACTGCAAGGTCTATGCCCTGGAGAATCCCAAGACCCACCAGATGGACCAGAGTGAAGCGGGTGTACCTGCCTGGAAAGAACGGTATACCCGCAAGATGCTGGAAGAGAAATGGAGCAAGATTCGTTACGCAATGGTCCAGCGCGAGTTCTTCCATATTTTCATCGTATCGGGCAAGGTCATAAAAAGCGAGTGGATGACCTACATCAAAACCCCGCCCCTGGCGCACTACCCGTTTATTGTTACCTACAATGACCCCTCCTGGAAGGATACCAAGAAGAACGACTACAAGGCCATCGTTGCTTTGGGGCCACTGGGCAAGTATCGCGACCTATTGGATTGCTGGGTTGCCCAGGCCACTAAGACCGCAATGGCAAAAGCGCACTATGATATGCATGAATGGCTACTGAGCGAAGGAGCCAGCATCATCTATCATTTCATCGAAGGCGGTCTAATGCAGGATAGCCACATCGAAGAATACCAGACCGAAGGGCAAAACCGTGGGTATATGCTCCCGATCCAGGTAGACAAACGCCAGAAGCCCGACAAAGCCGGACGGATCGAAGCCAACCTGCAACCCCTATTTGAACTGGGTTGCTTTCGGATCAGCCAGCGACTCAAAGGCAACAAGCATTTTGTCAACTGGAAAGATCAACTTCTATCCTTCCCCACTGGGCATGACGACGCACCCGATGCGACCGAAGGCGGCATTTACATCATCAATCAAAAAGTCCGAACCGTTACCCCTGCCACCAGCGGAGGCAACCGACGTACCACTAAATACTAACGATTATGTTTTTACAAAAAGCCGACCTGATGACCCAGGTCATGCCGGAGATCGTGGACATGATTACCCGCTACGATGATACGATCATCCTGACCCACCTGGTCACGGCGGAATCCGAAATTGAAAGCCATTTGGTAGGCCGCTATGACATCCGGCCTGAACTGGAGAAGACGGGCGCAAACCGAAATGCGCTTTTACTTCAGATCGCTAAAACGATTGCTATCTGCTACCTCTACCAGCCCCTTGAAACGATTCCCGACAAGATTACCAAATCATGTGAGCGGGCCGCAAAGCTACTGGAAATGCTGGCCGATGGACGAATTAAATTACCCGGTGTAGCCGCTCCAATTCCTGACGACACAGCCACAACAGGCAGTGAAATCGGATGGGGTAGCACCCCCCGACGACCAACACTGGTTTGACGTGCCATTTTGCCCGTTTAAATGCTCGTTAACTAAAATCAAATTATTCCCGCGCCCATTCGATCACCAAAGATAGATCGTGTCTTAAATCGCCCATTTTGGCTATGGCAAAACGCACAACCCAAAAAGCTTCTACGGCTCTGCAAATCGTTGACCGCTCGATTCAGATCAGAGCCATCGACAGAAGCCGGAAAACCCTCGACAACTGGCGGCAAGCCATCGTATCGGCAGAGTCGGTTATCCATCCGGTTCGCTGGCTACTCTATAATATATATAGTGATGCCACCCTGGACGAACACCTGCGTTCAGTAATGGAACAGCGACGACTAGCCACCACCCGAACCAAGCTGGTCTTTAAACGGGATGGGGAAGATGTCGAAGCCATTACCAGGTTAACCCATAAACGCTTTTTCCGGCAACTGCTTAAACACATCCTGGACGCCCGGTTCTATGGCTATAGCCTAGTAGGTGTTGACTTCGTAGGACAAACGACCAGCCTGGTTCCCCGTCCGCACGTGGTTCCCAGCAAACACCTGGTCGTTGCCACGCCGTACGATCAGACGGGCATTGACTACAGCCAACCCCCCTATACCAGTTTATATCTGGCGGTTGGGGAGGAAGATGACTTAGGACTACTGATTAGTGCGGTTCCCCTGGTCCTACTCAAGCGTGGGGACGTGAGCGACTGGGCAACCTTCAACGAACTCTTTGGCCAACCCCTTCGCAAAGGCACCTATAACCCGCTTGATCCTGCCCAAAAAACGCAGGTCGAACAGGCGCTGGCGAATCTGGGTAGCTCGGCCTGGGTAGCCATGCCGGACGGCAGTAGCGTGGAGTTTATTGAATCGTCGGGCAAGACTGGCGCGAAGGATACCTATTTTGGTTTGGCTGACTACCTGGACAAAGGCATGTCCAAGCTCATCGTTGGGCAGACCATGACCACCCAGGACGGTAGCAGTAAGAGCCAGGGCGAAGTACACGAGCGGGTAGCTGACAACATCACCCAGGACGACCAGGATCATATCTTGTCGTACCTCAACGAACAGGGTGTGGCCATGCTGATCGCCCAGGGCTTCGACGCGGAAGGTGGACAGTTTGAGTTCATTGAGGAAGAAGCCAAGATTTCCAAAAAAGACCGTCTGGCGATGGATTTAGACATCCACACCAAAGTGGGAAAACTAAAAAAGGAGTTCTTTAAACAAGAATATAACGTTGAGTTTGTCAACGAATCCGACGACGAGGTAAGTCCAGCAGACCAGGCCAAACAGCAACAGCAAGGGGAGCCAACCACCAAGCCAGCCAAAAAGCCAAAGCCAGCCAAAAAAGAGAAGGCAAATTTTCAGCAGGCTCCGAACCCCTAGCCGATTTCGGAGCCACTATTACCAGGCTATACCAGGCCCACAACCACGGTCATGTCGAACTGGCTAGTTTCCGTCTGCCTGGCCTCAACATCAAACGGCTGGTTGTCGATGCGCTGAAAAATATATTCAACGGCTTTACCGGACTGGTTGAACCGAACCTGTTCAAGATCACCTATGAATCATTGGCCACGGCGGTAGATGAAGGCTATGGGCGAATTGAATACGGTAAACCCAATCATGCCTTTGCCCAGCAGCTAAAAAAATCGGGTGCCTGGTTTGCGGCCCGAAAGAGCTACCGACAGCGCGAAGACCTGGCGAAATTGCTGGCTGATGACAACGGCAAGACGCGCACCTGGCGACAGTTCAGAAGCCTGGCTAAAGCGGTCGTTGGCAACTATAACGATGTCTGGTTGAAGGTAGAATATCAGACCGCCATTGCTTCGGCGCGTAGTGCCAGCCTTTGGCAGCAATACGAGGCCGATAGTGATCTGTATCCAAACCTGAAGTATCTGCCCTCAATGGCCGCAACGCCCAGGGATGAGCATAAGCCCTACTATGGCGTGGTTAGACCGATTAATGATTCGTTCTGGGTGCATCATTATCCACCCAGCGCCTTTAACTGTCAGTGCGGTGTCGAACAATCCGACGAAGACCCAACCCCTGTTCCGGCTAACAGTCCAACCCCCCAGCCTGGATTAGATCACAATGCCGGGATCACGGGCGAACTCTTTAGCAAAAGCCATCCCTATAGTGCCGATCTGAGCGACGCCCAGCGCCGGAAGATCGACCAGGCTGGCGAAGACCTGGCAAGCAATGGGTAACTATTCACCGGAGGATTTTCAGCGCCGAACCGAAGCCGCCCGGCAGTTTCTCCAGGCCAAAGCCCGGACCATCATTCGGGTCAAAGGGGTGAAGCATTTTAAGGACTCGTTTCGAAATGAAGGCTTCACCGACGAAACGCTGGAGAAGTGGCCAGACATCAGCGAGGCCCGGAAAAAGCAGAAGCGAAGACGGAACGGCAGCTTACCTGGCATCCTTTACGACACGGGTGAGCTGATGCGCTCGGTTACAGGTGAAGAGGACAGCGAGGGAGTTGTATTTAGCTCGGACAAAGCCTACGCCCAGCGCCATAACGAAGGACTGGACGGGATGCCCCAGCGCCAGTTCATGGGCGAATCCAAAGCCCTTATTGATGGGATTATAAAAGATTTCGAAAAAGCCCTGGACCGGATTTTCCAATAATGCTTATAGGCCATTTAAACCATGTTTAAATCGTATTCAACCATCGCAGAAGCGATCAAAAAACAGGTCAAAGTCCTTCGCTGGTTCGACCTGGATAAAGGGCAGTTAGACGACCCGGAGCGGTACAACAGCATCATTACACCGGGCATCCTGATTGGCAATTCCGAAATCACCTGGAGCCAGGGCAGTAGCCGGGCTCAGATAGGCGATGGCACCGTAACCGTAAAGCTGGTACTTCGCTTACCTGCCCAGACCCACCTGACCGAACCGCTCCTGTTTGAAAACCTGAAGGCACTGGAGCTAGGTGATAGCATCGATGATGCGGTTCAGAACGTGCCTGGCGTTTTGTCCCGCACCAAATACCGCGACTATCCGGTAGACAGCTTTTATGTGGTCGAACAGACCTTTTTAGTCCAGTACAAGAAAGAACGCACCTACAGCCTCAAAACAGTCAGCTTAAAAATCAATCCGCAACTTGTAAACCCCAATGAATCATGAAAACTGAACGCTTTGGCCTGATCCTGGTCAACCTCTTACTCCTGTTTGCCCTATCCATTTTTGTTTCGGGCTGCATGACCTACAACAAAGCCCTTCGCAAGTTTGGCCACCTGGCAAAAGACTCTACCCACATCGTTGTCCGCGATACGGTAATCATTCCAGGTGATTCGATTGCGAAGGGCTACCGCACCGACACGACTGTGATCCATGATGTGTTCCAGCAGGGACGCGCCAGACTGACCGTGGACCGTAATGCCAGAACAACCACTGTCAAGGCGGAATGCAAGCCGGATACGATCTACCGGGAAATCAAGGCCAATTGCCCACCTATCGCCACCTTCGGGGTTTCGTCCTGGTACAAGAAAGGTTTCTGGATCATGCTGGCCTTATTGATCCTGGCCGGAATCTTCTTTCTGTTTCGGTATGTCTTTAAACTCTCAATGGTCAAGCGATGAACCTCATCAACACGGACGAATCCGCCGAACTCACGATTGAATGTCCAGCCAACCGAACCTTTGATCTAACTGTAAATCTAAATCGGGATACGGTAGGTAAAAATTACAAGATGACCGTCAAGAAACGGGATGACACGGTTTTGCTATCCTTTGCGGTCGATCACGGCCTGACCATTCTGACTAGAGCGGTCCGGCTACTCAAAACACCCGCCCAAATGGGTATCCCTACAGGCTGCTACCAGTATGACCTAGTGGAGATTGCTGGTAGTGCGATGGAAAATGTATTTAGAGGATGGTTTATCGTCAAGCCCAGCTTTACCCTGAATGACGATGAAGCACCTAGCGAACTTGATAACATTGAATGGTAATGCGGATACGAATCAATAAAGTTTTAGCCCTACCCGACCTGCCTGATCCCAACACGATCTATCTGGTCAAATCAGGCGATTTCGCTAAAGGCTATATTACGTCTGACGCGGGTGAACCAATCCCGATAATGGATGAGGACATTATTGCCCAACTCATCCAGGATGCGCAACTAGGCGAAACCAACCTGGAAAACTATTACACCAAAACACAGGTAAATAGCCTACTGACAAGCTATGTGCTGTTAACAACCCTACAGGCTGGATACAGTACAACCAGTCAGATGAATGCAGCCATTCAGTCAGCCATCAATACGTTGATTGGTGGAGCACCGGGCCTACTGGATACCTTTAATGAGATTGCAGCGGCTCTGGGCAACGACCCCAATTTTGCAACGACGGTGACGACTTTACTGTCAGGAAAACAGGATAAAGAAACGGGCAAGGGGCTTTCTCAGGAGAATTTCACAACGACACTCCTCAATAAACTAAACGGGATTCAGTCAGGCGCAACGGCCAACGACCTGACACCCTACAGTACGACCAGTCAGGTAAACACGCTGATTAGTACAGCAATTAACAATCTGGTCAATTCGGCACCGGGTACGCTCGATACACTAAAGGAGCTGGCTGATGCACTGGGCGACGATCCAAATTTTGCGGCCACCATCACGGCTGCATTAACGGGCAAAGTCGATAAGGTGACTGGCAAAGGGTTATCCACAGAGGATTTCACCACGGCGCTACTCAACAAGCTGAATGGTATTGCGTCGAATGCAACGGCTGTAACCTCGACTGACAGCCTGACGGAAGGCGGCACCAACAAGTATTTTACCGAAACACGCGTCCGTTCTACGCTGCTGACGGGCCTTGTTGCAGCCGTGTCGCGGGTACTGCCTGTTGATACGGATAGCCTCTTAACAGCATGGGGCAAGGTGGTTAAATTCCTGACGGATCTAAAAACAGTCGCCTTCACCGGTGCTTATTCGGATTTGACAGGTACGCCAACGTTTAAGACGATCAACAGCAATTCAATTACTGGCACTGGCGATATAGCCATTACCGGCAACCCGGTCACGACGACCACGAATTCGTCCGCATCGGGTAGCATCAGTTGGGCGTGGTCAACAGCGATCAACGTCTTTAACGTCACCACATCGGGGAACTGTACGTTTGCCAATCCGACTGGACTCAGCTTTGGTCAGCAGGGCATACTACTGGTAACGATTGGCGGAGCAGGGCATACGCTTAGTTTCGGAACGAACTGGAAGTGGCCGAATTCGACTACACCCACATTCCCTACGGCATCGGGCAGTGTAATCGAAATCAGGCTGTTTAGCGATGGCACGAACGTGTATGCGGAGTGGAGCAATCCAAGCAGGCTTAATCCAGGAACGGTAGCTTCCGAGTCAGATGCGTTGATTACTGCACGCAAGAATAGCAACGCGAATGCGAACGACTTTGAGTGGGGGCATCCAACGACGGGATACCTGGCGACGCTGGGGCATGAATCGACTACAGGCAATCCATTTCTCGCCTTTTTCGCGCAGGCAGGTACTGGTAATGCTACGTTTCGCACCAGAGGCTTGAAAGGCGTGGTTGTTAAGCCAACCACATCAGGAGATTTGACGTTCAACTCCATTGCGTCGGCTAATGCTGATAATCAGGCAGCTACGGAATGGGGGCGGTTCGCTGTTAGTGGTGAACTAATGATCAACACAACGACCAACAACACCCGCGACAAATTACAGGTCAACGGCTCCATGAGTTTCAATTTCGCATCCGGTTCCGCAGACCCTACAACGACAGACCTTCCTTCAGGTAAGTCAATCCTTTGGAAAAACACCACATCAGGCACAATCAAATGGTACTGTAACGATGGTGGTACGATCAAATCGAGTGTAGCCTTCTCATAACCTCATCCAACTAATGACAACCGAACTACTCGACTACTTTGCCGCCAACCCCTTTCTGCTGAAAACGGATTGGCACAACTTTTCAGAGCAGGACATAGCCTACCTCATCTCGACAGGCAGTGTGAAAAAGCGTCCTGAATACCATGTCAATCTGTCGTCCGATGGCCCCTATGATACAGGTAAAGCCGAAGGGCGATTGACGTACGTACACATGCAGCCAGTGCCCGAAGGATTCGACGAAGAAGCCTTGAAAGCCTGGAAAGCGCAGGGGTTTGAAAACGCGTTTGTACTGAATGGGACACTGGAAACCATCGTATTTGCTGGCCCCTGGCTGGTTGATTTCTTCGATCAACAGGAAATGGAGTTTACACTTGGAGCTATTCTGAGTTTGCCCAAGAAACAGGCAGCACTAACAGCCATCAACGGCGGCTTTCCCAATATCGTTATTCGGGTAAAACCGAATGAAGAAACAGCAAATTCTTAGATCATGGCCACTACCATCGACGTAAAACCCGAAGCCCCGAATGTCGTCAATCTGGAGCCTAACGAACCCATTGCCAATTCCGTGTTTTCCGGCTCCATTGGCGGAACGGGTGAAATCCTGATCCTACCCATCGGGGAAAACATTATACTAGGCACCGCCGTGGCCAACGTGAACGGAGTAGCCTATAAGTATAATATCAACAATCCGGCTCACGCCTACGCCCTGGCAGGAATCGCCCAGACATCCGCCGTAATGGGACAGTTCGTGGTCGTTCAGCCCGATGGCCTGGTCAACGTACCCGGCTGGAACCTGACGCCTGGAGCCGTTTACCATGTGGGTAGCAATGGCGCGTTGACCTCATCGCCCGACCTATCGACGGGCCGGATTCTCCAGACGCTCGGCAAGGCCATTAACAGCAGTACCCTCTTACTTCGCCCGGACGATCCGGTTACCCTGTGAGTTTTTTTAATCAATTTTTCCACCGTAAATCAATTCAAAATGCCAAATCCAATCCAACGTTTTATGACCCTCGTAGCTGGTGGGGGTAAGAAATTTATCGAAGGTATTACCTCCAGTAGCGGTTCTGCCGATGGCGGCAAGCTGGTCGCAACCGATGCCACCACTGGCCGACTAGACGCATCCCTTATGCCGAACGGTTTTGGCATCCTTAGCGTCACGGCCACCGCTACCGAATCGCTGACAGTTGGTTTCGTCAACCTGTATAATTCGTCAGGCTACAAAGTGCGGAAAGCAGTAGCAACCGCGAAGGGCACCAAAGCTATTGGGTACGTTACCCAGGCGTATTCTACGGGTGATGCCGTTACTGTTTATTTTGACAATGGAGTTCTGGGGGGTCTATCGGGCCTGACACCTGACGCGGACTATTACCTGTCGGACACCGTAGCTGGCGGCATTACGACCACCCCGCCCACAACCGGAACGGGTAAGATCGTTCAGTTTGTAGGCGTGGCCAAATCTGCTACCGAACTCATGGTCAGCATCGAGGAAGCCGCCGAACTCGGTTAACTTTCTGATTTACTCACAAGCCAAATGGCCGGGCCTACTGGTTCGGCCATTTGTTTAACCCACCGTAGGATGAAAATAGTATCACGCAATTCAACAGGAGGACAAACCCTAATTGATCCGCATTTAGTCGGTGCGGTCATGATGGACAACGCCAGCCTGACCGCCTATACAGGTCCAGCCACCAGCCTGCAAACCGTCGATGGACGTTGTTACCAGAAAGTCAGCAAAGGCAGTAACACCGCCGATGGGCTGGTTTACCTAACCCATTCGGACAGCACTTGCCTATGGCGCTACGTGCCCAAAACATGGCTGTCAGCTTCCGATTTTTCCACCATCGAAGTCGCCCTGTCAGCAGCCGCCCTACTAGGCCGAACCCTTTACGTGGCAGGCTCCTGGACACCTGCCGGGCCACTTACCCTGGACATAAGTAAGGTACAGATCGTAGGTGATAACGCAGTACTGACCTGGAGTAGTAGCACCCTGAGCGGAACGCAGGTAGCGATAACCATTACCAATACGGCATCAGGATCGCCCTACCGACAGAGCATTTTAAAGGTTATGAGCGGACTGGAACTGGTCGGGCCGTCAGGAGCTGGCACCACCGACTGTCTGTATCTCAACCGATCCATTGAACCCGGCATTTCCCATTTGCTATTCGAACGACTCAACGTTCACTATTTTGGTCGGGGTGTGGTGTTTGGAAACAATACCTATCTGGTCAAATTTCGAGACTGCGATTTCTGGGGAATAGCGAGCATTACGAGGTGCAAGGCGGCACCAATTGCGGGGAGCGTAACGCCTTTGAAAACTGCAACTTTTACAATGGAGGAGGTTGCACTATCGACAACCCGAACAGTGACACCTACGAAAGCAATTGCTCGCACGATTTTGAGACGTACAATATTTGGGTGAAACAAGGGCGCTATTATGGTCACCTGAACCACTACGAATCGTCAGGCTTTACTACTCGTCCATTCCGGGTTGATAATAACAACGGGGCTTACCTGAGCATTGAAAGTAGTGAGATCATTTGTACGGGTGATCTGGCCACCAACCCCAAACCGGATTACTACTTTTATTCAGCTATCAACCCCGCGCTAGGCACCTCACTAAGGGTCAATAATGTCCATATCAATGGCCTACTGGCATCATCTGGACGACTGGCCAATTCGGACGCTGTAAAGCTGACGAATATTCACAGCTACCAGTATGCTACCTCTACGCTGTTTGCCTCCGATGGGGCTAATCTGATGTTGGATGGTAGCTTTGAAGCCAGCACGATCCTTGACGACTGGATTGCCCAGGGAACCCAGGGGGCCGCATCGCAAACTGACCGCTTCACCGATGACAATTGCACCCTGGATCAGGTGAGTGGGGGCAGGTCCGGCAAGTGCTTACGCATCAGAAAATTATACGGGCCAGGCTCCCTTTGTACGGCAACGGTATTTGTTCCCATTGTCCACAAAAGCCGGGTTATAGCCGCATTCTATTATAAAAAACCCGGCGTGGTGGGGGGAGATAATTACATCAGTTTTATGTACGCTGGTGGTTACCGCCTGGATGCACGTGGATTCCCGTCGTGTACCCGGCTGGAATACCATTCCAATTTTACAGTTACCTTCCCGTCCTCAGCCACCGACTGGACGCTGATCGGTACGGGTGAAGACAGCATCGAAGCGCCTAGTTGGGCTACACACCTGGCTATCGTTATCAACCTGAACAACTGGGTAGCTGGCAGTTCCGATACGGATAGAAGCCTGTTGATCGATGATATTTTGGTCAACTGCATTTGATTACCTTTGCCTATCAATTTCTCACAGGTCACAAAAAAGCCTCACTGGAATCCAGTGAGGCTTTTTACAACCTATAACGTATACTTTACGCTTTGATGGCTTTAGCCAGTGCCTTATAGTCATTGTCCCATTTGCCACGCAGATACGTTGCCGGGTACATTTTTTCCTGATTCTTGCGGATCGCCAGAAAGTAGTTATACGAGGGTATCCGCTCAAATGCCTGAATGCGATCCTCTTCACTCATCTTCTCCCAGGCTTTAATAGCATCCTGTTTGTCGATCTTCATGCCATAGGCATCCCAGAACTGGTCAAACGTTACTTCCTGAGTCGTCAAGCGAATCGTCAGCGTTGAACTATTTCCCGCCATTGCTTCCAGTAGCTTTTCGACGACTGGAAAGTTTTTATGGAAGTAGTTCAGATGGTCGATTGACAAATCCGCATCGTTGAAAAAGCCTGTCAATATGCCTTCCTCGTTGTAACAGAACGACAGTTCGCCTTCGAAGGACGTGGACGTAATAGAGTACCGTTTCTTCATAACCTCGTATTTTCCTGTTGGGGGAACAGGTAGGGGTTTGGGTTGATTGAGAACATATTGGATCATGCAGCCACCAGCTCACGGGTTCGTGGGCCAACCGAAGCGCCATAGCGCCCCCGTTTCCAGACGATACTTTCAACGGTAGATTCTTCCAGGTAGAAGCGGTACGCCAGATCAATAATGATGTAGCGGGATTGCACACCACGGCTTTTCTGCCTGGCAAATTCATCACGGATCGCCTGATTCCGGCGTTCCGCATTGGACACGGCTACCGTGTCAGCAGGAAGGTTTTTCAAGGTCTGAGTAGCGTTACGGTGGGCGAATAAGGGCCAGCACAGAAGTAACGCTAAATATAGACAAAAACGATGCATCTCAAAAACAGATAAATTGTTTGGTATCAGATCAAAAATGTTTGATGGATGGTGCCGATCAGTCCCGTGATAAAATTGGCCTCGTAGGTTTGTAAAGAATTGCCCTGATCGGGTACATCCACTAGTACACAGCAAATAGCCAGGGCTTGCGTTCGGGATATGGTGATGCTGTACAGTTCGCCTTTTCGCTTAGAAGGAAAAAGCCGGATGTTCTCCGCTTTTTCCTTCACTTTGCTATAGAGTTCATACATAGCTGACATAATCACGTAATCAGCAGGATTCGCCCTTAAATCATCCATTGGCACCCTGGCTAATTCCGTGGCCAGAAAGCGAGTCAGCGCAACCACTTCCCCTTTTTTTAGCGACAGTTTCAGTTTGAAGGCCATCACAAACCAGCCAGTTTATTACGAGCTTCCGCGCTCAGTTTCTCGTTTTTGGTGGCATCCTGCCAGGTATTCCAGGCACGAGCATGGCCCAGGGCATAGAAGAACAAACAGAGCATAAACAGGGCAAAGCCACAGAGCAAATACAGTATAATCATGGTTTAAATGCCGTTTAAAAGGTCGTTAACTATCTTTTTCATGGCGCTGGAGTGCCAGGACTCCATTGCCGTACATGCGTCGATAAGCTGGCGATACAATAGCTTATGCAAAGGAGCTTTGAACTTTTTAATCAGGAACTTATTCAGCCTATCGTAATGCTCCTGTTTCCAGTCATCCTTCGGCTTCAGATCGAAAATATCACGAGCAATGTTGATGATCTTCGCTCGCATTTTCTTCAGGCTGGCGGTCTGCTCGGAGTCCAGAATCTGAATGGCCAGGGCCATTTCTTCCACCGTCATGTCCGCGCTTGATGAAACCCGACCACCTGAGCATTCCAGGACGAGGGCTTGTTTATCCTCTTTGTCCAGTTTCCGCAACGCTACCAGCGCGTGAAACTTCGTGTTTTGTTCATTCGTGCGTTTCATGGTTTAATCGTTTATCATACATTGAATAATAGGGTATCAGAACCCCGTCCACGATATACTTTTGGATCAACTCAAAACCCTCCTTTAGCTCCTTCCAGTCGCTATCACCATACAGCATAAAGGAACTACAGTCGTGTTGCGTAAGCGATACCCACATTATACCTTTCTGATTGAACTGGATCGACAGGGTAGCTTTTCGTTCGTGCTTTACCAGGAGCGCAACCATTTCCAGATACTTGTCAACGATCCGCTTCTGATGGTTAGCCTTTCGACGCAAAACAACCTTTGCCATCTGGATTTCGTAGGCCGTTGGTGGGCTGTCAAAGTGCTGTGTTTCGTGCATCTTCGATTAGCTGTTTGATCTCCTCTACTGATCCCTGTACTTCGATCTTATACCCAAATGGCAGGTAAACGAACGCGTACCCTTCGCGGGTTGATGGAGTCACGTTCTGGACGTGCTGCGGGTCGATGGTTTGGGGCTGGCTGTCCGCACCCTGCACCCTAGTTAGTGTTATGGTTGCCATAGAATATTTTGTTTTTATTGTCGGCCGACGGTTGAGATACGAAAGAATCTTTGGCCGCCGACCGACCTGATGATTACGTTAAGGGTGTTTCCACTAAGGGCGCTTTGGTGATCGTAATGAAGTAATCATGGCCCGATTCAAAGAAGCCCGACCATGCGTCATTCGTTACCAACACTTGCATACTCCCCGATGGCGTTTCTGACAGGACTTTGTTAATATTCTCGCTACCGTCTGGATTATCCCCAATGGCGATAGAGAGTGATACGCGCTCCTGATACGTGTCCTCAAATCCAATATCCTGGATATTGGTACACTGGAATTTTAATTCCAGCACATCCCCTTTAGGTGCTTCTTTAGTGGCAGTCTTTTTGTTTCCCATGTGACGATTTGACTTGGTTATCTGGCACCGTTGCCATTGCCGTAGTACCGGGACTCGAACCCGATGAGAGAAGAGTTTGCTATTACGGTCTGGAGGCATTTACCCAGTGCGAAACTGGTAGTGACTATACACCTACCGATTTACATAGCGAGACGCCCTGTCACTTCACCTTCTGGCCTGGAGTTGAGTTTATCAGCCAATCGTAGACTGCTTAAACTTGGCCTGGACGTTCCCTTCCTACTACTTGACTCCTGCTTACCCCAAACAGGAAGTACTACGTTTTTGCCGCTATTTTCCGGCTGTCACGACGTTTTTAGGCATGAGTTTGGCAAGGAGACTGAACCATTTCAGCCTCAGATTTTGCGCTCAAAAACCTAAGAGTTGGGAGTTGCAGGAGCCTTATTCCTGCCAGTTGTCTAGTAGTTGATCCAGAGTGGCTAACAGGGTAGCCGTTTCCTCCTTATCATCCGAATTTGGCCCTTCATTTGTAGGGGGGGGGATTTCGCCAGGCACATAAAAGACGTCTCCAAGCGACCCGTCACAGTTAAAAAATCGACAGCGTATCATCTTGGTTTAGTAGCCTGGCACATCGCCATATCGTCGTTCCATTGCCTCGTTAATTTCACTGAAGAAATCCTGCATCTGATAGGTGTTGAGTCCCAAGACTTCTCGACCAGCTTTTGTCAGGTGCTCAACTTCAGGAGCAGCCATTAGATTCGCCATTAGAAAGAGCGACTTCAACACATTATCAGACAGGCTATCGAAAAACGTGGCATCAAAGGTGGTTGCCATAACTCAAGCCGCTTTGATGTCGTAGCGTGAATCCTGCTCAACGCGGACACCCTTTTCGTTCAGGATCGTTCGAGCTTCATTTAGCCCACGTCCAACACCTTTCGCCAGTTCAGCAACACGAATATCTTGCTTAACATACACGGATGGAAGTAGCAGGGCCAACCCTTCCCGATCCGCTACACTAAGCGCCTTGCCATCACTCCAAACCAGCTTTGCCGGATTCATCGTAACCGACACCATAGCCACACCTGGCAATCCTAGTTTCCCGTTCGCAAAGCCGTTGTTCTTAGCGATCAGGTCAAGTTCGGAGTCGATCTCAACCTTTAGCTCCTTCATTTCCGTTTCCAGTTTAGCGGCTTGCGCTTTCTTCGCCAGAAACATCGTCAGCTTGTTTTTAAGCTTGGTACTTACCGTTTTTGTACTCATTGCAGTAGTGTCAGGATTGACCGTCTGACGCGGTTTTAGGGGTTAATTATGTAAGTGGGTAATTGAATGCGTTCATAAATGCGTGCAGCTCCTTCTCATTGCGTAGACTATAGCGGATCGCACCAAATTTGGCCTCCCAGCCGTAGCCAACCTCATAGCGAATCACTGGATAGGGATACTCCGTATAGCTGGCATCCTGGATCGTTGCGGCCACCGGAACGCTGGCATGAACCAAGCGTTTCGGGTCTTCTACATGGACAGTTCGAAGGGTCACAGGGTCTTTGGTTCCCTTGTATCGATACGGCACAAAACCAACCGCTTTCAGGTCTTCAATGGTCAGATCATCCATAATTTCACGCGGTTTAACGTTGGCGTAGAAGCGGATAACCTTGCCTGTTTTTGCGTTCCGATCCATGTTGTCAGGGAAATTACCCCCCCCCCCGCAAGTATCTGAATTTCAAGGGGAGTCAACTTCCGGCTTTTACGTTGCCGTAACCCTAGCGTTCTCATGCGGCCAGTTCGACAACCCGTCCCCCCATCGCTGATTCCATTTCTGTTGGATTCAGCTTCCCATCATTACCCTGAGCTGCCAGCCGAAGCGTCGCTTTTTCGTGTTTTACGGCCTGTTTCAACACACGCAAATCCTGCGTTGCTACCCAATAGTATTTACCATTGATTTCCTGACGGGTTGGCATTAGCCGTTGCCAAATCCGTTGTTGGGCCGCTGAATCAGTTAGACCATTGGCATTACAGATCGCCTTGACATCCTGCTCAAAAATCCCCTGAAGGTCCACAAACGAGCGACCAAGCCGGGAAGCTAGTTCATCCATCCCCCGCGCATCCCGGCGAACCCCGTTTAGAATAATCCGCTTGAGATCGTGAGCGCCAACCAGCACCATGCCGATTTGATCCTGAAGTTTGTTAAACAGGGGAATAAACAGACGAAGCGATGATGGTTTGAGCTTATTGGCTTCATCGATGATTAGCAAGGGACGTGTAGTAGACGCCTTATCCCGAAGCACATCCACAATCATATCCGTAAGCTCAGAGACGCTATAGCGTTCGACCGATATACCCAACTCTTCAGCCAGCTTTTGCACGAATCGTTTGTGGCTCCAGCTTTCTTCGCACTCCACATAGAAGACGCCGTATTTTTCCTGCCGATACATGCGAATCCCAGCCGTTTTACCGTGGCCAGCCGGATGGCTCACCGCCATAAATAGTTGCTCATTTTGCGCCCGGTCCAGAATGTTCATCATGATTTTGACATTCTGCGTTTTAACCAGGTGCCAGCCTTCATCGTTAAGATTGTACTCTAACTTTCCAGCCACTTTGACCCACATGGCCTCACTGACCTTGTTCCATAATTCAGGCTGTTGCATGTTATAGCGCAAGGTCACCTGATTAGCACCCAGCCGGGTAGCCGCCCGTTGCCAACTACCCTGCCGTTCGGCTTCCAACTCAATGAGCCGGGCAATTTGATGTTTTTGCTGTTCCGTTACCATTTTCTCAGAGGTTTTAGGGGGTTAAATGCCGTTTAAATCGCTTTTAAACGGTTATTTTGAATGAAATTCACGCGCCAGATAAGCGTCGATTTCGGTCTGAATCATCGTGTAACAACGTATATCAGCGCGTAGATCATCGACTTGCGTAATGAACAGGTTCGTAGTGGTCATTCGGCGGGTGATCTCCTCCGTTTTGGCCGCTAGAATGGCTTTGTAAGCCCGTAGTGTTTCGGCGTCTTGATTTTGCAATTCGCCTAATGAATGATCCCGAAGAACCTTATACAGCGTGGGTTCGGGCTTGGGTGGTTGGATGGGGGCTAACGTAGCCGCTTGGGTTTGCATGGTCATTTTCTCACTAGGTTTATTGGTTGTAAAAGCTTTTATTGATCCATCCCGCCGTATCAGGCACCTCCGACGAGGTAGGCAGGGGCTTGGGTTTGGCCGTTTTGTCTTTGGCGTTGGCAGGACGATGGGATTCCGACTCAACCACTAGCCCCATTTGCGCATAGATCAGCCTGGATTCGTTGGACTCCTGTTCCTCCTTGGGCAGGAATCGATTCATACTAAGCAGGTATTCCGGGCTGTAGGTGGCCGCGCTGGTGATCCGCTCCAACTCCGCTTTATCACGATCCTGGAACTGGTCAATCTTTTCCATTCGACCCGCCAGCCGTGATTTTTCAGCGCCAGGGCCGTACATGGTAATCTTTGTCGAATGCTCCAATTCCCCTAAACAATGATCAGACACCCGCCCATCCACACCGACACCGAACAGCATGATCCGGGTTGGGTCAGCTTCTTCATAGCGGATCGCGATAGACTCCCGATTCATCAGCTCATTGTCGTAGATATGATATTCATATTCCTGACCATGAACTGTTTGGCGAATTACAGGCCGCTCCAGCTTGAATATTTTGGTCATCCAGAACAGCGAAGCTTCTTCCCAAATCTCAATTGGAATGACGTTCGGCTTTTCACTCTGAGCGTGAAGCGTGGCCGGGCTGATGTCCAAACCTGTATGCTTTTTAGAATAGTAGCTTACAGGCGTTTGGCGATATTCTTCAATCCGTTTCCATGCCTCTTGCCAGGCTTTATCAAAGTCCCAGCCTTCCAGTTTGGCTTCTTTGGTCACCTTCAGCAGATGTTCAGGCGAACGGTGGGCGTATGTGCGGGTAGAGGTGATCCCCTGCCCGTAATAGTATTTTGACCTGGACAGAAACACAGTCTGAAGGGTATCAAACCAACGCTCCAGGAGGGCTTTACCTGTTGCTTTATGTGTGCAAATAAGCTGCACACCTTTACGCTCCATTGCTCCTAAAATTGACTGCATTTCGTCGGTGATATGCCCCGGAAAACGGTCATAAACCAGCGTATGAGGCAGATAGCCCGTCGATTTTGCGGCCATTTTCAGGGCGTTTGCATAGCCCCAACGGTCTTCTTTTGTGTCAAAATGCACCCCTACAATGTCCCCTGAATAGGCATCCCGGATAGCGATAACGAACAACGAAGCCTGTTCTTTACTGGTTTTCGAGGCTTGATGAGCAATAAAATTCACCCGTGTGGCGTCCATCATCCAGCAGTCACCCGCATACATGGCACGAGCCATTGAAATCGAATGCTTATACCGACCCGCTAGTTTCGTACCGACCCCATGCCGTGAATCGGCGGTTAGTCGTCTGATCTTAGGGTCATTGATCGCCTGGACGAACCATGAGTTTGAGGGAACCTCACGCCCAACCACCCGGCAAACCTCCTGAATCTTACGCACCACGTATTGATCAGGTGTCCCGCTTTCCAGTCTGGCGATAACTAGCCAGGCATTTAGTTCTTCGTCCGACTTGAATTTATCCCGGCTCTTATTACCCTCACGGGGTAGCTTAATCACGTCCGTGATGGGTTGCGGATCGACGCCAGGCTTACCGAATCGTTGTACTACCTTTTCCTTTAACCGTACACGGTGGCATGGCAGGTATTTTTTAGGAAAATAGAACTCATAATTACCGTCTGATTCAAGCCAGTTGATAGCCTCATCGTAGGGTGCATAGCTACTTTCCTTTATCTCACGCTCCCGTATATACGCGCCCAACAATTCAACCACAGCAGCCGCACGAGCGAGGCTCTTTTGAGAGTGTTCAGCGTCCCGGCTGGTGTCGCTGGCTGGGTACAAACCCAGATAACGCCGATAGCCATCCTGTAAAACCTGCTCTAAAAGCTCTGGTAAACTGTACCGTTCACTCAAAACTTCATATGATTTTTTTGTCGCAACTTCCCAAGGTTCCAGACCACCGCAAAGCGCACGGCGAACGACCGATTGGTATTTAGTAGCCATTGTGTCGTATCGTATCAGGCGACGCCGACGATCAGCAGGATCGACAATTGATTGCCAATGTTGCGAACCTCGTTTATAGCCTGTACGAATCGTATCCTCAGAGATGTAACACTGAGTAACTAGCTCTTCAAGAGGCACATACCATATTTCGGCAATTTTTTTCATAGGACTTCTTGCCGATTATTTTCCTGTGATAATTGCTCACGAATAGCTACCATTTGTTCGGCCACTTCTAGGATTTTTTTGTTATGCCGAATACCCTGCATAACCTTCTTCACATAGTCGTGCGTAAAGCCTGTTATCTCAGCAATACGCGCCTGATCTCCGTGTTTTAGCTTTCCTTTCATGACCGTTTCAATAGCACAGACTAGCAAATGATTATTTTTATTAGTCCTCTGAGTAGGGGACTGGATTACAATAATAGAATATATTCTATTATCAGTGTAATTAAATAGAATATATTTTACAATACTACAAACTGTTAACTCTACGTATAAGTATATAAAAAATTGATTATCAATAATATAAATAATAAAATTTAGATTATTATCATAAAATATGAGCCATAAAAATAGATTATATTCTATTATTATGGCTAGATAGATGCAACTACGTAAAAAATTAACCAGCTAAGAACGAATTGATTTACTTTCAACAGAAAGCCCCTTGAATCGTACGAACGGCTGTTGGAAGAAAAAGAAGGGTAAATCTGTCTTAAAGCGTTGGCTAGTATAGTCGGCCATTTAATTTCTAAACGTGGACAAGTTGTTGGCGGCTTGCCGTTAGCCCGTAACAGACGGAGTGCCGTCTTGTAATTGGTCATCTTTTGCATTTGTTGCGGTTGGAGTTTCAGCTTCTTTTTCATGTTTATTTTTTGTTCAATGTTCGGTTGCTCTGGCATGTCTGGCCGCGACACCCTAGTAGACTCAGATGCAATTGTCCAGTTTTCAGCCTTGCCAGTACTGGACAATAAGTAAGCATCTTCTTATAGGGGCCGTTAACAAGCCAGATGCATTTAATCTTGGGGCAAGTTTCGCCCTCAACAATTGGCTTGACCGCGATACCGCTAAGACGCATTTGCAATAGTCTCATTTTCGGCATTGTCGAAACAGGACAATAATCAAGCAACTTCACGTAGGGGTCGGTAACAAGTCGGTCTTTTCGTTACAAGTTTCGCTTTTGGCGATCCAGTCAACCGCGACACCCTGTTAGACGCAAATCAAACCTCTTACTCTTTTCGTCTAGCAGTCATGACAACAATCAGTCTAGTTGTTAAGTCGATCCTCGGCTCCTAGAATGCTTACAAGATTCGGTTGGGCGTGTCCATCGGTCGTAACAGACGGAATGCCGCCTTATAAATGTCCGGGCTTTGGTCTCCTTGAAACAGGATAATAATTAAGCGTGCGAGCAAAGGTCAGACAGGTACAGGGCGAAAAACAGGAGGGCAAACCCGGATTAATAAATTGGTAAGACCCGCCCTTAAGCCACCGAAAAAAAAGGAGGGCAGGTCGAGGGAAATACGTGTAGCTACACGTATTAATAAAGAGGCCATTTTGTTACCCAACCAACGAGGTAATTTGATAATTTGCAGGTAAACCATACCCTATCTACTTAATGAACAAAGAACAAATTGCGGAATGGATTGATGGAATTATTCGAGACCTGACCGATAAGGATAAAACCCTAGAAGACTGTTTGCGTAAAACTCTGGTTCTCTCTTTTAAGCTTAAGAATGACAGGCTAAAAACTTGGGTTGAAAGTGAGCTTAATGGGTATGCTTCAGAAGAGTTACTACCTGATTATAGGCTTGTAGGACTGGAAATATGGGGTAATTTAGCTCAACCCACCTACGGCGGGATTATTACTAGAAGGGCCAGCTTACATTTCCAAGGATCTCCTCATCCGTATTTAGTAAAACTTCAGGAAGGTTATCCGCTATTGTCAACAGTAGCAAGTCTGGAATCAATATTAAGACCATTAGGTGATAACCATGGGTCCTATTTAACATTCAACCTAAGCCCTCACATCCTTAAGGCGTTAGAAAAATTATATGATGGCTGGATCATTGAAAAGGCTTGGATTCAACTTTCAGAGTTTACGATAACGGCAGTTCTGTCACAAGTCAAAACCAATCTCCTACAGTTTTTATTAGTGCTTAGCGATGAATTAGGGACTGATACTAACTTTTCAGTTATGAATAACCAAGACAAGGTAAACCGTATTCTCGAACATACCATCGGGCACGTTCACGCCGAAAATGTCACGTTCGGTACTAATTACCAAACCAAAGGCAATCAAAATAACGTCGTTCAAGGTAATCAGAATACCCAGCAAATTAGCTCATCAGGGCAGGTCGTTACTGCTATTAAAGAGTTGGTTGAGCAAATAAAGAGTCAACTTCAAGAGGCTACCGATATTGAGCCCGATATAAAAGAGCAGGTCGCTTTACAGGTCGCAACCCTTGAAAAACAGGCCAATAAGGATAAGCCCAATTTTGATCTTATAGGCAAGTCCATGCAAATAATTGAAAGTCTACTATTAGACGCAGCCAGTAGTGCCTATGTACCCCTGATTTTGGAAGGTATTCGGCATTTACTCCCACAACTGACAAAATAGAGTTAACATGGATATAGATGATCTGATCGAGTTTGAAAATGAGAGCACCCGCCTTGACTTTAAGGCAATTCAGTATCGAAAGGAAAATTTTTACGAGTTGCTAAAAGATGTTATTGGGATGGCCAATGCCCCCATCGACGGTGACAAGCTAATAATCGTGGGTGTAAAAAAGAGTAGCGACGGTTCTTTTGCCATTCACCCAATAGAAGAGCAGTTTTTCGATTCAGCCATATATCAGAAACTTATACTAGACAATATCGAACCTGATCTACGTATCGACTACTATGCCCATAAATACAAGGGAAATCAGCTTGTTGGTGTACTTAAAATTCCAGCCAGCCCTGATAAGCCGTACATGATGAAAAAGCAGTTCGGCACTGACAAGCAATTGCGCAGGCCCGGAGAAAGTTTCATACGAAAAGGAACAGCCACCTTTCCTTTAATGCGAAAGGATATTGATAAGATGTTTGAGCAGCGAAAACAACAGGACGCGTTTAATCATACTATTACCTGTTATTTTTCTGGAACTGACCTCAATAAAGAACTGTGTTTAAAACCCAATGTACCCCAAAAACTCACCTCCCAACGCAAAGCGGACGAGATTCAGGCTATTCTAGCTAGACGAGAAAAAGAAGAAAAGGAACGAACAGACCGGGCGATACAGAAAATGTTATTTCCTGGGATTGAAGCACTGCGAGAGCCATATCTTGATTTTGCTGACCCTTTCGGCCAACCTTCGCCCTATGAAAAAAGAAGTACACAAACCCTTCTGGAAAACCTAAAAAATATCAATAAAACCTATAAGGATGATGATTGCTATGAATTATTCGAGAAGCATTCTGCTAAAATTAATATAACACTTTTAAACGAGGGGACAGTCTATCTTGAAGACGCTACTGTAGAGATACGTACTCCTAAGAAAGAAGGCTTTTATATTGCTGATAAGATTTATAGGAAACCAGTATATCGGTCTATTGCAGAGACACTTAGTCATGGAATAAGGCCAGCTAGCCATGATGAATTAAATTATCCCAAGTATGAAGAACAGAATGGTGATTATGTTTTCAGGCAACACATTGGGGATTTGAGACACTTGCAGCCTACTGATATATTTGATGTGCCCTTACGGTTAGTTATAGGTCCTAAGTTAATAGGGGCAGAGATTGAGGTAAGGGTGATAATATTTGGTAGAAATTTGCCTATACCAATTAAGGATACCCTTGTGATTAAGGTAACGGAAAAGTCGGAATAGCGCATTTTGAACCTTTGCTAACCAAGCCATTGAGCCAAATCCATGAAGCTTTTACTTCTTAAAGCAAAAGCAATGATGATATAAAAGGTATTTTTTCAATTTAACATAAGATAGTCTAACCCATGGAAATCAATGAACCAGTACGCATAGGGAGTCCGGTTACAATCAAGGTATTGCGTGATTATATACTCGATAATGGCGTAACGGCTAATGATACCCTTGTGCTACATTCAGCCAATTTTAGAGAGCTAGTTCAAGACCAGCATTGAAAAGAAGTTTAACAAGCAGGTCAATATCTACGACTTACAGAGAGTACTAGCCCAGCATGTATTAGGCTAGTACTCTTCCTTTTTAGTTAGGAATGGCATTGCTCGAATTGAGCACCCTCGTCAGTTCGTCAATTAGTATATCCCTCATCTCACTAGCACTCTCTTTTAATGTAGCTGAGTTGATATTGATGGTATGTACTAATTGATTGAGGCTAATATTGATGGTCGTCGATTTTGTGCCACCAGTTGTGGAAGACAAACCCGCCGAATCACCTACAGAGCCACCACCGCTACTACCCATAAGGCCGCTTGATTTTCTGGGTGCGCCCGATGATTCAGGCCCAAGTCCACTTGGTTTATTTTGTGACAGTCCCATTGCGCGGGCTTTCCTGTCTAGCTTGATGGAGTTTTCGGCATTGGCTAGCCCCTTTTCCCAAGACGTTGATAAGGCCGTTTTAACGCCCGACCAATCCCGCCTTTTTAGGGCGTCCCATGCGGCTCCGAGTCCACCAAAAACCGATTTGCCGACCTCCCAGAGCTTTATTAGACCATAGCGAAATTCCTCCACATTGTCCCACGCCCACTTTACGCCTGTAGCCACTGCACCGACCGCCGTTACAATCAACCCGAATGGATTCATGGTAGCCACAACATTAACCGCCCATAGTGCTGCTGTGACACCGCCAATGGTTTTAATTAGCCCTCCCATTGGCCCCTCAATCAGCCACATAGCTAATTCGCCTGTCCATTTGAGAGCCTGAGAGACTACTGATGTGGCAGCGGCCAATACCTGAAAGACCGTTTCAAGTCCCTTTGTCCCTCCTGTTAGACCGACGAAGCCAGCCCAAAGCCTTCCGGCAAATTGCCAGAGTTCGCCTAGTAATACCTTTACCGGGGAGGCTGCTTGCCAGAGTTTGACTAGACCCACTGCGACTACATCAAAAATAGGCTTTAGTTTGGCTAAGGCTGGGTCAATCTGGTCGATTAAGTGCGTGCCAAAATCAAAAAGCTTACCTAGGTAGGGGTTGAAGTGTTCAGCCCATTGCTGGATTTTATACTGAACATTACCCAGAAAGGTCGATAGCTTGCCTTTAGCTGTAGCCATATCCTTTTCCAGATAACCCGCAAATATCCCATCGCCTGTTGTCATGGAAATCATGGCCCTAGCCAGATCGTCATACTTGATCTGGTGCTTTTCGGCCATTTTAAAGAGTTGTTCACCATTGACACCCATGTTCTTTTGCAGGGTTTCCATTAAGGGAGTGCCACCAAACTCCTGATGCAATTCACCCCCATCGACAAACCCTTTCTGTTTGATTTTGGCAACGGCTCCCACCAGATCGCCAAAGTTCTTCCCGGCTCCGGCGGCTATATTGCCAATCATTTTCAGGTTCGGTACAATGCTTTGCGGGTCATAACCAGCGGCCAGCATCGTGCGGCCTCCCTGCAAAATTTCCTCGTTGGAAAAGGACGTATCGTTGGCGAACTTGTTTAGTCCTTCATAGAGGGGTTTTGCCTGTTTTCCTGCAAATTGACTATATGCCAGTTTGGTTTGCTCGGCATTCATGCCAGCGCCAGCGAACTGGCCTATTCCCGCCATAATACCCGCTACACCCAAAGCGGGTAATGCTCCTCTTGCCAGACCCGCCAACCAGCCTCCTTTCTTTTCAGAACTATTGGTTGGCGAACTTTCAAACTGCTTTTTCTTGCCTAGCAATACATCCATCAGATTGATAGCCGATTTAATCATGCTGGTGCCAATACTTACTTCCCGCTTACCGGAAAGTCCATTGAGTTTGCGAGTCAGCTCGCTTACCGATTGAGAGGCACGGGCAAACATGGATTGAAAGCTGCCGCCAAACATGCGGTTGTAATTGCGAGTAATCCGCTCCCATCGGCCAATAGTCTGCATGTAGCGGCTACTCATTTGAGCCAGTGGGCCACTAAAGCCGTCCAGTATACTTATACGAAACTGGTAATTTTTCATCCTTGATTGATCTGGCTTATAAGAGCGATTGAAGGGGTACGGTTTTGGGTTCGCTACCAGATTGGTAAACCGTTAGACTGTTTCCCGAAAAAGCAATCTGGGTATCATTGGCCTGATAAAAAACAGTATCAGCCCGAATAATCTGCATAAGCAGAATTTCGCCGGGTGTATTCTGCATGGTGCCAATCAGTACGGTAGAGCCTATACTAGGGCGACCCGCAAGGTATTGGTTAGGCATCGGATCGGCTGAGTCCAACGCCGGAATAGTAATACCGTCAATCACTAACGCTGTGTGCATTACCTGAACGCTACAGGTATCTCCTTGAATGGACTGAACAACGGCAGGCCAAACCCGAATCGGGGAGGTTTGCCGTTCAAGCTGCTTAATGAGGGTTTTTCGATTTGCTTGCATGCTTACGGTGGTTTATATACGTTTTAAAAAATAGGGAGCCAGGTTAGGGCATATTCATGTAGCTACACAGGTTTTATCTACTCAGGTAATCGGCCTGTACAGATTAATCTATCAGGGAACCAGAGGCAAAAGTGGATGTACTGCACCAAAGCGTAAAACCACGTTTTACCACGTTCCCGGTTTTCGGGTACGAGGTTCCCGAAAACCGGGAACGTGGTAAATTTTTAAGGGAGCCTGCTGTAAAGTTGAAGGGAGTTTGTAGCGGGTGCAAATCCAGTTTTACCAAGTTCCCCAAAATGGGGAACCACGTTCCCTAATTTGGGGAACTTGGTAAAACTCGAGGCCAAGCTAGCCTTTAAATCCTTTTAGAATATCTTCTAAGACCTAGAAGAACAAATATCAATATTAAGCCTATTGGATAAGACTGATTATCCGGGATTAATCGAGCTTTAAAGTTGGGTCTGTAAAAAATAAGTTATTGCCATTAATATGTACTCGGCAATTTTTGATCCAAGGTGAAGTTTCTCCTTTTTTTAGGGGGAAACCAGCCCAAGTGCTATTTAGCTCTATATTGACAACAGTGCCAAGCATATGTTGCTCAGTAATTTTTGTACCTCGCTTACTATCATAACGAAACCAGTATTCAGACCCCTCTTTGATAATAGTTTCTTCACCCTTCTCGTTCATCAAGTAAATCTGGGTTGCCCATACATAAATATCTGTTGAAGGGATTTTTCGGAAAACAATTCTTTGGAACCATTCACCGTAGCCATTTGATGCTCTAAATCGCAGGTTATACCTTTTTTCTGGCTGTACAGAATAAGGTATATAGCCGATTTGCTTTCGTTCGCCAGTCGTTAGGCGATTGATTTCAAATGTGTTTTCTTCAATTGGATCGAGGTTACCAACGGGACTTTTTCCTGATTTTATTCTGGCGAAATTTTCACATCCATAATCTGCATTTAATATTAATACGTCTATGGCTTGCAGGGTGTACTTGCCGCTTTTCTGTAATTCTAGCGCCGCCTTGAAGGTGTTGCCTGCTGCACCTGAGTGTATGTCGAGGGTGGCATAGCAGAAAGTATTTTCACCTGTAATATATTCCTTAGTCTCCTGAGAGAGTTTGGCTATTTTTTCGGCAGATAACCTTAGTTGCTTATTCAGTTCTGCTATTTCTTCGTTCTTAGCTGCCTGATCTTCCGCCTTCTTTATAAGCTGCATCTGAAGGGCTTTTATCTCTTTGTCGCTGCCTCGTTGAAGTCTTGCATAATCATCTACCTTACTAGCATATTCTTCACTTTTCTTAACTAGTTCATCTTTGAGCTTTTGTTGGTCCTCTTTATTTTCCTTTTCAGTCATACGGGTGGCAACGTACGTAAGCAGTAATGTGATAGCTCCGCCGATAAGAACAATGGTAGCAGGTGTGAGCATTGGTTTTTTAGTACGAGTCATTAGGGTGTTGCTATTTGACCATTAATTTACTCAAAGCTAACTTCCCAATGACCTTTAACTGATTAATAAGTTGCAAAGTGCGATCTAGTGCCAGGCAGTTCGCCTTACATGGCTTTGCTTTACAAGTGTTCCATTTTTTGTGAGAACCCCAAGGCTTAGCAAGCGACATAGACTCGGCCTTACGGTCGCTTAAATTGCAACCCTAAGGCCGAGTCTAAAATAAAGCTTTTAAGGCATTGAAAGGTGTCGAGCGTCCATTCTATTAGCTTTTGAATTTGCTTTTAGTTAATGAGCATTTAAATGGCCAAAATGGGGTGTTGTGCCAAGATGCTACAGGAAGTAAATCGACTTTAGGCTTATGGAAGAGATATCTATCTTTTTGAAGCACCCTTGTTTAATTTTTGGGGAAGGCGGTTCTTTTTTCTTTATCTAATTCCAGTGGTAACATACCTTCACCTGATTCATACCTGTAATAGATTTCCTCATAAGGCATCCCATTTATGTTAAACCGGCAATAAATGTGTGGTTCTGAAGTATATTCGTCTCCGTTTACTTTGTAAGATACAATGTTGTAGTAAGGGATTCGCCCTATCTCCATAACACTGACAACGGTATACTTAGGGTCTGCCCGGCGTTCATCAAAATGATCAATTAGTTCCCAATAGCCTTCCTGATTCATCAGTACATATCGGCCTATTGCAGCACCAAGCCATAATTCAATGCCGTTGTGATAAGTATCGTAAAAATTGGTTCTAAACCAAGGGCTTATTTCATTTGACTTCCTTGTGTCTGCTTTTGGGTAGGTTGTATCGTCTATAGAATGAATGTATACTTCTAGAGTGATAAATTTATAATAGGGCCGCGTGGCTAATTTTTTCCAGTTTTTACTATCCTTCAAGTAAGCATGG
This sequence comes from Spirosoma aerolatum, assembly GCF_002056795.1. Classification (NCBI taxonomy): domain Bacteria; kingdom Pseudomonadati; phylum Bacteroidota; class Cytophagia; order Cytophagales; family Cytophagaceae; genus Spirosoma; species Spirosoma aerolatum. The sequence goes on along the minus strand of NZ_CP020104.1, from coordinate 6,929,013 downwards.
TCTATTAGGTCTTTGGTGATCCGTTTCTCCATATTAATTGAATACTTAACTCTGGCAGCATTGTCCTTGGTGTTCTTTTCAAGACGAACTCCGAAATAAACAAATAGCAAGTCCTTATAATCCTTGTAAAGCTTTGTCTCTAAGGTAGTTGCTGTCCATATTTCTATTTCCTCGATACCGCTTTCTAGTGAATAAGCTTTAAGGTAATCATATTGAGAGCGACTTAAATCACAGGCAATGATAACCAGTAGCTTGTCGGGTAACGAAGGATTGCTTGTGGTTTTGTCTACTATTTTAGTTAATTCCGATTTTGAAATTGCACTATAGCGCTTGCACTGCACAAACCAAACTTTTTCTTTGTCACCATCACTTTCAATAGCATGAATGTCTACCCCACCGTCTGACCCTTTTCGACCAAAATGATTTAATTCTTTCCAGTCTCGAAGCCGAGAAACGAGATTAAGACAAAGGTCTTCAAAGCGTAAGGGGTCTAAATCGGTAAAATGTAGTCGATTAATAGTTGTAGTTGGTTGTTTGATCATATACATGATTTCAATTAAATTATTGACCTGACTTTTTGCGGCTCCGTTTTTATTGCACTCATTTAGGGGCCTATTGAACTTCAAATTAGGCTTGGTGGCAAAATAGGCCGCAACCAGAGGGCTTGTCGTTCAGTCTAAAAGCCGGGTGGGTAGGCCATGATGCTGGGCTATGACAATCCACTCCTAATCATTTTATGGAGTAAAGGATAATTGAGGTCTTCCTTTTAACTTAAATCGATTAAATGATTCTAGTTCAAATGAATAGGGATTAGTTCTTCCAGCGACCCTACCTACAGAAGGTATTAGTTTGTGATTGACTCTATCAGATACTCCCTAAAAACAAAGTGTCCGCACGAATATGCGCGAAGCCTGTCAATCAACTCAAAGAAGGACTCTACTCGGATGGTCTCAATTGTGGGGCTTGCTTCAAGGGGGCTGGGAAATGGGGTACTCATAGATTCGCTTTAATAGAAATGGTGTATATTAAAGATACAGAAAAAAGGCCAATAATCCAATATTTTTAATAGGTAACCGCGAACAATCGCAGGCTAAGCATAACATAAACCTTGCTGGATTTAATTGTGGATTAACCGATAACTCAAAGCCTGAATTATTTCCAGTACTTGCTTATGACTTGACAGGTGGATTAACAGTCCAAATGGTATCTTTGGACTGTTAAGTCTATTATTAACAATGGAGGACGTAAAAAAGCGAATAGGGCAAAAGATTCGAGAGGCTCGCAAAGCAAAGGGATTAACCTTAAAAGAGCTAGGTGTAAAGGTAGGCGTTTCGGAGTCCGTAATGAGTAGGTATGAGGTAGGAGGACAAAACCTAACTATTGAAACCCTTCAAAAAGTAGCTGATGCTTTGGGGGTAAACTTCGATGCTACTTTTAAATAAAAAATTTACCAATTAACTTGTTATATATCGACAGTTTACTATCTTTGTAATGTCAAACGACAACAAAAAAGCCCCAACGCTCTGCCTGAGAAACATCAGCGTAGGGGCAAGTCAACCATCTAACCAGAAAGTCAAACGATGACAGCGCAAACTTACGCTCTGCAAGCCCAACTTGCAAGCTCGGTTGAGCCAATGGCTCTACCACTTTCCGATCAGCATCCAATGCTATCGACTCTAATTGAGCAACTACAGGATGTACTACTCCTGTTCGATCATCCTGTACTGCAAGCCCCGCACAATTACCACTTTCAGCGTTCAGTTGAACAGCTAACCACTGAATTAGCTCAGAGTATCGCCCGGTTACACCCTGAAATCTTGGAGTGTATCCAGTATCAGCCAACTGCCAACGCTTAAGCCTCTCATTGTATGGTACACTTTGAGAAAGATAAGCTGATAATTGAGCTAGAAGCCAGAGACGAAAAGCCTTTATCGCTTTACTACCGCCTGATTGACTCCCTGTTAGAAGTCGTGTGGTTTGCGCTGGAAAACGATGAAGACGGAATGATTCGCAAGGAAGTAGGCACAATCGCCTATTACCTGCTGAATGAAATGCTGATGAAGGGGCAACCTGAACACAAACGTTTACAGCCGTAAGAGAATTATGAAAGTCCGTTACACATACCGTATATATCCAACCATCAGCCAGAAGCAAGCTTTGGCTAAGGTGTTTGGCTGTACACGGTATGTGTACAATTGGGCGCTCAGAGAGCGCGAAACGGCTTATAAGCGGGGCGAAAAGATGAACTACAACCAAAGTAGTGCCGCGCTGACTATCCTTAAGAAATCGCCCGGTTTTGAGTGGCTGAACGAAGTTTCTTGCGTACCGACCCAACAGGCACTCCGTCATCTGCAAACCGCTTACACCAATTTCTTTGAAGGAAGGGCAAAATACCCATCGGCCAAAAAGAAACGGCATCGCCAAAGTGCTGAGTTTACCGCGTCTTCTTTCAAATATGAAAACGGCATTCTCTCATTGGCTAAAATTGGCCCCCTAAAAGTCCGTTGGTCTCGCCCCTTTACCTCCAAACCCACTACCGTAACTGTTACCAAAACCCCATCGGGACGCTATTATGTCTCGCTGATACTGGACGAACCCGCGCCCGTCCACTACCCCAAAACAGGCAACTCTATCGGTATTGACCTCGGCATCAACAAGCTGGCAACGCTTTCCAATGGAGAAACCATTGACAACCTGAAATCCACTAAAAAATACGAAAAGCGATTGGCGAAAGCCCAGCGCACCCTGAGCCGGAAAACCAAAGGCTCGGGGCGCTGGAACCGCCAACGCATCAAAGTTGCTCGTATTCAGGAAAAGATTGCCGATACCCGCAAAGACCACCTCAACAAAGTCACAACCGATTTGGTCAAACGCTTTGATCTGATTGCAGTTGAGGACTTGAATGTTAAAGGGATGGTCAAAAACCGCAAACTGGCAAAACACATCTCGGATGCAAGCTTTGGTACATTCGTGTCGATGCTGGACTACAAATGTAACTGGCGGGGCAAGCGACTAGTTAAAATTGACCGCTGGTATCCAAGCTCGAAAACCTGTTCGGGTTGCGGTCATAAGCTGGCTGAGTTGCCCCTGAGCATACGTAGCTGGCAGTGTCCAGCCTGTCTGTCGGAACATGACCGTGACATCAATGCGGCTCGGAATATATTGTACTTTTCGGCGGAGGGACACTCCGTTCCAGCGCGTGGAGCGACTGTAAGACCCTGCATAGTTAGGGCGCGTTGCGGTGAAGCGTGAATACCCATAAATAGGTAATGTCAAGACCGTTTACTCAAAGCCCACTTGCTTTACCTCTTGTGTGACTGGATTATCTCATTAATTTGTCCTCTAATTGGAGGACTTGAATGCAATAATAGAAGATATTCTACATTAATCCAAGACTTTTTAGAAGATATTTTAATTGTTTTTCATGGCCAGCGCAAACCGACTCAAACAGTATTTAGTAGCTAAAGGAATGAATAACAGAGAGGCCGACGACCTTTTTGGCTTCTCCAACGGCCTTACTGGTAAGTTTTTGGCTGGAAAAACGGTCCTGGGAGTTGATAAAATAGAAAACATTCTATCGGCTTGCCCTGATCTAAACGGCGATTGGTTAATTACAGGCCGTGGCGCTATGCTGGTTAACGATCATTCACATCACAGTCAAGTCACTGAACCAAAGACCGAATACGGCAGAAATAAAGACTTGGTGGCTAGAATCGCTGAATTAGAGGCACGTTTAGCCGATAAAGATGAAATTATTGAAGCTTTACGGGAAACGATCAAGTTATATAAAACGGTGACCAAAAATAGAACTAATTCTATTTGATATGAACCGCTAAATGAACCGCTAAATGAACCGCTAATCTCAAATGTTAAGATTAGCGGTTCATTTTCGGGGGGGTTTATTAGAAATTTCCTTCAAAAAAATACCCACAGATTAATAAACCATTAAGAACCTTAAAACCCTGTTAATTCTGTGTCAGAATAACCACTAAACACACATGAAGAAATTGTACTTTCACAACCTAAGCTGTACACCTAAAAATACACCCAATTGTACACCTTTCTTTAAAAGTTAAGATTAGGTGTACATTTCCACTCAAAAACCACCCTTACAATGAAACAGACACTACCAGTTTTGCTTATGCTATCTCTAATTGCCTGCAATCCTCTATCAAAGGAGTATCACAAAAAAACTGCCAAAGAGGACATAGAAGCAATTTATAAACATGACAGCATCGAGGGAAAGCATGTATTTACCGCATTGATTAAGCGAAACATAGCAGATATACCATCCGAAGGGATTAAATACCAACAACTTGCTGATGAAGGCCGTATGGCCGAAGAAAAAGCAGCAAAACAGAAAAAAGAAGAAGAGGAACAAGCTCAGAAAGAACTTATTAAAGAGCAACAGCGCGCCGAACGACTCAATAAGGTCTTCAATCTAACTCTACTCCATATAGACCGCGAAAAGGGGGATTTTCAAGAATATATTGCTTTTAAGATGTTGTTACAGAATAGATCAGACAAAGAGATTAAGGCCGTCAAAGGGGTAATAACCTTTAACGATCTATTTGACAAGGAAATCAAATCAATAAACCTGACTATGGACACTCCAATGAAGCCAGGCCAATCATTCAATGAGTCTTATACCATTGATTATAATCAGTTTATTGATGAAGACAGAACACTTGCATCTAAATCCGCGAGTCAAGTTAAAATGGTCTGGAAGCCAGAGAAAATACTTTTTATGGATGGCACAAGCATTGAATAGCCATTTAAACGCCATTTAACCACAAAAAAAGCCTTGCAATCATCCTGCAAGGCTTTTTCTTCGATTTATATCAATTCGGCCTGTTTTAGCACTGAATCGGCCAATTCTTGGGCTGTAGCGTATAAGATTGACTCCTTATGCAAAATAGGTCTATGACGTTCTTTGTAATGGTTTTTGAGGGCATACTCAATCACATCTCTTAAATCTTTGTCACCCTCAAGTCTCCACTGCTTTATGGAAATATTGATAAAGTCGATTTCATCACTTGAAACTTTACCTTCATTTAGGAAATAGACCTTTTGCCCAACCTCGAATTTAGTGCTGATAGTTGCCATAGAATGTAAGGGAAATCAAAGAGTTACGGTTAAAATTCATTACTACGGTAAAGATAATCCAACTCCAATTTAAGTGAAATCCAAATCTTCACATTTGGCGCTTTTTGGGGTGTTTCGTAACTGCCTGATTATCAATATTCGGGCAAAAAATAAAAGAACACCTCTTAACATTACAAAATACCCCCTATACATTAGATGAATCACATTATTATCTGATTTTGGCTCATGTTTAGAATACGCTGATACAACCGATTTGCAAGCTGATTTAAAAGAAATAGCGTGTTTGCTTAACGCCTATTATACCGCAGTTAATAGCCAACGTTAGCAGCATGGGTGCGTGAGCCTAGGTAGTTCACCTCCCCACTTCTCGCTCCTAACTCCTAACTCTTTGAAACCCCATGTTCTCTGAAATTTTCCGCTTTGAACTCGCGTACCGGCTTAAACGGCCTGCCACTTACCTCTACGCCCTGATTCTCTTTCTGTTTACTTTCCTGTTTGTCATTTATGGGAATGGACCGGCGTCGGAGAAAACGAATGTCAATTCCCCCTACGCCATCAGTCAGTTTGTGGTGGTGCTGACCATTTTCGGGATGCTGGTAGCCTCGGCAGTTATGGGGGTGCCGGTCTATCGCGACATTGAACACAATACCAAAAATTACTTCTTCAGTTTCCCAATCACCGAACGAGGCTATATTCTGGGCCGGTATTTCGGGTCGTTTGTCGTACTGTTGGGTATTATGGGGGTGGGTATGCTCGGCATCGTTATTGGCTCACTGTTGGGGCCAGTGTTTAATCTGGCTGACAATACCGAGCGGTTCGGACCCATTCGGTTTCGTGATTACGCCTATCCGTTCCTGCTGTTTGTGTTGCCCAATATGTTTCTGGTCGGTAGCATTTTCTTTGCATTGGTCGCCTTTTCACGGCAGGTATTTACAACTTATGCGGGGAGTATTTTGCTGTTCATTGCGTATCTGCTTGGTACTACGCTCTCGCAGGATCTGGAAAACAAACACCTTGTCAACTTACTTGATCCGTTTGGCTCGTTTGCCTACGACAATGCCACCAAATACTGGTCGCCAGTGGAGCAGAATACGCTGATACCACCGCTCGAAGGTGATTTGCTGACCAACCGACTAATCTGGTTGGGCGTAGCACTGCTGGTGTTTTTGCTGACGGTATTTCGGTTTAGTTTCGCGCGGTTTCTGGCCGTCAAACTGGGCAAAAAAGCCAAAGGAGAAGCTTCCACAGAGAAAGCACCTTCGCTGGCAAGCCTACCAACGCCAACGCCTGTTTTTCAGGTCAGTACTTACATTGGGCAGATGATCAAACAGGCCCGGATCGAGTTTAGCAACATCATTCGCGATCCGTATTTCATTGCTATACTGCTTGGAGCAGTGTTGTTCCTGTTTCTGGATGGCTGGTTTGGGGTGCAAACCTATGGCACGCCTTCATTGCCAACTACCTACACCATGCTCGAAGCCCGGAACGGTACATTCTTCTTCTTCGTGCTGATCGTCATTATTTTCTACACCGGCGAGGTGGTTCACCGCGATAAAGTCGTTCATTACGATACGATTGCCGATGCCCTGCCTGTGCCCGACTGGATGAATTACGGCGCTAAGCTACTGGCGATGACGTATATCTGTCTGCTTCTCTGTACACTTATTATTGTATCGGGCGTAATGGACCAGACGGTGAAGGGTTATTTCAACTACGAATTTCCGCTCTACTTCCGCGATGCATATGGCATTGCCTTCACCCAGTATTTTCAGTTGGTAATGCTGGCCTTTTTCGTGCATACGATGGTCAACCAGAAGTTTGTGGGGCACATTGCTACATTGGCTACGTACATTGTTATCTGGGCCGTACCGCAGTTTGCCGAGTTTAATTACAAACTGGCGCTGCCCTTTTCGGGCGGTGGGGTCCAGCTCTCCGACATGAACGGATTTGGGCATTACCTGTCTTCACTGGCATCGTTTCGGGTATACTGGTATGCCTTTGGCGGCATTCTGCTGGTGCTGGCCCTATGGTTCTGGAATCGGGGAGCCGATACGGGTTTCAAATCGCGCTGGCAACTGGCCCGGCAACGGATGGGCAAACTGTCGATGGCACTGGTAGCGTTGCTGCTGGTTGCTTTTGTGAGTATGGGCGCCTGGATTTATACCAACGTAAGTGTAAAAAACCGCTACTATTCGGCCGATGAACAACGGGAACAACAGGCCGACTATGAGAAGAAATACCATAAATATGCGAACGTACTACAGCCGAAAATTACCAGCGTCAAACTATCGGTCGATGTATTTCCCGATGAGTTTAAGGCGGTAGCAACCGGACTGTTCTCGATTGTGAATAAAGGCGATCAACCCATCGACTCCCTGCATCTGACCATTTCGCCTGATAATTTCCATCGGAAGCTCACGAAGTTTACCATCGACGGACAAGCTCCAAAGCTAATCCTGAACGATGCGGATTTTGGGTATTACATCTACAAACTTCCGAAACCGATGAATCCTGGCGATACGGCCCGGATGGAGATGGACGTAAGTGGACAATATATCGGATTTCCGAACAGTGGTGACCAACGGGAGGTGGTTTCCAATGGTACGTTCTTCAACGTGGGCATTTTCCCCGGTTTTGGGTACAATGCCGATGGTGAGCTAAGTAGTGATAAGTATCGGAAGAAGTACGGTTTGCCCGTGAAAGAATGGGCAGTTCCGGCTCAAAATGATCCGCGTGGCCTGCGCGATTTTCTATTCACCGACGATGCGGACTGGGTAACGTTTGAAGGCATCATTTCAACTACTCCCGACCAAACGGCTATTATGCCGGGTGAACTGCTCAAGACCTGGACCGCCAATGGGCCTGATGGTAAACCTCGCAAGTATTTTCAGTATAAACTTCCCAGCTTCTCCGATTATTTCTTCAGCATGTGCTCAGCGAAGTACGCCGTTAAGCGCGATTCGTGGACAGGGCCCGATGGCAAAAAGGTGGCGCTGGAAATTTACCATCACCCCGGCCATGATCGTAACCTCGACCGATATATGGCGAGTATGAAAGCGTCGCTGAGTTACTACACTAAAAACTACGCACCTTATCCGTATCCCGTGCTGCGGGTGCTGGAATTTCCACGCTATGCGGCTTTTGCCCAATCGTTTCCGACCACGGTGCCCTATTCTGAAGAGTTTGGCTGGGTGGGCGATTTCCGCGATCCCGACAAAACCGATTACGCCTATTATGTAACAGCGCACGAGGTTGCACACCAATGGTGGGGGCACCAGATTATGCCCAGCCGGACACGGGGTGCCAACCAGATTTCGGAAACGATGGCCGAATATTCTGCACTGATGGTTCTTAAAGAGCGTTATGGTGTCGATGCTATGCCCAAGTTTTTGAAGTATAGCCTGGATCGGTATCTGGGTGGTCGGGCGTTTGAGGATAAGTTTGAGGCCAATATGCTTGATAATGACACCCGCTCGTACGTCTGGTATCAGAAAGGGTCGATGCTGATGTATGCCTTGCAGGATTACATTGGCGAAGCCCGCGTCAATCAGGCTATGAACGACTACATGAAGGCGGCCCGGTTCCGCCAGCAAGCCCCTTTTACCACTTCGCTCGAATGGTACAGTTTCCTGAAAGCCGCTACCCCCGATTCGCTGAAACCCTGGCTGGCCGATAACTTCGAAAAGCTGACGCTCTACGACAACCGGATCACCAAAGCCGAAGCAAAATCGATTGGGAAAGACCAATATCGGATCAAACTGTATGTACGCTCGGCAACGGAGTATTACGACAAAGCGGGTAAGGAAATCAGTAAAGGCAAGGGGCCGGTTCTGGTCGACATTGCCGTTTTAACGAACGATAGCAAAAATAAAGATGGTCTGACGATCAAAGTGCCGCTCTATATGCAGAAGCATAGCCTCACACCCGGTGAGCATGTCATTGAGGTGACTGTAAAAGGTAAGCCCGTTAAAGCTGGAATCGACCCGTACAATAAGCTGATCGACCGCGTTTCCGACGACAATCTGGTAAACGTAGATATGCCGTAAAGGAACTTGTTTGCAGGCTGATAACTAAATGTTTCTTCCTCAGAAACCATGAACCACTTACGTACAAACTATGGTCGAGCCTACTGGCTTTTGGGCTTATGCGCTTGTGTTGCTGGGTTGGTGGCTTTAGTGCCACCTTCCTACTGGCAACCCCCTGCCGATAGCCGGATACCAGCAGGAGCTAAAGGACAGCAGATTCGCTACGGTCGGGAGTTGATTGCGCATACGGCCAAATACCTGGGGCCCAAAGGAAGTGTGAAGCACCTCTCGAATGGCATGAATTGCCAGAACTGCCATCTCGAAGCTGGAACTAAAGTACTGGGAAACAACTATTCGGCTGTGTACTCAACCTACCCAAAATTTCGGGATCGTTCAGGGTCAGTAGAGTCAATTATCAAGCGCGTATCGGACTGTTTTGAGCGGAGCCTTGCCGGTAAATCCCCTGATAGCAGTAGTAGGGAAATGAAAGCTATTGTCGCCTATATGCAGTGGTTAGGGACGGATGTACCGAAAGGTCAAAGACCCGAAGGGGTTGGCTTGGTAAAAGTAGCCTATCTGGACCGGGCGGCCGACTCCACAAAAGGTCGGGCGGTGTATGTGGCTAAATGTCAGGTTTGCCACGGAGCGAAAGGCGACGGCATTCGGGCAACTGGTGCATCGGAGTATGTGTATCCGCCCTTATGGGGCCCGAAAAGCTACAACGACGGCGCGGGCCTGTACCGGCTGTCGAGCTTTGCTGGTTATGTAAAAAACAACATGCCGTTTGGGGCTACCTACGCCAGTCCGCAGCTAACCGACGAAGAAGCCTGGGATGTAGCCGCCTTTGTCAACTCCATGCCGCGTCCGCACAAAGACCAAAGCAACGACTGGCCTAACATCGCCACCAAACCGATTGACTTTCCCACGGGCCCGTATGCAGATGGCTTTAGTGAGCAGCAACATAAATTCGGCCCTTACCAACCCATTGCAGATGCGCGAAAACCGAAGTAGCTTTACTGTAAACAAACTGATCATGAAAAAACATATCTACTTACTGCTGGTAGCCTTTCTGGGAATGGTTGTATCGGTAAGGGCACAGTCGAGCGAGACAGGTACATTCCACGGAGCCCAGCCTACCAAGTCCCGCTACAAGGCCATTTATCAGCTCAATACGGCCGATACGGCCACCATCCGGCACGCCCTGGCCAACATCCAGAATGCGCTGAACGATCCCCGACTGAAAGGCAAACTGGACGTTGAACTGGTTGTATATGGTGGGGCTAACATTGTGTACCGGAAAGACAAGCCTTATTTTCAGAGCGATATTGAAAACCTGCACAAGCAGGGTGTGATTATGGCCATGTGCGAAAACACCATGCGGATGCGAAAAATCAGTAAGGATGAGCTGTTCCCGATTGTGAGTTATGTACCCAGCGCCAACGGTGAACTCATCATCCGCGAACAGGAAGGCTGGACCATCATTCGACCTTGATTCAACTAAGCCGTTTAACACAACAGCCCGCTAACCAACGAACTGGTGGCGGGCTGTTTTTTGTCAATAGTGTAACAATCGCTAATTTTCAGAAATAGTAGCACTATTTCTCATGTTAAACTCGCTCGAAATCCGCAATTACCGCAACCTCCGCCACCTGACGATTGAAAAGTTAGGCCGAGTGAACTTGTTGGTCGGGAAAAATAATACCGGAAAAACGTCGGTGTTAGAAGCGATTAGTCTTCTAGCATGTAAAGCTAATCTTCAATGGATTAGTAAGATTTTTGAAGAAAGAGGAGAAGATGCTTCTAGTACTTCCTTGATGGAAACCGAGCAGCGGATCGAATACAACTTAGAATTGCTATCAGGCTTGTTTTATGGTAGAGAATACAGTACAGATAAACAAGCATCTATTTTAATATCTTCCGAAGATGGCTTTTTAACCCTTAGGTTTGTTTACTATATAAAAGAAGAGATTCAAGATGAAGAGGGGACTTATTCAAGAATCGTCACAGTTAATTCGCCAAATAATTCCGAAGGTTTAGGTTTAGAGATAACAGTTGATAACACATTTCAAGTTGTTACTCTTAATAGAAATTTAAATCGGCCTACACGTTTTAGGAGTATACCAGAAAATATACAATTTGTTAGGTCAAGCGGAATAAATCGTGAGACAAATGGTCGTTTATGGGATAAAATAACTTCATCAGAAAAAAATATATATGTTGAAGATGCTTTAAGACTTATTGAGCCTAATATAGAGAGTTTACGTTTTGTGCTTCCCAATATAGAGTCTTATGGAACAAAAAGGAAAGATGAAAGAATAGGAAGGGTACAACTAAAAGGGTTAAGTAAACCTATCTATTTACGCTCAATGGGTGATGGAATTAATCGTATTCTCACGATAATTTTAGCAATGGTAAATTGTGAAAATGGCTACCTATTCATTGATGAATTTGAAAATGGCTTACATTATTCCGTTCAGGAAAAATTATGGGAAATTATCTTTTTTCTCTCGGAACGATTAAATATTCAGGTATTTGCAACGACGCATAGTAATGATGCCGTTAAGTGGTTTACCTATATATTGGCTAAGCAGGAAAAGCCTGATGAAGCGGGCAAAGCCATTCGTTTACAACTTCACAACGGTGATGTTCGAGCTATAGATTACTCACCAGAGGAATTGGAAACAGCCGTAGAATATAACATCGAAGTGCGTTGACATGAAAGTAAGAGAGAAATTCAACGCCAAACTGTTAGTTGAGGGAAATGATGATCAACACGTAGTGTGGGCCATTTGTGAAAAATACAATATCCCTGAAACTTTCGATGTGATTGATTGCGAAGGTATTAGTCGAATTTTAGAACGACTACCCCTTGAACTAAAGCAGGAAAGTATTAAAGCCATTGGCGTGGTATTGGATGCTGACCAGGATTTGCAAAAACGTTGGAAAAATTTATCAGGAATTTTATCGTCATTCGGTTATGCAATCCCTGATCAACCTAGCCCAGAAGGCTTTACGCATTTGCCACATGATATTTACCCAACTATCGGTATCTGGCTTATGCCCGATAATTTGCAATCAGGCATGCTCGAAGATTTTATTCGCTTGCTAATTCGACCGAATGATCTGCTGAGTCCATTTGTAGAACAAGCCCTTGTTCAACTTGAAGCTCAGCCAATTGATAGTCGGTACAGTGAAATTCATCGGGCTAAAGCCTATATCCATACTTGGCTAGCTTGGCAAAAAGACCCCGGCACGCCCATGGGGTTAGCAGTAACGAAAACCTATCTCGACCATAATACGGAACTCTGCCAGCGTTTTGTTAACTGGTTAAATCGATTGTTCAATCCTGAGCCGCAAACGGTTTTATGAGCCGTCATTTTAGTGTTTTCGATAAATGACGGCTCATATTTTTATGTATGGTTCTCATAAACCCGGGATCACATTGAGTAGGCTTCGACCTTTGGTTTCGATGGCTTCGCGGACCTGATTTTTAACGACGGTTTTGATGATTTCGCTGCGGTCACGTTCACCACGGGTCATCGATTTGACAAATTCAATGGCCTGCTCAGTCGTTATCTTACCGGGCATGGGAGGCTCGTTCTGATCGACAATACAATCGATTAAAACCGGGCCATCGTGGGCAAGGGCTTGTTGAACAATAGCGGGTGCATCGTTCGGGTCTTCAATGGTAAAGCCAGTAGCTCCGCAGGCACGGGCATAAGCCGCAAAATCGATTGACTGTAATTCAACGCCAAATTCAGGGTTGCCTTCCAGTACGATCTGTTCCCATTTAATCTGCCCGTACGAGTTGTTGTGGAAAATGAATACTTTGATGGGCAACTTATACTTGACGGCTGTTGCCATTTCGCCCATGAGCATGGTAAAGCCGCCATCGCCTACCAGCGCCACAACCTGCCGACCCGGATACGCGACCGAGGCCGCAATCGCATACGGTAAACCCGATCCCATCGTAGCCATTAGCCCCGAGGTAGAGAACTGCATGGAACCCCGCATCTGGATATGACGGGCCGCCCAGGTTGTGTTATTGCCACAGTCGCAGGTAATAATGGCATCGTCATTGAGTAGCGGGCTGACCAGGTGTGGGATCACCTGCGGCTTCATCGGGATATCGGTCTGCGTGCCGCGTTCGGTCATCAGTTCCCGCCAATGTTCCATCCGTTCCTGCGCTTTCTGTAAGAAACGGCTATCCGACTTGGGTTTTAGTAACGGTAGGAGAGCCTGGAGCGTGGTTTTACTGTCGCCCACAAGGCCCACTTCAACGGGTGTTCGAAGGCCTATGCGGGTAGCATCCAGATCGATCTGTACCGTTCGGGCCTGACCGGGTTTGGGGTAAAACTCCAGATAAGGAAAGTAGGTGCCAATCATGACCAGCGTATCGCACTCTTCCATTACATCTTGTGAGGGAGCCGTACCCAACAGACCGATGCCCCCGGTAGTATAGGGGCTATCGTCGGGGAGGACAGCTTTTCCCAGGAGAGCCTTGACGACGGGGCCGCCAACTATTTGGGCTAATTGCTCTATCTCTGCGCGGGCGTTCAAGGCGCCACGACCAACCAGAATGGCCACTTTTTCGCCTGTGTTGATTACCTCAGCAGCTCGTTGCAGCGTTTCCAAAGCTGGAGCAAGCGCCATTGTTACGCGTAGTTCACTAGTATGCTTCGGCGCGTTTGCCATGGAGCGTTTATCATCCTGGACTGTCCATTCCTGAAAATCTTTGGGGAAGGATATATGCGCTACCGTTCGAAGTCCATAAGCCGTTCGGATGGCCTGATCGACGGCATTGATGACGTGATCGGGCCCCATAATCAGCTCATTATAAGCAGCTACATCGGTGTATACCTTCGTCAGATTGGCGTCCTGCTGGTAATACGAGCCACTGAGGTCATGGAAGGTATGGCCCGTAATAGCCAACACGGGCTGACCATCATACTTGGCATCATACAGGCCATTGAGCATATGGATACCTCCACAACCCGACGTAGCTATACAGACACCTAGTTTACCCGTAAATTTAGCGTAACCACCGGCCATAAAAGCTGCAGCTTCTTCGTGCCGTACCTGAATCAGTCGAATCTTGTCCTGATGGGTCCGTAGTGCCTCATAGATTCCGTTGATGCCATCGCCGGGCAAGCTAAAGACTGTATCGACTCCCCAGTCGATTAAGCGCTCAATTAATAAATCTCCTCCTGTTTTAGCCATGCTGTTTTCTACGTCACGAGTTGCGCCAGCACGTGGCGTTCCGCACAGATAAAGCGGGTGGGAAGATGTTTTGTTTTTAATTTTAATGTCAATGCCCGATAGCTTACAGAGCCACTAGTTTGACGAATTTAGCGGCTAAATGGCCGAACTATTCGTTAACCAAGTATAGTAAGTAGGGTAGATTCGCTAATAGTTTTCTTCTAATAAAGAGGGTTACTCTGCGTATGAAGGCTGAACAAATCGATGATGCACTCCTGTGGCAACGCTTCCGATCAGGCGATTCGGTGGCGTTCGATCAGCTTGTTCAGGCGTATTATCCGATTTTGTTTCGGTATGGAATCCGTTTCGACCCCAACGAGGAGTACATAAAAGATTGTATTCAGGATGTTTTCGTAGAGCTATGGCAGCGTCGGCAAACAGTCCGCGAAACGGAGTTCGTTAAGTTTTACCTGCTGAAATCGTTACGACGACGCATTTTTCGGGGAAAAGCGAAGTGGGGTACTAATTGGGAGTCGATTCAGGAGAATTATCTGTTCGAGGTTGAATTTTCTATCGAGAATCAGCTCATTACGCAGGAGATTGCCCATGATCACGCCCGGCAGTTGGAAGCGTTACTCAATCAGCTCTCCAAACGGCAGAAAGAAGTTATCTTCCTTAAATTTTATCAGGGCCTTACGCATGAACAAATAGCCGAAGTGATGGTCCTGAATCGGCAGTCGGTCTACAATATTCTTCACGAAGCGCTTCAGAAACTGCGTAATGCCTGGCAGGGCGATATGGCTTTTTCAATGGCTTTATTGTCGCTTCTGGTTCGGTAAGCTCGTTCAGCCACTATTTTCATCGGTTAAATTTTTTTGCAAAAAAATGCAGTTTCTTCCAGTAGGATCGGTGGGGTGACTGCATGTTGGAGGTATAGGGCTAGTTTTTAGCGTATTCCTTCATGAAAAATTACCAGGATTACCAGATCGAGGATTTGCTGCTGGATGAATCGTTCAACCGATGGGCCACTAACCAAAGTTCGCCCGACGAACAGCTATTCTGGCAACAATGGCTGGATCAGTACCCTGAAAAACGCGATATAGCCGAGCAGGCCAAAGTAATTATTGGTGGCCTGACTGTTAAGCCGTATCGGGATATTTCGGAGTCGGACGTACAGCATCAACTTCAACAGATACAGTTCCGAACGCATAAACACCCTTCCGTATGGGTAGTGGCGAACCGCTCACTGGGCTGGTGGGCCAGGGCTGCCGCTGTATTGCTACTGGTACTCGGTATCGGCTGGACTGCCTGGTTGGTTCGACAGTCGGCCGGGCCAGCTACCTACGCAGAATTAGTCAATGCGTCGTCGACAAAACTGATTGAGAAAGTCAATACAACGAATACACCTTTGGTGGTTGGGCTACCCGATGGGAGCCGGGTTACCCTGCAACCCGCCAGCCGGATCAGTTTCAGCAATCAATTTCAGGGAACGAAACGCGAAGTTTACCTAACCGGCGAGGCCTTTTTCGACGTTCACAAAAATCCGGCAAAACCTTTTTATGTGTATGCGAATGAGTTGGTAACCAAAGTGCTGGGTACCAGCTTTACCGTCAGGTCCTTTGAAAGTCAGGCGAATGCGCAGGTAGTGGTACGCACTGGGCGCGTATCGGTTTTTGCCCGGAAAGACTGGCAACGCGCGGAGAAAGAAGCCAACAGCGATATTCCCGGCGTAGTGCTCACACCCAATCAGCAAGTGGTTTTCAGCCGGCAGGAAGGGCATTTCCGACGGACCATTATTCCCAATCCTGCCATTATTGATTCCCGTTTTACTCGTAATGTCTTTGTGTACGACGATACGCCGGTTGCGCAGGCTTTTACCCAACTTGAGGAAGCCTACGGGGTCGATATTGTCTTCGATGAGCAACTACTAAAACAGTGTACACTGACTGCCAAATTTCAGGATGAACCGCTGTTGGAAAAACTGAATTTAATCTGTCAAACCATAAAAGCTTCTTACCAAATCGTTGATGCCCAAATCGTCATTAGCGCTCAGGGCTGCTATTGACCTTTCATTATCCCCTTTACTCAATTTACTGTATGGAAAAAAATAGATGTCTACGAACTCTTGCCTTGTTTCTCATGAAAACTTCGCTCGTGCAAGGCTGTTTACTCATACTGTTTGCTGGTATGACGTATGCTACAACCGTCGATGCACAGTCACCACTAGATCGTCAGATTAGCCTGCAACTGACGGATGTGACCGTAAAAAACCTCCTCAAAACGATTGAGCGCGAAGCCGATGTCGAGTTTATGTACAGCGACCGGATTATTCAATCGCGCCGTAAAGTGTCGCTCAATGTGACCAATGAACGGCTGGCTACCGTGCTCGATAAACTGTTGCGTCCGCTGCAAATCAGTTATCAGTTGGCCGGAAAACGAATTCTGCTGAATGCATCGGCTCCTGAAATGCTTTTACCCGTTCGCATGATTCAAACACCCGTAAATGTTGCCGCTGACCGTACCGTTACAGGCTCGGTCACCGACGAAACGGGCGCTGGGATTCCCGGTGTAAGCGTCATTGTGAAAGGGACCCAGCGTGGTACTACGACTGATGTGCAGGGAGCCTATCGACTGAATGTACCCGATGGCGGATCGCCTATACTGGTATTCAGCTTTGTTGGCTATCAGACAAAGGAAGTTCCCCTGGGCAACAACAGCCAACTGTCGGTTCAGCTTCAAACGGACGATAAAACCCTTAGTGAAGTAGTTGTAGTAGGATACGGCACGCAAAAGCGGGAAGCTGTTACGGCGGCCATTGCGTCGGTGCCCATGTCGGAAGTGAAAGATATGCCTGTATCGAATGCGGCTACGGCTTTACAGGGCAAAATTGCCGGGGTTATCGTTCAGCAAAACAACGGTACGCCGGGCAGTACCCCCGCCATCAAGGTCCGGGGCTTTGGTTCGATCAGCGCGGGTAACTCTCCTCTGATTGTGGTCGATGGCAACATTGTCGATGCCAGCATTTTTGGTTTGCTGAACACAAACGACATCGAAAGCATCGATGTGCTCAAGGATGCTTCGTCAGCGGCTATTTATGGCTCCAAAGGCTCGAACGGGGTGATTCTGGTAACGACCAAACGCGGTAAAAGCGGAAAAACCAATGTCAATCTGGATGTGTATACGGGCTTTCAGCAGATAACTAAAAAAATTGACCTGCTCAACTCGCAGCAGTTTGCTGAGTTTGGTAAAGAAGCCTCCAATACGGCTTATCTGGACAACGTACCTGGCGCCAACATTAATGACCCCAACAGTGTCCGGCCAAGTTCCTATCTGCGGTATCGCTACCCACGGGGTGAACTATACGATTGGTTCAATTTCGACGACCCAGCCAAAGTAGCCAATCTGCCCTATCACGACTACCAGGATATGATCTTCCGCAAGGCCGCCATTAGCAATTACCAGCTTTCGGTTTCGGGTGGTACCGATAAAGCTCGTTATCTGGTTAGTGGAGGCTACCTTAAGCAGGATGGAATTATTAAAGGCTCTAGCCTGGATCGGTACACGGTACGGGCCAATGTGGATGTGAATATCACTCCCCAGCTCCGTGTCGGTCTGAACCTTAATCCATCGTTTAAAAATCAGCAGGAAGTACTTTCAGATGGGCACTGGGCCAACAACGGCATTATCAATGCGGCTCTGTCGGCGATGCCGATGGCTCCCATTTACGCGGCCGATGGCGTAACGTATTCGTCACAAACCGAACTGGCAGCACCCTATAATTATCCCGGTATTACCAACCCGATTGCCAATATTACCGAATACCATAGCAACTATCAGCAGATCAATTTGTTGGGTAACTCCTATCTGGAATATAACTTCCTTAAGGCTTTTAAATACCGGGCCACGGGTAACCTTAACTTCACAGGCTATCGACGCAATGCCTACCAGACATCCCGGCTGCCGCTCAATCAGTTGTTGCCCCCAAATGCAGCTAAAGGCACCGCTACCTCTGAGCAGGGGCTTAGCTGGCTATTTAACCAGACGCTGACTTACACCAAAACCCTGAATGAGGTGCATAATCTGGATGTGTTGGTCGGAATGGAAGCAACCCGCTTTCAGTATCAGTACAGTTCCGGGACGGGCAGTTCGTATGCCAACGATGTAGTGGAAACGCTGAACGCCAGCGCCAATGGTACAACATCGACCATTACCTCCAACCGCCGGGAGAATGCATCGACATCGTATTTCGCCCGGATCAATTACAATTACAAAAGCAAGTACCTGTTGAATGTGTCTGTCCGTCGGGATGGGTCGTCGATCTTCGGGCCGGAGAATCGTTGGGGTACATTCCCGGCTGCTTCGCTCGGCTGGCGGTTTAGCGAGGAGAATTTTATGAAAGGCATTCCCAGCCTGTCGGAAGCCAAGCTTCGGGTGAGTTATGGCCTATCTGGTAACAATGCTTTTCTATCGGGAGGAAATCCCGAGTATTATCCATACGCGGCCACCTTGCGGTCGGACAACTATAGCTTCAACAATAATCTGGCGAATGGTTTAGCTCCTGGCACACTGGGGAATGCCAATTTAGGTTGGGAAAAGAACCAGCAGTTCGATGCCGGTATCGACCTGGGTTTGTTCAACAACCGCATCTACCTGATTGTGGATTATTACAACCGGATTACCAAAGACCTGCTGCTATCGGTTAATGTACCTTCGCTGACTGGATTTACATCGGCTGTGAAGAACATTGGTAAGATGGAGAATAAAGGCTGGGAGTTTTCGATCAACACACGCAACATCACCGGGGCCTTTGTCTGGAATACCAGCGCCAACCTGTCACTGAACCGCAACAAAGTGCTGGCACTTGGACCCACGGGCGATCCAATTCGAAGCAACAGCGGTGTCGATCAAACGAACATTACCCAGATTGGCTCGCCCATTGGTAGTTTCTATGGCTACAAGCAGATTGGTATTTTCAAGAATCAGGCCGATCTGGATAGCTACCCGCACGATGCCACGGCACGGCCCGGCGACGTGAAGTATGAAGACGTGAATGGCGATGGAAAAATCACGGCCGACGACCGCACCATCATCGGCAACAACCAACCAAAGTTCATTTACGGAATGACCAACTCGTTTAGCTATAAAGGCTTTGACTTAAGCATTGCCATTCAGGGAACGCAGGGCGGACAGATCCTGAACCTGAGCCGGCGCTTTTTCGAGAACCTGGAAGGCAACGCGAACCAGATTACCACCGTGCTGACTCGCTGGCGGTCGGAGAGTAATCCCGGCGATGGGGTAACCCCCCGCGCTAATGCCCGGACAACGGGGAACAACAATGCCGTTTCGTCGCGCTGGGTGGAAGATGGTTCGTACCTGCGGATTCAGAACCTGAGCCTGGGGTATCAGTTGCCTAAAACCTTGCTGAACAAAGCGAAAATTCAGCAGGCCCGTATCTATCTGTCGGCGCAGAACCTGCATACCTGGACCAAGTACCTGAACTACAACCCGGAAGTCAGCAACTATGAAGGCCCGCTGACGGGTGGGGTCGATTACGGCTACTATCCTCTGGCGAAAACGTTTACGGTGGGTCTCAACTTAGGATTTTGATGGAACGCGTTGACGCTTAAAAGCCTCATCGGTAAACCCTAATGACAAAAACAATGAAAGTATCTAAGATTTATATATCGCTGCTGTTCAGCCTGACGCTCAGCTCATGCAGCAAAGAGTTTCTGGATTTAAAACCCATCTCATCGGCTACATCAGATAACTTTTACAAGACAGCTGATGATTTCAAGAATGCCATTAATGGGGCATATGCCTCTTTACAATCGGGTGGTATTTTCGGGAATAGCTACGTTTTTGGCGATGTGGCCTCGGATAATACAGTACCTCCGGCTTCCGGTTCGGTAACGGATCAGGATGAATTTGATCGGTTTTACATCAAAACCACTAACCCGTTTATCTCCGGTCGGTGGAACGATAGTTATACCGCCATTGCCCGCTACAATACCATCCTGGAAAAAATTGGCGGAGTGTCGATGGATGAAAACCTGAAGAATCGGTATATCGCCGAAACCAAATTCCTGCGGGCGTTGGTCTATTTCAATCTGGTACGCACGTTTGGCGATGTGCCTCTGGTGCTGAAGGCCATCTCCAATCCCGACGAAGGGTATGAGTACGGTCGTTCGCCCAAAGCGGATGTGTATGCTCAGATTGAGAAAGATCTGACCGATGCCGAAGGGGTGTTGCCGGTTTCGTATGCCACTGCCGAAGTCGGACGGGCCACGAAAGGAGCAGCAAAAGCGTTACTGGGCAAAGTGTACCTAACCGAAAAGAAATACGCTCAGGCAGTTGCCAAGCTTAAAGAAGTGATCGATCTGGGGGTGTATGATATTCTGCCGAACTATGCCGATGTTTTCAAAGTGAGCAATAAGAACAACAAAGAATCGGTGTTCGATGTGCAGTACAAATCGGGCGGTGCTGGCGAAGGAAATTCCTGGCCAAATTCGTTCGCACCCGAAAATTCAGGCAATGCCGTGATCGCATTTGGGGGTGGCGGCAACAACCAGCCCACTGCCGATCTAATCAATGCCTATGAGCCGGGAGATAAACGGAAAGACGTTTCGCTGGCGACATCCTATGTAAATGCCAGCGGGCAAACCATTCCCTACAATTTTGTGAAGAAGTACTATGACACGCCAGCCACTAATGGCGATAACGGTAACAACATCCCCGTTATCCGCTATGCCGATGTGTTGCTGATGTATGCAGAAAGCTTGAATGAAGTGGGCTATCAGCCCAATGGCGACGCATTTACGTACCTAAACAAAATTCGTAACCGGGCAGGATTGGCCAGCAAAACGGCTACCGATATTCCAAATCAGCAGGCATTCCGGCTGGCAATGGAACAGGAGCGTCGGGTCGAATTTGCTTTTGAAGGGCAGCGCTGGTATGATCTTGTCCGTACTGACCGGGCCATTCCAGTTCTGAACAGCAAAAAAGACCAGATTCGACTCGTGAATGTGTTAACCGAAAACAATCTGGTCGATCCGATCCCCCAAAGCCAGATTGATATTAACCGATCAAAAATTCAGCAGAATCCGGGGTATTAGGGAGTCTATAACGCGGGTGGAGCCCGCGCTATGATACGCCAATCGCGGGTTACCACCCGCGTTACGAAAGGGAACAGCCATTGCCTGTTCCCTTTTTTGCGTGATTTGCGTGGTGGCAGATGCTACCATCTGCCACCACGTTGAACAATCAAGATTTCTGAAAACCAATACAATCTATTGCCAATGAGGAATTTATTGATAGCGATCTACCTGTTTACTCATTCTTTCATACCCGCACACGGGCAAACGGACTTATCGTCGTGCCAGGCCATTCGCAAGGGTGATACGTTAATTCTGGGTAATTCGCTGATTCAACGAACCTACCTATTTCAGAATGGGAATCTCAGTTCATTCGCCCTTCAGGACAAGCAAACCGGGAAGAAATGGCAATTGGCGAATAAAAACGCTGATTTTTCCTTGCCTGCTAAAGTGGGTGATCCGGCCAACGGAGGCTTTACGGTAAAACCCGTTGCCGAAACCAGCCGAACACCTGCCCATCTGGAAGCAGAGGTACTCGTTTCATTAGGAGATGTATGGGTAAAACGGGTCTTTCGAATCTATCCCAACTGCCCGGCTATTGCCTGCGATTATTACCTGAAAGGACGCGCTCCCGATTGGCAGCAACAGGTTCAACAAGCCTACGACCTGCGTAATCTTGAATCTCTGGCAACCCAAAAAGAGGGTGAGGCTAATGCTGTCGTGCTGGATCGACTCGCCCTTCCCGGACTTCATTGGCGGGGAAAATCGGTGGAGTTTTTCGATGCTACCGACCAGAATAACACGCTGGTGCAGGAATATACCCGACTGGCGTATCGCCAGGAAGTACGATTGCGGGGTAACCTGTTGTTTCTGGACGAAGGAGGAACCGATAGGGGGATTTTCTGGCTCAAAGAAGCACCAGTATCGGGTGTACAGCTCGCTTACCCTGGCTTCGATTTCTCGTTAAAGTTCAACGAGATGCGGGCGGTTGGTATTGGTGTAGGACCAACTGACCTACGCAATGATGAATGGGTTCGGGGATATAGCCTGGTGCTTGGCGTTTGGTCGGGTGGCGAAGAGGGACAACTGACAGCGCTTCGGTCGTATCAACGAAGCTTACGGATACGGCAACCTAACCGCGATGAGATGATTCTGCTCAATACCTGGGGAGATCGGGGGCAGGATAAAAACATCAACGAAGCGTTTGTGCTACGCGAACTGGAATTAGGAGAAAAATTGGGGATCACTCATTTCCAGCTTGACGATGGCTGGCAACAGGGAAAAAGTGCCAATTCGGCGTTTCAGGGTGGGAGCTTCAAAGACATCTGGCGCAAACCCGATTACTGGCTACCCGACCCCAGGAAGTTCCCAACGGGTTTTAGCCGAATTATGGAAACGGGTAAAAAGCGAGGTATTACGCTCTCCACCTGGTTCAATCCGAGTGTCGATAGTAGCTTCAAATACTGGGATCGGGATGCGCAGGTGATGATTGACCAATACCGACGCTATGGCATCCGGATGTGGAAGATCGATGGGGTGCGTATTGCCGATAAGCAGGCCGAAATTAATTTCCGAAAGATGCTCGATACGGTTATGGCCAGCACAAACGGTGAGGCTATATTTAACCTCGATGTGACGGCTGGCCGACGGTTTGGGTATCATTATTTTTATGAGTACGGCAACCTGTTTCTGGAAAACCGCTATACCGACTGGGGAAATTATTATCCGCATTTCACCTTGCGCAATTTGTGGATGCTGGCCCGATATGTGCCACCTCAGCGCTTGCAGATCGAGTTTTTGAACAAATGGCGTAATCAGGATCGCTATCCCAAAGACGACTCATTTAGCCCGGCACACTACCCCTTCGATTACTTGTTTGCCATTACCATGCCTGCCCAGCCGTTGGCCTGGATGGAAGCCCGCAATTTGCCACCAGAGGCCTTTGCCATTACCAGCCTGATCAGTGCCTATAAAAAACATTGGTGGGCGTGGCATAATGGCCAGCTATTTCCAATTGGTAATGAACCATCGGGCACAAGCTGGACAGGCTTTCAATCCATTTCGGAAAAACAGTCTACCGGATATGTATTGGTTTTTCGGGAGCAAACGAAAGTGGGTGCTGCTAAAATGAAGCTCATGAACCTGTTATCCGGCACCTATCAGTTTACGCACTTAATGGGTCAGGGAAAAAGCTTCCGGCTGGCCGTAACGGCTGATGGAACTGTGTCATTTACATTACCGCAGCAAATGGCATTTGGTTTTTATCAATACGAACGGGTTAAGTAAACCGCAGGCAAATACGGACAGACTACTACCTTTGCTGTACTAAATTCAGTATCAGTATGCTATCCTTCCGCCTGAATGTCTTCTATACCGTGGCCAAACGGCTGAGTTTCACCAAAGCAGCCGCTGAGTTATATGTCACGCAGCCTGCCGTGACCAAGCACATTCAGGAACTTGAACATCAGTTTGGAACCGCCCTGTTCGACCGGCGTGGGAATCAGATCAGCCTGACAGCGGCCGGGAGTATTCTGCTTCGTCATGCCGAAACCATCATGGCCACCTATCGCCAACTGGAGTTCGATATGAACGCGCTCAAAGGGGAGTCGAGAGGATCGTTGCGGGTAGGGGCCAGTACGACCGTAGCGCAGTATGTGATTCCGCCTGTTCTGGCGCGGTTTCATGAACAATCGGCCGATGTAGCCATCTCGCTGCTGAGTGGCAATACGGAACAGATCGAACAGCAGTTGCTCAACGACGAGATTGATCTGGGATTGGTGGAAGGCCGAACGCATCATAGCGACATTCGCTATACGCCATTTGTCAAGGATGAACTGGTCCTGATCTGCCGGGCCGATCACCCATTAGCCAATCGCGACGAGATTACGCTGGACGAATTACGTACCGTCCCGATTGTGCTGCGTGAACGAGGCTCCGGGTCGCTCGAAGTGATTGAACATGCTTTGCGAGGAGTCGGCATACGTCTATCGGATCTGACCGTGGAAATGCATTTAGGAAGTACAGAAAGCATTAAATCGTATCTCAGTAATTCGCGCTGTATGGCGTTTATTTCCGTTTTTGCCGTTCAGCAGGAGTTACAGGCTGGTACGCTAAAAGTGCTTGATGTACAGGGGCTTACTATCGAGCGTGATTTGTATTCCATTCAGTTGCAGGGCGTCAGCGAAGGACTTGCCGATACCTTCATGCGATTCGCCCGTCAGCATTATAAGCGAGGCTAGTCTAGGGTAAGGATTACCCGCTTGCCTAGGCTACTTTATACAACTTTATACAACCAGATTCGCCAATAGCTTTCCGGTTGGTCAAAGACTTTTTTCAGATACAGTCGGTTGGCGGCTGCATTTAAAATCGGTACGGCCGAAATTACGTATTGCCCATTGAGCGACTTTAGTGCATTTGTATCGATCTGTAGATGACTAACGGACCGATTTTGTGTTTTTCCGAAAAGGTAGTTCATGCCTAATTCGGCGGTGTAGAGATAAGCGCGACAGGCATAGGCATCGTAATAAACGCGCATTTGCCGGGTGCCCTTGGCGAGTTCCGCAGCAATAATTTTGCGGAATGCGTGCTTGTAGGGTAGGGGATAATTGTTCTGGTAACTATCGAGCGTGTAAAAGCCGTTGAACTGCGCAACGGATGGATGCATACCCAGGCATATGACCCGGTAGTTCGAGGGTTGCTGGCCAATATAATCGCGAATCTGAACAAATTGCTTTTCAGCAAAAAAGGCCCGGAATGATGGATATTGCGCTTCGTTAATAAGCCCGACTGACTTACCGACATTAATTCGCCATTCTTTGTTCGCAATAAGCATCAGCGTGAGCTGCAGGGCCAGAAATAGCGAAACTACGTTCGATGGCTGGCTGTTGTTGCCGGCTTCTCTGCGCCCATCCCCAAACTCCCGTAACGCCATAGCAAACAGAATGAACCAGAGTGCCGGAAGCAGAAAATAGAAACGATCAAACTGAAACACGCGAAATTTGAGCCCCAGGTCACTATCACCCAGGGCAACGACGAGGTAATGGTAAAAGCCATGAACCAGACAAATGAGTGCCGCCAGTATTGGCAACCCGATTAGCCACCTGACGGATGTATAACGTTCTCGTCGAAAAGCTTTTCGGGCACTTAATCCAGCTACTAGTAGAATACCCAGCGTAAAAAAAGCCCCCGTATTAAACATCGGCCAAACAAATAAATCCGCACTCCGGCGCAAACTATCCACTACCCGCATCGAACGTAGCTGGCTATAGTCGAATTCAACGCGTTGGGAAATATATGTTTGATGGACAAACCCATAAATCAGTTCCCACTCGCTGGCCAGGTAGAGCAGGGAAAGTGTGAGTAATCCATTCAGATACGGTCGGTTCAGTTGTCGGTTTCTGAGCATACTGATCAGGCCCAATACGCCTAAGGCAACACAGATAAAAAGGCCCGACCAGACGAAGAACGAATAGAATGGAAATAAAAGGATAATGACCCAATCGGTCCAGCGAGCCCGGTTCGTCAATAGATTGAGAAATGCAAATAACAGCAGTGGCTGACCCGTAACCGATGCGCCATGCACTATATAGCAGGGCACCAGGGCAAACAGAAAAGCAACCGCTACTCGGGTAAAGGCCCAGATCGATTCGGGCAAAATGTATCGACGCAGCAATAAATACATGCCCCAGAAGCCAAGCCCATGCACAGCCGCAAAATTGATAACCTGAGCTGCGTAAGGTGGAAAAAGCCAGAACGACAATACTTCAACATTTAGCCCTGTCCGAAATGCTGAGCGTGGTATACCCCGGAATGGCCCACCACTCATCATATTGGGAATAATAGTGTTCAGATCAAAATCGAAGGCGGTACGAGTGAGTTTGAGCAGATACAGGTAAAGAAAATCGCTGTCCAGATTGTCGTGGATGGTTAGATGGGCCCCTTCGCCGAGCCAGATGTATGGGAAAACATACAACCCTAACAACCCTATGGCAATGAACAGATATGTTCTTTCGGAAGTAGAATAAATTGTTTTGGTAGAAGAGGACATAATCAACGCAACCTGATAGATTTTCAGAATCTACTAGGTGTAAGGGGACGAAAATACTGAAATTTGATGAGATGGAAAGACTGCCAGTGAGCGTCGGGGTTTTTCGTACTTTTATCCCAAATTCAATCATCATGCAAACAACTATCCGAGTAACGCTCTGGATGAGCCTACTGCTAACGGCATTGGGCGCTCATGCGCAAAGCCGACCTGCTAAAGGCGGAAAATTAACCCTTCCTGAAGCATTACTCTCTCGAACTGAAGTTGAGGTACATACGAGATTCCTGGCATCTGATGAACTGCAGGGCCGTCGGACGGGCGAGCCGGGCAACCGAACAGCCGCCCGATACATTGCCGAGCAGTTTCGTCTGCTGGGTCTGAAGCCTGCGGCCACGACCGATAATCAGCCGGACTTTCTTCAGCACATCAATCTTGAAAAAGCAAAAACGGCTACCTCTGCTACACTCCTGATCGGAAAAGATACCCTTCAACTTGGCAAGCAGTTGATTGTGATGTCGGGCGACCCAACCAATCTGTCGGGCGAGGTGATCTATGTCGGTTATGGCCTCACTGATGGCGAAGATGGCTATAAGGGTCGGGATGTAAAAGGTCGGATTGTGGTAGCGCAGGGTGGTTCGCCCGAAGCTAAAAGCCCTGGCGATATTATTCGGGCTGCTGCCGAAAAACGCAAAATGGCAACCCAAAAAGGCGCGGCTGCTCTGATTGAACTATACAGCGAAGCTACGCCCTGGGGGTTTGTGAGTCAGTATTTCAGCCGCGATCAGTTGACCATCGCCACCTCCGCCGATGGCAAAGCGCCCATAACCCATCTTTGGGTCAACAACGCCAACAACCAATACAAGCAGTTGAAAGAAGCGGGTCAAACCGTTACCTTGCGAACCTCCGGTCGCCCACACCTAACCACGTCCTCGGCTAATGTTGCCGGAATTATTGAAGGTACCGATCCAAAGCTGAAAAATGAATACGTTATTTTATCGGCTCATTTTGATCACATTGGGGTTGGAGCACAGGGCGGAAGTGCGTATCAGTCTACCGACAGTATCTTTAATGGGGCTCGTGACAATGCCATTGGCGCCGTAGCCTTGCTGGAATCGGCCAAAGCGTTGATGCAGCAGCGGCCCAAACGCTCCGTCTTGGTGTTAGCGCTGACGGGCGAAGAGGTTGGGTTTCTGGGTAGCCGCTATTATGCTGAGCATCCCTTAGTGCCGCTAAAACAAACCATCTTCGACCTGAATTCGGATGGAGCCGGTTATAATGATACCACCGTGGTATCCGTCATTGGCCTGGAACGGACTGGGGCAAAAGCCGAAATCGAAGCAGGCGCTAAAGCGTTTGGTCTTAGCATTTTTGCCGAACCCGCTCCCGAGCAGGGCTTATTCGACCGATCAGATAATGTTCAGTTTGCGGCAAAAGGTATCCCGGCCCCTACATTCTCAGCCGGTTTCAAGACGTTCGATGCCGCTATCGGCAAATACTATCATCAGGCCATTGATAACCCCGAATCGCTGGATTTTAAGTATGTTCTTCGCTTTTGTCAGGCCTATGCACACGCAGCCCGACTGATTGCGGACCGGCCTACGCGCCCCCAATGGTCGGCGGGCGATAAGTACGAAGTAGCCGGAAAAGCCTTGTACGGACAACAGTAGAGTTCTGCCAATCACGCTTTTATCAACGTAGCGGACCGAATAACCTGGATTGAAACCGTTTGACGGGCTCGAAAACTAAATGGCTAACCGCTACGTTTATAAGGTATTAACGACACCCTGATATGTTACTCAAATATCTCTTCATTATCACGCTGATTATTCTGTTCGTGCCTCCAGTACGCCGATTTGTTTTTTACCTTTTGGTTGGTCGTCAACTGGTTAAGGAGCAAAAGAGGCAGGGTGATGTTCGCGGAGCCCGTCGGGAAGGAGACATTCGCGTGGATAAGCGGCCGCAAGAAAACGGCTCCCGCTTTGAAGGGGGCGACTATGTTGACTATGAAGAGGTCAAATAAATTGTATTGTCTCATTCCAAACTAAAAGGTCTGCCAAACGAATAGCTGGCAGACCTTTTAGTTTGGAATGAGATATGTCCTAAGTCCGTTATTTGGCCGTGGTTTCCTCTTCTTTTTTATATTTCACGGCAAGCCCCGTCATAATGTATCCGTTATCGGTCATTGATGTGTAGTAGGTATATTTAACAGCCACTAATGCATCGGCACCAATATTCTTGGCCTGCATGGTCAGTCGAGCCAGCATCAGTTCTTTCTGTTGCATATCGTTCCCACGGCTCAGCATCCGTTTATTGCGTTCGTCCAATTGCCTGGCCGAGAGCTGTACTTCGCCTTTTACTTCCAGGTCCTGCAATGGGTCGAAGGGGCGGGCTGGTCGTTGATTGTCATAGAATACATCGACCGGATAATGCGTTTTGTTCTGAAGGTACAGGACCGGCCGGAAACAACTGCTCAGGAAGGCTAAAACAAGCAACGCTCCAATAAACCCAACGGCTTTATTTTTTGTAAAATTATTCATCGCATCAATACGTCTTCTACCACTTTTGGATAATGCAGGTGTTCTAATACCTGAACTTTTTGGGCTACGTCTTCGGGTGTATCGGTTGGTAAAACCGGGCAACTGGCCTGGAAAATAATCTGCCCTTCGTCGTAATGCTCGTTTACATAATGAATCGTAATCCCTGATTCGGTTTCGTTGGCTGCTACCACCGCTTCGTGGACAAAGTGGCCATACATGCCTTTCCCCCCAAATTTAGGTAATAACGCTGGGTGAATGTTAATAATTTTATTAGGGAATGCCTGTACCAATTTGCTGGGCATCAGCCACATAAAACCGGCTAGTACAATTAAATCGATGTGTTGATTCTGCAGCAGTTGAGTGATTCGGTCGGTATCGTAAAACGTTGCCCGGTCGAAGAGCAAAACTGGAATGTGCAGCCGTCTTCCGAATCCACGGCGGGCCCGATCAATAACCCCCGCTTTTGGGTTGTTGGAGGCAATCAACGAAATGTCAACGCTGGTATTATCAGCAAAATAGGCAGCGATTTTCTCGGCATTCGAGCCAGAGCCAGAAGCAAATAGAGCGATTCGTTTCAAATGAATAATATAGAATGGATAATAAATAATGCCTAACTGGGGAGTAAAATTATTCATTGTTCATTCTACATTCTACATTATTCTCGTTGCCTGCCTATTTTTGTGCGTATTAGCTTCTGTTTCTATGCTGGCGACCAACCAACTTTCGTTTGCGTATAACCCCACCAAGCAGTTCACATTTCCCGATGTGTACTGCGCCAATCGGGAAGCACTCCTGATTTTGGGTCGGTCAGGAACGGGTAAAACAACATTCCTGCACTTGCTGGCCTTGTTGCTGAAGCCCAAAAGTGGTTCGGTTACCATCGACGAAACAGACCTCACGAAATTGAGCGTGGCCGAAACTGCCGCTTTTCGGGCCAAACACGTGGGTATTGTTTTCCAGAAACCCCATTTTGTTAGTTCGCTCTCGGTGCTTGATAACCTGTTGCTGGCTAATTATTTAGCTGATAAACCGCAGGATAAAGCACGGGCAAAGGAACTGGCAGCCCAATTGGGATTCGGTGATCACCTGGACAAAAAAACGCATCAGCTAAGCCAGGGTGAGCAGCAACGGGTGAGTATAGCGCGGGCCGTTATGAATCAGCCGGGGGTTATTCTGGCCGATGAGCCAACGTCGAGCCTTGACGATGAAAATACAGAGCGTGTTGTGCAACTCCTGCGTGAGCAGTCGGAGCAGATAGGGGCCAGCCTCATTGTGGTTACCCACGACCAGCGTTTGAAAGATGCCTTTCAGAATCGCGTAGCTTTGTAACTATTTCTGGATTCTGATCGGCAACGAACCATGCGTATTTACCTCGCTCTCTTTTTATTGATGTCAACCACGCTTCTGGCCCAGAACCGGAAGAAAAAAGACTATCTGGTTACGCTGACAACAATCTACGGTCCCATGCGGCTCGTTCTGTACGATCAGACGCCAAAGCACAAGGAAAATTTTATCAAACTGGTCGATCAGAAATTTTACGACAGTCTGTTGTTCCATCGCATTATTCCTCTGTTCATGATTCAGGGGGGCGACCCAAACTCCCGTAAAGCAAAAGCTGGCGACCCTCTTGGAAGTGGTAGCATTGGCGAGCGGATACCGGCCGAGTTTGTGCCCACACTCTTCCATAAGAAAGGCGCCTTAGCGGCTGCTCGCGATAATAACCCCGAAAAAGCGTCGAGTGCCTGCCAGTTTTACATTGTACAAGGCCGCGTTTGGGATGATGCCGCGCTGCAAAAGCAGGTCGAACGAATCCAGGCTATGAAAGGGCATGTACCGACCGATGAGCAGAAACAGGTATACAAAACCATTGGGGGGGCACCGCATCTGGATGGCAACTACACCGTTTTTGGCGAGGTAATTGATGGGCTGGCTATTGTGGACAGCATTGCCAAACAACCCCGCGACGAAATGGACCGGCCCGTTAAAGACGTTCGCATGACCATGACGGGCGATTGGGTCAAGAAAAAGAAGATTACAAAACAATATCATTATCAGTATTAGGAGTGAGGAGTATTGGGAGATAAATAAATACGCGTCAGCAACTTCTACTACTTACTCCTATTACTGAGCTACTCTTATGAAACGCATTCTTATTACTGGAGCCAATGGCCTGTTGGGACAAAAACTGGTCGACCTGTTGACCAAACAGCCCAATATTGAATTAGTAGCAACCGCTCGTGGCGATAATCGATTGCCTTATGCAGATGGATATACGTACCGATCAATGGATATTACGGATCGGCAGCAGGTATTGGATACAATTGGCGAGGTAAAACCCGATGTAGTTATCCACGGGGCTGCTATGACCGATGTGGATAAATGCGAAGTACAGAAAGATGCGTGCTGGGCGCAGAATGTCCATGCGGTTGAATACATTGTTGAAGCCTGTCAGGCTACCAATGCCTTTCTGGTGCATGTGTCTACAGATTTCATTTTCGATGGTACAGCAGGCCCTTACGATGAAACTGCCGAGGCCAATCCCATCAGTTTTTATGGCTGGAGCAAACAGGCTGGCGAATCGGTCGTTAAACATGCGAACCGGGCCGACGTTCCCTTGCGCTGGGCTATTGCCCGTACGGTACTCGTGTATGGCATTGCACACGATATGAGTCGTAGCAACATCATTTTATGGGTCAAGAAATCGCTGGAAGAGGGTAAGAATATTAAAGTCGTCACCGACCAGTGGCGGAGCCCAACCCTGGCCGAAGATCTGGCTATGGGTTGCTACCTGATTGCTGATAAAGAAGCTGAAGGCATTTTCAATATATCGGGGAAAGAAGTTTTGACCCCATATGATATGGCGATTAAAACCGCCGATTATTTTGGTCTCGATAAGTCACTGATTGCGCAGGCCGATGCATCCACATTCACGCAGGTAGCGCGTCGGCCACCACGTACCGGATTTATTCTGGATAAAGCCAGAACCGTACTGGGTTACGATCCGCGCAGTTTTGAAGAAGG
Source organism: Spirosoma aerolatum (assembly GCF_002056795.1). NCBI lineage: Bacteria > Pseudomonadati > Bacteroidota > Cytophagia > Cytophagales > Cytophagaceae > Spirosoma > Spirosoma aerolatum. The sequence continues at coordinate 6,896,990 of NZ_CP020104.1, read as the reverse complement.
CATTGCTGTACTGGCCAGTCAGCTTAAGCCATAGAAAGTATGAGTCAGGTAAAGATTTATGGGGTGCGCGAACACCTGCTACCCATTCGGGAGGTGCTTTCCAGTTCCATTCATGCGTGCGTGGTCGAAGCACTCCAGTTTCCGGAAAATAAACGAGCGCACCGCTTTTTCTATCTTGACAAGGAGGATTTCTTTCGACCGGCTACCGCATCCGACCGGTATATCATTCTGGAGTTTCTGATGATCGAAGGCCGTACGGTCGATACGAAGAAAAAACTGATTCATTTGCTCTACGAGCGTGTTTGTACTCAGCTAAATCTACCCGTTACCGACCTTGAAATCTGTATTCTGGAAAGTCCGGCGCATAACTGGGGATTCCGGGGCATGACGGGCGATGAAATTACGCTGAATTATAAAGTCAACGTTTGATTTATGCCTGTTACGCTGCATCTGAAAGTAAAGCCCGGAAGTAAAGTAGACCAGCTATTGTATGATGCTGCCGGGATGCTTAACGCCAAGATTAAGGCCCCAGCGCAGGATGGGAAAGCCAATGCGTATCTGACTGAATTTTTGGCTAAGCAAATCGGTGTTGCCAAGTCCAATGTGACGATTGTGGCTGGTTTTACCAATCCGCACAAACGGATCGAGCTGTCTATTGACCAAGATACATACGACCGCTTTCTGACCAGGCTAAAGACAGAATAGATAAGTCTTGCGTCGGTTCAGGTACCATGCCATTCAAAGACAACTCATATTGGGTTGTCTTTTTTGTTGTTAATTATTCATTGCTTTATCATTTAGCCGTATCTTTAGCTAGTCAACTGCCCAATCATCATTATAAAATTTGGTAATACCAATGAGAAACTGTACAAATCTTTTATTGTTCCTCTTGCTCGTGCCAACGCTTCTAATAGCGCAGGCAAAGAAAGGAGCTAAATCCGTCGACAAACTTGACAAATTGAAACAGGAAGCTGTTGCGGCTGTGGAAGCCAATTCGGCACTGGCGCAACAAATCAACGATATGCTCTTCAGTTTTGCCGAGCTGGGTTTTCAGGAGGAAGAATCGTTCGAGTACTTAACCGGCCTGCTGAAAAACGAAGGTTTTACTGTAAAAACTGGTATATCCGGTATTCCAACGGCTTGGGTGGCTACCTGGGGATCAGGTAAACCACTCATCGCAATCGGTTCCGATATCGACTGTATTCCAAAGGCTAGCCAGAAGCCGGGTGTAGCCTATAAAGATCCAATTGTGGAAGGCGCTCCTGGTCATGGCGAAGGGCACAACTCCGGTCAGGCGTTGAATATTGTAGCTGTACTGGCCGTGAAGAAGCTGATGGAGCGCGAGAAAATTCCCGGTACGCTAATGCTTTGGCCGGGTGTGGCCGAAGAACTCGTCGGCACAAAGGCTTTCTACGTTCGGGACGGCTATTTCAAAGATGTTGACGCCTGCATTTTTACCCACGTAGGCAATAATCTCGGCGTTTCCTGGGGTGATAATGGCAATAACGGGCTGGTGTCGGTAAAGTTCAGTTTTGAAGGGCAGGCTGCTCACGCAGCTGGTGCACCCTGGCGTGGCCGGAGTGCACTGGATGCGGTTGAACTGATGAACGTAGGCTGGAATTTCCGCCGTGAACACCTGGAGCTTACCCAACGCTCACACTATGTCATTTCAGACGGGGGCGATCAGCCTAACGTTGTTCCTTCAAAAGCGTCGGTCTGGTATTATTTTCGGGAACGAACGTATCCGAAGATCAAAAAACTGTTCGAAACGGGTGTCAAAATTGCCGAGGGGGCTGCGCTGATGACCGATACGAAATTCAGCTACGAAATTTTAGGCTCGGCCTGGCCAGTGCATACCAATAAGGCGATGGCCATTGCAGCTTACGAGAATATCAAAAAGGTGGGCCTACCCACCTGGACTGAGGAAGATCAACTCCTGGCTCGCGCTTCGCAACTGGAGCTTCAGGCGCCTAAAATGAGTGGACTGGCTACCAAACTCGATTCCATGAGTCTGCCAACTTCGTCGGCTCCTGTGGTGATGATGGGTGGTCAGGCCATGACGTCTATGGGTGGTGGTTCCGACGATATTGCTGATATTTCGTGGTCGCTGCCGACGATTGTATTACGCTATCCAAGTAATATTCCCGGATTACCAGGCCACCACTGGGCGAATGCCATTTCGATGGCGACACCAATTGCCCATAAGGGGGTTGTCTACGGTGCCAAAGCGGAAGCCATGACGTTGCTTGATCTACTGATGAAGCCCGAGTTGATTAAAGATGCCTGGGCTTACTATCGGGATGAGCAGACTAAAGATATTAAATATGAGTCTCTGATTTCGTCGAAGGAAAAACCTGCGATCTACCTGAATAAGAAGATCATGGACGAGTTCAAACCGAAGCTCTCGACGTTTTATTACGATCCAACAAAGTATAAAACCTATCTGGAGCAACTTGGCATCAAATACCCAACCGTTCGCGACGATCAGCGTGAAGCTGTGAAAAAACAATTGGAGAAAGATAAAGCTGAAAAATCGACACCAGCCGCCAAGGTTTCGTCTTCGCGGTCGGAGTAGGAACGGAACAATAGGATACGTTATGACATCCCGAAAGCACAGCGCTTTCGGGATGTCACGTTTAGCCGGGTATTACTTCCCTTTTTGTTTTTCCAGGTAGGCTATCATTTTTGCCAAAGCTTGGGAGCGGTGGCTCATCCCGTTCTTCTCTTCTATCCGCATTTCGGCAAACGTTTGGTCATGGCCATCCGGCAGGAATAGGGGGTCATAGCCAAATCCGCCTTCGCCACGAGGCTCAGTTAGTATCTGGCCTTCGATAACGCCCTCAAACTGATGCTCAACACCTTGCAGAATTAGGGTAAATACCGTGATAAACCGGGCTTTCCGATTGCTGTTTCCAGCAAGGTTTGTGAGTAACTTTTCTATATTCTTACCAGCATCCCGACTACCTGAATAATAGGCCGAATCGACACCTGGCTCGCCATTGAGGGCATCTACTTCCAGACCCGAATCATCGGCAAAGCACGATAGGCCGAAATGCGTCCAGACGTATTCGGCTTTCTGGCGTGAGTTGCCGGCTATTGTTCCCGTCGTTTCGGGTAACTCGTCGGTACAGCCAATATCACGTAGGGTTTTCAGGGTAAACGAGTTACCGAGTTGACCTGCCACTTCGTCGAGTTTATGTTGATTGTTGGTAGCAAAGCATAGTTCCATCATCAACAAAAAAAGCCGTTTACAGCTATAACTGCAAACGGCTTTCGGAATAAATGAGACTATCTTACCGACTGGGCTGTGGCATACCAGGCTGCATTGCTGGCTGTTGACCTTTCTGAATGTCCAACAGTTCAATGTCGAACAACAGCACTGAGTTAGCTGGAATCTTCGGATTGGCACGTGAGCCATAGGCCAGTGTCGAAGGGATAATCAGGGTTGCTTTTTCACCTTTGTGCATTTTCATAACCCCCTCTTCCCAGCCTGGAATAACCTGCCCTACACCAATCGGGAATTGAACGGGTTCACCGCTGGCTTGTGGATTAAGGCTTTTCTCGGAACTGTCGAAGATAGTGCCGTTCAATAGTTTGCCCGTGTAACGAACTTTAACAATTTCACCGGCTTTAGGGGCGGGGCCACTTGAAGGCTGGGTTACGATGTAATAAACTCCCGACTGAGTTTTCTGACCTTTTCCGGCTAAACCGTTTTTAGCCACATAGCTATCAATGACTTTGGCATCAATCCCTTTTTGCTTATCAAAATCGGCAGCCTGCTGTTTCTTATATTCGTCTTCAGTCTGAATATTCAGGACTTTTACGGCTATGCCAATATCACTACCTTTTTGAACGCCTGGCGGCAGGGGCTGCATGGCCCGGGTGAAAAGCGAGTCGGCACTCACATAGAATGTGGCACTGTCGCCTTTGCCCAGCATAGCCAACCCTTCTTCATAAGATCCTTTGAAAGGTGGAACCTGGAGCAACATCTGGAAAGGAGCCCCTTCTTTGTGCGTATCGCGCAGAACTGAATCTTTGTTGTTCATCAGGGTGAGGTGTAGCGTCAGAATGTCGCCAACTTTACCCTTACGAGTGCCTTCTGATTGTTCGTGAATTTGGTACTTCAGGCCGTTGTCCGTTACCTGAACGCGGTTTTTACCGCAAGCCGCTACCACAGCGACGATCAGGGCGGCTTTCCCGAAATTTTTGAGAGACATGAGAGATTGTTAGTTGTTTATTTAAGATTGCTTCAGGTTCAAGGTTTCAGGCTTCTGACTCTCGGAGGCTAATCAAAAGTTGAAATCCATAAAAATTAAACAGTTTCCAGCAGTGATTGCTGATACAAAGGAATTATAGATAAAAGTTTTTTCTCCGTTTCGGCCATTGATAATTTAGAACGACCACCGGCGGCATTCCGATGCCCTCCACCATCAAAATGTGTACTAGCCAGATCTCTGACCGAAAAATCGCCAATTGAGCGGAACGACAATCGAATTTCATCGACCCGATCTATGAGAATAGCCGCCATTACGACCCCTTCCACAGCTAGTGCATAATTGACCATGCCTTCTGTATCGCCGGTTTTTGATCGATAGCGCTTCAACTCCGCATCGGTCAGTGTGATGTAGGCAAACTTATACTCAGGCAACACTTTCAGCTTTTCGTTCAAGACATACCCGAGCATCCGAAACTTATCGAGTGATACATTGTCGAAAATGCGTCGATGAATACTACTTACATCAATCCCCAGATCGACCAGTTCAGCCGCCATGCGATGCACATTGCCCGTTGTATTGGAATGGCGGAATGAGCCGGTGTCGGTCATTAATCCCGAATACAGACATTCGGCTATGGGGACATCAATCAAGGCTTTGTCGCCCAGTTGTACAATCAGCCGAAAAATGAGTTCGGCCGTCGCAGCCGCCTTAGGGTCCCAGAGGGCTAAATCGGCAAACGATTCAGGTTCAAGGTGATGGTCAATCAGTACTTTTCGGGCACGTGCCTGTCGTATCAGCGGGGCTAGCTCACGAATACGATCGAGGCTGGAAAAATCGAGGCAGAAAATGACGGTACTTTCTTCAACGAGTCGACTGACTGAAACCCGGACTTTTTCATCAAATGGAATGACGCCATCATTGCCCGGCATCCAATGAAGGCTTTGTGGATAATCTGTCGGCGTCACAACCGTAACCCGATGACCTTTCTTCCGAAGATAGCCCGCCAAACCCAACGACGACCCCATAGCATCGGCATCAGGATTCTGGTGAGTTGTAATCAGCACGGTCTGAGGATGTTCGAGCAATGTGCCGATTGCTTCAATGTCTTGCATACCTAAACGGCCCTGGCCGTAATCAAAACCCAAAAATAAGAAATAATACGATTGGCGGTTGATCGTTTGCCATATCTGACAAGTAAGGCCTTAATTATCAGATATTTATTTTGGTAATTAAGCCTGCATAAGGCATCGATAACCGTTAAATAGTTGTAATGAACTGTAGTGTTTTTAAGAATAGCGTGGCATTTCAGATGGAAGTGTCTACCTTTGCAGCCAAATAAAATTTGGAGATTAACATCCCATAATGGCAACGAATCGCACTTTCACCATGATTAAGCCCGATGCTGTAGAGGCAGGGCATTCTGGAGCAATTATCAAACTGATTGAGGAAGCGGGTTTCCGTATCGTCGCAATTAAAAAGACACTGCTAACGAGTGAGCGCGCTGGCCAGTTCTACGCTGTTCACCGCGAGCGTCCTTTTTATAATGATCTGCGGGCTTACATGTCGTCGGGTCCTATTATTCCAATGATTCTGGAAAAAGAGAACGCCGTTGCTGACTTCCGTAAACTTATTGGCGCAACCAATCCAGCCAACGCTGAAGAAGGAACCATCCGAAAGCTATATGCTAAATCGATGGAGGCCAACGCTATTCATGGTTCGGATTCTGACGAAAATGCTGAAATCGAAAGCAATTTCTTCTTCGCTGGAACCGAGCAGTACTAGTTGCAATTAATTAGGAGTTAGGAGTGAGAAGGCTGGCGCGTATTTTTTTTGTTGCGTTCGCCATTCGCACTCCTAACTCCTAATTACTTTTTCATAATACTTACAAAAATCTTTCAGTTCGCAAACCTCACACTTGGGCGTACGGGCCAGGCAGATATATCGTCCGTGTAGAATGAGCCAGTGATGCGCTTTGGGTACATGCTGTTTTGGGATATGTGCCATTAGCGCTTTTTCGACGGCCAAGGGCGTAGTTGCTGTAAGCGGTGCTAAACCCAGTCGATGCGACACCCGGAAAACGTGCGTGTCTACCGCCATAGTTGGTTCGTTATACACCACTGATAAAATCACATGGGCCGTTTTACGACCCACTCCCGGCAGGGTTTGCAACTCTTCCAAGGTAGCCGGAATCTCCCCCCCGAACCGTTCCATCAGCGCCTTAGCCATGCCGACCAGATGCTTTGCCTTATTGTTTGGATAGGACACACTTCGGATGTAGGAAAATACTTCATCGACCGATGCCGCTGCCAAAGATTCTACTTCAGGAAAACGAGCAAATAAAGCAGGTGTAATCTGATTGATTCGTTTGTCGGTACATTGCGCCGACAGGATTACGGCTACCAGCAACTCGTAAGGATTGGAGAAATTAAGCTCAGTCTTAGGCTCGGGGTAATGCAGGGCAAAATAATCCAGGAAACGCCGGAACCGTTCTTTCTTTAACATAATACGTACTTATTCACCCAATGAGCAGGCATAAACAAGCATAGCCGGAAGCTATCCTGTTGGTTAGAGCTACACAACAAGCTAGCTTTCGGCTACGCAGCTTTTAACTGCGCCCGTAAACTGCCCAATTACGAATGGCGTAATTGGGCGGTTGGGTTTAATGGATGGTTTTGGGAATAATCCAGAATAGTCTGAACGGTGTCAGGCCTGGGCTGGCGTTCGATCTTGTTCATCAAAGCTCTCAACTCGAGAGCTTCGAGGAAGAACGTCATCAACTCCGGTTCCGACATCAGAGCGTCTTCAATGAGCAGATTTTCCTCGGCTGAGGTCTCCTCATAGACATACCGGATCACATCATCTTGAGTAAAGGTTTTTATCATAACTCGGCGAACGTTTGCTCAGTTGTTTGCGCAGATTGATCAGCGCATAACGCATACGTCCCAATGCCGTGTTAATACTGACGCCGGTTGCATCGGCAATCTCCTGGAAACTCATTTCCTCGTAGTGCCGCATGATGAGCACCTGGCGTTGTTGTTCGGGCAATCGCTGAATCAACTCGCGCAAATGCTCGTGTGTTTCCTGGCGAATCTGCATGGATTCAACAGAATCTTCTGCAAACTCAAGCGTGTTAAACACACTGCTTCCGTCTTCAAACACCACACTGGGGTAGCGTTTATCTTTTCGGAAATAGTCAATGGCCAAGTTGTGAGCAATTCGAATAATCCAGGGTAGAAATTTGCCCTCCTCGTTGTATCTACCTGATTTGAGTGTGTCCACGGCCTTGATGAACGTGTCCTGCATCAAATCTTCTGCTATATACTGATCTTTTACAATCAGATAAATAGTGGTGTAAATCTTCGATTTGTGCCGTTGCACTAGTTTGGCAAAGGCTTTTTCATTACCACGGATATACAGGGAAATCAACTCACTGTCGTTTACCTGGGCTTTTTCCATTTTCAGTAAGACAATTAGGTAACGTAGAGTTGTGTTCCGATAGTGTACGAAGGGGTTATGTTTTTTAAAATATTTCCGTGATCCAGCCTTGAAGATACTAAGATTTTATGCTTAAATCCAAATAAATCTTACAAAAAATCTGCCAAAAGGGATCATTTCTCCGAAAACTTCTATTTCTCGCCAGAAAAAATACCGCGAGTTCTAATTTTGACCAAATATAGCTTATTCGGAGAAATAATTGTACTTACGTTTGACTTCGTATGTATAGATTCAATTTTAATACCAGACGTTTAAAAGGTCTTAAAAATTTTCGATACAACATTAACAAAAACTTTCAAGTCGGCGATTAACAGTAGGTAAAATTGTTAGCTAATGTACTGACAATAGCTACTGAGGGGCGTTGAGGCAAACATGCACCGGGAAACTGAACTGAGTAGTACTGGTCAAATAGTAATTCTAGGTTACTTATGGTTACCCTACACCTATACGTTGTTTGAAATTGCGCGTATCTATAGTCAATAGCTTGATTTACTGTACTAAATTATTACTTTCGTACTTGTATCAGCTTTATGTTGAGATCAGTAAGCATCTATGAGATCAGTTTGGATTGGAATGGCCATACTTAGCTGGTGTATCACCTGCTTGGCTCAACCGTTTCCAAAATTGCCGGAACTGAACTTCGACCGGCGGAGTGATGCTGCTTACATGGATAGTCTGCTGACTCTGGGCCGACTGCATCGGCAGATGGCAGCTCGCCTGCCGAAAGGCCGTATTAACGATACGGTACGTCTGGAGGGCTTGCGATATATGGCACTGGTATTTAAGCAGATGCGTGGGGCCCAGCGCGATAGTAGCTATATCTATGCCAGGCAATTAGAGGAACAAGCTCTGCTGCTTCATAATAACCTGTATGCTGTTCGGGCCATGATGCTGCAAGAGTATCACCTCCGGATCGTAAAAGGCGATTATCCACTGGCCCTTCAAATCAACCAGCGCGCATCTGAATTATGTAGTAAACTACCGCGTGAAAGCTCTCCACGCTGGCAGGTGCAGATGAACATGGGTGATATTTATATGTTGCTCAAAGAATACGATAAGGCTTTAAGCAGTTATCAGCTTTCACAAACCCTGCTGGGTTATAATACCTCGGTACCACTAAGAAACCGGAAATTACTCACTAGTCAGGCGATAACGCAGATTGGTGAGATTTACGAAATTCGGGGACAGTACGAGCAGGCGCGTCAGCAATATGAATTGAGCCGACAAATTGCACTGGATACCCATTCGCAGATCAATGCAGCGTATGCTGGTGAACGACTTGGCGATTTCTATATCAGTCGGCAACAACCCGAACAAGCTATTCATGTCTTTGAAGAAGCTTTAGCTGTCTGGACACAGTTGAAAGACATTCCCGGACAAGCTGCGGTATGGGCCCGACTTTCCGAATGTTATACCTTAATCAAACAGCCTAAACTGGCCATTGAGTTTGGGGAAAAAGCGGTGGTTGTAGCACGGAATGCGGGCTATACCCGAATCCGGCAAATGGCTACGCAATCTTTGTATCGGGCTTACCGTCAGGCAAATCAACCGGTACAGGCGTTAAACATGTACGAAGAGTTCAGTCTGCTACGCGATAGCCTGACAAACCTTAAACGTATAGAGGAATTGTCGACCGTTCAGAAAAAGTATGACGTTAATCAGGTACGGATTGCTGCCGAAAAAGAACGGTTTATACAGCAGCAACAATTACTGAATGTCCGTAGGCAGGCTGAGCTGGATCGGGTACGGGCTGAATCGGAGCGAGAGCAGCTTGAAAGCGAAACCCGGATGAACCACCTAAAGCAATGGGTTGAAACAGAACGCCTACGTGCCGAATCGCAGAAGAGTAGGCTGGAGCAACGAGCCCATATTGATAAGCTCAGTCACGATATTGAGCAGGCTAACCTGATGCGAGTCATCCTGGTTGGTGGGCTGACTATGCTGTTGGGTTTTGTTATTTTATACTACCGGAAAAATCGCCTGATTAATCGCCAGAAGCAGGAGATCGAAGCGTTGAATCATGATCTGGAAGACAAAGTACTGGCCAGAACGGTTGAACTGAAACTGGCTAATGATCAGCTACGGGCTAAAAACCGGGAGATTGAAGAAGCGTTACTGCGTGGACAGACACTTGAACGGAAGCGTATGGCTGCTGATTTACATGATAGTCTGGGCGGTTTACTGGCCGCTATTAAAACCAGCCTGTCGGCCCTGAATCCAGCCAAAATGTCGGATCGGGAGCAGCAGATCTACCTCAATCTTCTGAATATGAGCAAGGAGGCTTTTGCGGAAATTCGCTATTTATCGCATAACCTCCAACCCGACGAATTGGAGAAGCAAGGTCTTTCGCAGGCGTTGACCCGGTTGGTAACCAAGCTTAATCTGACGCAAAAAATTACCTTCCGATTAGAAGCTACTGAGTTGCCTCGCCTGGATAAAACAGCCGAATTTAACCTCTATTCGATCTGTATTGAATTGTGTAGTAATATACTTCGCCACTCTGAAGCATCCGAAGCCGATATTTTGTTTCGGCGGTTCAACAATGAGTTGAATATGATTGTGAAAGATAATGGCTGTGGAATGAACCCTGCCGATGCTACAGGCATGGGGCTACACAATATTCAGGCCCGAATGGATTTGATCAAGGGTCGTTACGAAATTCACTCTGGGCCAAAAGAGGGAACAACCTTCATTTTTATTCTGCCTGTATCGACCAACCTGACAACGGCTTAGTTTATTGGACGCGCCCTTCGACCAGAAAGCTGTTTTTGTCGAAATACGGAAGTTTTTGATAGCCCGACAGCGTGTAATGTTGTACGCGCCACTGACTACCTTTCGGACCGCTTTCTAACAAAAGCGTACGTTCGGATGAATAGAGCGGGTTGCTGGTTTGTAGAACGGCGGTAATTCGACGAGGCTGACGAGTCAGGGAGTCGAGTTGTACGCTAAGCGACCGAACAGTCAGATGTTCTTCTGGATTTTTTAGCGTATACTGATAGGTAAGCGAATCAGGCCGTACAATCTGGTAGCTGGTTCGTAAAGCTGGCTTATTGATATCGGCCTGTGCGAATAACTCCAGTTCGCGTTCCCAGTTAATGTCGCGGGTAGACTCCTGGTTTCGTTTTTCGTTAATAGCAACGGACTTATTCACAACGGGCTTCTGATCTGAAAGGTCAGTAATCTGACGTTTCACAAAGCCTAATACATCATAATAAACGGCTGGCTGATTCTGCTGCGTGGAGTCGGTGCAGCTGCTGACTATCAGCAAAACAAGAAGGTAAATAGGTAAAACGAAGCGCATAAAACAGACCGTAATAGCCCCGAATGAGAAGGGCTTTACGAAACCACCAACACGATTTTTTGCAAATCGGTTTGGGTAATCAATTTCTGAACCAAATTTGCATTCATAATGCTATATATTAGATAGGTTTCGAGTTTCAATTTTCACTGTTGGGGGCCTCGTTAGCAATGGTCTTACTAAGCTGAAAAGATGGGAATAAGAGCCTGAAACTTAAGAACAACTGTTTCATGGAATACGATGTTATTATGATCGGTTCGGGGCCTGGTGGGTATACCGGCGCCATTCGTTGTGCACAACTGGGGCTGAAAACTGCCATTATCGAAAAATACCCTGCACTGGGCGGTACCTGCCTGAATGTTGGCTGCATTCCTTCGAAGGCACTACTCGATTCGACGGAGCATTATTATAATGCTGCTCACACCTTTGCCGAGCATGGCATCAAGCTGGAACACTTACAGGTCGATCTGGCCCAGATGATTGCCCGTAAAGCTAGTGTAGTCGATCAGACGACCAAGGGTATCACCTATCTGATGAAGAAAAATAAAATCGACGAGTATCATGGCGTCGGTTCATTTGTTGATCCTCATACCATTAAAATTACCAAAACCGATGGGTCTGAACAGACCATTAGCGGGAAGAATATAATTATCGCGACCGGATCAAAACCATCCTCGTTTCCGTCGATGCCGATCGACAAAAAAAGAGTGATTACGTCGACCGAGGCACTTTCTCTCAAAGAAATTCCTAAACACCTCATCGTGATTGGCGCAGGCGTTATCGGGGCCGAGTTGGGTTCGGTTTATGCTCGTATTGGGGCAAAGGTTTCATTCGTTGAATTCTTCGACTCGATGATTCCAACCATGGATAAAACGATGGGTAAGGAGTTACAGAAGGTCATTAAAAAACTGGGTGCTGATTTTTACTTCAGCCACAAAGTCACAAAAGTTGAAAACAAAGGTGATGAAGTAGTGGTGAGTATGGATACGCCCAAAGGTGAACAAACGACCCTTACCGGCGACTATTGTCTGGTATCGGTAGGGCGTCGCCCATACACTGAAGGGCTGAATCTGGAAGCGGCTGGCCTGAAAACGGATGAGCGTGGTCGGATTGAGGTCGACGAACACCTACGTACAAGCGTTCCGCACATTTATGCACTGGGCGACGTGATTCGTGGGGCTATGCTAGCGCACAAAGCAGAAGAAGAAGGTACATTCATTGCCGAGACCATTGTTGGCCAGAAGCCGCATATTCATTATCGACTGATTCCGGGTGTTGTGTATACATGGCCCGAGGTGGCTTCGGTAGGCTATACCGAAGAAGAAGTGAAGAAAGAAGGTATTCCGTATAAAGTGGGTTCGTTTCCATTTAAAGCTTTGGGGCGTGCGCGGGCCAGTATGGATGTTGATGGGCTGGTAAAAGTGCTCGCCCATAAAGACACCGACGAAATTCTGGGCGTCCATATGATTGGCGCTCGTGCGGCCGATATGATTGCGGAAGCTGTTACAGCGATGGAATTCCGGGCATCGGCCGAGGATGTGTCACGTATGTCGCATGCTCACCCAACCTATACCGAAGCGTTTAAGGAAGCCTGTCTGGCGGCTACGGATAATCGGGCTATTAATATTTAAGGCATAGAGTAGAAAGGAAAAAATAAGCGTCCGGTTGCTATACAGTGGCCGGACGCTTATTTTTAGGACTTCAGCTTATGGCGTAGCTTACTAACCAGCGATACATCGACATCGGCTAGATCGGCGATTAGTTCGTCACTGTGGTTGGTTTTGGTGAGCAGATTTTGAATGAAGATTTTTTTGGTCTTTTCTATTCCTTTTTTCTCCCCTTTACGCTCACCTCTCTTTTCTCCCTGCTGTTCGGCTCGTTGTAGCAGAAATTCTTCAAGGCCCATTGTCTTTCTCTGGTTTGTAAGTATGCTTATTTGCTCATCGAATTTGGTTCGTAGGGTATCGGAATGAAAACGGACATAGTGCCGTAAAAAATCCATCAATACCCGGATTTTAGCTTTGGCTATTTTTTTTACAAGTAGCCGTTTGGCTAAATCGAGTTTTAACTCAAGAAGTACTTCGCCATTTGTTCCTCGTTTTCGGCCCTGTAAGGCTAATTTAACGGTTTGAACAACTATTGCAAAGGGATTGTCGGTATGATTTAGTTCATTATCCGGTTGGTCGAGTACTTTGTAGGTGTTAAACTCGTAACGCAGATGAGTGCCTAAGAACGAACGCTCATAGGCCTTAGGACTAAACCGGCGATTCGCGTCGGTCAAAATAGCAAAGGCCGTAATCGGGCGCTGGTATTTATCCAAAATGCGATAGTAATAGGTAAACATGCGGTGGGCAAAGTCAGAATCAACATAGCCCTGTACTTCGACATGGACCAGTATCCATTCTTCCTAGCCGTTTCGGGTAAACAGTTTAACCAGCTTATCGACATAACGCGGTTGAAATTCGTCTTCGTCGGCATTGGGAATAAAGAATCGCATAAAGTCGTCAAATATATCTTCCAGAATAGCCTTCCAGAGCGTATCGTCTCGTTGCATCCGTTGTAATTAGGTGAATCGTACATAAGACGTAGTTCTTGCTGACTAGTCTCTGAGGCACTTCAATTTCGCGCGGGGCGATATTGTCTTTTCTGTATCTTGCCTTTTTAACCAATACAACCCTGTTCGTATGCGAAAATTAATTACGCTTCTTCTAAGCTTGACTGTGAGTTATGGTTGCGCCCAAACCGCTGATTCTGTTGCGATTCGAAAAATCTACGATGAAGCGCTTACTCATGGTAAATCGTACGAGTGGCTCCGTTACCTGACCAAACAGATTGGCCCCCGACTGAGTGGTTCTGCAGGTGCCCAAAAAGCTGTTGACTGGACGAAGTGGATTATGGAGCAACAGGGTTTCGATCGAGTCTTTTTGCAGGAGGTAATGGTACCTCACTGGGTGCGGGGCGCTAAGGAAGAGGCTTATATTCAGAATGGTAAACAAAAAATAACCGTGCCTATTGCTGCCTTAGGCGGGTCGGTGGCTACCGGGCCAAAAGGTATAAATGCCGGTGTAATTGAGGTGAAAAGCTTTGCTGAACTGCGAGCCATGAGCCCTGATAAAGTGAAAGGAAAGATCGTGTTTTACAACCGCCCAATGGACCCAACCAAAATCAACACGTTTGAAGCTTATGGTGGTGCCGTTGAACAGCGAGCCAATGGCGCTACCGAAGCCGCCAAACTAGGTGCAGTAGGAGCCATAGTTCGTTCAATGACGAATATCCACGATGATTTTCCGCACGTAGGAGGGATGCGCTACGCAACGGGCGTCGCGCTAATTCCGACGGCTGCCATCAGTACCAACGGCGCTGATCTACTGAGTAAACTATTACAGGAAAACCCTAGCTTGACCTTTTACTTTAAGCAAAACTGCGAGACATTGCCCGACGCCAAATCGTATAACGTTGTTGGTGAAATGAAAGGGACTGAAAAACCTGATGAAATTATCGTGGTGGGTGGGCACCTGGACTCCTGGGATCTGGCCGAAGGGGCTCATGATGATGGAGCAGGCTGCGTACAATCTATTGAGGTGCTACGTATACTGAAAACATTGGGTATCAGACCAAAACGGACAATTCGGGCCGTAATGTTCATGAACGAAGAGAACGGACTTAAGGGTGGTGTGCAATACGCTGATCTGGCTAAGAAAAATAATGAAAATCATATTGCCGCAGTAGAATCGGATAACGGCGGATTTACGCCACGGGGCTTTGGTATTGTTGGGTCACCCCTACAGCGCGCTAAAGTGATGCTTTGGAAACCACTTTTGGCCCCTTATGGCTTGCTGGAAATTGGCCCTGGTGGCGGTGGGGCTGATATTGGCCCTCTGGCGCAGCTAGGAACAGTGCTGTTTGGTTTCAAGCCTGATTCACAGCGTTATTTCGACTATCACCATACAGCTGCTGATAAATTTGAGACGGTGAGCCAGCGTGAACTTGAGCTTGGAGCAGCCTCAATGGCAGCCTTGGTTTATCTGCTCGACCAGTATGGATTGTAGGTTTACACTATTCGGTTTACGGTGGGGGCGCAAGACACTGCTTGCGCCCCCACCGTAAACCGAATAGTGTAAACTATAAGTTTTTATCGATCACTTTCCGGGCTTCGTCGAAATCGGCTGGTAAGGGCGCGTTGCGTTTCACAATTTTGCCTGTACGATTGATAACCGCTGCCGACAGGTCGTTGTCGGGCCGCAGGCGTTCAATGGCGTCGAAAAGCTGGGAATCGGTCAGTAGCAAATGGTCGCCAGTGAGGTTGTAGCGGGTTGCTAATTCAGGCCATAGCGATTTATCGGTTCCACTCATGGGTACATACACCAGTGCAAAATCGCGGGCACTGTAGGCATTGCGTAGTCGCTGAGCGTCCAGGGCTGCCTGACGGCCTCCATCATCGGTAGGGGAGACAACCAGCATATAAATAACCTTGCCCCGATTGGCATTGACCACCTTATCGAATAGTGAGGAGCCATTGCCGAAATCATCGCGGGTAACAAAAATGCCCGGCGAAATTTCTAAGGCGTTATTGGTTCTGCCGCCGTTTCTTAATGTCTGCATAGCTGTTCGGATGCGGGTGCTATCTTTTACTTCGAGCCGATACAGTTCATCCAGCGATTGTTCCAGGGCTGGGTCTTTCACCTGCGGACGGGCATAGTCGTACAGGAGCCGGGCAAAATCGAGCGTTACCGTTGGTAAGGTTGCCGCCAGCCAGTATGCGGACAGATAATTGACTGTTGTGCTGTCGAATTGCCGGATAGCCCGCTGAATCAACGTTTCGTAATTCACCAGCCGCTGGAGGGTATCAGGATTACGCTTGACCAGACCATCAAAAAAACGCAGATCGGCCTGCCGAGCTGAATTCGATTGCGCGTAATCGTCAAGACGTAGCCGCTCACCTGCTGTTATATTTTTACCATAACGTTCCAGAAGTAGCGCCAAAGCCCGTACCGTTAACCCGTTTGTGCGACCTGTTTCGGCAGTCAGTCGTTGGGAGGTGTAGGTAGCAAAGCGGTTCATGGCCGATGCCCGCGCAGCCGTTAGAAGCTGGTCATTGGGTGGGCGTAACGAATCATTCAGGGCTTTATTGATATTCTCATTCTCGTAGGTAGCCCTGTCGTATACAAAAGCAGCAGCATTGTAGCGATTGACGAAGCTAACCCAACGTCTGAGAAGCGGGAACGGCTTTTCTTTTGCCGCAAAAGCCACAAACGGAGCCTGATAAGCACTCGAAACGATTCGGTAAGCCGCTTCATCGCCCAGATTGGCTATTTGTGCAGACAGCTTTCGACCATCTGGTTTAAGTGGATAGGTGGCTTCAAAGGCTTTATACCGGGCAAACTGGCTATTCACCTGTGCATTGACACCGCCGAACTTAAACGGAACAGCCACCGAAAAGAGCGAATCGGCATCCAGTTCGATGGTAAGTGTACCTGCCGATGCCAGAAAGGCCGTCGAAATACGCCCGTAATTAAAATACATTTCTTCCTGCGGATAAATCAGTGGCAGCGAGACCCGGAAGGTTCCGTCCAGATTAAGCGGAGCCGGGCGAACCAGCTCGCGATTGGCTTGCAGAATATTATTTCGACTTATGAATACCGTTGGCGACTCGCGGTAGAGCTGAGCCGAAAGATGCTGGATTCGACCCGTTACAATAACTGAATCGGTTTGGGCAACGCATCGATTGGGTAATAGACAGTGGGCCGTCAGTAGAAGGCTCAAAAAATAGACGTAAGGGTTTCTCATTGCTTTGAAGAACAGATAAAGCAATAACCAGCGAAATGGCTATACAGTCAGTAAAGAACGAAAAAAGCGCCGGTATTTACTTGGTTTTGATGCCGTGATACTGCTCCTGCTCCGTATAGTCAGTCCGTAACGGGTGGCCTTCCCAGTCGGTTGGCAGGAGAATTCGACGAAGATCAGGGTGGTTTTCGAACTGAATACCGACAAGGTCGAAGGTTTCGCGTTCGTGCCAGTCAGCAGTTCGCCAGATGTGGGATATACTCGGTACCGACGGAAGTTTCGATGAATTGGTGTTGCGGGGCACGATCACTTTCAGCATCAGATCATGTGCATACGGAATCGAAGTCAGGTTGTAGATAACTTCCATCGTATTGGCTTCAACGCCGTTGTCGATACCCGTTACACAAGACAGCAAGTCGAAAAACAATCGGTCATCGTCACGGAGAAACTGGCAAACGTTGGCCAGTTGATTGGCCGGAATTGTAAGGTACGGTTGTAGGTTTTGGGTATTAGTCTGAAAGTCAGAACTAAATTGGCTATTAAGGAGGTCTGTGATTTCGAGGAAAGTCATCTATCAATATGGATTGGAATCGGGATCGCTACGGGTATCAAGGATGCGAAGAATTGAGATTGTTTCATCACTTACTTCATAACACAGGATATTATACTTGTCAATTTTTACCTTTCTTACTTTGCTATCTTTTAAAGAAAGGAAACCAACACCAGGCATCGATTCAATTAAATCCAATTTGTGATAATAGCTGTTAATGAACCGAATCGCTAGTTCAAGAGACCAATTCTCCTCCAGGAATTCAATGATTTTTTGTAGATCAGCCTCTGCGGAGGCAGTTACTATTATCTTCTGGCTGCCAGCCATTGCTCAATTTTTTGTTTATGTTCTGCCAGAGAAATATAGTTGCCATTTTGAATTTCTTCTCTGGCCTTTTCTAAACCGGCTAATTGATCATCGGTTAAATCCTCAAGAATATCTGTTTCTGATTCGCCCGATAAAATTCGGCTTACTTCTGCCAGGATTGTTTCATTCTGCTCTTCATCGATCAGTTGATGGAGTTTGCTCCTCATTTCCTGAATGCTCATAGACGTATTCGTTTGCTTACCGAAAGATACAAAAAAGTGGGAATGCTTATGCCAGCCAAGCCAGCCACTGCATCCAGTTTTCGAGCCAGAACAAAAATTTGGTGGCAAACTTAGCAGCAGGTGCTGTGGATGGACTTAAGGTTAAGCTGTTGTTGTTCAGGTTAGTGTCCATGTAGACTTTTTGCTTCGGATCGACAGTTGCCCAGACAACATTTGAACCTTCCGACACCGTAAACTGACGTTGTCGGGCCTGCCCATCCCAGAAGAGCATCAACTCCTTCCCGTTCTCAAAATGTACCAGAATATCGACGGGTATTTTTCCATCATTGTTCCGCTGGACGGTTATAACGGATTGATTGCCTTTGTTTTTGATACTAAGCAATTGATAGTCGACTACGTTATCGCCATACAGGGCTTCATTGAAGAACCAGTTCATATTGGGGCCGTACTTACTGCCTAGCCGTTTTGGTACGATCTCGTTGACAATGTCGATGAAGTTCTGGCCGTTGGGGTGTTTAAATTGCCAGCGGTTGAAATACGTTTGCATGATTTCGTCCATCACCGACCGACCAACCAGCCCTTCCAGTGTCCGCATCCAGGTAGCTGTTTTAGAATAGGTCAGTACACCATATTGCCCCGGTGGCAGTTGCCAGGTATTGCCAAACGAAGAGCCTAGCGCCGGGTTGTCCTGATGCACATAATTACCACGTGACTCTTCCAGATCACCGGTCCGAAAACCAAATAAATCCAACTGCGAGGAGTGTGGGCCGTAGGTTTCGTCCATAATTCGTCCTTCGTAGTACTGGTTAAAGCCCTCGTCGAGCCAGGCTTCTTCAAATTCGTTAGTCGCCAAAAGTTGCATAAAGTACTGGTGCCCAAATTCATGAACGGTTACGCCTTCTGGAATGCGGGCAGCGTCGGGTACGAACCAGGCAGTCCCGGCCGTAATCAATGTGGGGTATTCCATTCCGGCCGAACCACTGGCATGGAGTGGGGGATCAACAATGGTCAGGTTAGGAAACGGATATTTTCCCAGGTGTTTATCGAAATAGGCCAGCGCGGCTTTGGCTGCGTCCAGGTGGCGTTTAGCCTGATGCAGGTGTTCGGGCTGCATAATCAACTCAATACTAACCTCCCCTCCCGATGGTCGCTTCCAGGCATCGTTGATCACCTTAAAGTGGGGCGAAGCTGTCCAGGCAAAGTCTACGACATCTTCAGCATGATAGAGGATGGTTTTGGTCCCATTCTGGTGCATTTTCTCCGACTGAAACAAGCCTGTAGCGCTAACCCAATAATCTTTGGGGGTAGTGATGTTGACATCGTAAACGCTATAGTCTGCATAGAATTCGGAATGGGCGTGAAACTGATGACAATTCCACTGGCCGACCTTTGCATAGCGTGTTCCAGCCGGTTCGTACACACCAATTTTCGGAAACCACTGGCCTACCAGAAAGAAGTCGCGACTAAAACCCGTACGGGCGAAGATCTTTGGTAGTTTCGCCTGAAAAGCAATGTCTAAAACAATCGTTTCGCCCGGCCCAACGGGTTTGCTCAGTGGTACTCGAATCACCGTATGGTCGTCGCGGTTCAGGTCGTCGGGCTGAATAAATTCATAGGCCAGCGCTTCGGTCGTATTGGCGGTTGGATTCCGGGCTTTCATCGACACGACATCTATCCAGCCGTACGGGTTTTCTTTGGCATTCCGGTCCATTTGGTCTCCACGCAACTGGCCTCCCGATTCACGCATAAACGATGATTGCTCATTCCGAAAAGCATTGAGGTATAAATGGAATTGCAATTCACGAATTACATCAGCCGAAGGATTGCGCCAGGTGAGCGTTTCGCGGCCAGTTAGCTTCTTTGTGGCTGGATCGAGACGCACATCGATCTGGTAATTCGCCAGGCGCGGGCTTAGCGGCTTTGGGAAAATGGGCTTTGTCGATTGAGCAAAACCGATGGATGTGATGCCCAAAAGCAGCAAAAACAGACTTAGTTTCATCGGGGCGGCCAGTAATGTAGCGAATGATTTAGGTAGTTAAATACCTTCTGCAAAGTAAGTGAAAATGAGCAAAACACTACTGACATAGGGCTGTCACAGGGTCCAACGATCTTTGTATTGTTAATAAACCAACGACAAATCTTATGGAACTGATTCCCATTTTTTTGAAAGAACTAGAGCAGGAAACCCAAACTACCCGTAAAATGCTCCAGCGAATCCCAGACGACAAATACGATTGGAAACCTCACCAGAAGAGTATGACAGTCCGGCAATTAGCGACACACATTGCCAATTTGCCAACCTGGATAACCATGGCGTTAACAACCGATGGACTGGACTTTGCCAAAAATCCGTATACCGAAGACTTTATTGCCAATACCGCTGAGTTAATGGCCTATGCCGAAACGTGTTTAGCCGATGGGAAATCGCAGTTAGTACCGGAGAATGAAGCCATTTTGAATGCACCCTGGACGCTGCGAAATGGAGAGCAAGTCTATTTTGTAGAACCGAAGCATGAAGTGGTACGAACGGCACTCTGCCAGATTGTGCACCATAGGGCGCAGTTGGGCGTTTTCCTCCGGTTGCTCGATATTCCGATTCCGGGGAGCTACGGCCCAAGTGCCGACGAACAATAAATAGAACACGGATTTTTAGGATGATCAGTGCAAATCATAATCATCCTAAAAATCCGTGTTCTATTTATTGCGGGGGATTTGATTTTAACAATGGAATCGGCCATATTACTAGCTGATTTCCTGTTTTTTACTTCCTCTGCAACCTGATGAAGCACCGTTACCTTTCTCTCATTCTCTTCCTGTTTTCAGCCTGTTTGGTCAATGCCCAGCCATATGATCTTGTTATCAAAAATGGTCGAGTGGTCGATGGTACGGGTAACCCCTGGGTATATGCTGATGTAGCCGTTCAGAATGGACGTGTCGTTCGGATTGGCTCCGTCGCGTCTTCGGATGCCAAACGAACGATCGATGCCACAGGGCTCATTGTTTCTCCCGGGTTTATTGATGTTCATGCACACGTAGAAGGCAGTCTGGAAGCACAACCAGGTGCCCCTAACTTTATCCATGATGGAGTCACAACGGTCATTACGGGCAATTGTGGTGGGTCAAGCGCCAATCTGCGAACCTATTTCGATACGCTTCGGATGCAAGGCATGTCGATTAATGTTGGGTCGTTGATCGGTCATAATTCGGTACGGATGAAAGTCATGAAAATGGCATTCCGTGAACCCACCTCCAAGGAACAGGCTGCTATGGAGGCCCTGGTTGAGCAGGCCATGAAAGACGGGGCCGTAGGCATTTCGACCGGATTGATTTATACGCCCGGCACCTATGCTCGTACGCCCGAAGTGGTTAACCTGGCCAAAGTTGCTTCCAAGTATGGCGGTGTATATGCTTCGCACATTCGTAACGAAGGGCAGAACGTAAAACAGGCCGTTGAAGAAGCCATTCAGATTAGCCGGGAAGCGCGTATCCCGGTCGAAATTTCGCACTTCAAAGTAGCCAGTAAACCCCTATGGGGAAAAAGTACCGAAACCGTCGAACTGGTAGCCGCTGCCCGTCGTGAAGGACTCGATGTAACCGTTGATCAGTATCCCTATACGGCTTCAAGTACATCGCTGGAGAGTATTTTGCCAACCTGGGCGTTGGCCGATGGTGATTCGGCGGTATTGGTTCGATTTCATGACCCGGCTACCCGGTCGAGAATCCGGGCCGAAATGCTGGAAACGCTATCGAAGAACCTGCGTAAAAATTACGAATACGCCGTTGTGGCCAGCTATAAACCCGACACTACCTTCAATGGCATGAGCATTAGTGCCATCAACCAGAAGATGGGCCGGAAAAATAACCCTGAAACGGAAGCCGATCTGGTACTGGAGCTAATGGAGAAAGCTGAGCTGAAGCGTATCCAAATGATCTATCATACCATGTCGGAAACGGATGTGGAAAATATCCTGCGCTATCCAAATACCATGATCGCATCAGATGCCGGGGTCGCCAAATTTGGATCGGGCATGCCGCACCCGCGTGCCTATGGAACCAACGCCCGCGTGTTGGGCCGTTACGTGCGTGAGCGACACATTATTCCGTTGGAAGAAGCGATTCGCCGGATGACCTCACTCCCTGCCCAGCGTTTTCATCTGGCCGATCGTGGATTATTGCGGCCCGGCTATGCCGCTGATATTGTGGTCTTCGATGAGAAAACCGTGTCCGATCAGGCAACCTACGACAAACCTCATGCTTACACGACTGGAATTGCCTATGTGTTGGTCAATGGATCGCCGGTGGTTGACAATGGAAAACACAACGGCCAGCGACCAGGCCAATTACTAATGGGGCCGGGCTACGAAAAATGAGCGGTTGCATAAAGAGCCGATGTGTACGTATCTGAATCGTTTAGGTAATCAGACGCTTACACGTCGATTCTTCCGTAGGAGATAATCGGCTACCATCAGAACACTCATGGCAAAAATGGTTAGAGCGTATTGAATTGGAAGGGCGTTGAGTGTTCCATCGAAGCCAGACAGAAGCTGATCCAGTCCAGAAGAGGTAGGTTGCGATGACCCGGAAGAGAGTAGGAGTAGGCAGGAAACAATAACGAACAGCAGCGATGCCGCAATCATATACCAAACCCGTGTACTGATGATCGGCTCTAACGGTTTGGATTGCCGAGCCATAACCTGGTTCATCACCCGACGACTAAAGTTGGCCGATGGGGTCTCGACAAGGGTATGCGATTGGAGAAGCTGAATCAGGGTTACTTCTTTGGCCGATTCCAACTCCGATGCTGCCTGTACCCGTTGCATAATAGCATTGGTAAAGGCAGCCCCCGGCTTCTCTGGCTGTGCTTTTTGAATTAGCTTTCTGAAATTATCTTCGTTTTCGTTCTCCATAGCTTAACGGACTCTTCAAATGCCTTCCTGGCTCGTTTTATCCCTAAATTCCCTAGAGGACCTGGCACAAACTCAAACAAAGTCTTCTTTAGGGGTGAAACGGATTTTAGTACCTAACGAGCCTGTTTAAACTTTCGAAACTGTAATTGAAACCAGTGCTTTTGTCATTCCGAGGAAGGAGGAATCTTATAACTATCCCTACTTGAAGATAAGGAAACTATAAGATTCCTCCTTCGTCGGAATGACAAAATCGCTTCTAAACAAAACTTTAAACAGGTTCTACAATAAAAAACGTAACTGTTCTTCCAATACTTTTCTGGCTCGGAATAATTTCACCTTGATATTGGATTCCGATAGGCCGGTAATCTCCTCAATCTCCCGGATGGACTTTTCATCCAGGTAATACAACGTGATCAATAACCCTTCTGTTGCGGGTAGCCGTTCAATCGCATCCTTGATGTATTTCTGCTGATCCGATACCTGAAGGCTCTCCAGTTGATTGGTTTGATACGAATTACTATAGGTTTCAGTTAGTTCTTCCTGGATCGGAACCGTGGCGACCCGCTGTTGCTCCAATTTAGAGACAGCTACCCGATATACAATCGTGTAGAGCCAGGTTGAGAACTTCGATTTACCCTCAAATCGGTGAAGCTGCTGATACGCTTTTACGAAACCTTCCTGGGCTGCGTCTTCGGCGTCTTCAGCATTTCGCATGATGCGTAGCGCAATCGTGTAGGCCATATGCTTGTATCGATCCACAAGAAACGCAAAAGAAGCCGAGTCGCCCTGTTTGACTTTGTCGATATAGACCTGATCATCGGGTTGCTTCACGAGCCTCTTGGTTTGTTGGGGAACTGTTCGTACACGTTGCCCGATTAGACCTGAGTTTTCAAAAGAAGGTTACAGCGAAAAGCTATTTTATTTTTATGCATAATTTTTTTGCGAATAGCTGTAACCCTATTTCTATTTCGACGGTCATATGCAGCGAAATCAATTAGTAAGAAATAATAAACGAATAACCGTATGGATGGCGACGACATTAAACATATTCTTATATCTCTTGGCGCATTTGCGGGCATTTTCGGAATCGTATATGTATTCCTGATGACGCGTTCCCGCGAACGAATGGCTATGATCGAGCGGGGCGTCGATGCGTCCATATTTTCGGGTAACAACTCCATTTCACCTACGTTGAAATTTGGGATGCTGTTCGTCGGAATTGCCATAGGTATGATTGTAGGCGATATACTGCACGACTATTACGGTATTGGCAGCGTTACCTCCTTTCTGTCGATGGTATTTTTATTCGGTGGTCTTAGCCTGATTCTCAACTTCGTGATTGAGCAACGGCTGTCGAAGAAGAAGTAACGCCCCCTGCCTACTCTCTCTTGGTTTTTAATTGCTGGTAGGCCCAGGCCGCTCTCTGCCAACGGTGCCTGATTGCTATTAACACAACTACTCCGGTTCCATTCCTATGATTCCCCCTAAAAGAGCCTGAATCTCTTATCGGAATCGCTTTGCCTGTCCAAATCGATTAGCCAGTACATCTATGAAAATTCTCAACGCACTAGTACTATTGATACTCCTATTGTGCTACCACATTGGTATTGCCCAAAAACGACCCGAAGCCTATTCGGTTCGTGGAATCATTGCTGATTCGGTAACTCATAAGGTGATGACATTTATAACAGTCAACTTAATGAAAGCTCCAAATACCGTTCTGAAAGTCGATTACTCCAAGGAGGACGGCTCATTTGCGTTTGTCGGTTTGGAAGCCGGAAATTATTCCCTGGATATGGTCGGTGTAGGGTATAAGACTAAACGAATTGCCATTAGCCTGACCGATTCGCTTCACAAGACAATAGACCTGGGTATGGTGCCGCTGGGCTCAGCCATGGTTGGCTTACAGGAAGTGGTTGTTACGGGTACGAAACAGATTTTAAAGCAGGAGATCGACCGTATTACCTACGACCTTCAGGCCGACCCCGAAAGTAAAGTGGTTAATGTGCTGGAAATGATGCGAAAAGTGCCACTGCTTTCGCTGGATGCAGATAATAACATCCTGCTGAAAGGCAACAGCGATTTCAAAATCCTGATCAATGGCAAGCCGTCGAGTATGATGGAACGAAGTTACAAGGATATTCTTCGGACTATGCCCGCTTCGTCCATCGAGCGAATTGAGGTGATTACATCGCCCCCAGCCAAATACGATGCGGAAGGGCTGGCGGGGATTATTAACATTATCACGACGAAAAAGCTGGATAATGGCTACAACGGCTCTGCCAATATCAGCGAGCGTTTTCCCAATGGAGGGCCTGGCCTGGGTGGATCGGTGTCGGCTAAGCTGGGGAAATTTGGTATTTCGGCGTTTGGTGGCGCCAACCTGTATACGAACCTGCCCATTCGAGTTGGAATTCAGCGATTTACCTCCGGGCTGCAACCTACTATGCTGTTGCAGGAAGGCACTACCGAATCGAAGAGCCGGACAGGTTATCTGGGCTATGAGATGAGTTATGAGCTGGATTCGCTGAACCTGATCTCGGCTCAGTTCAATCTGAATGGCAACCGCTCGGAAGGCTATACGATACAGACCAGTTCGTTGATGGACTCAGACGTTCGGTTACAGGGGTATAGGCTGGAAAATAACAATACTGGAAACGGCAATGGTCTGGATGCATCAGTGAATTATCAGCGGGGCTTTCGGTCCAATAAAAACCGCTTGCTGACGTTTTCGTACCGTTATCTATCGTACGGGAGCCAGCAGAAGGCTGATTTGTCTATTAGCGATCAATTGAACTATATCAGGCCTGATTATCGGCAGGTGAACGACCAGCGTTTTGCCGAGCAAACCTTTCAGGTCGATTATGTTCATCCCGTTAAAAAACACCAGATCGAAGCCGGTTTGAAGGGTATCTTACGGGATAATAAAAGTGATTTTCAATATGCAGTTGTTGATTCCGTAACAGGCCGCTATAGCATTCAACCCAGCATCAGTAACCGATTCAGGAATACCCAGAATGTGTTTGGAGCCTACACCACCTATCAGTATGCACTAAAAAACTGGGGTATAAAAGCAGGAGTGCGTATAGAGGAAACCGTTATTGATGCCGATTTCATGTCGGTCGATTCCAGAGTGAAGCGAACTTACGTAAATCTGATTCCTTCTGTATCGATAAACCGAAAACTCAGGAACAATAGTGGACTTATTCTGAGCTATACACAGCGGATTCAGCGGCCGGGTATTTATCAATTAAATCCCTTTGTGGATCGATCCAACCCGAATTTTGAACGAACGGGTAATCCTGATTTGCGACCTGCCCTTGTCAATGATATTCAATTAACGTTCAGTGGGTCGGGTAAGATACAACTAAGTACAGGACTAGGATTCACATTTTTCCGGGACCTGATATTCCCGGTTTCCGTTTATGATTCTACCACCAATATTACGCGCACATCGTACGGTAACACGGGTACGGCAAAGCTCCCGAGCCTGTATGTGAACGTCAATCTGCCCGTTACCAAGCGGTGGAATGTCAGTATAAACAGCCGGGTTGCCTATGGCATGGTACAGGGTGTAGTCAATGGCGTATTGATTAAAAATGAAGGATTAATGTACCAGGCCTCGCTGTCGACCAGTTATAAACTTCCGAAAGACTGGCGGTTGACGGCCAATTTGCAGCCAAATGGGCCAAGTATTAACCTGCAAGGGGCCACTAATCGGATGATGAGCTCGTCAGTTAGTGTCAATAAAGACCTGATCAAAGACAAACTTTCCGTTGCCAGTTCCATAAATAATCCGTTTCGAAAATACCGTCAAAATCTGAGCACCACCTCCGGCCCCGATTTTCAGCAAACGAGTTTTCGCTGGGATTACTTCCGGTCGTTTACGATGAGTCTGAACTACAAATTTGGGAAACTCAGGGAGTCGATTAAAAAGAACAAACGCGGTATTCGGAACGATGATGTACAGAGCGGCAATTAGGAGGAAGAATTAGCGAAAGTGCTTGTCTCAAAAGTCAACTAACTAGTTAATTCCGGCTTAGGGTAGGGTGTTTAACCTGGATTGTGCGTTAGCAAATAGGCAATTGCCACCAGGCTAACAATACAAACGAGACGAACAATACCTATATGGCTTCACCCGGTTTAGTGGTCAGGAATAAGATCGCACAGGGCTGAAATAGTCCGTGAGTTCGGAGCCACTAATGTCCTGCCATACCTGCCGTCTGTTTTACCTCGTACCCTGTTTTCTTTTGCATCCGGCTGAATACCGTAATGAGTACCAGCAACAGACCAATTGGAACCAGCGAGAAATAGAAGGCCGTTTGACCGCCATAAGCTTCAAACACATGACCAGTAATGATAGAGCCTGTGGTTCCGCCAAGAGCCGAGAAAATAACAATCAAACCCGCCATTGGTCCATGCTGCCGGAGTGGCAAGCTACTCAAAATGGCGGAATTAATGGCCGGATAGATAGGTGCGATGAGCAGACCAATCAGGGGAAAAATAAAAGCAGCTATAGGGGCATCGCCCCAGCCCGTGATGGTTCGTCCATTGACATCGGTGGCCAGCGGTAAAGCAAGCAGGACTAGTCCGGCCGCTCCGACCAGGCAACTGATGAGCAGCCAGTACCAAGAAACGCGACTTAGCATCACACCCGCCAAAAAACGTCCAGCTGCCGTTGAAGCGGCCAGAATACTCGCCATCTGGATACTGAGTGAGGTAGGCAGATTCAGAATCTTACTGTTGAAGGTCGGTAACCAACTCATGATACCCTGCTCCATCAGTACGTAGGTAAAGGCGGTAATGATAAAAACCAGTACAACGGGTCTAATAGCCAGACTAAGCATATCGCCCAAATCTTCGGCCAGCGTCCGGGCCACCTCCTGGCGAACTCTTGATTCATCAATCGGGGTAATCAGAAGCAGTAAAAAGGCCAGTAAGGCAATTCCGGCCAGCACATAATAGGTATTCAGCCAAGCCGTTGACTTTAAGTTGGAGTCGTCGACAAAAAGAGTGAATAGAAAATAGCCTGATAATACGCCAATCATGAAAAAGGATTCCAGAAAATTCATGAAACTGGCGTGCCCGTTTGAGTCGTTGGTAACCAGGCCAATGGTAGCAAAGATCGATACTTTGATGAGCGCAAAGCCCGCTCCGGTTGCCGCAAAAAGTAGCTTAGTTGTCCAGAAAGCCGGAACCTGCGGCATCAGCAGGCAAGCCAGCGTAACCATACCCAGCGCAACCAGCATCGCTCGTTTATAGCCGATCCGTGTGATGTAGGAAGCAACCAGAAAGGAGACGATAGCAATGGTTAAATCCTTAAATGCTTCGAGCACACTGGCGGCTGATTCCGACACCCCATAGTTGTTCTGAACCTGCAAAATGACTGTACCAACACTGTTGAGAAGAATAGCAAAAACGAAGTAGTTAAGAAGAAGCGAGAGTTTAATACGCCAGTGGCTCATCGAATTACGGTGGTTAACGAGTTCTAAATCATAAACATACGAGTTTATTTGTATTATTTTTGCCCGTATAAGTTGCGCTTTTTGCATTTTTGCTTCCATAACTGGTTTGCGATCATGGCAAAGCAGCCGCTTTTTGGTTACGATTTTGAAACTTTCTCCCATTTGCTTTGGCACCTGCGTTGTTTCCCCAATCTCCCGATGTAGTATTTGGCAATTTGTTTCGCGATGTCCAGTTAGGTCACGTCTTTGCCGATTCTAAAACGTTTGTAGACTGTGTGCCGACGTTGTCACCAACAGATTTAGTTACTTTATACGAAGCTGAAAAAGGTAAGCCCGGCTTCGACCTGAGTGCGTTTGTTCATGCCTATTTCGTTGTTCCGCAGAAATTGGCAGATAATTACGTCAGCGATACTACCGTCACTACAACCGAACACATCAATCGACTGTGGAACCGACTTACCCGTCCCGAGGATGTGCACGTGAAAGGTAGTTCTCGGGTGCCGCTGCCACATCCGTATGTGGTGCCGGGTGGCCGTTTTCGGGAAATTTTCTATTGGGATAGCTACTTTACCATGCTAGGTCTGAAAGAATCGGGTGAAGCACAGGTCAAGTTGATCCGGGCTATGCTCGATAATTTTGCGTACCTGATCGATACCTTAGGATTCATACCCAATGGAAACCGGACATACTTTTTGAGTCGATCGCAGCCCCCCTACTTTTCCTTAATGGTCAATCTGCTGGCGAAAATTGATGGCAACGACACGCTGAAGACGTATTCAAAACAGCTTCGTCGCGAATACGAATTCTGGATGGATGGCCAGCGGGAATTGACCGACGCCAAACCTGTTCGTAAGCGAGTCGTGCGCTTATCCAGCAATCGGCTACTGAACCGGTACTGGGACGATACGCCAACACCACGGCCTGAAGCCTATCGGCAGGAAATCGAGCTAACGGAAGAAGCGACTCCTTTGGGTGTTCATCCCGAAGCGCTGTACAATCACATCCGGGCGGCCTGCGAATCGGGCTGGGATTTCAGTAGCCGCTGGTTTACGGACCAACGAACACTGGCTTTGATCGATACCGCCAGTATTATTTCCGTCGATCTAAATTGCCTGCTTTGGCAACTTGAAGTAACTCTGCATAATGCTGCTCTTCGGATGGGCGATTGGAAAATGGCCTATGATGACTATGACCCGTTGATCAAAGCGCGCGAGAAAGCCATTCAGCAAACATTCTGGAACGAGGAAACCGGCTTTTTTCACGATTTCGACTTCGTAAAAGGTCGCCAGACGGATGCGCTGACACTGGCTGGTGCCTTCCCATTATTTTTCAAGCTGGCTACCCCAGAGCAGGCCAGCCGGGTCCATGATCGCCTTAAAGCCGATTTCCTACAGGCTGGTGGTTGGGTTACTACGCTTAGTCAGACGGGCCAGCAGTGGGATTGGCCAAATGGCTGGGCACCATTGCAATGGGTTGTTTATCAGGGGCTAATTAACTATGGATTTACTGAGACCGCTAATGAAGGCCGCGATCGGTGGTTGGCCTTGAACGACAAAGTATTCCGGGCTACCGGTAAAATGATGGAAAAATATAACGTGGTCGATGCCGCTTTAACCACAGGTGGCGGTGAATACCCCAATCAGGATGGCTTCGGCTGGACGAATGGGGTGTATCTGGCAATGGATAAAGAGCGAAAGAGCGAAAGAGTGAAAGAGTGAAGAGGACGCGTCAGCTTTTTTCACTCAATCGCTCAATCATACGCTCCTTCACCAATTTGGCACTGTATTTGTTTAGTGGTCTGACAAGATACTAACTAGCATTTATCAGTAACAAATTGGCTATGAAAAAGCTCTTCTTAACCGTAATAGCGGCTGGAATGACTACCGCTTCCTTTTGCCAGAAGACGTTTATTTTATCGCATCAGGATAAAAAAGGTTTTTTTGCTGCATCTGCGGGTGCCAGTGTACCGGTTGGGCGGTTTGCCAGTTGCTCGCCAACCGACGGTCAGGCTTGCATGGCCGGTGAAGGTTTTGCCTTTAACGTGTCGGCCGGGTATCGGATTGCTGGCCCAGTTGGACTGATGATTCGGGGAGAGCAACATCGTAATTCGGTCAATACAGGCGCTATGCTCAGCGCAATATCACAGAGCAATTCAAGCAATTGGACTGCAAAAGCCGATAACTGGTCGGTTATGACGGTTATGGCTGGGCCTTATGTGTCATTGCCAATGGGCGGACGTTTTTCGGTCGATGCCCGTTTGTTGGCAGGCCGGGCGCTGGCGGTATTGCCCAATACATCGGTTGCCGGGCTGGTTGGGCGTTCGGAAATGTCGGTAAAGACCACGGGTTCGCAAAGTACAGCGATGGCTTATGGCGGAGGACTGTCGTTACGGTATCGACTGGGATTGAATACGGCTGTGCTACTTAACGCCGATTATAGTCAGGCTGCGTTTACGTTTGATAACGTGACATCAACTACTACCAGTGGTACGAGCCGTCCCGAAAGTGCTACGTTCAGCAGCGATCGGACGGTGAATGTGGTCAGTGCTTCGGCAGGTATCGCCATTTTGTTCGGAACGAAGTACCGTCCGTTCTAGCAACCGTTAAGTAACCCTTACTAACAGTTCATCCTTATTCAGTTGTAACCCTCGCACAGGTGGTATAGCTTAGCGGTCAATTATCACTAAATCAGGCTATGACACCCCTTCGCCGGCATGCCGTTCTTCGGCGCGTTAAAGATATTACCCTTAGTACTACGCTTACCCTAGCACTGCTTAATGGGGCTGCTGTGCTCCAAAGCTGCGGAAACAGTCGTTCCGAAGAGCAAACGGAAACGCGCTTTCAGCAGGGTGTACGGACATACATTACCGAAACCTCTCCCGGAAATTTTAAAATTACCGACGAAGTGCAGGCCAATCCTGGTCAGGCTGGGGCCATTGTGAGTTATTTCGACGGTCATCGGGATACATTAAGTGTTGATGCTGCCAAACGACTGGTTGAGAATGACGAGTCAACCCGTACCTATCTGAATAACCCGAGTGCCTATCATGCGCATCACCATAATGGTTTAGCGAACGCTTTACTGTGGGGAAGCCTGGGCTACATGCTGGGTCGCTCAACTGCTCCCCGCTACGACGAGTACGAACGTCGCTACAGTTCGGGTGTTTATGCAAACACCGGTTTGTATAATCGGTCAAGGCACGTGAGCGAAAATGTTCGTAGTTCGCGCGTCACACGCACCACCCGCCCATCCGGTGGTCGCAGCGGCTTCTTTAGCCGAATGGGGCGTAGTTTCTCAGGATAAGCGAGTGCGATGTGTACTGCCATGAATCGTAGAGTTCGTATATCCTACATTAACTTACTGTAATTGATATACTCCAGACTCCCACTTTCACTATACTACTCCGCTAATTACTTTATCTTTACAACATGAAGCGGACAAAAAACTGGGAGCGGCTGAAGCAGGAAACATTCGACATTTGTATTATCGGGGCAGGCGCTAGCGGAGCAGGTGCTGCGTTCGACGCTGCGCTGAGAGGCTACCGCGTTGCGCTGGTTGACCGGGGGGATTTTGCCAGTGAAACCTCTTCCCGATCTACCAAATTGATTCATGGAGGTGTCCGTTATCTGGAGCAAGCTATCAAAAAACTTGATTTGGCTCAGTTGAAGCAGGTACGTCATGGTTTGGCCGAGCGTCGGACAGTGATTCGTAATGCGCCCCATCTGGCTCATCCGCTGGCTATTCTTACGCCCGTTTTTAGTTGGTTCGAAGGGATGTACATGACCATCGGCCTAACGCTTTATGACCTTATTTCGGGCCACGATGCATTTCCGAAAGGCAAGTGGCTGAGTCGGGTACAGGCACTGGAAAAAAGTCCAAAGCTTAGCCAGAAGATGCATAGTGCTGTGCTTTATTATGACGGTCAGTTCAACGATTCCCGCTATGCGCTGGCGTTGGCACATACTGCCGACGAAGCAGGCGCTGTGGTTGTGAACTATGCCGCCGTTACGGATTTCGGTCGGCAGGCGGGACGCATCACAACGGCCTTGGTAAAGGATCAGATTACCGGCGAAACGGTCGAGGTAAAAGCGACGGTGTTTCTGAATTGTACAGGGCCTTTTGCCGACGCGATTCGGTTATTGGCTAACCCTGAACTCGAACAACGCATCCGGCCCAGCAAGGGTGTCCATATTGTGCTTCCGCGTGAAACGCTGGACAGCAATTTTGCCGTATTAATTCCTAAAACGGCCGATGGACGTGTGATCTTTGCGATTCCGTTTGGCAGTAAAGTGTTTGTCGGGACAACCGATAACGATTACGATAGCTTATCGCGGGAGCCACTTCTGGAGCCTGATGAAGTGGATTACCTGCTGGAAACGGTTCGACCTTATCTGGCCAAAATGCCCGAGCGGTCACAGATACAGGCTGGCTTTGGTGGCATTCGCCCATTGATTGTGAGCAGTCGGGCCGATACGAAGACCTTGCTGCGCGACCATGAGGTAGAATATGATGCTACATCGGGTTTGCTCAGCCTGCTCGGTGGTAAATGGACAACCTACCGCCTGATGGCACAGGATGCTATTGACCGGGTGGGAGCGTTGTTGAACAAGTCCGTGCCGAGTCGTACTGAAACCGCTTATCTGGTCGGTGGCGAGTCTTATCGTTTCGATGACTGGCAGCAGTTACAGGCTACGTTTAACCTTCCAGCCGACGTATGTCAGCATCTGATGCGAACGTACGGAAGCCGGGTAAGTCTCCTCGGCACAATCATCGAGCATCAACCTGCGCTGGGGCAAAAATTAGTAGAAAACCAGCCCTATCTGCAAGCCGAAGTCGTTTATCAGGTACGCGAAGAAATGGCTATGACGCTTCGTGATGTACTGGCCCGTCGATGGCGCGTTGAGCTTTCTGACTGGCAGTTAACTATCCAACTCGCTCCAATCGTGGCGCGTATAATGGCCGACGAATTAGGATGGAGTGCATCGTATTGTACAGACCAAATTCAGGCTTATCAACAGCTCTTGAAAACCTTTATTCAGGAAGCCGGATTGTCGACTGAGCCTTCAGAAATGGTATCGGCTTAGTTATTTGTTATTCCGATGCGCATGACTTACTTCGCGTGCCATACCCATAATCCGTTTCCAACATCGACTAATGGTTTGTTTATCATGACCTTTCTGGTCTTTAGACGTAGCTATTGAAGCAGGCGATTCGGGTTTTGAAGCGGATGTGCGGGTTACCGAAGAAGCAGTGTCGGCCGGTTTATCCAACAGTACTGATGTCGTGCATTGTGGCATAGCCACTGCAACTGATGATACAAATGGGCAGGCTAACAGGCAGGCAACCGCCAGGCAGCGGGCTGCGTAAGGCATCGAAGATTTCATGAGGTACTGGTTAAAGGGGTTAAAACGAGTAGAGTTACCTCATAGAATCGAATTACATGGGTTGGGAAAAGGGTCTGTTACTCCCTTATCAACTATAATGCCAAAAAAATATTGTGCTACAAAGCAGGCTGAAAACGGACTTGACAGGCATTGGAGCCCAAGATACGCATCACCAATAACAGTTTGGTAATCATTGCCTGTCGGAAACTGTTATCTTTGTAGCAGATAATCGGTATTCCCATCAAACAAGTCTTGCATGGGAATCGAAATATGGCGAAAGGCATATTTTACACCATTTTAAAACAAGCCGGTACAGACCGGAGTGAGATTTAGGAGCATGTTTGAGAATCTTCAGGATAAGCTAAATAAAGCAATCAAGACCCTTAAGGGCCAGGGCCGCATTACCGAAATCAACGTAGCGGCTACCATAAAAGAAGTTCGTCGGGCACTTACGGATGCCGATGTAAACTATAAAGTGGCTAAAGACATTACCGATCGAATTCGTGATAAAGCACTTGATCGGAAAGTGTTGATCTCGGTTGAGCCAGGCCAACTCTTCGTTAAAATTGTTCAGGAAGAACTGACCGAGTTGATGGGGGGCGAAGCACAGGGTATCAACATCAAGGGTGATCCGGCAGTGATCCTGATAGCTGGTTTACAAGGGTCAGGTAAGACAACTTTTTCGGGGAAGCTGGCTTCGTACCTGAAAAAACAGGGCCGTAATGTACTGCTGGTGGCGGCTGATATTTATCGCCCGGCGGCTATCGATCAGCTAAAAGTGCTGGGCGAACAGGTTGGTGTGGATGTATACGCGGAGCCAGAGAATAAAAACGCGGTGGCAATTGCTAAAAATGCGATTGAGCTGGCTCGAAAATCGGGTAAGCGCATTGTAATTGTCGATACGGCAGGCCGTCTGGCTGTTGACGAGGCTATGATGCAGGAGATCGAAGCCGTTAAGAAAGCGATTGCACCAACCGAAACGCTGTTTGTCGTCGACTCCATGACGGGGCAGGATGCCGTTAATACGGCCAAGACCTTCAATGAGCGGCTCGATTTTGATGGCGTTGTGTTGACCAAACTCGATGGCGATGCCCGCGGAGGAGCGGCTCTTTCGATCAAAACGGTTGTTAACAAGCCGATCAAGTTTATCAGTACGGGCGAAAAAATGGAAGCCCTCGACGTGTTCTACCCTGATCGGATGGCCAGCCGGATTCTGGGTATGGGCGACGTTATTTCGCTGGTAGAACGTGCACAGCAAGCGTTTGATGAAGAAGAGGCCCGTCGCATCAATGCCAAGATGCGGAAGAATCAGTTCGACTTCGACGATTTCCTGTCGCAGTTGCAGCAGATCAAAAAGATGGGTAACGTGAAAGACCTGCTCGGTATGATTCCGGGTATGGGCAAGATGATTAAAGACCTTGATATTGATAACGATTCGTTCAAACCGATTGAGGCTATTATCAGCTCCATGACGCCTATTGAGCGGCAGCGTCCCGATATGATCGACGGTAGCCGGAAGAAACGCATTGCGGCTGGTAGTGGCACCAGTATTCAGCAAGTTAATAATCTGCTGAAGCAGTTTGACGAAATGCGGAAGATGATGAAGAAAATGAATACTATGCAGGCATCGGGTAAACTGAACAAGATGATGCGATAGTCTCATGCGCGGCATAAAGTCGGAGGTTGATAATCCGGGAGGAGTTATTGGCCACCGACTTCTGGTTTACAAAGCCAGATAATACTTGCGCCGGGTGGGGTCGAAGCGTTCGATCGCATAGCGGAGGGTGGTACGTGGCATTTCGCGCACATGATCATGGAGAAACTCTTCCAATGCATCAATATTGCGCTTACCCACCTCCCGTAGCATCCAGCCTATGGCTTTATGAATCAGATCGTGTTTGTGCGATAAAAGGATTTCGGCAATAGCGAAGGTATCACTAAACTGCCCTTTTCGAATCAGAGCCAGAGTGGATACGATAGCGATACGCTGGCTCCAAAGATGATCTTCATGAGCCAGATCGTACAAAATCGACCGATCATCCTGTAAAAGCGGCTGGCCAACAATATGCGGACAAGTAACGTCGACCAGGTCCCAGTTGTTGATGTATTTCCGGTTGGCCAGATAGCGTTCTATAATCTCCGTCCGTTGAACAGGCCCCGCTTTTTTGACTTGTTCTACCCAAATCAATAAGCCCACCATGCGGCATTCGTGGTACGGGTCGCGGATCAAACGTTCTGTTTCTGATAGGGTAAGCGCTTTGAATCGTTTCGCGATTTCATGTTGTTTCGGCATCGATAAGCCTAGGAACTGATCGCCTTCACCATATTGCCCTGGAGCCGTTTTAAAGAATCGAGCTACCAGAATAGCCCGTTCGGGCTGGGCCAGCGCCAGTAGTTCATTTTTTACGGTGGTGTAGGTAATTTCCATAGACGATAAAAAAACAGAGGCCCATGTGAGCCTCTGCTGCAAAAAGAACGTGTTTATTGTAGCTAGTCGTTTAGTTTTGAGCGAACGAAATCCTGTTCAGCCAGTAAAGGGATCGAGTAAAGAACCGTTTTATTCCGCTCGAACGCTGGCCGGTCCAGGTCGCTAGCTAAGTACTGTCCTTTCACAAAAGCCTCTACCATTCGTTTGATTAAATCGGTATCGTCGGGCCGTTCTTCATCCAGTTCCAGAATGTCAACGTCCGAATCGTCTTTGAAAGGATCGACAAACACAGGCGGGTCTGGGCGAACAATGGTGGTACCTCCGTTATAACCGACCGTTGGCGTATGAATCTCATCGGATTTCGAATTCCCTGTAGGGACAGGATCAGTATCGTCATCATCGCTGCCTGCCAGTACCAGCTCTTCTTTTTCAGTAGCATCCTGATGTCCAATTCCATCTGGCTGATCGCCTACAAGCGCTTCTGGATTTTTACTGGTATCATCGGAACTGGTTGTATCAAGCTTTTTGTCCTGTTCAGCCGCATCGGCTGAAACTACGCCTGCCGGGTTGCCAAGTTTATCTAGTAAATCACCTGTTCCGTCGAAGCCAGCTGCAATGATTGTTACCCGTAGCTTTTCGCCAAGATTTTCGTCGGTAATAGCCCCAAACTTAAACATCTTGGCTTCGCTTTGGATTTTCCGGGCAACGTGTTCGGAAATGGCCATTTGCTCTTTCAGTTTCATGGCATGATCCTTACTCGACGAAATGGTTAGCAGAATTCGTTTGGCACCGCGAATATCATGGTCATTCAGAAGCGGAGAGTTCAAGGCCGCTTCAATAGCGCGGATGGCTCGATCTTCGCCAGCGGCTTCGGCTGAACCCATTACCGACTGACCGGCTCCCTCCAACACTTTCTTTACGTCGGCAAAGTCAGCATTAATATCACCCTGAGTCGTGATAATTTCGGCGATGCTTTTTACCGCATTCGCGAGCACATCATCGGCATGGGCATAGGCTTCGGTCCAGGTAAGTTCGCTATACAGCTCAGCCAACTTGTCATTCAAAACAACAAGTACGGTATCACAGCTATCTTTTAGCCGTTCAATACCGACGCGTGCCTGCTCTTTTTTATCGGTACCTTCGTACCAGTAAGGAGCCGTAACGACAGCTACAGTCAGTAAGCCCATTTTTCGGGCTACTTCCGCAACTACTGGAGCTGCACCTGTGCCTGTACCACCGCCCATACCAGCGGTAATGAATACCATTTTGGTCGGTGGTGCCAGCAAATTCTCAATTTCTTCGATACTGGCACGGGCGGCATCTTCACCCGCTTTCGATTCCGTACCCGCACCCAGTCCGTCGCCCAATTGCAGCTTCGTTTTCACAGGATTACTCATGAGTGCCTGGCGGTCTGTATTGCAAACAGCAAAACTGACATCCTGCATTTTCATTTTATCCATGTGCTTGACGGCATTTCCGCCCATGCCGCCCACCCCAACAACCTTGATAATAACCGGGTTGTCGTCTGGCATTTCGAATCTATAGCCTTGAGTATTCATCGTGTGGGTTGGAGTATCTATTCATTTCTTTACACTTCATATCGCCGATTCCGTTACTGGCAACCAATGGATGCAGACTTAATAAGGATCGGTTTCGTTGCCTCTGATTGGGCGGGTTAGTTTTCGTAACCAGCCAATCAAACCCCCTTCGTCTTTAGACGGTTCGGGGTCAGGTGTTTTATCGGGTACTTTCTGGGTAACTCGTCCACCATGCGACGTACCGTAACCGCCTGTTGTCGTATGCCCGTTAGTACTTCCATGCCCACCTGTTGTTCCGTTATGGGTGTGAATCGGCTGATTCTCGTCCTCTTTAAACAGCCGATTAGGGTCAGTGATGAAGGAGATGCGGTTATCGATAGTTTTATAACCAGCCCAAACCAGCCCTACAGCAGTGGCATGTGCTGGATCGCCTACCAGATCGGCCCTTCCGTTCGGTTCAAGATGTTCGGGATACCCTACGCGTACTTCTTCAATGCCCGTTACCCGTCCAAAAATTTGCTCTACACCTGGAATCAATGCAGACCCACCAGTTAATACGATACCTCCCAGGAGTTTGCCATCATAGCCTGAACGAATAATTTCGGCCTGTACCAGGGCGGCTATTTCGCGTAGCCGATCCTCAATGATGACGGCAACATTTTTCAGTAGTACATCTTTCGGTTTGCGATTACTTAAGCCAGGTACGGCTACAACCTCATTCAGGTTGTACTCGCCAGGGTTTGCATTCCCAAATTTCTTTTTCAATAATTCGGCCTGATTAGGCAGAATTTTACAGCCTGCCTGAATATCCGACGTCAGACTGTTGCCAGCCCACGGAAAGACAGCCACATGACGTAGCACGTTTCGGTAGTAGATTGCCATTTCGGTGGTTCCACCGCCAATATCAACCAGGGCAACACCGGCATATTTCTCTTCGTCGGTAAGTACAGCCAAGCCCGATGCCAGTGCCGAAAGCATCATGGTATCCTGCGCCAGGTTATTGCGGGTAATGCATTTGCGAATGTTGCGGGCTGCATTGGCCTGGGCCGTAATAAGTTGAAAATCAGCACCAAGCTTTACGCCATTCCGGCCAACGGGCTGGTTGATATTCGTTTCGGTATCGACCACAAAATCCATCGGCAGCACATGGATAATTTCCTTGTCGGCCGGAATGGACGTGCGGTACATATCGTTCAGCAGATGATCGATGTCTTCAACCTGTACTTCATCGCC
The DNA here is from genome assembly GCF_002056795.1 of Spirosoma aerolatum. Classification (NCBI taxonomy): domain Bacteria; kingdom Pseudomonadati; phylum Bacteroidota; class Cytophagia; order Cytophagales; family Cytophagaceae; genus Spirosoma; species Spirosoma aerolatum. Next base: position 6,858,143 of record NZ_CP020104.1, on the reverse strand, counting down.
CGAAGACGATCGGGTAATACTACCACTTGATTTTACCGAAGTAACATGAGACCCACTAAAGCTAACGTTGACTAAATGAATGTCGAGATTCGATTGATTAGAAGCCTCATGAATGGCTCTCCGAATAGCATTGACCGTATTATTGACATTAACAACCGACCCTTTGGCTACACCATCAGTCAGATTTGTTTCGCCTACGCCCAGCACTTCGAGCGTTTCCTGTTCTTTATTATTCCGTATCAACCGCCCAGCCACGGCGCATACTTTGGTGCTGCCGATGTCCAGACCTACTACAATTTTCTCGTCCATGCCCGTCTTAGTCATTCGCAAACAATTTGATTTCGGTACTCAACGTTTATCCGGCTGTAGCGATCCCAACCTTTAGCGGGTAAAACGTCGGTATATACTATTTTTAATTTTCTAAATTTAGCATCTAATTCGGTAGGCGGCCCAAATTCTATTTTGTGGTTACCCATTTGCGGCCACATTGTGATGTTGCCTTGTGGATCAACGGATAGCTCTGCAATCTGTGCCTGCCAAAATGGATCATCATGGATTCGTTTCAACAGCTCCAGCAACGGTCTATTTCGTTCACTCGCCAGAGAACGGTTTTGGGCAAAGTAATTGCCGGTAAGAACCGGAACTCGGGCTGAGTAGTTCATAGAAATCGGGAAAAAACGCCCTTCCTCACTAATATACTGGCCAGAAACAGGCTGGACACCATCGCCATTCACCACTAATCGGGCTAGGGGCCTGGGTTGTTCGATCACAACCAGTAAATCGCCGTACAAGTCACGAGAAATCTGACAGTTCTTCACCAATCCATGTTGTTTTAGCCGCTTTTCCAATTGCTGCAAATTGACATCGGCATAATTCTTGCCCGTAATTGGATCAGCACCCCCGTTTGTCAGGTAGCCCATCACATCACGTCTGGTCAGAAACCGGTGGTTATCGATCTGGTCAATCTGAACGATAACGTTCCGAACATGTTTCTGCCCATGCTGAATTTCGGTGAATGCAATGAGTCCAAACAGACTAAGCAGTCCTCCAAAGGCCAACAACCACTTTTTGGATGATTTAAAGGTAGAAAACATCTGTAAATAAGCTCAATTGTTTCTCCAATATTTTTATCTATTGGTTGCTTAGTGTCGATTTTAATGCCGGAAGCAGTTGATCTATGTCACCAGCCCCTACGGTTACAAGTAAGGAAGGTTTCATTTTTCGCACAACGTCAATCAATTCGTCTTTGGTGCATTTCTGTTTGCTTTTCGAGTGTACGTTCTGAAAAATCAAATCAGAGGTTACGCCTTCTATGGGTAATTCACGGGCTGGGTAGATGTCAAGCAGAATAACGTTATCGGCTAGTGACAAACTTTCGGCGAAGCCATCGGCAAAGTCGCGGGTGCGGCTAAACAGGTGCGGCTGAAACGCTACCGTCACTTCGCGGTCGGGATACAGGGCCTTTACCGACGACAGAAATGCGTTTACCTCGGCAGGGTGATGGGCGTAGTCGTCAATCAGAATAGCTGTATCTGTTTTGAGGATGTATTCAAACCGCCTACGAACTCCCTTGTACGTAGCCAGAGCAGAACGGATGGCATCGGGAGATACGCCAACTTCCAGGGCAACCGCGCCAGCCGCCACTGCATTTTCCACGTTATGAAATCCAGGAACTAGTAGCTGAATATCAGAAATAACTCCATTTGGATAGACAAGATCGAAAATAAACGAGCCTTGCTCGATCCGCAGATTCTGGCTGTAATAATCTCCCGTTTGTAAAGAGTACTCTCGAACGGCTGCTTTTGTTTTATTGGCCAATGACAAACCGGTTTTCATAAACAAAACACCATCGGCTTCAATCTGGCTAACGTACATCCCAAACGATGCAAGCACCGCTTCATGCGCCCCATAGATGTCCAGATGGTCGGCATCTGTGGAGGTGACGATCGCATACGTTGGAAATAAAGTTAAAAACGATCGGTCGAATTCGTCCGCTTCAACCACACAAATAACCGAACGCAGGTCGTCGGCGGGTTCGTTGAGCAGGAAGTTGGTGCCGTAGTTAGCGGTAATGCCGCCCAGAAAAGCCGCACAGTTCACGCCCGCATCGCGTAAGATATGCGTAACCATCGAGGAGGTTGTCGTTTTTCCATGCGTACCCGCTACACCGATCGTAGTCATTTGGCCCGCCAGCAGACCAAGCACCTGCGAGCGTTTCTGTAAGATGAATCGCTTTTCCGTCAGATAGATGTACTCCAGATGAGTACTGGGAATAGCCGGTGTAAAAATGACGAGAGTCTGGGTTGGATTCTCCAGAAACGCAGCGGGTATTTGCGCTACATCTTCCGTAAAATGAATTGCAATACCCTCTGCCTGTAGGGCGTCGGTCAGTGCTGTTGGAGTTCGGTCATAACCGGCTACTGTATAGCCGTTAATACGAAACCAACGCGCCAGTGCGCTCATACCGATCCCACCAATACCGAGAAAATAAATGTATTTGAATTGATCTAAAGTCATCGTTATCCTGGCCAGACGTTAGCCTGGTCTTATAAACTAAATTTAATGGGTCTGGCTGGAAGTTGATCCTGCCAACTTAATTACTTCATTCGCAATGTCGCGGGCGGCATTGGGTTTCGCTAATGTTTTGATTTGCGTTTTCAACTGAGTTTGTTGCATTGGGTCGTTCAGTAAGTTCAGTGCGGCAGTTACCAACTGTTCACGAGCGGCCTTATCGGTTACCAGCAGAGCAGCTTTATGGTCTACCAGGCTCATCGCATTTTTGGTTTGGTGATCCTCGGAGGCAGCCGGAAACGGTACCAGAATGGCGGGCCGGCCTACCAGGCACAATTCTGATACAGATAGAGCCCCTGCCCGCGATACCACAACATCGGCAACGGCGTAGGCTTTATCCATTTCGTAAATGAAGTCGTAGGCTTTGATCAGGGGCGAGCCCGTTGCGGCAGCAGCGGTTTTTGCCCGCTCAATGAATCCGGGCCCTGTTTGCCAGATAACCTGCACCCCCGCTTCAACAAAACGCTGTAAGCCCCCTTCTATGCTCTCATTGATGGTTCTTGCTCCCTGACTACCCCCAATAATCAGTAAGGTTGGCCGACTAGCCTCCAGATTGAACAGTGTTCGTCCAGCTTCTCGCTGCTGATCGGCAAATTGAATATCGCTTCGTACCGGATTGCCCGTTATACTCAGTTTTTCGGCTGGGAAGAAGGCTTCCATATCAGGATAGGCAACGCAGATGCGTTTGGCCCAGCGAGCCAATACTTTATTGGTCAGACCAGCATACGAGTTTTGTTCCTGGATAAGCGTAGGTACGCCTTTAAGGGAAGCCGCTAAAAGTAGTGGTCCACTCGCATAGCCACCTACGCCAACAGCGGCATCGGGCTGGAAATCACGAACGATCTGGCGGGCCTTCAATAAACTTCTACCCAGTTTGACAGGAAATCCAAGATTTTCCAGAGTAAGCTCGCGCTTAATGCCAACAACAGGTAACCCGACTATTTTATAGCCAGCACGGGGAACTTTCTCCATTTCCATTTTGCCTTCGGCTCCTACAAACAGAATCTCTGTAGAGGGGTCGATGGCTTTTAGCTCGTTGGCAATGGCAATGGCTGGGTAAATGTGGCCGCCGGTTCCACCTCCGCTGATAATTACTTTCATTCGATTGATTGTAAACCGTACTGTTTAAATTCGACTCTCATCGGCTTCCTCACGGCTGACACTAAGGACAATGCCAATGGCTAAGCCTGTGAATATCAAGGAAGTGCCGCCCATACTTAACAAAGGTAACGGTTGGCCCGTTACGGGGGCCATACCAATAGCTACACAAATACTGGCAAAGGCCTGAAAAACAATGCTAAATGTCAAGCCTGCTGAGAGCAATCCACCAAACGGTCGGGTCGCTTTTTGAAGCGTTTTCATGCCTCGCCATAAAAACCATAGATAAGCCAGTACGACTGGAATGCCTCCTAACAGCAGTCCGTATTCTTCAACGATAATGGCGTAAATGAAATCGGAGAAGGGATTGGGTAGGGTATTTCGCTGGTGACTATTGCCGGGTCCCTGACCCGTTAATCCACCATTGGCCAGCGCTATATACGACTGTTCTACCTGATACAGAATGGTGTCGGAGTCCGAAAAGCTTTTGACTCGATTAACGGCTGTACCCAACCGTTGCCCGGCTGCCAAAGCAATTCCGCCAAATAAAACGCACACGGCTATCATGTAGCCAAGATACCGAACGGGTACCCGCCCAATGTACATCAGCAGAAAGCAGGTGGCACCTAGCAAAAGTGCTGTCGATGTGTTTGTGAGGATAATGAGCGAGCAGATAAGACCAATCCAGAGGATCAGATTGAACAGAACCGTTGGATCATTCATGAACCGCTGCCTCTTAGCCAGCATAGCCGCCAGATTAGAAATAAGAGCCAGTTTGGCTAAATCGGACGGCTGAAACGTCTGGTTAATGATCGGAATCGTTACCCAGCGCGATGCATCATTCAAGGTAGAGCCTTTAAAATAGGCCCATATCAGCAAAGGGACGGATAGCCAGAGACCATATTTAGACAGTCGGGCGTAATAGACGTAGTTGATCTTATGGGCAAAATAGGTGCAGGCCAGCCCAATCAGCAACAACGATCCATGCTTGAGTAGGAAGATTTCGGTATTCCCATCGAGTTCCCGGAACGCTTTAGTGCCTGTTGCACTATAAACAACCAAAACACTCATGATTGACAAATACAAGACGATCCACCAAATTTGGCGGTCACCTTTCAGATGCGTTCGAATCCATTCACGTAGGGCCATGTTTTTGTAATGTATGGTGTATTAGGGATGAGATAGGCTGACGGTGCATTTACCCTACATCATCTAGGCTATAGTAACTTTTGAACGGCGGCTTTAAACTGATTACCGCGATCTTCGTAATTTTTAAACAGATCAAAACTTGCACAAGCGGGGGATAAAAGGACTACTTCGCCTGGTTGCGCTAATTCCAGTCCCTTCGCAACGGCATCCGTAACGGATTGGGTTTCATAAATAGTTGGGAGCTTCGAGCCGAAATAATCGATGAGTTTATGGTTATCAATGCCCAGGCAAATCAGGGCCTTTACACGCTGTTTCACCAATTCATCTAACTGGCTATAGTCATTGCCTTTGTCTAAACCGCCTGCTATCCAGACCGTTGGTGCATCCATACTCGACAAGGCATAGAAAACCGAATCGACATTAGTGGCTTTTGAGTCGTTGATGAACTGTACACCATGAATCGTTCCTGCCGGCTCAAGTCGATGGGCCGCATTCTGGAACGTTTTAAGCCCTTGTGTCAGTGCTTCATTTGAGACGCCAACTGACTGCGCGGCTAACATGGCCGATAGCATGTTTATGGCGTTATGTGGTCCCCGCAAAGGAGTATCAGCCTGAGCTATAGTAAATGACGTATTCTTAGTTGCGGAAATTAGCTGTCCGTTTTCCAGGTAGCCGCCGGGCGAAACTGCCTTTTGCAACGAAACGGGTAACCGATTTACATCTGGGTGCCGTTTCGCGAACTCGTTCAGAATGGGTTGACTCTCGGCAAAAAAGATAAAGTCGTCCTCTGGCCGCGCATTTTGAAGTATTCGAAATTTAGAATCAACGTAATTCTGGAAGTTATAGCCGTACCGATCCAGATGGTCAGGGGTGATATTGAGCAGCACCATAACATCGAGATGGGTATTGTACATGTCATCCAGTTGAAAACTGCTAAGTTCGAGTACAAAATAGTCGAAGCGATCGGTAATGACCTGTTCAGCGAAGCTATCGCCTATATTACCAGCCAGCCCCACATTAAAACCAGCGGTTTTAAGTAAGTGATACGTTAGCAGCGTCGTCGTCGTTTTGCCGTTGCTACCTGTAATACCGATCAGTTTAGCGCGTGTGTAACGGGCGGCAAATTCAATCTCTGAAATTACGGGCGTTCCCTGCGCTCTAAGCTTTTGCACGAGAGGGGCTGTTTCGGGAATACCTGGGCTTTTTATGACTTCAGTAGCATCCAGAATGAGCTCTTCGGTATGTTTTCCTTCTTCAAATGGGATCTGCGCCGTTTGAAGAGCTGTTCGGTAGCTCTCTTTGAGGGCGCCTTTATCCGACAAAAAGACACCAAAGCCTTTAGCTTGTGCCAGCAAAGCGGCTCCTACACCGCTTTCGCCCCCGCCTAGAATAACTATTTTTTGCACTGACATAACAAGTACTTACGCTTAGCAAAGTAACACATAAATGAAAAAGCCCCGGCTATGGGCCAGGGCTTTTCAACTAAATTTCTCTACAAATCTTATTATTTAGATTCCATCGAATTGGATAACCGTGCACGATTGGCCAGCTTGACAATTAGGAAAACTACCCAGGCTATAATCAAAAACTGGATGATCGTATTCAGGAAGTTTCCGTATCGAATAGCAACTTCAGGTGTTGTTCCAACTGCTTCTTTAAGAACGTATTTCATTTGGCTGAAATCAACTCCGCCTAAAACAATCCCCAGAATCGGGTTAATGATGTCTTCAACTAGTGACGTCGTAATTTTACCAAACGCAGCACCGATAATAACCCCAACGGCCAGATCGATGACGTTGCCCTGAGCAATAAAGGTTTTAAATTCACTTAGCATAATGGTTAAGTTTTGGGTTGGAATATACTAATTGCAATTATGAAGAGTAAAGTAGATAAAAGTTCCTGTAAATCAAAATCTGCCCGGCAAAGGGTCACTGGCTTTTGCGGAGTCTTTTTTCTTTTTGAAGGAACTGATGTTATATACCAATCCGATGGCTAATGTTTGTTGGATTTGTAAATTAGAGCTAAAGTCTTTGTTATAAAGTGCAATCAGTCCAAATGTAGTACTGATGTATCTACTGGCTTTAGCAGTTATGATCAGATCGAGCCGATGATTGATATTATCCAGATGGGAATATTCCGTAAATAGCTGATACCGTGTATTTATGGAAATGTTTTCGGTCAGATTACGATTAAGGGCGGCTTGTAACTGAAACGCCAGCCATTCGGTTCGGCTGCTTTTTCCCGGATCAACACCGTATGCTTTCTGGGTGAGGTCGGGCACAAATGTACCATCTGCCTGTTCGCGTACCCGCACATTCTGATCACCCAGCAATGTAAGCCGTGGGGCAATAGGACTCATTCGGAGGGCGAACCAGTCATTCGGTTTATAAGCTATACCCAGAGCTAATGTAAGTTGAGCCGGCGCAAAAAAATTGGATACTTTCAGCCTGGTTTGGTCGGAAGGAAGCTTATCGTAGCGGTAACCCGGCGCAAAAAATGTATTGAAGGTTCCAGAAACAAACAAATCCCACTTAGGCGCAATCTGTTTGCCCAATACTGAAATAATCATGATCTGGTCAGCCGCTTTTCGGGTATTACCTAATTGCGTTACATAACCTAGTTGTAGATCCGCCGTATTATCCCAGGATGTTTTCCCTCTTTCGTAGAGCGCACGAGCGGCTACAACAGCGCCAAGAGCCACCGAATTAACTCCGCCACCTGACCAGTTACTAAAAGAGGCCTGGTTAAAATTGACCCCTCCACTAAATGATTTTTGCCAGTAGGATGTATCGGGCTTAACCGCAACGGTATCTTTAAAATTGGTGGTTACCCGAGTCGAATCCTGGGCATATACCTGGTTCAGGGAAAGTCCGGTTATTAGTATACAGAGCGCAGATTTTTTCATATTAACTTTTGAAAACTTGATTGGCTCTTAAGACTGTTTAAGGGGGGCAGAGTAACTTCGTTAAGTAGCAGGAGCGTTATCAAAAACCTCTACTTTTTTCATTTGCAAAGTCTGTAAAGGAATAACCGTAGTAGTTTGACCTGTACGAAGGGTTAACGATAATGTATCTACTTTAATAATCTCACCTTTCGCGTCATCAATTTGAATAACCTGACCTTCTTTATATTTATTTTTCGTGTAGAAAGATGATATAATATTGGCCATCAAGTCGCGGGAAGCAATGCCATAACCGATAGCAAAGGCGAATATAACTCCACCAATAATGAGGTTGAAGCTGGATTCAAGTAATTCTGTATTTATACCCGCTTGCCCTAAGGCACTAATAACTGTAACAATTAAAAAGAAAATAAACACAATCATACTTAGTAACCGACCCGATGCAATATTAAACGATTGACATACGTTGATAACGGCTGCCCGTAAAGCATCGGCGATTAGCACGCCCACCTGCAACATAATAGCGGCTGCAATCAGTTTGGGAATAAAATTGATTAGTGAAGCCACCATCTCGGTAATTGCTCCAACACCCAGCTTTTCGGTAGAGGCTTTGATAAATACCAGCAGAATGAAATAATAAAGAACTTTAGCAATAATTTCGCTTAGCTTAATTTCTGTTTTTAGTTGCTTGATAATGCTAATTTCATTCAGGCGATTACCGATTTTATCAAACCCCACTTTTCCCAGTACCCGGCGCACGATCATAGCGACCAATCGGGCAAACCCAATACCAATTAGTAGGATGACAATAGCACCTAGTAGACGAGGGACAAATTCAACAAATTGATTGATGAGGGTTTGAAATGTATTCCGAATAATTTCGGTCAGTTCAGGTAATTGATTCATACGGTAGGATTTGTGTCGTCTGGTGTTAAATGAGGTGGGTTAACAAGTGCTGATGCTAAAGCAAACAAATCGCCGATATAGAGGTCTATAACGGTAACGGCATTACGGATCAGATCAATTTCAGATACTAACTCCGTTTTTAAATGCGGAGGGCAAAGATCATCTGGCTCAAGTTGCTTGAATGGGTTTGTGTTTTCCATGCCGATTAATTAACGAAAAGGCCAGCGTATAGAAAGTATCATTTTGATAGCCAGTAGGAGCCAGAATACAACTCCTTCAAGGTAATGTTTACGAAGTTTATCTCGTGATCGTTTCAAGCGCATTTTCACGGCACTTTCGGTCAGGCCGTTTATATTGGCAATATCCCGAATGCTAATATCATCCTGATATTTCATCAGAAGCATCGACTGTTCTTCGGGAGGAAGTTGGTGTAGGGCACGCTCAAGTTGCTTTGCTTCCATTTCTGCCAAATCGCCCAGATCATCTTCCTGCTGTATATCTAGCCGTTCCCATCCATCTTCCATATACACCTCTTTGCGCATATTCTGCGTTCGAATCTGGTCGGTGCAATAGTTATACGTGATTGAATATAGCCAGGTAGAGAATTTCGCCTGTTCACGAAAACTTCCGAGTTTAATGACCAGTTTAAGGAAAATATCATGCGTCAAATCCTCTGCCCGAACAGGATCTTTTGTAAACGATAAACACTTCCTGTACACTTTATCGCAATAGCGTTCGTATAGCCGTTCGAAATAAATATTTCGTTGCGTGTCGACATATAACCGAACTAACTCCTCGTCCGAATATTGCTCCATTTTATACGGTGGTGGCTCTTATGACCAGAAAGCGTTAAAAAAGTAACTCAACTTAAACGGCAATATTAATAAAATATCAGCTACGAATTGATCCTGAAAAAAGATTATCCAAATAGATATACTTTATGTGTTTATAGGTTTATAAAATGCGTTTTATTTCAATTAATTTAATTGGTAAAAGTCCAAAAAAATTGTTGCTCTGCCAGTACCTTTTCAGTCTATCTTCAGTCTATTTCAATCCTATTTTGAACTGTTTTTTGTTAGTAGCCCTAACATCCTATACCAGCTAATTTTACAACAAAATACCTACTTTTAGGTTAGCTTCAAGGTTAAAATTGTATAAATAATAACACGATCAACGACGTAGATAATAAAAAATACCCAGCCATATGGCTGGGTATACAAGCAATTAACCAGGTAAAGCGCTAAATCGACTACCCAATAGCTACGCGTTTGAAAGCCGATACAGTCAGTCCCTTGCTGGTTTTATCCAGAAGTTGCGAGATCGTAATGGAAGGATCTTTTACAAACTCCTGGTTCAGCAGCGTATTTTCTTTGTAGAATTTGTTCAGTTTACCCATTGCAATTTTTTCAAGCATTGCTTCAGGTTTGCCTTCGGCACGAGCCTGCTCTTTCCCGATTTCGATTTCACGTTGAACGATAGTAGCATCAACGCCGTCTTTATCCAGCGCTACAGGCTTCATTGCCGCAATTTGCATAGCAACGTCGCGACCTACTTCGGCAACTTCGGTACCGTTGGTATTGGTCAAACCAACCAGTACACCCAGCTTACCGTTTGAGTGAATATAGGATACCACTTTATCTGCCGAGACGATTTCGAAAGAGGCAACATCGATCTTTTCGCCAATTTTACCCATCAGGTCGGTGATGTGGTCCTGGAGTGAACGACCATCAGCCTGAGGAGTAGCCAGCAACGTAGCTTTATCGGTTGCATCGGTGGTAACCGCTGTGCTCATAACAGCCATCGCCAGGTTCTGAAAATCAGCCACCTTCGATACTGGTTCTGTTTCGCAAGCCAGAGCAATTACCTTACCGGATTTACCATCGGGGCTAACATGAGCTAATACAATGCCTTCGGCAGTTGTGTTGTCGGCTCGCTTGTCAGCTATTTTCTGACCCTGCTTCCGCAGAATCTCTTTTGCTTTTTCAAAATCGCCATCAGCTTCGGTAAGGGCCTTTTTACAGTCCATCATACCGGCTCCGGTCTCTTGCCGAAGTTTGTTTACGTCAGCAGCAGTAATTGCCATAATAAAGGTTGTTAGTAAGTTGAATTACCAAACGTTATTTTGTGATCAAAAAATTATCTGTTGAAATGGAATAGCCCATAGCGGCTGGCTACGGGCTATTTTTTAGTTTACAGTTTTCGGTTTACAGTTTTTGGTTGATTTATGCATTAAAAAAGTTCGTGCTCACCAACTAAAAACCGCGAACTGGAAACTGTAAACTCATTTATGCTTCCTGCTCATCTTCAGCAACAGGAGCTTCCGTCGCTTCGGCTTCTGGCTGAGTAGCGCCTTCGGCACGGGCCTGGGCAAGGTCTTCAGCACGCTTAGCTTCTTCTTCCTCCTGGATACGCTGATCGTCTTTATCTTGCTTGCGCTCCATTAGCCCTTCTTCGATAGCCTTACCGATGGCAAGGGTAATCAGAGCAATGGATTTGTAAGCATCATCATTAGCTGGAATAGCGAAGTCAACTGCTTCGGGGTTCGAGTTTGTATCGCACATAGCGAATACAGGAATACCCAAACGGTGTGCTTCGGCAACGGCGATGTGTTCACGTTTTACGTCGACAATGAACAGAGCGGCTGGCAAACGAGTCAGGTCGGCAATACCGCCCAACACACGCTCCAGTTTTTCTTTGTCACGCATCCGGGTCAAACGCTCACGCTTGGCAATACTTTTGACGGTCTCCTCGTCTTTCAGCATTTTGTCAAGTGTTTGCATTTTTTTCAGCGACTTCCGAATGGTAGCGAAGTTGGTGAGCATACCACCCTGCCAACGATCGGTAACATAAGGCATTTTCAGGCGACGTGCTTCTTCCGAAACAATTTCCTGAGCCTGTTTTTTAGTCGCAACGAACAGCACCTTCCGACCCGAACGAACAATACCACGGATAGCATTGCAGGCTTCGTCGAGTGAAGCTAATGTTTTATTAAGGTCAATAATGTGGATGCCGTTCTTCTCCATGAAGATGTACGGAGCCATCCGGGGGTCCCACTTACGCGTCAGGTGGCCAAAGTGCACACCGGCGTCGAGGAGATCTTTATATTCAATTTGTGCCATTTTCGTTATGAAAAATGAAGAATAAAAATTTGATTAGTACGCAGCACCACGCATCGGCATCATCTAAGCGCAGTCTGGACAAAAAGCAAGGTGCCGGGGGCAGGATTGAAAACCATGCGCCATGCTCCAACCGCCAAGCTATATTAACGTTTCGAGAACTGGAACCGACGACGGGCTTTCCGACGACCGTACTTTTTCCGTTCAACCATACGCGAATCGCGAGTCAGGAACCCTTCTTTTTTGAGGGCCGGACGGAAATCAGCGTTCAGTTCGACAAGAGCGCGGGCAATGGCCATACGAGTTGCCTCGGCCTGACCAGCTACACCACCGCCACGAACGTTTACTTTTACGTCGTAACCACCAACGCCATTAACTGTAGCAAAGGGTTGGTTCAGAATGATTTGCAGGACCTCGGTTGGGAAATACTGTTTGTAATCTTTTCCGTTTACCGAGATGGCTCCGCTGCCCGCCGACAGATAGATCCGTGAGATGGCAGTTTTACGGCGGCCAATGGTATTAATACGATCCATTATGACTTAGAATTTAACTGCTTTGGGTTGCTGAGCCTCGTGCGGGTGTTGATCACCGGCATAAACATACAGGTTGGTGTACAACCGCCGACCAAGCCGGTTTTTCGGCAACATGCCCTTCACAGCATGCTCAATGATGCGCTCGGGTTGTTTTTCGAGTAACAACCGGGGCGATGCGAACCGTTGACCACCGGGGTAACCTGTGTGGCGAACGTAAACTTTGTCGGTCATCTTAGAGCCCGTCAGGCGCACCTTTTCGGCATTGATGACGATCACGTTATCTCCGCAATCAACATGCGGGGTGAAGTTGGTTTTGTGTTTGCCGCGGATCAGACGTGCAACTTGGCTAGCCAGACGGCCAAGTACTTCGCCCTGAGCGTCAACCACAACCCAATCCTTCTGCACCGTTTCTTTGTTGGCAGAGATGGTTTTGTAACTGAGCGTATTCACTTTATGGAGACTAATTGGTTGATTTCTAATGATTTGCCTATGAAAAAGCACTCCCGCTTCAAAACGGGAGTGCAAATATAGACGATATAAGGCTGAAAAACAAGGCTCTGTCAAGAATTCCTGTTAGCGCAACTTCAACGTGGCCAACGCCAGAACTGCCAGGATGATTCCGACAATCCAGAAGCGGGTCACCAGCTTGGCTTCGTGGTATCCTTTTTTCTGAAAATGGTGGTGCAGTGGCGACATCAGGAATATTCGCCTGCCTTCGCCATACTTGCGTTTGGTGTATTTAAAATAGCTGACTTGCAGGATCACGGATACAAGTTCAACCAGAAAAATGCCGCAGATAATAGGGATCATCAGCTCTTTCCGAATGGCCAGAAATAACACGGCAATAACGCCACCGAGCATCAGGCTACCCGTATCACCCATGAACACCTGTGCAGGGTAGGAGTTGTACCACAAAAACCCGACACAGGCTCCCACAAAAGCTGCGCAGAAGATTACCAGCTCGCCAGCATTGGGAATGTACATAATGTTGAGGTACTGAGAAAATACTTTATTGCCTGATAAATAAGCTAGTACACCAATGGTTAGCCCAATAATGACGGAGGTTCCAGCCGCCAGTCCGTCGATACCATCGGTAATATTGGCTCCGTTCGAAACCGCAGTGATGATAAAAATACAGACAATTACATAGATGATCCAGGTATAGCTGTCGGGCAATAAGCCGAATAGCAGCGAACTATAATCAAACTCGTTATTCTTGAGAAACGGAACCGTCGTCAGGGTCGATTTTATATCGGTATACACGTCGGGTACGTTGGAGGTACTCAATAGACGAGGAGCATACTTTCGAATTTTGACGTACTGGTTGAAATAGAGTGTCAGGCCGACAATGAGCCCTAAACCAATCTGCCCAACTACTTTAAACTTGCCCTGTAGCCCTTCTTTGTTCTTTTTGAAAACCTTGATGTAATCGTCCAGGAAGCCAATCAGGCCCGTCCAAACGGTTGACACCAGGGCCAGAACGACATACACATTAGAGAGCTTTGCAAAGAGGAGTGCCGGAATCAGGAGTGAGGCTAAAATGATAAAACCTCCCATTGTGGGTGTGCCCCGTTTCTGCATCTGGCCTTCCAGACCCAGATCCCGAATCGATTCACCAATCTGTAAATTGCGAAGAGTATCGATAATTCGTCGTCCAAAAATAGCGGCAATGAGTAGCGACGTGACGACAGCCCCTAACGCCCGGAACGAGATATATTGGAAAACTCCCGCACCCGGGAAATCATAGCGTTCGTCCAGAAACTGAAAGAGATAATAGAGCATAGAGGAGAATGATTGAATGACTGAATGATTGAATGATTGAATAACTGCCCAGGCGCTATTCAATCATTCAATCATTCAGTCATTCAAAATTATACATGTGCCAAAGTTACAGATTTCCGCGTTCTGAGAAAGCCTCTCGTAGGACGGCCCGGTCATCGAAATCGTATTTAATTCCTTTTATTTCCTGATAGGTTTCGTGGCCCTTTCCGGCTACCAGAATAATATCGTGTGGGTTGGCGAGCGATACGGCCTGTCGAATGGCTTCGTGCCGATCTTCTATTGTGGTCGTTTTTTTGAAATCGATAGGCGGAACACCTGCCTGCATCTGTTCCAGAATGGCCATTGGGTCTTCGTTTCGTGGATTATCGGACGTAAGAATCACCCGGTTACTGAATCGACAGGCAATTTCGGCCATGATAGGTCGTTTAGCGGCATCGCGGTTGCCTCCACAACCAACTACGGTGATAATCTGCTCATTCGCCTGACGCAGACCATTGATGGTTTCCAGTACATTTTGAAGCGCATCGGGTGTATGGGCATAATCGACAATACCAACGATTTTATCGTCCGATACGACCTGCTCAAAACGGCCAGGAGGGGGCGTAATACCAGAGAGTAGCATTAAGACTTCGGCTGGATCTTCGCCCAGCAACACAGCCGTTCCGTATACGCTCAGTAGGTTGTAGGCATTGAAGCGACCGATTAACTTAAACCAGACCTCATGCCCATCGAGCTGCATATGGAGGCCAAATAAACTATCGGCAATAACCTTACCTTTGAAGGAGGCCAGCGTTTGGAGCGAGTAAGTTTCCTTGCGGGCAGCCGTATTCTGGAGCATTACCAAACCTCGTTTGTCGTCCACATTGGTAAGGGCAAAAGCCGATGCAGGAAGCTGGTCGAAGAAGCCCTTTTTGGCCCGTATGTAGTTATCAAATGTGCCGTGGAAATCGAGATGGTCGTGGGTGATATTCGTAAAAATAGCGCCTGCGAACGTAAGGCCAGCGATGCGCTCCTGAACGACCGCATGCGAGCTGACTTCCATGAACACATGCGTACACCCATGTGCCAGCATCGTCACCAGTAACTGGTTGATCGTTATGACGTCGGGGGTTGTATGTGTCGTTGGGATTACCTCATCGTCAATTTGATTCTGCACAGTCGATAGCAATCCACAGCGGTAGCCAAGTGCACGAAACAGCCGAAAGAGGAGCGTCGCTACGGAGGTTTTACCGTTCGTACCTGTTACGCCGACAAGCTTTACCTTTTGGGAAGGGTGCTCGTAAAAATTAGCCGCAATCAGCCCCATACTTCGGGCAGAGTTTTGCACCTGAACATAGGTAACTCCAGGAGAAGGATTGGCTGGTAGCTCTTCGCACAAAATTGCCGAAGCCCCCTGTTTTATAGCCGTTTCAATGTAATTATGCCCGTCGGTTACGGTTCCCCGAACAGCAATAAATAAACTACCCGGTCCCACTTTTCGCGAGTCCATCGCAAGGGCCGTAATGTGAGTTTCCATACTGCCCGACGTAGCCAGTAGCGGAATTTTATAGAGAAGGTTTTTGAGTTGCATACCGATAAACGATGCCTTGTCTCGTTTTATGGCTGCAAAAAAACAGGTTGAGGGGCGTACTACCTAATTTTTACAGTATGTACATGTTGCGTAGTTTATCAACTATCAACTTAACCGAAGCATAATACTCTTGCTGCCAACCTGTTCAATAGCCATGCCTGGTGAAATCGACTGCTCCCGAACCTTGCCGCGCCCTTCGACGGATACGCGAAGACCGCGATTTTCAAGTAGAAAAAGGGCATCACGTAAGGTTAGGCCACGCACATCAGGAACCTGACCGGGGCGCGTTGGGCGCGATTTCCATCGACCATTTCCTGCGGCTTCTACCCAACCTTCGGTTGACGGCTCGTTGGCAATATCCAGTGTGGAACTGATGGTATGCAGGTCACCGGCATAGCCAGCCAGTAGGCCCGTTGTTGAAAGAGGTTTTGAACTACCAGTTCGGATCGGTGCATGCATGCGAATATCATAAGCTACGATCCGGTCAGCAACAGCTTTAAATACAGGGGCCGATACAGCGCCCGCGTACAACAGGTCGATGTTATCGCCCTGGGGTGTATCAACCATCGTGATCATGCTGTATTTGGGCTTATCAGCCGGGAAATACCCAATGAATGAGGTATAATATTTACCGACCTGATACTGCCCGTTAATTATTTTTTGGGCCGTTCCAGTTTTGCCTGCAATGGCATAATAGGGATTATTAATGTGCTTGGCAGTGCCATTGGTCACTACGCCCCGGAGCAAATCCTGCGCTTTCCGAGCCGTTTCCTTCGAGCAGATGGGTTCGGGAAGCACATAGGGTTTGTTATCTTCAATAATTTCGCCTGCCAGCCTGATCTGTTTCACAATGACCGGACGCACCCAATAGCCATTATTCGCAACGGCGTTATAGAAAGCCAGCATCTGGAGCGGGGTAATTTGCATTTCGTATCCATACGACATAGAAGTCAGCGACACTTTGCTCCAGCCCTTCATATCCGGGTTACGAACTACCGGAATGGCTTCCCCTTTCATATGAATGCCTGTTGGTTGGGTCAGGTGGAATCGGCGGAGGTATTGGCAGTACAGATCGGGGCGGCTGTAGAAATAACTACGCATGAGTAGGTGTGTGCCTACATTCGATGATTTTTCGAAAACCTGGCGGGCGGTAATCGTTCCATGACCTACCCGGCTGGCATCATGAATGCCCAGGCCATTATAACGTGCTGACCCACCACCGGTTGCTACCAGTTGGTTGAGCGAAATTGCTTTCTCTTCCATCAGAGCCATCATTGTCGCTAACTTGAACGTTGAGCCGGGGTCAGTACGACCAGCCAAAGCATGGTTGAAGTTTTCGACATACTGATCCGGTCCGTCGCCACGGCCCTGTTTGGTCAGATTGGCCATTGCCCGGATTTCGCCGGTGGCTACTTCCATCACAATCACGCAACCTTTTGCCGCATTGTATTTGATCAAGGCGTCACGCAGAGCGGATTCGGCCATGTCCTGGAAATTGACATCGATGGTGGTGTACAGATCCATGCCCGATTCGGGTTGCATATCGGGTCCATCGTTGACGGGTTTTCGGATGCCACCCGCCAGCACTTCAACCAGGCCCACTGCATTTTTTCCGGCCAGTGCGGGTTGAAACGATGCTTCCAGGCCGATCAGACCCCGTCCTGTTTTGGCATCCAGATTGCCGATGGTTCGTTCGGCCATTTGCCCAAAGGGGTGATAGCGTTCATAGAAAGGACGCAATACCCCACCCCGTGCAGCTACTTTTGGCGTTGATCGGAAAAAAGGCCATTTCAGCATTTTTTGCCGCTCCTGAAAGGTAACCCGTCGGCGGTTCAGCAACACATACCGACGTTTATGGGCGCGGGCATCCCGAACAAGGTCAGCATATTCCTGCGGGGAGCGGTCGCGGTATATCTGAGAGAGCAGCAGTCCCAGCGAGTCTATTTTCTTTTTGAAATAATCGGGCTTCGCCATGGTTGGGTCGAGACCTACTACATACGTTGGTAAAGAAGTCGCCAGCAGTCGGCCGTCGTTGGCAAAAATATTTCCCCGCATAGCCCGAATGGTGTCGCGCTGGATCAGGGTGGCATCGACACGCTCGCGCCAGAACTGCCCTTTGAACGTCTGGAAATATTGTACGTAAATCAGCCGAAAGACAACGCCAACGGCCAGGACAATAACAAAGTAATAAACGTTATTGGCCCGTTGAATGATGTCCTGCTTAATGTTCATTTGACTTGACGACGATTTTATGGGGTGGTGTTTGGCTATCCGAAAGGCTGAGTGACGCTACGCGCTTGCTGATTTCTGACTGCTTTCCACTCTTATCCAGATCAGCCTGTAGAACGGTATACTGCGAACGGAGTTCATCGACCTGGATCTGTGTGCGTTGAATTCGTCGGACGAGCCGTTCAGCATTGTGGTTGAGGCCAATGTAGAGAATGAGCAGGAAAGTGACCCACAAAATCCGGTCGATATGATGGATGGGCCAGGCATTGTCTTCGCCAAAAAGCCGATCCAGACCAATAAAGTCGTTCAGCCAGGTTGCCAGCTTGAGTTTGCGTCGTTGCTTTTTTTGCTGTTGCGTAACGCGCGGTGATTCCCGGAATGTATTTTTGGCCATAGCTTGGGTTAGGATGCTATAGAATTACAAAGAAACAAAAACCTAGTCTCCTAATCCGGGCTTGAATCAAATTCTTTGATAAGATTTTATTCTTTCCAGCGCCATTCGTTGGCGATCTGTAAAGGTGTTCGCAGCCCCTGTGCCACGAGGTAATCGCGGGTTTGGGTATCCGTTTGCCGACGGGTCGGAATATCATCTGCGTCGGCAAGGGCATACAGGAGCATAGTTGAGTAGCGAACCGTATTTTTTAACTGATCGGCATTTACCAGATTCATGCGGTCACAGTTGGCGTGATAGCAGTCGAGTACGGATTTAGACAGATGCCCGTTCAGGCCCACTACCGGAACCCCTTCGAGCATAAAGGGCTGGTGGTCGGAATGAAGACCGGCCTGATTCTGCATATCATTTGAGAAGGCAGACTCTACCGACTTGATGTTTTCACCAACATTGTTAAAGAATGGCACCATATCGGCTCGCCCGAACGCATTGAGGCCAGTAGGATCATTGGTCATGTCGAGGTTCATCATATACCGAACCTTATCCAGTTGCCCTGCCTTTTTCAGGTTTTCGACCATTGCTTTCGACCCTAGAAGCCCCTGTTCTTCGCCCATAAATAGAACAAATTCAATAGTGCGCTTGGGTTTCAGTTTCAGCGCTTTAAACGTCCGGGCAATGTCGAGTACGGCAAATGAGCCGATGCCATTGTCGATGGCTCCCGTCGCCAGATCCCATGAATCCAGGTGCCCACCCACAATAATCTTTTCATCGGGATATTTCGAACCTTTTAAGGTTGCCACTACATTTCGGGCGCGAATTTTCCGGCTCGTGTTGGTCATGTCGATCATCGCCCGCAATGGGCTGTGCTCCTCCTGCATCCACGAACGTATGGCTTCGCCACTTTCCAGCGAGATGCATACCGACGGAATTGGAATCAGTTTGCCAGTTACGGAAGCGGTTCCGGTCAGCAGTACATTACCGGGTACCAGATTGACCATAATCACCCCCGAGGCCCCGTGCTGAATGGCCAGTGCTGTTTTTTCGGAACGATGCAAATTTCGGGCACCTTTGGTTGGAGAGGATAACCCAATATTGACCAGCGCAATTTTGCCTTTTAGTTTGCCTTTCAGGGCGGCAAAGTCACCCTCCAGACCATTGCCTACATCAATAATTTCGCCCTTTACGTGCGCTTCGACGGGAGAATGGGCCAGCGCTACTACGGGCACATCACGGAAATTATCACTTTTGGAAGGTACTACTGATAAAGTTACCGTGTCGCGTGCCCAGGCTTCAACTTCAAATGGCTCATACCGAATCTCTTTGAAGCCGTATGTCGACAGTAAATCGAATGCATACGCTTCGGCACGGCTACCATTAGGACTGCCTGTGAGCCGATGCCCGACCTGTTCCGATGCCTGGGCAAGCGTTTCGTAGGCGCGGCTATGAGCAGTTACTTCTTTCGTAATTCGGGCGAATGCTTTTTGAAGAGATAGTTTTTCAGGGTAAAAAGCAGTCAGTGTACCAGCGGTGCCGATACATAACAAAACGAGCCGAAAACGAGGCACGTAAAACGTCCGGGTCATGAGAGGATGGGTGGCAGAATTACTTGCTAAATATACGAAAAGGTTTGTTGCTTTCGATGCCGAAAGATTAGACGCAATAAATGGACAAAGCGTTCGGAGAATCTGTAAAAAAATCAGATTTACCTACCTGTAATTGTTCAGACTGACTTTTTTTATCTAACGATCAATTCGTGTGAAAGTTAACTAGCGGACTGGTACTTCATGGGTTTAAGCTGAACCGTCAGTCGATTGGCCAGCCAGTGCGGGTCGATACCTGCTATGCCAAACACACGGTCCCAGCTTCGTTCAAAACAGTGGGCTGCATCGGGAAAGGCAATGGATACCCTCAAGGCTTGCTCATAAAAGGATACGGTTTTTTGCTGTAAAAGGTTGCGATGAACAGCAAACTGGGCGCCCAGCACAAAGGTATATTGCTCAGGTCCATCCGTACCAAAAAGGCATCGGTGAAACCCCCGTAAGTCCAGACCCCGCCCGTCGTCGTTTTTGCTCCACGGTCGGAATAACCGATGGCCCTGGGCGTCGTCGGTATCGATCAGGTGGCCCAGCCAGTAAAAATGCGGGTTCGAATGCCGTTCGTCGGGGTT
Source organism: Spirosoma aerolatum (assembly GCF_002056795.1). Lineage (NCBI taxonomy): Bacteria > Pseudomonadati > Bacteroidota > Cytophagia > Cytophagales > Cytophagaceae > Spirosoma > Spirosoma aerolatum. The sequence continues at coordinate 6,837,729 of NZ_CP020104.1, read as the reverse complement.
AGAAAACCAGGAGCCGTCAGCAAAAGCCCGTAGGGTTTTCTTGAAATCATATGCATGGTCGAAGGGTTTGCCCTGGCAGAAAATAGTCCACTCGGCCAGCGAATCGTATCGGCTTATGATGTGATGCAGATAGGTATGGGCTTCCCGCCCAACATTGGGTAGGGGAACGGCCATAGGCCCAGTGGCATGGTCAGAACTTTTATCGTAGACCGTAATTGGTAGGTCTTTCGGTACATTTCGGAGCCAGCTCAGATCTTCGGTATAGTGAGCTACAACGAGTTCAGGCATCTAGTTAAGAGGATAAGCGCAAACGTTTCACAAAGAACGCAAAGCGGCTGTTAATTTCTTTACGTTCTTTGTATATCCTTTTGCGCCTTTACGCTTGAGCTATTCTCTTCCTATGAAACGGACGTATTTTGCGCTTTTCTGTTTATTGACATCCCTTAGTATGACGCAGGCACAACCCGTTACGGCTCCTAAAGCCACTAGTAAACCTAAAGAACTGATTACCAACGGTCACAAACGAATTGATAACTATTATTACCTTAACGAGCGCGAAAACCCGGAGGTTATCAACTACCTGAACGCCGAAAATGCGTACCTCGAACAAGTGCTTGCGCCCGTGAAAAGTTTACGGGAAAAGCTGTTCGATGAGATGAAGGGTCGTATTAAAGAACAGGATGAATCGGTGCCTTATAAAGAGGGGAGCTATTTTTATTATAGTCGATACATCACGGGCGGAGAGTACCCGATTTATTGCCGTAAAAAAGGTTCGCTCGATGCCCCGGAAGAGATTTTATTTGATGGTAATGCGCTGGCAAAAGGGCATACTTATTACCACTTAGGCGGATATGAAGTGTCGGACAATGAGGAGCTGGCGATCTATGCCGAAGATGTGGTAAGCCGTCGGTTGTATACACTGCGGATCAAAAACCTGAAAACTGGCAAAACCTATGCAGACAAGATACCGGATGTAGAAGCCGATAACTTTGCCTGGGCTGCTGATAACAAGACCTTATTTTATATCAAAAAAGATCCGCAGACGCTGCTAGGTTATCAGGTGTATCGGCATGTGCTGGGCACAAGCCCCCAGACTGACGTGCTGGTATATGAAGAAGCCGATAACCAGTTTTATATGGGCTTGGGTCGCTCAAAATCAAAGAAATACATCGCCATCGGCTCCGATCACAATGGCGTTGCAACCGAATATCGGCTATTAGAGGCTAGTCAACCAATGGGTCCGTTCAAGGTGTTTCTGCCGCGAGAGAAAGGCCATGAGTACGACATTGTACACTACCAGGATAAATTCTATGTCCGCACGAACTGGAAAGCCGAGAATTTCCGGCTGATGGAAGTACCAGATGGCAAAACAACTGATCGTACGGCCTGGAAAGAAGTAATCCCGCATCGGCCCGATGTGTATCTGGCTACAATGGATGTGTTTGTTAACCATCTGGTGTTGGGCGAGCGCAAGGCCGGTTTGACCAACATCCGGGTCATAAATCAGCAGACTAAAACCGACCAGTACCTTTATTTTGGCGAGCCTGCTTACGTGGCTGGCATTGGCTATAACCCTGATTTCAGCACCAATATTCTCCGATTTAGCTATTCGTCACTGACAACGCCCAACTCAACCTTCGATTATAACATGGATACGAAGGAGAAAACGTTGAAAAAGCAGCAGGAGGTTTTGGGTGGTTTCAACAAGGCCAATTATGTATCGGAACGCCTGTACGCAACCGCTCGCGATGGTGTGCAGGTGCCCGTATCGCTAGTGTATCGCAGGGGAACACCCAAAGACGGTTCGGCTCCGTTATTACAATACGCCTACGGTTCTTACGGCTACTCAATTGATCCCAGCTTTAGTTCGACGCGGCTGAGTCTGCTGGATCGGGGTTTTATCTTCGCTATTGCACACATTCGGGGTGGGCAGGAAATGGGGCGCCGGTGGTATGAAGACGGTAAGATGCTGAAAAAGAAAAATACCTTCAACGACTTTGTGGATGTGTCGGAGTACCTGATTAAGAACAAATATACCAGTTCGGATAAATTGTTTGCGATGGGCGGGAGTGCAGGTGGTCTGCTGATGGGCGCTGTGATCAATCAGGCTCCGCAGCTTTATCGGGGCGTAGTAGCATCGGTGCCGTTTGTCGATGTAGTGACGACCATGCTCGACGAAAGTATTCCGCTCACAACGGGTGAGTTTGAAGAGTGGGGTAATCCCAAAAATAAGCCCTATTACGATTACATGCTGTCGTACTCACCCTACGATAATGTGGAGAAAAAAGCCTATCCTAATCTGCTCGTAACCACGGGTTTGCACGATTCGCAGGTGCAATATTGGGAGCCTGCCAAATGGGTTGCTAAACTACGTGCGCTGAAAACGGATACGAATCAGTTGTTGCTCCATACCAACATGGATGCGGGTCACGGTGGGTCGTCAGGGCGTTTCCAGGTATTAAAGGAAATCGCGCTGGAATATGCGTTCATGCTTAATCTAGTCGGGATCCAACAGTAAGCATAGTTCACACATCTCTGAAGCTACCTGGATAGATAGTCTGGAAAATGCGTTGATTAGGTAGTATATTCACCGCAAAATTTGCGGTGAATAATGATATAGATATATATAAATTACTGGATGGATTCGAGGGGAAATTGACCACATCGAAGTGGGCTAAAATCACCAAAACATCACAGGATACAGCACTACGGGACATTCAGAATTTACTTGATCAGGAAATACTTGTCAAAGAAGATTCGGGTGGGCGGAGTACTAGTTATGCGTTGAGAACAATCTGACATACAAAGGCATTTCAAAGCGACTCACTAAGGTTACCCGTTCTTAATCAGCCATATTACCCCTTGTTCGGGTTAGGTTGAATACCCAGATTCACAATAAACCCTGTGGGCCTACAGCCATATTAGTACTATATTTGTAGGTATCCTGTTGGCCTGGACGATGTATAGTCTGGGCCAATTACTTTAAATGCTTCTCGCGATTAGCTGTTATGGCCCAACTTGTTCGTATTCCAACACCGGGGAAAGACAAAACTCCGCTCTCGAAGGCACAGAAGGAGTTTAACCGACTGACCAAAAAAATTGGGGAGCTGGAAGCCGATCTGGAACAGTTTCGGGCAACCGCTACCCAAATCCAGCAGCGAGTATATTCCGAGTATGAGCCCTTACTTCGATCATTCAATACGCTTCGGGCTGACCTGGTACGACTGTTCGACCGGGCTTCTGATAGGCCCGAAACGACCAAGACGGAGCGAAAAAAACTGGCCGATATAATCCTCAACCTGGCTTACGAACTCATTAGCGAACATGGGCTGGATGAGCTAAAGCCGGTTTTTGACAAATATGACAAGGCGGGGTATGACGCTACCGATACGGAAGCTGATCAGCAGGTTTCGGAAATAATGAAAGAGATGGTCGGAGCTATGTATGGCATTACGTTCGAAGAGGGGGCGGATGTCAGTACGCAGGAAAAGTTTATGGCGTATATGCAGGAGCAGATGCAGGCCAAACAGGCCGAAGATCAACAGCGCCAGCAGGACGCTCAGGAGCGACGCGCTCAAAAGCCTAAATCGGCGAAACAACAGGAACGGGAAGCGAAAAAGCTGGTTGAAGATCGAAATATCACCAAAGCGGTTCGGACGCTTTATATGGATCTGGTGAAAGCGTTTCACCCTGACCGCGAACGTGATGAAGACGAAAAGGCCCGGAAAACCGAAATCATGAAGCGCGTAACCGAAGCCTATGAAAAAAGTGATCTGCTTTCGCTGTTAAGACTTCAGCTTGAGTTTAACCGAATCGATCAGCAACACCTCGAAACCCTGGCCGACGATCAGCTTCGGTATTATAATAAAATACTCAAACAACAGGCCGACGAACTCTCCAATGCGTTGTATGGCCTACAGAGCCAGCTTTCGGCAGCCCTCAACAAACCCCTCATGATGGTTGGCTCGGCGTTTAGTCTGGAGTTCAGCTTCAACAACGATATTCGGGAGTTGAAAAGCAGCATAAAGGCGACGAAAAAGGATATCAAAGAGTTAGCTAATCCCGTCGTACTGAAGGCTTTTCTGAAAACCTATAAAATTCGGAAGGCAAACGAGTTCGATATGTTAGACGGACTTTTCTGCTGATCGGGTGGGCTTCTGGTCAACTTATTCCTACTATAGTAACGCGGTGATTATGCGTACATTTATGCGCTTCTTTTTCTCTGTTTATAGTTTTGTTGGTTTAGCCATTGCGGTAGCTAGCTGCCACTCGGGCAGTAACAGTACGCTCGATAACCCACTTATTGCCGAAGGGAAAACGCTGGCCGAAAAGCACTGCGGTAGCTGCCATATGTTGCCATCGCCCGAGTTGCTGGACAAAGAAACCTGGGTAAAATCGGTGTTGCCAGCTATGGCACCCAATCTGGGGCTTGAAGCGTATCCGGGTGGCAATTATTATGCGGGACCGAAATCGGCGATCTCGTTCGAAAACTGGCAAAAGCTGATTGCTTATTACGAAACGCTGGCTCCGCCAAAACTAAAAGACGCTGACGTGGTTACCGAGCCTGTCAACGACTGGGCAGTTTTTTCGCTCGAAAAACCCCAGACCGATACTACAAAAACAGCGATGACGACGATGGTGGCAATCGACACGATTGGCCATCGAGTCTATTCAAGCGATGCGTTCCGGTCGGATATTACCCAGTGGAATCGGCAGTTACAGGCAACTGGCAGTAAGCAATTGCAATCGGCGGCTGCACAGGCAACGTTTTTTCGCGACAAGTCGGGGGCCGAACAAGGGGTATTTACATGTATGGGCACTATGCGAGCGGCCGATATATCGCGCGGTGAACTGGTAACCATGAGCCTTTCGGGTAAACAGCCAGCCGATACGTCGATTGTGTATGCCAATTTACCCCGACCTTTACAGTCGGTTGCTGCCGATTTGAACAAAGATGGTCTGATGGATTGGGTGGTTGCTGGGTTTGGTCATTTGCAGGGAGGCCTGTACTGGCTGAAACAGCAACCCAATAATAGTTTTACAAAAGTTCCGATTTGGGAGGTGGCCGGGGCCATTCAGTCGACGGTGGGCGATTTTAATGCCGATGGCTGGCCCGATCTGGTCGTTTTATTTGCCCATGCCGACGAAGGCATCTGGTTATTTCTGAATGATAAAAAGGGCGGTTTTGTTGAGCGGAATCTACTTCGGTTTCCGTCGGTATATGGCTCTACGAGTTTTCAACTGGTTGATATCAACAAGGATGGCCGGCTGGATATTCTGTATACCTGTGGCGACAACAGCGATTATTCCAAAATCATGAAGCCCTATCATGGCTTGTATGTTTACCTGAATGAAGGCGATTTTCGATTGAAACAAGCCTATTTCTATCCCATCAACGGATGTACGAAAGCGATGGCTGCAGATTTCGACCTAGATGGCGATCTGGACATCGCTACCATTGCCTTCTTTGCTGATTTTCTACACAATCCGGGCGAAAACTTTCAATACTTCGAGCAACAGAAGCCATTAACGTTTCAGTCGCATGTGCTACCTATCCATACATATGGCCGCTGGATATGTATGGATGTGAACGATATAGATCAGGATGGGGATGCGGATGTGGTGCTGGGAAATTTTTCACAGACGTTTATCATTCAGAAGGAGCTAAAGCCAGCCTGGGGAACACACCTGCCCCTGGTCGTACTGAAAAATAAGACACGTTAGGTAAAGTGGTTTGTTGTAAAGTTCCCAGCCGCCTTACAACAAACCACTTTAAATCAAATCCCAGCCTTTTCGGTATTCTCTTGAGAGTAATGCATTGGCATCGGCATTATGCCTAAATTTCTCCTTGTGGGCATTCCACTCCAGCGGTTCGCCAAGCCGATACGAAATCAACCCCAGATGCATAGGCATAGTCAACTGACGGGCGTAGGCCAGATTGGATTCGGGCTGCTTTCGGGATTTAACCGAGTCTATAAAATTCTGCTGATGACCAGGCGACCGCTCAAGGGTGATAGGAATTTCGGCTATATCGGACATCGTTACGCCGTTTATCGTAATCTCGCGGCTATTATAGTCACACAGAAGCGTGCCTTTATCGCCCTCAAAATAGGCTCCGATACCTCGCTTGGCGGCCCCTGGTACATCGGGTGGGGTACTGGTCCAGTGGAGCTTTAGGCCATCAAATTCATAATCAATATCGATCCATTTGGGAGCATCGCCGATACCTTCGGGGGCCGCACCTTTAGCCTGAATTCGTTTTAAACCCGTGGGATTGATCGACCACCAGACCACATCGGCAATATGACACCAGAAGTCCTGAAACACACCCCCTGAGTAGTCCAGAAAATAGCGGTAGGTAAAGTGGCAACGTTCGGGTGTGTAGAGTGATACAGGAGCGGGTCCTTGCCACATATCCCAGTTCAGGGTAGCCGGTGGAGTCTGGTAGTTTGCTGGGCCCAGCACGGGTGGAAAGCCTGTTTTCCAGAGCCGGACAGTATGCACTTTTCCGATAGCGCCCGCTTTGATAAGTTCAACGACCCGGTGGTAATTGTCGCCCGCATGAATCTGGGTGCCTAACTGAAAAATTCGGTCATAGCGATTCAGCGCTTTTAACATTTTCTGTCCTTCGCGCACGCTATACGACAGCGGTTTTTCTCCGTATACGTCTTTACCTGCCTGAAACGCCATAATGGCAACTTGTGCATGCCAGTGATCGGGGGTGGCACAGGTAATGGCATCAATATCGTTCCGGTCGAGCAGGTAGCGGAAATCAGGATAGGTTTTGGCAGTCGTATTGGGTTGTAAGGTCTGTAACGTAGAGAGCGCTTTAGCCAGGTGGGTCTCATCAACATCACATAACCCTACCACTTCGACGTCCGGTAATTTAGCGAACCAGTTCAGGTGATTGGTTCCCATGCCATTCAGGCCAATATGGGCAACCCGGACCCGATCACTTGGCGCAACTTTACGTTTCGGACCGTACCCGAAAGACAGGCTAAAGGCAGCCGCACTACTCTGTTTTAAAAAATCACGGCGGTTAAGATGATGGCTCATAAGAAAAGGCAATAGCTGGTGAGACCTTACTTTTTACCACCATAATACGGATGAACTGCTGAATCTACTTTTCAAGTTACAATAAAATTTTGTTCATTAAACATGTTTTAATTGTATAAAATAATGTATACAAATTATGTTATATATGATAATATAATTGCCGAATAATATATTTTTTTTAGCAATAGTAAACTTAAATTTAGATTCACATATGTAAAAGCTAATATGAATTATGGTGAAGTTAATAAAAATCACTTTTTGTTTATAATTCATTACTCTTTCCTTTTAACATAAAACACAATTAGCTCACGTATATGAAACACTTTTATCCTGCCCTCCCAAGATGGGTAAGCGGCTCCGTTTGGGTTACCCTTCTGTTTTTTCTCGCTCTCAGTAGCCAGGTTAATGCTCAGCAAAGTAGTTTAGGAACGCCCAATTCAACTACATCAACGCCCTGGGTTAGTCCCACTTTCTCATTAACGACAGCTCATGCCAGCCCCGGTTTATCCTGTTGGGGAGGGGACTTAGGATGTCTTCTGGCCGACGGTAGTCCTGCCAACGTTACAAATCCCACACTTACGGATTACGATGAGTTAGCCATTGCAATTTCTGGTGCAGGCTCATTTACAGTTGGTGAAAATAATCCCGCCAATATCTATGATGCTGGTAATTTTGCTGGTTTCCTGATCAGCAATAGCTCACTAGCTGATGTTACTTTGTTAGGGGCGGTAACGATCACAACTTATAAAAATGGTGAATTCCGTGAGGAAAAGACCGCAACTAACCTCATTGGAATAAATTCTGCATTAGTTTCAGGAGCCTATGAGGTAGGATTCCACACTACACTTGATTTTAATCAGATCGCGATTTCTTTTACCAACCCACTAACTGTAGCCACTTCCTACAGAGTGTATTATGCGTTGATGAGACGCTACGCTTCAGCCAGCACGACTTTGGCTTGTAATACGCCTAGCTCATTAACGGCACCCGGAAATTCAATCTATATTTCAGATCGTACGGGTATAGTTACCGATCTGGCCTGTGCCCTTTGTGCCATTAGTAATGCAGATAATATTATTGATGGAAATACGTCAAATGTGGCCAGTATTTCTTTAACGGCAGCCGTAGCAACAACGGCTACGATAGGCGTAAAAAACCCCTTTACGGCCTATACCGCCAGTACGTCGGCACCAAAATTCGTCGGTTTCGATATCTCAAGTACAGATCTTGTCGACTTAGGGCTTTTAGACCGAATCACCATTTCGACCTACAAGACCGGAACTGCCACTCCTATCCAATCAGTTAGTGGGACTAGCCTGATTTCTGCCAACAGTTCGCTTTTATCAGGTACAAGTACAGGCCGAAGAACGCTCGGCTTTTTAGCGACAGCCGATTTCGACGAGATTGTGCTGACGGTTACCAAAGCTGTAGGCGTATCAGTCGCCCGAATTAACGTATATGGGGTAACCGTTACAAGTTTTTGTGATGGGCCTAGCCTTGATTGTGCCGATAATACAATTCCTAAAAATACGATTACCCCCCTGGTTTATCCGACAAATCCCGTTTATGTTGATGGGAAAAATACGGGAATCACGGGAACTGCCTGTGCGTTATGTTACATCAGTAATTCAGAAAATGTAATCGATAATGACCCGTCCAATTTTGCCTCACTGTCATTAACGGCGGGTGTATCGACGACGCTTTCGTTTGCAGTCGCTAACGCTTTACAGACCTATCCGGTCAATAGTTTTGCTGGTTTTGATATTGAAACCCGGAGCTTACTTTCTGCTAATGTACTAAGTATTGCAACCATTACGCTCTATAATGATGGTAGTCCGGTTCAGACAATAGCCGGTAATGCCTTGATTGTAGGCGCTACGACCAGTTTGCTAAATGGCCGGAGCCGTCAATATGTTGGCGTTGTGGCGACAGCGCAATATGATGAGGTGAAAATTTCGTTCCCGAGCGTAGTTGGCGTCGACCTCGGTGTGATCAATATTTACAGCGCTGTATTTGAGAAGACCTGTTCAGCAGCCATCAGTTGTAATACGACCTATAATCTTAGTAATCCAACATTCCCGGTTGTTATCGATTACGAACGGACAGGGGTTACTGGGGCTGTCGATGCGGCTGTAACGGTTGCTGATGCATGGAATGTAGTTTCGTCCAGCACTACTGATTATGCTACGATTACCAATACGGCAGGGGTAGCCGTTACCGCATCGATTGGCGTACTTAATCCGATAGATACCTATCCGGCGGGCACGTTTGCTGGCTTTACCATTCGGAAAATATCAGGGTTGGTTACGGCAAATTTATTGGCAAAACTGACCATTACAACCTACCAGAATGGGAGTCCGGTACAATCACGAACGGCTAGTGATCTGCTTGATTTGTCAATCGCTTTATTTGGCTCTGTTACAGATTATTATAATATAGGCTTTGTTACATCTCAGCCGTTCGATGAAATTCGGCTAAGCGTAGCACCACTAGTTGGTTTGGGTGTAACGGTCACTAATTTACAAGTATATGGTGCCTTTATCAATACTAACCTGTCAATAGGGAATGGCTTTACCTGTGCTTTAAAAACAAGTCCTGATTTTGCAGTTACCTATAAAAATGTGTCGGTATCAGGAAGCGTGGCTACGAATGATAATGTACCGGCTGGCACAACCTATGGCACATCGCCAACGCTGGTTAGCAGCCCGAATGGTTCAACACCAACATTGACCATGAATAGTGATGGAACCTATACGTTTATCACCTCAACGTCTGGAGTATATGTTTATTCAGTACCCGTTTGTGTATCAGCGGTATGTGTGTCGCAAACGCTGACAGTTACCGTACTGGATCCAAAAGTAAATACAAATCTGCCGGTAGCTAACCCGGATGTGGCTTCAATGACCAGCACTACGGCAACAACACCGCCATCTGTAACGGTCAATGTAAAAGCAAACGACGGCCCAGGCAATCCAGGAGGTACACTCGGCACACCAACTATAGCTACTCCGCCCACCAATGGCTCAGCTACTGTTGATGGCAATGGTAATATCGTTTATACGCCGAATACGGGTTTTTATGGTACTGATGTGCTGACCTATCAGGTATGTGAAACCCCAGGCAACCTGTGCGCTACAGCTACCGTAACTATTTCAGTGTATCCGCCAGATTATGTTTCTGCATCAGCTAGTGACGATTACGTGTTTTCATCAGGTACAGCCGTGACGGGCAATGTTCTGACGAATGATATAGGAACAGGGCTGACGGTATCGAATCCGGGAACAACAGTAGGTTCGTCAGGTACACTGGTGATTTCGTCGACAGGAAGCTATACATTTACACCTGCTTTAGGTTATACAGGTCCCGGTAGCTTTACCTATACGGCCTGCGATTCAAATAGCCCTTCAAATTGTGTAATGGCTACCTTACACGCTCTGGTGAATATTCCTGACCTGTCGCCAACAATCATTCTGCCTCTGGCCAACTTCAATACTGCTCCAAATAACGTCAGAAACTTCATCGTCAATATATTTGAAGCAAATGGGCAACCAACACCTCCGGGTAGTGTCAGCATCACCATTACGGTTCCAACGGGTTATACCATTTCATATAATAGCTCAATAACCAGCACAAGTGTATCAGGTGGATCGACGGTTTCTGTAGAGAACCCGAATTGGACCGTGGTGAATAATTTATCTGATCAGCAGCTTACCCTGAAGAACAACGCTGGGCAGATTATTCCTGCCAATGCCACTGCTGTTCTGGGTTTTACCATTACACGGACAACAGCAAACTCAGGAAGTACAGCCAATATTACGGTTAATGTCACCAATGATCCTACGAAAACATATGATGCTAATCCATTAAATAATGTTTATGCTAGAATTATCAGTGGACAATAATAATTTTACTTGCGTCAAATATCTTTTTTAAGATATTTGACGCATATTTATTTTCCTCACTTAGGATTCTTTAAACTTATTATTATCAACTATGATAAAGAAACTTTTACTTTTCATGTTTTTAGGGATGTGTGCTGGCTTTACTGCCTTTGGTCAGGATCCTTACATCGCAGCGAATGGGGTGGTCATTAACCCGCAACAGTTCGCAGTAGGAGGTTATAGTAGTGTTACTATTTCTTTTGGAAGTGGAACCTCTACGGCTATACCTCAAAGCGCAAGTGCTACGTATACCATCAATCTGCCTGATGTAGTCGGTGTGACCAGTGCTTCAGTTACTGTTCCGTCCGGTACAACCGCTAACCTGTCGTTAACTGTTGGAGCCTATACCGGTAGTGGAACAGTTGTGACCGTTGTTAGTAACTTGGGAGACGTCCCAGGGAGTACGACATATTCACTGGTGATCACAATGCGTGGTCTAAAAGCAAATGAGCCTGGTTCTTCGGCTGTCACGGCGAATGCCGTTGGAAGTGGTCTATCGACAAATGATTCTAATAATGATAACCAGTCTAACCTTTTGCAGATAACCCAAGGAAGTGTGCAGCCAGTCGGGCTGGTTTCGTTTACGGCCAAACCCCAGGACGACCAAACCGTGGCCCTGGCCTGGACCACCTCCTGGGAAACCAACAACAAAGGCTTCCTGATCGAACGCAGCCTAGACCTCAAAAGCTTTCAGACCGTTGGCGAAGTGACCGAAATTGGGGCCAGCAGCGAATCCTTGAAAAACTACCACCTCACCGACTTCACCCCCTTCCGGGGTACCAGCTACTACCGGCTGACGCAGTTGGATCTGGATGGCAAATCGACGATACTGAAAGTGGAGTCGGTGGTGCTACGGGATGGTGCTTACGGCGTGTTCCCCAACCCGGTGGTCAGCAACCAGCAGTTTCGGGTGAGCCTGGATGAGCCTGAGACGGCCCGGTTGAACTTCTATGGTTCGGACGGTCATGTGGTTTCGTTGCAGAAGAGTGGTGTTCAGGGGGATAATGTGTTGCTGAAAGCAGACAGCAAGCTGTCGACGGGTGTGTATGTACTGACCGTTGAAGAGCGGGGTCAGGTTCGTAAACATCGGATCGTGATCGAATAGGTTCGGGTTTGTGCTCGACTCGCTTTCCGCAACTGAATTTACCACCTTTAATTTTTTGTTCCATGAACTCAAAGTCTAAGCATAGCGTACACCCTTCTGGCAAGAAGGCCTATCAATCGCCCAAGCTGCATGTGCTGGGCCATGTCAAGAAGCTCACCCTGAAGATTGGGTCCGACACCGATGGATTCGGAAATACATTCACAGGATAGATCACGTTTGCCAGAGGGTTTCAGTCGCTAGCTACTCACCCTCTGGTTTCTTAATCAGGCTTTCGTGTAGCCAGCTCAATAGCTATATCGATAGTACTGATGTTTAACCTATTAAAGCCTGCACTACTGCAAGGTCCATTTAATAATTTTATGTCAGAATCGTCATTAGTTTTATAAACTTTTCACTTGTTCAAAAGTCTTTTTATTGAACTTTGGCAGACATAAAGTTTCTATTTGTTGATTTTGAAAGACTTATTATTTTCTACTATGTTTAAGAGACTTCTACTTTTTCTTGTGATCAGCTTGTGTGGTGTATATACTGCCTATGCTCAGGATCCGCTCGCGTCCGGAATAACCCTTACAGCGCCTACGAACTATACGATTGGGGCTACAATTAGTGGCACTGTTAGCTTTGGAAACGGAAGCTCTTCTGCAATAACTCAAGCTTCTGCCGCTTCTTACACTCTTGTTGTACCCCCCGCATTGGGTGTAACGAGTGCTACCGTTACCGCCGGCGTGGGGTCAACAGCTAACCTATCTGTGACACTAAGCTCTTATAATGCAACAACGGGCTCGACAATCATTGTCAATAGTGATCAGGGAGATATTCCAGGCAATGCGATTTATAATTTGCTCTTTTCGGCTCGGGCCTTAAAAACGACTCCTGGTTTTCCTGCGGTAACCAGCCTTTCTGCTTTAGCCGGATCTAGCTTGGCTAGTCCACCTAATAATACGGAGAATGATAGGGCTACTGTTAATATTACCGTTACCCAAGGAAGTGTGCAGCCAGTCGGGCTGGTTTCGTTTACGGCCAAACCCCAGGACGACCAAACCGTGGCCCTGGCCTGGACCACCTCCTGGGAAACCAACAACAAAGGCTTCCTGATCGAACGCAGCCTAGACCTCAAAAGCTTTCAGACCGTTGGCGAAGTGACCGAAATTGGGGCCAGCAGCGAATCCTTGAAAAACTACCACCTCACCGACTTCACCCCCTTCCGGGGTACCAGCTACTACCGGCTGACGCAGTTGGATCTGGATGGCAAATCGACGATACTGAAAGTGGAGTCGGTGGTGCTACGGGATGGTGCTTACGGCGTGTTCCCCAACCCGGTGGTCAGCAACCAGCAGTTTCGGGTGAGCCTGGATGAGCCTGAGACGGCCCGGTTGAACTTCTATGGTTCGGACGGTCATGTGGTTTCGTTGCAGAAGAGTGGTGTTCAGGGGGATAATGTGTTGCTGAAAGCAGACAGCAAGCTGTCGACGGGTGTGTATGTACTGACCGTTGAAGAGCGGGGTCAGGTTCGTAAACATCGGATCGTGATCGAATAGGTTCGGGTTTTTTGCTCGGCTCGCTTTCCGCAACTGAATTTACCACCTTTAATTTTTTGTTCCATGAACTCAAAGTCTAAGCATAGCGTACACCCTTCTGGCAAGAAGGCCTATCAATCGCCCAAGCTGCATGTGCTGGGCCATGTCAAGAAGCTCACCCTGAAGATTGGGTCCGACACCGATGGATTCGGAAATACATTCACAGGATAGATCGGGAGTTTCCTGTCTCTAAAATAGCTTGGTGATGATCTTTTGATCTCATCAAGCTATTTTCATTTATATAAATTAGCCATGCATTGGATTCCTCGGTGTATTATTGATCAGATTATTGGAAAAGTATAGACCAGATTGTATCGTTTTAATAAAAGTATAGTAGAATGCATACATACCAATCTCCAGAAATTACAGTTCTATGTATGGCATGTGAACTGTATGCAAATGAGGAGAAAAAGGCTGAGTTGAGCCATTTTTTAAGCAAGAATTCAATTGATTGGCCATTACTTTATCAGTTAGCAGATCGTCATCGTCTGAAGCCTTTTCTATTTCAGGCTTTACAAAAAAGTTCTGGTTGTTCAACAGGTTTTCTGACAAGCCTGCAAGACGATTGCCGGGAAGCCGCAACTGATAATTTGTTAAAACTTCATCACTATCATTCTGTAGATAAGTTATTGACTGAGAATGGTATTGACCATATTGCCTTAAAAGGAATATACCTGGCTGAAAATTGTTACCCCGATAGTAGTCTGCGTAGTACAGGTGATATAGATCTGTTGATTAATAAAGACGATGTATTTAAAACAACGCAACTTTTTCAGCAACATGGCTATCAATTAAATAAAAAACATACTATACATTGGCAGCACAAAAAAGAGACTGTTCTTTCTGATTTGTTCGAAGTCAGCTTATTTAAACCATTTTTTGGTAATAACGCATTTGAAATCGATTTGCATTGGCGCATTTTGGGCTTTAATATTTATTATATTTTATTTGATCTGTCATTTATTCGTTCTAATCCAGAAATATCAAATGAACGGATAATTGTTTTACTGGTGGCGCATCATGGCGTTCTTAATGTATGGCAACGAATTTATTTTATAAATGATTTATATTTTCTTCTAAAAAGTAAGCCGGTAAACTGGGATCGTTTGTTAAATGAACTTGACTCCTTTGGCTTTAAAGAGGCCTTTCTCGCAGGTTTATATTGGTGCCGTACAATTTGGGGGTTGACGTTACCACCACCTATTGAATCACTGATTAAATCGAGACATGTACAATCAATGGCCGCTGCGTATGCGAAAAGCTGGAAAAATCGCCAGGAAGATGAAAAAAGCTACTTAATTGTAAAGCAATTTTTACTTTTTTTCAAGTCACAGATGAATTTAAATGGTAAGCTGAAGGTATTATTTTCATTTATCAAAAGTAGAATATTTCGATATAGCCTCTTCAAAGTCAGGAATACATATATTTATTTACCTAAAGAGTTCGGTTTTATCACCGTATTTATCCGTGCATATCAATCGTTACTACGATTCCTGCCTGCTAAATCCAGTAGTTTGGATGCAAAAAGTGATGCAGGCAACGATTATAATTTAGTATCTAATGAATCAAGCCACAGGGCTAAATAAATAATACGGCTTAGTTGCCAGTTATATCGTGTTTTTTTGTTGGCTGGATAGGTAGAACTAAATACAATCGCTACAATTTTTTCAAACATGATTTTGTCAATAACTTCCCAAATTGGGTGGGTGGGCAATGCAAGTCGTTCCTGGGCTGATTTATACAACTCCTGTGCTGATAAGGTGCCGTATTCTACAAAATTTGCTTTTGTATAACGCGACAAAATAGCTTGTGGCAAAATTGTACGCAGGCCATTTCGAATGAGTCCACGCCCGCGGCCCTGGTTAAAATGTACGGCCAAAGGCGTCGCCAACCCTAATTCGATAATTGACTTATCAAAGAAAGGAAATGAGTAGGTGTGGCCATAATAAGCCCCAATATGGTTCATCTGCTCATTACAGATTACGTTGGTCGTATGAAGTATTTGTTTAAATGGAGCCTTATGCTCAGCGCTTAACTGGGTTACCAGTTCGTTGGTTGACATTACTGGATGATGGCCCAGTTGGCTTTTAAACTCAGCACTCAATGCATTATCGATTAACGATTGATGGCTTAATCTGGTTTGGATGCGTTTCGCTAAATACGAGAAAATAGTCGATGATGAAAGGTCAAAAAAATGTTTTTGCTGGGTAAGCATTTTTAAAAAGGAGAGGCCAGATTGGCTTTTGACGTGTTTCTTCAGCTCAGAACCAATAACTGACAAAACAAATTTTTCATACTTGATCTGCTCACTTAAAGTTGACCAGTCGGCACTTAAATAAGTCAGATTATGCCCCTGAATCGAAACCATTTGTCGGCACGCTTCCTGTAAGGCTACCCAGTCGTTTTCATTTAGTAATTCTGTCAGAAAATCGAATCCGTTAGGAGCGGTACTGTCGCCATCATGTCCGGTTAGCAATAGGTCGCAGCCAATCTGTTGTGCATCTGTCGAAACACTCAAATGAAAGCTGGAAGGAATAATAAAGTGTTCTGGCTGGTCAAATATCCTGTTTATTGTCAGCACTGAATCCAGGATGTTAGGTAAGGGATGAACAGTAGTATGCTTCGGATGCCATAGGTCAACAACGGCCTGCACATACTCCTGTTCACTTGCCGACGGCTGATTGGTGTCGATAGAAAACGTATGTAGGTCTGGACGTTGCTGAGTTAGCAATAGCGATTGGGCAACACAACTGACGGATGAAGAATCTAGCCCGCCACTAAGGTGAGAACCTACTATTTTTTTATCCTGAATCCGATGCCTGATAGCGCTTGTAAAATGCTCCTGAAATAAAGAGGCATACTCTTCCGAACGGGTTAATCCTTCGAACCGACTCAACGCAGGCTGCCAGTAAGGGTGAATTTGGATGGTCTGCGAACTTACGGATAAATAATGCCCTGGTAGAGCGCTGAAAATGGCTTCGTAGAAAGTTTCGTTGGTGTATGGTACATAAACAGTACTCCATGTCAGGTACTCTTTAAATTTACGGCGATTGGGCTTTAGATAGACCTCCTGCAAAGCCAATAAGGCCTTAATCTCTGAGGCAAATGCGAAGAAGCGACCGGGCTGATGGGTATAATAGAGAGGCTTAATGCCTAATGGGTCGCGGGTACAGATCAGTTGTTGCTTCCGTTCATCCCAGAGTACGGTGGCAAAATCGGCACTTAATTCGTTAAATAGGGCTGTGCCTTTTTGTAAATAGCCGGAAGAGAATGGATTCTCCGGGAGGGCATCAGTAAACAGATCGGCATCGGAAACGGTATACAGAGAGGCTTGGCTATTCGTTTCAGGCTGGCCTCCAAACGCAAAAAGCTCGCCCTGAGACACAAGCTGACTCGTTACTTTGCCCCGATGCTGTAGCAACCGAACCAGATTTGATCGATCCGTAGCGTTAATCTGTTGCCCATCAAATCGAATTATTCCTGCAATACCGCTCATGATGTAGTAATGAAAACGTAATAACGTAACCCTTTTTGTATCTTCGCTTTCAGGTAGTTATCGGGTACAAGTTTATAAGATTGACCAGGTTGTGGCCGCCTGCCTGAGCGATCCGACCATTTTATAGTAAAGCCACTAAATGCGTTTAAAAAGTAGACTCTATCAAATTAGTTTGCTGGCAGTAATTAGCCTTATCTTGGCCTGCCAGTCGTCCAATACGTCCCCGACACCCGATGATTCGACTTATTTCCCGATTCAGACAGGTGATTACTGGATTTATCAGGTAACTCAGGAAACGTATACGCTTACTAATGCGCCAATTACACGGACCTACCAGCTTCAGCAAAAAATTAGTAATTCCTTTACGCAGAATGGTCAGGTAGTTTATCAGGTCGAAGAATCCATCAAACTATCTACCCAATCTGATTGGCAAATCAACGCTATTCGCACGGTTTATAAAAACCTTTCGGAAGTAATTAGTCAGGACGGTAACGTACCTAAGCTACAGATGTTGTTTCCCGTTGCTGCGTCAACAAGCTGGAACCTGAATACCTATAATGCCAACCCGGATACGGTACTGCACTATCAGGATGCCGGACGATCCTTTAAAGTCGGTAGCCAAACGTTCGATCATACGGTATCTGTACTAGGTACGAATGATTCAACGCTGGTTAATCTGCAAAAATACAGCCGGGTATATGCACAGAATGTTGGGCTGGTATACCGCGAAAATACATCGCTGGCTTATTGCCAGTCTACACCAGATTGTATTGGCAAAGGAATTATTTCGGCTGGTAGCCGACAGAAATGGGCGTTGATTGCCAGCAACCGATTGAACTAGATCAAGGTTGCCAGATCACTTTTCCAGTTCGCTCATCGCTGCGTCCGTCTTTCCACGTTAAACGCAGCGAATACGGGTAGAGGCCCGGTGAAACGCCCTGCCAAAGCAACAGGTTCTTGCCCGTTGTTACAGGTAGGGTGCTATTAAATACCTGAATGCCAGACTGATTGTAGATAATGAGTCTCGATTCGGCTGGCAAATCGTTGACGTTCAGGTTCAACTCGAATTTAACGTAACTGGTAGCAGGGTTCGGATAGGTGTTTACCGTAATTGTTTCCTCGTTCGATAATGTAACAAGGTCGAGCCGATAGGGTGACGAAATCCGGTTACCGGCGGCATCTTTTCCGAACACGATAAGCTGATATGTACCGCCCGCTTTAAGTGATAAATGCGTTGTGACCTGAAGCTGATTAGCTGAAACTGCCGATACCGATAGTAATTGAGCGGGTAATTTCTGGGGGGCGCAGGTCTCGCAGCTTCTCAAATAAACATCTACTGCGCTGGTGTCCTGACGTGAAAGAGGATTTTCATCCTGAATAAAAATATCGACCCGTGGACTTAGACTAACAACGGAACGATTTTCCCGGATAGCTCCATCGATAAACACATTGATCTCAGGATTTATTCGATCGGGTAAGGCTTTTATGGGGTAACTAGTGCCACTTTCGGCCTGCGACCAATTGATGGTGAGCGCAGCCGTATTATTGGTTTTCGATAATTCGGTAATCTGGTTCGTTGGGTCGACGATCACCTCAATCTTTTGCAGATTTGGGTCTTTGGCAATCGTATAGGTTAGCGTATCCTGATAACGAAAGGCATTAAAGTGAAATGAATTGGTTGTGCTTCCAGCGTTGGTTGTTTTCTTTAGTGATACAGCAACCGACTGGCCAGCTACGCATCTACCCAGATTGGCCAGGGGCATAACAACCTGAATGGAATCGCTACTTTTAATCGAGCTGCCTACGACCGACGACTGAATGTAGAGGCTTTTTGAATCAATCGAAAAATCGGGGTTGGGAAGAGGATATAGGGTTACAGCCGGATCGCCCTGTAAAATCATTTCCAGCAAAATAGATTCGTCGTAAGGGCCGTAAGCCCCCTTCTGAATGCTTGTATTTAGCTGTTGCTGCACTTTCCCAAAGGGCATACCAAGCGTGTTGGCATCCGTGAAAAGGGATGTGTAGAGGTTGTTAAGATAGTAAGCCGTGGGACCTTCAAAACTCCAGTACGAATGCGCCAATACGACTGCTGCTCCTTTTGAAGGGGCTAATAGCCAGTCGGTCGATAAGGTGTTGAAACGGGAAAAAATCTCTCCGGCACCGCAGCCGTTAAAAATCATGAACGGAAAAACCGAATTCCGCAAGCCGTTCTCTGGCGGGGATGCATAGCCAAAATTCATGTCCGTCACATTAGGACCAGAATGGCCAAAAAAAGTAATTAGACCAACACCGTCATTGACTAAAGGGGAAATATTAATGGATTCCACTTCGGCTGTAGTGGTCTTACCAAAAACGGAAATCTGGCCTCCTAAAAGCCCGTTGGTGACTATAGTACCGAGGTCGGCCAGGGAGTTGCTGAGCCGTTGGGCTTCTTCTTTCGTTTTGCCCCCACTGATATGAATGAGATGCTTACGCCAGAGGCCATTCTGGGCTGGGTCCTCAAATTGCTTTATTTTCTCCAGATAGGCCAGTACCTGCTCGTTCGTGGTTACATTCAGCCGACCCGTCGGGATGGCAGGGGTATTAACGGGATAGCCACCTAAACCTGCCGTCAACAAAATATCAGAACCCGGATAGCCAATCGTTGGTACCAGGTCGTCGGGTGCTGTTTTAACATAGTACGGGTAGCTACAGGCCTTTCCAATCAACAGCATGTTTTTTACCGCCGTGTTGGCCAGCATATAATCGGCAAAACGCCGAAGCGCCAGTGGACTCCGTTCGCCATAATTAAACTGATCATAGAGCGAGTCCGCGTCTACAATGAAAGGAATGTGCCTGCCTCCCATATCGGATGCCCGGTAAGCCGCATAGGTGCTGGCCGACTGTTTTAGGGATGAATGCGTAATGATGAGGTAGGTTGCCGACTGAGGGAAGTTCCACGAAAAACGGGCCGTCTGTATCGAGAGGGGTTTAAGAAACTGGCTCGATACATAAACATCCCGCTTCTGAGTCATACCCGTCACAACGGCCTGGGCCTGCCCCGACGCTGTTTGTAAAACCAGAAATCGGCAGTTGGCTTTATCGGTGATGTCGTAGGCAACAGCCCCTGTTGGAGCATTTTTAATGGCGAGTAGGGAACTGGATTGGGTGTTCGAAGGCAAATGAAACACTTTGTTCGATTGGCCTGCCATATCCGTAGCCTGAGGATACGACACTTTTACGTAGGTGACCGAAAAGTTGTTCGCATTATCGATCTTTTGCGACTTAAATCGGAGCGTAAACTGTTCGTTCTGGAGCCCTGATGGATTGATTGTTGTCTGGAAGGTCTGGGAGGCAAAACCAAGAACAGCTAACGGGCTTATTTGGGCAATATTCCCGGCGTCGACCGTAATAAGATGGTTATTGTTATCACGACCATTAACCATGCCTTCCAATACGATCGGCCAGGAAACGGTACTAACCCGATTCTGCAAGTTCATGGTTACGACGCCGGTTGAATCGGTTGTCAGTAATGGACCTGACCAGCCTTCGCCCGGTTCAAAATAACTTAGCTGAAGAACAGGTTCAATCCCTTTTAGATTATTGAAGGTGTAGTCGCTCGTATAGGCCCGAACGGTTTCTTCAACGTGAAATTTTTCGGCAGTAAGGCCCTGAGCAGCGGTATTTTGCTCGGCTACACGCTTGCCATTTTGCCCGGAAGTACTGGTCAGAAAATAGGCTGTTTTATCGGAAAACAACGTCTGGTAAGGGTGCAATCGCTTTTGAGGACGGTACAATAGCGAATCCTGGCTCCCATCATTGCCTTCTCCATAAAATTCCAGGTAATCCTGTGAATCGAATGTACCGTCTTGTTGACCAACGATGCGAACGGCTATTTCTTTCCCCCGGAAAAAGAGCTGCCAGTTGGTAGGATTGGTTTGAAGAAAAGAAGCATCTGCCGATTTGAGGTCATCATACGTAATGCGGTAGATACCAGTCTGGCTGGTCGTAAACTTCACGTATTTCTGCGAGGGCTTAATCCACTCGGAGCCAAATGTGCGTTGCCCGTACAGCGCAACGCAATGAATTGTAAATGCTAATAAAAGTAATCCTTGTTTCATCAGGAAAACGGATAGCCTAACCAGAACAAAAACGGCTCATCGACAGGTCGGGATAGCGGTTGAACAGCCCTTCTATCCAACTACTTGTCGAGAGGTTTCTGGTTGTTGCGTTGAGCAAATTGGGACACTATCGACTCCGTTTTTAATGAGAGATAGTGACATGTTACCAAAGATAAAGATTAGTTCGGTAACTTGGTTAGGACAGATAACTCCTGATAAGTCATCCTAAAGAGCATCAACCGACTCTTCGAGTTTGGCTGCGGATTCCCGACGGGGAATATAATGCCGAAAGAAGCTGCTGATCTTCATTTGTAGTACGCCAAAAACCGCTTCCTTAAAAATCTTCGACGACATCTTCGAAACGCCCTTTGTACGGTCGGTGAAAATAATGGGAACTTCCTGAATTCGAAACCCATATTTCCAGCAGGTAAATTTCATTTCGATCTGAAATGCGTATCCAACAAATTTGATCGGATTATGTAGGATAACCTCCAGTACCTCGGCCCGATAGCAGATAAAACCGGCCGTTGGGTCCATAACCGACATGCCCGTGATAAACCGAACATAGACGCCTGCGAAATAGGACATCAGCACTCGGCCCATAGGCCAGTTCACAACGTTGACGCCCCGGATATAGCGGGAGCCTACGGCTACATCGGCCCGATTAGGCCCTTCGTCGGCGCAAGCGTGGTATAGCCGGACCAAATCGTCAGGATTGTGTGAAAAATCGGCGTCCATTTCAAATAAATACCGATAACCACGCGATAAAGCCCACTTGAAACCATCGATGTAGGCGGTGCCCAGCCCTAGCTTTCCACGCCGTTCGAGCAGATGGAGCCGGTGTGAAGGCCCAGTGCTGGGAAAATCGTGCTGTAAATCGCGAACGCACTGTGCAGTGCCATCCGGCGAACCATCGTCGACAATAAGAATATCGAACGGCTCCGGCAGACTGAATACTTTCCGAATAATCGCTTCGATATTCTCGATTTCATTATACGTAGGGATGACGACCAGACGTTCTTTCACAGCTTATTCGTTACGTTTAAAGAGGGATCATTTGTACAACAACAAAAGCCGTGCTTTTTGTACAAATTAATCATTAAAAATTGTTAATCACAGCTTGCTTGTTTATTGCAGAGGCAAGGTATGGATTGCAGCCTGTAGCCATCAGTTTATACAAAGCAGCATCTGCACGGACATATAAACGATCATGGTTTCTTGGGCGTCTTTCCGCTGATTATGTTTTGCAAGTTCTTAGTAACCTGTTGATAAATCGTTTCCATCTCACGCGGATGAGATGAGTAAAAAATGTAGCTTTTTCGATAGGCTGCCGTATCGAGCTGGTATTTTTTAATGATCTGGTTCTCCAGTCGTTTATAGACAATATTCGATGAGTCGATCGACGTTAAGGCCATGCGGCTGACCCGCGCTTCGGCCAGATGAACCTCCGTCAGAATATCCGCCATCTGATCGGTTGGAACCAGGTTTTCAGGGCGCTCGTCTTCAGGAGCGGTACAGGCTATCACTAGCCAGCCACTTACTAATAGACTCCACCAGCGAGATTGAAAATGGGTCCGAAGCATAGGGAACGGTTTGATTGAGGTTTGGATATTCGGTTTGCACCGGGCCATTGGTACGATAACTGACGTAAGCGCTGTTATTCGGGTCTGCTACCATAAACCGAAAACTAATAGCTTTGTAAGTTGATCTCGTAAGGCAAAGTTCGGGATTGGTTGTTAAAAAAACATAACGTCTGGTACCTATGGATGAATTTCTGGCACGGCTCCGAAATTTCGACATCCGCATCCGAAAGGCGGTCAATTCGCAGATGCGCGGAAGTTTTCGGTCGGTGTTTAAAGGTACAGGGCTGGAATTTACGGATTTACGGACTTATCAATACGGCGACGATGTGCGGGCTATCGACTGGAACGTATCTTCGAAAGGGCACGGTACATTCGTAAAAGTATTTCGGGAAGAAAAAGACCAGACCGTTTTTTTTGTAGTCGATGTGAGTGCTTCACAACAGGTTGGGCCAAGCTACCGTGATAAACTGGCGGCTACCAAAGAAGTTTGTGGTGTATTGGCCTTGTCGGCGATTCGGGAAGCCAGCCATGTAGGCATGTATTGCTTTTCGGATCAGAAAGAGAAATACATCAAGCCATCTAACGGTCTAAAAACTGGTTATCAATTGATTATGAACCTGTACAAGCTGAAGCCGGAGTCGGGGCGGACCAGTATTGCCGATGCGCTGTTGTTTACACTAAATGCGCTAAAACGTAGGAGTGTGGTGATTCTGCTATCTGATTTTATCGACCAGCAATACGAGCATAACCTGAAGGCACTGGCGAAAAAGCATGATTTGGTCGTTATTCACTTGTACGATCAACGGGAGGTTAAACTGCCCCGGCTGGGGATTATACCTGTTCATGATACCGAAACCGGGCGAACCGTTTGGGTGAATACCTCGTCGGCTGCTTTTCGAAATGGTCTCCATGATACGTTTCAGCAGAATCAGGTACGGCTTGAGCGGCTTTGCAAGCAATACAATGCCAATTACCTGGCTCTCGATTCGCAGGAAGATTTTGTACCAAAACTTGTTGAGTTATTCCGGGTGAGAAAGTAAATGATTTATATTCTTCGCACGATCGTTTTACCGGCATTCCTGTTAGGCTTTTTGGGGCCAGGCTTCTCGTTGGCTCAGAACCGATCAGTGCGACAGGCTCCATTGCAAGGGTATTTTTTAGCTGATAGTGTTGAAATCGGTCGGCCATTTCAGTACTCACTTACCTATCGGCATCCAGCCATCAAAGATGTTTTATTTCCGGATACGGGGCGACATTTTTCGCCTTATCAGGTGCAAAAAGTAGTCGTGTTTCCCACTCAGACTACGGGCACTGGCGTTGCGGCCGTTAGCCGCGATAGTGCCGTGTATACCCTGATTTCGTTTGAAACAGATACGATTCAACGGTTGCAGGTGCCGATTCGGGTGATTGGCGATGCCGACTGCACCCAATTATGGTCTCGGGTCGATTCGGTATTCCTTCGGTCAAAGTTACTCCTTGCTAAATCGGATTCGGTTCAGTCGCAGCCGCCAAAACTGGCTACTGAAACGGATCTGGCGACGTTGCAACAGCAATTCAATTACCTGGCCTTGGTAACTGGATTTTCACTGGTGGGCTTAGTCGCCTTCCTCGTATACCTACTTTTGGGACGGACGATCACTCAGCAATGGAAGCTGTATCAACTCAATCGGCAGCACCTCCGTTTTTTAAGTGAGTACAATCGTTTCTGCCGAAACATAAACTCGTACACGGCCTCAGAAACGGCTAATCAGGCAATCGTTCTGTGGAAGTTTTATTTAGAACGGCTGGATTCGTTGCCTTATACGTCCATGACAACGCCTGAACTAGCCGAGCAAATGGCGGATAACCGTGTAACGGATGCGTTGCGAGAGGCCGACCGAATGATTTATGGCGGTTCGTTTTCGCCCCAATCGCAGCCTGCTTTACGCCTGTTGGGCGAAATCGCTACACAGACCTATCGACGTGCCCGTACTCGTTTGCAGCTTCGTGGGAGCGTGGAAGCATCTACAAATGAAAAAACAACCGAACCCTCATCAATAGCCTGATTGCATGGAGCCCTGGTATTCTGTTTATTGGTTTCGGTCGGTACAATGGCAGCAATATCACTTTGCTCACCCGCTGGCTCTGTCGTTGATTCCGGGGATTCTGGTGCTGTTTTTTTTACGGTATTATCTGAGTCGAAATGCCCAGCAACAGCTAAACATGTCGCTCGGACAGCTTCGGTACAGGCGTATAGGCACAGACAATCTAATCGATCGCTGGCTAAGTTTACTGCGTTATCTGCTGCCAGTCAGTGTATTTATGGGTATGGCTATGCTCCTGGTAGCTTTGGCTCGTCCGCAGATTGTACGGCAGCAACGCGATGAGCAGTCGGAAGGAATCGACATTATGCTGGCCATTGATGTATCGGAGTCGATGAATGAGGGCGATTTACCGCCCAATCGGTTGGCTGTTGCCCGTCGGGTAGCTCAGGCATTTGTCAACAGCCGAAAAAACGACCGCATTGGTCTGGTGATTTTTGCGGGAGAAGCGTTCTCCTTGTGCCCGCTCACAACCGACTATGCCTTGTTGAAACAGTACTTAAATGATCTCAACACGCGTATGATTCGAACGTCGGGTACGGCGATCGGCGATGCGTTGGCCCGATGCATTAATCGTATGCGTGACCCGGTTAATATACAGGCCGATACAGCACAGATCGAGGCTGGGCAGACCGAACGAAGCAAACTAATTATTCTCCTGAGCGATGGCGACAACACGGCCGGAAATCTTGATCCGGTTACGGCTGCCAAACTGGCCAGAGCATTTTCAATGCGCCTTTACACCATTGCAGTTGGGCGGGCTTCGTCAGTGAAAGCGGGTACGGTGGATGAGGGTATCCTGAAGACGATTGCTACTATCGGGAGTGGTAGCTTCTACCGGGCTACCGATGCCCGGAGCCTTCAACGCATATTTGCTCAGATCAACCGTCTTGAAAAAGCGCCAGTACAAGTCAGAGTGTACGAAGATATCCAAGATTTTTACCGTGTGTATTTGTATTGGGGTATCAGCTTTCTGTTAGGGGCTTTATTGCTGAAAAACACCATCTTTGGCAATATACTGGAAGATTAATTCTGCTAATAGTACTTTCAAAGGGTCGACTCAAAAATAGTTCGGACAGGACTGGTAAAGCCCGGTACAGTTAAGAGAGTAAGTGTGTTATCCAGATGGAAATTGCCTATAGTATCGAAGGTCATAACTTCCTGTGAATCTGTAAAATACTTACTCCGTCATCAACTCGGCCAGGATTTTCTGGGCGGCTACGGATATAACTGTACCGGGGCCAAAAATGCCTTTTACGCCAGCTTCGTAAAGAAACTGATAATCCTGGGCTGGAATTACACCCCCGGCAATAACCAGAATATCGTCGCGCCCAATTTTTCGGAGTTCCTCAATCAGTTGGGGAATCAGTGTTTTATGACCTGCCGCCAGACTCGATACGCCCACAATATGCACATCGTTTTCGGCAGCCTGACGGGCGACTTCGGCGGGCGTTTGGAATAGCGGCCCCATGTCGACATCGAAACCCAGATCGGCAAAACTGGTAGCGATGACTTTAGCCCCCCGGTCGTGCCCGTCCTGGCCCATTTTAGCAACCAGAATCCGTGGACGTCGTCCGTCGAGTTCCGCAAATTGATCACTCATCTGACGGGCTAATCGGAAGTTTTCATCGTCAGAGACTTCGGCTGAATAAACGCCTGATACCGCTCGAATAGTAGCCTTATGTCGGCCAAACGCTTTCTCCATAGCATCTGATATTTCGCCAAGTGTAGCCCTCGCCCGTGCTGCTTCAACCGCCAGAGCAAGGAGGTTTGTTTCGCTTTCCTGTTTTTCAGAAGAGGGTTTGGAAGTGGTTAAAGCGGCTCGGGTTATAGCTGCCAGAGCCTGCTCTACGTTTTGCGGATCCCGCTTGACCTTCAATTCGTTCAGGCGTTTGATCTGCGCTTCGCGAACAGCTTGGTTATCTATATCGAGTAGTTCGATAGAGGTTTCAGAACTGGATTTATAGCGGTTGACACCAACGATCGTATCTTTACCCGAGTCGATACGGGCCTGTTTGCGGGCAGCCGCTTCTTCGATCCGAAGTTTGGGCAATCCGGTCTCGATGGCTTTGGTCATACCACCAAGCTGCTCCACTTCCTGAATCAATAGCCACGCTTTTTCGGCCAGCTCGTTGGTCAGGAATTCAAGGTAGTACGAACCGCCCCAGGGGTCGATAACTCGCGTAACGTTGGTTTCATGCTGGATATAGAGTTGGGTGTTTCGGGCAATCCGAGCCGAAAAATCGGTGGGTAACGCGATAGCCTCATCCAGCGAGTTGGTATGCAGGCTCTGTGTACCGCCCAGTACAGCTGCCAGGGCTTCGATCGTGGTCCGGGCGACGTTGTTAAAGGGGTCCTGTTCAGTCAGGCTATAGCCAGATGTCTGACAATGCGTTCGCAATGCCAGCGATTTTGGGTTTTGGGGTTCGAATGCATTGACGATGTTCGACCAGAGTAGTCGACCAGCCCTTAGTTTAGCAATTTCCATGAAATGGTTCATGCCAATCCCCCAGAAGAACGACAGCCGGGGAGCAAACTCGTCGATGTTCATACCTGCTTTCAACCCTGTTCGAATATACTCCAGCCCATCGGCCAGTGTGTAGGCCAATTCCAGATGC
This sequence comes from Spirosoma aerolatum, assembly GCF_002056795.1. Classification (NCBI taxonomy): domain Bacteria; kingdom Pseudomonadati; phylum Bacteroidota; class Cytophagia; order Cytophagales; family Cytophagaceae; genus Spirosoma; species Spirosoma aerolatum. Next base: position 6,810,172 of record NZ_CP020104.1, on the reverse strand, counting down.
GCGGGCGCCCCAGCTTCATGCATGTGGTAGCCACTGATGCTGATGGAATTGAACTTGGGCATATACTTTGACGTATAGGCAAAAATATCACCCACAATGCGCATCGATGGTTCAGGTGGATAGATGTAGGTATTCCGCACCATAAACTCCTTCAGAATGTCGTTTTGGATCGTGCCTGATAGTTTTTCGGGTGGAACGCCCTGTTCTTCCGCGGCAACGATGTAAAAGGCCATGATTGGAATAACGGCCCCGTTCATCGTCATCGATACCGACATCTGATCGAGCGGAATCTGATCGAAGAGAATTTTCATATCCTCGACCGAATCGATAGCTACGCCCGCTTTGCCTACATCGCCTACAACGCGCGGGTGGTCGGAATCGTACCCCCGGTGCGTAGCCAGATCGAAAGCGACCGATAACCCTTTCTGACCGGCCGCCAGATTCCGTCGGTAAAATGCATTCGACTCTTCGGCTGTCGAAAAACCGGCATACTGCCGGATGGTCCAGGGTTGTCGAACATACATACTGGCATAGGGCCCACGTAGATAAGGGGGAATGCCAGCCTGTGACGACGAAACGTATTGGGTGTTGGCATCTATAGCCGTGAACCGGGGCTTAAGCTTGACCCCTTCGGCCGTGGTAAAAAACGCAGAACGTGGAGATTGAGGTTTCGTCGTCGACTGTGGTGTTACGCTCGACGGTTCTTCCTGAAGGTTATGGGTAAAATCGGGTCTCATGGTTTACTCAAAAGGTTCGGCCAGTCTTTTTTCAGTTACTCCCATGCCTTTAGTACGAATGCTATGAGGTTGGGTCGTTGGCTCGTCAAAACGGAATTTGTTGACCCCTACCAATACGCTTCCATTTTTAATCGCTTTGACTTTAGTTTGGTACGATCGTTCCAGCTCGTCCTGTATATAGCCATCGGCCATTGCTTTGGTCAAACCACCACGCTTTTCTATAGTTATAAAAAGCGCCCAGGCCGTTTCGGCTAGATGGTGCGTCAGATTTTCAATGTAATACGATCCGGCTGACGGATCGGCTACTTTGCCTACATGTGATTCTTCGTTCAACAGGATCGATACATTACGGGCAATTCGTTCCGAAAATTCGCTGGGCTGGTTCAGAACGGCATCATATGCGTGAATACTTAGGACATCGCACCCACCGATGATGGCTGCCATCGCTTCGGTAGTTGCTCGTATCAGGTTGGTGTAGATGGTTGCCGTAGAATCGTAAAATGTGGAGGTTCGGGCATGAATCTGAATTGGATCGGTCGTAGCCGCTTTCTGATAATACCGTAAAAAACGTTGTATGAGCACTCGTAATGCCCGCAATTTGGCTATCTCTACAAAATAGTTGGTCCCGACTGAAACGGAGAGAATCAGTTTTTGAGTCAGTTGTTCAATCGGTAAGCCTGCATCGGTGAGTTGGTCGAATCGGTCAGCCAGCGAAGCCAGCGTGAACGCCAGTTCCTGTGTGGCTGTAGCACCTGCATTATGAAAAGCGTGAGTACTAACCCCAACCGTATAGAATTGTGGAGAATCGGCAGTTAAATGCGTAATTGCATCGGTAGCTTCCCCGGTATCGGTCAATATACCTCCTTTGAGTTGGTAAGGAGCAATGATTTTCAAGCTTTGGATAGCATCGACAATTTCTTGTGAAGTAATTTCTGACTGAAACTCAAAATAAACAGGCGTTTCGGCCAACTTGATACCATTTAGCAATTGCGGTAAGTCGGGCTTTCCTGATAACCGAACAACCAGGCCTTCGGCTCCTTTGGTAAGTATGTCTTTAAGAACCACATTTGTCGTTTTTTCATCCGAGCCAGTGTATACAGGTGCATTAATCCAGCCAGGTTTCTGCTTCTGGGCGCCCTGAATCAGACTGAGCGGCAATTGGTTCAGATCATCGGCAGTATAATACGGTTCCAGCGTAAACCCTTCGTCGGTATGCCAGCGTAGACTTTCGTAGGCGCCAGCGTCTTTAAGCTCCCGCCGAACTTGTGCCAGCCAGGCGGAGTGGTCGGCCGGGGGGAAAGATGATGAAAAAAAAGAGTCCATCGAATACGATTAAGACGATACGCTGGTAAAAGTAACGTTTTTATCTTTTCGGGAAAGACATGCGTTTTTAACTCGCTGATATAGGGACTCGTTGCATTATTCAAAGGGATTTCGATACCCCCTTGACGTTCGCGCTGAATCCCTTAATTTTAGCTTAACATTGCAGAGAGAGGAGCGAAGCCGGCTTAAATCATGCGTTCGCCTGCATGGTCTGATCAGATTTTTTCTCCATATTTGTCTCCTTTTTTTGCGGAATCAACCGTAGTACAACTAGTTTCTCGTGAATGTAACCACTCAGACAGGCATGCAGCGTGAAGTAACGACGGTGTGGAATCGCTGTCTGAACGTTATTCGGGAAATTGTTCCCGAACAAAGTTTTAATACCTGGTTTGAACCCATTGTACCTTTACGGCTCAATGGCAATGTTCTGACCATTCAGGTGCCCAGCGAGTTCTTTTACGAATGGCTGGAAGAGAATTTCGTGCATGCGCTTCGTAAGGCGCTCGATACAGCCATTGGGCCGACAGGTCAGTTGGAGTATTCGATTATTGTCGATAAGGGGAATGAGCAGAATCGACCGCTAACGGTTAATGTGCCTACTACCAAAAGTCCACAAACAGCCAAGCCCGATAACGTCAACCCCGATATTCTTAAGAGCCCGTTCCAGCTTAAAGACCTTGATTCGCTTACGCTCGATTCGTACCTGAATCCGAGTTATACCTTCGAGAATTATGTGGAGGGCGACTGTAATCGGCTGGCGCGCTCGGCTGGTTACGCAGTGGCTGAACGCCCTGGGGTTACTTCTTTTAATCCGCTGATGATTTATGGTGGAGTAGGGCTGGGCAAAACTCATCTGGTACAGGCCATTGGGAATTATATCAAGAATAACAGCCATAATAAATTTGTGCTGTACGTTACGTCGGAGAAGTTTACGAACCAGTTTCTGAATGCAGTACGGACTGATGGTATTCGTGATTTTACGTCATTCTACATGCAGGTCGATGTGCTGGTGATCGACGATGTGCAGTTCTTGCAGAAGAAAGAAAAAACCCAGGAGATTTTCTTCCATATCTTTAATCACCTGCATCAGTCCGGTAAGCAGATTATCATGACGTCGGACCGGGCTCCTCGAGCGCTGGATGGGCTGGAAGATCGATTGCTTTCCCGCTTCAAATGGGGGCTTTCGGCCGATTTGCAAACACCTGACCTGGAAACCCGTATTGCTATTATCCAGAAAAAGCTTCAGACAGAAGGTATTTATATCGACGATAACGTGATTGAGTACCTGGCACATAGTGTCAATACCAATGTGCGTGAGCTGGAAGGGGTTATTGTGTCGCTGATGGCACAGGCTTCTCTGAATCGGCGCGATATTGATCTTGAGTTAGCCAAGCAGACGCTACGCAATATCGTTGTCGACTCAGACCGGGAAGTAACCATCGACTCGGTACAGGAAGCGGTTGCCGATTATTTTAACGTGACCATTGCCGACCTGAAAGCGAAAAGCCGGAAGCGTGAGCTTGTGCATCCACGTCAGGTGGCTATGTATCTGGCTAAAGAAAAAACCGATCTGTCGCTTAAGTCTATTGGGTATCATTTTGGTGGCCGCGACCATAGTACGGTAATTCATGCCGTTCAAACCATCAGTGATTTGGTGGCCAAACATGCTGAAACCCGCGATATGATCGAAAAACTGAAATCTCAGTTTAAATAATCCTTATTTGTGAGAAGGGGCTGACGAAACGGGGACTTTGGCGTCTATAAAGGCGTCACGTAACTTCTTGCATCAGCTTGTCTAACACTCCCCAGCTTATTCCTCGCCAACAGATCGACGTTCGAGCCTGGGATGCCTGCGTTGCGGACTCTCCACAGCGGATTATTTATGGGTATTCATGGTATCTGGATGCTGTATTGCCATCGCCCCGATGGTTGTGGGTGGGCATTATCCTGGTAGATGCTATGGGCCAGTATCAGGCGGTTATGCCGGTTCCATTGCGACGGAAATGCGTGGCCGGAATCCCTTATAAATGGGTAGTACATCAGCCATTTTTCTGCCAGTTCCTGGCTGTTTTTAGTCGGGATGCTACGCTGGAGGCTCGCCCGTTTTTTCAGCTATTGACCGATTCGTTTAGCTACGGGTCAATTTATAGTATACGCCAGCCAACTCATGAACTAAGCAGTTTCGATAGGGTTCGGCAATCATCTACGCACGTTTTGCGGTTGACACCTGATTATAAGGCTGTCTATAGCCAGTATTCACGCGATCGTAAAATGAATTTACATCGGGCGGAGGCCGCTAACTGGATATTTGTAGAGTCGTCGGACCCGGAGCCACTTCTAGAGTTATTCAGGCGACATCATGCCCGGCTAATAGATGGAGGAGTTCCTGCCTGGGCTTATGACATACTCAGAAATCTTTCGCGTGAACTGATTCAGCGCAATTGCGGACACATTCGATACGCTGTCCGTGGTGGGCATATCGAAGCGGGGGCCCTATTTGTTCAGGAAGGAGGCCGGATTATTTATCTTTTCAACGCAGCATCGGAAGCTGGCCGAAAAGGCAATGCCCGCACGCTGCTGATTGATCGGATGATTCAGGACAATATAGATAGCAGGCAGGAGGCAACCCCATGGCTACTTGATTTTGAAAGTCCGGAGAAATCATCCGTACGAAATTTTTATCGGAGCTTTGGGGCTATTGAGCAATCTTTCCAGTTGGTACACTGGAACCATTTACACCAGCTTGAGCAGATGGCTGCAGCTGTTCGTCAATTCGTAAAGAGTATTGTCTGTGACATAGTTAGGGCGAAGCTTAAATGAAATTTTCACTAATACGTTTACTAAATAAAAGGGGAGTAAACGCTGTATTTCTTCAATAGTAGTCAAATATATATCGGTTTTAGGTTACTAATAAAGTGCTTTGTTTTTGTGTCTAATTTAACTAAGAAGCGTGACTATTGCTTTACAAGTAACTTTATTATTAAAGTATAGCGTTAAGTTAGTTGATAAAATGGTGTGATTTTTGTGGATGAAGGTTATCTATTTAGTTATAGGCCGATTAATAAACTACCTCTGTTATTTATCATTTTTAAGAATCAATAATGCCTATATATGGGTGGCTGGTATAAATGTTGCCAAACTGGATGTAGGTTATTTCTTGTGTGCTTAAGGTAACAGTCTATTTTTATTTTTTGATACATGAATAATTAATCTACTGTTGAATTAGTCATTGGTAGACTAGAAGTAACCTTAATAAGTAAATTATTTATTATTTATTGATGGGTTTATTATTTACTTTCTAGCTCAGACGGAATGTTACTAAGACTACTAATTCTTATCTCACTTCAGCTACTATTTTTTTTACATTCGGATACAACGGCTGTGCCGCCATCAGCCTATGACCGAACAAACACAATAGAGCCGAAGCGCTTGCGAGGGTATATAGATAAGACAGTTTATTCGGTTGGCGCGAAAACGAGTAATCAGAAGGCATCTACCAAAGCCGCAGCCGTTGACGATAATAGCTGTGGTTTGACCTTGCACCTTAGCGAAACAGGTTGTTATTCCGTCAGCGGAGTCAGTAAGGTAACTGTTAGTGCTGAAATTGGCTGGTCGAATATTCCTGATGGGGGTGTAGTTACCGTTCAGTTAGGGAGTGAAAGTAAAACCTTTACTACCCGCGATATTTCGACCACTTCAAACGCCGATGTACATACCCCACAAGTAGTTGCGTTTCAGGTTAATGCCGATGGAAGCCCCGCTGCTGTAACAGTTAGCTATAACGCAGGCGGAACAAACTGCTCGGTAACCGAAACGATCACGAAGCCTGAAGCCTGTCCACCGCTTACCTGTTTAGGTTTGGGTGGTACTGTTTTCAAGGACTTTAATGCAGATGGTATTCATCAGAGTGGAGAAGCCACTGGATTGCCTGATATTACGGTTCGGGCCATTACAAAATCGGGAGCCATATACACAACATCGACCGACTCGATTGGTAAGTATACCCTGTCTGTTCCACAGTTGGAGTATCCGGTTCGGATTGAATTTAGTGATATACCAACCTATGCCGGTAGTGGGACTCCAAACGGAGCGGATGGCCGGACCACGGTTCAGTTTGTTAATTCACCCGACTGTCAGGTAGATCTGGGTGTACTCAATGCGCAGGAATACTGTCAGACCGACCCCCTGATTATGCTACCTTGTTTTGTTAATGGAGATCCGTTAACGAACGGTTCTACGTCTGGCACTCTTGATGCACTTATTGCTTTTCCGTACTCCTCCCGTGGCAATAAGAATATGAGTGTTATGAAGGAACTCGCTACGGCTAGCCAGGTTGGGTCGTTGTGGGGCACTACGTATAGTAAGTTTACAAAACGGTTATATACGAGTGCTGTGCTACGTAGGCATGTGGGTCTGGGGCCGGCTGGTTTGGGTGGTGTTTATGTTACGGATATGTCGAATCCGACGACACTAAGCCCTGCCAATACAAGTTTATATGTAGACCTTACCACGCTGGGTATTGATTTGGGAACAATCCCATCGAACAGTGGACGCGGTTTGGAAGGGTTACCCATCGCTGCCAGCCACGACCCCGATTCATTTACCGCCATTGGGAAAGTAGGTATCGGCGATATGGACCTTTCCGAAGATGGATCACTACTGTGGTTTACGAATCTGCACGATGGGAAATTATATTCGCTTCGAGTACCTGCTTCGGGAACGCCGGGGCCCAGCGATTGGGTTGCTCACCCGTTGCCAGATGATCATGTGTGTACAAGTGGTATCCGCCGGATCTGGGGATTAAAAACCTATCAGGGCAAGGTATATGTAGGCGCTGTTTGCGATGCATCGGCTAGTAAAGACAAGAGTGATCTGCGGGCTATTGTATATGCCTATACACCCGGTACGGGTAACAGTCTGGGGAGTGGAGGGACGTACCAGATAATATTTGATTTTCCGCTGACCTACCCCAAAGGTGCCCCCGACCGTACGGATTTCAGCATACGCGGCTGGTATCCCTGGGAAGATTCCTTTTCCAATTTTGTGGTCGTTAATACAGGCGAGTATTTCATTATGCATCCGCAGCCTATCCTTGCCAATATTGAGTTTGATATTGATGGATCTATGGTATTGGGTTTCACAGATCGTTCGGGGCTTCAACTTGGCTTCCAGAATTTTAGTGATAATGGTGGTGATACAAAGCATTACAGTAATATTAGTGGCGGAGATCTGCTTAGGGCTTATTTTAGTAATGGCACATTTATCCTGGAAAACGGCGGTAAGGCAGGGCCAAACGTAGGTTCGAGTACAAATAACAATCAGGGCCCAGGCGGAGGTGAGTTTTACAACGACGACTTCTATTATTCGGGACAAGGTTTGGTGCACTCCGAAAATGCCAATGGTGCTTTGGCCATCCGACCAGGTTCGGGCGAAGTAGTCGCTTCGACCATGGATCCGCTCAATAACCAGTCCTGGTCGGGAGGGGTACGTTTTCTGAGCAATTCAACGGGAACCCATACGACCGGGGATAATGCAACCAGTTCATTTGTGGTGTATAGAACAGTAGATGGCGATGGCGGAACGCTAGGCAAAGCCACGGGACTGGGTGGGGTTGGCCTTGCCTGTGACTTACCGACGTATTTACAGGTTGGTAACCGGGTCTGGCTTGATAGCGACCACGATGGTGAACAGGACCCAGATGAAGTTGGTTTACCCGGCGTTAATGTTGCCTTGTTACAGAATGGGAATGTGATTGCAACGACTACGACCGATGCGGTTGGCGAATATTATTTTACCTACACGCCCACTTCATCGACCGTACCTGGATCAACAACCGCTCTTTTGCCCAACTCGTCGTATCAGATTGCGTTTGGTACAGGAGGGCAGTTTGTAGATACGTTACTGACGGCGGGTGGTGGAAGGTATCATCTGACTGTGGCCAATGCAGCTGGGGGCAATCGAAATGATCTGAACGACTCAGATGCCCAGATAACCCCATTCGCCAGCTTTACAGCACCGACAATTAGTATAACAACCAGCTATAGTGGCACTGTAGATCATAGTTTCGACGTCGGTTTTTACTGCCTACCGACCTCCATAGCCAGTGTATCCGTAACCGCAGCCACTTGCCCGGTCAGTAGTATAACCGCCAATAGCGATGCGCAGATTATTGTTAGTGGTATAATTAATGGGGATAAAACCTTTTTGTATACCACCGCTATTCCGCCTGCCTATACTGCAGTTGGTAACAGCCGTACGGTAGTAAGTGGCAGTGTTAGCTATACCGGGTTAGCTAATCCCGTTAGCAGCAGTGGTACCAGTTATTCTGTCATTGTGTACAACGGACCGTATTGTTATGAGATCGTTCCGGCTTTCCTGCCTTATAATAACTGTATACCAACGATCGGACTGGCCGTAACCCCTGGTACGTGTAATACACTCACCAACGAGTATACACTTACCGGCATAATGTCGCTCAGTAATTCGATAACCGATACCGCTATTCTGACCGATGGGAATGTAACGACAAATGTACCCATAACTGTGGGTGATATTTCTGTACCCTTCTCGTTGAGTGGCTTTTCATCGGGATCAGGGCCTCATTCGCTGAGTGCAAGCTATGCAGGACAGGTATTTAGCCTGACGTATACGCCACCGTCAAGTTGTACGGTAGCGGCTGATGTTCAGGTGACATTCGCAGTCGTTTGCGCTGGTCAACCGGCCACCCTTACCGCCAGTGGGTGCGCTACAGGTCAGATCAACTGGTCGGCCGGAACCACCCCTGACAGTGGTACATCGGTAACGGTTTCAACGGCTGGGCTTATCAATATCACCAGCCCTACGGTATTGACGTACACGGCAACCTGTACCATTGGCAACAGCGTCACATCCGCCGTCGCAAGTGTTACGGTAAACCCCCAACCAACAGCTACGTTAAATAGTGCGACGATTTGCAACGGCCAGTCGGCCAGTCTGACCGCTACAGGCGGAACCAGTTACACCCTTCTTCCCAATAATGTAGTAAATAGTACTGGCGAGTTTACAGTAAGCCCCACTACCCAAGCTTCCTATACGGTAATTGTGGGCAACGCAAGTGGCTGTATAGCTAGTGCAACAGGGACCGTGACGGTAAATTCGTTACCTGTTGCTACACTGAGTAGCGTTACACTCTGTAGTGGGCAAACCATTAGCTTAACCGCTACGGGTGGTAGTAGCTATACATTGTTACCCGATAATACGGTGAACACAACGGGTATGTTTGCGATTACGCCCGTCGGCAATACGGTATATACAGCCGTTGTGGGTACTAGTAGCGGTTGTACGGCAACGGCTGAGGGTACAGTCACAGTGAATCCATTGCCAACGATTGGAAACATTTATTCCAACTGCAGTGGACCAGGATCATACACGATTGTTTTAGATAATATCTCCAATACAACAGTAGGACCATTGACCTATGAATTGGTACAAGGTAGCTCATTCGATGCGGGGGTAGCGGTAACGTCGGGTAAAACACTGTTGCCTGTAAATGGCATACTGAGTCCAATCCAGTCGCCAGGTATTTATTGGATACGGGTCTACAATGAAACGGATTGTTATGCCGAAACCTCGGTTGATATACAGGCATGTGAATGCCCAACCGGTACGTGCGTACCCATTCTGATAAAAATAGCCAAGCGGCCAAGCCGGTGATTTGTTGATGGCTGGCTTTAGGTGTTAAAAATGAAGTAGAGGTAAAATAATCGTGCTGTTCAAGCACATGAAAGCCCTGACTGTATCAATAGGCAGGGCTTTCATGTGCTTGAACAGTAATACAATCAGAAGAATTTAAGAGGCTGTTTCAGGCCACTGTTCTGACGCAAATCCATAACCATTGCGCCAACCCAGAAATCAACTTCTACTTTTACCGGTACTTTATTCGCATCGTCGGAAACGAAGATGCGAATAGACTCTTCTTCTTTAAAAAGCTTGTTGGAGGGCAGAACCGGGTTTAGTTTGATAACATTGATCTTACCTTGTTTGGTTTTGATGACCGCTTTACCACGATACCGAACCTTCATATTGTAAACCGTGTCGTCGTAAAAAGCAGGTACTTCAAGAACCTGCCCATTGCCAATTCGGTTGAAATCGATCGTTCGCAGGAAGTAATAGCCGCTGATTAGGTCGTGTACGTTATCAGGCACTTTAAACACATCTTTTTCGGTGCGCTCTTCGGCTTTTACCGTATTCGTTTCGTGATTAAACGTAATATTTTCCTCTTTCCGGTAATTGTTTTCCTGAAGATTCGTATAAAATTTCTGGGGAAGAATGGCGGCTGTGTCGATGTATGAGCGCCAAGTGTCCCGGATGCGCGTAACCAGATCGAATGCCCCTACGGTTCGGCCGTCGACATTCACGCGGTAGCAAGGGCGATCATTGACTTTGTATAAAGTTGGGCTAACGTCGACAATGGCTTCTGCCGCGTTCAGAAAACCATAATGGACTCGATATTCGAGGTGTTCACCGGGGCCAAAACTCGTATTGACAACACGGCGATAGGTGTTTAACGCCATAAAGCCAGTGCTCAGGACCGAAAGAATACCAATGCTGATCAATAACTTCTTCATACTACCAAATGCCCGAATACGGGGCTCCAGTTATAAAGATGGATAGGTCTTTTTTAAGTAAGACAAGTACCGTTTAAAATCTCCTTTGAATCGGTTTTCAAACTCCTGCCGAAACCGATTCTGCTGTTTTCGATAGGTTAGGTACCCAATAAAATACGCATTATTAGGTAGATATGGTTTGCTAAGATTCCGTTTTTTTATTGAACGTACACTTAGTGCCTTTCGTTGGTCGGTAATCGTGTCGGACGAAACCACAATTTGCCGGATTGTTTTCCATTTCAGCGAATCTTTGACGGCTACCGAGGTTGTAGGTTTAAACGTCCGGTATAAACTATCGAGCGTTCGGGTTCCGCGCAAGATATGCTCATCGTATCGTTCGTAAAACGCTTTACTGGCCAGATAGTTCTGGTAAGGCTCAGAGGCTTTCCCATACTTATAGGCCAGAAATCGTAACGATCCGTATTCACCTACGAAATCAGCCAGGTTTTCGTTATATTCTAAACTGTTTTTTATGAACAACGTTCCATGCGTCAGTTCATGAATAATCAATTCTGCCAGGTTACCTACCGGTTTGTCCAGAAAACTAGACAGAATCGGATCGTCTAAAAATCCTAATGTCGACCAGGCCGAAACCTCGCCAATACGGGTGTCAAAACCTTCTCGTTTTAGCGCTGATACCGTCGAGTCGGCACGATCTTTTTCAAAAAAACCTTTGTACGAAAATGTGCCTATGATTGGGAAATTCCATTGTTTTGCAACGAGTTGATACGGCTCAGCGGCTGTTACTACCCATAAAATTGGCTTCCCTTTCTGATCATAAAACGATTCGTAACTACCTGATTTATCTAAACCAAGCGAGTCTATAGCAAAACGCTTGATTTCGCGGATAAGTTCTATTTCTTTTTTTACTGAATCAGGGTAGGCCGGATCATTCAACAGCTCTGCTACGGGCTTTGTGTTCCAGAGAATGCGTAGTTGCCCTTTTGCCTGCATCCAACCATAACTGACCAGTTCCCATTGCCAGACAACCAGTACAACCAAAACCCCTACAAGAATAAGAGCAATTTTTTTAATCATGAGTTGGATGCTTGCTTGAATAAGTTGGCGTAATGATTGGTGGCTTACGTTACCTTCTACTAAATAACTTTTTTAAATAGATACTGATGTAGCTTTCAGGGTATTATTATTGCAAACGAAGTATGCATCAGAGATATACTGGTCGCATTAGGTATACCCATCTTTATTTATTTTTAACTATTTAAAGCCATGACAAACAGTACCCATTTACTCCCTAAAAAGGCTTATCAAAAACCAAAATTGGTTAAACATGGAAAGGTAAACCAAATTACACTACATGCGGGTAGCTAGTGGCGATCTGCTTATCAGAGGGAAACGAACTTCCCTCTGATAAAACAATTTTTACTGCTTTGTTTCCCTGGGAATCCGTTAATCAAGTGCCTGATAAACGGCAATCCTAAATTTCTTCACAAAATCGCTGTAGTAAGCGTAGGGCTGCACATTGGTGAAAATGAGCAGGATCAGTTCTTCTTTAGGGTCAATGGTGAATTCGGAGCAATACATGCCGCCCCAGGTGAATGATCCGGGTGTCGCCTGATCACCATAATAAGAGTTTTCGGTAATCAATTGGAAGCCGAGGCCAAATTTGTCTTTTCGATCCCATACTTCAGCGGCCCCAATCTGGTTACGAAGCATCATTTCGACCGTTTTTCGCCCCAAAATTCGTTTGTGGTTAAAGGCACCGCCATTCAGCAACATCTGACAAAGTTTGGCGTAATCTTCTACCGAACTGATCAATCCCGCTCCTCCCGAAAAATACGTTTTAGCGCCTGAAATAGATGAATTTCGGTAGGCTTCGTTTGTATGCAAGGTGAGTGGCTTGTCCATGCTCGATTTTTCGTATAGTTCGACCAATCGGCTGGCTTTGCTGTCGGGCAGGTAAAAATAGGTGTCGGTCATACCCAGCGGCTCCAGTACGCGCTCCCGCATGGCCACATCCAGCGGTTTGCCGGACAGGACCTCAACCAGTCGGCCAATAATGTCGGTATTCAGGCCATAGGTGAAGCCAGCGCCAGTAGAGTCCGTTCCAGGATCGCGCAGGAGTGGGCGTTGGGCTAGTTTATTGATTGCATCTTCGAGTTTATCGGGCGCCGTTGAATTGAAGAAGGGCACTTTAAATTCTGGCCGGCCATCAAGTGGGTGTTCATACGGAATGCCCGCATTGTGGCTCAGCAATTGTCGAATAGTGATTTCGCCTTTTGCCGGACGCGTTTCGTAGGCACCACCAACCGGGTCTTTTTTATCATACCGAACCAGCACTTTCGGGTTCTTAAAGGCAGGAATGTACTTTGAGATTGGATCGTCGAGCAAAAACTTCTCTTCCTCGAACAGCGTCATCAATGTGGTGGTCGTGATGGCTTTCGACTGCGAGGCAATTCGGTAAAGATCATCGCGTTTCAACTGTGTTTTCTTAGCTAAGTTGCTGTATCCAAAGGCTTTGTAATGCGCTACTTTGCCTTTATGGGCTACAAACGTAACTGCATTGGGCGCTATTCCCTGATCGATCAGGCTCTGTAACCAGGTATCTAACCGCCTGAGCCGTTCTGCCGAAAAACCCGCATCGGCAGGTGATTTGGCGGGAGTAAATGTTTGGGGTGATGGTTGTGCAACGAGCGATGTGGCGCTGATCAACACGAATAAGAATAGGCGCATAGGGGAATGGGTTTCTGTTTACAGAATGGATCAAATGAGAAATCGTTATAAATGTCTTACCGTAAACCGTCAACGGAAAACCGCAAACTTTACTAGTTCTACTTTTCAAAATCCCAGGCTACCACCACCCAGGTTTCGCCAATAGCCGGGTCATAAAACTCATGAATGGATTCGAAGCCGACCCGGTTGTGAGCGCGTAAGGAGCGGTTGTTATTGGCCGAAATATCGGTGATCAGCAGGCGAAAGCGTTTGCCATATACGTCGCGATGATGCTGGAACATCCGGTCGAAAATGTTTTGTCCCCGATACCCATCGGCTACGCAAACCTGCCCCATCACATACCAGGCATAGTCGTATATAGGTTTCCCTTCGTAGGTTAGTTTGTTGATCAGGTCAAACAAAGGCAGTAGTTCCGGCACATCGGTCGCAAATTCAGGAAGCATCGTCAACGCATACCCTACAACCGTGTCGCCATCTTTGGCAATGACGCTGGGAGCCGCCTGATTCATACGGGTTAATACGACTGGGTCATGTTCAACCGTTACAAACCCCTGATCAACCTGTACATGGAGCGGGACATTTTTGCGCAGATTTTTTTGCTGAAGAGTCAGAATGCCCTGAACGTCGGCATCCGACTGAACGGTGGTGATTTGCATACAGGTAACGCGGGCGAAAACCCGCAACTAGGGACTGCTAATCGCGGGTGGAAACCCGCGTTACAATTCGATTGTCCTTTTCTGACAGCCTTTCAAAAAGTCGGTGTCTACTTCGGCACCAATACCAGGGGTTTCGGGTAGATCGATCTGGTAGCCGTTGTACGTAATGCCGCCATAAACCGGATCGACTGCATGCTCGAAACAGGCATCCAGATCATAAAAACGCACATTCTGACGAGCGGATGCAAAATGAGCATTGGCCGTTAGCGCCAGTCTGGACTCCGACATACAACCGATCATACAGGGAATACTGGCTGATTCGGCAATGGCATTGATCGTAAGCGCTTCCCAGATTCCGCCACTTTTCGATAGCTTGATGTTGAAATAATCCACCGCTTCTTCACGAACCAGTCGAATCGCATCGGTAGCGTCGAACAGGCTTTCGTCGGCCATGATCGGTACGGTTGAGGTTTGTCGGATTCGACGTAACCCCGCAATATCATGCCGTTTAATGGGTTGTTCGCAATACTGTACATTCCAGCCACCAATGGCTCGTAGCACGCCCGATGCCGTTACCACGTCCCAGCCCTGATTGGCATCGGTTCGGATGGGAATGGTATCACCAATGGCATTTCGGATGGCTTCTACCCGCTTGATATCGTCGTGTAGGTTGGTACCTAGCTTTACTTTGATGGCATCTGCTCCCTTGGCCTGAATACGGAGGGCATCTTCAACCATGCGATCGGGCGTGTTAATGTAAATAGTTTCGTCCGTAACGAGCTGCCGTTTCGAGCCACCCAGAAACTGGTAAAGAGGCATCCGGGCCGCTTTGGAAGCAATGTCGTACAACGCCATATCGAACGCAGAGCGGGTCGTGATATGTCCGGGAAGATAACGGGTTATGGTAGTCAGGCACCCTTCAATATCGAGCGGATTCAGACCCAACAGCAGTTTGGCCATGTCATTGGCTGCTGCTAATCCCGACTCCTGAGTTTCGCCAACGATCATCCAGAAGGGCGAGCCTTCGCCCCAGCCCGTAATGCTTTCATCGGTCTGGATTTCAACCAGCATATTCCGGGCATGCTCAATCGTGCCTAGTGAAATGGCAATAGGCGCTTTCAGGGGAATGTCGTAGCGATACAGGTGGATGGCGGTGATTTTCATTACCTTTCAAACTCAGAGATTTCACAGTGAGCACAGAAATTTTCTCAGTGTGCTCGCTGTGAAATCTCGGTGCCCTCTGTGTTTAATAATTAGTGGGGGAACTGGCTTTTGTCCAGGCCGGGAATAATCCGTAATGCGTTTTTGTAATACACTTTTTTCAGAACTTCATCAGGCAGGCCCATCCCATACATCCGCCAGAAAGCGTGGTATTTTTTGTGGTAGGGGAAGTATTCGTCGTCGGTTTCCAGTACCCGGAAATAAGTAGCGTATTCGCTGGGTACCCAACTGTCTTTGCCAAACAGAATCCGGTCCTGATATTTCTCGAAAAATTTACGACTGGCCCGTGGCTGACGGCCTAACTCTGCGATGACAGCCCCAATCTCGACGTTCATGTTCGGGAAAACAGTCATCAGACTATCCAGCTTTTTCAGGTCGTTCGGATACCAGCCCATATGTGCGGCAATGAACGTTGTTTTTGGATGTTTTCGGAACACATTGTGTTGCTCGGTAATCAGTTGTTCCCAAGGCACAGGGTCATTAGGCCCTCGCTTGCGACCGGCGTGGAGTTTAAGCTCAAGCCAGCGTTCGTTGTAGCGGTCCATCGGATCCCAGAAGGATTTTGGGTCGGCGGTATGAATCAGTACCGGAATGCCCAACTGTCCACATTTCGCCCAGATAGGGTCAAGCCGTGGATCATCGACCCGAACGCGATTGCCTTTGTCATCTTTAACGCTGAAACCCAGGCTTTTGTAGATTTTTAGGCCTTTCGCTCCTTTTTTTACGTCTTCTTCCAGAATTTTGACCGCCTGTTCGGTCCAGCCTTTATCGTTTACGTTCGAAAAATTGATGTTTGTGAACAGCACCAGTCGTTTAGAGTTCGTTTTCTGGATATTGGTCAGGGCATCGTCGAAGAATTTCGTGCTTGCCGTCTGGTTGTCAGCAAATCCACGTCCGCTCAGGTTGACCATCAGTCCCATATTCAGACTGTCCATCTGAGAAAGGAGCTTGCGCAAATCCTCCTTGTCCATCTGAAACTGATGGTTATGGACATCGATAAATGGATATTTCGACCGTGTAAGCTTGTGTTCGGGGACTTTCAGGGTCGAAACAGGGTCGTATTCTTCAAACCCCAGTGGCATATCGGCCGGTTTGGGCTGCGCTATGACCGATAAACTGAACAGGGAGAAGGCGAAGCCGATAGCCGGGCCAACAATTGTTCGTAAAGAAGAAGGCATATTCATTAAGTTAACAGGTTGACGAAGCGGGGTTTCATTCGTCGGGTAACAAGATACGAACAAAAATCAGCGAAAAATTAACGCCACGCAATGGGCCGCAATGCCTTCGCCCCGCCCCACGAAGCCGATGTGTTCGGAGGTGGTGGCTTTGATCGAAATATCGTCTTCAGGAATGGACATTACTCCGGCCAGGCAGGTTTTCATGGCTGGTATGTGTGGATTGAGTTTGGGCTCCTGCAACACTACGGTTACGTCGACGTTTGAGACTTCGTAGCCTGCTCCCCGCACCATCCGCAGCACCTCCGCCAGCAGAATCTTACTGTCGACACCTTTCCAGCGCGGGTCTTTGTCAGAAAAATGGTAACCAATGTTGCGCATGTTGGCAGCTCCCAGCAGGGCGTCGCACAACACATGACATACTACATCGGCATCCGAATGACCAACTGGCCCAAACGTACTGGGAATCTGAATGCCACCTAACCAGAACGGACGGCCTTCTTCTAACCGATGAACATCGTATCCGTGCCCTACGCGAATTTTCATGAAACAAGCTGGTTTATTCGGACACCCGGTAGTAGAGTGTCGAACAGTTTTCTTTCCGCACTATCTGACGAGCCGTGGCCTGAATATCCCCGGAAGTTATCGCCTGAATTCGTTCCGCTTCCTGATTAACAAAATCCGGGTTTCCAGCATTGGCGGCATAGGCTAAATTCATGGCGCGGTTCAATAACTCGACTTCCGAAAAAGCCAGTGTCGCTTCGGCCTGATTTTTTACCTTCGAAAGCTCTTCGTCCGATACGGGCTGGTCAATAAATTCCTGAACGATGGCTTCGACGGCTGCATCGGCTTCTTCCAACGAAACGCCTTTATTGATATTGCCCTGAATGACCAGCAAACCTGGGTCAATGGAGGCTGTAATGTAAGCATTTACGCTGCTAAACATCGGATTGTCGCGCAGGAGTTTCTGGTACAAGCGAGACGATTTACTCCGGCCCAGCATATCGCTCAGCAGATCGGCCGTATGAAAGCCAGGGTCGAAGCGGCCGGGCATGTGATAAACTTTGTACAAGCTGTTGAGCGGTACTTTGGCTGACGTCTCCAGCTTACGTGCTTCGGTCTGGACAGGCTCGACCGGGAGCTGTCGAAAATATGGTTCACCCGCTGGGATAGAGGCAAACCATTTGGCGCACAATTGCTTGACCTGCTCTACTGTTACATTGCCTGCTACGACCAAAATGGCGTTGTTGGGTAAGTAATATTTGTAGAAAAATGATTTGACATCATCCATCGTGGCCTCTTCGATATGGCTAATGTCTTTCCCGATTGTAGCCCATCGGTAGGGGTGTTGCTGGTAGGCAAGCGGTCGGAGCTTGAGCCAGACATCACCGTAAGGCTGGTTCAGGTATCGTTGCTTAAACTCTTCGATAACCACTTTTTGTTGGACGTCAAGTACCTGTGGGTCGAAGGAGAGGCTCAGCATCCGGTCCGACTCAAGCCAGAAGGCCGTTTCCAGATTCGCGGCTGGCAGGGTGATGTAATAGTTGGTAATATCGGGGCTGGTGAAGGCATTGTTTTCGCCCCCTACTTTCTGCAATGGTTCGTCGTAAACCGGGATATGTCGCGATCCGCCAAACATCAGATGCTCAAACAAATGGGCAAAGCCGGTTTTGGCGGGATTTTCATCGCGTGACCCAACATTGTATAAAATATTGACAACGGCCATTGGTGTCGATTCGTCTTCATGAACGAATACCCGCAGACCATTATCCAGAACAAACTCTTCGTAATGAATCATAGCTGAACAATAGCAATTAACCTTCGTTTGGTTAAGCGCATTGAACAAAAGTACACTTCTGACTGTATAGAATCAAACGGCATAACCGCACCCACAGCTTTGTCCATCCTGAAAACTATTTTTTTGAGTCTGCTCGCTCTCGTAATTCCCCTGATGGCACCAGCGCAGACTATAAATGACCCTCTGGCTCAACAAACCATTCTGAAGGTCCTCGATCATATCTATAGCCTTGAGTTTACAGAATCGGATGCCCTGATTCGCCAGCTACAGAGCCGCTATCCGCAGAATCCGGCGGCCTACATTTTACGCGCCACTCAACTGGATATTCAGCATCTGCCATTGGCTGAAAATAAAGCCGCTACAGCCCAGTTTGTTCAGGCTGTTGAGCAGGGTTTACAGCTATCGAAGCGAATGCTCGATAAAAACGAAGATGATCCTGAAGCAATTTTCTTTATGCTGACCTGCCACAGCTATATGGCTATGCTCTACAACAATCAGGGCGAATCGCTCAAAGCCGTTGGGGAGTCGAAAAAGGCGTATAGTTACCTGCGTGATGGGTTTAAACTGATGGAAAAGAACCCAGACTTTTACTTCACCACCGGCCTTTATAATTACTACGTCGAACGCTACCCCATCGATCACCCGATTGTTCGGCCGTTTATGGTTTTCTTCGCTGATGGTGATATTCCGCTGGGCATTCGTCAGATGGATATGGCAACCCGGAAGGCTATTTTCATGCGACCCGTGGCCAATTATTATCTGGCACATTTGCTGATGAAGCATGAAACCAACCCCGCAAAAGCAGCCGGGTATACAAGGTATTTGGTCGATAAGTATCCCAATAATCCGCTGTTTGCCATGAGCTATGCAGAGTCGTTACTGCTGGCAGGCCGCTATGCTGAGGCTCGGCCGTATGTGCAACGGTTAAAACAGATGCCCAATAAACTGGTTCCATTGGCCTATCATACCTTTTCGGGTATGCTGGCCGAGCACCTGGATAAAGACGACAAAGAAGCGGCTGAATATTATAATCAATCGCTCAAACTGCCTTACAACGACCCCTATACAAAAGAATATATGGCCTTTGCTTACGCGGGCCTGGCCCGAATTGCTGCTCGTAACAACGACGCGAACCGCGCCAAAATGTATTATAAAAAAGCTTTGTCGATAGGAGAGTACAAGTCGTTGATTAAGGAGGCTAAAACGTATAAATAGGAGGTATGATATAGAATGTATGATGTATGATATAGGATATATTTTTTAGCAGTGAACGTCTAATACATCCTATATCGTACATCCGTCTGCGTCAATAGTCTACTTCCAGATTCAGGACTTTACGGAGTTCATGAAGGGCAGGATTCTTTTCGGCCATGTAGTTGTATTTATCCTGCGAGCTATAGATCATTTTCTTTACTTCCTGAATAACTACCTGATGCTCAATCTGAATCTGGCTATTCTGTAATTCCCGACGCAGATAACCCAATAGCTCAGGCTTTAGCTCCGTTAAAAAGTCGACCTGAAGCGTATTGTCGAGCGTAAGCCGAATCGTTGTGCCGTCCAGGACCAGATCGCGGTTCAGGACAACCTGTTCGGAAGTGATGTCGTTTTGTTGTCGACGCAATCGGGCGAAGGTGGCCCACTGATCTCGCAATTCGTCAAAGCTGAATGGTTTGTCAGGTCGATTATGGGTTTTGATCGTGACGACTTCCTCCGTGTCGGTGGCTGTTGATGCCGGACCAGCCGTTAAGGAAACGGTTGAACGCAGTCGGCTGCTAGCCGGTCGGGCCGGGGGAGCATACTGGGGTTTAGGGGGAACCGCAGCTGGTGCCCCTACCGTTAGAGGCCCATTCACCGGAGCTATATGCCCGTTAGCCGATGCTTTTTCTACAACCGATGAGTCCTTGCCATTGGTCGCTGGGCCCGATTGGTAGCCATGAACTGGTTCACTCGTAATAGGATGCGTAGTTAGTGGCTGACTGGCACCACTCGCTGAGGTGCCTGAACTACTGGCTGCTGACTGGATGGGGTTCGGTTCGCCGTTTTTTTTTTCAGTGCCCGATTGGACCAACGAAGTAGCATCGCCGTTATGCGTTCCATTGAGCGGAAGCTCCGGCATCGAATCCCAGTTCAGCGCATTTCGCAGGTTGGCCAGTTTCATTAGCCACAGTTCGATGTGTAGCCGCTGATCTTTAGCCTGCTTGTAGTTCATGTCGCACTGACCACCCAGGCTCAGGGCTGAGAGTAAAAACGACATAGGGGCTTTGGTGGCCTGGTCGAGGTATTGCCGCCGAACGTTTTCGGTTACCTGTAGCAGTTGGACTGTAGCCGGATCTTTGCAAACCAGCAAATCGCGGAAATGGCGGCAGAAGCCTACCACAAACTGATGGCCGTCGAAGCCTTTTCTGAGGATTTCATCGACCGTCAGCAAACTCTGGGGCAAGTTACCAGCCAGCAGTAAATCCGTCAGTTTGAAATAGTAATCGTAGTCGAGAATATGCAGGTTGTCCAGCACTTCCTTGTACCGAATCACCCGGTCGGCCGCAAAAGTGACGTTCAGGTCAAACATCGATAGTGCGTCGCGTAGCCCCCCGTCAGCTTTTTGAGCGATCAAGTCCAGGGCTTCGGCTTCAGCGGTAATAGCCTCTTTCGAGGCAATCTTGGCCAAGTGAGCGGAAATGTGCCCCGGCTGAATTCGGTTGAAGTCGAAAATCTGACAGCGCGACAGAATCGTGGGCAGAATTTTATGCTTTTCGGTCGTGGCCAGAATAAAAATGGCGTAGGAGGGTGGCTCCTCCAGGGTTTTCAGAAACGCATTGAAAGCCGCCGACGACAGCATGTGAACCTCGTCGATGATGTAGATCTTATACTTTCCTGATTGGGGTGGGTAACGAACCTGATCGATCAGATTGCGTATATCTTCAACCGAGTTATTGGAAGCAGCATCCAGTTCATGAATATTAAACGAAGCATTCTGCGTAAAGCTCACGCAGGAATCACAGGTATCGCAGGCTTCGCCTTCGGGCGTCAGGTTTTGGCAGTTAATGGTTTTAGCCAGAATCCGGGCACAGGTCGTTTTGCCAACGCCACGTGGCCCACAAAATAAAAACGCCGACGCTAAGTGGTTGGTCTTGATAGCGTTCTTAAGGGTAGTCGTAATATGCTCTTGCCCGACTACGGTATCGAAAGTAGCCGGACGGTACTTGCGGGCCGAGACCACGAAATTTTCCATACTGCAAGTTAGCAGGTTGGGGGCGGAAAGGCAAAAGGTATTTGGTGAAGAAGGCGCGGGCTGAGCTAAGCTTTGCCCAAAGGAATTTCAATACCACCTGATCCAATGTAAGTTTGCGGATTGATCGCCACTGAAACTATTGGCGTTCTTTCCGAACGACTTCGTACGTCTATGACTATCTGGTATATCATTGATCTGGTTGGTACAAGTGTCTTTGCCATTTCCGGTGCGCTTTCCGCTTTGAGTAAGAAAATGTACCATGATGTAGTGGCCCTGTTTTTTGTTGGTTTTCTGACGGCTGTGGGTGGAGGAACCACTCGGGATGTCATCATTGGGGCGCATCCAATTGCCTGGATACGTGATCCGACTTATCTGGTTGTTATTTTCGTCAGCGTTATTATCGCCGTAATGGGGCGTAACTGGTGGCGGGGTGCCTTCCGGCGACCTTTACTGCTGTTCGATACCATTGGCCTGGGCCTTTTCACCATTCTGGGTATGCAGAAAGCATTGCTTGCTGGCGTAAATGATTGGGCTGCTATACTGCTGGGTATCATAACAGCACTGTTTGGTGGCGTTATTCGGGACACATTCGTTAATGAGTTACCCCTCATTCTGGATCGGCAGTTGTACGTGACACCCTGTTTATTGGGAGCAATTCTCTATCAGGTAAACGCGCGGCTGGGCGTCGATCCAACCCTCAACGTTATCCTGTCGGCAGGCTTGATTACCCTCTTTCGGCTCATCGCCATTCGTAAGGATTGGACATTACCCCGGATTCAGAATTGACATATGCTAGTCCTACCCTCTGCCATTAAATTTCTTTTCCGCAATGCGGGCAGCGCTGACGGCTATGTCCACCTTTATGAACACGGATATGTTCATTGAAACCCGATACCAGAATACCAGTCGGCAAGGCGAATAAGCCAATCCCCACAATAGCCGCAATGCCACCTAAAAACTTCCCTAGTGGCGTAATGGGGTGAATGTCGCCGTAGCCCACGGTTGTCATGGCCGTAACGCCCCACCACATGGTTGCCGGAATACTCGAAAACTTATCGGGTTGCGCATTGTGTTCTACGTAATACATAATACTGGAAACAATGATGAGCATAAAAACAACCAGTATCGTGCTCAGCACTAACTCCTCCTTTTTGTCGGAAACGACGCTTTGAATGAGCCGGAAGGCGTGTGAATACCGCGAAATACGGAAAAGCCGGAAAATGCGGAACAGGCGCAGAATCCGGACGATGGCCAGATCGGTGGCAAATAGCGAAAAGTAGAAAGGGAATATGGCTAGAAAATCGATAATAGCCGACGTTGAAAACATATAGCGCAACCGCCCCCAAAAAGGATGATGGTATTTCTCATTTTCGACGCACACCCACAGACGAAGAAGGTATTCAATCGTGAAAAAACCGACGGAGAATACCTCAAAGTCGTAAAATAGTCGGGCAAAACGCAGATTGTACTCCGGCACTGTATGTAGCACTATCGCGATGGCGTTCAGCGTGATAATGCCGATCAGGATCAAGTTAAAGATCAGACTTATTCCCCGGCGCTTTCCGGCCGAAGTTTCAAGAATACGGTAGAGCGATTTACGGAGGGCTAACATGATCGAATCGGTAGGGAATGCAAGCTACTCACCAAAAACCGAACTTGCCATTCGGAAACGCGGAAAGGATTCAGGAATGTGTTTTTGGCAAAAATCTTGTGATGGTTATTCGTGACCTGCTGATTGTGAGTCGTCTATATTATTGCATTTAACATTCAATAAATATGTTTTGACCACTAACGAACTATCCTGCAAAAAAACCGTTATTTTATTGCAGGATACGGATAATCTCTCTAACATTGTCCGCTTTTTTCCGCACAAACCAATGGCAAAGCTCGTTTATTTACCGACTTTCTTCCATACTACGCCATTTCGGTTTAGGTCCGAAAGGACTATATCAATTTGTTTGCCTATGCGGTAGACGTTTTCGCCCATTTTCTCGTTTTATTTTTCACAACAAACCAGCTCCGGATTGCGCTGTCTCCGTATACGCGGCTTTACAACCGCCATTAAACGACAATGATTAAGCCCGAAATAGTCAACGATCAATATATTGTTCAGGTTGCCAGTGAAGATCATCTTCGGCTGGCCGAAACCATCTGCCGTGAGATGGAGGAGAGTGCTAAGGCCCGGGGAACCGGTATCGCTAAGCGTTCGCCAATTTATGTCATGGAAAAAATGCTCGAGGGAAAGGCGATTATCGCCACGACACTCTCGGGCGAATGGGTTGGGTTTTGCTATATCGAAACCTGGGACCACGGTAAGTTTGTGGCCAATTCGGGCCTGATCGTGCATCCCGATTACCGCAAGAGTGGAATCGCTACCCGGATCAAAGCTAAGGCATTTGAACTCTCCCGGACGATGTTCCCGACGGCTAAGATTATCGGTATTACGACGAGTCTGGCTGTTATGAAAATCAACTCGGACCTGGGTTATCAACCCGTAACGTTGAGCGAGTTGCCAGCCGACGAAGCGTTCTGGAAAGGTTGTCAGACCTGTGCGAACTTCGACATCCTGACGCGTACGAACCGGAAGCACTGCCTCTGCACGGGTATGCTCTACGATCCTGAAGAGCATAAGAAAGAGGAAAAGGATGAAAAATGGAATTTCTTGAAGGAGTCGAAGCTCTATGAACGCTGGATGCGAATCAAGAATCGTATCCTGTTACGGTTGAATCCGTCCGATCGTTCGCGTTCGCGCAGACCTGAACGCGAGATGGAAGTAGCCTAAGCTCGATCCTTATTTTGTACAATATATGGCAAAGGCCCGGAACATTTCCGGGCCTTTGCCATATGTGCTCCGTTCAGTAATGCCACTGGCATGTTTTGTCGGCTTTAATCTCATCGAATTACTGTCTTCTTAACAATTTGTTAATATTGGCTATCAAAATTTTATTTTGTTGTACTCATGGTTTAAGCAAAATTGGGTAAGTATGTGGTTGTCTAAGTGGCTAATGACGGAATTTTGTGAATATATGACTGTAGATTATTAGTTTTTAAAGATTAATAGAAGTTTTAGGCGAAGCTGATTTGATAACATTGCCGTAATATTTGTGTATTATTAACCTACCATTTGCCTTAGGTACGTTCGGGCAGTTTGTGGATACGTTGGACTATTGTTTCACCTAAACTGTTGGAGTCATGAAAAAATACCTTTATCTTCTCATCTTGATGGGCTTTCTGGTAACACAGGCTTACTCATTACCTTTCGCTCCGCATAAGCCGACTGCGCCCCAGGTTACGCTGGAGCAACAGATTGCCCGGTATGTATCCTACCCAAGTATATTAAAGTCGACCAGGCTGGCCAGTGTTGTGGTAATTCAATTCCGACTCAATGAAGCTAGTGAGGTGTGTCAGTTGAAAGTATTTAGTCAGAATGACGAGTTGAATAATGCATTACTGCGCCAGCTTACCAGTAAAAAACTGATGGGTTATGGCCGTGTTCCCGACGAACTATATACCGTTCGGCTCCACTTCGAGCCTTAGGTAATTTTACCGGATAGCCCTTTTTTCGCTCCCCGAAAGCTACCCTCACCTAAGCGGGTAACTTTCGGGGAGTTCGTATTTTTAATCCATATCGTTTAAAACGGTTTTGTAACTTAGGCCGTTATTTATAGATTATTCCTATACCGCACGACATGAGGCTCCGGCTCTACGTTCTTTTTCTTTTCACTCTTTTGGGTTCTACAACATTCGCACAACAGAAGCTTAGGCTCAGTGTAGTAGTGCGCGATGGAACAACGAAAAAGCCAATTCCCGGAGCCAGTTTGTTTATTGCTGAAACCAAAGCAGGAGCCAGAGCCGATAGTGCCGGGGTAATTTCGATTAATCATATACCGGGTGTATTAACCCTGTATGTATCGGCAGTGGGCTACTTTCGAGGCCGCGAGAGCGTCGTGCTCGATTTTAATAAGCGCGTCGAATATTTTCTGCAACCGCGTTCTACGGACCTTGAAGAAGTCGATGTGCGGGCAACCCGTGAGGATAAAAATATCAAAACCGTACAGATGGGGCAGATTCAGCTCAGTATGCCCGAACTGAAACGGATGCCAGTAGTATTGGGTGAGCCCGATATTCTGAAAGCCCTGACCTTGCAGGCAGGTGTTACAACGGCAGGGGAGGGGGCTGGCGGATTCAACGTGCGCGGTGGGCGATCCGACCAGAATTTAGTCCTCTTCGATGGGGCTCCCCTGTTCAATACTTCGCATTTACTGGGTTTTTATACGAATGTTAATCCCGATCTGGTTCAGGATGTTAGTCTAAATAAAGGCGCTTTTTCGGCTCAGTACGGTGGCCGGGTATCGTCATTATTACTCATGAGCAGCCGAAATGGAAATAAGGATGGCTGGCGACTTTCGGGCGGCCTTAGTCCAGTGAGTGCACGGGTAGTTGTAGATGGCCCCATCTCGAAAAAGCTTACATTGCTGGCTGGTGGACGCGTCGCCTTCCCAAATTATCTACTCGGCTTATTTCCGTCAGAAAGTGTTAAAAACAGCCGGGCGTTTTTTTACGATGGTAGCCTGAAACTCACCTATACACCCGACGACCGAAACACCATTGCGGTGTCGGCCTACCGGAGTCAGGACAAATTTCGGTTTCCGGGCGATACCTTGTATGGATGGACATCCGACGTACTGACCGGGCGCTGGAGTTACCTGATACGGCCTAACCTTCAGTTCAATCTGACTGCACTCTACAGCGGTTATCACCTGAATGTCGATGGCGTAGCTCCCAGCCTGACGTTCCGGTTTACCTCATACATCGAACAGCGGGAAGCCAAAGCCGATCTATTTTACACCCTTCAGCAGAAACATAAAATTCAACTGGGTTTGAATGGGATTCGGTACGACGTCAGCACGGGCGAGGCTGAGCCAACGGGCGAAAACTCCAGCATCAATCCCCGTCGTATTGCACCAGAGCGTGGCCGTGAGCTAGGTGTTTATATAAATACAGAATGGGAATTGACGCCCAAAATTACCTTGCAGGCAGGATTGCGGTATTCCGCATTTGCCTATCTGGGTGCCCAAACGGTGTATAAATATTTGGATAACTTGCCCCGCTCGGAGGAAACCGTTATGGATTCGACTCGCTACGGCAATGGTCAGGTTATTCAGGCCTACGGTGGTCTGGAACCTCGGCTGGCACTACGAGTCCAGTTAGCGAAGAACAGCGCAATCAAAGCCAGTGCTGGACGAACGCGTCAATACATAAACCTAATTTCGAATACTACGGCCATTACGCCACTCGACTTCTGGAAGATGAGCGACCGTTATATCCCTCCTCAGATTGCCGATCAGGTATCGTTGGGGTTATTCCAGAATCTGGCTGAGAATACCTACGAATTGAGTCTGGAGGGGTACTACAAACGGTTACAAAACCAGATTGAATACCGATATGGAGCGAATCTGATCCTGAATCCAACCCTCGAAACGGCCCTGCTGCCTGCCGCTGGCAAAGCGTATGGGGTTGAAGTAGGCGTAAGTAAGAATAAAGGCCAGCTGACCGGACAGATCAACTACACCTATGCCCGGTCGCTGATAGCGGTGCAAACGCCCTTTGATGAACTACGGATTAATGGGGGAGACTATTACCCGTCCTACATCGACCGACCCCACACGCTCAATATTCAGGCTCGACTAGCTCTATCGCACAACTGGACGTTCTCGACCAATTTTGTGTATTATACGGGCGTACCGGCTACCTATCCCGATGGTCAGTTTACATTCAATGGGGAGCCGGTTCAGGATTATTCCCGTCGCAATGCCGACCGGATTCCCGATTACCATCGGCTCGATATAGCGTTTTCGAAAGATACCCGTTTCAACAAAGCGCAAAAACGGTATGGGGTCTGGACATTGGGGATTTACAATGTCTACGCACACAAAAATCCCTATTCCATTTATTTCACGCGTTACAACCAGCGCACCGAATCGTACCGGCTGTCAGTATTTGGTACGATGATTCCGTCTATCGCCTACAATTTTTACTTCTGAGCCATGCGTCAGTTTCTAAGTTATGTCCTGCTTCTGACGGCATTTACGGCCTGCATCGACCGGGTCGAACTGCCTATTCGTACAGAAGTGCCCCGGCTGGTTGTGGAAGGGCAGATTACCAATGAAGCACCACCCTATACGATACGATTGACCTATACAGGAAATTATACGAGTGGAGGGCAGAATCAGGGCGATCAATATGTACGGGAAGCACAGGTAAGTCTGGCTGATGATCGGGGGCGGTCGACGCGCTTTGTAATGATGGGGTCTGGGCTGTATCAAACTACCGATACCACCTTTCGGGGGCAGGTGGGGCGTTCCTATAGTTTAACCATTGTGCTAAGTGATGGTAAACGCTATGTGACGAAACCTGAGCAGATGCCCGCCGTGCCTGTGATCGATAGTATTTCGGGGCAATTGGTTAAAACCAATAATCTGGCTAAGCCTTATGCCTTTTCGTATGGAGTGAATACGATTGACCCGGCCAATGAAAAAAACTACTACCGCTGGACGGGTTATGGGTATACAAATCGCTTGTCGCTAGGCTCTCCTTGTTCGCTGGGTAGTCCCAACAAATGTTTTACCCGCTGCTGGATAACCGAATCGACCAACGTAGTGAATATTTACAGCGACGACGCTATTAACGGTAACCCGATTCGGAATCGGTTTGTGCTCCAAATTCCTGTATATGCTATTGGTCCTCAGTTAGTTGAGTTGCAACAATATGGAATTACCCAGGCAAATTATCAGTTCTGGAAACTCTATCAACAGCAAAATGCCCGAACCGGAAGCATTTTTGACCCTCTACCGGCACCTGTAACGGGCAATGTTGTCAATGCGAACGATCCATCCGATATTGCTCGTGGTTATTTTGCTGTTACATCGATTACCCGAAAACGATTGCGTACGATGAATTACAGTGCCCCATTTTATCCGGCTGTGGCGAGCTATATTGCCAGTCAGATTTTACCCGATGGCGATTGTCGCAATACGTATGGCCCGGTGCCTGTAACAGAACCCGATGGCTGGCAATAAGGAAGTTTGGTTGCGCAACATTTTTCGTTGACGAATTGTTGCGCAACCAAACCACCCTAACGAATGACTGAAACACTATCGCTGGTCTGGCTCCGGCGTGATTTACGACTACACGATAATGCCGCTTTATACCACGCCCTTAAAAGCGGCCGCCCTGTTTTACCCGTTTTTATTTTTGATCGTACCATTCTGGATGCGCTGGACGAACGAGCCGACCGACGCGTTGAGTTTATCGTTCAGGAAATCAATCGGCTACAGGCTGAACTGACGGCTATGGGGTCGACACTCGTTGTACGATACGGTCATCCAATTGCCGTTTGGAAGGAACTGATTCAGCAGTATTCCATCGGCGATGTGTTTACGAATTACGATTATGAAGTGTATGCCAAAGAGCGGGATAAAGCAGTTGGCGAGCTGTTGAATGAACAGGGGATAGGGTTTCATACGAGTAAAGACCAGACCATTTTTGATCGGGACGAGATTCTTAGTGGCAAAAAAGCGCCCTACACGGTTTTTACGCCTTACAGTAAAAAGTGGCGCGAGGAGTTGACAGAATTCTACCTCCGGGCCTATCCAACCGAACGGTATTTTTCACATTTCTGGAAAACCCAGCCTGAACGAATACTTACACTGGCCGAATTGAACTTCAAGGCCGTAGGTGAACCTTTTCCGGCGCGTACCGTGTCGGATGAGTTGCTGAACACCTACAAAAAAACGCGTGATTTGCCTGCCTTACAGCATGGGACCAGCCAGCTAAGTATTCATCTGCGGTTCGGTACAATTAGCATCCGTGAGTTAGCCCGGCAGGCGAAAGCTGCCAATGATAGCACCTTCCTGAATGAACTTTGCTGGCGTGATTTCTACTTTCAGGTACTGCATCATTTTCCGCACGTCGAAAAAAACTCATTCCGCCCTAAATACGACCGGATTGACTGGCGGAACAACGAAGAGGAGTTTGCGAAATGGTGTGAAGGACAAACGGGCTACCCTATTGTAGATGCTGGGATGCGCCAGCTAAACACGATAGGCTGGATGCATAATCGGGTCAGAATGATCACGGCTAGTTTTCTGTGTAAGCACCTGCTGATCGACTGGCGGTGGGGCGAAGCCTATTTTGCCAAAAAATTGCGCGATTATGATCTGGCTGCTAATAATGGAGGCTGGCAATGGGCAGCGGGCTCGGGTACCGATGCAGCTCCTTATTTCCGTGTATTCAATCCGATTTTGCAGGCCGAAAAGTTCGACCCGAAAGAAGTTTATATTCGGCGCTGGGTTCCTGAGTTCGGAAGTTCGAAATATACCAAGCCTATGGTCGACCATGCCATGGTTCGCGAGCGGGCCATCACAACCTACAAAAAGGCGTTAAACCAGCAAGAAGATTAGCGCACAGGTTGGGGAGCAGACTTATAATTTCCACTGCACTACCCAGCCCGGTTTAACTACCTTCGGGCGAGGGACGCCAGCTAGTCCCGTGACTGGATTCATGGCGATCAGGGTAATCGGGATAGCTGTTTTGGTTTGGGCTGAAATGGCTTTCGTTGCTCGTAAAAATAAATTCCCCTGGGTATCCACGTCATCAACAACGGCATAGAGTAGGTCGCCCGCCTGTAGTTCATCCTCGCCAATCTGAACCGCATCGGTCAGGGCAAATGCCCAGCTTTGCCCAACTTTAGGCTGACCAGCTTTAATCAATCGGGCAACGGCATCGCCCGTAAAAACTGGAGCCGCTCTCGGTTTTTCCTTTAGTAGCTCCACAAGCAAACTGTCCATAATCCGGGCTTCATTTTTTTGAGCTTTGCCTACGTCTAAAAATGATTCAATGGGAACGCCAACGGGATCTGGATCTTCGTCCTGAAGCCAGCCCATACGTCGAGCCTGTTCGCGTTCGCGCTCATACGCCTGCCCTGATGAGGCCAGCATGATGCCCGCTGAGCCAACCCCGTACATTGGATTCGTGAACAGCTCTTTCATGGCCAGAATCCGGTAGAGGTAGTAGGCCGTTTCGGAGTTGAGGCTCATAGCGTAATAATCCCGGTGCCCCGACTTGGTAATTTTCCGCTGTACCATGCCGACACCCCCATTATAAGCTGCCGCAACCAGTGTCCAGGAGCCTAATTTCTGATGCAGGAATCGCAGGTATTTACAGGCCGCTTCAGTTGATTTACGGAGGTCCGTACGTTCGTCGTTGCCCGGTGCAATCGAAAGGCCCATATCCTGCGCTGTATCATCCATAAACTGCCAGTAGCCAATCGCTCCGGCCGACGAAACGGCGTTCGATTGCCAGGCGCTTTCGATGAGCGGTAGGTACTTAAAATCATTGGGAATAGTATACTGGGCCAGAATTGGCTCGATAACCGCAAAAAAAGGAGCTGAACGAGCTTTCAATCCGTTTACATGCTGAATATAGCCTGAGCTACCTGCCAACGCCAGTGCTAGTTTGGCTGACACTTCGCTCTGTTCGGTAGGAACAATTTCACCGCAGAAATGCAGCCGCTGTGGACCAACAAGTGGACGGGAAGGTAACGGTTTTTTACGTTCAGATTTCGCCTTAGCTGAAGTTGCTTTTTTCTGCGCTGCTGCTGGAAATAAAAGCAAACCAACGCTCAGAGCAGCCAGCACCGTACCTATTGTCGCTATTCTCAAAATAAAAGTCGATTGGTTGGACCTTTAGACAACGAATCGAACGAGCGGTTTAGTTCAGTAATGCGTAGGTTAGGGAAAGGGGAGAAGCTCATTTACAGGGCTTTCCAGGTTAGTATCCAGCCCGCTTTTACCTGATCGACTTCCGAAAGTTTGATACCCGTACGGCCAGTTGAGGCATCTATAGCAGTCAGCGCCAGATTGTACGTATGCTTTTCGGTGGCTGAATAAAGTTTGTCGGCGCGTAAATAAAGTTTATCAGTTTTGGGGTCCACATCTTCAACGACGGCGTACAGAACATCCCCTTCTTCAACGGGTTTGCCATCGGCCATTCCGTTGCGAGTCAGGTGGAATACCCAGGTGGCTCCTCGTCGTGCTCCCGACGATTCGATCAGTTTAGCCCTGATGCCCTCCCGGAATACATCGGCTGCGTTCGGCAGAGGTATATCTTTGGGCTTTCCTGTAGCGGGTTGCGCTACCTCTTCATCAGGGGCCTCAACGGCGTTCTCTGTTACAGTATTGACGAGCGACTCCGATAAGATGGGTTCGTCTGGGTCTGGTTCATCAGTAGGAGTCAGTGGCTCACTCAGATACGCCATCATTTGTTCGGGAATGAGTTGCCGGTAAGATCGATAGTTGGAAAACAACTCTTTAAACGCCAGAATCCGGTATAAGTATTTGCCCGTTTCGGCATTAAGGCGCAGGTAATAGTAATCACGCTGTTGCTGGCGACGGATATTTCCTAATAAGGCTCCAATTCCATTATTATAGGCGGCTGCCGCTAAGGTCCAGGAACCTAAACGATTATACAAATACCGTAGATACCGGCAGGCGGCATTTGTCGATTTGACCAGATTCCGGCGTTCGTCATAGCCTGGCTCAATAATAAGCCCCAGCTCGCGTGCTGTTGCGGGCATAAACTGCCAATACCCAACTGCGCCTTTGGGCGACACCGCCATGCCCGTCAGCGCACTTTCAACCAATGGTAAGTATTTGAAATCCAGTGGAATATTGTGCTTGAGCAGAATGGGTTCGATAATCGGAAAAAAGACGGCTGCGCGTTGCCTCATGCGGTAAAGAGCCTGATTTTGAGCCGTATTGTGCGCTAGGGCGGATACCAATCGACGGGCGACCGATTCTTCATGTAACGGCACCGATTCTCCGCAGAAATAAACGGAAGGCAGAAGCCGGGTCAACCCCGGATCAAGGGGCGAGTAAATCCTATTTTGAAGGGTTAGTGGCCTGTTTGCTGATAGTGGAAGCAACTCATTGGAGACTGAAACACACGCCACAACCAGACCCGTTGCCAATGAAAAAGAGGCTAACAAGTTCATTAAACAGTAATCTTTCCATGTATGGGTTACTGTTTGTTTAGACGTAAATAAAAGTCTATAGTAACGATATAGTTTCTATATTTTCTATTCTGACAAATTGAATGTTCCTATACATTGATCATCATAAACGCAGAAAGCCGCTTCAGAAGCGGCTTTCTGCGTTTATGATGATACTGGGTTAATGGATTATAACCAATCCCAGAAATGTAATGGCCGGATACCTTCGCCTTCACCTTGTTTCAATTGAAGAATACGAGGGCGACGAAACCGGAGTACCATCAAGCCCATCATGAGTTTTTTGATAGGCAAATGAGCGCCCTGTTTTTCCAGAGCAGCATCTGGTGCATTGGGCGTGTGCTTTACCAGCGCAGCGCGGGCAATCAACTGATCGGTGTCTGATGGCGCTTTAGTCAGCGCATTGTTTGGCCGAGGCCCCCAGATTGGCGACGTAAACTCCTCATCAATCAGTTCGATAGTCGGAGCATCTTTGATCTTTCTGGGAACAGCCAACGGCTTATGCCAGCTCGGTAGGGGCTTGGTTAACTCAGCAATCGTTGATCCGCTGAGCAGCAACGCATACTGACGGGGGTTGGTCAGTAATTCTTTAAACGCCAGAATCTGGAACAGGTAAGAACTGGTTTCGCGGTGAAGCCGAAGCCGGTAATAATTCGAATGGCCTTGCTGCTCCATCTTGTTCATGACGTGCGTGATACCACCGTTGTAGGCTGCGGCTACAAGAGTCCAGGAGCCTAGTACTTTGTATAACTGGTGCAAATGCCGACAGACAGCTACCGTCGACTTTTGTAGATCACGACGTTCATCGACACTGCCGTTTACTTTCAAGCCCAGCTCACGGGCTGTTCCCGGCATAATCTGCCAATACCCAGCGGCTCCCTTATACGATACGCTGCGGTTGTTGAGTGCACTTTCGGCCAGCGGCATAAACCGAAAATCGCGGGGGATCTTGTACTTCCGTAAGATGGGGTCAATAATGGGGAAGAATTCAGACGCTTTGGTACGAAGGTCCATCAGAAACTCTTCCTGAGCACCATAATTGCGTAGGGTTTGTGCCCATCTACGCGATACGCGGGGTTCATTGACGGGTACTTCTTCGCCACAAAAATAAATTGGAAACAGGCGTTTGGTCGAATCAACGACTAATAATTGGGGGTTGTTCAGGCCGCTTGATAACGGAAGTACCCGACTCGTATCGGCTCCGAAAAGTGGGGACCAACTTGGTAGTGTAGTGACACCAATCCCCGGCTTCATGGTGGCCATGAGCAGTGAAAAACTTACTTCTTTAATCAAAATTATAGTAGTTGTTGTGAAACATAGAGACGAAAAAACCCGCACATTTGTAACGGGTTCATAATCTTTACTGGAACGAATTTAGCTGATTATCTGATATATACCAAATCTGGCCTCTAAGAATTATCCAACGGTACTGCTGAAAACAGGATTATATCTTTATAAAAGGCCCGCAACAAGGGTCAGTTTACCATAGTCGTATTTACCGCCTAAATACTCGTAGACAGCTTTTAAACGCCCTTCTTCGATACCAACTATACCGATAGCTTTTTCAATTTCCCGTTGCTCAAAAGGGTCAATTAACGAGGCCAAATCAATGTCATAGCCCGACTTCGAAAGTTGGACCAGATGGCTGGCTACAGAGCCACTGGTTAGCTGGCGCTCGACCGCAATTTCTTCAATAGACAGCCCCCTGTTATAGAGGTCAAGCGTGAGTAATTGTGTCGATCCTTTCGGTTTTTCTCCGGCTTGTACACGTCCCCGCACATACCCCACAATCTCATCCAGAAACTGTTTCCCAAACAACTGAAGCTTGCGTTCGCCCACCCCACTGACATTCCGTAAGGCATCGGGAGTCGTCGGCTTCTGGCGGGCCATATCTTCGAGGGTCGTGTCGGTGAAGATAACGTAGGCTGGCACATTCTGCTCGTCGGCAATTTGCTTGCGCAGGACCCGGAGTCGTTCGAAAAGTTCGTCTCGTTGCGACTCGGTTTTGGTTCTGGGCTTTTCGACCACTGGTTTAGGCGCATCGTCGGGACGAACCAGATCTATTTTTCGACCACCATAGAGAACCTGGTCGGCCAGGATACCCCGTCGCAACGCGTAATGCTGGTCGTAAGCGATTTCAATAACTCCAATGTTGATGAGCTGATGCAGGTAATTTCGCCAGTCTTCAAACCGAAGGTCGCGTCCGGCTCCGTAGGTTTTTATCTGGTCGTATCCTCCCTGCAATACTTGCTGGCTGCGCGAACCCCGAAGAATATCGATCAGCAGATTCATCGGTACGCGTTCTCCGGTACGTACCATCGCCGAGAGGGCTTTCTGGGCCAGAATCGTGCCGTCGAAGGTAACGCATGGGTCACGACAAACGTCACAGTTGCCACAAGGCTCGGGTAGTTCTTCCGAGAAATAAGAGAGCAGAATCTGACGGCGGCAGGTATGGGCATCGGCATATTGCTGCATCCGCTCCAGTTTAGCCAACTGAAGACCCAGGTTCGCCGGATTGTTTTCTGCCAGCATCTCTTTATAAGTAGCTACATCGGCGAAGCTGTAGAAGAGTACCGTTTGAGCCGCAGCCCCGTCGCGCCCCGCCCGGCCGATTTCCTGATAGAAGCTCTCAATGTTTTTGGGCATATTGTAATGAATTACCCAACGCACGTTCGATTTGTCGATGCCCATACCAAAAGCGATGGTCGCACATATAATTCGAACATCGTCGCGCAGAAAGGCTTCCTGGGTTTTATTCCGGTCGTCGGGGTCCATTTTGGCGTGGTAAAAGGCCGCACTGAATCCTTTTTCCTGCAATTTGGCTGCCAGCGATTCGGTCGATTTCCGGCTGAGGCAGTAGATGATGCCCGATGTATTCGGTTTTTGCTGGAGGAGCCGAATGATTTGCTGAAGGCGGTTTTGGCCTGGCAATACTTGTAAACTCAGGTTCGTTCGATTGAACGAAGCGACAAACACCGCCGGATCGACCATACCGAGGCCGGTGGCAATATCCTGACGGGTTAGTTTATCGGCCGTTGCGGTAAGGGCGATGGTCGGCACCTGCGGAAACTGCTCTTTCAGAACCTGCAACTGGGTATATTCAGGCCGAAAGTCGTGCCCCCACGACGAAATACAGTGTGCTTCGTCGATGGCGAACAGCGAAACGTTGATCTGCTTCAGAAAATGAAAAAACGATTCGGTAAGCAGTTTTTCGGGCGAAACGTAGAGCAGCTTGAGTTTCCCCTTGTGGCAATCGGCTTCAATATCGCGCTGTTCGCGGGATGTTTGCGTGCTGTTATAATAAGCTGCCTGAATCCCGTTCATATGCAGGGCTCCCACCTGGTCTTTCATGAGAGCTATAAGCGGAGAAACCACGATGGTAACACCCGGCAGCATCAGGGCCGGAATCTGAAAACAGACGGATTTGCCCCCACCCGTAGGCATTAGTACAACTGTATCGCGTCCGCTTAAAATCGACTGGATGATAGCTTCCTGCATCGGCCGGAAGCGGTCGTATCCATAGTAACGTTTCAGGTAATCGGCCGGATTTTGCGTCTGGAGCGGAGGTGTGCTAATCATTGACAGATTCGGGTGATGGTATGCGGGTCGAGCAGCTGTCAATTAGACGGGCTAAAAGTAATTGGTGACAGCTACCGGCTACAATCATTCTATCAAATTTAAGCAAAATTTAAGTAATTTTTAGCGTTGGAATGGTGATTTTCTTCCCATCTTTCCGTCATAAGAGCCAATACTATTGTTTCACAAAACCCGATCCGATTTGTATGAAGAAGACCCTGTCAATCATATGCCTTGCGTTAAGCCTGCTGGTTGCCTCCAACGGCTGGGCACAGGACGATAAACCGTCAAAAAGCAAAGCGAAGAAAGAGCAGAACGAGGCCGATAAAGACGCTAAAAAGGCGGCAAAAGCCGAGAAAAAAGCCGCAAAAGAGGCTGCCCAGTCGGGTATGACCGATGCAGATAAGGCGCAGGCTAAAGCCGACAAACAAGCTGCCAAAGCAGAGAAGAAAGCTGCAAAAGAGGCCGATAAAGCCACGACTAAGGCAGATGCCAAACTGGATAAGGCGGATAAGAAAGCTGATAAAGCGGCTGCTAATGCGGGTCTGAAAGACGACAAAATGGACAAACCCTCAAAAGCGGATAAGACGGATAAAGCCGATAAAATGGTGAAGGCATCGGCGCCAGCCATGAAAGAGGAGAAGGCCACTCCCGCCGATTACAAAGCTCCGGTTGATCCCTCTGCCAAAGGGCCCAATGGGGAGAAAGTAATGGTCGGCCCGCGTGGAGGTAAGTACTACATCAATAAAAACGGCAACAAAACCTACCTGAGTAGTGCAAAAAGTAAGTAACTGCTGGATAATCGAACCGGAAGGGGTCGACGTCATTGACGCCGACCCCTTCCGGTTAATAAGTGGATTGATACGATTTTTCCAGGGGTGCGGTGCCCTGAATAATACCATCTTTGATCAGGCGGGTAACCAGTTCTCGGGGCAAAATTTCGTTATCGCTCAATCCCGTTGTCACGAGGGCTTTCCAGAAGGGGATGCCCGTAGCCAGACTTTTCATCTCCAGCAGAAGCTCGTTGTTCGATGAAATATATCGGCCCGAGCCCGACGTATAACTTCGATTAAAATCGATCGTTAATACTACTTCGCTCTGGCAGGCCTGTCGTTGCTTTTCTATAGCCTCTTCGGCCGTTTCGAACGAGATAGGACTATTGGCTACGGTGCAAACCTGATACCCTGGTGGGAAGGCGGTTTGTAACGAAGCCAAATAATCGGGCTTGGTTGTTGGTAATCGTGATACAATCAGAATGCGTTTAAATGCTGGTGTGGCATCTGTTTTTACGTTCGTCTGGAAGGTTGCTGTTACGCAGCCCGTCAAACAGACGAGCAGGCTACCGATCAGTAGGCCATATACGATAGATTTCATCAGGTTTAGCAGTTGGTGTTGGTCAAACATACTAACCGCTTAGCGATTTGATTGTTAAATGACTGTTAAAGTTCTTAAAACAGATTGTTGACTATCTTACAATAAATTCATCTGCGTTATGCCGCAACGGTTTGTCCTGCTCCTTCTGATTTTGTTCGTCGGCTGTGTTCGTCAGTCTGAGAAAAGCGTACAAATGGCTGGTTTACAAGAGTCGGTTGAGATTGTTCGGGACAAGTGGGGCGTCAATCACATCTACGCCAAAAATGAGCATGATTTATTCTTTGCACAAGGCTACTCGGCTGCTCAGGATCGGCTGTTTCAACTAGAAATGTGGCGTCGGCAGGCTACCGGAACCACCGCTGAGCTATTGGGGCCGCAGGAGCTTAAACGGGATATAGGCGCCCGCTTATTTCGGTTTCGGGGGAATCTGGATAATGAACTTAGGCAGTACCACCCACATGGGCCTCAAATTGTTCAGGCGTTTGTCGATGGAATCAATGCCTATATCAACACCATCCTCAAAACGCCGGAACAGCTACCATTTGAGTTTCGGGTGCTCCATACAAAGCCTGGGCTTTGGACGCCTGACGTGGTAATTAGCCGACATCAGGGCATTATGGCCAACGTGCGGGATGAGTTGAATTACGGCCGTCTGGTGCATTTGCTCGGTCCCGATAAAGTTCGGTCCTTGCAGTGGTTTCATCCGGTCTCAAAAACCAATGAGCCTGATTTGACCCTGCGGGTCAATGGTGATGAATTGTTTCAGCCTATTCTGGAACTGTATGAGGCCTTTCGACTGCCCCTGAAATATAAAGGCGTACTCAGTAAAGCCGATGAAGATGAAGCACTACAGTTCGATAGCGACCGTTGGTTCGACACTGAAAAGCAATACACAGGTTCGAATAACTGGGTTATCTCCGGGGCTAAGTCGGCCAGTGGCTTTCCGATGCTGGCCAACGATCCGCATCGGTCGCAGGCCACGCCTTCACTACGCTATTGGGTGCATCTGGATGCGCCGGGCTGGCATGTGGTAGGCGCAGGTGAGCCAACATTGCCTGGCATTTCTATTGGCCATAATGAGGATGGAGCCTGGGGGTTAACCATTTTCGAAACGGATAATGAAGATTTGTACGTTTATGAAGCCAACCCGGTCAATCCAAATCAGTACCGCTACAAGGGGGCCTGGGTGGACATGAGAACGCTGACCGAAACGATTCCCGTAAAAGGGGGCAAGCCGGTCAATGCAATCCTGAAATATACCCAACACGGGCCCGTCGTTTTCGACGATACGGTACATCATAAAGTCTATGCCGTTCGGGCGGGCTGGCTTGAACCAGGTTGTGCACCGTATCTGGCCAGTTTACGAATGAATCAGGCGCGTAACTGGGCCGAATTTCGGCAGGCGTGTCTGCAAAGTCGGGTGCCGGGCGAAAACATGATTTGGGCCGAGCGCCCTGCCGACGGGAAGGCTGGAAACATTGGCTGGCAGGTAGTGGCTTTATCGCCTGTGCGGCCGAACTATACCGGACTGGTGCCTGTGCCAGGCGACGGGCGCTTTGAGTGGAATGGTTATCTGCCTATTCAGCAGTTACCCAACGCGCTTAATCCACCCGAAGGTTCTATCGTAACGGCCAATAATAACCTATTGCCACCTGATTACCCGTACCGAAATGCGGTTGGCTGGACCTGGGCGTCACCGAGTCGGGCCGATCGGATTAAAGAGGTATTGAATGATGGTAAGCCAAAAAGCCTGACGGATTTTAAAGCGTTACAAGCGGATTACCTATCTATACCGGCCCGAACGATTGTGCCTTTACTTCAACAATTGACCTCTGCCAGTTCGCAAACGCAACGGGCGTTGACCTATTTGCGTCGGTGGGATTATCGGCTCGATCCGAATTCAATAGCGGCTGCCATTTTTATCGCCTGGGATGATGAATTGAAAGCGGCTGTCTATGACGAGAAAGTCCCTGCAAAAGCACGACCATATCTGAAAGCGTTACCTACTCGACGGGTGACGGAAGCCCTGTTGCAAACCGGCTCACACCGCGATAGTCTCCTGATTCGTTGCCTCGATAAAGCCGTGACTGACTTAACTGAACAGCTCGGCCCTAATATGGCGAACTGGCGGTATGGACAGCCCAACTTTAAGCACATTACGATCAAGCATCCACTGAGTGGCCTCGTCGATGAAACCATGCACAAGCGAATCAATTTGGGGCCTGTGGCGCGGGGTGGCTATGGCGAAACTGTCAACGCTACCTCGTTTGATCTGAACCAAACGCACGGAGCTTCGTTCCGAATGTTGGTCGATACACAGGATTGGGATAAAACCTTAGGCATCAATACCCCTGGCCAGTCGGGTAATCCCGATAGTCCACACTATAGCGACCTCTTCCCGATCTGGGCGAAGAACGACTATTTTCCGGTGTATTTCTCCCGAGACAAAGTGAATTCGGTGTCAGAAGCGAAGGTCGTGCTGAAGCCGTAGGTGTACTGTAGTGTGGGCGGTAGACCGTGTAAGCTGATATTCTGGTTTTAATTGGCTACTGGCTACGCGGGCTCCCGCCCACACTACTTATTCATTTCGTACTTTTGCTGCCGAAAACTGTACGAACCGACAGTTTCACAAGCGAATGGATATTCAGGAAGAGTTAAAAAGTGCGATTCAACGGGCCGTTTCCGAGTTATACCAACAGGAATCAGGCGAGGTTTCTTTACAACCCACCAAGAAAGAATTCGACGGACTTTATACGTTCGTGACGTTTCCGTTGACAAAGGCGTTGCGGCAGGCCCCTGCTCAAATCGGTCAGGCTATTGGTAACTGGCTGGTAGCGAATAGCGAAATCGTGAGTGGCTTCAATGTGGTGCAGGGTTTTCTGAATATCAGTATTGCCGATGCGGCCTGGATTGAAGTGTTGAACGACATCGCCGGAAATCCGGCTTTTGGTCAGTTAGCCTCCAAAAGTCAGTCGGTGATGGTTGAGTTTTCGTCGCCAAATACCAACAAACCCCTGCACCTGGGTCACCTGCGCAATAATTTTCTGGGTGATTCGGTCAGTCGTATTCTGGCTGCCAATGGCTATGATGTGGTTAAAACCTGCATTGTCAACGATCGGGGTGTACACATCTGCAAGTCGATGCTGGCCTACAAGCTTTTCGGCAACGATGAAACGCCGGAACAGGCAGGCATGAAAGGCGATCACCTCATTGGTAAATACTATGTTCTGTTCGACAAGGCGTATAAACAGCAGGTCGAAGAGATGGCAGGGCAGGGAATACCTAAAGAGGAGGCTGAGAAAAAAGCACCCTTGATGCTAGAAGTGCAGCAGATGCTTCGGCTCTGGGAACAGGGCGATCCTGAAACCGTAGCCCTCTGGCGCAAACTCAACGACTGGGTGTATACTGGATTCGATGCTACTTATCAGTCGATTGGTGTCAGTTTCGACAAAACCTATTACGAGTCGAATACGTATGTACTTGGAAAAGAAATTGTCGAAGAAGGGTTGCAGAAAGGTGTTTTTTACCGGAAAGACGACGGTTCTGTCTGGATTGACCTGACGGATCAAGGACTGGACCAGAAACTGGTACTTCGTTCCGACGGCACATCCGTTTATATGACGCAGGACCTAGGCACGACCGACCTGAAATATCAGGATTTTCATACCGACCGCCAGATTTGGGTGGTTGGGAATGAGCAGGACTACCATTTCAATGTGCTCTTTGCCATTCTGCGTCGGTTAGGGCGGCCTTATGCCAGCAATTTGTACCATCTTTCGTATGGTATGGTCGATCTGCCAACCGGCAAGATGAAGTCGCGGGAAGGGACGGTGGTCGACGCCGACGATCTGATTCAGGAAACGACCGAAGCTGCGGCTACTGCTGCTGATGAAGCGGCCAAAGGAAAGCTCGACGAATTTACCCCAGCCGAGAAAGCGTCGCTGTTTCATATGCTGGGGTTGGGTGCATTAAAATACTACCTGCTGAAAGTAGACCCTCAGAAACGGATGCAGTTCAACCCCGCCGAATCGGTGGACTTGCATGGAAATACGGGACCTTACATTCAGTATGTGCATGCCCGTATTCAGTCGATTCTTAGGAAAGCTACTGAGGCCGAGATAGTTTTAAATGGAAACATTTCGGATACACAACTTGATGAGATTGAGCAGCAATTGGTCTTTTTGTTGAGTCAGTATCCACAGCGCGTGAAAGAGGCAGGCGACGATTTCGCACCTTCCTATCTGGCGCAATACGCGTATGAGTTGGCGAAGACATTTAACCAGTTTTACGACAAGTTGCCGATCCTGAAAGAGACGGACTCCGTGAAGCTCCAGACCCGACTTGTGCTGGCAAAATGCATTGGTGAAACTATTCAGAAAGCAATGGGCTTATTGGGCATAGAAGTTCCGCAGAAAATGTAGTTACTTTGTTCAAAATCAGTTAATACTAGTTTACTTTCTAAACGTTATGCGTACCGCATAGTAAAACCGAAAAACCAACCATGAAAAAGAATCTCATTTTTACGATGGCCGCTTTGGCTCTTGTTTTCTCGCTGTCCAGTTTTATGTCGCTCTCCACGCTTGTTAACGGGATTTTTGCCGATGAGCAGGCTGCTGCCAATGTTACCAACATTGCTCCAACGAAAAGCCTGTACGACTTTACAGTAAACTCGCTGGATGGTAAGCCTGTTGCCTTGAAGGGGTTCAAAGGTAAAAAAGTAGTCATTCTGAATGTAGCGTCGAAGTGCGGTTTCACCCCTCAGTATGCCGACTGGGAAAAATTCTACAAAGAACACGGCAGCAAAATTGTAGTATTGGGTTTCCCTGCTAACAACTTCAAGAGCCAGGAGCCCGGCTCCAACGAAGAGATTGCTGAGTTCTGCAAAAAGAATTATGGCGTAACTTTCCCGATGTTCGAAAAAGTATCGGTTCTGGGCGATGATCAGGCCCCAATCTACAAGTGGCTGACCCACAAAGATCTGAACGGCTGGAACGATCAGGCTCCTACCTGGAATTTCTGCAAATATGTGATCAACGAAAAAGGCGAACTGACCAATTTCTTCAACTCGAAGGTAAAACCCGAAGACGAAGAGTTTAAAAAAGCCGTTGGTATCTAATTAGTGAAAGAGCGAAAGAGTGAAAGAGCGAAAAAAGCAGATGCCCGAATTTTCGCTCTTTCACTCTTTCGCTCTTTCGCTCTTTGCTATTATGAAAAGTTGGATTGCGGCTGCGCGGCCCCGGACATTACCGCTGTCGTTGGCGAGTATTATTTTAGGAAGTTTTCTGGCTTCGGCCGATGGTCATTTTAGCTGGTCGATTGCGTTGCTGGCTGCCCTGACTACCATTTTCCTGCAAATCCTGTCGAACTTCGCCAACGATTATGGCGATGCTGTTTCGGGAAAAGATACTGAGCTTCGGGTAGGCCCACGTAGGGCAGTCGCTACCGGCGACATCAGTAAAGAAGCAATGATGCGCGGTATTATTCTGATGTCGGCCTTATCGCTGATTAGTGGGATTGGGTTGTTAGCTGTCGCTTTTTATGGTGCAGGCCCAAAGCTATTCTGGTTTTTTTTGATTTTAGGGCTGCTCAGTATTGCGGCTGCCATTGGTTATACAAACGGCAAACGCCCGTATGGGTATGCCGGTTTTGGCGATATTGCTGTTTTAATTTTCTTCGGTTGGGTGGGTGTTCTGGGAACATATTTTCTGCATACCCTTTCGTTCAATCCGCTTCTTCTTTTACCAGCTACCAGTGTTGGCCTTTTTGCAACGGGCGTTCTGAATGTCAATAACATCCGTGATATCGAAACGGATACCATGACGGGAAAACGGTCGATTCCCTCGCGGCTGGGGCTATCGCTGGCGATTCGGTATCACTGGGGCTTATTAATAGCCGGTATGGCCTGTGCACTCGCCTATTCATTCCTGACAGGAGCAGCCTGGGTTAGCTATCTGTATGTGCTGGCTTTTCCGCTCTTTATTCTGAATGGGCGTGCCATTGCGTCTCACCAACGTCCCGCAGAGCTTAACCCACGACTGGGGCAACTTGCTATGAGCACGTTACTCTTCGTGATCTTATTTGGAATCGGGCAAGTGTTGTAGAATACCTGACTATTCTTATTGTCTCACCACTTTACGTGTTAGGGTTATCTCTCCAACCTGCACTTTCAGTAGATAAGTACCATGTGCATGCGGCATGGGTAAGGATTCGGAAAGCTTACTGG
This sequence comes from Spirosoma aerolatum, assembly GCF_002056795.1. Lineage (NCBI taxonomy): Bacteria > Pseudomonadati > Bacteroidota > Cytophagia > Cytophagales > Cytophagaceae > Spirosoma > Spirosoma aerolatum. The sequence continues at coordinate 6,766,456 of NZ_CP020104.1, read as the reverse complement.
TTGGAACAAATTGCTTCTGAAGTACCAGCCGTCCATTCGCATCGACGAGTGTCATGTTAATTTCTTTTTTCTGCGCCATCGTCAGCTCCACATGAAGTACATCGTGTGCTGGGTTTGGATAAACCTTTAATTGGCTGTCTGAGAGGGTTTCTTCAGCCAAAGGCAATAGTACGGTTACGGATGCCTGTCCTGAACCAGTGCCTCTACCACAGCTATTCTCAACAGTGGCAATCGAATAGGTTGCTGACTGCGTTGGCTGAACAGTCAGCGTAAAGGGTGTTGCATTGGCTGAAAAGGTAGTGCCATCGGACAGGCTTCCTTTCCAGGGGCTATCGCCCGTAAGGTTGATCGTCAACGCAACCGACTCGCCTTTCAATACGGTGGTTGACCCGGCAATTGTGGCGGTTGGTAAAGGCTTAACGGCGAAGGCACCGCTCGGGCTTAGTTGGGCATACGGAATACCACGTGGACGCACCTGCACCCGGTAGCCTGTTCCGGGCGATAAAGTAGCCGGAAGTGTAGCCTGTAGCGCGTTTAGAGAGCCCGATCCAACAATCTGATTCGCGCTAAAACTACCGGATGCATCCGACAAAAGTACATCGTATTGCCAACCGGCAGCTTTAGTGGTGTTTTCGGGGATAGCTGTTACGGTAAACGTGCTCCCAACACAAGCGGTGGTGGTTACCGACGCTTGCGTCGTGATTTTAGGTGGAGGCAATACAGTCAAGGTAAACTGATCGGTCAGGCAGTTCTGATTGTCTTTTACGGTGATGGGAAAGCTTCCGGCTTTATCCGCCACATAGCTAATACTTCGGCTGTTTTGTCCCGCAGGCCAGCGATAATCGCCATTCCAGGAAGCAGAAAGTTGCAGCGTATCCCCATACTCGGCCGTAAGCGACGTAGTAGTCCCGCTGTTTTTGACCAGTGTAAACCGATCACCTATTGAGCCATCCGACAGTAAAAACTGGGCATCCAGCCGATCATCGTTTACATCCAGAATCATGGAACCGCCCTGTGCTACGTTGTTATAAACCGTTGCCGGGTGAGGGAAATCAGGTGATTGTCCACCCAATTGGCCACCAGAGCCATTTACGACATAAACCGTTCCCTGCCCTTTCGACAAAATAGGGCATGAGTTGGGCGAACCATCATAACGGCCCGTGTTGTTATTGGCCAGGTGTTTACCCTTATCGAAGGTATTGGCCAGTCCCCGTAAGCCTTTCAGTCGATAAGTCCGTTCGTAGCCGTGGCTATGGCCATTCATGACCAGATCGACACCGAACCGTTCCAGAATGGGGGTGAGGTTTTCGCGAATGAGCCGCATCGACTCTTCGGTGTCGGAATTGTGGCCGCCCTTGCTATACGGTGGGTGGTGAAAAATGACAATGGTCCAGGGAAGTTTATTGGCTGCCAGATCACGTTTGAGCCATTGGACCTGTGCAGATGTCGTATCGTAAAGGCGATACTGGCCATCTTGCCTACCTTGCGAATCGAGTGAGATCAGATGGACATTGCCGTAATTGGCAGCATAGTAGGATTTTGAGCCTGATGGTACTCCGCCAGCTTCACCCTGCTGTGGAAACGAAAATAGGTTATAATAGGCAATGTTGAAATTTGTCTCGCTATCGGCATAGTCATGATTACCGGGCGTAATAAAAATAGGCGTATTGCGGAGCGTTGGTGCGTAAACTGGAAAGACCACTTGCTGATATTCACTTTCCAACCCATACGAATAGGCATTATCGCCAAGCCAGAGCCACAAGTCGGCCGGGCGGTTGGCTGTTGCATTACGATATGCCTGATAAACAGCTCGCTGGTTGTCGCTCCCGCTCCCAAAATCACCTAGAACCCACATTCGGAACGGACGTTTATCGCCCGCTGGCAGCGCTGTTTTAAACGAATAGTTAGGACCGGATGCCAGTTGGGTATCACCATAGCCTATGGCATACGAATAACGAGTTGCAGGCTGGAGGCCTGTTAGGGTTAAAATATGTTCCTGCGTAGGTTGGGTTTCCTGTAAATTTCCTGTAAGCTGGTTCGCTGATTGGCCAAACCAAACCCGGCCTATACTAGGGGCGTCGGTTCGCCAGCGAACGACCACCGATGTGGGGGTAACGATCTGTAAGTAAGGGCCGCGTATAAGTATCGGCGTTTGAGCAGAAACCTGCTGACAGAGGCCGAGAATAAAGGATAGTTGTATAAGTCGTAAAAGCTTCATTGGGCGACAGGGAAGTCACCGTAAAGGTACACCTACCAGGCGAAATTTATGCCCAGTAGGTGTAAATTCATTCATGCCAATTCATTGACTTAGCGTCCCTTATGCAAAGCCTGATGCATTTTCAGCAGATTTCGTACTGGCCAGTCACTCTGATTATAAGCTTCCAGTTGGGCTAGTTTCATAACTAGCTGTCGCTCAATTCGCCGTCGTTCGTCGTTCGGCAGTTGTTTTAGGTTGACAGGCAACTGATGGAGCGCCTGATTTAATTGAAGGCAGGCTGTAGCCGGCAATGTGAAATGAGCGGCTAACCGCTCCACATCGGATAGTTTCCAAAGATCGGGTTTGCTGCGCCGATTTCGGATAGCATTGCCACTTAGCCCCACTGCCATGCCTAATTGCTCATCGTTGAGCGAACACTCGCGTAACCGCCACATGACGGCCTGGTAATTGTTAACAAAAGAGTGTAGAGTTGAGCGTAGATAATCAATCAAAGTTGTAAAATGGTTAAGTGAACGCAGATATTAATTGCGGGCAAATACTATGTATCAGATGGGCTAGGGGACTTTGTGCCGAAGGCCGGTTCATACGCGTGCAGTCAATAAATTGAGCTGCCTATCCATTATGGGCACACTGGTTTATATACAACATTCGTGCCGTTGTGTATTTTTCTGGAATCATATAAAAATCAATAATTGCGCAAAGGGTGTAAAAAAAAAGTCACCTCTCCGTAGAAAGGTGACTATAAAGTATCTCGGGACGGTAGGTCTATACGCGTTCGACGATAAGCCGTAGCTGAAATTCATCCATCTCGATCTCAGTGGCCAACGGTCCAGAAGCGTGACCGTTCAAGTCGCTTACTAAGTTGAGCGATACGGCCTGAACTTCCTGGCTGATGTAGTCGCGATTGGTTTCGATAGCTTGAGCAAGCACTTCGTTGTTCCGTTCCAGTTCAATCCGTATTTTATCGGTTACCGAGAAGTCACGGTCTTTTCGCAGATTCTGAATGCGGTTCACAAAATCACGGGCGATTCCTTCCCCACGTAATGCATCGGTAACGGTTACGTCGAGGGCAACGGTCAGGCTGCCTTCACTGGCTACGAGCCAGCCCGGAATATCTTCCGTCTGGATGTCGACATCCGAAAGTTGCAGATTGAAGGTGCCTAGTTGCAGTGCATTGGTTTGCTCCAGGGTCTTCAACTCGTCGTCGGTCATGGCCGTGATGGCGGCAGCGACCTCTTTCATTTGCTTACCAAACTTAGGCCCTAGTGCCTTGAAATTGGGTTTTACCCGCTTTTTCAAAATGCCACTGGCGTCGTCTACAAATTCAACGGCTTTTACGTTAACTTCCGACATGATGATGGGGGCAACGTGCTCAATCTGCCGACGGGTATCTGCGCTCAACACCGGAATCAGTACACGGCTCAACGGCTGGCGAACTTTCAGCTTATGCCCTTTACGCAAGGAGTGAACCAGCGACGATACGCCCTGTGCGGCTTCCATCGACTGCTCCAGTTCGGTATTGATCAAGGCTTTATCGGCAGCCGGGAAATTAGTCAGGTGAACTGAGGTTTTTCCTTCGTTCAGGCTCCGGTATAGCCAGTCGGCGTAGAACGGCGCAATCGGCGACATTAATTGAGCAACTACGCTCAGGCATTCGTGCAGGGTTTCGTAGGCCGCTCGTTTATCAGCCGTCATGTTTCCGTCGGACGTGACCCCGGACCAGAAACGCCGACGCGACAGCCGGACATACCAGTTCGACAGTTGGTCGTTCACGAAGTCCTGTACAGCCCGACCCGCTTTGGTTGGGTTATACCCATCAAATTGTTCTTCAACCTCCAGCACCAACGATTGCAGCTTCGACAGAATCCAGCGGTCAAGTTCAGGACGGTCGGCTACAGGGACTGTACGGCCTGTAAACGTAAAGTGATCCAGATTGGCATACAGCGCAAAGAAATTATAGGTATTCGAAAGCGTACCAAATAGTTTCCGTTGCACTTCTCCAATGCCGTCTACGTTGAACTTCAGGTTGTCCCAGGGTTCCGCATTGGTAATCATGTACCAGCGCGTAGCGTCGGGGCCATACTGGGCCAGCGTTTTGAACGGGTCGATAGCATTGCCCAGCCGCTTCGACATTTTATTGCCATTTTTGTCGAGTACCAATCCGGTCGAAACCACGTTTTTAAACGCGATCGAATCGAACAGCATACCGGCAATAGCGTGCAGCGTAAAGAACCAGCCGCGTGTCTGGTCAACACCTTCTGAGATGAAATCAGCCGGGAAAGCCTTGGCAAACACGTCTTTGTTCTCAAACGGATAGTGCCACTGCGCATACGGCATGGCCCCTGAATCGAACCAAACGTCGATCAGATCCGGCTCGCGCTGCATCACTTTCCCCGATTCCGAAACGAAATACACTTCATCTACATACGGACGGTGCAGGTCGAATGTAGATTGACTGAATGATTGAATGAATGAATGGTTGGCATCGAAATAAACCTGGTAATCGGTTTGGCCCTCCTGAATCCATTGACTCAGTTGCTCATTCGCTTTCTCAATCCTTAACACGAGTTCTTCTACCGAGCCGATGCAAACTTCCTCACCTGTTTCTGATCGCCAGATGGGTAGCGGTGTTCCCCAGAAACGGCTACGGCTGAGGTTCCAGTCCACCAGGTTTTCGAGCCAGTTGCCAAAACGGCCCGTACCCGTACTTTCGGGCTGCCAGTTGATGGTTTTGTTCAGTTCAACCAGCCGATCTTTCTTCGCCGTTGTGCGGATAAACCAGCTATCGAGCGGATAATACAGGATCGGTTTGTCGGTACGCCAGCAGTGCGGATACGGGTGTTCGTATTTCTCAACCCGAAACGCCTTGTTTTCTTCTTTCAGTTTGATCGCAATCAGGACATCGGTTGGCCGGAATTCCGGGTCGGCGCGTTCTTCATCGGAATAGTATTCCTCTTTTACATACCGACCCGCGAAATCTGTGATTTCCTTCACAAACTGACCATGCTTATCGACAATAGGAACTTCCTTACCGTTTTCATCCTCCACCATGATGGGAGGGATACCGGCGGCCTGAGCTACCCGGAAGTCGTCGGCACCAAAGGTTGGTGAGGTATGAACTACCCCCGTACCGTCTTCCGTAGTTACAAAATCCCCCAGGATAACCCGAAACGCAGGCTTTTCGGGCTTTACGTACGGCAGCAATTGCTCATACTCGATACCTTCCAGATGTTGGCCTTTAAACTCCGACAAGATCGCCCAGGGAATTACCTTGTCGTTCGGCAGGTACGCGTCGAAGGCCGGGCTGGCTGGTAAATCCTGATGCCCTTTTTCGTTGAACCAGCGACTTACCAATGCCTTGGCCAGTACAACATTGATAGGAAGGAAGGTGTATGGATTGTACGTCTTGACGAGTACATAGTCGATGTCTTTTCCAACGGTCAGTGCCGAGTTTGCTGGTAATGTCCAGGGCGTAGTGGTCCAGGCCAGGATGTAGACATCGGCATCGGCAGAATCGAAAAACAGAAAGCCTGATTTACCTGTCGGCTTTACCTTGAACTGGGCCACAATGGTGGTATCGCGCACATCTTTGTAGGTGCCAGGCATGTTCAGTTCATGCGAGCTGAGACCCGTTCCGGCTTTGGGCGAATACGGCTGAATGGTATACCCTTTGTAGAGTAAATCCTTGTCATACAATTGCTTCAGCAACCACCAGATCGACTCGATATACTCGTTTTTATACGTGATATAGGGGTTGTCGAGGTCGACCCAATAGCCCATTTTCTGGGTCAGATCGTTCCACTGATCCGTAAACCGCATCACCGTTTCGCGGCATTTGCGGTTATAATCCTCAACGCTGATACCACCTTCCGATTCCGGTTTGCCGATATGATCTTTCGTAATACCCAGTTCTTTTTCGACCTGAAGCTCGATGGGGAGCCCGTGCGTATCCCAGCCCCCTTTCCGTTCAACCTGGTAGCCCTTAAGCGTTTTGTAGCGACAGAATATATCCTTAATGGTTCGGGCCATCACGTGGTGAATACCGGGGGTTCCGTTGGCCGATGGTGGGCCTTCATAGAACGTAAACGTTGGCCGGCCTTCACGCAGCGAAACCGACTGCTCAAATACCTGATTCTGATTCCAGTAAGTTAACACCTCGGCCGCTAGCTTTGCATAATCGAGGGATTCGTATTGTTGGTACTTCACGCCTGGCATAATCGAAAGCACAGATCATCGCTGGCGATGATCGTGCGGTTAAAAAATGAGTGCAAAGATACGGAAATTTGACGCACCGGACTGACTGAAAAGCGGTTCATATTTCTTCATATCTTTGTATTTGATGAACAACGAGTTGCTGCAGGAACGTTCATAGGAAAAAGATGGCCCGTTAATCGACATGGGAAATAAGTTGCAAACTCCGCTTACTGAGCCTCAACTTGAGTTGCTGAAGATGTTTTCGCATAAGGTAGGCGATGCCGATTGGGTGGCTATTAAGCGTATGATTGTCCAGTTTTTTGCGCAGAAAGCTATTGAAGGGGCTGATCAGGTTTGGGATGAGAAGGGCTGGAACGACGAAAAAGTAGAAGAATTATTAAGCAACCACAAGCGAACTCCTTATCTGGGAACCTGAACATAGGCTAGCTTTGCTTAAGGAAATCCCCTTTCCTCAGATTAGTGTCATTTCAGCCGACAAGTTTTTGGAACTTCTTTCTACGCTCACGTAAGCGATTAGCTGTTTTATTTTCCTCGACCGCTTATACAGTTCACCTTGACCACGCTGTCATGAAGTCCTTACTTTGAGTTTTTGTGACGTAAGGATTTTTACTCAAAAATAATCTGACAGCTAACCATGACAAAAATTACCGTATTACTCACGGCCTTCTGCTTAGGCTCGTTATCGGCCATCGCCCAACTCACCTTTCCGGCCGATGGAGGAAACAAAAAAGCATCGGTTTCGGAGCGAGTTGGCCTTACCGACGTAACGATTCATTATGACCGACCAGCCGTAAAAGGCCGCGAAGGGAAAGTGTGGGGCCAACTGGTTCACTATGGATTTAAGGATCTGGGCTTTGGGACCAGTAAAGAATCGCCCTGGCGAGCTGGGGCCAACGAGAATACGACCATTACGTTCAGCACCGATGTTACCATCGACGGGAAACCTCTGACGGCGGGTACGTATGGGCTATTAATGGCTGTGCAGGAAAATGATGTAACCGTCATTTTCTCTAAAAACAGCACATCGTGGGGGAGTTATTTTTACGATCCCAACGAAGATGCACTTCGCGTGACGGTAAAACCACTAAAAGACCGGCCATCGGTAGAGCGGTTGAAGTATGAGTTTACCAACGAAACCGATAGCTCGGCGGTGGTCATGCTGGAATGGGAAAAATGGGCAATTCCGTTTACTGTATCGGTCAATCTGGTGCAGACGCAGCTAGCTTCTCTACGAAACGAGCTACGGGGCGAAAAAGGATTCCGGTGGGATGCCTACCAACAGGCGGCTGCTTATACGGCCGATCATAAAACGAATCTGGAGGAAGGTCTGCGCTGGGCCGATTATTCGATCAATGGCCAGTTTGTGGGCGAGAAAAATTTCAATACGCTAAGTACCAAAGCACGGCTGTTGTCGCTAATGAACCGTAGTACCGAAGCCGACGCGCTGATGAAAGAAGCGTTGCCATTGGCTACGTTGCAACAGGCGTATCAATACGGGCGGCAACTGATCAATCAGAAAAAGACAAAAGAAGCGATGGCCCTATTTCAGGATCTTGCCAAAAAATACCCGAATGTATTTATGAGCAATATGGGGCTGATGCGGGCCTATTCGGCAATGGGTGATTACAAAATAGCTGCCGACTGGGGACAGAAAGCACTTGCCCAGGCCCCCGATGCCAATAACAAAGCCAACGTAGAACGCTTGCTTGGGTTGCTTGGGCAAGGAAAGGATGTGAACTGAATATAAAGCCATTGGTGGTCTTTCAACAGGTATTCAGTGTATAGATACGATTATTGAATGATCACCAATAGCTTTGATTAAATTGCCAAAATCACGAACTCAACCCGGCGGTTTACTTTGCGTTCTTCATCGGTGCCTTTGGTAAGAATCGGGCGTGTATCACCGTAGCCGATGGTCTGAATGCGAACAATAGCGATTCCTTTCTGAGCCAGATACCGTTGGCAGGCAACCACTCGGTCGCGGGAGAGTTGCAGGTTTTTATCGTGATCGCCAATGATGTCGGTATGGCCTTCGAGCCGGATGGTCATATTTGGGTTATCTTCCATCATGGTCACCAGTTTGTCTAGCTCTGCGTAAGAAGCAGGCAAAAGATCCGATTTCGACATTTCGAAGTAAACGTTTTTCAGGGTAACCTTTTCACCAACGGTCAGCGGTGTCAGGGTTATATCACGCGTAACACTTTTGCCCCCTGCCATTTTGCTTAAATCCAGCACACCATTGGTCGATTGATACCCCCGTGCCGATACGATGTAGATATAGACCTGCCCCTTTTGCAACATCATTTTATACCCACCCGTCGAAGCAAAGCTCTGAACTGAGTCGATTGCCTGTTTGCTGGACGAAAGCTGATAATCGATTGTGGCCGTAACAGGTCGTTTGTTTTTCGCATCGCTGACCTTACCCGTAACCGTCACGGTCGTTACTTCGGGCGTAGGAGCAGGTACGGGAGCGGGTTTAGTCTTTGGAGTTTCCATCTCACCCCCCGAATTGCCGGTGGGGGCAGGAGGAACGTTTGTTGTCTTTTTAGGCAGGTTCGGTACGGGTTTGGGTGTCGGTGCCGTTGGCGGGTTGTACACGACCGGGTCGGCTGGGTTATTTACATGTAGGTTGTAGATATTCCAGCAAATGTATGCATCGGAATGACACTCAAATAGGTCGAAGTTTTCCAGACCTTTATCCAATCGCTGGAAATAGATGGTAAAATTGACCTGCTCTCCGGGGTATGTATTTCGGCCTATCAGTTGTATTTTTCCCGTAGTAGGATTCCTCTCTTCCCGTTTCATAGGTATGCCCTCGACTCGGACAAAAGCAAATGTCCGGGCACCATTAGCCGCTACCAGGTAACTGTTGGGATCTAAGCCTATAGTGGTTCCTGATGGCAAAAGACGGCCATTTCGGTCGTAATTCGGCTGGGCGTTATCTGTAAAAGTCAAATTCAGAATGGTGTAGTCGGGCGTCAGGCGGATGCTGTTTACGGTTACGCCGGGGTCGGCTGCACGCCCGCTGCCAGGCTGATTACCGGAATTCGGATAGGTATCATTAGGCGATTGTTGGCCACCGGACGGATATTGACCCCCACCCGATGGATAGGAGCCAATCATGCAGGAAGATGTGAGTCCGGTTAGTAAGAGGAAGAGTAGATAGCGTTGCCGCATACGTTCAGAGAGGTCATATCGGTAATTGCTGAATAAGACGGACAGGGCAAACGATAGTTACTCACTGGAAGCTATAATCTTTTAAAATGAAGGGCTTAGTGGTAGAAGAATAGTAAAAATTGCCCGATCGTACCTTAGGTATACTACAACTGTACCTGACTCTTACGATCATGGCATCCGAAAAACAAACGACTATTTCGCGGAGGGGATTTCTGGATCTGGCAGCCAAAGGCACGCTGGCATCTTCGGCAATTATTACGGGTTTCCCAACGATTGTACCGGCTTCGGTATTTGGCAAAAATGCGCCCAGTAACCGAATTAATATAGGTGCTATTGGTACAGGACGTATCTCACGTGGGCATGATATGCCCGGTGTGTGGCAATACGACAATGCCCTGATTATGGCGGTCTGCGATCTGGATAGCAACCGGGCCGAGGATGCTAAAAAGCTCGTTAATGGCGTATATGCAAAAAAAACGGGTAAAGATAATTACGATGGTGTTCGGGTATATACCGATTATCGCGAACTATTAGTAAACAAAGACATCGATGCCGTTCTGGTAAGTACACCCGATCACTGGCATGCGCCGATTGTGGTCGATGCAGTACGGGCCAAAAAAGATGTATACATGCAGAAGCCAGCGTCACTCACCATTGCTGAGGGGCGCATGATGGCGGATGCCGTGAAACAGTCCAAACAGATTGTGCAGGTTGGTAGTCAGCAACGGTCGTCGGAACAGTTTCGCTATGCCGCTGAACTGGTGCGCAATGGCCGAATTGGCGAGTTGAAAACGGTTTATGTTGGCTTACCAGGCGACCCTTCGGGCGATGAAGAACCGCAAATGCCGGTGCCTAAAAACCTGAATTATGACATGTGGCTCGGCACTACGCCCGAAGTGTACTATACTGAAAAACGGGTGCATCCACAGGTAGGTTATGATCGGCCGGGCTGGTTACGGTGCGAACAGTTTGGGGCCGGTATGATTACGGGCTGGGGCGCACACCACATCGATTCGGCGCACTGGGCTATGAATACCGAATACACGGGGCCGGTCGAAATATGGGGTAAAGCCGATTTTCCAAAAAGTGGTTTGTGGGATGTACACGGCATTTTTCGAACCGAAGCGATGTACGAAAACGGTGTCCACATGATTGTGACGAACGAGATTGCCAATGGGATACGCTTTGAAGGAACAAAAGGCTGGATTTTCGTGTCGCGGGGCGATGCCAACGTGACGGCCAGCGATCCGATTGCCAAACAGAATGCTGCCAAAAAACTGGATGCCAGCGACCCTAAATTGCTTACATCCGTGATTGGCCCCAACGAAATCCATCTGCCGGAGAGTAAAGAGCATCATGGTAACTGGCTGGAAAGCATCGTGAGCCGGAAAGAACCCATTGCCCCGGTCGAAGTGGGGCATCGGTCCTGCTCCGCTTGCCTGCTGCATCATGCGGCCATGAAATTGAATCGTAAACTCTACTGGGACCCTAAGAAAGAACAATTCAAGAATGACCCTGAAGCCAATAAACTCCTGTCGCGCCCGCAACGTGCGGCTTATGCGATTAAGGCAGTAGCCTCAGCGAAGTAAAGTTTATATGGTTTAATGCGATTGGCCGACGCGTCGGCCAATCGCATTAAACCTACGATATTCAACCTGAAAAATTAACTAGTCTACCAATGAAACTGTTGCCCACCGTTGGCATTGTGTGTATGGCTGCGATGATCACCGCCTGTCAGTCGTCAGAAAAAAGTGAAAAAGCCAATGGCCAGATCCAGTTAATCACACTCGATCCTGGTCATTTTCATGCGGCCCTCGTGCAGAAAAATATGCTCGAAGGAGTCGACTCGGTTGTTCACGTGTATGCTCCTGATGGCCCGGATCTGCAACTGCATCTGGATAAAATCAACGGCTACAATACCCGGCCCGAAAATCCTACGCACTGGAAAGAAGAGGTGTATAAAGGGTCCGATTTTCTGGAGAAAATGATTGCTGAAAAAAAGGGCAACGTAGTGGTTATGGCGGGGAATAACCGACTCAAAACCGATTATATCAAGAAGACCATCGAAGCCGGGTTTAACGTGCTGGCCGACAAGCCAATGGTAATTGAGGCTTCGAAGTTTGAGGAATTGAAAAATGCGTTTGCTTCGGCCGAAAAAAACAAGGTTCTGCTATACGACATCATGACCGAGCGGTACGAAATCACGACCATGCTTCAACGGGCTTTTTCGCAACAGGCTGAGGTATTCGGAACCCTGGAAAAAGGAACGCCTGAAAACCCAGCCGTAACGAAAGAAAGCGTTCACCATTTCTATAAAAATGTATCGGGTAGTATTCTGACTCGACCAGCTTGGTTTATGGATGTGACACAGCAGGGTGAAGGCATCGTAGACGTAACTACCCACCTGGTCGATCTGGTCCAGTGGGAATGCTTCCCTGAGCAAACCATCGATTATCAGAAAGACATTAGCCTGACGTCGGCCCGGCGCTGGACAACCGACATGCGGCTGAGTCAATTCAAAGCCATTACCAAACAGGATGTCTTTCCGGATTACCTCAAAAAAGATGTGGTAAGCGATAGTATCCTGAAGGTATACAGCAACGGCGAAATCAACTACCAGTTGAAAGGTGTTCACGCCAAAGTATCGGTAACCTGGGCCTACAAAGCGCCCGAAGGGGCGGGTGATACCCATTACTCGATCATGCGCGGTACCAAAGCCAACCTGATTATCCGGCAGGGTGCCCCGCAGCAGTACAAACCGACACTATACATCGAAGCCGTTGCAGGTAACAAGAGTCTGGAAGCATCCATCAAAACAGCGTTGCCGAAAATTCAGCAGGAATTTCCGGGCGTTGAGGTAAAGAAAATCGCAACCGGCTGGGAAGTGGTCATTCCTGAAAAATACAAGGAAGGGCACGAAGCCCACTTTGGCCGTGTAGCCCAGAAATACCTCGATTATCTGAAAGCCGGTAGCCTGCCCGCCTGGGAAGTTCCTAACATGATTGCTAAATATTACACCACCACCCAGGCGTTGGAGCTGGCGAAAAAGTCTAAATAATTGAATGATCGAATTGTTGAATGATTGAATCATAAAGTGATACGTCAGCAATTCAATCATTCAGCAATTCGATCATTCAGTAATTCACCATGAACCCAAGAAGAAACTTCATTAAGGAGACCATCAGCACAGCGGCTGGATTGGTCCTGGCTCCTGCACTATCGAATGAGTTAATTGGTGCACCAGCCCTTGTTCGGTCCACATCGCTGGGGAGTGATTCGGTACCAACGGGGGCCGCCCGGATTCGTTTTTCGGTGATTGGCATGAATCACGGGCACATTTACGGTCAGGTTGGGGCCGTACAACGGGGTGGCGGTGAGCTGGTTTCGTTTTATGCTAAGGAGCCCGACTTAGCCGCCGAATTTGCCAAGCGATTTCCGCAGGCGAAGCAGGCCAAGAGCGAAGCCGAAATTCTGGAAGACAAGTCGATCCAACTGGTTCTGACTTCGGCTATTGCCAACGAACGGGCGCCATTGGGCATTCGGGTTATGAAGGCTGGTAAGGATTTTATGTCCGATAAACCCGGCATTACCACCCTTGAACAACTGGCCGAGGTGCGTAAGGTTCAGAAAGAAACGAAGCGCATTTATTCAATCATGTACAGTGAACGGCTGGAGAACAAAGCCACGGTGAAAGCGGGAGAACTGGTTAAAGCAGGGGCCATTGGCAACGTGATCCAGACGGTTGGCCTAGGACCGCACCGCATGAATCCAGCAACGCGTCCTGCCTGGTTTTTCGAGAAAAAACAGTTTGGTGGTATTATCTGCGACATTGCTTCGCACCAATTCGATCAGTTCCTGTTCTTTACCGGATCGACCAAAGCCGATATTGTGGCGTCGCAGGTGGGGAATCTCCATTTTCCACAGTATCCGAATTTCGAGGATTTTGGTGATGTAATGCTGCGCGGTGATGGAGGCATGGGCTATATTCGGGTCGACTGGTTTACGCCCGATGGACTGAAAAGCTGGGGTGATGGCCGATTGACGATTCTGGGGACCGAAGGCTTTATGGAACTTCGGAAAAACATCGACCCCGGTGGGCGCGACGGGGGTAATCACCTGTTCATTACGGATAAAAAAGAAACCCGCTACATTGATTGCAGCAAAGAGAATCTGCCTTACGGCGAACAACTGGTCAACGATGTGCTGAATCGAACCGAAACGGCCATGTCGCAGGAGCATTGTTTCTTAGCTACTGAACTGGCCCTCAAAGCGCAGAAGCAGGCACAGGTGATCCATTTGAAAAAGTAAAAAGCTGGGGTTTTCGGCTATGGTTTCCTTTTGGGCGAGTGGAAGAGGTTACTGATGTGGTAGCCACCGTAAACTTTTATCGCTTCGTTTCTCATCTTTGCGGAGAAAAGAAGCATTTTTTATGCCTGCTACTATTTTGCTGATCGACGATGAGTCGCGTTTGCGTCAACTACTGGCGCGAATTCTGGAACTCGAAGGCTATGCCGTACTAGAGGCTGAGAATGCCCGTGCGGGCCTGAAAATTCTGGAACGCGAAGAGGTCCAGCTTGTAATCAGTGATGTGAAGCTGCCCGATAAAAATGGCATCGAACTGTCGGCACAGATTAAGCAACTTTATCCTGCCACTGAGATCATTGTGCTGACGGCTTATGGGACTATATCGGATGGCGTAACGGCTATTAAAAATGGTGCGTTCGATTACATCACCAAAGGCGACGACAACGATCGAATCATTCCGCTCGTCAGCCGGGCCATTGAGAAAGCTACGCTCCAGCTTCGAATACAACAGCTTGAAAAACAGGTTGGTCAACGATATGGATTCGAGAGTATTATCGGCCATTCAAAAGCCATTCAGCAAGCCATTGATCTGGCCCGGAAAGTAGCCGTTACCGATACAACGGTATTGCTGACAGGCGAAACAGGGACAGGTAAAGAAGTATTCGCTCAGGCGATCCACCAGGCTAGCCTACGCCGAACCGGGCCATTTGTAGCCATCAACTGTGGGGCTCTGGGTAAAGATATTCTGGAAAGTGAGCTTTTCGGGCATCGAGCTGGGGCCTTTACGGGGGCCAGCCGTGATCAGAAAGGGTTATTTGCCGAAGCAACTAAAGGAACCATTTTCCTGGACGAGATTGGCGAAATGCCGCTTGATCTACAGGCCAAGCTCCTGCGGGTACTCGAAACGCACGAATTTCTGCGTGTGGGGGATACCAAACCGACCAAAACCGATGTTCGGGTCATAGCAGCTACCAACCGGGGCCTTGAACAGGAAGCGAACGCTGGGCATTTCCGGCTCGATTTATACTATCGATTATCGGTTTTTCAAATTGAACTTCCCCCGCTCCGCGACCGTCGTGACGATATTGCCGGTCTGGCTCAACAGTTTGCTCGCCAATATGCTACCAAGCTTGGTAAGCGCGACATCCGACTGAGCACAGAGTTTATTCAGAAGCTCCAGCAGCATCCGTGGAAAGGCAATATCCGCGAATTGAAAAACGTCATCGAGCGAGCTGTTATTCTGGCCGAGTCTCCTCAAAATACACCGGTTGAACTCACGCCCGATCTGCTGCCTCATGAAATACAAACGGCTGTTTCGGCAGCGAACGTGGGCGATAGCTCGGCGCTGGATCTGGCGACAGTCGAACAACGGCATATCCGGCGAGTTTTACAGCATACAAATGGCAACAAGACAGAAGCAGCCCGGTTGCTTGGTATCGGACTGACTAGCCTTTACCGGAAATTGAGTGAGATGGATACTTTATGATGCGTCTCCGGTCTAAGGGGTATTGAACCTTCAAAACAGTATATTTCTTCAGTTTACATGTCATCTACATCGCTCAACAAGGTTTCGGCACAGGGGCTTCTGGTTGCTATCGGAATTGTTTTTGGGGACATTGGTACTTCGCCCCTTTACACCTTATCGGCTGTGATGCGGGGTCGGGAGTTGTCTGAAACCTTAGTGCTGGGAACCTTCTCCTGTATTTTGTGGACGCTCACGCTACAAACCACCATTAAATATGTGGTGATCACACTCCGGGCCGATAATAAGGGCGAAGGAGGTATCTTTTCACTCTACACCCTCGTTCGTCGGTATACGGGCCAATGGCTAATGTACCCGGCTGTGATTGGCGGGGCATTTCTATTAGCCGATGGATTAATTACGCCCCCTATCTCGGTGTCGTCGGCAGTTGAAGGATTACTGATTTTTTACCCTAAACTTGATACGGTACCCATCGTTATCGTCATTCTGATTGCCTTGTTTGTTGGGCAGCAGTTTGGGACACAGCAATTAGGACGGTTGTTTGGGCCAGTTATGCTCGTCTGGTTCAGCTTCATCGGGGTTATAGGCCTTTGGGCATTGTGGAGTCAACCGACGGTTCTTAAAGCGATTAATCCGTATTATGCGCTCCATTTTCTGATGACCTACCCCAGTGGTTTCTGGTTGTTGGGTGGGGTTTTCCTCTGCACGACCGGGGCCGAAGCGCTCTATTCCGATATGGGGCATTGCGGCCGGAGTAATATCCGGGTTAGCTGGGCTTATGTAAAAACAACGTTGTTACTATCGTATGCGGGGCAATCGGCCTGGCTGATGCATCACCTTGGTCAGCGATTGGGCGAAACAAGCCCGTTTTACAGCATTGTACCCCCATCGATTGTCGTCTTTAGCATTGGTCTGGCAACGTTGGCTACCATCATTGCTTCGCAGGCACTGATCAGTGGGTCGTTTACGCTGGTTAGTGAGGCCATGCGGCTGACACTCTGGCCCCGGCAGCGTGTAGCCTACCCGTCTGATGAACGAGGGCAACTGTATGTGCCGTTTGTCAACTGGGCATTAATGATTGGCTGTTGCCTGATTGTGCTTCACTTCCGGGAATCGAAAAATATGGAAGCTGCTTTTGGGCTGGCCGTTACGCTCACGATGCTCATGTCGACCGTGCTCATGAGTATGTACATGCGTGTGAAGCGCTTCAATCCAATTCTCCAGATAGTTCTGACCACCATCTTTCTGACCGTTGAAACGACGTTTCTGATTGCCAATCTGGTAAAGTTTGAAGAAGGTGGCTGGATTTCGGTTACGCTGGGGTTATTGATTATGGCCATGATGCTGTTCTGGCATGAGGGCGAGTCGATTAAGCAGAGCCTGATCAAATACGAGTCGCTGCCGAGTAACCTGCCCATCCTGAAATCGTTGAGTAACGACCTGACTATTCCGAAGTTTTCCACCCATCTGGTTTACCTGACTACATCCGATTCCAGCAAGCGTATCGAGTCCGAAATCCTGTATTCGATACTGAACCGGGCCCCTAAACGAGCGGACATTTACTGGTTTATTCACGTTTGTGTAGAAGATGAACCCTATGTGATGCGGTATTCGGTGGAGACCCTGGCGCAGGAGGATGTATATGTGGTTACGTTTTATCTGGGTTTTCGCATCGAACCGCGCATCAATCTGCTTTTCAGGATGGTCGTCGAGGATATGGTAGAGAATAATGAAGTGACGATCGACAGCCGGTATAAATCGCTGAGTACACACCGGGTTCCCGGTGACTTCCGGTTTGTGCTTTTCCGACGATTCCTTTCCTACGAGAATGCCCTGACAGTGCGTCAGCAAGTAGCGATGTTCGGCTATATGTTGTTGAAAAATATCGCCCTGGCTCCACAGGCAACCTATGGGCTGGATACCAGTAACGTTACTATTGAGGCAGTTCCGCTGGTAATTACCCGGCCCCAATCGCTACCGCTCAAACGGATTGCTCCCAAAACAGATTAATCATTGGGCCGTTGATGTCGGTTTATACGCGTAGAACCATTGGATTCGTTGCTTATAGAGGCATAACGAACCATAAAGATGACCCGATTTGCCGTTGTATTGTTGACCAGCCTGTTATCGATTGCCGGGCTACAGGCGCAGGACGTTAACTGGAAAAAAGTGAAGGTACTGGTGTACACTAAAAATGGCAAAGGCTACGTACACGACAATATTCCGAATGCCATTCAATGCGTCCAGAAGCTTGGCCAGCAATACGGTTTCAATGTCGATGCCTCTGACCAGCCTTCCGTTTTTACTGAAGCTAACCTGAAACAATACACACTACTGGTGTTTGCCAGCACCAACAACGATGTATTCGATACCGATGCTCAGCGTCTGGCTTTTCGGCGGTACATTGAAGCGGGTGGTGGATTCGTAGGTATTCACTCCGTCATGGGCACCGAGCGCAGCTGGGCGTGGTTCAAACGGATGATCGGTGGCACCTTTGCCTGGCATCCGAAATTCCAGAAGTTCAAGATTGAGGTCATCGATACAAAACACCCTTCAATGGACGGATTACCGAAGATCTGGGAGAAAGAAGACGAATTTTATTTTACCAAAAATATGTCGCCTGGCCCTACCGTCATTATGGCGAATGATCTGACGTCACTCAATCAGGATGAGCCTGAGAAAGTCAGGATGTTTGGTGGTTCGTATACCGAACTGTATCCTTCGGCCTGGTATTACAATTTCGATGGTGGGTACACTTGGTGTACGACGCTCGGTCATGCGAAAACCGATTATCTGGACGACCAAACGTTTATTAAACACATCTTTCAGGGTATCCGGTACGTAGCCAGTCAAGCAAAGAAGATCGACTTCAGCAAAGCCTATGCCGACTCGCGCGACACACCCATCCGGTAGAAAATTGGCACCGTAGCCGGTTAGTTTTCCTGGCAACCAGACTTACTGATTTAGAAAACGTTTTTCCTCACTTCCTATGATTCATTCGTTTAAAACAGGCTTTATACTGACAGGCCTTCTAATTATATCGGGCCAGGTAATGGCGCAACAGACGAACACGAGTGGGCTGGATACGATAAAGGTAGTAGCCCCCGGTGCTACGCTTCAGAAGATATCGAGCCAGTTTGCGTTTACCGAAGGTCCGGCTGTCGACAAGAAAGGGAATATCTTTTTTACCGATCAGCCAAACGATAAAATCTGGAAATACGATACCGATGGAAACCTGTCGCTTTATATGGACAAAACCGGGCGATCCAATGGGCTTTATTTCGATAAAAAAGGCAATATCATTTCCTGTGCCGATGAAAAAGACGAGTTATGGTCGATTAGCCCTGATAAGAAAGTGACGGTACTGATGACCAATTTTCAGGGGCAGCGCATGAACGGGCCAAACGATTTGTGGATCGACCCTAAGGGCGGAATCTACTTTACCGATCCCTATTATCAGCGTGACTACTGGGAGCGGAAGAAGCCGGATATCGACGGGCAAAAGGTGTATTATCTTCCCAAAGGCAAGTCGGAAGCGATCGTGGTCGATGGCGATTTAAAACAACCCAATGGTATTGTTGGAACGCCTGATGGGAAGTATTTATATGTAGCCGACATTCGGGACAGCAAAACCTATAAATATGAAATCGGGTCCGATGGGATGCTTCGAAATCGCCAGCTATTTATTTCGCAGGGGTCCGATGGTATGACGCTCGATAACCAGGGGAATTTATACATCTCTGGCCGTGGCGTAACGGTATACGATCCATCTGGTAAAAAGCTGGGTAATATTCCCGTACCATCACGCTGGGTGGGAAATATCTGCTTTGGCGGGAAAAAACGGGATACGCTGTTCATCACTGCTTCAGAATCAATCTACACGTTGCCAATGCGGGTGAAGGGTGTGGAATAAATGACTGCAAGCGTGCGCTTTGAGACTATTCTAAACAGAAACCGTGTAAGACAAGTTGGGTGTGTATTGTCAAACCAAATCCGCTAAGCATGAATCCTGAACAAAAGCCCGTTCTTTACCAGACAATAGCCCAACTGGAAGCCACACGGTCGATGATTAGCAGCCTGCAGAGGCAGGTCGACGCCAACCATCCAGATGCAGACCGCGTGGGCGATGCGCTTCAGCATCTGTCAGCGGCAATTGCCAGTTTGCAGGGCATCCATTTCGGACTGGAATCTGACTTTAGCTACGACGACTAATCAGTCGGTGAGTAAGTAGACAGGGAAATTAGTCTTCCTCCGGTCTTTTGAGAATCTGTACGACTTTACCGTTTTCGACAAGCTTGGTCTTCAGGAAGTTATGCTTTGGCACTGCTATCAGTAAAAAAGGCTGAGTAGCGATTGATTGTGGGTGCTGTGTCAGCGTTGTATCCGCTAGCCGTATATAACGTACCGTTAAAACTGAATCCTGAACAAAGACTTTGCTGATCGAAAGTTTAGGTGGCTTGGTTGTGGGAGGAAGAACAATACCAATTGCCGTTTCTTTCGTGAAATTTAGAGCATCGGGGCGTTTGGTTGTAACGGCTGGATTAAAAACCTTTTCAAAAGCTTCGGTTTCGCCGAGTACGAATACGGTAGGTTTGTTCTTATTGACCGATGCCTCACTACTCAGCGTATATCCGTTAAGCAACCGATAGGTTAAGTTGACCTGTGCAAAGGTAAGCACAGTGATAAACAGACTGATAAGTAAAAAAAGAGGAGTGCGTAAGCGACGGCTTACGGAGGTAATCAACACCATAATCAAACAGTATAATCGACTGGAAACTATAAAATTAACGCCAGATTACTGGATTCGGTGTATATATGAACAGAAAAAGATAGATTATTTTGGCTGCTATGTTACTCAATCGATTGGATTACGTACAGTCATGCCTGCTACATTGAAGCAGGAGTTTTGAGCATCACTTTTGCATTCAAACAGATCGAACGACTCAACTCCCTTGTCCAGCCGCTCGAAATATAGAATAAACGGCACTTTTTCATCATTTTTAATATCGCGGGTTTCGGGCGATATAGGAATCCCTTCTGTCTTAACCAGCGCATAGGTTTTCTTTCCATCGGATGTCGCCAATACAGCCTTCGAATTGAAAGAAATGCTGCTGGTGCCATAATAGTTGTTGTCGTGGCCGTGAGGGTCTTTACCAAAGGTCATGTACAGCACCGTATAACTAGCCGTCAAACGAATGTCGGTAACTTTAATATCTGGGTCCTGCGAATGCCCTAAACCACCCTGTGGATCTGGATACAGACGTTGCTGGTAGCCCGCAATCGGTTGGCTGGCCTGATAATATTCGGCACCGTCGGCAGGAACATTCACGGCCACCGGTCGATGAGTAGAGCAAGCCGAGAGCAATAGTAAAAGAGGAACGATCGCTTTCATAGAGTTAATTTAGGCGCTTTCGCCCAAATAATCAATAAGTAATGAATAATGTCTAATGCAAAATGTACAATGAATAATTGTCGTAGTGCCCTTATTTATTATACATTTTGCATTAGACATTATTCATTATTTGCTGACTAATATGCTGGCTGATAACGTCTCCCAGATCTGATCGTAAACGGAAATAGCCGACAGGGATTTTCCAACATTTCGATTACTGACAAAAACCGGGTGATGTTCGGGAGCTGTACCGACTCGTCCGTGAGAACCCTTTACGAGGGTAGCATCCAGCGAGATAACGTCCATCAGGTATCGGAAGCCAAGTAATTTACGCCCCAGTTTATAGCCTGCTCTCAGTTTAATGAACGGATTCGTTTGGTCCATAAACATCTCTACCGGATCGTACCCCGGCTTTTGATGAATGGCAACCAGCCGGGCGTAGTCGGGAGCGCGCGCGTCATCGAGCCAGTAGTAATAGGTGAACCAGCTGCGGGCATCGGCTACCACGACCAGATCTCCCGAGCGCTCGTGATCGATATGGTACTGCTTCTGTTGCTCCTTATCCAGCACCAACTCGATGCCGGGTGTTTTTTCGAGTAACGAGCGAACTTTATCAAACACCGACGGATCGTTGATGTATACGTGGGCAATCTGGTGGTCGGGTGTAGCGAAAGCGGGAGAAGCGCCTGCATCGAACATTTCAAGCCCTCGTTCTTCCCGGTAGCGGATCATACCCGCTTCGCGCAGAATGCGGTTAATATGAATCGGGTTATCGACATTCGTAATGCCATACTCCGACAACACAATCACTTCCGCGCCTTCTTTCTCATAATACTGAATCAGGTCGCGGCAAACGTCGTCGATCTCGCGTAAATCTGTGGCAATTTTAGAAAAATCCTGACCGAATTTTTGTAGGCAATAATCCAGATGGGGCAGGTAAATCAGGGTTAAAGTCGGGTGGTGCCACTTATCAACCAGCATAGATGCATCGGCAATCCATCGGCTACTTTTGATGGTGGTGGCTGGGCCCCAGAACTGAAAAAGTGGAAATGTACCCAGCTCTTTCTGTAGTTTATCGCGAAGGTCGCCGGGGTGGGTATAGCAGTCGGGAATTTTCAGGCCGTCGGATGGATACTGGGGGCGGGGAGTGGCCGAAAAATCAGCGGTAGAGTACATATTATACCACCAGAACATCTTGGAAACCGTAAAATTGGGATCGATTTTCTTCGCCCGTTCCCAGATTTTTTCACCCGCTACCAGCTTGTTCGACTGTTTCCAGAATTTTACCTCACTATCCGTTCGGTCATACCAACCATTGCCGACAATTCCCGTTTCGCTCGGCCATTTGCCTGTTACATAGGTCGATTGAACGGAGGTCGTAACAGCCGGAAGCATCGGATCGATGGTCGCCTGATGTTTGCTGGCAAACCATTGTTTCAGAAAAGGCGTGTGCTCGCCAATGAGCGAGTACGACAGCCCTACAACGTCGAGTACTACGGTCTTTTGCATGGTTATCTGAACGAAGGAAAATCTCCTGTAAAAGTATTGAATTTGCCCGTAAAACGGTTTTGGAGGCCGTTATGGTTCTCTGCAATAAAGCGTGAAAATAGTTATTCTACCATACTGATTGCTTTATTGGCCTGATAGTTTCTGATGTAATTAAATCGTTAACTCCATTTTGTATAATGGTAATGATAAGGTAAGCGTAGGTTAAAATTCAGTTAAAACGCGGGTACTCTCTTTGCAACTCATAACTACTCAGTTGTCAAATGAAAAAAGGCCTACTATTTAGTGCTATCCTTCTATTTTTATCCAGTTTTTTCATCAACGAAACACTAGCACAAACTACACAAGCTTCTATTTCGGGGGTGATCTCTGAAAAAGAGAAATCACCATTGCCTGGTGCTACGGTCCAGGTGCGCAACGAATCGACCGGATTTACGACCGGAACGGTAACCAATGCCAAAGGGGAGTACGCATTTAAGGAAATTCCTTTAGGCGGGCCGTATACGATACGGGTTACGTTTATTGGCTATGGGGAACAAAAACGGTCGGGCTACATGGTCAACCAGGGCGACGCCATTCGAATCAGCCTGACTATGCAGGAAGCCGATCAGTCTCTTGAAGTGGTGCAGGTCGTGGCATCAGGTTTGAAAAACAAAACAGATAACCTGGGGGCCGCTACAGCTATCAACGCCAAAACGCTGATTTCGATGCCTGTCAATGGCCGAAATTTTACGCAGCTCGTTAACCTGTCGCCCCTCACCAATAGTAGCGGTAGCCTGTCGGGGCAGCTTGGCTCATCCACCAACTACACCATTGACGGAATGACGGCTAAAAACCCAACGTCGGCCGGAGCAACAACCAGCCGTAGCGGTGCACCGTACTCCATCTCGATTGAAGCCGTTCGGGAGTTCAAGGTAATCACCAACCAGTACGATGTCGTTTACGGTCGGGCTGGGGGTGGTCTGGTGAGTGCGGTAACGAAGGCAGGAACCAACAAACTAACCGGGAGCGTATTCAACTACACCCGAGCCAACTGGCTGTCGAGTAAGTATGACATTCGTGGTAACGTGCGCAATGTACCGTTCTCGACCAATCAGTTTGGGTTTTCGTTAGGCGGGCCAATTATCAAGGACAAACTGCACTATTTCGTTGTATGGGACCATCAGCAGGATTCGCGCCCGCTCATTATCGCCGATGTACAGACACCGCTCGACGAAAGCCGCTTTAACGTGACCAATGCAACACTCAATCGCTATGTAGACATTGCCCGTAGCAAGTATGGAGTGGCTAATACGCAGCAATTCGGTACATTCCCCAAAAACCGGGGTACTGATGCAGCCTTCGCCCGCATCGACTGGCAGATCAACGCCAATAACCTGCTGACCATCCGCGACAACTATACCAACGACCGGAATAAATTAGGATTGGCCGACAATACAGCCATCAACATCTATGAGTCGTACGGTAACGATTATAACATTGACAACAGTTTGCTGGCTACGCTCCGTACGACGTTTTCGCCCAAGATAACTAACGAGCTGAAGCTCCAGTATCTCTACACCTATCAGAAAAGTGGTCCTGGCGATCAGTTGCCTGCCGCCAATATTCCACGTAACATCGTAGAGAACGTAACATCGACGGTGGACGGAAAAACGTTGTCGACCAATATTCAGATGGGTGGTCATCGCTTTGCACAGGAAGGGTTTACGAACGATGTGCTGCAACTGGTCGACAACTTTTACTACAACACCGACCGAGTTCAGTACACGTTCGGCGCCGATCTGATGTACACACACGCTAAATCGCTGTACGGCAGTGAAGTAAATGGCCGGTTCCATTTTATCAACGACGCTTCTGGGTCGGCACTCGATAATTTCAATAACCTCAAGCCGTATCGGTTCTACCGTGAGGTGCCTCTCGTGGCCGATCCGACCGTTTACGGCAATATATACAACCTGGGTGCCTACGGACAACTCAACACGCACCTGCTGCCGGAACTGGAAATGACCGCTGGTCTGCGTTTCGACTATTCGATTTACCCCAAAGCGCAGTTTAATCAGGTGGTATTTGATGAACTGAAACTACGCACCGACAACCAGATCAAATCGTTCATTGCGCAGCCGCGTATTCAGTTCAACTGGGACGTTAATAACGAACACCGCACCTTTATCCGGCTGGGGGCAGGCGTGTTTGCGTCGGATATTAACAACTATATGCTAATCAACAACCTGACCTTCGATGGTAAGCACTTTGCTACGGTCGATGTGCGGGGGGCCAACGTACCGACGCCAGATTTTGCAGCCTACCGACAAAATGCTTCCAGTATTCCGACGCTGGCCCAGTTTCAGGTGCCAACCATTAACATGACTGGCCCCGACGCTAAAATACCAGTACTCTACAAGGCCAATATCTCGTATTCACGCTTCCTGACGGACCGATTAAAAGTTGGTGTGTCGGGGTACATGTCGCTGGGTCGTAACAACTATATGTACATCGACCGGAATATGGTGGCAGAACCATTCTTCCGACTGACCAACGAAGCGAATCGGGGGGTATATGTACCGCTGGCTTCCATGCCATCGACAGGTGTGGGCGATTGGCAGCAGGGGCGTATCAGCAATCGACTGGGGCGGGTGCTGGAACTGAACAGCGAAGGCCGGGTGAATCAGTTTGCGGCTGTGGTCGATGCTACGTGGCAATATTTCCGGGATGGCGAAATTACGGCGAGCTACACCTGGAACGATACCCGCGACAATGTTACCTACAATGGTAACGTGGCCAACACGGCTACGCTGGTGCTGCCCGTAAAAGATGATCCACGCAATCTGAGCACCATGACGTATTCCGATAACCATTTCCGAAACAAGGTGGTCGTATACGGTACGTTGCCGTCATTCTTTGGCGTTACGCTGGGCTTCCGTTATACGGGTATTGGCGGTACACGCTACTCATTGCTGTCAGGCGCTAATACCAACGGTGACTTCGTTGCGACTAACGATCTGGCTTTTGTATTTGATCGGAACAATCCCGAAGTAGCCGCCAACGTTCGGACAGGTCTGCAAGCGCTACTCGATAACCCTGCTGCCAGCCAGAGCCTGAAAGAGTATATCAATACGTATTCAGGCCGGATTGCCGAGCGGAATGGTGGGATCAATGGTTTCTACGGTGTACTGGACATCCGGGCGCTAAAACGGTTCAGGTTCGGGAAGAATTATGCCCTTGAACTATCGGCCGACGTATTCAATTTTACGAATTTGCTGAAAAGAGATTGGGGAACGAACAAATCGCTGGGTACGCAGGCACTGTATGCGTTGAGCGTTCCGGCAACGAGCACCACTGCTGCCTTACCGGGCTTCAACGCAGCAGTGCCGCAGTATAATTACCGGGTTAACAATACAGGAGCTGTTACACCTTCGGGCGATCCATTCCAGGTTCAGCTTGGCGCACGCTTCAGCTTTTTTTAGATATTGAAGCTGTCTGAACTTTTGAAGATACATTTAAAATGAGCGCGTTTTTTGTCATTCCGACGCAGGAGGAATGACAAAAAACGCGCTCATTTTGACTAATAGGAAAAGTGTAAAACCGCTTCATTAAAACCCCTAAAGTCTATTCATGGAATTTAGGGGTTTTTAATTTTCTTGATTGGTAGCCTGTACCTACTCTATTTGCTCGATGACCCATTTCATTTCGCGCTCAATGGAGTCGACCAGCTCTTTCTTTAGATCATCAGGCAATACGCCCCAGGTATAGGTTTCTACTTCAAGCTGGTTGGTAAAGCGTCGTTCAGCCTGAAGCCGCAGCACCTCCACAATGTCGTCTTGAGTGGATTGCAGGAGCCCATAGTCGGCCACAAACAGCGGGACGTGGAAGTGGGATCGCCATTCGCTGTGCGATTCATTTAATGCGGCAAGGGCTTCTGGTAAATCCGGGAATCGAACCAATGTATTGTCGGTTGAGTGGGCAACGACCTGATGCAGATAGGTCGGTTCGTTGAATTGCTCGAACGCCTGTCGAACGGCGGTACGCCCTGCCGGATCATCTGGGTATTGTGCTTTTAGAGCCGCGCTAATCTGAATTTTGCCGACCCGTAAGCCATATTCTTTCAGTTTATCAAGTACTTCAGCCGGGCGTTCGTAGCCCACTGCAAAATGGCAGACATCGTAACACAACCGAACGTGTTCGCAGATGGTAGCTTCGGCTTCGGCATCGGTCATCCCAAATTCGTTGGTGAGTTGCTCGATGCCCATTGGCAATAGATAATCCGTAAACCAACTGATAAATTCATCCGCTGTTTCGATAACGCCATCGGGTTCAGGCTCCAGATCGAGGTGCATAAGCCGGTCGGTTTGTTTGTGAAGCCGGACCAGTTCTGCTACCACTTCGAGGATATTCTGCGTAGTAAGCGAAAAAATATAATCGCGGGCGGCAGGCTGTTCCCACTCAAACCAGTGCCGATACGAGAGGGGCGATGTCGATACGCCACCTTGAATGGCATTACCTAGTTCATCAACCGGTAACAGCACGGAGAGCAGGCGGAATAACCGTTTGGTATACTCAACCCGCGCTTCGGTTGTCCAGTCGGGCGCATGCACCTGATCTTTTACGATTGTATCATGGAAACCACCAAACGGAAATCCGTTCATTGTGTACACATAGCAATCGTTTTGGGCGAGCCAGTGCTGAAAAGCGACCAGGTTTTCGGGAAGCTCAAGCTCTTCGCTGGCCTGGTTCGACAGGCGGAGGCCAATACCAAACGGAGCATTGGGCGATAAGCGCTGCTTTAGCTCGGGTATGGCCTGCTGGATGGCCGCAAAATGATCGGCCCAGCTTTCACCCGCATGAATGTTGGTGCAGTATCCGAGGTGGCCCAGCGATGTTTTCATAATAAGCTTTATCCACAGAATTTTAGCGAAGACAGCATCAGGGTGCCATCGTACATGTCGTTAAAAAAACGGTGTTTATTAAAGGATAGCTGATAATTCGTTTTCCCGTAGCGTTGCGATCGCCTGCCGAATGCGGGTTGCATCCATTTCATGGACTTCTACCCCCTTACCGATGGCGCTCAACAACATGATGGTCAATTGACCACCCAAATGTTCGCGGAACTCCGAAAGACCTTTTAAAACCCCTTCGCTGTCGTTAAAGTCGAGCATGGGATGATAGAGTGAAAAGCCAAGCGTACGCAAGGTACCAAGTATCCGGTTTGCGTCGGTATCGCTAATCCAGCCTAACCGATTTGAGTATAAACTATCCATGGCAATACCAATCGCTACCGCTTCGCCATGCCGGATTTCAAAATCACTTAACTGCTCGAGTTTATGTGCGCTCCAGTGGCCAAAATCCAAAGGTCGTGATGAACCCATTTCGAACGGATCGCCCCCGGCAATATGGTCGAGGTGCATTTGCGCACACCGATGGATGAGATAATGCATCGCCGTCATGTCGCGGGCGGCCAGTTGTTCGGCGTGTTGTTCGATCCACTCAAAGAACGAGGCATCTTTAATCAACGCTACCTTAATAGCCTCCGAAATACCGGCCCGCCAGTCGCGATCATCCAACGTGGTTAAAAACTGACTATCGTTGAATACGGCTACAGGCGGTACAAACGTGCCGAGGAAGTTTTTCTTGCCCCGGTAATTGACGCCATTCTTTACCCCAACGCCCGAATCGTTTTGCGATAGCACTGTAGTCGGAATCCGAATATGGCGAATACCCCGGTGGGAAATAGCAGCCGCATACCCAACCAGATCGAGCAACGAACCGCCACCCAGGGCAACCACATACGAATGGCGGTCAATCCCGTACCGATCAACAGCATTGACAATTGTTTCGACAAAATCAGGGTCGTTTTTGGCCGTTTCGCCACCTGGTATTACCAGTATATCCTGAATAAGGTCCAGATTATCAGTTTCTTGCGCGAAGTACTGGGTAATGTCTGTCTGTAGAGAGGGATGGGCCGCAATGACGCCCGAATCAATAACAAAAAGAAGCTTTTTACGAGCACCTCCGGCCAATTGTTGTTTAAAAAAGTCGGCAAAAACGGTATTGGCCGAGTCGAAAAGTCGCTCGGTAAAAAAAACACTATACGAAAAGCGTACGCTAAAAGACTGATGCAAATGATCCATGAACCGATAAAGCTAGTTGAGTAATACTGGCTTTACCTACCAAAAATACAATCCAATCCTTAATGGTTCATTAAATAGGGGAAAATTAGCAGGGAGAATAGGACCAGGAGCAGGATGCATGGAGCAAACTATTTATCCCGCTCTATACACCCTGCTCCTGGCCCTGCTTATAAATACAATACTTTATACTTCACGGCACCGTATAATCGCCAGTAAACGGATAAAAAAGGAGTAGCCAAAGCGGTGATGATGGCATGTTTGGCTGTTGTCCAGGTCAGTGTTTCCTGGGGTAAATGACGCATGATCAGATCTGTGGAGAGAATAGCCCAGATGCTTAACCCAATCATGGCTAAACCCCATTCACCGAGGCATAAACCGACCAGGCTAGCCATTATGCTGATAACTGAAACATAATACTGGACGATCTGCCGCCGGTAGGAGGGAATTCGTTCCCGAAACAGGCTTGGATGACGTTTGTACAGGAGTGCATCGTAACAATTGTTGCGTTCGTCGCGGAGCAGACCGTACCAGGGGCAGGGCCGGATATGGTAAATCACGATCGCTTCGGGGCATTTGCCAATCGGAATACCAGCTTGAATGAATTTAAACTGAAGATCACTATCTTCTCGCCAGGCCGTGTCGAATGCTTCTTCAAAGCCATTCACCCGCTCCAGCGTCGATTTCCGGCAAAAACAGTTGGCCGACATAAATTCGGCCCGTTTCAGAATCGTGGCTGTCCGATCCAGTGGACTCGGATGTTCGGGCAAATGGACGCGTAACTGCCCGCTCATGACTTGAGCACCGCGCTGAAAACAGGTAAGGGCTGCGGATAACCAATCGGATTCGGGTAAGCAATCGTCATCGGTAAAGGCAATAATACGACCTCTGGCTGCTCGCCAGCCCCGGTTTCGGGCAGCCGCTGGGCCACGCCGTTCGGGTTGAGCCAGGTAACGCACCTCAAGGGGACCTCCATTACGGGCCACCTGTTTGGTAAAAAGTTGTACGGCCGTTTCGGTCTCGGGCGAATTGCCTTCATCCACGATAATGACCTCAAATTGATCGCGTGGGAGCCGTTGACGCCCCAACGCATCCAGACATTTAAGCAGTAAAGCCGGTTGCTGATACGTTGGGATCACAACCGAGAATTCAGGTAGCATATAAACAGGTAATAACGCAAGAACTTGATTTGGCAGCACCGTAAGGCCGATTGAACCTGAATCAATGATCTCGTTTTCAATCAGTATCACGGCCTGATCATAGCCTTGCAAAAACCTAACCAATTCGCGAGGCCTGTTTTGATAAAAAAAGCTATTTTGTTTAATCGGTTGAGAAACAGGTAATTTATTGTTGATGATTTTGGGGATATTACGGCCTATACCTCACAAAAAATTCATGCCAGACCGAAAAGGGTGTAGGTAGTTTATCTTTGCAAAATCATCTATTTCTTCATTTTTCATGTCTCGTATTGCACTGATCACCGGCGCTACCTCTGGCATTGGCCGCGCTACCGCCGAAGCTTTCGCTGACCTCGAATTCCGTTTGATTCTTTGCGGCCGTCGACAGGAGCGGCTGGATGAATTACAGAATCTATTGAGTAAAAAGACCGACGTAACCACCCTGAACTTCGATGTACGAAACTGGGTAGAAGTTTATGAGTCGATTAATACACTACCGGAAGAGTGGCAGGCCATTGATATCTTGGTAAATAGCGCCGGAAATGCCTATGGGATGTCGGCGATTCAGGATGGTGATCCGGCCGACTGGGATCTGATGATCGATGGGAATGTGCAGGGGCTTCTGTATGTGTCGAAAGCCGTTATGCCCGGCATGGTTGAGCGAAAACGGGGACATATTGTAAACCTAAGTTCGGTAGCCGGCAAGGAAACGTATCCTAACGGAGCGGTATATTGCGCCAGTAAAGCAGCCGTCGAAGCCATCAGTTCAGGTATGCGGCTCGATATGACCCAGCACGGTATTAAGGTAACAAATATTGCTCCGGGAGCGGTCGAAACCGAATTTTCGATGGTACGCTTCAAAGGCGATACAGAGCGGGCAGCTAAAATTTACCAGGGCTTTACCCCGCTTACAGCCGAGGATATAGCCGATTCCATTGTGTTTGCCGTTACAGCGCCTGCTCACGTGACCATTGCAGATATGACGATACTGGCGGGGGCGCAGGCAGGCGCACAAACGATTCACCGGAAGCAATAATCGATGAACCGCAAAGGTACTATAGCCGCAAGGTATTCGAAATTAATGGGTAATTCCTTGCGCCATAGCGCCTTTGCGGTTAACTTTAATTCTAGAACTATTGGCTGAGCCCATGCTTGCTAAACGGATACAGCTAACGATACAGGCACCTTGTCAACAGTCGTGGCAGGACATGAAGCCCGATGAAGGCGGTCGTTTCTGTATGCATTGCGAGAAAACAGTAGTCGATTTTACGGCTATGACCGACCAGCAGATTGCTTCCATCATGGCTCAGACAACAAATGCAGGCTGTGGGCGTTTCCGGCAAAGTCAACTTAACCGATCTCTGCGCGTTTCGGCACCTGCTCCTCAGGCCTGGGGTCGTTTCTGGGGGCTTCTGACAGCAGGTTTGTTAGGGTATCAGGCGGCTCAGTCGGAGTCTATAACGCCCCTGTCGCTGCACTCGACCTTAGTGCAGACTAGCGGGAGTGAGCGAAAAGCAGAATCACCCGAACCCGAGAGCCTAGTATCAGCAGATTCGACAAGGATCGTATCTGGCCGTGTCGTTGATGAAGCATCTAACACAGCCGCTTGTGGAGCAACTGTTCTTATCAAAGAATTAGGAAGGGGAACCCATGTTGATAAAGATGGCAACTTCCAGCTATTAATTCCTGACGACCATAAGTTGGAGCATCTTACGCTTCAGGTGACGTTTATTGGGTATATCACACAGGAAATTCGATTGATGCCAACATCCCGAAACTCATTAGATATTCGATTGAATGAGGATACGACTGCACTTGGCGAAGTTGTAATGGTTGGTGGTTATAAACGAGCAACGTTCTGGCAACGCTTACGCAATCGGTTTAGGAGCCGTCACTAATGATTTCAGTACATCAGGCTCTACCCGGTGTGGTCCCTCAAAGGCGGTTAACTGCAAATTAGGTACGTCGGTCTGTATCCGATTCAGGTAGGCGCCGATGTCGGCAATGGCGCTGATGTATTCGTCCTGCTGCCCATACACATAGTGCGTTTCTGTATGCGTAAGTACATTGGCGCTGATCAGGTCAGAAAGGCCTTTTGGAAAATAACCGGCCCAGAGAATCAGCCTGTCGATACGGATGCGACTCGATTCATTGCCCCCATTATTCAGCCAGCGACAGGCGGTAGCGGCTCCCTGCGAGAACCCAAACACCGTGATGTGCAGTTTTTCATTCAGACTTGTACGCTCGTCAAGAATACGGTTGTACAGAGAATTCAGATAGGCGACATAGTCATCGATTTCGTGTTGTGAATCTTCCCGTGTCATCCAGGAAGCACCAACGCGCTGGTAGTTCATATCGAGGTAGGATCGGGAGAGACCTTCGGGGATCACGATCAACGTTTCGTCGCTGGCCAGGTCAGCAAATTTTCTGCCAAAATATTGGGCCAATTGCCCAAATCCGTGCAGGCAAAACCAGATGTTTCGGGTTTTTTCGGTGAGTTGGCCAGTGGTGTAAAAACGGGCCGTTCGTTGAACCTTCAGATGATGTTCCTGGGTCATAGGAGTCTACCGTTTAAACCGTGCCTGTTGCCGGTCGTTTTTGCGTTGCTCATAATGGGTTTTATCGGCGATATAGCACAGCCGTTCCAGTTCGGCATGGACGACGCCCTCTTTATCGAGCCATTGAACCGTAAATACATAATCAGTCTGTCCATTGGCGGCTACCTCCTGCCGAATAACCGCAAGCTGATCGTTGGTAATTTCAAAGCGAGCGTATAGAGTCTGACGACCAGGCTTGCGAAACCGGATACTAGCCGATTTATCCCAAACGACGTATTGATTGCCCAGAATCCGCAGGAGCATCACCATATAAAAGGGATCAGTAGCCGAGAACATACTACCACCAAAAATGGTCCCTACGTAGTTGTACGTCCATATATTTCGGCGCAATCGGATGTGCACCTCCCGCCAGTCGCTCGACCAGAATAGAATTTTGCCTCCCGTTCCGAAATACATCGGATACCAGTTCAAGCCTGATCGGAATAGCCATGATTTGGTCGACTCCTTGCGAGTGGTTTGTAAAAATGCTGGCTTCATGTTTACAGGTTGATGTTTGCTGGTTTCCGTCTAACGTTGACTGATGCACTAAACGTCAAGTAGAAACCAGCGAACCGATTAAGCGATTACCGGAAATTCCTGACCTTTTTTGATAGCCTGAGCGATTTGTCCGGCGTGATACGAATTATGATGCATCAGGAACACGAGTACTTGCATTCGGGGTATATCACCAAATGGTGAGGAAACGATTTCGGCCCATTGTTCGTCGGGTGTTTGCCGGATATGGTCGGCAATCAGTGCGAAACTGTCGTCAAGTTTTTGTTGTATATCGGCTAAGTCAAGTTCACGGCCATCGTCCGAAACGCCCCCGACAGCTTGTAAAGGAATACTGACCTCGCGGCCAAACATGATCCTGGCAAAACGATGCATCACCTCGGCGGTGTGCAGGGCAATGAATCCGGCCGAAGCCGTTTCGGGTGTTAATCGATGACGGTAATTGTCAGGGGTAAGTTTGCGCATCGGGCCCTGCGCCGAAGCCTGCGCCATTTGCCAGGTTTGCGATAAAAATTCGGTAGTCATTATCGTGGTTTGTATTAGGGAATTAGTTTTTGCGAAAGGGTTGTAAGTCCGTCGACGGCTTGGGGGCCAAGTTCGTCCCATACCTGCTGATTTAGGGCTTTCCAGATTTTATGGCACCGTTTGGCCAGCAACCGACCCTCTTCGGTGAGGAACAAGCCGCTCCGAATGGTATCGGTCAGCCAGCCGTTTTTTTGCAACAACTGGACATCCCGGCTCATGGCCGATTTTTGAATCTGTAATTGTTTGGAAAGCTGAGCCTGCCGTATGCCCGGTTGGGCGAAAATGTGCATTAATAAGCCAGCCTGGGCGAATGTTACCCCCTCCGATACAAACACATCGTTGTACCGACCTGTCACAATCCGCGCCAGCATTCGCAATCGACCCGCAATGCAATAAGGTTCTGTAGGCATACCATAAAGGTTGAAAAATAAAGTTGTATATGCAACTTATGGTTGAAGCAAAAATCCCACTGAATACTTTTTGAGTATTCAGTGGGATTTTTGGAGGTTTTTATGCAGAAGCGGGTTCAGTGGTAGGTACGTCTTTGGGAGGATGCTGACTCCAGTAGGTTGCTAGCAGTGAGCCGTTTGTGTTCATGATGGGGCCGAAGAGAGCAGGGGCCAGCCCAACTGTAGCTACTTTGCCCATTTGTACGGCAATCCCCGATGCCAAACCACCGTTTTGCAAACCTACTTCAATGGCAACCGTTCGACAGCTTTGCTCATCCATGCCAAAGAGCCGGGCTGTTCCGTAGCCTAACATGAAGCCGCACAAATTATGAATCAGCACACACAGGGCTAGTGTCCAGCCCACGGTCAGCAGGCTATCACGCCCAGCGGCTGCGATGATCGCAACAATCAGAATAATACCACCCATCGACAGCATCGGCATGACCCGGTTCAGCATCACCGACGATTTATGGAAAATCCGATTCAGAACTAGCCCTACCACGATGGGCAGGATGACGATCTGCATGATTTCGACCATCATTTTCAGGAAGGAAATTTCGATGAACTGACCCGCCAGAAATTTCATCAGCGCAGGCATAACAAAAGGAGCCAGTAGGGTCGAAATCGTGGTAACTGTTATAGACAGTGGGACATTCGCTTTGGCAATAAAGCACATGACATTCGATGCCAGACCACTGGGCGAACAGCCGATCAGCACAACACCGGCCGCAATTTCGGGTGGAAAACTAAAGGTATTAGCCAGCGTAAAGCCCAACAGAGGCATGATGATAAAATGGCAAACAACCCCGATGAAAACGGCTTTGGGTTGCTGAATAACGCCCTCAAAATCTTTGATTGACATGGTTGTACCCATGCCCAGCATGATGATTTGCAGTAGAGGAACAATCAATTTCTTGAGCGGAAACCCGCCGATGCTCACAAACGGTGCCGGAAAAGCAAACGCCAGGCCGACAAATAGAATGAGGAGCGCTGTAAAGATCAGGTTCCGGTACGACGAGCGGTCGTTTGTTTCAGCTTTCATTATCTATAATGCAAAATTGATAATGTGTTACAAAGCAAAATTGATTGAAAACTTACCTGCTATTCGTCACCATCCATTTTTCCCATTATTAATGAATCTGTTCAGGATTATTTTTTCGGTGTGTTTTACCCCTAAATTCCCTGAAGTGGACTTTTTTCCCTCGCAGACTAAGTCCCCTTCAGGGGATTTAGGGTAAAACGGCCTGTGAATTGACGGTTTACTCAGATAAAAATAAAAGCCTAAACAGCTTCAATTCTACATTACTCGTTAAGCGAAGCCAATACCCCTTCTTTCAGCGAGTAGGTTGAGGTTTTGATCTGAGTAATACCGTAGGTTTTCAGGACATAGTCGATCAGGCAAACGGCAACCACAATCATGTCGACCCGGAGTTCGATCATGCCCGGTAGCTGCATGCGCTCTACATGATCTTTCTTCATGAGTAATTCGTAAGACCGATAAAATTCCTGGATGGGTAAGTCGAACGTGGCCTGATCGGGGTTGGGCAGATGGCCCTGTTCGTGCATAAACCACATATCGACCAGCGTATCGAATGAGCCCGACGAACCGACCAATACACTGGGCTGATATTGATGTATGGCATTGGCCAGTGGAAGCAACTGCTCCTGAAAGTAATCATTCAGCCGACGAATACTGGTAAGGCTGATTGGGTCAGAGGTCATGAATCGTTCGCGTAGTCGCTGACCGCCAATTTCAAAGCTTTGTTTCCAGAAAATTCTTGATTGATTTCCCAGGATAAATTCGACGCTGCCTCCGCCAATGTCAATAACCAGTCCGGTCGACTCACCTAACGCACCAGCTACCCGAATGCCCTGATAGATGTAAGCGGCTTCCTGATCGCCCGAAATAACCTGAATAGATAAGCCTGTTTCCTGCCGAACTCGGTCTATAAATTCCTGCTGATTGCGGGCTACCCGTATGGCGCTGGTGCCAATCGCAACAACCTGGTCAGGAGCTATATCGAATCGGTTGAGCACTTGCCGAAAATAAGTCAGAACACCCAGCGCCCGGCCAATGGCTTCTTCCGTGATGATCCCCTGATTGATTCCGGCCTGACCAATTTTGGCTGGCAAACTTTCCCGAAACAGGATTTGTTGAGTGGAGCCGACCACATCGGCAATCAATAGATGGAAAGTATTGGTTCCTAAGTCAATAATGGCTTGTTTCATGTCCGCAAATCTATTATCTTTGCCGTCCGGTTTTAGCTAAAACACAATATTTAACAATGCTTATCATTAACGTAAAAGACAACGAGTCGATCGACAAGGCCCTGAAACGCTTCAAAAAGAAGTTTGAGAAGACGGGTGTGTTGCGGCAGTTGCGGTCGCGGACGGCTTTCCAAAAACCGTCGGTAAAGCGTCGCACCGAGATCATTAAGGCAGCCTACAAAGAAAGAATGTACGGCAACCATACCGAGCAATAGGACATTTCGTTCCGAAACATCGGTCATGTTGGGGTTGAATCGCTGAATGCGCAGTCAGCCGTTTCAAACCGCCAGCCAGAACGCAGAAGGAGCAGCAAGCAGGAATGTTTGCTGCTTTTTTTTGACCCGAATTTTGTGATTTTATCAATTATTCTGAGCTAGAAAGTGCTTAGTGGTGTCAGATCTTCACATCTGACACCACAACAAGTCCATGGCTGAATGAAGTAATGTAGGCTTTAAAAATCGTTCAGATCGTAAAGTTGGTAAGTTTGTAGATGAGAATCTGTTTAATCGGTAAAATCACATGAATCCTGCGAGGCAAACCTTTAGTTCGGACTTCCTCACGCACATTCGGTATGAAAAACGACTGAGCCATCATACGCTGACGGCGTATGCAAAAGATCTGGAGCAGTTTACGGAATTTCTGCATACTGAGTGTAATGTCGATCAGCCGGAACGCGCCGATTTTCGGCACATCCGCTCATGGATTGTGAGCCTGGTGGAGGCCGACTTAGATAAATCATCAGTGAACCGGAAGATTGCTACCCTTCGGAGTTTTTATGGCTTCCTGCTTCGTCGGAAAGTGATTGACCAGGACCCGATGGCTAAAATTCAGGCGCTGAAAGCCAGTAAAAAACTGCCTCAGTACATCGAAGAAAAACCAATGGAAACGCTGCTCAGCGAGGTCGAGTTTCCCGATACGTTTGAGGGCATCCGCGACAAACTCGTGCTTGAGCTTCTGTATGGCACCGGAATCCGGCTGAGTGAATTGATTGGACTCAAAACAGTCGATGTCAACTTGTATGAAAAAACGATTCTGGTTTTGGGGAAGCGCAACAAGCATCGGATTATACCTCTTACGCAACCTCTTTTTGAGCTGATCCAGGCCTATAACCGGGTAAAAGAAGCAGAGTTCTCAGGCCAGGCCGACAATACAGTTTTGATTGTAAGCGATAAAGGTATAGCGGCTTATCCGGTGCTAATCCAGCGTATTGTGAAGCGGCATCTGGACTTAGTGACGACGCTTGAAAAGAAAAGTCCGCACGTGTTGCGCCATTCCTTTGCTACCCACCTCCTCAATCGGGGTGCCGATCTCAACGCCATTAAAGACTTGCTCGGCCACAGTAGTTTAGCGGCTACCCAGATTTATACGCATACGAGCCTGGAGCAGCTCAAGAAAACGTACGACCAAGCTCATCCAAAGGCCAAAAAATAACCCCAGATCGTCAGAGATAGCAAGACAGCACTACTTGGCATTGGTTTCCGTACCTGTTTAACGCCGGAACGAGTATAGTTGTGATTCGATTGGTTTTTAGTGCGGAACCTATGGAAGGGCCACCTGATGGGTCATGGCAGACAATACAATTACTCGTCGCACGTTCATACAATCCACTAGCCTGATGGCTGCCGGTTTTTTAACCGATTTTTCCTCGCTTCATCGGCCTTTTGGGCTGGCCGACGATAAACCGGCTATCACAAAGCCTACGCCTGAATGGATCAAAGCGCTATATGAGCGGGGAGAGCCAACGACGTATCGGAAAACGAAAGCTGAACTTCAATACCTGGGTATGCCGGTGGGCGGTATCGGCTGCGGCTGCGTGTACCTGGGGGGCGATGGCCGGCTTTGGCTGTGGGATATTTTCAATAAGAACCAGACCGGCGTTATTTACAAAGACATTCCCTGGCACGAAAAAATCCAGAACAACAAGGCCATTCTGCGTCCGTTCGATGGCTCCAACTATGTTGAACCTGTTAAAAATGTTCGTCCGGTAGAGCAGGGGTTTGCGTTTAAGATCGACTACAATGGCAGGAGTGTTACAAAACGACTACTGGCCGACGATTGGGATGAGATCGAATTTGAAGCGACCTACCCGATGGCAACCATTCGGTATCTGGATGCGACGTTGCCGGTTCAGGTTTCAGCACAGGTGTACTCGCCCTTTATTCCGCTGGATGCCGATAATTCGGGCTTACCCGCTACCATCTATTCGTTCACGATTGCCAATAAAAGTCAGGCCGATGTAACGGTGTCGGTAGTGGGGTGGCTGGAAAACAAAGCAGCCATCTACACCGCCAGCGACGATCAGTATACCAAATCGAATAAGGCTGTTCCGAATGGTGTTTTCAGTACGGTTCTTAATAAAAACTGGGCCGACGATGCCTATTATTTCAAACCGGATTATGGCAACTTCTGCCTGCTTTCACTCAATCCGGCTACGGTGGTCAATACATTGGCGACTCTGGCAAATGATGCGTTGTTCAACACCGAAAACAGTCAGCCTGCCACTAAACGGTTTGATGAACTATTGCTGGGGTCCGTGCGGAATACAACTCAAATTCCGGCTGGTAAAACGGCAGAGCTGCATTATGTGCTGAGCTGGTATTTCCCTAATCTGTCGTTTCATTCAATTAAGAATGAGACGAAGCGGTATTACGCCAACCAGTTCAAATCGGCGGCTGAGGTAGCAAACTATATCCAGCAGAATTTTGCCAAACTATCGGGCGAGACCAAAACCTGGTGTCAGACCTGGTATACACAAAGTACATTACCACACTGGTTTTTAGAACGCACGTTGCTGAACATATCGACGCTGGCAACCACCACCAGTCATCGGTTTTCATCGGGTCGATTTTATGCGTGGGAAGGTGTAGGCTCCTGCGCGGGTACTTGCACGCACGTTTGGCAATATGCCCAAGCGATGGGGCGACTGTTTCCGGCTCTGGAACGGGATACACGCGAGCGCGTCGATCTGGGAGTTGGCTTTCACGACGATGGGCATATCGGTTTTCGGGCAGAATACGACCAGCAACCAGCCATCGATGGGCAGGCCGGGCGAGTTCTGGGAATGTATCGGGAACATCAAATGAGTACCGACGATGGATTCCTGCGTCGGAACTGGCCGAAAACCAGGCTGGCTATTGAATACATTCTGAAACAGGACCGGACCGGGAACGGGATGGTCGATTCGCAGCTCGAAAATACGCTGGATGCCAAGTGGCCGGGCGAAATTGCCTGGCTGGTTGGGCTTTGTCTGGCAGCGGTAAAAGCGGGCGAACGCATGGCGGAAGAGATGAACGACCGCGATTTTGCGGCTGTCTGCAAAGCCTTTTTCGAGAAGGGGAAGGTCAATATGGAATCGCAACTATTTAATGGTGAGTACTTCATTCATAAACCTGACCCGAAGTTGGGGAAAACGGTACTGGGTTCATACGACACTTGCCATATCGATCAGGTGTATGGCCAGTCGTGGGCGTTTCAGGTTGGTTTGGGGCGGATTATTGATCAGCAGAAAACTGTATCGGCATTGCGATCGCTCTGGAAATACAACTTCACAACCGATGTAGGCCCTTACCTGAAAGACCATCACGGCGGTCGACCTTATGCCTTGCCGGGCGAAGGCGGTATGCTCATGAATACCAACCCCGCTCAGGTGCCCTTACCGTATGGGGTAGAAGATGCCTGGCAGGTAACCTATTTCCATGAGTGCATGAGCGGATTTGAGCATCAGGTGGCCGGGCATATGCTAGCCGAAGGTATGATCGACGAAGGGCTGGCCCTCATCCGAACCATTCATGACCGTTACCATGCTGCTAAGCGGAATCCGTTCAACGAAGTGGAGTGCAGCGATCATTACGCACGGGCGATGGCGAGTTATGGAGCTTTTATTTCAGCCTGCGGCTATGCGTATCACGGTCCCAAAGGTGAACTGGCTTTTGCGCCGAAATGGGGTGCCGACATGTTTATGGCCCCGTTTACGGGGGCCGAAGGATGGGGGACATATACTCAGCAAAAGCAGGGTAAACGTTATGAATATCGTCTTGACGTAGCGTACGGCTCGTTGGCATTGGAGCAGTTAACCGTTGAAAAAAGCGATGCGAAACCCGTTAAAAAAGTAACCGTAACTCTGGGCGGACAGCCGATTGCAGTTCGGTTAAGCCAAACGGGTAAAACACTTGCTCTAAAATTGTCATCACGACAAAAAATTCAGATCAACCAGCCGTTGCTTGTACAGATACAGGGGTAAGTTTCGAACTCCGCACCTGCGCAATACAATCGCGGACGAGCGTAGGGGTTGTGACATTGCAGTGGTATCGGCTCTAAGTAGCCGACACCACAAAGCTCTATTGGCCTCATTTCTTCACCTTCGTAGTTTCTGTCTTTTTCAGATACGGTTGGAGTTTGGCCACAAACTGCCGATAACCTTCGGCGTTGGGGTGTAACCCGTCGCCGAACAAGGTCTCGTCGATGGTGCCGTCGGGTTTTAGAAAGACGGTGCCCGGCTGGATAAACCGGACATTTAGTTTATTGGCAACCTGATTCAGTTGCTGATTGAGCGTGGCAATGCGCGATTCCAGTTGCCGACGGGGTAAAATGCCAACCAGTAAAATCTCCGCTTTAGGCTGTCGGGTCTGCATGGCGCGGATCAGGAAGCTCAGGCCCTCACGAATCTCAGTATCGGAGTTGAGTTGCAGATTGTTGGTGCCAATCATGACGACGATCTGATTCGGGGTATATCCGTCGAGTTCGCCGTGATAAACCCGCCATAATACGTTTTCGATACGGTCCCAGCCATACCCCAGGTTCTGAACGCCTAACGGAACCATGACGTTGTTCCAGCTATCCGCACCAGCCGACGCCACATCAGCCGGTTCGCCACCCCAGAAATGGGTGATCGAGTTACCGAAGTAAACAATGCGGGGTGGATCACTTTTCAGGCGGTTCATAATAGCCCGGTGGCGGGTTTCCCAATCGTATTTATTCGCGTCGCGGTATTGTGTGCGTGGCTTCGTCGTTGACGATTGACCAATTGGCTCATTCAAAATCGGTCGGATAATCCGTTCGTAGGCATCAGCGTATTGCTGCATACCCAGATCGGTCGGATGCGTACCATCCACCATCGCGTCGATGTCCAGATTAATGGCTGATTTTGAGAGCAGATAAAGCTGTTCTGTGCCTTCGTTCGTGAGTTGGGTATAAACTTGCTGCATCAATTCATTGACCTCGGTGTAGAGTTGTTTTCGGGTTGGATTGATGCTGCCTTCCGTATAACCCGCGTGTTCGACCAGCAAGATAGGCGTTGAAGGGCGTTGCTGTCGTAGCGTTTTTACCGATTGAATTATGCGGGCTTTGATGGTATCTGGTTTTATTCCAACTGTAGCAATGAGGTTAGGCAGACAGTCCAGCACGTATAGTTTCGCGTCAATTTCCGGTAGAAAGTCAACCACTTCTTTTTCCAGCCGACCATTGCCCGAAAACCCTAGATTGATAACAGGACGGTCCAGCTTTCGACCTAGAATCGATGTCCACGCCATGCCGGGCCGGGAAGCACAGGCCCCCTGAGCAATGGACGTTCCGTAGATGACAATCGGTTTATCAGGCCGAACAGCCAGGGGCGTAAGCGTAACGCCTTTAGGTACACCCACCTCTAACCATTTGACGGAGTTGTAAAGCGGCAAGTACAGCCGATATTCCCGACCTTTCTTATGGTATGGGTCGTTGGGCTCAAGATTGGTGAATCGGTACTGGATGGTATCGCCAAAGGTATATTTTCCGGCACACCACAGATAGTCGCCATCGCTGTTTACGGCATATAGATCGACCCCACTAACGCCCGTAGCTGGCATATGGGGGAGTGCTGTTTGCTTACGACCGACGGTGTAGCGTATCACCACCTGATCGGTGCTGGCCCGAAACCGGATCATCAAACCGGCACCATCGTGCGAGAGACTCCAGACTTCCTTACGCACGCGTTGTTCGGCCAGGGTGGGTAGTCGGTCATACGCATTTTGCCGTGCCGTACCCGACCAGCCCTGGCCTTCAATCACGGGTATGTCGCTCTGAGTCGGATTCCACCAGGTGTATTCCGATAGTGACTGAGCCAGTAGGGCAGGTGAGTTAAAACAGAAAATAAGTAGGTAAGCCAACAGCGTTTTTTTCATGATTGAAGGCGAGTGGTCTGTGTCCGGGAAACCAAAAGTGCGGATTAGGCTTTATTCTATCGTAGTAAAGGTGATTATAGTCATGTACTAATGTGCTTTTGCTACAGTTAGGGTCCGAATTACGCATGTATTTTTGCAGTATGAATAGTCTCCAGATGAGCCAGACGCTGTTTTATCTGATCGAACAGCAGCCAAATTCCGAAAAAGCCGTTACCTATTTGCGGCAGCAGGTCGATGCCTTCCATGCCAATCCACAGGTTGCCACGTTTTACCGCGTCTTTACGGCCATGCCACGCTTTGTTGGTAAGCAACCCATTGAGGTGCCAGACGACATCGCCTTTTCGCTGGAACGAATTCGGCCGGGATTTACCGTTGCTGGCTGGACACTTGATCGACTGGCACGGGTATGGTGGCTGCTTCAGCTACCCGCCGACGACCAGACCACCTATTTGAAGACGATCACGGAGCTTTTCAAAGCGGGTGAACTCAATGAATTAGTAGCGCTTTATTCGGCATTGCCTGTGCTGGCCTACCCCGAAGGCTGGCAGTTTCAGGCTACGGAAGGGGTTCGGAATAACATCGGCGATGTGCAGTCAGCGATTATGCTGCAAAATCCATATCCTGCCGAGTATCTGGATGAACTGGCCTGGAATCAGCTCGTGATGAAGGCGTTCTTTACCGACAAAGATATTACCCAAATCATGGGTTTACAAAAACGTAAAAACACCCGACTGACCCATATTCTGACGGATTATGCCGCTGAACGTCGGGCTGCCGGGCGTAGTCTGCCTGCTAATATTGAGTTATTGTTAGACTAACTTAATACCACCGATAAATGATCCCTGCCGAAAGCATGAGCGAGGGAGCAGAGTTTTTCAGCAGATCGTAGTTGAAAAACACGTTCTGGTATTGGGCCTGGATTTCGGCACCAAGCCCCTGTTCGCGTTTGCCGTAAAATTTAAGGCCAATAGCCGGGGCGATGGCCCCTTTAAACCCGCTTTTCTGGTCGGCCAGCGGCCCGAAATAGTTGGTGTAATCAATGAATGCACCACCTCCTGCCATCTGAATATACGGACGAATGGCCGCTGCGTTATCGGCAAAATAATACGATAGCGAAACCATGGCCGGAATCACCGAGAGGGTTCGGGTCTGAACGGCTGAGATCGACTGCGAGTCGTATTCATACACTTGCCGGGGCATCCGCTGGTGCGTGTACTGATAGCCCGTTTTTAAGCCAATCGAAAAGCGTTTCGGAAAGAGCCATTCACCATCCAGCGCGAGGTTGGTTGGCGAAATGCGGTCGATATAGCCCTGCTGACCACCCATCGGGAAAGCCACTCCATAGCGGGCCGAAATATTGAAGGTTACATACCGATCGTAGATCGATGAACCCATGTACTCATTTTGGTACTGTGCCCAGGCCGCCGTACTGAGGCCAAGCAGGGCAATTACTGCGAGGATACGTTTCATGACGTTGGTTAGCGACTAGCCTGTAAATACGTGGATTGATTGAAAATAGCTGTGGTGGCGGCATCGACGGACTGCGTATCTGTAACGTCGGTGCCCCGGATGGTAGCGTCGTAAATGACATTCACCTGCTTTTGACCACTGGCGTTAGTCGTGCTGTTTTTCAGATCGACAATCTGAATTTCCCAGTATTGGTCAGAAACCTGATAAGTGTAATAGGTCGGATAGTAAGGATAATATCCACCCAGGCCTCCGTAGCCATAGCCCCAGTAACTCGAATAATAGCCGTATGGATCGACTCCAACACCTGTATACTGCTTGTTGACCCGGATAATGGCAACTCCCAGATCGGCACTGTCCCCTTTACTTACTCGCTGAAAACCCCGCGCTGTGAGCGTGTTGGCGATATTGTTTACAAACTGGGTAGAAACGCTGTTCTGAGCTGGTTGGTAGCCGTTATTGGTTTCGACAAGTACCGAATCGGGTAGGCTAAACGTTTTGTATTGACCGAAGTTGACCGACTTATCGTAATTGGTAATGTAAACCGGGCTATCGGCGGCACTTAAGTCATCAATAGCCTTATCGCGGCAGGCACTCAGACTTCCGCCTACGGCTAGCAGTAGGAGCGCCCAAAGGCCTCCTTTCCTTAGTTGACGTTGATGGTACTTCTTCATAACTGCATTTGTTGTATACCTATAAAACGCGCAGTGAAAGCGGAAGTTTGTAAAACGTGAATTAAAATATGGGTAAAAATCATGTAGAAAGGCCCCTCATTTTTTGAGAACTTTGCGTGAGATAAAATGAATAATGGACAATGGATAATGTGTAATGCCGGATGAATGCCTGTCGATCGTACTGATTCGTCAATATTCATGGGTCATTATGCATCATTCATTTTTAATTAATATGAATATGGATTTTATGGATTCCATTAAGGGCATGTCGTTTTTTGATATGCATGTCCACATGACTTCCCGAACAACGGACGATTATCAGGCTATGGCCGATGCGGGTGTTGTAGCCGTCATTGAGCCTGCCTTCTGGTTGGGCCAGCCGCGTACCGGCGTCGACTCGTTTCGGGATTATTTTGCCAGTCTGGTCGGCTGGGAGCGGTTCCGGGCTTCGCAGTTTGGGATTCGCCACTACTGTACCATTGGCCTGAACTCTAAAGAAGCTAATCAGGAAGCCCTGGCCGAACAGGTTATGGAAATTCTGCCACTTTTCATCTATAAGGAGGGCGTCGTGGGCGTTGGTGAAATTGGCTTCGATGACCAGACGGCTGCTGAGGAGAAATACTACCGGGCACAACTCGAACTAGCCAGAGAAGCGAATCTACCTGTGCAGATTCACACCCCGCACCGCGATAAAAAGCAAGGC
The DNA here is from genome assembly GCF_002056795.1 of Spirosoma aerolatum. Classification (NCBI taxonomy): domain Bacteria; kingdom Pseudomonadati; phylum Bacteroidota; class Cytophagia; order Cytophagales; family Cytophagaceae; genus Spirosoma; species Spirosoma aerolatum. Next base: position 6,721,509 of record NZ_CP020104.1, on the reverse strand, counting down.
ACCAGCCGCAGTATGGACATTGCCATCGAGCACGGTATCGACCCCAGCATGGTTATCGTCGATCACAATAATGAGGAAACGGTGCGTGAGGTATTGGACCGTGGATTCTGGGCTGGCTTTACCATTTATCCATTTACCAAAATGGGGAACGAACGGATGGTAGAAGTTGTAAAACAGTACGGGCCGGAGCGTATCATGATCAACTCGGCTGCCGACTGGGGCATCAGCGATCCACTGGCGGTTCCCAAAACGGCAGCTTTGATGAAGCAGCGAGGCATCTCGGACGAAGCAATCCGGCTCGTAACCTTTGCGAATGCGGTAACCGCCTTTGCACAAAGTGGCCAACTGAGTCTGGAAGAGCTTTCGCAGCCGCTGGGTATTGACCAAAGCCAACGTTACAATGGTAGTTCCGTGTTGCGCGGTGGGCAAGCCCCAAAAGTCGATAAAGAATCAACGATAATTAACTAATGGCGAAAGAGCGAAAGAGTGAAAGAGCGAAAACTATCGAACAAATTTTCGCCCTTTCGCTCTTTCACTCTTTCGCTCTTTTACTATGATAAAGGCGCTTCTTTCGCTTACTCGCCCGGCGAATCTGGTAACGTCGGTGGCCGATGTACTGGCGGGTATGTCTATTGCAGGGTATTTCCTGATCCCGAATTTCGATCTGGCTGCGATAGCCTGGCTTTGTCTGGCTACTGTCGGCTTGTATGGTGGTGGGGTAGTGTTCAACGATGTATTCGATGCTGAACTGGACGCCATTGAACGACCCGAACGCCCAATCCCGAGCGGTGTCGTCAGCAAACAGGCGGCTAGTATTCTGGGGGGCAGCTTGCTGACGGTTGGTATCCTGGCATCGTTCTGGGTCAATCAGACGGCTGGTTTATTGTCGATAGCCATTTCGGCGGCTGCCCTCATCTACGACCGCTTTGGCAAGCACCACAATTGGCTGGGCCCCGTCAATATGGGGTTATGCCGGGGGCTTAATTTACTGCTGGGGGTGAGTATTCTGCCCGATCAGGTGATGCCGTGGGTCTGGGTGGGGTTGGTGCCGATTGTGTACATAGCCGCTATCACGATGATCAGCCGGGGCGAAGTACATGGCGGTAGCCCGATTACGCTGCGTGTAGCGGGTCTGCTGTATGCACTGGTGATTGGCTGTGTAGCGGCACTGGCGCAATGGCGACAACAGTTGGGAACCGCTTTCCCATTTCTGGTACTGTTCGGTTATTCTATTTTTCCTCCACTCTGGCGTGCCGTAAAAGAGCCGATTGGCCGCAATATTGGTCTGGCTGTAAAGGCAGGCGTGTTGTCGCTGATTATTATGAATGCAGCCTGGGTAGCTGCTTTTGCCTCGTTTCCGCTGGCGTTAATCGTATTCTTATTACTACCTCTTTCCCGGTTTTTAGCGAAAGCTTTTGCCGTAACGTAACGCGGGTGAAAACCCGCGATTGATAAGATTTAAATTTCTATCAATCGCGGGTTTTCACCCGCGCTACAGATTACTTATGCATTGGCAGGAGAGCAGAACTCTTCGAGAGCCATTTCGAGATGTTGGGCAATCATTTGTGCCGAACGTCCTTCAATATGGTGCCGCTCAATAAAGTGAACCAGTTCGCCGTCTTTAAAAATGGCAATCGCAGGGGACGATGGCGGATAAGGCAGCAGATACTCGCGCATCCGGGCTGTGGCATCGACGTCGCCACCCGCAAAAACCGTATACAGGTGATCCGGCTTAACCGCACTGACGGCTAAAGCGGCTTTAACCCCCGGACGAGCGGCACCGGCTGCACAGCCACATACGGAGTTTACCATCACTAAAGCCGTACCTTGCTGATCGGTCATAGCGGCATCAACTTCGGCTGGAGTGGTTAATTCTTCAAACCCAACGCTGGTCAGGTCTTCCCGCATAGGGACAAGCAAATGAGGAGGATACATATTTTTAGTAGTTAATCATTAATGGATTGTCATTGGCTTTGTCTCAATTACTAGTCAGTCAAGCAGGTAATGACTGCTAAGGCAACTAACCAATGACCTGGTATGTTACATAAAGCCAAGTTCTAGTTTCGCTACTTCCGACATCAGTTCGGTTGAGTAGGGAGGGTCGAACGTCAGTTCAACACTTACATCATTGACGCCTTCGATAGCTCGTACTTTCTCTTCAATTTCGGCCGGGATCGAACCCGCCGATGGGCAGGAGGGTGACGTTAACGTCATCAGGATATACACGTTGTTGACCGGAAATATCTTGATGTCGTAAATGAGCCCCAGTTCGTATACATCGACCGGAATTTCGGGGTCATAAACTCCCTTCAGGGCCAGGATAACTTGTTCTTTTAATGCTTCGTCTGTCATTGCTTTAATCTGAAAAATTAAGCGGTTTGCCCTGAATATGCTCGACCATACGCTTTCATTCGTTCAATCATCGAGGCCAGCCCGCCAGCCCGTAATGAGGTGATCAGGTTACCCATGCCAACTCGTGGAATAAAGTACAGGTCGGCATTGGCAATGTCTTCCGGTTTCTCGCCCGACAATACCCGAATCAGCAATCCCACCAGCCCTTTCGAAATCTGGGCGGTAGGTTCACTGTCCCCATAAAAATAAAGCCGGTCGTCTTTTAGTTCGGCATCCACCCATACTTTCGACTGACAACCCATGATTCGGTTCTCGTCGGTTTTTTTCGATTCAGGCATGGGTGGCAATTTTTTGCCTAAATCGATGATGTATTGTGTCTTGTCGAGTTGATCTTCGAACAACTCGAACTCGTCAATGATTTCGTCCTGTTTTTCGTTAATGGTCATAATTAGAATCTGCCAAGTGGTTGCCCCATAGGGCGAACCCCTAAAATGCGGAGTATATCATCCTGATATTGATAGACAAGCCGATATTTTCTAACAAATACCTCTCTAATAAAACTAATATTAAAATCAGGTACTCGGCGCCCCATTTCTGGAAATTGCAATAATAATCCTAGTTTTTTATCTAACTCGTCCGACCAATCGTCAGCCAGGGAAGGGGAGATCTCAAAGTAATCACTATAGGCTTTTCGAACATCCTCTTTAGCCTCGTCATTCCAAATCAATGTCATGGCCTGTTTTGTCGTTCAGCCTTTTTTTCAGCCTTAAACGCCTTAAATTCCTCCATGAATTGTTCATGGGAGGTACCCGGGGTGGTTTTAGCTTCTAAAAGTCGCTCATTAATCAAACGGATAAATAAAATACGTTCAATTAACTCATCAGCCGATACTTTATCAGGCAAGTTGCCAAAACTCTCGATTACCTGGTTCTTATCAAGCAAAAGCTCTTCTTCCATGTTTTTGGCGATTTTAGGTAATCACAACATCATTTTCTGCACTCGGCGTAGGCCTTGAATGAGTCGGTCTACTTCGTCTCTGGTGTTATAAACCGCAAATGAGGCCCGCGTAGTTCCGGCAATGCCGAAGCGTTGCATCAGGGGCATTGTGCAGTGGTGGCCCGTTCGGACGGCAATGCCCTGTTGATCTAGGATCACACCAATGTCCTGATGGTGAATGCCTTCCATAACAAATGAAATGACCCCGATTTTTTGCTTCGCCTGACCAATAATGCGCAAGCCGTCCAGCTCCATTAACTGTTCAGTGGCATAGTGAAGAAGGTCGGTTTCGTGGGCGGCAATGGCTTCCTTGCCTAAACCAGCCATATACTCAAGCGCGGTTTTTACCGCGACTACATCGGCAATATTAGGAGTACCTGCTTCAAACTTATAGGGCAGATCGGCATAGGTTGTTTTGGCGAACGTCACCTCCTTAATCATCTCACCGCCACCCCGATACGGTGGCATGGCGTCCAGAATGGCTTTTTTACCATACAAAACGCCCATACCCGTTGGGCCGTAGAGTTTATGCGCCGACAGAACATAAAAATCGGCATCGAGCGCCTGTACATCAAGTTCGAGGTGGGAGCTGGCCTGCGCTCCATCGATCAGGACCACGGCTCCGACCGCATGGGCTTTGTCGATGATGGTTTTGACGGGGTTGATGGTTCCCAGTGCGTTGGATACGTGTACGCAGGATACAAACTTCGTTTTCTCCGACAGCAGCTTTTCGTATTCATCCAGCAACAGTTCGCCGTTATCGTCGACTGGAATCACCTTCAGGACGCAACCCTTTTCTTCACAAAGCATTTGCCAGGGAACAATGTTGGAGTGGTGTTCCATGGTTGAGATAATGATCTCATCGCCTTCCTTGAGGAAATGTCGGCCATAGCTCTGGGCAACCAGGTTGATGCCATCGGTAGTACCGTAGGTAAAGATGATCTCCTGCCAGTGTTTGGCATTCAGAAATTCCTGAATGGCCCGGCGCGACGCTTCAAAAGCAGCCGTAGCCTGTTCGGCCAGATGGTGAATGCCCCGGTGAATATTCGCATTATAGCCTTCATAATACCGTGTCAACGCATGGATGACGGGTAGCGGTTTCTGATTCGTAGCGGCATTGTCGAAGTAAACCAGTGGCCGACCGTTGACCTGCTGATCCAGTATCGGAAAGTCCTGACGAATTTTCTGAATGTCGAGTGGGGTATCTAGGGCTGATTGCATGGGCACGCAAAAGAATGTCTATTGAGAAGGAAACGTAAAACGGCTCGAATTAGGTTCGGAGCATCGCAGAAAGAACCGTCGTTTACACAGACATCAGGTCAATAGATCAGGGCACATGTAAATTAGAATACATCATCTATTTTTATCGGTAAACGAAATGGTATAGATTGATACCTTTTGTGTCAAATCGCTTCAATCCTATGCCATCTGTACTATTTCCGATACGTACCTATCTGATTTTATTACTAGTACTGCTTGCCGGGCTGGTGATCACGTTTATTCACCGCGCCGAATATTACGATGAAGCCTGGTTTGCCGAGCAGTCGTATTGGCTTATCCATACCGGGCAGGTGAAATCGGAGTTGTTTCGTGACTATAATGGCTGGAATAAAGGGGTCTTCGTCTTCCATAAACTGTTCATCTATGCTGGTGCGCTGATTATGTCGGCAACGGGCGTTTCCGTAGCCACCACTAAACTGGTCAGTATTCTCTTTGGCCTGCTTGGCGGGTATTTAGTCTGGATATCAGGCCGTTCGTTGTCTCGGGAGCAGCAATGGCTTTCAGTTTTTCTCTTTTTTGGCTGTGGCACATTAATTCGGTTTATATCGGTGAACCGACCCGAAACCATGTGTATGACCATCGGGTTTGCTTCGTATCTGGCTATTGACCCGCCGAAGGGATGGCGTTCGAAACCAATTTTGGCGGGGCTATTTGCCGGACTGTCGGCTCTGACACATCTGAACGGAATCATATACCTGATAGCGGGGGCGGTATGGCTTTGGCTAAAAGTAGGCTGGCGGGCTATGCTGGCGTTCGGTGTGGCGGGGGGGCTGACGCTTAGTCTGTATGGGCTCGATGCGTTGTTGGCTGGGCAGATTGGAACCTTGATCGACCAATTTCGCAACGATCCGGCAACGCAGGAAAATTTTGGCCTGATGGCAAAGCTGACGGTGATGGCCGATTTCCATCAGATTTTTTTTCATAGTCAGAACGAAGCTGCTCTGACTGTACTTGTACTACTCTGCGCCATTTTGTTTCGAAAGCAGATTGGCCGAACGAACGCTCTGTTGCTCTACACAGGGCTCTTGATCGGCTCGTTCTGGTTGCTCACCAAAAGCAGTACAGACATTTACTTTCTGTTGTTTCTGCCCTGGCTATCGATTCTGGTGGCAAACTGGCTGATAACCTGTCTGTCCCATCAACCAGCCTGGCAATGGCGATTGATGCAGGTTTTGCTGATCGGGTATTTTGTAGTAAGCGCCATCCAATTTCGGGAGGTAATTGTCGAGAATAGAACCGTACCTGATACCGAACAGCATAACGCCCTGCTGGCAAGTTACATGCCTCACAAGCACACGAAGGTGATTGCCCCACTTGAGTTTTTCTTTGGGCAGATGGAGGCTTACCAAATCTGGGGGTTGACTTATTACCTTTTTCTGGCGAAAAAGCGAAAGGACTTAGCCCTAAACGATTTTTTTCAACTGGCAGAGCAGGAGCAGGTCGAGTACATTATCAGCGATCACCGCCTGAATGCGAGTTACAATATTCCGATAAACGCTCCGGCAGCCCTTGGGCCATACCACCGTGTCTTTCAGGATGAGTGGAATACAATTTATGCCCGTCAAGAGAAATAGAACCGCACGGATTTCCATGGTTTATGCAAGCGCTGGCGTATAATTTTTGTCATATTTCTGTTCTCGATGAACCACCGAGCAAACCCGGTGGATTAGCTTATTGCGAACCGCGTTGAGAACGAGCATCTTATTTTTGCCGTCAGCTACCTTGCGCTGGTAGTAGGTCTGTAGCTCACCTTTCATCCGGATCGCTGACATGGCCCCTAAATGAAACAGAGATTTTAGACGTAAACGAGCATGTTGGCTCACCCGCGTTTTGCCACGCACACTGCTACCCGATCGGTATTCAAAGGGTGCCACACCCGCGTGACAGGCCAGTTTTTTAGGATCGTTGATAGCCTTGAATTCGTTGGTAGCCACCAACACTTCAGTCGCTATGGCATCACCCACACCGGGAACGGAGGTAATCCAGGCAAAAAGCTCCTTCAAGCGATCATCACTTTGGATGAGCGTATCGATCTGTTTTTCGGCATTTGCCAAATCGGCAGTGATGGCTTTTAACGAGGCCTGGCAGTTTTGGGCCAGTTGCTTTTGGAGTGACTTTTCCGCGAAGCCCTGCTGTTCGTCAATAGGTTGTTGAAGTTGCTGGCGAACGCGAAGAAGCCGTTGACGAAGGGCACTTAACGTGGCTAGTTTTTGCAGAATAGGCCTTGGTGGCTGCCAAAGGCACATTTTGTCTCGAAAACGGAAGGCGTACTCGGCAATGCGAATAGCATCGATAGCGTCGGTTTTACCTCGTTGTAAACCGCCTGCTTTTTTAATTTGCAGGCTGCTCTCTAGCCAAATTGGTAGTTTCAATTTGTAAAGGGAAGATAAAAGATGCGCACAATAAATGCCTGTATGTTCGAGACAGCAGACCGATTCCATTACCGTAAATCCAGGCAACGCCTTCACCAATTTGACGGTGGCCCTAATCGCTGCTGGTGAGTTAACCGATTGAGCTTGCAATACTATGGTTTTGCCATCAAAGACGGCCCAGTCAAGGGTAGCTTTCGAAACGTCAACACCGATGAAGTAGCGAATGTCCATGAGAGATAGTAATTTAGGGTGTTCAATAAGTTCTTGCTTTGGTGCTCAAACCCTTGCTAATGGGCCTAGTTGCCCTCATTTCCATTCGAGCCTTCAAGCAAGTAAAACAGGGTGGGTCCTGAATCCGCGCCTAGAGCTGGAACTCTGCGGCCCCATAGGGTAGCCCACCCTGTTCACTAGTTGACAAGCTACCAAATCTTGAAATCTTACCACAAGACAAACCTAAAGGGCGGCCCCGGCAGATTTTTATGATGATTATGATTTACACAGATCTTAATTGTGATGGCAGATACCCATATCTGCCACAGTGAGGTTTCTCAAAACCTTGTCCGTAGTTCGGTTTTGAGAAACCGACAACACTGTAATCATAACGATCATAAAAATCTGCCGGGGCCGCCCTTTAGGTTTGTCTTGTGGTAAGATTTCAAGATTTGGTAGCTTGTCAACTAGTGAACAGGGTGGGCTACCCTATGGGGCCGCAGAGTTCCAGCTCTAGGCGCGGATTCAGGACCCACCCTGTTTTACTTGCTTGAAGGCTCGAATGGAAATGAGGGCAACTAGGCCCATTAGCAAGGGTTTGAGCACCAAAGCAAGAACTTATTGAACACCCTAAATTACTATCTCTCATGGACATTCGCTACTTCATCGGTGTTGACGTTTCGAAAGCTACCCTTGACTGGGCCGTCTTTGATGGCAAAACCATAGTATTGCAAGCTCAATCGGTTAACTCACCAGCAGCGATTAGGGCCACCGTCAAATTGGTGAAGGCGTTGCCTGGATTTACGGTAATGGAATCGGTCTGCTGTCTCGAACATACAGGCATTTATTGTGCGCATCTTTTATCTTCCCTTTACAAATTGAAGCTACCTATTTGGTTGGAAAGTAGTCTTCAAATTAAGAAGGCCGGGGGCCTTCAGCGCGGTAAGAGCGACACCATTGACGCAATCCGCATTGCCGAGTACGCCTTCCGTTTTCGAGACAAAATGTGCCTTTGGCAGCCACCAAGGCCTATTCTGCAAAAACTAGCCACGTTAAGTGCCCTTCGTCAACGGCTTCTTCGCGTTCGCCAGCAACTTCAACAACCTATTGACGAACAGCAGGGCTTCGCGGAAAAGTCACTCCAAAAGCAACTGGCCCAAAACTGCCAGGCCTCGTTAAAAGCCATCACTGCCGATTTGGCAAATGCCGAAAAACAGATCGATACGCTCATCCAAAGTGATGATCGCTTGAAGGAGCTTTTTGCCTGGATTACCTCCGTTCCCGGTGTGGGTGATGCCATAGCGACTGAAGTGTTGGTGGCTACCAACGAATTCAAGGCTATCAACGATCCTAAAAAACTGGCCTGTCACGCGGGTGTGGCACCCTTTGAATACCGATCGGGTAGCAGTGTGCGTGGCAAAACGCGGGTGAGCCAACATGCTCGTTTACGTCTAAAATCTCTGTTTCATTTAGGGGCCATGTCAGCGATCCGGATGAAAGGTGAGCTACAGACCTACTACCAGCGCAAGGTAGCTGACGGCAAAAATAAGATGCTCGTTCTCAACGCGGTTCGCAATAAGCTAATCCACCGGGTTTGCTCGGTGGTTCATCGAGAACAGAAATATGACAAAAATTATACGCCAGCGCTTGCATAAACCATGGAAATCCGTGCGGTTCTATTACTATCGTCGTTTCAGCACAATCACCTGATTCCGTAGCGTTTGGGTATACCGGAAATTATCATCAGCGATCACAACGAGGGTTTGATGCTGAGCGTCGGCCCAGGCCATCGCTTCAAGGTTACAGACATTACCTGGAAACTGACGGTTGAAATCGAAAGCTAGTTCTTTCGTAAGGATATGCGTTTGCTCATTGATGGTAGCCACATACAGATTGGCTGTTACACGTTTTTGCACACTGTCGTAACAGCGCTCGAGCACCAGCAGATGTTGATCGTCAACAGCTACAATTTCAGAAATTCCGCCCACGCGTTCGTCGCCCTGAGCAAAGGCACACCGGTTGATTGGGTAAGAAAAGCGTTCGACGGATGGGTCTGGGGACGTGGGAGTGGCGTACCGAAAAAATGTGATTGTGTCCTGATTGATGCGGGTCTGGCCTTCCCAACCTGCTTCGGGAGCAACCCACAGCGCACCTGTTGAGGTTAGTGTAATGCCTTCCAGCCCCTTGTTCGAACTGGGGAGCGGTAGCTTTAGCAGAATCTGCCGTGTACTGTCGTGAACCGATTGACCGTACAGCAGCGACGTAACGAACTCATGCTCATCCGTCCAGAAATACGTGTTGCTGCGACTATCGTAGCGGATACTTTCGAACCAGTAGGGGGTAGGCTCAGAAACCGTTAATCGGGATTGATCGCCCAGGTCGCGGATGTTGCGGATATTGGTGAATACAAAATGCCGGCCCCGATCGCTAACCAAATGCCACTCGCCCGTTGCCGGATTAATGTCCAGCCCCGAAATGCCCCGCAGGCTATCGATCGTATGCGGAATGGTTGTCGAATCACCGTCGAAGGTGAACTGTACGCTTTGTGCTGAAGCCGATACAATTGTTAAGCAGCACGTAAGTACAAGAAGGATTCTCATTCAGGATGGTTTATTTGGCTTTGTCGATGGCCAATATAGTTTGAAGCAATACATTGACCCCATTGGTCATATCGACCGCTTTGGTAAATTCTTTGGGCGAGTGGCTAATGCCATTGACGCTGGGTACGAAGATCATACCGACGGGAGCAATCAATGCAATTTCCTGCGAATCATGCCCGGCACCGCTGGGTAAATATTTGTAAGTGAGGCCCAGCGATTTGGCAGAGGCTACAATCTTATCCTGAATAGTCTTTTCGGTTAATGCCGGTTTGGCTGGGTTGGGCTGATGCGTAAATGAGATTTTTGTGCCCGTTGCCATAGCAATGGCTGAGGCTTTCTTGTCAATATCCCTGAACAGCTTCCAGATTTTATCGTAGTCAAGATCGCGTAGTTCCAGCCCCAAAACTACCTTGCCCGGAATTACGTTATACGCTCCGGGCTGAGCCGCAATTTTTCCGACGGTGCCTACTTGCCTGCCTTCATAACTGGTCACCACCTCGTTAACGGCCACAATGAATCGGGAAGCCGCCAGCAGCGCATCTTTCCGCATGTTCATGGGCGTGGTACCCGCATGGTTGGCAAATCCTTCTACCGTAACTTCCCAATGCTCGATGCCTACAATACCTTCTACCACGCCGATCTGGATGGTCTCTTTTTCTAAAATGCCTCCCTGCTCGATATGTAACTCAAGGAAAGCGCTCAAATCGCCCTTTTTTCGGGCTACTTCTTGAATATGGTCGGGGTTGCCGCCAATGGCTTTAATACCGTTCGCTACGGTAAGGCCGCTCTGCGTAACAGCTTGTAAGCCCTTCGCGGTTAAATGACCTGCCATGGCCATACTGCCGATGGTGCCCCCTTCTTCATTGGCAAAAATGATCACTTCCAGCGGATGTTCCGTTACCAGTTTATGTTCGTTCAGAACGTCAATCACTTCCAGCGCGCCAATGGAACCCAGGCAGCCATCATAGTTGCCGCCATCAGGCACCATGTCGATGTGTGAGCCGAAGGCCAGGGGCTTCAAGGTGGCGTTTTTTCCTGCCCGTTTGCCAATGATATTCCCGGCTGCGTCGATGGTAGGGTTAAGTCCTGCCTGTTTCATCAGACCGATAAACCAGTTTCGCCCTTCCACATCGCCTTTGGTATACGCAACCCGGTACCCCCTGCCAAGTGAATCCCGGCCAAATTTGGCTAATTCAGCAATTCGGCTTTCAATTCGTTGTGGATTGATTTTTAGACTTATTGGGGTGGTTTGGCCCAATACAAAGGATGGTATGAGTAGAGGCAGACTGATTATTAAAGGTAGGTATATTCGTTTCATGGTTGTATAGTTTGGTTGTATTGAGGACGTGTCATTCGAGTTTTGCCATGCCTTTTATGGGCCGGTAAGGGGTTTTGAAGAAATCGCCTACGGTCTGATTAAACGTATCCTTGTAACGGATAAGCGTCGAATGACCTGAATTGGGTAAAATCCATAGATTCGCCTGTGGAATAGCCTGGGCAATGGCAAGCGTATGGGTGGGTAGGATTACATCATTATCGCCACCAATGACCAGGGTAGGGCATTGTACCTGCTTCAGATCGGTCGTTGACATGTGAGGATGGAGGACCATCAGGTTGAGCAGCTTCTTCTGAGCCTTGACGGCAGGCGTCTGGGCTACCCTGGCAAGGCTGTCGTTGGCAGAGACAATCCACTGAAAAAGGCCGGGTTCGATCGCTGTACTATCGGGCCAAAGGTTAGCGCCTGTAATCGCTAGTTTCTTTACTTTCTCTGGATGCCGTATAGCCAGTAGAAGGCCGTCGATTCCCCCGTCGCTCCAGCCAATAACATAGCACGAATCCAGGTGAAGCCCATTCAGCAACGCATTAAAGTCGTCGGCCATCATTTCGTAGGTTAGGGAATCGCTGGGATCAACGGATTTGCCCTGCGCCCGGCTATCGACGGCGATTACTTTGTAGTTTTTGGCGAAGTAAGGGATCTGATTCCTGAAGTTTTCGATCGAGCCCCCATTCCCATGGATGAGCAGCAGTGGCTTTCCGGTACCGTAGATTTCGTAATACATCCTAAAACCCCGGATGCTGGCGTAGTGGCCAGCTTTTGAATTGTTGCCATAAACCGCTTTTCCAGACGATGCCAGGGGGAGGGTCGATTGGGCAATAACGGGTGGTCGTATTGCCAGAAACGCAATGATAATCAGGAGAAACTGTTTCATGAGAGGTAGAGTAGTGAGGCACCGTTAGGGTATAATGGCAAGTTAAAAAATTTGGTGAGGAACTGCTCTATGAATGCAAAAAGCAGTTGCCTGCACACGCAGTCCATCAGGTCAGGTTAATACTAGGGCATAGGAACTTAGTGTCTCTCCAGGACTACATAATCAATTGTCCTATGGGTTATGTGCTCTTACGGACTGTCCATCCCCGATCTATGGAACGGTTGCATTTTTGTACTTTGTTTATATATATTTATTATTGGTAACTTTACTGTTTCCTTTATTGAATTGTGTTTACTTTTGTATTTTCTACTTACGTTACTGATAAACTATCTAAAGTAGTACCGGCTAAAACTCTGGTAGGCAAACGATCTTTGATTACGTAAACGAATTAGCATGAACAGAAACCGACGCATCTCCTTCATGATCGCTTTGGGTTTACTGATTACTATACTCATTGGAATCAACGCCTGGCATACAACCGATCGATTAATTGAGTTGAATAATTGGGTCGTGCATACCCATCGCGTGCTCAATAAAACGCAGCGATTGTTAGCCTTGCTGACCAATATGGATAACGATTTGCGCAGCTATCTACTGAGTGAAAATCTCTATTTCAAAGCTGACTTTGAGCGTACCAGTCGTGAAATGAGTCAGCAGCTGAAAAGCCTTAGAACGCTATCAGTCGATAATCCAGTTCAATTCAAACGTTTGCAGTTACTGGATACGCTCTTTCAGGTAAAGCTGGATCGAAGCCGTACATTGTTTCAGGACAATGGAATTGAGCCGGGGAAGGCAAGGCTCGATTCGATCGAACGGTTTTTAAGTATTAGCAGTAACTTCTATCAGGTGCTTAAAGCAACGGAAAGCTACGAAAACGTTTTGCTTGAAGCCCGTGAAGCGCAGAACAAACGCTCGGTTTCGTACGCCACTATCAGCAATCTGATAGGGGCAATTGCGGCTTTATTAATGATTCTTTGGGCCATTTACGTATTGTATCGGTCCTTGCGAAAGAGTAATCAACTTAATCAAAAACTTACCGAAAGCGACCAGCAAGCCAAGAAATTACTCGAAGCGGTGCCCGTTCCTATCGTCATCGTTGATCGGGAAGGTAAATTTTATTACGCTAACCAGGCCGCCTATCATTTGTTTGATAATCTGCTTGTCTTTGATCAATACAACCGAACGGTCAATACAGATTACCTCTTCCGGTTTCCTGATGGGGTACCCTATCCACCTGAAGAGCGGCCTACCTACCGAGCGTTGCAGGGGGAGACGGTACAGGTAGATGATCTTGAGCTACGCGTCAATGGTAAAGTGATTCATTTACTCAGTTCGGCCACACCAGTCTACGATGCCCAAGGGCAATTGCAATACGTCATTACATCGAGTATCGATCTTAGCGATCGTGTTCAATCGCAGACTCGCCTGCAGGAGGCTAAGAAAATTGCCGAAAAAGCGGCTAAGATCAAGGAGGATTTCTTAGCTAACATGAGCCATGAAATTCGGACTCCCCTGAATGCCATGCTTGGTTTTTCCGAATTGATGGAAACAACAACGTTGGATAAAGAACAACGGGAGTATATTGGCTTGATTCGAACGGCAGGTAAGAACCTGTTAACGATTGTGAACGACATTCTTGATATTTCCAAGCTGGAAGCTGGGATGATCAAACTGGAGTCGATTCCGTTTAGTATTCAGATGCTGACTGCCTCGCTTCGAGCTATGTGCCAGGCAGCCGTAGCCGATAAAGGCTTGCAGTTGACAGTTAAAATAGCTTCGGATTTGCCCGATCTGTTCTTAGGTGATCCGACCCGCCTGACTCAGATCCTGCTGAATCTGCTGAATAATGCTATCAAGTTTACCAAGCAGGGCAGTGTAAGCCTGTTTGTCGAGAAAGGGGAGCCGTCAACGGCCGAACGCGTAATGGTGCGCTTCATTATCGAAGATACGGGTATTGGTATTGCCGAAGATGTATTGCCTGCCATCTTTGAACGTTTTCAGCAGGCTGACGATTTTACGACCCGGTATTATGGAGGAACGGGACTGGGGCTAAACATTGTCAAAGCATTGACCGAACTTCAGGGTGGTTCGGTTCAGGTGAGCAGTACGGTGGGGCAGGGGTCTCGTTTTATCGTAGCGATCCCTTACCCGATAGCCCAGCAGCCGAATACCTTTAATCAGCCGATTTTGTCGACTATGGCTCCCATTGAAGGGGATGTGTGGGTGTTGGTGGTTGAAGATAATCTGATGAATCAAAAGCTGGCCGTTCAGGTACTGAAACGATTGGGATATCATGTTCAGGTAGCCGACAATGGCCAGAAAGCACTTGCTATGCTGGCCGAAGCGGCTTTTGATGTGATTCTGATGGATCTCCAGATGCCGGTTATGGATGGCTATGAAACGACTCGTCAGATCCGGTCAACCCTGAAAAGTACAGTGCCTATTATTGCCATGACAGCCCATGCGCTGCCCAGTGAGCAGGAAGAGTGTTTGAAAGCGGGAATGAATGATTTTCTGCCGAAGCCGTTCCAACTGGAGGAGCTTCAGTTGCTCATGCGCAAATACGTGTCGGCCAATCGGCTGGTTCGCCCAACCTCTTTACAGGTGCAGATAACACCTTTATCGACTCAGTTTTCAATTGATCCTTTACTCAACGCCGTTGGTAATAACATGGAATTGGCCACTGAGTTAATCGACATTTACCTGAATGAGACCCCGCAGGGCATGGATGCCTTACAACTAGCAATAAGCCAGCAGAATGTAGAGGAAATAAAGCGACTCATTCACACCCAGCAGGTCCACACCAAAATGCTGGGTATGCACGAAGCGACCCGATTGATCCTGGAAACGGAAGCACTGATACGAGAAAAGAAAGCGTTTAGTGACATCCAGCCATTAGTAGAGCAATATATCCGGGAAGTGAAAGCTGTATTGCCCCAATTAAGCCAGTATGTTCAGTCCAGCGTTGATGGCGAAGCGTAGGGGCATAAAGCAGAATAGCTCCAGATAAGGAGCTATTCAACAGTTTATTCAGTTAGATTTATTTCGTCAGTTTTTGTGTCACCACCTTTTCCAGATATTCCCGGATAGGTTGAATTTTGATCTGGCTCAGCACATCCTGCGAGAATGCATACAGCAGCAACGTCCGGGCCTCGTCTTTCGGAATCCCTCGTGAACGCATATAAAATAAGGCTTCGTCGTTGAGCTGACCGGTCGTAGTTCCGTGAGAACACTTTACATCGTCCGCAAAAATTTCTAACTGCGGCTTGGTGTTCATCGTAGCGCCAGACGAAAGGACGACATTCTTACACGACTGATACGCGTTGGTTTTCTGGGCGTCGGGCCGGACGAAAATCTTACCGTTGAAAACCCCTGTACTGTTGTCGTCCAGAATACCCTTGTACAGTTCATTACTGTACGAATTGGGCATGGCATGGTCTACCAACGTGTGGTTATCGACATGCTGACGGCCGTTTGGCATGTAGAGGCCATACATAAACGCTTCGGCCTGCTGACCATTCAGTACAATATTCAGGTTGTTACGCACAAAGCTGCCGTTGAGCGTGACCGTAGCCGAATAAAAATGACTGTTATCGGCCTGGTTTACCTGCGTGGTCCCAATATGATACGCCTGTTCGGTTTCGTTCTGCACCTTGTAATACTGCATCCGGGCATCCCGTTCGAGGACAATCTCAGTAACGACGTTCACGAAGCTGGTGCCTTCGCCCAGAGTCCGATACGACTCGGCCATCATGACCTCAGCATTTTTGCCCACCAGTACCAGATTACGGGGTTGCGAGGTGATGTTTTTAGTGCGTGTGTCGGTAATAAACCGAAGAATGATCGGTTGCTCCACCGTTGCGTTGGCAGGTACCCGGATCACAATACCGTCGTTAGCCAGCGCGGTGTTTAGGGCCGTAAAAGCATTCTCCTGATAGTCGGCATACTGGGCGAAGTGGGTATCGATTAGCTCAGGATCTGCTTTTGTAGCATCGGCGAAACTCATGATCTGAACCTGGTCGGCCGGGCTGATGAGCCTGGATAATTCAGCATGATAGCGCCCATTGATAAAATAAATAATGTTGCCATCAAGGTTTGGAATTTCCAGCGGAGCCAGGTCATCTATCGTCAGTGTGGTTGTCTCGTCCAGTTCAAACGACTGTTTCAAGAGGCCATTTACACTGGAGTATTTCCATTCTTCGTTCCGAATGGTTGGAAAGCCAAGCTGGTCGAATTGTCTCAGAGCACTACGCCGGATCTGATGCAGCGCGCTTTTACGCTCGCCGTTCATTCGCTCTTCGTTGTCCCGAAAAGCCGCCAGCAATTGCTCTTTAAACTCGTTATAAGATGCGTAAGAGGGAGTCATATTTTTGATGTATGATGTAGGATGTAAGGTGTATGATATACTGTGAATGATGCGCTTTATGTCAATTGCACTATACATTCATGTATTATACAGTGTATACCCTATATCAGATTGCTTCGGCTTTAATCCAGTCGTAGCCTTTTTCTTCCAGTTCGAGAGCCAACTCTTTCGGGCCTGATTTTACGATACGACCTTTGTACAGAACATGCACAAAATCAGGTACGATGTAGTCGAGTAGCCGCTGGTAGTGCGTAACCACAATCGTAGCGCGCTCTGGCGACCGGAGTTTATTGACACCATCGGCTACAATCCGCAGGGCATCGATATCCAGCCCCGAATCCGTTTCGTCCAGAATAGCTAGTTTGGGTTCCAGCATGGCCATCTGGAAGATTTCATTTCGTTTCTTTTCTCCCCCCGAAAATCCTTCGTTCAATGATCGGCTCAGCAGTGATTGGTCGATGTTGACGAGTTTCATCTTTTCTTTCATCAACTTCAGAAACTGCACAGCATCGAGCGGGTCCTGACTCCGATATTTTCGGATTTCGTTCATCGCCGTCTTGAGGAAGTTGGTTGTACTGACGCCCGGTATTTCGACTGGATATTGAAAGGCCAGAAAAATACCTTCGGCCGCCCGTTGTTCAGGGGCCATGTCCAATAAGTCCTTACCGTCGAAGGTAACGCTGCCGCCCGTTACGTCGTAATCTTCCCGACCTGCCAATACAGATGCCAGGGTGCTTTTTCCTGCACCGTTAGGACCCATAATTGCGTGAACCTCACCGGGGTTGACTTCCAGATTGAGACCTCGTAATATTTCTTTGTCGCCGATAGAGGCTTGTAAATTACTGATGGATAACATAATAGGTTGTAATGCCCTCGTTGGCAAATGAGCCGCAAAGATAACAGATGAATCAGTATCTCTCTGTTCGGGTAACAAAATCAACTACTTAAAAGTTGGCGTACCGGCTGCTAATCCTAAATTCACCGGCATCTAGTCACACAAACGAACAGAAAGCCCTCCAACCAGACGGTCAGAGGGCTTTCTGAATTGCGATCAAGAGGTTCTCTACCGTACCCGCTTGATTCGTATGGGAACACAGACGGGTGATACGCAGCATGGAACAGGAGCCATGTAGGTTGTCTGAGCCGTTTGTCCGGCAAAGCTCACCGTCACCGTATGTAGTCCTGAGCCACTTAATAGTCCCATCATGGAATACGGTACTGATGTAGTTCCGGCCGCAACCGTTACGGTCAGGCTGAGTATACCGTCTGAAATCGTCATAATACCCGCAGGAGCGTTGGTCAGTGCAATGACACCCGTTGTGTTATAGGTGTTCGTATTGGGCTGACACACACCCGGATCTGTTACGGATATAGTCATGCCAACGCTACAGCTAGCCGGAGCGGTATAGGTGCTTACAGTTGTTGAGCAGCCCGGTAGCGAAGCGACGACCGTATGGCTGGAACCATCCGAAACCAGATTGGCAAACGTAGCCGTAAAGGATGCACTAGCGCCCGTCACAGTGGCAAAGGTCATACTAGTAGGGCCATCGGTCACGGTGAGTATGCCTGTAACTGGGTTAGCCAACGTGATGACCGCCTTTGTCGTAAATGTGTTGGTTGCTGACTGACATACCCCTGCCGTAACGACAGCACTCATGGAGCAGGTCGATGCTACGGAGCAGGAAGCTGGAGCCGAATATACGGCCGTAGTAGTCGAGCAGCCAGGCAACGTTACCGTTGCCGTATGAATAGCGCCATCAGAAGGCAGGCCGGGCACGGAGATGGTTGCCACTGATGCGTTGGCGGCTACCGTCTGGCTGACAGGAGAGGCTCCAGGAATACTGACCGTGATAGTGCCGTTGACAGGATTTGTCAGGCTAACCACTACCAGAGCCGAGTAGGTGTTGGTAGCGGTGGTACACTGACCAGCCGTAGCGACGGCAGTTATGGAACAAACCGGCGCGACTGAGCAGGAAGGGGCCGTATAGCTACTTGTGGATGTACCACAGCCCGGCAGACTCGCGGTGGCCGTATGAGTGAGTCCATCTGAAGGCAGGTTCGTAAAGATAACCGTGAAGGTATTCTGACCATTGGCTGTTGTAGAGACTGTTTGCGTATTTCCGCCCAAATTCACGCTAAGCGTCCCGTTTGAAGGATTCAAAACCGTTACCGTTACTGAAGCCGAGTAGGTGTTGGTGGCCGTGCTACAGGTTCCTGCCGTAGCCACGGCACTGAGCGAGCAGGGTGGAGCTACGGAGCAGGAAGCTGGAGCCGAATATACGGCCGTAGTAGTCGAGCAGCCGGGCAACGTTACCGTTGCCGTATGAATAGCGCCATCAGAAGGCAGGCCGGGCACGGAGATGGTTGCCACTGATGCGTTGGCGGCTACCGTCTGGCTGACAGGAGAGGCTCCAGGAATACTGACCGTGATGGTGCCGTTGACAGGATTCGTCAGGCTAACCACTACCAGAGCCGAGTAGGTGTTGGTAGCGGTGGCGCACTGACCAGCCGTAGCGACGGCAGTTATGGAACAGGGCGGAGCTACCGAGCAACTGGCTGGAGCGGTATAGGTGGCAGTGGTCGTGCCACAACCGGGTAGACTAACGGTGGCTGTATGACTGAGTCCATCGGAGACCAACCCATTGAAGACAGCCGTGAAGGTGTTCTGGGCATTGGCCGTGGTGGAGAAGGTCTGTGAGCCTCCTGCCAGATTAACCGTCAGGGTAGCCGCCACAGGGTTGAGTACGGTCACGGTTACCGAAGCCGAATAGGTGTTGGTAGCTGAGCTACAGGTTCCGGCCGAAGCCACCGCACTGAGCGAGCAGACAGGGGCGATGGAGCAGGAAGCTGGAGCGGTGAAGGTGGCTGTAGTGGTACCGCAATCGGGCAGGCTGATGGTGGCCGTATGGCTAAGACCGTCGGAGACTAGTCCGTTGAAGACAGCCGTGAAAGTGGGGGTGTTAGCCGCAATCGTTTGACTGATTGGACTGGTGCCGGGTAAGCTAAGGGTGAGCGTACCAGCCGAACTGTTGGTCAGACTCACAACAACCGAAGCAGAATAGGTATTGGTGGCCGTGCTGCATTGTCCCGCCGTAGCTACGGCACTGAGCGAGCAGGGCGGAGCTACCGAGCAGGAAACAGGTGCCGAATACACCGATGTGGTCGTTGAGCAGCCGGGTAGTGTTACGGTTGCGGTATGAATCCCTCCATCAGAAAGCAAGCCGGGGACTACTACGGTAGCTACCGATGTATTGGCGGCTACTGTCTGGCTAACGGGTGATGCTCCAGGAATACTCACCGTAATGGTACCGTTCACTGGATTGCTTAAGCTTACCGCAACCAGTGCCGAGTACGTGTTGGTGCCTGGCATACACTGACTTGGTGTGGCAATAGCCGTCATTGAGCAGACAGGGGCTACTGAACAGCTAGTCGGAGCGGTATAGGTCGCACTGACCACCTGACCAACTAAGCTGGCCGTTACCGTATGTGAGCCTGTCCCGCTGCTCAAACCTGCCAGCGTATACGCTACGGAAGTAGCGCCTGCACTGACCGATACGGTAGTCGCCACAAGGCCATCTGAGAAGATAACTGTACTGGCCGGAGCATTGGTGAGTGAAAGCGTTCCCGAAATAGAATACTGGTTGGTTGCACTCTGGCAAGTTCCGGGCGTTACAGTTAAGGCCAGAACTGGAATCGCTACTGAACAGCTTGTCGGCGCGGTATAGCTGGCCGCTGTAGTGCCGCAACCGGGTAGGCTGATGGTGGCCGTATGGCTAAGACCATCGGAGACTAGTCCGTTGAAGACAGCCGTGAACGAGCTGGTATTGGCACTGATGGTCTGACTGATTGGACTGGTGCCGGGTAAGCTAAGGGTGAGCGTACCGGCCGAACTGTTGGTCAGACTCACGACAACCGAAGCAGAATAGGTATTGGTGGCCGTGCTGCATTGTCCCGCCGTAGCTACGGCACTGAGCGAGCAGGGCGGAGCTACCGAGCAGGAGGCCGGAGCGGAGTAAACCGCTGTAGCTGTCGAGCAACCAGGTAGGGATACCGTTGCTGTATGAATAGCGCCGTCTGATGGCAGGCCAGGAACTGTGATCGTTACCACCGATGTATTGGCGGCTACTGTCTGGCTAACGGGTGATGCTCCAGGAATACTCACCGTGATGGTGCCAGTCAATGAATTTGTCAGGCTGACGGCCACCAGAGCCGAATAGGTATTAGTCGCCGTATTACACTGGCTTGGCGTGGCTACGGCCGATAATGAGCAGATACATGCGGTCGGATTTAAGGTGACTGTAACATCCGTATAACAACCGCTGCTGTTGAAAACCCTTACTGTATACGCCTGAGCCGAAACCGGATTTGGTAAATTGTTCGCAATTATTCCATTGACCGGAATCGTTTGGGCGGTTCCTGAGAGTGGAGCGGATTCATTGAAATCAGTGCCTGTGGAATATTGATAGGTGTATCCTGTTTTGAAGTTGCTTAACACGAGTTGACCGTTTGCCTGCACCAAACCACCTGCACAGGTAGCCGCCAGGGCTGAAGCCTGGAACGTTGGCAGCGTATCTTCCTCAACAATGAAGGGGCAGCAACTAAAACTAGGGCATAGACCCGATAAACTATCGGCAGCCAAACTGTAGCTTCCAGGTGTCGTAATGTCGAGGATATGCGTCGTCTGCCCTACGATCAATACGCCGTTTTTGTACCACTTATAACTGGTTCGGCCAGCGGGTGCGTTCAGTCTGAACAGATAAACATCGCCTGTACAAACCTGTACCGGAATCGTAGTACATACTTTAGCTGTATCGCCCGGTATGGTTGCTTTGTTATACAGAATCCCCGAGCTGTCGGCAATGGCCTGGTAAGTTAGCGTAAAGCTCTGAGAGGGAGTAAGACTTCCTACTGTCCAAGTGCTAAGCGGGGTTCCCTGATTGAAGGTTGTACCTGTCGGAGCAGTAGCTGAACCGCCTACATAACGTAGTCCCGTTGTCATCGAATCGCGAACCGCAACATTAGTGGCCGTTGTGCTGCCTGTATTGGTCAATACAACAGTATAGGTCAGTACGTCACCAAGTTTAGCTTTAGGTTTGCTGACGTATTTCGATAAGGTCAGTTGCGTACCAGTCGGTTGTGTACACGAGCCGGGGGCTGTGTAGGTTGTTGTTGTCGTTGAACAACCGGGTAAAGTGGCCGTTACTGTGTGCGAAGCCCCATTGGATACGATGCCATTGAAGGTAGCGACGGCAGTAGTCGTCCCTGTTGAAGCCGGAACGGTAAAGGTTACGCTATTAACTCCATCCGTAACCGTTAGTATTCCGGTAGTTGGGTTGTTCATCGTAACCGTTACCGTGTTGGAGAATGTGTTGGTGGCGGTGCTGCAGAGTCCGGGTGTGGCCACGGCGCTGATCGAGCAAACCGGAGCCACCGAGCAACTGGCAGGGGCTGTATACGTGGTGCTGGTGGTAGCGCAGGCCGAGGCACTGCTGGTCACCGTCACCGTATGTACGGCTCCGTCGCTTTGCAGGGTTGTGTAGCTGAAAGCAATTGACGTTGTACCGGCGTTGGCCGTTAGCGAACGGACATAGCTGCCATCCGTTAGGGTCAGAGTTTGACTGGTCGGGCTGTTGGTCAGGTTTATCGTTCCACTCAATACGTACTGGTTCGTAGCCGGATTACAGTTGGAGCCACTAGCCGTTACACTCAGGTTACAGCCAGGTGCTACCGAGCAACTCGCTGGTGCTGTATACGTTGTCGTTGCTGTCGAACAACCCGGCAGTGTGGCCACTACAGAATGCGTACTGCCATTGGAGACTAATCCAGGGAAAATAACCGTAAAGGTATTGGTTGCACCGGCAGTGGTAGCGAACGGCTGGGTTTGCGTACCGTCCGTAATTAAAAGCGTACCCGATGTTGGATTGTTGACCGTTACCACTACTGTTGACGAATAGGTGTTGGTGGCCGTAGCACACTGACCAGCCGTAGCCACCGCACTGATGGAACAAACTGGAGCCACCGAACAACTGGCTGGAGCGGTATAGGTGGCAGTGGTCGTGCCACAACCGGGCAGACTAACGGTGGCCGTATGACTGAGTCCATCGGAGACCAACCCGTTGAAGACAGCCGTGAAGGTGTTCTGGGCATTGGCCGTGGTGGAGAAGGTCTGTGAGCCTCCTGCCAGATTAACCGTCAGGGTAGCCGCCACAGGGTTGAGTACGGTCACGGTTACCGAAGCCGAATAGGTGTTAGTAGCTGAGCTACAGGTTCCGGCCGAAGCCACCGCACTGAGCGAGCAGACAGGGGCGATGGAGCAGGAAGCTGGAGCGGTGAAGGTGGCTGTAGTGGTACCGCAATCGGGCAGGCTGATGGTGGCCGTATGGCTAAGACCATCGGAGACTAGTCCGTTGAAGACAGCCGTGAAAGTGGGGGTGTTAGCCGCAATCGTTTGACTGATTGGACTGGTGCCGGGTAAACTAACGGTGAGCGTACCGGCCGAACTGTTGGTCAGACTCACGACAACCGAAGCAGAATAGGTATTGGTGGCTGTGCTGCATTGTCCCGCTGTAGCTACGGCACTGAGCGAGCAGGGCGGAGCTACCGAGCAGGAAACAGGTGCGGTAAAGGTCTGGCTGACAGGAGCGCAGGCTGAGTTGGAATAGCTGGCCGTGATGGTATAGGTTTGGCCATTACTCACTAAGCCTGAATAGCTGAAGGTTCCTGAAGCATTGCCTGCCGGTAATGTAAGACTTCTGGGCGTAAATGCATCCGAATTTATTGTCAGCGTACCACTGGCTGGTACATTGGTTGACGTAATCGTGCCCGAGAGTGCATAAGTATTTGTCGCGGATGTACACAGGCCGGGGGTAACCACCATTGCCAAACCGCATGATGGTGCCACCGAACACGAGGCAGGGGCCGTATAAGTTGTGGTTGCCGTACTGCATCCGGGTAACGTAGCCGTTACCGTATGTAGGCTGGCATTAGAGAGTAAACCTGTTAAGGAATAGGTCGCTGAAATTTGCCCTACGGAAACACTGAATGAGGTAGTACTGCTGCCATCCGTCACCGTGACAAGTCCGGCAGTAGCGCTGGTCAGGCTAACGGTTCCGGTAACCGTGTAGCTGTTGGTTGCCGCCTGGCAGGCTCCTGGTGTTGCCGCTACCCCTATGGCACAGGTGCCACAAACGGCTTTGGCCAACGTTACCGAGACCACCGTTGAGCAGACTGGACCGCTATAGACAATGATCGAGTAACTCTGCCCAGCCGATGTAGCAGGGTCGGCTAATCCAGTAAACGAAACCGCAGAGGAAGATACGGGTTGTCCGCTAACGGCTGTGTACGATGGCGCTGGACCGGCTGTGTATAAGAATGCTTTATCTCCATTCTGAACCCCTGTCAGATCGATACGGGCACTATTAGCCGTTACCGTTTGGCCTACGCAGACAGCAGGGGTGGCCACAAGACTGGCGATTACGGCTGGCGCACAGGTAAAACCAGCATCGAGGGTATGATTGACTGTACCGGCCCCGCCCGTAGTGAAACTGATAGCCGGTAAACTATTGCCACCGATTGTTGCCAGTTGAACGTTGGAATCGTTCAGTGTACTGGCGGTAGGAGCAGTGCTTAGTGCCTGGGTAAGCTGATACCGATTCGAGCTAATAGTAAGCGAACCACCTGTAAACTGGCCGCCAGTTCCGAATACCACCTGATAGGCTGTGTTGGGCAGAAGTGTTGTATCCGCCCCTGTGCCATTCCAGGTACCGTTGGTCAGTTTGCTTTTTGATGAGAAGTAATACTCGCCATTCGCGTTCGTCGTTGTGGTCGCTACAACCGCTCCTGCTTTATATAACGAGACATTAACACCCGACAAACTCTGTTCGCAGGGGTCCTGAATTCCATCATTATCGGTGTCGAACCAGACACGGTTACCGATTTCAATGAAAGTAGGCGTAGTACAACCTAACTCAAAGTCACCCAAACCGACCGATTTCTGGAAGTTTCCGTTCTGAAAAACTACATAGGATGACTGAATCGAGCCGTTGGCGTTTGAAAACTGGCGGAATCCATTGGCATAGGGTACTTCGTTCAAGGGGTCCATTGCCGAAGTCAGCACGTTTCCTGAACCCGGACGTATAGCCAGACCTCCCAGCGCATTCTCGGTATGGACCAAAATACCAACCTGAACGAAGTCGTCATTATAAAATTCGCCCGAACCTGGTCCCTGGCTATTGTTTGGTAAAGCACCGGTAATACCAGCGACCTTTGCATTGTTTTCCAGAATGTAAACACCATTGATATTGGCTGCCCGGAGTATATCACCACCACTAATGGCATAATACAATTTGGTGTCGGCTGCCCGTGTGCCATAATTATCGGCCGCCCCCTGTAACCCTGTGCGGTCAGCAAAGCCGAGTACCATCGAGTTGTCGATGTCGAATTCAATCCCCGACAGAATAGGCTGGCTACGCAACAGGTAATGCCCATCGACAAAGACCAGTTGATCAAAGTTATCTGTCCAGGTGCGCCAGTTGTTCGAAGCGGCTCCTGCCTGTATATCATCGTTCAGCAGTGCCGGGCCTTTCGGATAGGTCAGGGGGAAGTCAAAAATAGTACTCCAGGTATTGGCTACAGGGTCCAGGGCATACACAAAAGCCCGCATATCCGACCGATTGTCCGTTACTGACCCATCGCAGATGACGCCTACGTATACCTTGCCTTTATGGTATTTGATACCCCAGGGTCGGGAATTATTGCCATTCGAGCAGCCATTGGGGATGGCAAATGAAGTCGACGTAGTTGGCGATGCACCGCCCGCATTATAGGCTGAGATATCTAAGCGGTAGACTTTTTTATCGAATAGGTTGACGAAATAAAGCTGGTTGCCGTCCGACGAAATAGTTAAGCCGCCAATACCAACTTTACCGACCTGTGCAAAGGCGGCCGAATCATGGCTAAACGAAATAGCGCTGGCCGATAATCCACGGCTGACATTGCTACCTACGCTGGCTGATCCGACGTTGATACCCAGGTTGGTGACGTCCAGAAAATTACTGACCGCATTGGTGGTTGGATTGATGGCATAAATACCGCCCAGCCCTAATGGGCCCAAACCAGCATGCCGACGCAGTACCGATGAGGTAAATATGGTTTTGGTTTGTTTGTTGTAAACCGTGCCCCAAAGCGCCCCAACCTGAGAGGCACTGGCAATATGAGCCGGATTGGTTGAATTCGTATAGTTGCCCGATCCGGTAGAAGTTGAAAAATCGTTATAATTTACGGATACAAA